>NZ_KB822613.1 GCF_000364625.1 Pseudomonas thermotolerans DSM 14292
GCCAAATGCCCGTGGACAACTGGCACGAACTGATCGGCGATCCAACCCTGGCCGACGCCATCCTCGACCGCCTGGTGCACAACGCCTACCGGATCAACCTCAAGGGCGAATCGATGAGAAAGCGGGTGAAGAAATTGACGACACCGGGCACCTCAGACTAACAATGCAACCCCTGCGTCGCTGCGCTCCGACTGCCCGGCCGGATGGCCGTGGAACAGGTGGCCAGATGGCCGTGGAATGCCTGGCCAGATGAGAGCGGACTGGGTGGCCGGATGGCGTGGAATCCGCAGGTTATAAGAAAACCCGGCCATATTCAGTCGTCGCAATCACTTGCTTTTGAGTCCTTTCATTAGATGAATTCATCCTCGCGCCCTTTCGAATGGTTATTAGAGAACCTGGAAGTCGAGACCAGCGTCTTCCATGTCGGCCGTTACTGCGGTGGCTGGCAGGCCAGCACCAGCGGTATGGCGCGGGCCAGCTTCCATCTGCTGCTGCACGGCGACTGCTGGCTGCACCGCGACGACGATGGCTCCAGCACCGCGCTGCGCGAGGGCGATGCGGTCTTCCTGCTCAGTGACCTGCCCTATCGACTGTCCAGCGAGGCCCAGGCGGCGGGCGCCCGGCACAGCCCCCGCCCGGCCATGCAAGCGCTGGCCGTCGGGCAGGCCGAGGGTACCGGGCTGGTCTGCGGCTTCTTCCACTTCCGTCCGGGGCTGAGCAGTCTGATCCTCGAGGCGTTGCCCAAGGTGCTGGTGCTGCGCGTCGGCGATCCGGGCAGCAGCGCGGCGCGCCGTCTATTCGAACTGATCCTCGCTGAATGCACCCGCCCTGCCGGACCTTCGGCCATGCTGCTGGAACGCCTCAGCCAGCTGCTGTTCCTCTACGTGCTGCGCGAACAGGGTCAGGTGGGCGACCTCGGCGGCCTGCTCGGTCTGGCCCGCAATCCGCAATTCGCCCCGCTTCTGGAGGCACTGATCGCCGAACCGGGCCGGGCCTGGAACCTCGCCGAGATGGCCGTGCTCACCGGCCTCTCCCGCTCGGCCTTCTGCAAGCGCTTCCAGGAACTGGCCGGCACCTCGCCGGGCCAGGTGCTGCTCGGCCTGCGCGTTCGCCAGGCCTGCCGCTTGCTGCGCCAGGGCCAGCCGGTGGCCGAGGTGGCCGAGGCGGTCGGCTACCAGTCGGTGGCCGCCTTCACCCGGGCCTTCGCCAAGCTCACCAGCATCCTGCCGGGCGCCTTCCGCAAGCAGTACGCCACCGGGTAACAGCGCTCAGGCGTCGTCGGAAGCGGACTGCCGGCCGCACTCCTGCTGCAGACTGGCCTGGGTGACGCTGCTGCCCGGCGGCACGCTGCGGGTGATCCATACGTTGCCGCCGATGGTCGAACCGGCGCCGATGGTGATGCGGCCGAGAATGGTCGCCCCAGCATAGATCACCACGTCGTCCTCGACGATCGGGTGGCGCGGCTGGCCTTTCAGGAGTTGGCCCTGCTCGTCGCTCTCGAAGCGCTTGGCCCCCAGGGTCACCGCCTGGTAGAGGCGCACCCGCTCGCCGATGATCGCCGTCTCGCCTATGACCACGCCGGTGCCGTGGTCGATGAAGAAGCTGCCGCCGATCTGAGCGCCTGGGTGGATGTCGATGCCGGTGGCCGAGTGGGCCAGTTCGGCGATGATCCGCGCCAGCAGCGGCAGGCCGGCGCAGTACAGGTGATGGGCGATGCGGTGGTGAATCACCGCCAGCACGCCCGGGTAGCAGAGCAGCACCTCGTCGACGCTGCGAGCCGCCGGGTCCCCCTTGTAGGCGGCGATCACGTCGCTGTCGAGCAGCCGGCGCATGGCCGGCAGGGCCTCGGCGAACTCCCGCACCAGGTGCTCGGCCCGGGTATCGACGTCGCCCTCATCACGCCGCGCCTGGCGGGCCGCATAGCGCAGCTCCAGACGGGCCTGCTCGTAGAGACTGTCCAGGGCCTGCTTCAGGGTAAGGGCGACGTACTGCTCCTCGCAGGCATGACGCAGGTCCTCCGGTCCCAAGCGCATCGGAAAGAGCGCCCCGCAGAGGTCGGTGACGAAGGTCTGCACCACCGCCGGCGACGGCAGCTCGCGATCAGCCTCGCTGTTGCGGCCGGTGCGCTTGCGCCAGTCCTGGCGTGCCTCGCGCAGTTGCTGGGTAACCTGGGCCAGCGGCCAACGGCTCGCCAGCTGATCGGGAGAGAGCTTGTAAGGCATGGAAGTCATGGCCCTGGATCAGTGCGAAGACCCGGAAGGATACCGCCTGGCTCCCGGCACGCCAGCAGTTTTTAGCTATGAAGGGCACCCGGGCCGCTCAGACTCTGAACAGTCGTAGCGCTCAGGTCCCACCCTTCCTCCCGCCTGTCCGCCGCCTGAACGGACGCAGCCGTCTTCGACAGAATCGCGGAACAGCGCGTGCCGAACGGCCGGAGAACTCGGGCAAGGCATCGCGTCAGCCTCCCCTCCAAAACGAAAGGGGCAGCTCTCGCTGCCCCTTGGCTCGGCCTCGCCGACCCCGGCCTACTTGCGCTCGATCTCCGCGCTGCGCTCCAGCTCGCGGCGGAAGGCGGAGAAGTCCTGCTGACCGCTGCGCGAAGCCAGGAACTGGCGATACATCTCGCGCTCGTCCTCGGCCAGCTCGTCATCCGGCTCGCTGACGCCCTTCAGCTGCAGGATCACGTAGTCGCCGTTGGCCAGAGCCACGCCAGCGAAGGTCGGCTTACCGTCCACCGGACGCGGCATGCGGAACAGGGTCTGCAGCACCACGGGCTCCACACCTTCCTGGCTGCGGGTCGCTGCTTCAATCTGCTGCCAGGTCTGGCCACCGGCGGCCTGCTCGACCGGGGTCTTGTCCTCGCGCAGACCGGCCAGGAGCTTCTCGCCTTCGCTACGCGCCTGCTCGGCGGCGCGCTTCTCGACCAGTTGCTCGCGAATGCTGGCCGCGACCTGCTCGAAGGGCAGTTGCTCGGGCTTCCGGTGCTCCTTCACCCGCAGCACCACGGCGGTGTCCGGATCCAGCTCCAGGAGGTTGCTGTTGGCGCCATCCTCCAGCACTTCCGGGCTGTAGGCGGCCTGGATCACCTGGTTGTTGGCGGTCAACCCCTCCCCTCCCTCACGCCCGAACGGTGCCGAGATCTGTACCTGGAGACCGAGCTCCTGGGCCGGCTGGGCCAGGTCGGACGCTTCGAAGGCGGCGTCCTCGAGAGCCTTGCTGGCCTCGACGAAACGCTGCTCGACCTGCTGGGCCTTAAGCTCGCGGACCAGTTTGTCCTTCAGGCTGTCGAAGCTGGGTACTTCCGGCGCCTGCACGTCCAGCAGCTTGATCAAGTGCCAGCCGTATTCGCTACGCACCGGCTGGGACACCTCGCCTTTCTTGAGCGCATACAGGGCGGTCTCGAACTCGCTGTCGTACACGCCGGGACCAGCGAAGCCCAGCTCGCCGCCGTTGTCGGCCGAACCTGGGTCCTCGGAGAACTCCTTGGCCAGGGCTGCGAAGTCCTTGCCCTCGTCGAGCTGTTTGCGGATCTCCTCGATCTTCGCCTTGGCCTGAGCCTCGTCGACCTTGTCGTTCACCTCGACGAGGATGTGCGCGGCATTGCGCTGCTCGGCCAGATTGGCGATCTCCCGCTGGTAGAGCGCTTGCAGCTCCTCGTCGCTGACCTCGACCTTGTCGAAGAAGGCGTCCTTCTTCAGTTCGACGTACTCGATGACCACCTGCTCGGGACTCATGTACTGGGCACTGTGCTCGTCGTAGTAGGCCTTGACCTCATCGTCGGAAACCTCGGCGTGCGCCTTGTCAGCCTTGACGGTGAGGCTGGCGAAGTCGCGGGTCTGGCGTTCCAGCCGGGCGAAGGAGCGGACTTCCTCGTCGGTGACGAAGCCGCTGCCGGCAATCCCGGCACGCAGCTGGGCGATCAGCATTTCCTGCTCAAGCATCTGGCGGAACTGCAAACGGGTGTAACCCATCTGGCGGATCACCTGATCGTACTTGTCGACGCTGAACTGGCCGTTCACCTGGAATTCCGGCGTCTGCAGGATCACCTGATCGAGCGCTTGCTGGGAAAACACGAAATCCGCATCGTTGGCGCTCTGCAGCAGCAGCTTGCGCTCGATCAGCCCCTTCAGCGCAGCCTCGCGCAGCAGTTTGTCGTCGAGGCGGGAAACGTCGAAATCCTTGCCCAGACGCTGGATGAGCTGGCGACGCTGCATGTCCACAGCCTGGCTCAGCTCGTTCTGGGTGATTTCCTCACCGTTGACCTCTGCCGCGACCTGGGTGTTGTTCACCGTGTTGATGATCGCGTCGAAGCCAGTCAAGGCCAGCAGGACGACAATGACCCCGATGATGGTCTTGGCGATCCAGCCTTGAGAATTATCCCTGATGTTCTGCAGCATGCTTTGCCCCCGAAAACGGCTGAAACGACAGCACAGCCGCGGAGTGTAGGTAGGTCCAAATATGAGAAAGGCGCATCCGAGGATGCGCCTTCGATTTTACTGCTGGAGCGGTCGAGTCACGTATCAGCGGAACTCGGGGCCGAGCGTCGACCGACTAGTTGCCGCTCCATGCCCAGGCGAGCCTGGCAGGGCTAGGCCCGAAGAGCGCCTATCAGTTGACGGCGTCCTTCAGGGCTTTACCGGCTTTGAAGCCCGGGATCTTGGCAGCAGCGATATTGATCGGCTTGCCGGTCTGCGGGTTACGACCAGTGCGGGCGGCGCGCTCTTTGACGGAGAAAGTGCCAAAACCAACCAGTACTACGGAGTCACCGGCCTTCAGAGCACCAGTAACGGATTCGATTACTGCATCCAGCGCACGGCCAGCGACAGCTTTCGGGATATCAGCAGATGCAGCGATGGCATCAATCAGTTCCGACTTGTTCACTCTAAGTCCCCTTATTCCTGTTGAGTTGTTTCTTAATTTTTGGTGTAAGCAAAGCGGGCGCCGAATGGCCTGCCGCCCCAAATAAGAGCCGCTTTATAACAAGCCCCTGAAAAATGTGTCAAGGAAGCCCCCCAGCTAATGCGTGCTGATTCGCTCCTTGGAGTCAGACTCGCGCTTGTCATCCTTTGCAACCATCTCCGGAGCCGCATCAGGCAAGGGCTCCGGGGCGTATTGCAGCGCAATTTGCAGGACCTCGTCAATCCATTTAACCGGTTTAATCTGCAGATCTTGCTTAATATTTTCGGGAATTTCCTTCAGATCCCGAACATTTTCTTCGGGAATGATCACAGTCTTGATTCCGCCCCGATGCGCGGCCAGCAATTTTTCTTTCAAACCGCCAATTGCCAGCACTTGGCCACGTAGGGTGATCTCCCCGGTCATGGCCACGTCGGCGCGGACCGGAATCTGCGTCAGAGCGGAAACCACCGCCGTGCACATGCCGATACCGGCGCTGGGACCATCCTTTGGCGTGGCCCCTTCCGGCATGTGGATGTGAATGTCGCGCTTCTCGTGGAAATCCACTGGAATCCCCAGGCTCTGCGCTCGGCTTCGCACTACGGTGAGCGCCGCGGTGATCGACTCGACCATCACGTCCCCCAGCGAGCCGGTCTTGATCAGCTGGCCCTTCCCAGGCACCACGGCGGCCTCGATGGTCAGCAGCTCGCCGCCCACCTGGGTCCAGGCCAGGCCGGTGACCTGGCCGATCTGGTCCTGCTGCTCAGCCAGACCGTAGCGGTACTTGCGCACGCCGAGGAAGTGCTCCAGCGAGTCCGGGGTCACAGTCACCTTGAAGCGCTTCTCGCTGGCGTGCTCCTTGACCGCCTTGCGGCAGACCTTGGCGATCTGCCGCTCCAGACCACGCACGCCCGCCTCGCGGGTGTAGTAGCGGATGATATCGCGGATCGCCGCCGGCTCGAACTCCAGCTCTCCCTTCTTCAGGCCGCTGGCCTGGGTCTGCTTGGGCACCAAGTACTTGACGGCGATGTTGACCTTCTCGTCCTCGGTGTAGCCCGGCAAGCGGATCACCTCCATGCGGTCCAGCAGCGGCGCCGGGATGTTCATGGAGTTGGCGGTGCACAGGAACATCACATCCGACAGGTCGTAGTCGACCTCCAGGTAATGGTCGTTGAAGCTGTGGTTCTGCTCGGGATCGAGCACCTCGAGTAGCGCCGAGGCGGGATCGCCGCGCATGTCCTGGCCCATCTTGTCGATCTCGTCGAGCAGGAACAGCGGATTGCGCACGCCGACCTTGCTCATCTTCTGGATCAGCCGGCCCGGCATGGATCCGATGTAGGTGCGCCGATGGCCACGGATCTCGGCCTCGTCACGCACGCCGCCGAGAGCCATGCGCACGAATTTGCGGTTGGTAGCGCGGGCGATGGACTCGGCCAGCGAGGTCTTGCCCACGCCAGGCGGGCCGACCAGGCAGAGCACCGGCCCCTTGAGCTTCTTCACCCGTTTCTGCACGGCAAGGTATTCGAGGATGCGCTCCTTGACCTCTTCCAGGCCATAGTGATCGGCATCCAGGATGGATTCGGCGCGGGTCAGGTCGAAGCGCACCTTGGTCTCGGCCTTCCAAGGAACGTTCACCAGCCAGTCGATGTAGGAGCGTACCACCGTGGCTTCCGCCGACATCGGCGACATCTGCTTGAGCTTGTTCAGCTCGGCCTGGGCCTTGGCATAGGCCTCCTTGCTCATGCCCGCTGCCTCGATGCGCTTCTTCAGCTCCTCAAGCTCGCTGTGGCCTTCGTCGCCGTCACCCAGCTCCTTCTGGATGGCCTTGATCTGCTCGTTCAGGTAGTACTCGCGCTGGCTACGCTCCATCTGCTTCTTGACGCGGCCACGGATGCGCTTTTCCACCTGCAGCAGATCAATCTCGGTATCCAGCAGGGCCAGAACGTGCTCGACCCGCGCGGTCAGGTCGGTGATCTCGAGAATTTCCTGTTTCTGCTCGATTTTTAGCGCCATGTGCGCCGCCATGGTATCCACTAGGCGGCCGGGCTCGTCGATGCTGTTCAGAGACGATAGCACCTCGCTGGGCACCTTCTTGCCCAGTTGCACGTATTGCTCGAACTGACCGAGCAGGCTGCGGACGAACACCTCGGCCTCCCGTTCGGAGACCTCCGGTTCGTCAACCAGCGAAACCTCGACGCGGTAGTGACCGTCCGCCTCGATGAAGCGCTCAATGGCCGCACGCTGCTCACCTTCGACCAGCACCTTCACGGTACCGTCCGGCAACTTGAGAAGCTGCAGCACAGTGGCCACGGTGCCTACGCGATAGAGCGCATCCTCGCCGGGATCGTCATCGGCCGGGTTCCTTTGCGCCACCAGCAGAATTTGCTTGTCGCCGGTCATCGCAGCTTCCAGGGCTTCGATCGACTTCTCGCGGCCGACGAACAGCGGGATGACCATGTGAGGGTAGACCACCACATCACGCAGCGGCAAAAGAGGCAATTCGACTGTTGTCTTCATGATTTCGGCTCTACGGCGGCCTTTCGGCCGTGGATGTCTGGGCACTGCCCTTGCCCCTAAGATGGAGGCAGGGGCAGGAAAAAACAAGCATTCAGATCGGAAATGAAAAGGGGCCCATCAAGGGCCCCTTTGCGGTCGGGTGGACGATCAGGCCTCCGGCGCCGCCTTTGCGGGCTGTTCGCTGTTCTCGTAGATCAGCAGCGGCTTGGAGGTCCCGGCGATTACGCTCTCGTCGATCACCACCCTGCTAACCCCGCTCTGCGAGGGAATGTCGTACATGGTATCCAGCAGCACCCCCTCGAGGATCGACCGCAGGCCGCGAGCGCCGGTCTTGCGTTCCAGGGCACGACGCGCTACCGCGCGCAGGGCGTCCGGACGGAACTCCAGCTCGACACCTTCCATTTCGAACAGCTTGGCGTACTGCTTGGTCAGCGCGTTCTTCGGTTCGGTGAGGATCTGCACCAGAGCAGCCTCGTCCAGCTCGTCCAGAGTGGCGATGACCGGCAGACGACCGACGAACTCGGGGATCAGGCCGAACTTGACCAGATCGTCCGGTTCCACCTGACGCAGGGATTCGCCGACCTTCTTGCCCAGATCGGGGCTGCGAACCTCGGCATTGAAACCGATGCCACCCTTGCTGGAACGGTTCTGGATGACCTTTTCCAGACCGGAGAAGGCGCCACCGCAAATGAACAGGATGTTGCGGGTATCGACCTGCAGGAACTCCTGCTGCGGGTGCTTGCGGCCGCCCTGCGGCGGTACCGAAGCCACGGTGCCTTCGATCAGCTTGAGCAGAGCCTGCTGCACGCCCTCACCGGAAACGTCGCGGGTGATCGACGGGTTGTCCGACTTGCGGGAAATCTTGTCGATCTCGTCGATGTAGACGATGCCCATCTGGGCCTTCTCCACATCGTAGTCGCACTTCTGCAGAAGCTTCTGGATGATGTTCTCGACGTCCTCACCCACGTAGCCGGCCTCGGTCAGGGTCGTGGCATCGGCGATGGTGAACGGGACGTTGAGCAAACGGGCCAGGGTTTCCGCGAGCAGCGTCTTGCCCGAGCCGGTGGGACCGATCAGCAGGATGTTGCTTTTGCCGAGCTCGACGTCGTCCTTCTTGTCGCGCTGGTTGAGACGCTTGTAGTGGTTGTAAACCGCCACCGCCAGGATCTTCTTGGCGCGCTCCTGACCGATGACATATTGATCGAGGATGCTGCTGATTTCCTTGGGCGCGGGAAGTTTGTGCGCGTTGCTTTCGGCCTGGGCTTCCTGCACCTCCTCGCGGATGATGTCGTTGCACAGGTCGACGCACTCGTCGCAGATAAAGACCGAGGGGCCGGCAATCAACTTGCGTACTTCGTGCTGGCTTTTGCCGCAGAAAGAGCAATAGAGCAGTTTGCCGTTGTCCTCGCCGTTGCGGGTATCAGTCATTCGATCAATCCAATCCGGTAGGCTTGAAACACAAGATGAAGGCAAATGCGGGCATTTTCAAGCCCGCGCAACGGCCGGCAGGCAGCCGGCCGCGTGGGATTGACGGTTTAGCCGACGATCTGACGACGGGTCAGAACCTGGTCGATGAGTCCGTATTTCACCGCCTCTTCACCGCTCATGAAGTTGTCGCGGTCGGTATCCTTCGCGATCACTTCGATCGGCTGGTTGCAGTGATGGGCGAGAATCCGGTTCAGGCGCTCACGGATGGTGAGGATCTCCCGGGCGTGGATCTCGATGTCCGAGGCCTGGCCCTGGAAGCCGCCCAGTGGCTGGTGGATCATCATCCGCGAGTGCGGCAAGCAGTAGCGCTTGCCGGCGGCACCACCGGCCAGCAACAGGGCCCCCATACTGCAGGCCTGACCGATGCAGATGGTCGATACGTCCGGCTTGATGAACTGCATGGTGTCGTAGATCGACATGCCCGCGGTCACCGAACCACCCGGCGAATTGATGTACAGGTGGATGTCCTTGTCCGGATTCTCAGCCTCAAGGAACAGCAACTGAGCCACGACCAGGTTGGCCATGTAGTCCTCGACCGGGCCGACCAGGAAGATCACCCGCTCCTTCAACAGACGGGAGTAGATGTCATAGGCGCGTTCGCCGCGAGCAGACTGCTCGATCACCATGGGCACCAGACCGCCGGCGGCCTGGATATCGGGCATTTGCTGCATGTGGAGGGGGTTACGGGACATGTCGTGCGATCGCTCCCTAGTTTTCATGTCTCAGATACGCATAAGCCAGCACGGAGGCTGGCTTATGGTGTGCTCTAACAGCGGTTGGGGTCAGTCGGCTTTCGGAGCCTCAGCCGGCTTAACCGCTTCCTCGTAAGAAACCTGCTTGTCGGTCACTTGGGCCTTCTGCAGGACAGTATCTACAACTTGCTCTTCCAGCACAACCGAGCGCACCTCATTCAGCTGCTGCTCGTTCTTGTAGTACCAGGCCACTACCTGCTCGGGCTCCTGGTAGGCCGAGGCCATTTCCTCGATCAGCTCGCGAACGCGGGCTTCATCCGGCTTCAGCTCGTACTGCTTGACCACCTCGGCAACGATCAGACCCAGCACCACGCGACGCTTGGCCTGCTCCTCGAACAGCTCGGCCGGCAGCTGATCCGGCTTGATGCTGCCACCGAACTGCTGAACGGCCTGAACGCGCAGACGGTTCACCTCGTTGCTGACCAGCGCCTTCGGCACTTCGATCGGGTTGGCGGCCAGCAGACCTTCCATGACCTGATTCTTCACCTTGGACTTGATGGCCTGGCGCAGCTCGCGCTCCATGTTTTTGGACACTTCGGCGCGGAAGCCTTCCAGACCACCCTCCTTGATGCCGAACAGGGCGAAGAATTCGTCGTTCAGCTCGGGCAGCTTGGGTTCGGCAACGCTGTTGACGGTGACTGTGAACTGGGCAGCCTTGCCGGCCAGATCCAGGTTCTGGTAGTCGGCCGGGAAAGTCAGCTCCAGCACGCGCTCCTCACCGGCCTTGGCGCCGACCAGACCTTCTTCGAAGCCCGGGATCATGCGACCGGAGCCCAGCACCAAGGTGGTGCCCTTGGCGGAACCGCCGGCGAAGGCTTCGCCGTCGATCTTGCCGACGAAATCGATGTTCAGTTGATCGCCGTTCTGGGCCTCACGCTCGACCGTCTCGAAACGGGTGTTCTGCTTGCGCAGGATCTCCAGCATGTTGTCGACGTCAGCGTCCTTCACTTCGGCCTGCAGACGCTCGACGGTGATGCCTTCGAAACCGGCCACCTGGAACTCGGGGAAGACCTCGAAGGTAGCGACGTATTCCAGGTCCTTGCCCTTCTCGAAGGTCTTCGGCTCGACGGACGGAGCACCGGCCGGGTTCAGTTTCTGGGCGACGATGGCCTCGTAGAAGGTTTCCTGGATCAGGTCGTTCAGAGCTTCCTGACGAGCGGCACCTTCATAGCGCTGGCGAATGACGCTCATGGGCACCTTGCCCGGGCGGAAACCCGGGATCTTGGCGCGGCGGGCAGTCTGCTGCAGACGCTTGTTGACTTCGGTCTCGATACGCTCGGCAGGAACGCCGACGGTCATGCGACGCTCAAGAGCAGAAGTGTTTTCAACAGAAACTTGCATGGATATTCCTCATTGCACAGACGTTAGCCGGCCTTACCAGCCCCAGATCAAGGGCAAGCATTCTAGTGGCTGATTTCGCAGAAGTCACCTGCTGGACACAGGCCGACCGACAGAGGCTACAGACCGCTGCTCCCAGCACATCAAGGTACCTTGGCAGCCCCAACACCCCATTCAGGAGGAATGAAGCAATGGACCTGTATCAACAAGCCCAAGCACTGGTGGACGACAATCGACTCACTGCCGTTATCTCTGCAGTAGTGACAATGCTTTCCCTGCTTCCAAAGCTACTCTCGCCCCTATTCAAAACCCTCCAGACGCATAGCTGGCAGCCTGCGCGCAAAACTTTTGAGCAATTAAAAAGCCTGCGCTCCAGCACATCCAACAACCCCGAGCTCAATCAGTACCTTGAAAAAGCCATTGAGCTAGAAGCCTTCCGATTAGCCTCCGGCATCTCCACCAGCGAAGCAAAAATGAAATTTTTGCTTCGCCTAGCCCAAGACGGCACCTGGACCAAGCAGCAGCTGAGGCTCCTCTGCAAGCACATCGAGATTCCAGAGGGCAGCACAGAGCCCCGACTAGCAATCAGCACCTTCGACAAGATGACAGCCGCTTGGAGCGCCATCGCAGCCATGGTCATTTGCGCAGCAGGCTCAACAGTTTTCGTCGTCTCAGCCTACCAATTCAGCCTTAAAGGACTGATTACCGGCGCAGGCAGCCTGGCGATCAGCCTTACTCTCGGGCGCTTCGTCGTAGACGACTATCTCAGCTACAGAATTGCCCGCCGCACACAAACCCTAATGCAACACAGGTGAACACCTTCCTTTAACGAAAAAAGGCAGCCCCGAGGCTGCCTTTTCGTGCCCGCCGTTCCCCAAACGCTCCCGCTCAACGGCGAGCTTGGGAAAAAGCCCTTTAAAACAGGCGGTTAGATGGTGCGGACGGAGAGACTCGAACTCTCACACCTTGCGGCGCCAGAACCTAAATCTGGTGTGTCTACCAATTCCACCACGTCCGCAGAACTATCCCCAAAGCAAGACGCCAGGCATGAACCTGGCGTCTTGGGAAAAGATGGGGTGGACGATGGGAATCGAACCCACGACAACAGGAATCACAATCCTGCGCTCTACCAACTGAGCTACGCCCACCATATTGCATTGCACCGCTTGCTGAACTGCCGAATGGCGCACCCGGCAGGACTCGAACCTGCGACCATCCGCTTAGAAGGCGGATGCTCTATCCAGCTGAGCTACGGGCGCTCAGTCATCGGCACTTCGGTTGAAGCACAGATTAAAAGCTCTGGCCAACGCAAATCAAAAAATCGATTCGCACCCGCCTTCTAACCCAGCGCTAGCCGTGCTCGACAAGCGGGGCGCATCATAAAGGGGCCCATGCTGGGCGTCAACCATAAAATGCAAAAAAATCAGCGAGATAAATAAGTTACGGGAAAAACCGACCCTCCCCGCCTTTGCCCACCCGGCCGGGCATGCGAGAATGCGCGTCCTTTTTCATTCCTTTCCAAATGGTTAGCCACGCGTCATGACCGCACAACTGATTGACGGCAAAGCGATCGCCGCCAACCTTCGCCAGCAGATCGCCCAGCGCGTCGCCGAGCGTCGCCAGCAGGGCCTGCGCGCCCCCGGCCTGGCCGTAATCCTGGTGGGCAACGACCCGGCCTCCCAGGTCTACGTCTCGCACAAGCGTAAGGATTGCGAGGAGGTGGGCTTCGTTTCCCAGGCCTACGACCTGCCGGCCAGCACCACCCAGCAGGAACTGAGCGACCTGATCGATCGCCTCAACGACGACCCAAACATCGACGGCATCCTCGTCCAGCTGCCGCTGCCCGCCCACCTGGACGCCTCGCAGCTGCTTGAGCGCATCCGCCCGGACAAGGACGTGGACGGCTTCCACCCCTACAACATTGGCCGTCTGGCCCAGCGCATCCCGCTGCTGCGCCCCTGCACCCCGAAGGGCATCATGACCCTGCTGAACAGCACCGGCCTGGACTTGTACGGACTGAACGCCGTGGTCGTCGGCGCCTCCAACATCGTCGGCCGCCCCATGGCCCTGGAGCTGCTGCTGGCCGGCTGCACCGTAACCGTCACCCACCGTTTCACCAAGGACCTGGCCAGCCACGTGGCCAATGCCGACCTGCTGGTCGTGGCCGTCGGCAAGCCCGGTCTGGTCAAGGGCGAATGGATCAAGCCCGGCGCCGTGGTGATCGACGTCGGCATCAACCGCCAGGCAGACGGCAAGCTGGTGGGCGACGTGGTCTACGAGACCGCCCGCGAGCGCGCCAGCTGGATCACTCCGGTCCCGGGCGGCGTCGGCCCCATGACCCGTGCCTGTCTGCTGGAGAACACTCTCTACGCCGCCGAACAGCTGCACGCCTGAGGCGCATCCCCGAAACGAAGAAAGGCCGCATCAGCGGCCTTTTTATCTGGTTTATCTGGCAGCCAAGAATCGCCTGCCCTACTCCGCCAGGCGCCAGGTAGTGCCGCCCTTGCCGTCCTCCAGCACCACCCCCATGGCAGCGAGCTGGTCACGGATGCGGTCGGACTCTGCCCAGTTCTTCGCCGCGCGAGCCTCGAGGCGCGCCTGGATCAGCGCTTCCACCTGGACAGCGTCCACCTTGCCGGCGGCGCCGGCCTGCAGGAAGGCCTCGGGCTCCAACTGCAGCACGCCGAGCAGCCCGCCCAGGGCTTTGAGGCGCGCCGCCAGAGCGGCCGCCGCCTGGAGATCGCTGTCGCGCAGACGGTTGATCTCACGGACCATCTCGAACAGCACTGCGCAGGCTTCCGGGGTGTTGAAGTCGTCGTCCATGGCCGCGGCGAAGCGCTCGACGAACGCCTCACCACCGGCCGGCGCGACCGCTGGCAAGCCCTTCAGGGCATGGTAGAAGCGCTCCAGGGCACCCTTGGCCTCGCGCAGGCTGTCCTCGGAATAGTTGATCGGGCTGCGGTAGTGGCTGGACACCAGCAGATAGCGCACCACCTCGGGGTGGTACTTCTCCAGCACCTCGCGGATGGTGAAGAAGTTGCCCAGGCTCTTGGACATCTTCTCGCCGTCCACGCGCACCGCGCCGGCGTGCATCCAGGTCGAGGCGTACGGCTTGCCGGTGGCAGCCTCGCTCTGCGCGATCTCGTTCTCGTGGTGCGGGAACACCAGATCAGGGCCGCCGCCGTGGATGTCGAAGGTCTCGCCCAGGCAGCAGGTGGACATCACCGAGCATTCGATGTGCCAGCCAGGGCGGCCGGGGCCCCAGGGCGACTGCCAGCTCGGCTCGCCGGGCTTGGCGCCTTTCCAGAGCACGAAGTCCAGAGGATCTTCCTTGATTTCGTCCACCTCGATGCGCGCGCCGATCTTCAGATCCTCGATCTTCTTGCGCGACAGCTTGCCGTAGCCGGCGAACCTGCCAACCCGGTAGTAGACGTCGCCGTTGCCGGGGGCATAGGCGTAGCCCTTGTCGATCAGGGTCTGGATCATCGCGAACATGCCGTCGATGTGCTGGGTAGCCCGCGGCTCGATGTCCGGACGCAGCACATTGAGGCGTGCCTCGTCCTCGTGCATGGCGGCGATCATGCGTTCGACCAGCGCCTCGAACGGCTCACCGTTCTCGTTGGCGCGGCGGATGATCTTGTCGTCGATGTCGGTGATGTTGCGCACGTAGGTCAACTGGTAACCGCTATGCCGCAGCCAGCGGGCGATCACGTCGAAGGCCACCATCACCCGGGCATGCCCGATGTGACAGAAGTCGTAGACGGTCATGCCGCACACGTACATGCGCACCTGGTTGTCGACCAAGGGCTTGAAGGCCTCCTTGGCCTTGCTCAGGGTGTTGTAGATCGTCAGCGCCATTATTGGCCACCCCAGGAGTCACGCAGAGTCACGGTACGGTTGAACACCGGCGCGCCCGGCTTGCTGTCCTTCAGGTCAGCGCAGAAGTAGCCCTCGCGCTCAAACTGGAAGCGATCCTCAGGCTGCGCCTGAGCCAGCGACGGCTCGGCGCGGCAGCCCTTGAGGACCACCAGGGAATTCGGGTTGATGTTGTCGAGGAAGCTGCCGCCCTCCTCGGCCTTTTCCGGGTTCGGCGAGCGGAACAGGCGGTCGTACAGGCGCACCTCGCACTCGATGCTGCCGTTCACCGGCACCCAGTGGATCACCCCCTTGACCTTGCGGCCCACCGGGTTGTTGCCCAGGGTATCCGGGTCATAGGAGCAGCGCAGCTCGACGACATTGCCAGCGGCATCCCTGATCACCTCGTCGGCACGGATCACGTAGCTGCCGCGCAGACGCACCTCGCCGCCGGGCACCAGGCGCTTGTAGCCGGGCGGCGGGTTTTCCTCGAAGTCGCTGGCGTCGATGAATATCTCGCGGGAGAACGGCAGCACGCGCACGCCCATGTCCTGCTTGGGGTGGCGCGGCAGCTCGAGGTTCTCCACCTGGCCTTCCGGGTAGTTGCTGATCACCACCTTGAGCGGGCGCAGCACGCACATGGCGCGCGGCGCGGTGGCGTCCAGGTGGTCGCGGATGGCGAACTCCAGCATGCCGATGTCCACCACGCCACCGGCGCGGTTGACGCCGATCATCTCGCAGAAGTTGCGGATCGATTCCGGGGTGTAGCCGCGGCGGCGGTAGCCGGACAGGGTGGACATGCGCGGGTCGTCCCAGCCGTCCACGTGCCCCTCGTCCACCAGTTGCTTGAGCTTGCGCTTGCTGGTGATGGTGTAGTTCAGGTTGAGCCGGGCGAACTCGTACTGGCGCGGCTTGCAGGGCACCGGCAGGTTCTCCAGGAACCATTCGTAGAGGGGCCGGTGATCCTCGAACTCCAAGGTGCAGATTGAATGGGTGATGCCCTCGATGGCGTCCGACTGCCCGTGGGTGAAGTCGTAGCTCGGGTAGATACACCACTTGTCGCCGGTCTGGTGGTGATGGGCGTGACGGATGCGATAGAGGATGGGGTCGCGCAGGTTCATGTTCGGCGACGCCATGTCAATCTTCGCGCGCAGCGACTTGGAGCCGTCGGGGAACTCGCCGGCCTTCATGCGCTGGAACAGGTCAAGGTTCTCCTCCACCGAACGGTCGCGGTACGGGCTGTTGCGCCCCGGTTCGGTGAGGGTACCGCGGTACTCACGCATCTCCTCCGGCGACAGGTCGCAGACGAAGGCCTTGCCGGCGCGGATCAGGTACAGCGCCCACTCGTAGAGCTGGTCGAAATAGTCCGAGGCGAAGCGCACCTCGCCAGCCCAGTGGAAGCCCAGCCACTTCACGTCGCGCTTGATGGCGTCGATGTACTCCTGGTCTTCCTTGGCTGGGTTGGTGTCGTCGAAGCGCAGGTGGCAGTCGCCGCCGAACTCCTCGGCCAGGCCGAAGTTCAGGCAGATGCTCTTGGCATGGCCGATGTGCAGGTAGCCGTTCGGCTCCGGCGGAAAGCGGGTGACGATCTTGGTGTGTTTGCCAGACTCCAGGTCGGCCTGGACGATCGGGCGCAGGAAGTTGGCGGCGGCGTTGGGCTTGGGATCGACAGTGGGCTTGCTCATGGGATCCTTGATGGTGCTAGTGCAGCGACTCAGGGTAGGCCGCTAAAGTCAAAGCGCTTATCATAGCCGAAGCTGTCAACCCCCTGACAGGCCTTCGATTTTCCCGACAGAGCGATTCCACCATGATCAAACTGCACACCAACTACGGCGTAATCACCCTGCAACTGTTCGCCGACAAGGCCCCGGAAACCGTGGCCAACTTCGAGGAGTACGTGAAGGCCGGTCACTACGACAACACCATCTTTCACCGGGTGATCAACAACTTCATGATCCAGGGCGGCGGTTTCGAGCCCGGCATGAAGCAGAAGGCGACCCGTGCGCCGATCAAGAACGAGGCCAACAACGGTCTGTCCAACAAGGTCGGCACCATCGCCATGGCCCGCACCATGGAGCCCCACTCGGCCAGCGCTCAGTTCTTCATCAACGTCGCCGACAACACCTTCCTCGACCACAGCGCGCCCACCGTCCAGGGCTGGGGCTACGCAGTGTTCGGCGAAGTGGTCGACGGCATGGACGTGGTCAACAAGATCAAGGCCGTGCCTACCACCATGCGCGCCGGCCACCAGGACGTGCCGGTGGACGACGTAGTCATCGAGAAGGCCGAAATCGTCGCCGAGTAACCCGATGATCCTGCTGATCTCCGATCTGCACCTGGAAGAGAAACGCCCGGACATCACCCGGGCGTTTCTGCATTTCCTCGACACCCGCGCCCGCCAGGCCGAGGCGCTGTACATCCTCGGCGACTTCTTCGAGGTGTGGATCGGCGACGACGCCATGAGCCCCTTTCAGCGCCGGATCGCCCAGGCCCTGCACGCCCTGAGCGAGACCGGCACGCGCATCTATCTGATGCACGGCAACCGCGACTTCCTGATCGGTCGCGACTTCTGCCGCGCGGCCGGCTGCACCCTGCTCGCCGACCCGACCCGGGTGGAGCTGAACGGCGAGCCGGTATTGCTGATGCACGGTGACAGCCTGTGTACCCGCGACCTGGGCTACATCCGCCTGCGCCGCTGGCTGCGCAACCCGCTGTCCCTCTGGCTCCTCCGCCACCTGCCACTCGCCACCCGCCAGAAGCTAGCCCGCAAGCTACGCCAGGAAAGCCGCGCGCAGACCCGCATGAAAGCCAGCGAGATCACCGACGTGACGCCCGAGGAAGTACCGCGGGTGATGGCCGCCCACGGCGTGCGTACCCTGATCCACGGCCACACCCACCGCCCGGCCATCCATCGACTGGAGGTCGAGGGCCAGCCCGCGCAGCGCATCGTGCTCGGCGACTGGGACAGGCAGGGCTGGGCCCTGCAAGTGGACGACCAAGGGGGCTTCCACCAGACGCCCTTCGCCCTCGACTGAGCGTCCCGCCAGGCGCCTCCCACTAAAAAGGAGACCGTCGCCTCAGGCAGCCACGCCGCTGTGGAAACGGAACTCCTCGTCGGGGGTGAGGATGGCGTCGCGCTCCACCTGGGCGAAGAACGCCACTCGCTCGTCGATGGGCTCCTCTGCGTACTGACGGGCCAGCGCCAGGTAGCCCTGGTAGTGGCGCGCCTCGGACTTCAGCAGCGAGCGGTAGAAGCTGCCCAGCTCCTCGTCCAGGTACGGCGCCAGCCGGTAAAAGCGCTCGCAGGAGCGCGCCTCGATGAAGGCGCCGACGATCAGGGTATCCACCAGCTTGTGCGGTTCGCCACTGCGGATGTGCTTGTGCAGGCGCTGAGCGTAGAGCGCCGCGGTGACCGGCCGGTAGCGAATGCCGCGCTTCTCCATCAGCGCCGCCACCTGCTCGAAGTGGCGCAGCTCCTCCCGCGCCAGGCGCGACATGCGGTACTGCAGGTCGGCCTTCTCCACGTAGCGGAACAGCAGGGTCAGCGCCGTGGAAGCCGCCTTCTTCTCGCAGTTGGCGTGATCGATCAGCAGCAGCTCCTCGTTCGCCAGCGCCTGGGCGATCCAGGCATCCGGGGTCGGACAGAGCAGGAAGGATTCGATTTCCGGAATCAGGGACATGGAGCTAGGGCCGTATGGTCGGAAGGCTGGGCATTATACGAATGCCGGCCGACAGGACCAGCGCCGGCAATTGATCCAGCTCAAGAGTCATTCCCCCCACCAGCAACTACAGTTGTAGCTGGCATCGCAATGCTCAGGGAGGCGTCCGAACATGCAAGCAATACGCAGCATTCTGGTGGTAATGGAACCCGATCAGCCGGAAAGTCTCGCTCTGCGGAGAGCCAAGCTGATCGCCAGCGTCACCCAGTCGCACCTGCACCTGCTGGCCTGCGACAAGAAGCATGACCACTCGGCCTATCTGGACGAAATCAGTGCCGGCCTCCAGGAGGAAGGCTACAGCGTCTCCAGTCAGCAGGCCTGGCACGAATCCCTGCACGAAACCATCATTACCGTCCAGCAGGCCGAGGGATGCGGCCTGGTGATCAAACATCACCGCCCGGACAGCCCATTGAAAAAGGCCCTGCTCACCCCGGACGACTGGAAGCTGCTGCGCTACTGCCCGTCCCCGGTGCTGATGGTGAAGACCGATCGGCTCTGGAGCGGCGGCACCATTCTCGCCGCGGTGGACGTCGGCAACTCCGACAGCGAACATCGCAGCCTGCACGCCGCCATCATCAGCCATGCCTACGACATCGCCAGCCTGGCCAAGGCTCAGCTGCACGTGGTCTCCGCCCACCCCTCGCCGATGCTCTCCGCCGCCGACCCGGTGTTCCAGCGCAAGGAGACCATCGAGGCGCGCTACCGCGAACAGTGCAAGAGTTTCCAGGCCGAATACGGCTTCAGCGACGAGCAGCTGCATATAGAGGAAGGTCCGGCCGACGTGCTGATTCCCTACGTGGCCGGCAAGCTTGGCGCGGTGGTCACGGTGATAGGCACGGTAGCGCGCACCGGACTGTCCGGGGTACTGATGGGCAATACCGCCGAAGTGGTGCTGGATACCCTGGAAAGCGACGTACTGGTCCTCAAGCCCGACGAAGTCATCGATCACCTGGAGAAGCTGGTCGCCCTGCGCTAGCGGCAGCCCCACCGACCGGGTCGATCAGACCCGGCTGTCCACGCCCTCGCGGAGGAATTTCGGCGCGATGTAGCGTTCGTAGTGAGCTTCGGAAAGCAGGAAGAACTCCCGATCGATGGCATCGCGCAGCTCCACCAGCGAACAGCGACGGAACTCCGGCAACAATGCCACGCCATAGGCCTCCAGCTGGGTGATCTGCCGCGCGCCGCGGGCGATCAGTTGGTAGGCCCAGCAATAGGGCGACTGCTCGGGCACGAAACGGATGCCGTGCAGCTCCAGCTTGCCGCGCAGGCGCCCGGCGTCGAACACGTCCAGCTTGTCCTGCACCACCTGGATCAGCAGGTATTCGAGGCGCTGCCAGACCGCCCGCTTCTCCTCCTCGCGATACAGGTTCCAGTTCACCACCTCGTGATGGAAGCGCTTGCAGCCGCGACAGACCAGGTCGCCGTAGACGGTGGAGCAGAGGCCGACGCAGGGCGTCTTGATGCGCGTGACGGACATGGCGGGATAGGGAATCGACAGGTGAAACAGGCCGGCATCTTAGCCCTTTGTCTAAGGAGGGTCACCCCGCATCGGGTGGGGGTTTTGGCTTAACTTTGCCCTTCCTTTCCAGTAGAATCCCCCCGCCTCTAGAGGCGCCGATGTCCGTAAGAAGCTGTTTTCAAAGCGTCACGAGCACAGTTTTCTCCAGCAGGAGCACGTTGGCGCCGGATCTCCTTCCGGGTCCTGCGCGCCAACCCCGTCCACCCGCCCCTGTAAGCGTAAAACTTTGAAAACAGCTTCTGGATGGGGCCACTGAAACCATCGTTCCCCGCCCATAAGGCGATGGCGCGGATGTGTTTAGCGGTTCCCGAACGCGTCCCGGACACCCGTTGGGACCACTGATGAGGGTAATAACTGTGCTTGAAGCCTATCGCAAACACGTTGAAGAGCGTGCCGCTCAGGGCATCCCGCCCCAGCCGCTGAACGCCGAACAAACCGCAGGTCTGGTCGAGCTGCTGAAGAATCCCCCGGCCGGCGAGGAAGCCTATCTCGTCGACCTGATCACCAACCGCGTTCCGCCGGGTGTGGACGAGGCCGCCTACGTCAAGGCCGGTTTCCTCTCCGCGATTGCCAAGGGCGAAGCCAGTTCCCCGCTGATCGACAAGAAGCGCGCCGTCGAGCTGCTCGGCACCATGCAGGGCGGTTACAACATCGCCACCCTGGTCGACCTGCTGGACAACGCCGAACTGGCTGACGTGGCTGCCGAGCAGCTCAAGCACACCCTGCTGATGTTCGACGCCTTCCACGACGTGGCCGATAAAGCCAAGGCCGGCAACGCCGCCGCCAAGGCCGTGCTGCAGTCCTGGGCCGACGGCGAGTGGTTCACCGCCCGTCCGGCCGTACCGGAGAAGATCACCCTGACCGTGTTCAAGGTGCCCGGCGAAACCAACACCGACGACCTCTCCCCTGCTCCGGACGCCTGGTCCCGCCCGGACATCCCGCTGCACGCCCTGGCCATGCTGAAGATGCCCCGCGACGGCATCCAGCCCGACCAGCCGGGCTCCATTGGCCCGCTGAAGCAGATCGAAGCCGCCAAGGCCAAGGGCTACCCGGTTGCCTACGTCGGCGACGTGGTCGGTACCGGTTCTTCCCGCAAGTCCGCCACCAACTCCGTGCTGTGGTTCTTCGGTGACGACATCCCCTACGTGCCGAACAAGCGCGCCGGTGGCTTCTGCTTCGGCACCAAGATCGCCCCGATCTTCTACAACACCATGGAAGACGCCGGCGCCCTGCCGATCGAATTCGACTGCACCAACCTGGCCATGGGCGACGTCATCGACGTGTACCCGACCAAGGGCGAAGTGCGCCGTCATGACACCGACGAGCTGGTCACCACCTTCCAGCTGAAGACCGACGTGCTGCTGGACGAAGTCCGCGCCGGCGGCCGTATCCCGCTGATCATCGGCCGTGGTCTGACCGAGAAGGCTCGTGCAGCCCTGGGCCTGCCGCCGTCCACCCTGTTCAAGAAGCCGCAGGCTCCGGCCGACAGCGGTAAGGGCTTCACCCTGGCCCAGAAGATCGTCGGCCGCGCCTGTGGTCTGCCGGAAGGCCAGGGCGTGCGCCCGGGCACCTACTGCGAGCCGAAGATGACCACCGTCGGTTCCCAGGACACCACCGGCCCGATGACCCGCGACGAGCTGAAGGACCTGGCCTGCCTGGGCTTCTCCGCCGACCTGGTGATGCAGTCCTTCTGCCACACCGCGGCCTATCCGAAGCCGATCGACGTCAAGACCCACCACACCCTGCCGGACTTCATCATGACCCGCGGCGGCGTGTCCCTGCGTCCGGGCGACGGCATCATCCACAGCTGGCTGAACCGCATGCTGCTGCCGGACACCGTGGGTACCGGCGGTGACTCCCACACCCGCTTCCCGATCGGTATCTCCTTCCCGGCCGGTTCCGGTCTGGTGGCCTTCGCCGCGGCTACCGGCGTGATGCCGCTGGACATGCCGGAGTCGGTTCTGGTGCGCTTCAAGGGCAAGATGCAGCCCGGCATCACTCTGCGTGACCTGGTGCATGCCATCCCCTACTACGCCATCCAGCAGGGTCTGCTGACCGTCGAGAAGAAGGGCAAGAAGAACATCTTCTCCGGCCGCATCCTCGAGATCGAAGGTCTGGAAAACCTGACCGTGGAGCAGGCGTTCGAACTGTCCGACGCCTCCGCCGAACGTTCCGCCGCCGGCTGCACCATCAAGCTGTCGAAGGAATCGATCGCCGAGTACCTGAAGTCCAACATCACCATGCTGCGCTGGATGATCAGCGAAGGCTACGGCGACGCCCGTACCCTGGAGCGCCGCGCCCAGGCCATGGAAGCCTGGCTGGCCAACCCGCAACTGCTGGAAGCCGACAAGGACGCCGAATACGCTGCGGTCATCGAGATCGACCTGGCCGAGGTCAAGGAGCCCGTGCTGTGCGCCCCGAACGACCCGGACGACGCCCGCCTGCTGTCGCAGGTCGCCGGCGACAAGATCGACGAGGTGTTCATCGGTTCCTGCATGACCAACATCGGTCACTTCCGCGCGGCCGGCAAACTGCTCGAGAAGGTCAAGGGCGGCATCCCGACCCGTCTCTGGCTGGCTCCGCCGACCAAGATGGACCAGCATCAGCTGGTCGAGGAAGGCTTCTACGGCATCTACGGCAAGGCCGGCGCACGCATGGAAATGCCGGGCTGCTCGCTGTGCATGGGTAACCAGGCTCGCGTGCAGACCGGTGCAACCGTGGTCTCCACCTCCACCCGTAACTTCCCGAACCGTCTGGGCGACTCCACCAACGTGTACCTGGCCTCCGCCGAACTGGCAGCGGTCGCCTCGATTCTCGGCAAGCTGCCGACCGTCGAGGAGTACATGGCCTACGCGAAGGATATCGACAGCATGTCTGCCGACATCTACCGCTACCTGAGCTTCGACCAGATCGCCGAGTACCGGGAAGCGGCCGAGAAGGCCAAGATCCCGGTCGTTCAGGCCTGAGTCTTGCGGTAATCGGAAAAGCCCCGCCCTGTGCGGGGCTTTTTCTTGGTAACGGCCATTCACGGCCCGGCTCGCCGACTTGCCGGCCGACAACCAGCAACTAGTGCCTCCGGGAGAAGCCAGAGCACTGAGTCGCCCCTTTTTCCCACGGACCACCACCAGCCTGGCATATCGCTTGCTTGCTGAGCACCAGCAACACCTTCTCCAACGGCGGGGGAGGCTTCTGGACGACGGCGTCGCTTCCTGCCATCACTAGCGTGACGGCCGGGAGGGCGCTTTTTTGCCTTGCAGGCGGACCAGCGATGAGCGAATACGACAATCCCCGCAGCGATGCCCTGGCCTGGGTGGCCGGCTCCGATGCCCCGGAGAAGAGCAGCCTGGAAATCGGCTTCATGCCGCTGACCGACTCGGCTTCGCTGATAGTCGCGGCGACCCAGGGCTTCGCCCAGCCCTACGGCCTGACCCTCAATCTGCGCCGTCAGGCCTCCTGGGCGACCCTGCGCGACAAGCTCCTGGCAGGCGAGCTGGACGCCGCGCAGATGCTCTACGGCCAGGTCTACGGCATTCACCTGGGGATCGGTGGGCCGGCCGCCGAGATGACCATCCTCATGGGCCTGAACCAGAACGGCCAGGCCATCAACCTCTCCGAGCCGCTGCGCCAGGCTGGAGTGACCCATCCCGAAGCGCTGACCAAGAGCGTGCACCAGGAAGGCGCACGCCTGACCTTCGCGCAGACCTTCCCCACCGGCACCCACGCCATGTGGCTGTACTACTGGCTGGCCGCCCATGGCATCCACCCTCTGCAGGACGTGGCCAGCGTGGTGGTGCCGCCGCCGCAGATGGTCGCTCACCTGCAGGCCGGACGCATCGACGGCTTCTGCGCC
Source organism: Pseudomonas thermotolerans DSM 14292 (assembly GCF_000364625.1). Taxonomy (GTDB): domain Bacteria; phylum Pseudomonadota; class Gammaproteobacteria; order Pseudomonadales; family Pseudomonadaceae; genus Aquipseudomonas; species Aquipseudomonas thermotolerans. Next base: position 23,935 of record NZ_KB822613.1, read on the forward strand.
GGTGGCCCCTGGGGCGCTCTGGCCATCGAGCAGGGTCAGGGCTTCACCATCGCCACCAGCCAGCAGATCTGGGCGGACCACCCGGAGAAGGTCCTCGGCGTCACCCGCGAGTTCGTCGAGCGCTATCCGAACACCACCCGCGCCATGATCCAGGCAGTGCTGGAAGCCAGCCGCTTCATCGACGCCGACGAGGAGAACCGCCGCAGCACCGCCCAACTGATCAGCGGCCGCGACTACCTGGACGCGCCGCTCGCGGCGATCCTGCCGCGCTTCCTCGGCCAGTACCGCGACGGTCTCGGCAACGCCTGGCAGGATGCCCACCGGCTACGCTTCTTCGCCGACGGCGAAGCCACCCTGCCCTGGCTGTCCGACGGCATCTGGTTCATGACCCAGTTCCGCCGCTGGGGCCTGCTGCGCGAGGACCCGGACTACTTCGGCGTGGCCCGCCGCATCCACCAGCTGGATCTGTACCGCGAGGCCGCCGGGGCCCTCGGCATCGCCGTGGCGAACGAGCCCATGCGCAGCGCCACCCTGCTCGATGGCAGCCGCTGGGACGGCAGCGACCCGGCTGGCTACGCACGCAGCTTCGCCATCCACGCAGGCGACGCGTGCGCCGCGAGCACCGCCCACTGACGCCCGGGGACGCGCACGATGCTACGCATTCTCCTCATCAACGACACGGCGAAGAAGGTCGGCCGTCTGAAGAACGCCCTGGTCGAGGCCGGCTTCGAGGTGATCGACGAGCCCGGGCTGGTCATCGACCTGCCGCAGCGCGTCGAGGCCCTGCACCCGGACGTCATCCTCATCGACACCGAATCCCCCGGCCGTGACGTCATGGAACAGGTGGTGCTGGTCAGCCGTGACCGGCCGCGGCCCATCGTGATGTTCACCGACGACCACGATCCCAAGGTGATGCGCCAGGCCATCCAGGCCGGGGTCAGCGCCTACATCGTCGAGGGCATCCAGACCGAGCGCCTGCAGCCGATCCTCGACGTGGCCATCGCCCGCTTCGAGAGCGACCAGGCCCTGCGCGCCCAGCTCCAGGCTCGCGAGCAGCAGCTCGCAGAGCGCAAGCGCATCGAGTTGGCCAAGGGCCTGCTGATGAAGATGAAGCAATGCGGCGAGGAAGAGGCCTACACCCTGATGCGCCGCCAGGCCATGAGCCGCCAGCAGAAGCTGATCCAGGTGGCCGAACAGGTCATCGCCATGCACGAGATGCTCGGCCACTGAGCAGCGCCGACCGGGAGCACTGCTGAGGTCCGTCCTGGCCCTCGACAGGCCTGCCTGGCAGGCGTATGGTGCGCTCCTGGCCAGGCCCTGGCCAACGTCGCTCGGACGGTTCCGGGCGCTTACGTGCATGAGGAAATCATGGCTGAGAACGCCAAGCGCCGCTTTGCGCGCATCGATCGTCTCCCCCCCTACGTTTTCAACATCACCGCCGAACTGAAGATGGCCGCCCGCCGCCGCGGTGAGGACATCATCGACTTCAGCATGGGCAACCCCGACGGCGCCACCCCGCCGCACATCGTCGAGAAGCTCTGCACTACCGCGCAGCGCGGCGACACCCACGGCTACTCCAGCTCCCGCGGCATCCCGCGCCTGCGTCGGGCCATCGCCAACTGGTACCGCGAGCGCTACGCCGTGGACATCGACCCGGAAAGCGAGGCCATCGTCACCATCGGCTCCAAGGAAGGCCTGGCACACCTGATGCTGGCCACCCTGGAACATGGCGACACCGTGCTGGTGCCCAACCCCAGCTACCCGATCCACATCTACGGCGCAGTGATCGCCGGCGCCCAGGTGCGCTCGGTGCCGCTGATCCCCGGCGTGGACTTCTTCGCCGAGCTGGAACGGGCGATCCGCGAGTCCATTCCGAAGCCGAAGATGATGATCCTCGGCTTCCCCTCCAACCCCACCGCGCAGTGCGTGGAGCTGGACTTCTTCGAACGCGTGGTAGCCCTCGCCAGGCAGTACGGCGTGCTGGTGGTCCATGACCTGGCCTATGCCGACATCGTCTACGACGGCTGGAAGGCGCCGTCGATCATGCAGGTACCGGGCGCCAAGGACATCGCCGTGGAATTCTTCACCCTGTCGAAGAGCTACAACATGGCCGGCTGGCGCATCGGCTTCATGGTCGGCAACCAGGAGCTGGTGGCCGCCCTCGCGCGGATCAAGAGCTACCACGACTACGGCACCTTCACCCCGCTGCAGGTGGCCGCCATAGCCGCCCTGGAAGGCGACCAGCAGTGCGTGCTGGATATCGCCGAACAGTACCGCCAGCGCCGCAACGTACTGGTCAAAGGCCTCCACGAGGCCGGCTGGATGGTCGAGAATCCCAAGGCCTCCATGTACGTCTGGGCGAAGATCCCCGAGCCCTACGCGCACCTGGGCTCCCTGGAGTTCGCCAAGAAGCTGCTGGCCGAGGCCAAGGTCTGCGTATCGCCGGGCATCGGCTTCGGCGACTACGGCGACGACCACGTGCGCTTCGCGCTGATCGAGAACCAGGACCGCATCCGCCAGGCGGTGCGCGGCATCAAGGCGATGTTCCGCGCCGACGGCCTGCTGCCGCCCGGCAAGCCGCGCAAGGCCCACGCCGAGGCAAGGTAAGCCCCGCCCTCGCGGCCCCTCCCCGGAGGGGCCGCCCTGTCAAGAGCCTCAGCGCTCCGAGTGCCTAGCACCTTCTCAGGACATTTCTCCTTCCAAAGACCCATTTCCGCCGCCTCGTCCTTCGGTATCGAATGTCTCCACCGAATCGACAACGAAGCGAGCCATGTCCAGACGTCTGCCCCTGCTTCCCGCCCTACTCTGCGTGCCCTTCGCCGCCGCGGAGACCGACCTTTCCCTCGATCCCTTGGTAATCAGCGGCTCGCGCAGCGAGGCCGCGGGCTTCGACCTGCCGTTCTCGGTGGACAGCCTGGAGCGCCGGCAGATCAGCGAGGGCCAACCCGGCATCAACGCCTCGGAAGTGCTGCAGCGGGTTCCCGGCCTGGTGGTGCAGAACCGCCAGAACTACGCCCAAGACCTGCAGATTTCCTCGCGCGGCTTTGGCAGCCGGGCCACCTTCGGAGTGCGCGGCATCAAGCTGATCGCCGACGGCATCCCGGCCAGCACCCCGGACGGCCAGGGCCAGGCGGCCACCTTCGACCTGGACACCGCCGAACGCATCGAGGTGCTGCGCGGGCCCATGGCCACCCTCTACGGCAGTAACTCGGGCGGGGTGATCCAGCTCTTCTCCCGGGACGGCGAAGGCCCGCTGCAGCTCTCCGGCGGCAGCGCCTTCGGCAGCGACGGCCTGCGCAAGGAGCGCCTGAGCGCCGAGGGCGGCAACGGGCAGGCCGGCTTCATCCTCGACCGTTCGCGGCTGGACACCGACGGCTACCGCGACCACAGCGCCGCCTGGCGCGAGCAAAACTTCGCCAAGCTGCACATCGATCCCGACGAGGACAGCCGTCTGGCGCTGATCTACAGCGACCTCAACCAGCAGAGCGACGACCCCCTGGGGCTCACCTGGGATGCCTACCGCCGTGACCCGCGCTCGGTGGCGGCGGTCGCCGAGCAGTTCGACACCCGCAAGAGCATCGACCACCGCCAGCTGGGCCTCAACTACGAACGCTACTTCGGCGCGGCGCGCCTGCAGGCCAGCCTCTACGGCGGCACCCGGCGGGTGGTGCAGTACCAGTCGATTCCCCGCGGCCCGCAGGCGGCGTCCAGCCATGCCGGCGGGGTGATCGACTTCGAGCGCGAATTCCACGGCGGCAGCCTGCGCTGGCTGCAACCGGTGACGGCGCTGCCCGGCGACTTCGAGTGGATCCTCGGCGTCGACTACGACTTCAGCGAGGACGACCGCCAAGGCTACGAGAACTTCGCCGGCGCCCGCCAGGGCATCAAGGGCCGCCTGCGCCGCGACGAGATCGACACGGTCACCAGCCTCGACCCCTACCTGCAGGCCAACTGGCGCCTCGGCGACTGGACCCTGCAGGCCGGCCTGCGCCACAACCAGATGAAAGCCGAGGTGGACGACAAGTTCCTCGCCAACGGCGACGACAGCGGCAGCCGCACCTACCGCAAGACCACCCCGGCCCTCGGCGTGATGTATGCCTTCACCCCCGATTTGCACGGTTATCTGAGCGCCGGCAAGGGCTTCGAGACGCCGACCATGAGCGAGCTGGCCTACTCGCCCGGCGGCGGCTTCAACCTGGAGCTGGATGCCTCCAGCAGCACCCAGTACGAAGCCGGCCTCAAGGCACGGCTCGGCGAAGGCACCCGGCTCAACGCCGCGCTGTTCCAGATCCGCACCGAGGACGAGCTGGTCGTGGCCGCCGCCTCCGGAGGCCGCACCACCTACCAGAACGCTGCGCGCACCCTACGCCAGGGCTTCGAGCTGGCCATCGACAGCCAGTGGAGCGAGCAGTGGAGCACCACCCTGGCCTACACCCGGCTATCCGCCACCTACGATGACGATTTCACCAGCAACGGCCGCACCATCGCCAAGGGCCGGCACCTGCCCGGAGTACCCGGCACCACCCTGTACGGCGAGCTGGCCTGGCGCCCGCGCGAGGGCATCAGCAGCGCCATCGAGGGGCTGTACCGCAGCAAGGTCTACGTCGAGGACAGCAACCAGGAGCGCCCGGCCCCCGGCTACGCGGTGTTCAACTGGCGTACCCGCCTAGAGCAGCAACTGGGCCCCTGGACCTTCGGCCAGACCCTGCGCATCGACAACCTGTTCGACCGCGAGTACATCGGCTCGGTCATCGTCGCCGACGGCAACGGCCGCTATTACGAGCCGGCGCCAGGGCGCAACTGGTACGCGGGGCTGGATCTGGCCTACTGCTTCTGAACGGCGGCCTCGAACGGTAAAAGGGCGCCCCAGGGCGCCTTTTTACTGCGCACGCCCCTCCCAGCCAGAGCATGGCAGGAGCGTGCAGGGATCATCGCGGCAGAGAAAACTCCGGCAAGGCCAAGCGCCACACAGGCCATAGCCGGGACATGCCGGTATGGCGCGCCCCGCCAGGCTCACTCGTAGCGCAGGGCCTCGGCCGGCTGCACCTGTGCCGCGCGCCAGGATGGATAGAGGGTGGCCAGGAAGCTCAGGGTCAGGGCCGCCAGGCAGATCAGCAGCACGTCCAGGGCCTGCAGGTCGGACGGCAGGTTGCTGACGAAGTAGACGTCCGAGCTGAAGATCTGCCGGCCGCTCAGGCGCTCCAGCCAGCCAACCAGCTCGCTGACGTTGAGCGCGGCGATCACCCCGAGCAGCGCGCCGACGCTGGTGCCGATCACCCCGATGATCGAGCCCTGGACCATGAAGGTGGCCATCACATGCCCCGGGGTGGCGCCCAGAGTACGCAGGATGGCAATGTCGGCACGCTTGTCGGAAACCACCATGATCAGCGTGGCGATGATGTTGAAGGCCGCCACCGCGACGATCAGCAGCAGCAACAGGCCGATCATGGTCTTCTCCATCTTCATCGCGCTGAACAAGCTGCCCTGGGTCTGGGTCCAGTCGCTGGCCTTGTAGCCCTCGCCGAGCTGCGCGGCGACGGTCCTAGCCACCTCGGGGGCCTGGTAGAGGTCCTTGACCGCCAGGCGCACGCCCTGCACCTGGCCGGACGCCAGGCGCTGGATGCTGGCCGCGTCGGCGACGTGAATCAGCGCCAGGTTGCCGTCCAGCTCGGCCCCCACCTTGAACACCGCGACCACGCTCAGGCGCTGCATGCGCGGGGTGATGCCGCCGGGCACCGAGCTGGGCTCGGGGACGATCAGGGTCAGCTTGTCGCCGACGTTGACCCGGAAGCGTCGCGCGCTGATCTCGCCGAGCACCACGCCGAACTCGCCGGGCTTCAGGTCCTCCAGACGGCCCTGGACGATGTGCCGGCCGATGCTCGACACCCTCTCCTCCTCGGCCGGGTCTATGCCGTTGACCTGCACCGACTGCATGGCGCCACGGTAGGAGAGCATGCCGTCCAGCTCGGCGAAAGGCGCCGCGCCCAGCACCTGCGGGTGGCGCTCGGCCAGCGCGGCCACCGCCCGCCAGTCGTCCAGACCCTTGCCGTGACCGAGGGTGACGTGCGGCACGGTGCCGAGGATCCGCGAGCTCATTTCCTTCTGGAAGCCGTTCATCACCGAAAGCACCACGATCATCGCCAGCACGCCCAGGGCCAGGCCGATCATCGAGGTCAGCGAGATGAACGAGATGTAGTGGTTGCGACGCTTGGCCCGCGTGTAGCGGCTGCCGATGAACAGGGGGATGGGCCGGAACATCAGGCGGCCACCAGCTTGCCGTCCTCCAGGCGGAGGATGCGATCCATCTGCCGGGCCAGCTCGGGGTCGTGGGTGACCACCAGGAAGGCGGTATCCGAAGCGCTACTCAGCTCGCGCATCAGCTCCTGGATACCCTGCGCGGTGTGGTGGTCGAGGTTGCCGGTGGGCTCGTCGAGCAGCACCAGCCCGGGGCGGTTGACCAGTGCCCGGGCGATGGCCACGCGCTGGCGCTCGCCACCGGACAGCTCGGCCGGCTTGTGGTCCAGGCGGTGCTTGAGGCCGACCCGTTCGAGCAGTGCGGTGGCCCGCTGGCGCGCCTCGGGGATCGGCGTCCTGCCGATCAGCAGCGGCATGCAGACGTTCTCCAGGGCGGTGAACTCCGGCAGCAGGTGGTGGAACTGGTAAACGAAGCCGAGCTTCTCGTTGCGCAGCAGGCCGCGGGCCTTCTCGCTGAGCGCCGAGAGCTCCTGACCGGCCAGCCAGACGCTGCCGTGGGTCGGTGTGTCGAGGCCGCCGAGCATATTCAGCAATGTGCTCTTGCCCGAGCCGGAGCTGCCGACGATGGCCACCCGCTCGCCGGCATGCAGCTCCAGGTCGAGACCAGCCAGCACGGTCACCGATTGCGGGCCCTCGTCGTAGCTCTTGCCCAGGTTGCGGCAGCTGAGGACGACTTGCTTACTCATAACGTAACGCCTCCGCGGGCTGGGTACGCGCGGCACGCCAGGCCGGATAGAGAGTGGCGAGGAAACTGAGGATCAGTGCCGCAGCGCAGACCAGGATCACGTCCTCGCTCTGCACCTGCGACGGCAGGTAGTCGATGAAGTAGACGTCGGCATTCAGGAACTGGATGCCCAGCAGGCGCTCCAAGCCGGCGATCCAGTCGCTGACGTTGAGCGCGGCGAGAATGCCCAGCGCGCCGCCGAGCAGGGTGCCGACCACGCCGATCACCGTGCCCTGGACCATGAAGATGCGCATGATCTGCCCGGGCGTGGCGCCCAGGGTGCGCAGGATGGCGATGTCGCCCTTCTTGTCGGTGACCACCATGACCAGGGTGGAGATGATGTTGAAAGCCGCCACCGCGACGATCAGCAGCAGCAGTAGGCCGATCATGGTCTTCTCCATGCGGATCGCCTGGTACAGGTTGCCGTGCGAGCGAGTCCAGTCGCGGGCGTAGAAGTCCTGGCCACCCAGACGCTGGGCCAGCTCCCAGGCGATGCGCGGGGCTTGGAACAGGTCGTCGAACTTCAGGCGCAGACCCTGCACCTGCCCGGGCTGCCAGCGCTGCAGGCGTGCCACGTCGTGGAGGTTGGCCAGCGCCACGTGACCATCGATCTCGCCTGCGCCGACGTGGAAGATCCCCGCCACGGTGAAACGCTTCAGGCGCGGGAAGATGCCCGCCGGAGTCACCGAGGCCTCGGGGGCGACGAAGGTAACCTTGTCGCCGACGCCGACCCCCAGCCTGGCCGCCGCGCGGTCGCCGAGGAGGATACGGAAGCCCCCCTCCTCCAGCGCCTCCAGGCCGCCCTCGCGGAAAAAGTCGCCGATGATCGACACCTTGGGCTCTTCCGCCGGGTCGACGGCGTTGATCAGCACCTTCTGCACCTGACCCTCGTTGGTCAGCAGGCCCTGGATCTGCGTGAAGGGCGCCACCGCCACCACCTGCGGCTGGCGGCGCACCTGGTCCGCCAACGCACGCCAGTCGCCGATGGGCGTGGGCGATTCCACGGTGGCGTGTGGCACCATGCCCAGCACCCGGGCGCGCATCTCGCGGTCGAAGCCGTTCATCACCGAGAGCACCAGGATCATCACCAGCACGCCGAGGGCGAGGCCGATCATCGAGGTCAGGGAAATGAACGAAACGAAGTGACTGCGGCGCTTGGCGCGCGTGTAGCGGGCGCCGATGAAGACGGACAGAGGTCTGAACATTGGGGAATTCGATTCGCCGGCGGAAAGAGGGAACGTCCTTGTGGCGGGGCCTGACGGCCGGCCCTAAACTCTGACCACCAACGCAGTCATGGGTTCGCCATGTCGATTGAAGACGTAGATGATCGCCGCGAATACTACCGCATCGAGGATAGGATCGCACTGCAATTCCGCGTGCTGGAGGAGGACGCGGCCAGGACCGGCGCAGCCCCGGACGGAGATGCGGCGCTGTTCGCGCTGCTCAGCGAACTGCATGCCCTGGACTACGAGTCCCAGCACCTGCTGCGGCATATCGGCGAGCGCGATCGCAAGCTGGCCGGCTACCTGAAGATCGTCAACAGGCGCATCGACCTGCTCGGCCAGGCCCTGGCCCAGCGCCTGCTCGGCGAGCTCGGGGAACCGCAGCCGGTGGTGCTCTCCGAAGGCGGGCTGAGCTTCTCCAGCGCGCAGCCGGTTGCCGTCGGCAGCCGCCTGGCCCTCAAGCTGGTGCTGATGCCCCAGGCCCTCGGCCTACAGCTGCGCGCCGTTGTGATCCATTGCCAGCCGCGGGACGACGGCGGCTATACCATCGGCACCGCCTTCGAGCATCTGAGCGACGCGCAGCGCCAGCTACTGGCCCGTCACATCCTGCAGAAACAGGCGCTGGAGCGTCGCCAGGCCCGTCAGCCATCCTGATCTGGAGCTTCGGCCATGCCGCTGTCACGAATCCTGCTTCTGTTCATGCTGCTCGCCCCGACGTCCATCCGGGCGGATACCCTGACCATTCCCGTCGGCCAGCAGGGCCCGGCGAACACTCCCCTGCCGGCCCGCGGCGAAACCCAGCGCGCCGTGCTGGAGCGCTTCGGTCTCGCCGACGAGGAACACGCACCGGTCGGCCAGCCGCCGATCACCCGCTGGGACTATCGGGATTTCAGCGTCTATTTCGAGAGCGGCCGGGTGATCGACAGCGTCATCCACCACCGGCCACGCCATCTTCCCGTACGTTCCGAGGAGTCCCAGTGACACTGATCTACGGCCATCGCGGCGCCAAGGGCGAAGCCCCGGAAAACACCCTGGCCAGTTTCCAGCAGTGCCTAAAGCACGACGTTCGGCGCTGCGAGCTGGACCTGCACCTATCCCGCGACGGCGAGTTGATGGTGATCCACGACCCGACGCTGAAGCGCACCACCGGGCTGCGTGGCAAGGTCGCCGAGCACGCCGCCGCCGACCTGGTGCGCTACGACGCCCGCCAAGGCGGCCCCGGCTGGCCACACCCCTGCCCCATCCCGCGGCTCGCCGAGCTGTTCGAGAAGTGCCCCTTCGAGCACTGGCAGCTGGAAGTGAAGAGCGCCTCGCGGGACCGCGCGGCACGCACCGTGCTGGCGATCCGGGAACTGGTCAGCGAATACGGGCTGGCCGACAGGGTCACCGTCACCTCCAGCTCGCGGGTGGTGCTGCGCGCCCTCGCCGAGCTGACCCCGCAGCTGGCCCGCGGCCTGGTGGCCGAGTACGCCTGGCTGGATCCCATCAAGGTGGCGCAGAACCACGGCTGCCACCTGCTGGCGCTGAACTGGACGCTGTGTACCCCGGAACGCCTGCTCAAGGCGCAGAGGCAGGGCCTGCACGTCTCGGTGTGGACGGTCAACGAACCGGCGCTGATGCGCCGGCTCGCCGACTTCGGGGTGGACAGCCTGATCACCGACTTCCCCGGTCTGGCGGTGCGCACCCTCAGGCAATGAACGGCACCCCGGCCGCCCCTCGCTGCCGAGGGGCGCAGGCCCGCCTGTCAGAAGCTCTCCCGGTTCGGCCAGCGCCAGCTACGGGAGTTGCCGAAGAAGTCCTCTCCGACCGGCTCAGGCCACCGGCCGGAGCCGCTCAAAAAAGCCGGTTGAGCCCGTCGAACGCCGCCACGCGGTACGCCTCGGCCATGGTCGGGTAATTGAAGGTAGTGTTGACGAAGTACTTGAGGGTATTCGCCTCGCCCTTCTGGTTCATGATCGCCTGGCCGATGTGGACGATCTCCGAGGCCTGGTAGCCGAAGCAGTGCACCCCCAGCACTTCCAGGGTCTCGCGGTGGAAGAGGATCTTCAGCATGCCCACCGGCTCGCTGGAGATCTGCGCGCGGGCCATACCCTTGAAGAACGCCTTGCCTACCTCGTAGGGGATCTTCGCGCGGGTCAGCTCCTGCTCGGTCTTACCGATCGAGCTGATCTCCGGAATGGTGTAGATGCCGGTCGGCACGTCATCGATGAAGCGCCAGCTGTCGTGCTCGGCGATGTTGCCGGCAGCCGAGCGGCCCTGATCGTAGGCGGCGCTGGCCAGGCTCGGCCAGCCGATCACGTCGCCGGCGGCGTAGATGTTCGGCACCGAGGTGCGGTAGTGCTGGTCCACCTCGATCTGCCCGCGGCTGTTGACCTCGATGCCGATGTTCTCCAGCCCCAGCTGGTCGGTGTTGCCGGTACGCCCGTTGCACCACAGCAGGGCATCGGCCTTGATCTTCTTGCCGGACTTCAGGTGCAGGATCACCCCGTTGTCGAGCCCCTCGATGCGCTCGTACTCCTCGTTGTGGCGGATCAGCACGTTCTGGTTGCGCAGGTGGTAGCTAAGCGCGTCGGAGATCTCACTGTCGAGGAAGCTGAGCAACTGGTCGCGGTTGTTGATCAGGTCCACCAGCACGCCCAGGCCGCTGAAGATCGAGGCGTATTCGCTGCCGATCACCCCGGCGCCGTAGATGATCAACCGGCGCGGCGTGTGGGTCAGGCTGAGGATGGTGTCGCTGTCGTAGACGCGCGGGTGGTTGAAGTCCACGTCGGCCGGGCGGTAGGGGCGCGAGCCGGTGGCGATGATCACCTGCTTGGCCACCAGCTTCTCCACCGCGCCGTTGTTGCAGACCACCTCGATGGTGTGTTCGTCAGCGAAGCTGGCGGTACCGAAGAACACGTCGATGCGGTTATGGGCATAGTAGCCGGTGCGCGAGGCGACCTGCTTGGCGATCACCTTCTCGGCGCTCTTCAGAACGTCGGGGAAGGAGAACCAGCGCGGCTCGCCGATCTGGCGGAACAGCGGGTTGGTGTTGTACTGCATGATCTGCCGCACCGAGTGACGCAGCGCCTTGGACGGAATGGTGCCGAGGTGCGTGCAGTTGCCACCGACCTCGCGACGCTTGTCCACCACGGCCACCTTCAGGCCGCTCTTGGAGGCGTTCATCGCCGCGCCTTCCCCGGCCGGTCCCGAGCCGAGCACCACCACATCGTAATTGTAGACAGCCATGCTTACTCCTTCAGAACGGGCCACGGGCTCTGCCATGGCATTGCCGCGGCTCCCGCCACGGCCAGTGATTTCGTTGCGCCTACCCGGCTCATCCAGCCAGCTTAGCCGGGGCACCAAGCGCTGCACATTAGCGCTTGGTCGTGGGGTAGGCGAGTTTTCTTGCCACTACAAGGCGTCGCCAGTGGCAGCGCTTAAGGGACGGCTCCCGCCTCCAGACGCTGGAAAGCCTCACTCGCCTCCGTGACGAAACCGTCCGCCCCCCGCCGCACGAACAGCGCGGCGATCCCCTGCTCCTCCGCGAAGGCCAGACCGCGTTGCGGCCCCAGCACCATCAGCAGGGTGGACAGGCCGTCGGCGACCAGCGCCGAGCGGTCCACCACGGTCACCGAGGCCAGATCGTGGGCCACGGGCGCGCCGCTGCGTGGGTCCAGGGTGTGGGAATAGCGCCTGCCGTCCACCTCGAAGTAGTTGCGGTAGTCCCCCGAGGTGGACAGTCCGTAGCCGTCCAGGGCCAGCACCCGCTGGGCCACGCGGCGATCGTCGCGTGGCGCCTCGATGGCCACCCGCCAGGGCGAACCATCCGCCTTGCGGCCACGCACCTTGAGCTCGCCGGTGACGTCCAGCAGGTAGCTGTCCACGCCCAGCGCCTCCAGCCGCGCGGCGATGCGCTCCACCGCATGACCGGCAGCGATGCTGTCGAAGTCCAGCTGCAGGGCGGTGGCCTTGCACAGGCGCTCGCCCTCGAGGCGCAGCTGGCGGTAGCCGATCTGCGTCCTGGCCGCAGCGATCTCCTGCGCCGACGGAACCCGCTCGCCCCGCGACTGCGGGCCGAAGCCCCACAGCTCGCGCAGCGGCTCGACGGTGAGGTCGAAAGCGCCCTCGCTGCGTTCGGCCAGTTCGGCGCCGAAGCGCACCAGCGCCCGCACCGTCGCCGGTGCCGCGGCACAGGCCCCGGCCGGCAGTTGATTGAAGCGCGACACCCAGGAGTCGCTGCGCCAGGTGGAGAACTGCGCGTCCACCTCGGCAAGGATCGCCTCCACCTCGGCCTTCAGCCGGGCCCGTTCGGGCACGCCGCCGCCGGCGAGGTACTTGAGCGAATAGCGACTCCCCATGGTCGGCCCGCCGAACTCCTCGACCGGCCGGCCGCAGCCGGTCAGCACGAGGCCCAGCATCAGCAGTGCAAGCCAGGCGCGCGACATCTTCACCCTCTTCCACAATGCGAAACGGGAGCCGAAGCTCCCGTTTGCAAGTGCACCGCGATCAGCGCGGGAAGGCAGGCGGGTTGACCCCGGCCATCTCTTCCATCACGCGCACCACCTGGCAGCTGTAGCCGAACTCGTTGTCGTACCAGACGTAGAGCACGACACGGTTGTCGTTGCAGATGGTCGCCTCGGCGTCCACCACGCCGGCGTAGCGGGAGCCAACGAAGTCGGTGGATACCACTTCCTGGGACTGCACGAAGTCGATCTGCTTGTGCAGCTCGGAGTGCATGGCCATCTGGCGCAGGTACTCGTTGATCTCCTCGCGGCTGGTGGCCTTCTCCAGGTTCAGGTTGAGGATGGCCATGGACACGTTCGGAGTGGGCACGCGGATGGCGTTGCCGGTCAGCTTGCCCTTGAGCTCCGGCAGGGCCTTGGCCACGGCCTTGGCGGCACCGGTCTCGGTCAGCACCATGTTCAGCGGAGCGCTGCGGCCACGGCGGCTGCCCTTGTGGAAGTTGTCGATCAGGTTCTGGTCGTTGGTGTAGGAGTGAACGGTCTCGACGTGGCCGTTCTGGATGCCGAAGCGATCGTTGACCGCCTTGAGCACCGGCACGATGGCGTTGGTGGTGCAGGACGCGGCGGAGATGATCTTGTCGTCCGGGGTGATGTCGCCGTGGTTGATACCGTGGACGATGTTCTTCAGCTCGCCCTTGCCCGGCGCGGTGAGGATCACACGGGCGATGCCCGGGCACTTCAGGTGCTGACCGAGCCCCTCGGCGTCACGCCACTTGCCGGTATTGTCGACCAGCAGGGCGTTCTTGATGCCGTACTGGGTGTAATCGACGGAAGCCGGGTCGTTGGAGTAGATCACCTGGATCAGGTTGCCGTTGGCGATGATGGCGTTGTTTTCCTCGTCCACGGTGATGGTGCCTTCGAACGGGCCGTGCACCGAGTCACGGCGCAGCAGGCTGGCACGCTTGGAGAGGTCGTTCTCGGCGCCCTTGCGGACCACGATGGCACGCAGACGCAGGCCGTCACCGCCGCCGGTCTTCTCGATCAGGATACGCGCCAGCAGGCGACCGATGCGCCCGAAACCGTAGAGCACTACGTCGGTGCCTTCGCGTTTGACGCCGTTCTGCTTGCCGGTGACCTCGGCCAGCTCGTCCTTGACGAACTGCTCCAGGCTGCGGCCGTTGCCCTGGGCGTGGAACTTGGCAACCATCTTGCCCAAGTCGACGGAGGCGGCGCCCAGCTTGAGCTCGCTCATGGTCTTGAGAATGGCGTAGGAGTCGTGGACAGAGAGCTCGTCGCCCAGACGGTGGCGGGCGAAGCGGTGGGCTTTGAGGATGGCGATCACCGAGCGGTTGATCAGGCCACGGCCGTAGATCGAGGTCACCACGTTGTTGTTGCGGTAGAGCTGGCCAATCAACGGAATCATCGCTTCCGCGAGGGCTTCACGATCGATCCACTCACCGAGACACTGGTCGGGCTTCTGGGTCACGGGCAGTACCTTCCACATGTAGGAGCTGAAAAAAGGGGCTACATTATGCCGACGCGCCAATACGGCGGCAATCGCCACCAGCATCGAGACTGACAGCAGCTCCCCCGGATAGTTACAATCCGCCGGTCCTTTTTTCCGACCAGAGCCACGTCTGCCGTGCCCGTACTGCGTCTCCCCCCCTTGCCGGCCGGCGCCGGCAAGCAACACTGGGGCAATCTGCCCGGTGCCGCCCAGTCCCTGGCCATCGCCGAGGCCGCCAGCGCCGCCCGGCGCTTCACCCTGCTGCTCACCGCAGACAGCCAAAGCGCTGAGCGCCTGGAGCAGGAGCTACGCTTCTTCGCCCCGGAACTGCCGGTGCTGCACTTCCCGGACTGGGAAACCCTGCCCTACGACCTGTTCTCGCCGCACCAGGACATCATCTCCCAGCGCGTCGCCACCCTCTATCAGCTGCCACAGCTGAGCCACGGCGTGCTGGTGGTGCCGATCAGCACCGCCCTGCACCGCCTGGCGCCGACCCGCTTCCTGCTCGGCTCCAGCCTGGTCCTGGACGTCGGCCAGAAGCTCGACGTGGAGGAGATGCGCCTGCGCCTGGAGGCCGCCGGCTACCGCTGCGTGGAGACCGTCTACGAACACGGCGAGTTCGCCGTGCGCGGCGCGCTGATCGACCTCTTCCCGATGGGCAGCGACACGCCCTTCCGCATCGACCTGTTCGACGACGAGATCGAGAGCCTGCGCACCTTCGACCCGGAGACCCAGCGCTCCGTCGACAAGGTGGAGTCCATCCGCCTGCTGCCGGCTCGGGAGTTCCCCCTGGACAAGAAGGCGGTCAGCGACTTCCGCGGCCGCTTCCGCGAGCGTTTCGACGTCGACTTCCGCCGCTGCCCCATCTACCAGGATCTTTCCAGCGGCATCACCCCGGCCGGCATCGAGTACTACCTGCCGCTGTTCTTCGAGGAAACCGCCACCCTGTTCGACTACCTGCCGGCCGACACCCAGGTGTTCTCCCTGCCGGGCATCGAACAGGCCGCCGAGAACTTCTGGAGCGACGCCCGGCAGCGCTACGAGGACCGCCGCGTGGACCCCGAGCGGCCGCTGCTGCCGCCGATGGAGATCTTCCTGCCGGTGGAGGACTGCTTCGCCCGGCTGAAGAACTGGCCGCGGGTGGTTGTCACCCAGGAGGACCTCGAGAGCGGCGTCGGCCGCGAACGCTTCTCCGCCCGTCCGCTGCCCGACCTGGCGATCCAGGCCAAGGCCAGCGAGCCGCTCGCCGCGCTGCGCCGCTTCCTCGAGGAATACTCCGGCCGCGTGCTGTTCAGCGCCGAGTCCGCCGGACGCCGCGAGGTGCTCCTGGAGCTGCTCGCGCGCCTCAAGCTGAAGCCGAAGGAAGTCTCCGGTTGGCCGGAATTCGTCGCCGGCAGCGAGCGGCTGGCGATCTGCATCGCCCCACTGGACGAGGGCCTGCTGTTCGACGAGCTGGCGCTGATCGCGGAAAGCCCGCTGTTCGGCCAGCGCGTCATGCAGCGCCGACGCCGCGAGAAGGGCCGCGACGCTGGGGAGAACGTCATCCGCAACCTCGCCGAGCTGCGCGAGGGCGCGCCGGTGGTGCACATCGACCACGGCGTCGGCCGCTACCTGGGCCTGGTGACCATGGAGTTCGACGGCCAGGCCGCCGAATTCCTCGCCCTGCAGTACGCCGACGACGCCAAGCTCTACGTGCCGGTCTCCAGCCTGCACCTGATCGCCCGCTACACCGGCAGTGACGACGCCTTGGCGCCGCTGCACCGGCTCGGCTCGGAGCAGTGGCAGAAGGCCAAACGCAAGGCCGCCGAGCAGGTCCGCGACGTGGCCGCTGAGCTGCTCGACATCTACGCCCGGCGCGCCGCCCGGCAGGGCTTCGCCTTCACCGACCCGAAGGCCGACTACGAAACCTTCGCCGCCGGCTTCCCGTTCGAGGAGACGCCGGACCAGCAGGCAGCCATCGACGCGGTACGCGCCGACATGCTCTCTGGCAAGCCGATGGACCGTCTGGTCTGCGGCGACGTCGGCTTCGGCAAGACCGAGGTGGCGATGCGCGCCGCCTTCATCGCCGTGCACAGCGGCAAGCAGGTGGCGGTGCTGGTGCCCACTACCCTGCTCGCCCAGCAGCACTACAACAGCTTCCGCGACCGCTTCGCCGACTGGCCGGTGAAGGTGGAAGTGATGAGCCGCTTCAAGACCGCCAAGGAGGTGGACGAAGCCATCAGCCGCCTCGCCTCCGGTGACATCGACATCGTCATCGGCACTCACAAGCTGCTCCAGGACGAGGTGCGCTTCAAGAACCTCGGCCTGGTGATCATCGACGAGGAACACCGCTTCGGGGTGCGCCAGAAGGAGCAGCTCAAGGCCCTGCGCAGCGAGGTGGACATCCTCACCCTGACCGCCACGCCCATCCCGCGCACCCTGAACATGGCGGTCTCCGGCATGCGCGACTTGTCGATCATCGCCACCCCGCCGGCGCGCCGCCTGTCGGTGCGCACCTTCGTGATGGAGGCCAACAAGCCGACCATCCGCGAGGCGCTGCTGCGCGAGCTGCTGCGCGGCGGTCAGGTCTACTACCTGCACAACGACGTGAAGACCATCGAGAAGTGCGCCGCCGAGCTGGCCGAGCTGGTCCCCGAGGCGCGCATCGGCATCGGCCACGGGCAGATGCGCGAGCGGGACCTCGAGCAGGTGATGAGCGACTTCTACCACAAGCGCTTCAACGTACTGGTGGCCTCCACCATCATCGAGACCGGCATCGACGTGCCGAGCGCCAACACCATCATCATCGAGCGCGCCGACAAGTTCGGCCTGGCCCAGCTGCACCAGCTGCGCGGCCGGGTCGGGCGCAGCCACCACCAGGCCTACGCCTACCTGCTCACCCCGCCGCGCCGGCAGATGACCGAGGACGCCCAGAAGCGCCTGGAAGCCATCGCCAACGCCCAGGACCTCGGCGCCGGCTTCGTGCTGGCCACCCACGACCTGGAGATCCGCGGCGCCGGCGAACTGCTCGGCGAGGGCCAGAGCGGGCAGATCCAGGCAGTGGGCTTCACCCTCTACATGGAAATGCTCGAGCGCGCGGTCAAGGCCATCCAGAAGGGCGAGCAGCCCAACCTGGAGCAGCCTCTGGGCGGCGGCCCGGAAATCAATCTGCGGGTGCCGGCGCTGATCCCCGAAGACTACCTGCCCGACGTGCACGCCCGCCTGATCCTCTACAAGCGCATTGCCAACGCCGCCGACGAGGAGGCCCTGAAGGAGCTGCAGGTGGAAATGATCGACCGCTTCGGCCTGCTCCCCGAGCCGACCCGCAACCTGATGCGCCTCACCCTACTCAAGCTGCAGGCCGACCGACTCGGCATCCGCAAGGTGGACGCCGGCCCGCAGGGCGGCCGCATCGAGTTCGCCCAGGACACCTGCGTCGACCCGCTGACCCTGATCAAGCTGATTCAAAGCGCGCCGAATCGTTACAAGTTCGAGGGCGCCACCCTGTTCAAATTCCAGGTCCCCATGGAGCGTCCGGAGGATCGCTTCAATACACTGGAGGCCCTGTTCGAACGTCTCACCACGCCATCCACCTAGAAGGACCGATCCATGCGCATGTTCCGCTCCCTGGCCCTGTTACTTGCCCTGTTCGCCCCGCCGGCCCTGGCCGACGCCCTCTACCAGGTCGAGCTGGTCATCTTCCGCCAGGCCGGCGATCCGGTCCCCGCCAGCCAGCCGGCGCCGGACGACTGGGCCGGCGGCGCGCCCTCGATCGCCGGCAACGAACGGGCCACCAGCCTGGACGAGGCCGTCGCCAGACTGACCCCGGACAACGGTTACAAGGTGCTGCTGCACAAAGCCTGGATACAGACCATCTCCGCCGTGCCAAACAGCGTCGCGGTGAGCACCGGCGAGGCCCGCTTCGGCCACTATCCGGTGGAAGGCACCCTGAGCATGAGCTTGAACCGCGTCACCGAGGCCAACCTGGACTTCTGGATCAACCAGTTCGACGCCCACGGCCTGCTCACCAGCAGCGAGCGCCTGAAGCAGAGCGCCCGCCTGAAGAACGGCGAGCTCACCTACCTCGACCACTCCAACCTCGGCGTGCTGATCAAGATCGTGCCGATGTAATGAGCGATTTGCCGGCATTCGCCGCGCGCCTGCGCGAACTGCCCTGGCGTGACGCCTTCGACAGCGGCGCCCTGGAGCGCGGCCGAGGCTACGCCCGCCAAGGCCGGGCACGGATCCTACGGCTGGAGAGTGGTCAACTGGTCAGCCGCTGCCAGGGCTCGGCCAGCGAGTATACCCAGCGCATCCGCCTCGGCCGCCACGGCGAGCCGGTGGTGGGCTTCTGCAGCTGCCCGGTTGGCTACAACTGCAAGCACGTGGTGGCCGCTCTCCTCCAGCTGCTGGAGGCGCCCGCACCGGTGGCGGCCAGCCCGGAGCGGCGCATCGACGACCTGCCGCCCACGCCGGTGCTGAGCCTCGGCAGCCTGACCTTCAGCCACTACGACCCGCGCTCCCGACGCATGCTGCTCGGCCAACATCACCGCGCCGGACTGGCCTTCGACTACGCCGGCCGCCGGGTGCACGGCAAGCCACATCACGATCCGCACCTTCACCTGGAGCGCGACGGCGAGGCTATCTGCATCGTTCGCCAGCTGGCCGCCGAACAGCTCCTGCGCAAGCATCTGCAAGCCCTCGGCTTCCGCGTCGCCCTGCGGCAGAGCCAGGCGCTGCCGGCCAACGCCGGGGAAATGTTCGAGCTGCCCGACCAGGACGCCTGGCTGCGCTTCGTCCGCGAGCAACTGCCAGCGTTGCGCGAACAGGGCTGGCAGATCGACATCCGCCCGGGCTTCGCCTATGACCTGACCCCGGTCGACGGCTGGTACGCCGAGGTGGACGAGGCCCCCGAACTCCAGTGGTTCGATCTGGAGCTGGGGATCATCGTCGACGGCCAGCGCATCAGCCTGCTACCGGTGCTACTGCGCCTGATCCGCAGTACCCCGGAACTGTTCAGTCCGCAGCACCTGGCCCAGCGCGGCGACGACGAGCTGTTGCTGGTACAGCTCGACGCCCAGCGCAGCAGCGACGGCCAGGCCCTGCAGGTGATGCTGCCCTACGGCCGCCTCAAGCCGGTACTGGCCACCCTCGGCGAGCTGTACCTGCGCGAACCCGTCAACGAGCCGCGGCTGCGCCTGGCCACCCCGGACGCCGCACGACTCGGCGAACTGGACGGTCTGGACCTGGAGTGGCGCGGCGGCGAGCGCCTGCGCGCGTTCGCCCACAAGCTGCGCGCCGGCGGCCAGGCCCGGGTCTGCGCTCCCGCCGGCCTCAAGGCCCGGCTGCGTCCCTACCAACTGGAGGGCCTGAGCTGGATGCAGACCCTCCGCGAGCTGGAAGCCGGCGGCGTGCTCGGCGACGACATGGGCCTCGGCAAGACCCTGCAGAGCCTCGCCCACCTGCTCACCGAGAAGCGCGCCGGGCGCCTCGACCGCCCAGCCCTGGTAGTCATGCCCACCAGTCTGATCTCCAACTGGCAGGACGAGGCGGCACGCTTCGCCCCCGAGCTTCGCGTCCTAGCCCTCTACGGCCCGCAGCGGCACCGCGACTTCGCCAGGCTGGCCGAGCACGATCTCCTGCTGACCACCTACGCCCTGCTGCCGCGGGACCTCGAGCGGCTGCGCGAGCAGCCCCTGCACCTGCTGATCCTCGACGAGGCGCAGCACATCAAGAATCCCGCCAGCAAGGCCGCCCAGGCCGTCCGCCAGCTCCAAGCCCGACAGCGTCTGTGCCTGACCGGCACGCCATTGGAGAACCATCTGGGCGAGCTCTGGTCGCTGTTCCACTTCCTGATGCCCGGCTGGCTGGGCGACGCCCGGGAATTCACCAGGAACTACCGTACGCCCATCGAGAAGCACGGCGACCTGGCCCGCCTCGCCCACCTCAAGGCGCGCATCCGCCCCTTCCTGCTACGCCGCAAGAAGGAGGACGTGGCCAGAGAGCTGCCGGCCAAGAGCGAGATCGTCCACTGGGTGGAACTCAACGACACCCAGCGCGACCTCTACGAGACCGTGCGTCTGGCCATGGACCGCAAGGTTCGCGAGGAGATCGAGCGCAAGGGCCTGGCACGCAGCCAGATCGTCATCCTCGAGGCCCTGCTCAAGCTGCGACAGGTTTGCTGCGACCTGCGCCTGGTCAAGGACGATCTCCCGTCGCGACGCGGCGCCAGCCATTCCAGCAAGCTGGAAAGCCTGCTGGAGATGCTCGACGAGCTGCTCGCCGAGGGCCGTCGAGTGCTGCTGTTCTCACAGTTCACTTCGATGCTTGCTCTGATCGAGGAGGAACTGCAACAGCGGCACATCCCCTACGTGTCCCTGACCGGCGCAACCCAGGACCGACGCACCCCAGTGGAGCGCTTCCAGAGCGGTGCGGTGCCGCTGTTCCTGATCAGCCTCAAGGCCGGCGGCACCGGTCTCAACCTGACCGCAGCGGACACCGTGATCCACTACGATCCCTGGTGGAACCCGGCCGCGGAGAGTCAGGCCACCGACCGCGCCTACCGCATCGGCCAGGACAAGCCGGTGTTCGTCTACAAGCTGATCGCCCGCGGCACCGTGGAAGAGAAGATCCAGCAACTGCAGCAGCGCAAGGCGAGCCTCGCCGCCGGCGTGCTGGAAGGCGGCGGCAAGGCCGACTGGCGCCTGAGCGCCGAGGACATCGACGCCCTCTTCGCCCCCCTGCCCGGCCGACGCCGCTAGACGCCCGCCGCCTGCATGGCCTCAGGCGGCGTCCAGCACCCGTGCCAGCACCGCGCGCACCTGATCCATGCCATCGCCCAGAGCGCGGTCGATCGCGGTCATGCTGATCGCCCCCGGTGCCTTGCCGGCCGCCGGGTTCACCACCAGGGCCAGACAGGCGTAGGGCAGCCCCAGCTCGCGGGCCAGGACCGCCTCGGGCATGCCGGTCATGCCGACGATGTCGGCGCCGTCACGCTCCAGACGGGCGATTTCCGCCGCCGTCTCCAGACGCGGGCCCTGCATGCAGGCGTACACGCCGGCGGCGCTATAGGCACAGCCCTGTTCGGCCAGTGCGACGAGCAGGCGCTCGCGCAGCCCGGCATCGTAGGGCTGGGTGAAGTCGATATGGGTGACGTGCTCCAGGTCGCCGGCGAAGAAGGTGTGTTCGCGGCCCCATGTGTAGTCGATGATCTGGTCCGGCACGCAGAGGTGGCCGGTGCCCATCGCACCATTGATCCCACCCACCGCGTTGACCGCGATGATCGCCTCGGCGCCGACCTGCTTGAGCGCCCAGAGGTTGGCGCGGTAGTTGACCTGGTGCGGCGGGATGCGGTGCGGATGGCCGTGGCGGGCCAGGAACAGCACCTCGCGGCCGGCATAATCGCCGCGCAGCAGCGGTGCCGAGGGGGCGCCATAGGGGGTGTCGACGTTCAGGGCGGCGGTGACGGTCAGGCCCTCCAACTGGGTCAAACCACTGCCGCCGATGATGGCGTAGACGCTCATTGCAGACTCCTCAGTCGATCAGTTGGGCAGCGCGCAGGTCGGCCAGTGCCGCTTGCCAGCGCGGATGCTGCTGGTATTCGGTGGTCGGGAAGCCCCGACCGCGCATCCGTACCAGGCGCGGCGGCGGCCGCACCCTGAGTCGCTGCAGGGCGCCCAGCGCCAGCTCGGCCGCCCCCCGATCGTTGCACACCAGGCCCATGTCGCAGCCTGCCCCCAGCGCCGACTCGATGCGCGCCGCCGCGTCACCGGCCACGTGGGCGCCAGCCATGGACAGGTCGTCGCTGAAGATCACCCCGTCGAAGCCCAGCTCGGCGCGCAGGATCTGCTGCAGCCAGAAGCGCGAGAAGCCGGCCGGCTGCGCGTCCACCTGCGGGTAGATGACGTGCGCCGGCATCACCGCGCCGAGCTGCCGGCTCAGCCGCGCGAAGGGCACCAGGTCGCTGGCGCGGATCTGCTCCAGGCTGCGCTCGTCGCGGGGAATCGCCACATGGGAATCCGCCTCGGCCCAGCCGTGCCCGGGAAAATGCTTGCCGGTGGCGGCCATCCCGGCGGCGTGCATGCCGCGGATGAAGGCACCGGCCAGGGCTGCGGCACGCTCCGGATCACCCTCGAAGGCACGGCTGCCGATCACCGCACTGCGCTGGTGATCGAGGTCGAGCACCGGGGCGAAACTGAGGTCCAGGCCCACCGCCAACACTTCCGTGGCCATCAGCCAGCCGCACTGCTCGGCCAGCCATTCGGCCTCGGGGTTATCGGCGATCGCGCGCATCGCCGGCAGGCGCACGAAGCCCTGGCGCAGGCGCTGCACCCGGCCGCCCTCCTGGTCGACGGCGAGCAGCAGGTCCGGGCGCAGGGCGCGGATCGCCGCTGCCAGTTCGCGCACCTGGCGGGGATGTTCGATGTTGCGGGCGAACAGGATCAAGCCGCCGACTTGCGGCTGGCGAAGGATCTGCCGGTCCTCGGCGGTCAGCCAGGTGCCGGCGATGTCCAGCATCAGGGAGCCTTGCAGGCCTGAAGTCATGGGAGAAAAGGTCCTTTCAAGCAAGTGGCGCCGTCAGCCACTGCGGGCACGGCGCTTCTTCGATGTTCACAGGGCAATGGACGGGGACGCGCGGAAAGAGTTCCAGCAGGTCGGCATTGCGCAGGCGGATGCAGCCATGGGACAGAGGGACGCCGAGGGGCTCGGTGTCTGGCGTGCCATGCAGGTAGATGTAGCGGCGGAAGGTATCCACCTCCCCCAGCCTGTTGCGGCCCGGCTCGCAGCCGCTGAGCCAGAGGATACGGGTGAGGATCCAGTCACGTCCGGGATGCTGCGCGTGCAGCTCCGGGGTCCAGACCTCGCCGGTCCAGCGCCGGCCACGCAGCACCGCGCCGAGCGGCAGCCCCTCGCCGATCCTGGCGCGTACCTGATGGCGCCCCCGCGGGGTGCAGCCGGAGCCATTGCGTTCGCCGGGACCATTCAACGCCGTGGAAACCGGCAGACGCAGCACCAACTGGCCGTCGGCGAATCCATACAGGCGCTGATCGGCCAGGGAAATATGCAGCAGATCAAGAGTTCGCATGGGCGGCTAGCTTAGCCGATCGGCCTGGCGCCGCCCACCGCGGGAGAGAATTCAGACCTTGGCAGGCTGCGTGGTCGAGGGTTTGCGTGGCTTGAGCTGGGCGCTGGCTAGGGTCTCGTCGGTGACCGCACTCTCCGCGCGCATCCCGGCGGCGAGGAACGGCACCATCAGGCGCATCACCTGCTCGATGGAGGTGTTCACGCCGAAATCGTTCTCGGCGATGGCGCGCAGCGCCTTGATGCCGGACATGCTGAAGGCCGCGGCGCCGAGCATGAAGTGAATGCGCCAGAACAACTCGATCGGCGGGATGCGCGGCGCGGCGTCCTGGATGAGCACCATGTAGCGACGGAACACCTTGCCGTAGACGTCTTCCAGGTAGCGGCGCAAGTGGCCCTGGCTCTGGCTGAAGGCTAGCCCCAGAAGGCGCATGAAGATGGAAAGGTCGTTGCCGCTGCGCGGCTTCACCGCCATAGCCTGCTCGACGAGAATCTCCAGCAGCTCTTCCAGGCTCGCCTTGTAGTCGGCGTTGGCCTGGCGGCGATCCAGCTCCTTCTCGAGGCTGGCACAGAAGGGGCCGAGGAAGCGCGAGAACACCGCCTGGATCAGTGCCTTCTTGGAACCGAAATGGTAGTTGACCGCCGCCAGGTTGACTCCGGCCTTGCTGGTGATCAGGCGCAGCGAGGTTTCCGCGAACCCCTTTTCGGCGAACAACTGTTCCGCTGCGTCGAGGATCCGCTCGACGGTCTCAGACTGGGCCATGACGACTTACACCTAACAAACACTCGTTTCAAACATATGTTTTGACCACTCGCATTGTCAAGCAAAGCCCGGGGACTTTGTTGCCGCGAATCGCGAATGACGCATGCAAGACGCCAGCCAGCGGTAATAAGTAACAGCCGCTCGCCAGGCGGTCGCTGCGTGCCGAGCGGCATGGGGATTGCCAAGCCCAGAGCACTGTATATAATTCCAGTCACTGTATAAAAAAACAGAGTCAAGCCATGCTGAAACTGACGCCGCGACAAGCCGAGATCCTCGCCTTCATCAAGCGTTGCCTGGAAGACAACGGCTATCCCCCGACCCGCGCCGAAATCGCCCAGGAACTTGGCTTCAAGTCCCCCAACGCTGCCGAGGAACACCTCAAGGCACTGGCCCGCAAGGGGGCCATCGAGATGACCCCCGGCGCCTCGCGCGGCATCCGCGTGCCCGGCTTCGAGCCCGGCCACAGCGAGGAGGATGGTCTCCCCGTCATCGGCCGAGTCGCCGCCGGCGCTCCCATCCTGGCGCAGGCGAACATCGAGGAATCCTGCCGGATCAACCCCGACTTCTTCCACCCCCCGGCCGACTACCTGCTGCGAGTACGCGGCATGAGCATGAAGGACATCGGCATCCTCGACGGCGACCTGCTCGCCGTGCACAGCACCCGTGAGGCACGCAACGGTCAGGTGGTGGTGGCCCGCCTGGACGACGAGGTCACGGTGAAACGCTTCAAGCGCGAGGGCGACAAGGTCTGGCTGATCGCCGAAAACCCCGAATTCGCGCCCATCGAAGTGGATCTGAGAACCCAGAACCTGGTGATCGAAGGCTTGAGTGTCGGCGTCATCCGCCGCTAAAGGAGTTCCCATGCAGTTCCCGCAGTCGCTGGGACGTACCCAGCTCCCGCTGCTCGATGCCTTCCTGGCGCAACCGGCCGTCCTCTTCGACGAGGCGCCTGCCCCTCTCCCGGTCGACGAACCGGACACCTTCAGCGAGCTGACGCTGCGCGGCGCTGCCGGCAACCGCCTGCACCTGCTGGCGCCGATCCTGCGGGAGCTGAGCGACAATCAGGACGCCCGCTGGCTGACCCTGATCGCCCCGCCCGACAGCCTGACTCTGAACTGGCTGCGCAAGATCGGCCTGAACCGTGAACGCATCCTGATCCTCCAGCCGCGCCGCGGCCAGACGCCGCTGGACCTCGCTTGCGAGGCCCTGCGCCTGGGCCGCAGCCACACCGTGGTGAGCTGGCTGCAACCACTGCACGCACCGGCACGCCGCCTGCTGGCCGCGGCGGCCAGCGAAGGCAATGCCCAGAGCCTGAACATCAGTCTGACTTGATCGAACCGCCGAAAGCTCGGCATCCCCTTGGCACACGGATGTGCCATCCTTTTTCTCCCCTCCTGCCCCCTACGCACAAGTCACGACCGGATCCAGAATGCCGGAATCGGCGTCCGTCTGGTCAGGGCATGGCATTGCCCTCGTGAAGCTCGTGGCGGAACGCGATGGTCGAATCGGACTGCAGAAAGCCGACAGTCTTCGCATACCTGACGGCAAGCGGGATGGCAGGCCCGGAACGCCTGCCAGTCAGCGCATCAGTGCAGGACGCGCGGACCGTCCTCTTCGTCGTGCTCGAAGTCGCCCTCGGCCAGGCGGCCGGCCATCTGCACGCCGACGTTGAGCATGGCCTTGGCGACTTCCACGTGGTAGCCCTGCAGGAAGGCCTTGGCATCGCTGGAGAACTCCAGGGTCACCAGAGCCTCTTCGTCCTCGGCGCGGCGCAGGGCGATGCGACCATCCGGCAGTTCAACGATTTCGAGAAAGGAAGTGGACATTCGGAATCTCCAGAAAATGCTGGGTGCGGCCGGCTTCGCCGGGCGCAGTGTCAGACAACCAACTCAGCACTCACTGAGCGATTCGCGGAAACGCAGCACCAGCTGCTTGAGCTGCTGACGCCATTCCTCGAGGGTCTCGCGCGCCAGCGGCGGCGCCTCCTCGTCCAGGCTCACCGACTGGATCAGCGGCAGCGCAGGATCCACCTTGGCTGTCTTCGGCGCCCGGGGCGGCTGGAAGAGCGCGGCATGGGCGGCCAGCAGTTGGGCCAGCCAGGTTTCCGGCTGCTGCACCAGCTCGAGCAGCTCGGCCAGCTCGGGGGTCGGCGTGGCCTCCAGCACCGCCGGGGAGAGCAGCAGCTCGACGCGCGGTACCCCAGCCTGGGGCAGGCGGTAGTAGCCGGCCACCTCGTGGCACAGGCCAAGCACCGCGCCGTAAAGGTGGAACAACGCCGCCTCGCGCTCGGCCTGAACCAGCGCCGGGACATTCATGGCCTGCCCCTCCTCCGCCCTCTTCCAGGCCTCGAGCGCCAGACCGGCGAAATAGATCTTCTGGTTGGTGCGGGTATAGAGTTCGTGGGCCATCGCCGTGCCCTCCAGAACGAATTGGGTTCACTATACGCGCACCGGCGGACCTGCCGGCACGCGTTCATCCGGTCGCCTCAGCGCTTGTCCTCGACCTTCCACTGCTTACCGTCGTAGAAGGCGCGCCAGCCGGTGGGCTTGCCGTCCACCTCGGACTGCACGTACTGCTCCCTGGTCTTGCGGCTGAATCGGATGACCGCCGGGCGGCCTTCCGGGTCGCGCTGCGGCGCTTCCAGCAGATAGTGGTACTTGGGATCCAGCTCGTCGCGGTGCGGCAGCAGCTCGATCACCAGCGGCGCGCGGGTCTCGCGGTTCTTCGGGAACTGGCTGGCGGCCAGGAACAGACCGGAGGCGCCGTCACGCAGCACGTAGATGTCGTCGACCTTCTCGCACTTCAGTTCGGGCATGCGGATAGGATCGATCTTCGGCGGCGCCGCCTCGCCGTTCTTCAGCAGCTTGCGGGTGTTCTTGCAGGTCGGGTTGGTGCAACCGAAGAACTTGCCGAAGCGCCCGGTCTTCAGCTGCATCTCGCTGCCGCACTTGTCGCATTCCAGGCTCGGGCCCTCGTAGCCCTTGATGCGGTAGTGGCCGTGCTCGATCTCGTAGCCCGCGCAGTCCGGGTTGTTGCCGCAGATGTGCAGCTTGCGGGTCTCATCGAGCAGGTAGGCATCCATCGCCGTGGTACAGATCGGACAACGTCGCTTGCCAAGCAGTACCCGGGATTCCGATTCGCCCTCGTCGTCGGCTGCAATCTCGTCGCCGGGGATCAGGTTGATGGTCGCCTTGCAGCGTTCCTTGGGCGGCAGGCTGTAGCCGGAGCAGCCGAGGAACACCCCGGTGGAGGCGGTGCGAATCATCATCGGCCGGCCGCACTCGCGGCAGGGAATGTCGGTAGGGGTCGGCAGGTTGGCGCGCATACCGTCATTGGCCGCCTCGGCCTGCTCCAGCTTGCGCTTGAAGTCGGCGTAGAACTCGTCGAGCAGGTTCTTCCACTCCCGGGCACCCTGGGCTACGTCGTCCAGATGCTCCTCCATGCGCGCGGTGAAGCCGTAGTCCATCAGGTTGGCGAAGCTCTCGTTGAGCCGCTCGGTGACGATGTCGCCCATCTTCTCAGCGTAGAAGCGCCGGTTGTGCACGGTGACGTAGCCGCGCTCCTGGATGGTGGAGATGATCGCCGCATAGGTGGACGGCCGGCCGATGCCGCGCTTCTCCAGCTCCTTGACCAGGCTGGCTTCCGAATAGCGGGCCGGCGGCTTGGTGAAGTGCTGGCTGGGGTCGAGCTCGAGCAGCTTGAGGCTTTCGCCCTCGCGCATGTCCGGCAGCACGTCGTCCTCGCCGGGCTTGCTCTGCTGCGGCAGCACCCTGGTGTAGCCGTCGAACTTGAGGATGCGGCCCTTGGCGCGCAGCTCGAACTCGCCGGCCTGCACGGTGACGCTGGTGGACAGGTATTCCGCCGGGGTCATCTGGCAAGCCACGAACTGGCGCCAGATCAGCTCGTAGAGGCGCTCGGCATCACGCTCCATGCCGGTTAGCTGGCCGGGGCGCAGGTTGACGTCGGAGGGACGGATCGCCTCGTGGGCCTCCTGAGCGCCCTCCTTGCTCGCATAGAAATTGGGCTTGGCGGGCAGATACTTCTGGCCGAACTCGCTCTCGATGAACCCGCGCGCCATGTTCAGGGCGTCCTGCGACAGGTTGGTCGAGTCGGTACGCATATAGGTGATGTAGCCGGCCTCGTAGAGGCGCTGAGCCATCATCATGGTCTTCTTCACGCCGAAGCCTAGGCGGTTGCTGGCCGCCTGCTGCAGGGTCGAGGTGATGAAGGGCGCCGAGGGCCGGCTGCTGGTCGGCTTGTCCTCGCGCTTGGTCACGCGGTAGCTGGAGGCCTTGAGCTTTTCCAGGGCGGCCATGGCCTGGGCCTCGTTCAAGGGTTTGAAGGCCTCGCCGTTCTGTCGTGCGACCTCGAATCGCGCCTTGTCGCCACGGGCGGTCGCCAGGTCGGCGTGCACCTCCCAGTATTCTTCGGGGATGAAGGCGCGAATTTCCTTCTCGCGCTCCACCACCAGCTTCACCGCCACCGACTGCACGCGGCCGGCGGACAGGCCGCGGGAGATCTTCTGCCAGAGCAGCGGCGAGACCATGTAGCCCACCACGCGGTCGAGGAAACGACGCGCCTGCTGGGCGTTGACGCGGTTGATGTCCAGCTCGCCGGGCTTGGCGAAGGCCTCCTGGATGGCCTTCTTGGTGATCTCGTTGAACACCACGCGCTTGTAGCGGCTATCGTCGCCGCCGATGGCCTCGCGCAGGTGCCAGGCGATGGCCTCCCCTTCGCGGTCCAAGTCGGTGGCGAGGTAGATGGTGTCGGCATCCTTGGCCAGGCGCTTGAGCTCCTCGATGACCTTCTCCTTGCCGGGAAGGATCTCGTAGTGGGCCTGCCAGCCGTTCTCCGGGTCCACGCCCATGCGTGCGAACAACTGGCGCTTGGCCTTTTCCTTGGCGGACAGGGCCTTCTCTTCGGCCGCCTTGCCGCGCTTGGCCGGGGCCTTGGCGGCGCCCGATCCACTGGTCGGCAGGTCACGGATATGGCCGATGCTCGACTTCACCACGTACTGGCTGCCCAGGTACTTGTTGATGGTCTTGGCCTTGGCCGGGGATTCCACGATGACCAGCGATTTGCCCATGGATCGGAAAATTCCTGAGTTGGAGAAATGAAAGGCGGGATACCGGGGAAACTGACGCGTTTCGAGCGAGCCGGACAAGGCGGGAAAGGCCGGAACAGTGCAGCCTGAAAGCCCAGGCGAACATTCCGGAACCCTTTTCCTTGCCTGATGCGGACGCGGTTGGAGCGAGACAGGTTCCCGAAAGGCACCGCTATATATAGTGGCGAGCGAGTCGAGGTCAAGGTCGGCGCGCGTCAGCGGCCTCCCAGCGGGGACTCCTCGGCCCGTACCAAAGCAAAGCGCGGCACCGCCTGCCCGTCCACCTCGACGCTTTCCAGGAACATGCTCAGCGGTCGTACCCAGAGGCCGTAGTCGCCGTACAGAGCCTGGTAGACCACCACCTCCTCCTCGGTCTCGGAATGCCGGGCCGTGCCGAACACCCGGTATTCGGGGCCCTTGTAGTGACGGTAGAGGCCGGGTTGCAGGGACATGGATCGCTCTCCTGATCGCTGGGTGGTGAAAAACGAAAACCGGGGCGCTAGGCCCCGGTCTTCCCCTCTCCTGGCGCGTCAGACGCGTTCGAAGATGGTGGTGATGCCCTGGCCGAGGCCGATGCACATGGTGGCCACGCCGAGGGTGCCGCCATTCTGCTTCATCACGTTCAGCAGAGTGCCGGAAATGCGCACCCCGGAACAACCGAACGGGTGGCCCAGGGCGATGGCGCCGCCGTGCAGGTTGACCTTCTGGTCCATCTTGTCGAGCAGCTTGAGGTCCTTCAGCACCGGCAGGGCCTGGGCAGCGAAGGCTTCGTTCAGCTCCACGTGATCGATGTCATCCATGGTCAGGCCGGCACGCTTGAGGGCCTTCTGGGTGGACGGCACCGGGCCGTAGCCCATGATCGCCGGGTCGACGCCGGCCACAGCCATGGCGCGTACCTTGGCCAGCGGCTGGATGCCCAGGTCCTGGGCGCGCTGGGCGCTCATCACGATCATGCAGGAGGCGCCGTCGGTGATCTGCGAGGAGGTCCCCGCGGTCACGGTACCGCCTTTCGGGTTGAACGCCGGCTTCAGTTCGGCCAGGCCTTCCAGGGTGGTATCCGGGCGGATGGTCTCGTCGTAGTCGAACACCTTCAGGAAGCCGTTCTCGTCGTAGCCCTCCATCGGGATGATCTCGTCCTTGAACTTGCCTTCCTGGGTGGCCTTCCAGGCCAGCTGGTGGGAACGGTAGCCGAACTGGTCCTGCTGCTCGCGGGTGATGCCATGCATCTTGCCGAGCATTTCTGCGGTCAGGCCCATCATCCCCGAGGCCTTGGCGGCGTACAGGGACAGGTGCGGGTTCGGATCGACACCGTGCATCATGCCGACGTGGCCCATGTGCTCCACGCCGCCGACCACGAAGACGTCGCCGTTGCCGGTCTGGATGGCCTGCACCGCGGTGTGCAGAGCGCTCATGGAGGAACCACACAGGCGGCTGACGGTCTGCGCCGCGCTGGTGTGCGGGATCTGGGTCATCAGCGAGGCCATGCGGGCGATGTTCCAGCCCTGCTCCAGGGTCTGGTTCACGCAGCCCCAGATCACGTCCTCGACTTCGGCCGGGTCGATCTTCGGGTTACGCTCCAGGAGCTTGCGGATCAGGTAGGCGGACATGTTTTCGGCGCGGGTGTTGCGGTGCATGCCACCCTTGGAGCGACCCATCGGGGTGCGGCCGAAATCGACAATGACTGCATCTCTGGGATTAAGGCTCATAATCTTCACTCTCGCTCAATTAGCCGAAAAACTTCTGGCCGTTCTTGGCCATTTCGCGAAGCTTGGCGGTCGGGTGGTACAGCGGGCCCAGGTCGGCGTACTTGTCGGCCAGCGCGACGAACTCGGCGACCCCGATGGAGTCGATGTAGCGCAGCGCACCGCCGCGGAAGGGCGGGAAGCCGATGCCGTAGATCAGGCCCATGTCGGCCTCGGCGGCGCTCTCGACGATGCCATCTTCCAGGCAGCGCACGGTTTCCAGGCACAGCGGGATCATCATGAAGTTGATGATGTCCTCGTCGGTGACTTCACGCTGCTCGTAGACGATCGGCGCCAGCACTTCCTGCACGGAGGCGTCGGCGACCTTCTTCGGCTTGCCGCGCTTGTCGGTTTCGTAGGCGTAGAAGCCCTTGCCGTTCTTCTGCCCCAGGCGGTTGGCCTCGTACAGCGCATCGACGGCGGTCTTGCGGTCTTCCTTCATGCGCTCCGGGAAGCCTTCGGCCATCACATCGCGGGCATGGTGGGCGGTGTCGATGCCGACCACGTCCATCAGGTAGGCCGGGCCCATGGGCCAGCCGAATTTCTCCATGACCTTGTCGATGCGCACGAAGTCGACGCCGGCGCTGACCAGCTTGGCGAAGCCGCCGAAGTACGGGAACAGCACGCGGTTGACCAGGAAGCCCGGGCAGTCGTTGACCACGATCGGGGTCTTGCCCATCTTCTTGGCGTAGGCCACGGTGGTGGCGATGGCGGCTTCGCTGGTCTTCTCGCCGCGGATCACTTCCACCAGCGGCATCATGTGCACCGGGTTGAAGAAGTGCATGCCGACGAAGTTCTCCGGACGCTTCAGGGCCTGAGCCAGGTAGCTGATGGAGATGGTCGAGGTGTTAGAAGCCAGGATGGTGTCCTCGCGGACCACGCCTTCCACTTCGGCCAGCACGGCGTGCTTGACCTTCGGATTCTCGACCACGGCCTCGACCACGATGTCGACGTTGCCGAAGTCGCCATAGGACATGGTCGGGCGGATGGCGTTGAGGGCCTCGGCCATCTTGGCCGGGGTCAGACGGCCCTTCTCGACACGCTTGCCGAGCAGCTTGGCCGCTTCGTTGAGACCCATCTGGATACCTTCTTCGCGGATATCCTTCATGAGGATCGGGGTGCCCTTGACCGCGGACTGGTAGGCGATGCCGCCGCCCATGATGCCGGCGCCGAGCACGGCGGCCTGCTTCACGTCGCGGGCCACCTCGTCGTAGCGCTTGGCTTTCTTCTTCAGCTCCTGGTCGTTGAGGAACAGGCCGATCAGGCTCTCGGCGACCGAGGTCTTGGCCAGCTTGACGAAGCCGGCGGCCTCGACTTCCAGCGCCTTGTCACGGCCGAAGTTGGCGGCCTTCTGGATGGTCTTGATGGCTTCCACCGGAGCCGGGTAGTTGGGACCGGCCTTGCCGGCGACGAAGCCCTTGGCGGTCTCGAAGGCCATCATCTGCTCGATGGCGTTGAGCTTGAGCTTCTCCAACTTCGGCTGGCGCTTGGCCTTGTAGTCCAGCTCGCCGGCGATGGCGCGCTTGATCAGATCCAGAGCTGCGTCCTTGAGCTTCTCGGGCTTGACCACGGCGTCCACTGCGCCCACTTTCAGGGCTTCCTCGGCCTTGTTCTCCTTGCCGGAGGCGATCCACTCGACGGCGTTGTCCACGCCGATCAGGCGCGGCAGGCGCACGGTGCCGCCGAAGCCCGGGTAGATGCCCAGCTTGACTTCCGGCAAGCCAATCTTGGCGCTCTCGCTCATCACCCGGTAGTCGGCCGCCAGGCACATCTCCAGGCCGCCACCCAGGGCGATGCCGTTGATGGCCGCCACGGTCGGCACCGGCAGGTCTTCGAAGTCGCAGAAGATCCGGTTGGCTTCGAGGTTGCCGGCCACCAGCTCTTCGTCGGGCAGCTTGAAGTTGTCGGTGAACTCGGTGATGTCGGCGCCGACGATGAACACGTCCTTGCCGCTGGTGACGATCACGCCCTTGATCGAACCGTCGGCCTTGATGGCGTCCACCGACTGGCGGAGCTCGGTCAGGGTCAGGCGGTTGAATTTGTTGACGGACTCA
This sequence comes from Pseudomonas thermotolerans DSM 14292, assembly GCF_000364625.1. Taxonomy (GTDB): domain Bacteria; phylum Pseudomonadota; class Gammaproteobacteria; order Pseudomonadales; family Pseudomonadaceae; genus Aquipseudomonas; species Aquipseudomonas thermotolerans. Next base: position 56,812 of record NZ_KB822613.1, read on the forward strand.
CCCTTGAGGTCGAAGTTCAATTCGACGATGCCGCTCTCAAGAGCCTTAACCGTGATGGCTTTACCTTCGTAAATCATCAACTGATCTCCACGGTATGGAAGCTGGACTTGTTACACGTCAGACGCCGTAGGCAACGGAAAATCCCGACGCAGAGCCTTCGAGAATAGTCCCATTACCCCGGCACACCCGCCGACGCGATATTCGGACGCCGATGAAGGCGAGCGCTCCCGACTGGCAAACGCTCATTTCATACGCCCGTTTGATTTGGGTGCGCACACCTTCGGGGAAAAGCTCGTGATTGTCAATCTTGACCGTTGGCGAACTGCCGGGGAAAGGAAAACCGCCAGGCTGATGAGCCGCCATCAGTCCCGTCGATGGGACTCTGGACGAGACGTGACGAATTTGTCGATTGCGGTCACGAAATCTCACGGGTACATTCGTACAAGAACGCCGAGCCACGGCGGATAACAATAAGAATTCCCTGCTAGGGATGCGGAGTTGTACCCATGACAAGACGTCTGCTGGCTCTCACGCTGGTCGCCCTGTTCCTGTATTTCTCCCCCACTGCCAACGCCGACACCGGCGAAGACCTCCACAGGCTGCACCAGCTACGCCTCGCAGCCCAGAAGACCCTGGGCGACTTCTACATGTTCAACGGCATGGAGGGCGATCAGCGCTATGCGCAGAAGATCGACGAAGCCCTGCAGGCGGCCCATGGCTACCTGCAGCAGATCGGCGCCATGCCCGGCGACGCCTCGCGCGCCCTGCGCGAACGTCTGGACGAGCAATGGGCGGGCTACGAGTCCGCTCTCAACGTGCTGATCGGCCAGATCCGCAACCGGGGCTATCCGGAGCTGCAGCTGATCGCCGACCTGGCCGAGCGCAACCAGCAGCTGATGGAGCTGAGTGGCGAGCTGTACGAGCGGATCCAGCAGGAAAGCGGCAAGCCGGTGCCGCCACTGACCCAGCAGAGCCGCGCGCAGAGCCTGCTGATGCAGGCCATCGCGGTGGACTACGCCTCGCGCAGCGCCTCGGTGGGCGGCTCCTTCTTCGGCAACCCGGAGTCTGTGCGGCCGATCGATGAACTGGCCCGGGAGTTCGCCGGGCAACTGGAACGCATGACGAAGGCGCCGCAGAACAGCCCGCAGATCGCCCGGGACCTGGATAGCGTCAGCACCAAGTGGCGCTACATCGAAAAGTCCCTGCGGAACTACAACCAGAACAGCGTCCCATTCCTGGTCAACAAGTACTCGGACAGCATCATCGAGGAACTGGAAACGGTTGCACAGCAGTACGCGGTCGCCAACCTCTGAGGGCACTCACGGCGGGCCTGCAACTGCCCGCTCCTCCGGGGTCGATCAAGCCAGTGCGTCGAGCAGCGCGGCGATGCGGCGCAGGGTTTCGGCGTCGCCCCGTTCGCCCCAGTAGAGGGCGATCATCTGGCGATCCGCCTCGATCTTGTAGACATCCGCCGGCAGGCTGGCCAGGTGCTGGGCCAAGGTCTCATCCGTGCAGGGCTCGCCCCACTGGCTCACCCAGCGGCCGGCTTCCGGCTGCCAGTAGCACCAGGCGTCGGCGTGGCCGCTGCGGCGCGCCCGGGAGTACTGCGGGCAGGGGCTGGGCGGCGGGCCGGGCATCCAGTGCGGCCAGTCCTGCCGCGCCAGGTGCATGGCCAGGCCCATGCGTCGCGCCTCCAGGCGCAGGTTCATGCGCGCGTTCTGCCGCGCCGAGGGGCGCAGCCAGACCAGCGGGCTGAGCAGCAGAAAGAGCAGCGCGAGGATTATCCATGGGGCCATCGGGGGAATTCCGCTGGCAAAAGACTGTTCAGGGCGGCGATGATGGCCATACTTGAATGCAACGACCCACCTTTCGAGGAACTTCCATGACCTATCGGCACATTCTGGTCGCGACCGACCTTTCCGAGGAATGCCACCCGCTGATGGAGCGCGCCCAGGCCCTGGCCCAGGCCACCGGCGCGCGGCTGTCGCTGGTGCACGTCATCGAACCCATGGCGATGGCCTTCGGCGGCGACGTGCCCATGGACCTGTCGCTGCTCCAGCAGCAGCAGTTCGATCAGGCCCGCGAACGCCTGGACAGCTTCGCCGGACGCTACCCCGAGCTGACCCCGGACAACCGCCACCTGGTCTACGGCCAACCGCGCCAGGAAATCCACCGCCTGGCCTCCGAACAGGGCTGCGACCTGGTCATCGTCGGCAGCCACGGCCGCCACGGCCTGGCCCTGCTGCTCGGCTCCACGGCCAACGACGTGCTGCATGGCGCACCCTGCGATGTCCTGGCCGTACGCCTGAAGAAACCCGAGTGACGGCCGCACGGCTGCGCTCCAGTGCCCCCGGAGCGCAGCCGCCCGACTGAAACGGATCATTCCAGGGATTCGCCGGCGCTCATCACCAGCGGGCGGATCTTCTGCAGCTGCGTCTCCAGTGAATAGGTGATGCTCGAGGACATCGAGAAGAAGGTCAGGAAGGCCTTGAGGTTCGAGTCGCCCTCGCAGGTGTCGTGAATCCGCTGCCAGAACGCCTGGTTGACCAGTTGCAGCTGCTGGAACACCCGCACCAGGCCCTTCAGCTCCCAGTCCGGGCGGCGCCCCTCGCGCAGGTTGAAGTACTGCCGCGCCAGGTACAGGGACACCGCGCGCAGCACGAACTCCTGGTTGCTGGCGAACGGCAGGTGGTTGTGGGCCATGGGCTTGAGCTTGGCAAGCATCGGGCAGGCGCTGGTGGCCATGATCACTCCAAGCAGCGCACGCAGCCCCTCCTCCAGACCGGTTTCCTTGTGGTAGTCACGCTCCGGGGTGCGCACCCAGACGCTGGCGCGCTGGAAGGCCGGCAGACCGCGAAAGTCCTCGATCACCCGGTGCAGGTCGAGGGCCGCCGGGCAGTGACTGTACTCCTCGCGGCCGAGCGGACAGTTGCTGCACTGCTGGTACTCCAAACGCGTCCAGGCCGGTGCGGCGGGGATCCGCTCGCGGTCGTAGACGCGCTCCAGCTCGATGCGGTAATTGAACTCGTAATCGCCGCCCAGGCTGATGCGGTACTCGATGGCCATTCCCCGTCTCCTCAACCTTCCAGTTCGGCCCAGCGCTCGAGCATGGCGTCCAGCTCCTCCTGCAGCTCCTGCAGGCGCTGCAGCGCGGCGGCGGTCTCGCTGGCCGGCCGCTGGTAGAAGGCCGGATCGGTGACCTCGGCATTCAGCGCGGCGATCTTCGCCTCCTGTTCCTCGATCAGCCCCGGCAGCGCTTCCAGCTCGCGCTGCAGCTTGTAGCTGAGCTTCTTCTTCGCGGGCTGCTCCTTGGCGGCGCTTTCGGCCCCGGCCGGAGCGGGCGCAGCGGCCGGTTTCTCGGGCTTCTCGACCTTTTCTTCGACCACCCCGAGGAGGCTCGGCGAACCGCCCTGGCGCAGCCAGTCCTGATAGCCGCCGACGTACTCGCGCACCCGGCCCCGGCCTTCGAACACCAGGGTGCTGGTCACCACGTTGTCGAGGAAGGCCCGGTCGTGGCTGACCATCAGTACGGTACCGGGGAACTCCAGCAGGACTTCTTCCAGCAATTCGAGGGTTTCCACGTCCAGATCGTTGGTCGGCTCGTCCAGCACCAGCAGGTTGGCCGGCTTGCTGAACAGCTTGGCGAGCAACAGGCGTGCCCGTTCGCCGCCGGACAGCGCCTTGACCGGGGTACGGGCACGCTGCGGACTGAACAGGAAATCGCCGAGATAGCTGAGCACGTGACGGTTCTGGCCATTGATGCTGATGAAGTCGCGGCCCTCGGCAATGTTGTCGATCACCGTCTTCTCGGGTTCCAGCTGGTGACGCAACTGGTCGAAATAAGCCACTTCCAGTCGCGTGCCGATCTCGATGCGCCCCTCAGTCGGCTGCAGCTCGCCGAGCAACAGCTTGAGCAGGGTGGTCTTGCCGGACCCGTTGGCGCCGAGCAGGCCGATACGGTCGCCGCGCTGGAGGATCAGGGAGAAGTCGTCGATCAGCTTGGGGCCGCCCGGGTGGGCGAAGCTGACGTGCTCGGCGACGATCACCTGCTTGCCGGACTTCTCCGCAGCCTCCAGCTGGATACTGGCCTTGCCCTGCCGCTCGCGACGCTCGGCGCGCTCCATGCGCATCGCCTTGAGAGCGCGCACGCGGCCCTCGTTGCGGGTGCGACGGGCCTTGATGCCCTGGCGGATCCAGGCCTCTTCCTGGGCCAGCTTCTTGTCGAACAGAGCGTTGGCGGCTTCCTCGGCAGCCAGCTGCTGTTCCTTGTGGACCAGAAAGCTGGCGTAGTCACCGTTCCAGTCGATCAGGTGGCCGCGGTCCAGCTCGAGGATACGGGTCGCCAGGTTCTGCAGGAAGGCACGGTCGTGGGTGATGAACAGCACCGCACCGTTGAAGCCGAGCAGCGCCTCCTCCAGCCAGGCGATGGCACCGATGTCCAGGTGGTTGGTCGGCTCGTCGAGGAGCAGCAGGTCCGGCTCGGAGACCAGCGCCTGGGCCAGCAGCACGCGCCGCCGCCAGCCTCCGGAAAGCTCGGCCAGGATTTTGTCGGCCGGCAGCTGCAGGCGGCTCAGGATGCTTTCCACCAACTGCTGCAGACGCCAGCCGTCGCGAGCCTCGAGGGCCTGCTGGACGCGGGTCAGCTTGGCCAGGTCGTCGTCGGAGCGGATGTGCTGGCTCAGGTGGTGGTATTCGGCGAGCAGCGCGCCCACCTCGGCCAAGCCCTCGGCCACCACGTCGAACACCGTGCGCTGGTCGGCGGCCGGCAGCTCCTGGGGCAGTTCGCCGATCTTTAGCCCGGGCGCGCGCCAGATCTCGCCGTCGTCGGCTTGCTGGTCGCCCTTGACCAGACGCAGCAGACTGGACTTGCCGGTGCCGTTGCGGCCGATGATGCAGACCCGTTCGCCACGAGCAATCTGCCAGGACACCCGGTCCAGCAAGGGCATGGCGCCGTAGGCCAGGGATACGTCGGTGAACTTGAGCAGGGTCATGGATGCCTCCGGAAACAGGAGGCGGATTCTACCCGAAGCCACGCCTCCATTGGTCCTTCCACCGCTCGCCGACGGCCGCAACCAGCTGTTTTTTCGGGGATTGCCAGGCGCGCAACGGTGCTTCCTCCGGGTCCGGGCAACGGCTAAGCTAGTCACCAGCGATGCCCGACAACCGTGCATCCCTCAGTCGCCTGTCTGAATTTCCGGAAGTCCCATGCGCGGTCGCCTGCTCCTCCTGCTGTCCTGCTTCACCCTCTCCTCCGCCCTGGCCGTCACCAGCGTCCAGGCCGCCAGTCTGGCCCAGCAACGCCTGTACTACACCGAAGCCAAGCGCGCCCTGGCCAAGGGCGACGCCGGCCCCTACCGGCGCTATGCCGCGGCGCTCGCCGACTACCCCCTGGAGCCGCACCTGGCCTACGACGAGCTGACCGCCCGGCTGAAGACCGCCAGCAACGCGGAGATCGAGAAGTTCCTCACCGAGCACGGCGACCTGCCACAGATCAACTGGATGAAGCTGCGCTGGCTGCGCTGGTTGGCCGAGCGCGGCGACTGGAAGACCTTCCTCGACTATTACGACCCGCAGATGAACTTCACCGAGCTGGACTGCCTGTACGGCCAGTACCAGCTCAGCCACGGTCTGATCGAAGAGGGTAACGCCACCGCCGAGAAGCTCTGGCTGGTCGGCAAATCCCAGCCGGAAGCCTGCGACACCCTGTTCCGCATGTGGAGCAGCCACGGCCTGCTCACCGAGGAAAAGCGCTGGCAACGCGCCAAGCTGGCCGCCGAGGCCCGCAACTACGGACTGGCCAGCTACCTGGCCAAGGGCCTGGCGACCCGCGCAGTGGAAGGCCAGCTGCTGGTGGAGGTGGCCCAGAAGCCGCAGCTGCTCAGTCAGACCGCCCGTTTCGCCCCGGCCACCCAGGCCATGGCCGACGTGGTGGGTCTCGGCCTGCGCCGCCTGGCCCGTCAGGATCCGGAGAAGGCCCTCGGCCTGCTCGACCTCTACAGCAAGCGCATGCCCTTCTCCGCCGAGGAGAAGGTAGCCATCGCCCGGGAGATCGGCCTGACCTTGGCGCGACGCTTCGATGCCCGCGCCCTGCCGGTGATGGCCGAGTACGATCCGGAGCTACGCGACAACACCGTCAGCGAATGGCGCATGCGCCTGCTGCTGCGCCTCGGCCGCTGGAACGACGCCTACCAGCTGAGCCGCCAACTGCCCACAGAGCTCGCCGACACCAGCCGCTGGCGCTACTGGCAGGCGCGCAGCCTGCAGCTGGCCCAGCCCAACAGCCGGGAACCGATCGCCCTCTACCAGCCGGTGGCCCGGGAGCGTGACTTCTACGGCTTCATGGCCGCCGATCAGATCAAGACCCCCTACCGCCTCAACCACAAGCCCCTGGCCCTGGATCCCAAGGTGGTGCAGCGGGTGCGCAGTACCGCCGGCATCCGCCGTGCCCTGGAGTTTTACGCCCGCGGCGAGATCGTCGACGCCCGCCGCGAGTGGTACCACGTCAGCCGCCTGTTCGACCGCGAGGAGCTGGTCGCCCAGGCGCGTCTGGCCTACGAGATGGACTGGTACTTCCCGGCCATCCGCTCGATCAGCCAGGCCCAGTACTGGGACGACCTGGAGGTGCGCTTCCCCATGGCCTACCAGTCGATCCTTCAGCGCGAGGCGCGCAACCGCGGCCTGCACTCCAGCTGGGTGTTCGCCATCACCCGCCAGGAGAGCGCCTTCATGGCCGACGCCCGCTCCGGTGCCGGCGCCCTCGGCCTGATGCAGCTGATGCCGGCCACCGCCAAGGAGACCGCACGACGCTTCAGAATTCCGCTCAGCTCGCCGCAGCAGGTGCTGGCTCCGGAGAAGAACATCCAGCTCGGTGCCGCCTACCTGAGCCAGGTGCACGGCCAGTTCAACGGCAACCGCATCCTTGCCTCGGCCGCCTACAACGCCGGCCCCGGCCGCGTGCGCCAGTGGCTGCGCGGCGCCAGCCACCTGAGCTACGACGTCTGGGTGGAAAGCATTCCCTTCGATGAGACCCGCCAGTACGTGCAGAACGTGCTGACCTACGCGGTGATCTACGGCCAGAAGCTCAACGCCCCGCAGCCGCTGGTGGAGTGGCACGAGCGCTACTTCGACGGTCTCTGATCCTACGTGCCGGGGATGCACGCATCCCCGGATGAACCCTGGCGTCGCCCTATTCCAGCACTTCCACGGCCATGCCGAGGCGCAGCTCGCCCTGCCCCTGGTGGATCAGGTTCTGACCGAAGTACACCTCACCCTCGCGCGCACGGTAGGTCTGCAGGGTGGCCAGCGGCTCGCGGTCGGGGCTGCGCTCGCCGGTGGCCGGGTCGATGGTGGTCAGGATGCAGCGGCTGCAGCCCTTGACCACGCGAAATTCTGTAGAGCCGATGCGGATGCGCTTCCAGCCATCCTCGGCATAGGGCGCGCTGCCCTCCACCACCAAGTTGGGACGAAATCGCAGCATCTCCAGCGGCCGGCCGACCCGCGCCGAGAGGTCGTCGAGGGACGCCTGGCCGATCAGCAGCAGCGGAAAACCGTCGGCGAAGCCCACCTTCTCACCCGGCAGCCCGTAGCCGGTATCCACCTGACGGGCCCGCTCGGCCGGCACATGGACTAGGCGCAAGGGCTTGCCGAGCAGTTCGCTGAGCCAGGCCGCCGCCGCATCGCCGGAATCCGGCACCCGCAGGCTGTCACGCCACACGGTCACCCCGCGCAATGTGCCGTCCACCGGCAGCGGCACTTCCAGACGCGGCATGCCTGGCGCCTGCAGGGTCAGGCCGCCGGCAGCGTTCTCCCGGGCGAGAATCCGTCCCATCTGCGGCAGCGCGCGTTGCGACTGGAAGCGCCCGGTCTCGGCATCCACCACCATCCAGCGGCGGTCGCCGGCCAGCCCCAGCTCGTCCAGACGGGCCGCCTCCAGGGGCTCGGCCATGCCGGACTTGAGCGGGAAACGGTAGAGCGCGGAGAGTCGGATCATGGCCTGCGTCCTGACGGAGGAAAAGAGGTTGCCGTTATACGGAAGCCGCCCCCCGCAACTCAAGAAGAGGCGGGCTGATCGCGGCGCAGGCGGTCGAGGACGACGTCCACCAGGCCTTCCGGCTGAAACTTGGAGAGGAAATTGTCGCAGCCCACCTTCTTCACCATCGCCTGGTTGAAGCTGCCGGACAGCGAGGTGTGCAACACCACGTAGAGATCGCGCAGGCGCGGGTCGTGGCGGATCTCTGTGGTCAGCCGGTAGCCGTCCATCTCCGGCATTTCCGCGTCGGTAAAGACCATCAGCAGCCGGTCGCAGACCCGCTCGCCGCTGTCTGCCCAGGCCTTGAGCATGTTCAGCGCCTTGAGACCGTCGGTGGCGGTGTGCATCTTCAAACCCAGCTGGCTCAGAGTGTCGCGCAGCTGCGCCAGACCCACGCTGGAGTCGTCCACCAGCAGCACCTCGCGGCCACGCGCGGCCTCCAACAGCGGATCGCTGAGACGCTCGCCAGACAGCCGGGTGTCGTAGGGGACGATCTCGGCCAGGACCTTCTCCACGTCGATGATTTCCACCAGTTGGTCATCGACCCGAGTGATGGCGGTCAGGTAGTGGTGGCGCCCTGCACCGCCAGGGGGCGGCAGGATGGATTCCCAGTTGAGGTTGAGGATGCGCTCCACGCCGCTGACCAGGAAGGCCTGCACCGACCGGTTGTACTCGGTGACGATGATGGTGCTGCGCTCGTTTGCCTCCTGCGGACGCAGGCCGATGGCCCGCGACAGGTCGATGACCGGCAAGGTCTGGCCGCGCAAGGTGACCACCCCGCAGACATGGGGATGGCGATGGGGCATCAGGGTCAGGCGCGGCATGTGCAGCACTTCCTGCACCTTGAACACGTTGATCGCGAACAGCTGGCGGCCCGCCAGGCGGAACATGAGGATTTCCAGGCGGTTTTCGCCCACCAGCTGGGTGCGCTGGTCCACCGTGTCGAGAATGCCGGCCATCGTCTACTCCTTAGCTGAAACTGACGCTGCGGGGGATATGGACATATATCGGCCGGCGTCGGCGAAAACTGAAGCGCGGCACATAATGGCATAAAGACATCAGCAGACTCGTGCCACGCATCGGAATCCGTCACTGGCCGAGCAGCGGCGAGTCGACCGGCAGGTGCACGCGGAGCGCCGCGGGACGAACGCTGAAGCGCAGCCGGGCGCCGACCGACACCGATTCCAGGCCGAGGATGCCGCCGGCAGCTCCCCAAGCGTTCCAGCGCCGCATAGCATTCTCCCCAGGATTTTTAGCTGCCTATACTAGCCAGCCGCCGCGTGCGGTCACTGTCGAATCGAGCCCCCCCGAGTCGCCAATCAAAACAACGACAAGCATGCAAGCCCTGGGTTACACCGCCGTCCCCGCCCTGCGGAAATACCTGCGCCTGGCCGAACGCCAGGGGCTGGACCTGGAGGCCGCCCTCGCCGCCGCCGGCCTGGAACGCGACGACCTGCGCGACAATGGCCGGCGTCTGCCCAGCGAAACCCACGAGCGACTACTCGGTCATCTGATCGCTGCCTCCGGCGACCCGCTGTTCGGCCTGCACGCCGCCGAGTTCGTGCAGCCCGGCTCCTGGAGCGTGCTCGGCTACATCACCATGAACTGCGCCACCCTGGGCGAGGCCATGAGCCGCATCGCGCCCTACGAGAAGCTGGTGGGCGACATGGGCACCAGCCGCATCGAGCCGGCCGCCGACCATGTCCGGCTGATCTGGCACTGTCGCCATGAAACCCCGGAGATCCGCCGCCACATGGTGGAGAACGTCCTGGCTTCCTGGCTTTGCTACGCCCGCTGGATCGCCGACATGCAGCGCTCGCCCCGCGAGGTGTGGCTCGAACACCAGCGCCCGGCCGGTACCACGCAGGCCGACTACGAAACCGTGTTCGGCTGCCCGGTGCGCTTCGCCCAGCCGGTGAGCGCCCTACTGGTGCCTCTGGAGTTCCTGGACATCCCACTGCGCCAGGCCGATCCCAACCTGCTGCGCACCCTGGAGGAACATGCCCTGGCGCTCATGGCCGAGCTGGACGACGACGAACCGCTGCCACGCCGCGTGAGGAACACCCTGCGCCTGCTGCTCAAGGAAGGCCTGCCACGCAAGGAAAAGGTCGCTGAGCGCTTCGGCATGACGGTGCGCACCCTGCAGCGCCACCTGCAGCAGGCCGGCATCAGCTACCAGCAGATCCTCGACGAGCTGCGCCGCGAGCTCGCCGAGCACTACCTGACCCGCAGCGAACTGGCCGTGCAGGACATCGCCCAGTACCTGGGCTTCAGCGAGTCACGCTCCTTCCACCGCAGCTTCAAGGGCTGGACCGGCATGACTCCGGGGGAGTTCCGCGAGCGGCAGCGCGGCGCCGTGCCGCCCGCGGGGAGCGCTACACCAGCAGTTCGCTGAGCGGAATGAAGTCCACCGGCTCGCCCTCGACCAGGGTGCGGCCCTCGGGGATCTCCACCAGCCCGTCGGCCCAGGACACACTGCGCAGCACCCCGGAGCTCTGGTTGGGATAGAGCACCGCCCGTCCCAGCTCAAAGCGCGCGCGCAGGTACTCGCGGCGGCTGCCCGCCCTGTTCCAGGCGAAGCCGGCAGGCACCGGGAAGCGCAGCGGCGTGACCTTGGCCACGCCCAGGCGACGCAGCAGGTAGGGCCGCGCCAACAGGGCGAAGGTCACCAGGGTGGAGGCCGGATTGCCGGGTAGGCCGATCACCGGCACGCTCTGGTAGTGGCCGACAGTCAGCGGCTTGCCGGGCTTGATCGCCAGCTTCCAAAGCATCAGCTCGCCCTCCTCCCGCAGCACCTTGCCAAGGAAGTCCGCCTCGCCCACCGATACCCCGCCGGAAGACAGGATCAGGTCGACATCGCCCAGCTCGGCGAGGCGGGCGCGGGTGCGTGCCAGGTCGTCGGGCAGGATGCCGGCATCCACCACCGTGCAGCCGAGCCGCTCCAGCCAGCTGCCCAGCAGGCGACGGTTGCTGTTGTAGATCTGCCCGGGACCGAGCGGCTGGCCTGGCTCCACCAGCTCGTCACCGGTGGACAGCACCGCCACCCGCGGCCTGCGGCGCACCACCAGCCGCGCCGCTCCCAGCGAGGCGCACAGGCCCAGCTGCACCGGCCCGAGACGGGTGCCAGCATCCAGCACCTGCTCGCCGAGACGGGCTTCCTGGCCACGCGGGCGCACGTTCTGGCCGGCCTTCAGGGGCGCGAGGAAGCGCACTCGGCCGTCCGCCAGCACCTCGGTGTTCTCCTGCATCTCCACGCAGTCGGCGCCTTCCGGCAGCGGCGCGCCGGTGAAGATGCGCGCGCAGCTGCCCGGCTCCAGCGGCTCCGGCGCCTGGCCGGCAAGGATGCGCTGGCTGACGCGCAACGGCTCGCCCTGCCAGTCGGCCAGGCGCAGGGCGTAGCCGTCCATGGCGCTGTTCGGCCAGGGCGGCAGGTCGAGGCCAGCCACCAGCGGCTCGGCCAGCACCCGGCCCTGGGCCTCGGCCAGCGGCAGGGTTTCCCGGTCGAGGATCGGCGCCTGCTCCGCCAGCGCCAGCAGCTGTGCCAGCGCGGCTTCCACCGACAGCAGTCCGGGGCGCGCGTCGCCACTCATCCGCGCGACTCGCAGGGCGCCACCGGCTTGAGGTGGGCGACGAAGTTGCAGGGCCGGTGGCGGGCGTCCAGCTGCTCGGCGAGGATGCCGTCCCAGGCGGTGCGACAGGCATTGGTGGAGCCCGGCAGGCAGCACACCAGGGTACCGTTGGACAGCCCGGCCAGCGCCCGCGACTGGATGGTGGAGGTGCCGATGTCGGCCACCGAGATCTGCCGGAACAGCTCGCCGAAGCCATCGACCTGCTTGTCGAACAGGCAGGCCACTGCCTCCGGGGTGCTGTCGCGGCCGGTGAAGCCGGTGCCGCCGGTGATCAGCACCACCTGGATCTCGTCGTCGGCGATCCAGGTCGCCACCTGGGCGCGGATCCGGTACAGGTCGTCCTTCAACAGCACCCGCGCGGCGAGGCGGTGGCCGGCCGCGGTGAGGCGGTCGACGAACAGCTGGCCGGAGGTGTCGGTTTCCAGGGTACGGGTGTCGCTGACGGTGAGAACGGCGATGTTGAGCGGTACGAACACCGCATCGGCCTTGTGGCTCATGGGATATGGTCCGATTGTGCAGAAGGTTGGCCAGTGTTATATCACAGAGCCGCACCACCGGCCCCGAACCCCGCCATGCCCCGACCCGTCCGCCTCCCCGCCTGCTCCGTGCTGCTCCTCGCCGGCGGCCGCGGCCAACGCGTCGGCGGCGCCGACAAGGGCCTGCTGGAATGGCGCGGCCGGCCGCTGATCGCCCACCTGCACGCCCTGGTGCGGCCGTTCACCGACGACCTGATCATCTCCTGCAACCGCAACACCGATCGCTACGCGGCCTACGCCGACCGCCTGGTGCAGGACGACAGCCCCGATTTCCCCGGGCCGCTGGCCGGCATCCGCGCCGGCCTGGCCGCCGCCCGCCACGACCACCTGCTGGTGCTGCCCTGCGATGCCCCTCTGATCGATGCCGTGCTGCTCAAGGAGCTGTCGCGTCTTGCCGCGCAGCATCCGGAACAGGCGGTGATGGTGCGCCAGGCCAAATACTGGCAGCCGCTGGTCTGCATGCTGCCCAAGAGGCTCTCCGCCAGCCTGGAGGAAGCCTGGCAGCGCGGCGAACGCAGCCCACAGCGGGTGTTCCTGCCGCTCGGCGTCATCCCGCTGGACTGTGCACCGGACGATCCGCGCCTGGCCAACCTGAACACCCCCGAGCTGCTGGCCAACGCCGCAGCCGCGCGCTGATCGGACATTTTTTCTGAACCCTGGCGACCTCTTGATGTCAGATGAACGGTAATTCATCTCTTGATAAGGAGAAGCACCATGATCCAACGAATCCTGCCGGCCTTCCTGCTGGCCCTCGGACTCGGCATCCTGGCCGGCTGCTCGTCGCCCGCGGTGATCACCCTCAACGACGGCCGCGAGATCCAGGCGGTGGATACCCCGGAATACGACGAGGAGTCCGGCTTCTATGAATTCGAGCAGCTGGATGGCAAGCGCGTGCGGGTCAACAAGGATCAGGTCCGCACCGTGAAGGAGCTCTGAAGGCGTCCTGCCCCGCACGAAGCCGCGACGGATCGCGCTTCGCGCCCGCCCCCGGTTCCGGCGACTCCGCTGCCGGTGCCGGAGGCAAAAAAAATTTCACATAACCTCTTGTGCAATAAAAGTTTTTCGGTATCATTGTCGCCACTTACGGAGTGTAGCGCAGCCTGGTAGCGCGTCTCGTTCGGGACGAGAAGGTCGCAGGTTCGAATCCTGTCTCTCCGACCAATCGAAGAAACCCGCCCTCATGGCGGGTTTCTTTTTGCCCACGATTTTTCCGGACTGACCACGCCTCCCGGTCAGCCCGCATTCACCCCGTCAGCGCAGGAACTCCACCACCTGCTCGGCATCGAACGGCCAGTTCAACTCGGCCCCGGTGTCGCAGCGGCGCAGCACCGGAATCCGCAGGCCGTAGCGTTCGACCCACTCCTCGTGCTCGGCGATATCGATCAACTCGACCAGCAAGCCGTGCTCGACGAACGGCATGAGCAGCGCCTCGGCCACTTCGCAGAGATGACAACCCAGGGTGCCGAAGAGCTGGCATTCGGGAAGCATGGACGAACCTCGTGTGCGGAAAACTCGCAGTGTAACAAGCCCTCCGCCGGCAACCGAGCCTCTCCCGGGACAGCGCGACGGTCGGGTGACCAATTGCCGCGTTTCGTCCGGAAAATCCCTACCGACTAATGTCTAAAGGCCCGAACTTCACGGCATGTGCTTTAGTAAAGAAGTTGTAACAGTACGGTCACACACCGCCTGCCACATCCACGAGGAGACAACAATAATGAACAGCTCCCCTCTCGCCCGTGCCGTGGCCCTGGCCGCGCTGGGCGCTCTCACCCTTCCGGGGCTCGCCCAAGCGGAGTTCATCAAGGACAGCAAAGGCACGCTGGAACTGCGCAACTTCTACTTCAACCGCGACTTCCGCCAGGACGGCGCTCCACAGGCCAAGGCCGAGGAATGGGCTCAAGGCTTCCTGCTGCGCCTCGAGTCCGGCTACACCGAAGGCAGCATCGGCGTCGGGGTGGACGCCCTCGGCCTGCTCGGCGTCAAGCTCGACTCCAGCGCCGGCCGCAGCGGTACCGGCCTGCTCAAGCGCGACCGGGAAACCGGCGAAGCCCAGGACGAATACGGTGAGCTGGGCCTGACCGCCAAGCTGCGCGCCTCGAAGAGCACCCTGAAGATCGGCACCCTGCTGCCCAAACTGCCGGTGGTGCAGTACAACGATGCCCGCCTGCTGCCGCAGACCTTCAGCGGCGGCCACCTCAACTCCATGGAGATCGACGGCCTGACCCTCGACGCCGGCCGCCTGCGCCAGGTCAACCAGCGTGACTCCTCCGACTACGAAGACATGGTCATCACCGGTGGCGGTCAGCGTGGCATCAGCTTCGCCGACGGCACCACCGCGGACCACTTCGACTTCGCTGGCGCCACCTACAAGTGGAACGACCAACTGAGCACCAGCTACCACTTCGGCAAGCTGGACGAGTTCTACAAGCAGCATTACCTGAGCCTGGTCCACACCTGGCCGATCGCCGAGAAGCAGTCGCTGAAGTCGGACATCCGCTGGGCGCGCTCCACCGATGACGGCACCAGCAATGTCGACAACAAGGCGTTCAACGCCATGTTCACCTACAGCCTCGGCTCCCATGCCTTCGGCCTCGGCTTCCAGGACATGAGCGGCGACACCGGCTTCGCCTACATCAACGGCACCGACCCCTACCTGGTCAACTACATCCAGATCGGCGACTTCGCCAACAAGGACGAACGCTCCTGGCAGGCTCGCTACGACTACAACTTCGCCGCCCTGGGCATCCCCGGCCTGACCTTCATGACCCGCTACGTCACCGGCGACGACATCGACCGTGGCGCGGGCGTTTCCGAAGGCAAGGAATGGGAACGCAACACCGACATCGCCTACGTGTTCCAGGAAGGCCCGTTGAAGAACCTCGGCCTGCGCTGGCGCAACGCGACCTACCGCTCCAACTTCGGCAACGACCTGGACGAGAACCGCCTGATCGTCAGCTACACCGTGCCGCTGTGGTAAGCGCGTCACGCTGAAACACCGGGCGGTGCAAGGCCGCTCAGCGATGAACGCCGCGCTGCCGGTCAGGAGCGCGGCGTTCTTCTACCCGGAAGCAGGCGGCAAGAAGCCCCAAAACGACTCGCCGCGACAATCCGGCTCACCAGCCTGGGCCAGTGCCTGACAATCCACCGGCCCGGGCACGCCGGGGCCCCGCTCCCAGACCAGAAGTCATACTAGGAACCATTCGAAAGGCACTAGACTCATAACTTCATTCTTCAACCACAAGGAAGCTACCGCCATGCCTCGCAACACAGCGACATCCCAACAGGACGCGCTCCTGGCCGAATTCAAGGCTCTGGTCGCGGATACGGAAAAACTGCTGCAGGACACCGCCGAGCTGGCCGGTGCCGAAGCCGAGGCGATGCGCGCGCAGGTGCACGACAAGCTGAAGCGCGCCCGGGAAACCCTGCAGGGCGCCGAGCAGGCCATGCTGAGCCGCGGCCGGGAAGCGCTCGACAGCACCGAAGCCTACGTCGCCGAGCACCCCTGGCATGCCCTGGGCATCGCCGCCGGCGTCGGCTTCCTGTTGGGCCTGCTCAGCGCGCGGCGGTGACCATGAGCGACGCCATGGATACCTCCTCCAAGGAAGGCCAGGGCTCCTCGCCACGGCGCCTGGGGGCCGCCTTCCTGGGGCTGCTCGGCAACCACATCGAGCTGTTCGGCATCGAGCTGCAGGAACAGAAGGCCCGTACCCTGCGCCTGCTGCTGTTCGCCGGCTTCGCGCTGATCTTCGGCCTGCTGCTGATCGTCGGGCTGTCCGGGCTGCTGATCGTGACCCTCTGGGACACCCCCTACCGGGTCCCGGCGATGATCGGCCTGTGCCTGTTCTACGCCATCGCCGCCGCCTACTGTGCCCTGCGCCTGCGCGCCGCGGTGAACGACGAATCCTCCCCCTTCAGCGCCACCCTCGAGGAACTGGCACGCGACCGGGAGCACCTGCTGCCATGAACCTGCCCGAACTGCCTCCGAACGCCAGTCGCCGCGACATGCGCAAGGCCATCCTGCGCCTGCGCATGGAAATGCACCGCCAGGAGATCCGTCACGAGTCGCAGCAACTGCTGCAGCCCCTGCGCAGAGCCCGTGGCTTCACCAGCAACCTGTCCGGCACCCTGGGGCTCGATCGCGCACCAGCATGGGGCATTGCCGCACTGGCCGCGCTGGGATTCCTGACCGGCAGACGCCGGGGACTGTTGCGCCTGATCCGCCTAGGCACCCTGCTCTATCCCGTGCTGAGCCTGGCCCTGCGCCGTTCTTCCAGCCCAACTGACGGCAAACCGCCGGCTTCTTCCTGACAGCTGGCCGCAATCTTGCTAAGTGCTTGAGCCGTCGAGCGATTTCGACGGTCTCGAGCCAGCAGTTTCGACCCGCGCCCAGATGACGGGCTGGAACTGCCCGGCACGGGGACACTCACCCAGCCCAAGGATGCCGCCGTGATAGATGGGCAGCCCGTTGTCTGCTTCCAGCCCTTCATCGATACCGCCACCGGCCTGATCGCCGGGGTCGAGGCCCTCGGTCGGATTCGCCTGCCCGATGGCCAACTACTCTCCGTCGGCCCGCTGTTCGCCGATCCCAAGATCCCCGTCGGTGCCCTGCGCCGCCTGGACCGGCAGATCCGCGAGGAGGCCCTGCGTCGCCTGCACGAAGCGCCGGCCGACTGGTTCCTGAGCCTGAACATCTCGCCACGCTGGATCGGCCGCCTGCGCCCCCAGCAGCCACTGCCGAGCCTCAAGCAGCTGAAACGCACCGAGGTGGCGGCGCAGCGGGTGGTCTTCGAGATCACCGAGCTGAGCGGCGGCAGTCAGCGCCTGCCTGAGGTGGTCGAGCGCTACCGCGAGGTCGGCGCGCGTGTTGCCATCGACGATTTCGGCGCCGGCTATTCGCAGCTCGACCGCGTGCTGGCCCTGCAGCCGGACATCCTCAAGCTGGACATGCGCCTGTTCCAGGCCGCGGCCCGGGGCGGGCCGAGCAGCGAAGTGGTGCGGGCCCTGGCGCAGATGGCGGAAAAGACCGGCTGCTGGATCATCGCCGAAGGCGTGGAAACCGAGGCCGAGCTGGACTTCGCCCTGGAATGCGGCGCCCGCTACGTACAGGGCTACCTGTTCGCCAGACCCGAGCTGGAGTTCTTCCCGGCCGACACCTTCGTCGAATGCTTCTCGAGGCTGCGCGAGCGCTACGTGCAACGCAAGCTCGCCGAGCGCACCCGGCTGCTGCACCTGCGTCGGCAACTGGCGGAGCTGATGAGCCAGCTCAGGATCTGGGTCGAACGGGGCTACCGGCACGAGGAACTGCCGGCGCCGAACCAGTACCCCTGGCTGCTGCGCATCTACCAGTGCGACCGCAGCGGCACCCAGATCACTCCCAACCTGGACCGGCGCGACGGCAGCTGGCAGGAGGACTACCGCTACCTCGGGCACAACTGGTCGTGGCGGCCCTACTTCTACCAACTGCTCGCCGAGAGCCGCGAGGAACGCCGCCTGATCCTCTCCAGCACCTATCGCGACGCCACCAGCAACCAGTACTGCATGACCGCCGGACAGTTCATCGACGAGGGCCGGCGCCTGCTGCTCATCGACATCGAGGCGGCCGGACTGCAAGGTGCCTAGGGCTACGCGCCGGTCGGCGCGCGGGAGTCTTGTCGGGTTTTCCTCATCCGCTCATTTACTTTTCGGGCGCCATCCCCAACGCTTGCAGGACATCGTCCCAGGCAAGTAAGGAAGCCCGATGGCCGGAACCAGTCTGCTCGCACTGCTCGACGACATCGCCAGCGTGCTCGACGATGTCTCGCTGATGACCAAGATGGCGGCGAAGAAGACCGCCGGGGTGCTCGGCGACGACCTGGCGCTGAACGCCCAGCAGGTGGTCGGCGTCAGGGCCGACCGCGAACTGCCGGTGGTCTGGGCGGTTGCCAAGGGGTCGCTGCGCAACAAGCTGATCCTGGTGCCAGCCGCCCTGCTGATCAGCGCCCTCGCCCCCTGGGCGGTAACGCCGCTGCTGATGCTCGGCGGCGCCTTTCTCTGCTACGAAGGCTTCGAGAAGCTCGCCCACCGCTTCCTGCACTCCGCGGAAGAGGATGCCCGCGAGCATGCCGAGCTGCTCGCCGCGCTCAGCGACCCGCAGGCGGATCTGCTGGCCCTGGAGAAGGCCAAGATCGCCGGCGCGGTACGCACCGACCTCATCCTCTCCGCGGAGATCATCGCCATCACCCTGGGCGCGGTGGCCGGCGCGCCCTTCCCGCAGCAGGTGCTGGTGCTCGCCGGCATCGCCCTGCTGATGACCGGCGGGGTCTACGGACTGGTCGCCGGCATCGTCAAGCTGGACGACGCCGGGCTCTACCTGAGCCGCCAGGGTGGCGTGCTGCGCGCCCTCGGCCAGGGCATCCTGAGCGCCGCCCCCTATCTGATGAAAAGCCTCTCGGTGCTCGGTACCATCGCCATGTTCATGGTCGGCGGGGGCATCATCGTCCACGGCCTGCCGGTCCTGCATCACGACATCGAGGACCTGGCTCGGGCGACCGGCGAACTCGGCGGCCTCGGCCCGGCACTGGAGTGGCTCACCCCTGGAGTGCTCGGCGCCGTCGTCGGCGTCCTGGCCGGCGCCCTGGCACTCAGCCTGGTGACCCTGGCCGGCAAGCTGTACCGGGCGGTGAGGGACTAGGAGGGATGTCCCGGCAGGGGCAGGCTACCCTTCTTCAGGACGCCCGCAGCATCAGGCTTCAAATGGAACGGCCCGGTATCGGACCAGGCCACTGACTGGCGAGGACAAGCCTTGGATTGGCATACCCTGCTCACCCGCGAACGGCTCGGCAAACCGGTGCACAGCACCGAGGAGCTGGGGCGAAGCCCCTTCCACAAGGACCACGACCGCATCATCTTCTCCGGCGCCTTCCGCCGTCTGGGCCGCAAGACCCAGGTGCATCCGGTCACCAGCAACGACCACATCCACACCCGTCTGACCCACTCCCTGGAGGTGGGCTGCGTCGGCCGCTCCCTGGGCATGAGGGTCGGCGAGATGCTCCGCGACACCCTGCCCGACTGGTGTAGCCCGGGCGACCTCGGCGTGGTGGTGCAGTCCGCCTGCCTGGCCCACGACATCGGCAATCCGCCGTTCGGGCATTCCGGCGAAGACGCCATCCGCTACTGGTTCCAGCAAGCCGCCGACCGCGGCTGGCTGGACGCCATGAGCGACGACGAGCGCGCCGACTTCCTCAACTTCGAAGGCAACGCCCAGGGCCTGCGGGTGCTCACCCAGCTGGAATACCACCAGTTCGACGGCGGCATGCGCCTGACCTACGCCACCCTCGGCGCCTACCTCAAGTACCCCTGGAGCTCCCGCCACGCCCAGGCGCTGGGCTACAAGAAGCACAAGTTCGGCGCCTACCGCAGCGAGCTGCCGCTGCTCGAGCAGATCGCCGGCAGACTCGGCCTGCCGCCGCTGGAGGAGGAGCGCTGGGCGCGGCATCCGCTGGTCTACCTGATGGAGGCGGCGGATGACATCTGCTACGGCCTGATCGATCTGGAAGACGGCCTGGAGATGGAGCTGCTCGACTACCAGGAGGTGGAGGCGCTGCTGCTCGACCTGGTGGGCGACGACCTGCCGGAAACCTACCGCCAGCTCGGTCCGCGCGACTCGCGGCGGCGCAAGCTGGCGATCCTCCGCGGCAAGGCCATCGAGCACCTGACCAACGCCGCCGCGCGGGCCTTCGTCGATCAGCAGCCGGCCCTGCTCGCCGGCACCCTGAGCGGCGACCTGGTCGAGCACATGCACGGCCCGGCCAAGCGCTGCGTGCTGGGCGCCAAGGCCATCGCCCGGGAGAAGATCTTCCAGGACAAGCGCAAGACCCTCCACGAGATCGGCGCCTACACCACCCTGGAAATCCTCCTCAACGCCTTCTGCGGCGCGGCCCTGGAGCAGTACGGCGGACGCACGCCGTCCTTCAAGCACAGGCGCATCCTCGACCTGCTCGGTAACAACGCCCCGGCGCCGGAATGGCCGCTGCACCAGGCGTTCCTGCGGGTGATCGACTTCATCGCCGGAATGACCGACAGCTACGCCACCGAGATGGCCCGGGAGATGACCGGCCGTTCAAGCGCGGGCTGATCCCGACGGGGCTGCGAACATGCGATCTTTCCCGTACCGGATCTTTCGCTGGCATGCCGGCTCGCCCGCCTGGGGAGCCGGTGTGGTGGCCACGCTCGGCTGCGCCCTGCCGCTGTCGCTAGGGCTGACCACCGGACACAGCGGCTTCCTGGTGGCGGCCTACGGCGCCTTCCAGGCTTCCCAGGCCGATCCCCTGCAGCGCTTCGGCATGCTGCGCATGCTGCTGCTCACAGGCCTGGGCGCGCTGAGCGCCGGCCTCGGCTACTGGAGCGGCAGCCATCCACTGCTCAGCCTCGGCCTGTTCGCCGTCTTCGGACTGCTTCTCGCCTGGCTGCAGCGCTTCGGCAACGAGGCCGGCAAGCTGGGCGTCGGCCTGGCGATCTGCCTGGTGCTCGGACAAAGCCAGTACGGCACCGGCCAGCTGCACAACCCCGCGGCAGTGGGTACGCTGTTCATCCTCGGCGCACTCTGGGTGATGCTGCTGGCCTTCGGCCTGCGCGGCGCTCACGGTCTGCGCATGTGGCCACGCATGCCGCGCCTGCCCGGCCTGCTGCGGGCGCTACGCCGACATGCCCGGAGGCTGCCGCGCCGCCAGTGGCTGCTGCACGCCCTGGGCTGCAGCCTGGCCCTGGCACTGGCCGGCCTGGCGATCACGCTCGGCCAGCTGGCGCACGGCTACTGGCTGTCCCTGCTGGTGATCTGCAGCCTGCAGATCGAGCTGCAGGACAGCCTGGTCCACACCCTGCAGGCCAGCATGGCCGGCCTGTGCGGGGCGCTGCTGTCGATCCTGCTCGGCTACGGCCTGCAGAGCCCGGCGCAGATGGTCGCGACCCTGTTGCCGCTGATCTTCTTCTGCCGCACCTTCCAGGCCCATCGCTACGGCCTGTTCGTCCTGCAGTGCACGCTGTGCTTCGTGCTGCTCTCGGAAAGCCTCGCCGTGGACTGGGACCAACCGCAGGCCCGCCTGTTCAACAGCCTGCTAGGCGTCACCCTGGCGATGCTGGTCGCCCTGCTGATGCACGGCCTGCGCCAGCACCTCGGCCGGGCGGGACTGCCCGTCTCGAAGTCCGAGCAGTCGTGAACTTGCGACGGGGCAATGCCGGCGGGCTTGGGGCATAATGCGAACGAATTCACATCCTTGTAACCGCATCCTCATTCGTCACCTACTCGAACGCACGAGCGAAGGCTTACTACTTCCATGATCCAGATGCTTCGACGCTTCGCCCTCGTGGGCCTGCTGCTGCCTCTTGCCCTGCCCGTTACCGCCAGTCCCGTGAACACCGCCCTGCCGGCCAGCATCCAGAAGGCCCTGCAGAAGAGCAAGATCAACAGCCACTCGCTGGCGGTAGCGACCCTGCCGCTCACCGGCCCCGGCACCCCAACCCTGGTCAATGCCGACGTGTCGATGAACCCGGCATCCACCATGAAGCTGGTCACCACCTACGCAGCCCTGGAGCTGCTCGGTCCCGCCTACCAGTGGAAGACCGAGTTCTATGCCGACGGCCCGCTGAAGGACGGCGTGCTGAATGGCAACCTCTACCTCAAGGGCGGCGGCGATCCCAAGCTGAACCTGGAGAAGCTCTGGCTGATGATGCGCGACCTGCGCGCCAACGGCGTGCAGAGGATCACCGGCGACCTGGTGCTGGACCGCAGCCACTTCATCCAGCCGCAGCTGCCGATGTTCAACGACGACGGCGGCGACCCGCACCGCCCCTTCCTGGTCACCCCAGACTCCCTGCTCGTCAACCTCAAGGCCGTGCGCCTGGTCACCCGTACCGCGGACGGCAAGGTCAGCGTGTTCATGGATCCGCCGCTGACCAACGTGACCATCGACAACCAGATCAAGGCGCTGCCCGCCGCCAAGTGTCCGGGCTGGCCGGACGTGCGCTTCAACCCGGTGAACAACGCCGACGGCTCGGGCGCCACCCTGGTGGTCACCGGCAAGCTGCCGGAAGGCTGCAGCGCGCAGACCTATATCTCACTGCTCGACCACCCCGCCTACGCCGCCGGTGCCGTGCGGGCGATCTGGCAGGAGCTGGGCGGCAGCATCCAGGGCGGCGACAGGGTCGCCGAGGTGCCGAAGAACGCCCGCCTGCTGGCCCGCACCTTCTCGCCGGACCTGGCGGAGATCATCCGCGACATCAACAAGTACAGTAACAACACCATGTGCCGGCAGCTGTTCCTCAGCCTCGGCGCCCAGTTCCGCACCTCTGCCGATGCCGACGACGCCAAGGCCGCCCAGCGGGTGATCCGCCAGTGGCTGGCCCGCAAGGGCATCACCGCACCGCATCTGGTGATGGAGAACGGCTCCGGGCTGTCCCGCGCCGAACGGATCAGCGCCCGGGAAATGCTCACCCTGCTGCAGAGCGCCTGGCACAGCCCCTATGCCGCGGAATTCATCAGCTCCCTGCCGCTGGTGGCGACCGACGGCACCATGCGCAAGCGCCTGGCGCGCACCCCGCTGGCCGGTCAGGCCCATATCAAGACCGGCACGCTGAATACCGTGCGCGCCATCGCCGGCTACAGCCGCGACGTCAACGGCCACACCTGGGCCGTGGTGGCCATCCTCAACGACCAGCGGCCCTGGGGCGCGACCTCCATCCTCGACCAGGTGCTGGTCGAGCTTTACCGCCAGCCGAAACTGGCCAGCACCACGGTCCAGCGCTGACGAAAAAGCCCCTCATCCATTCGGGTGAGGGGCTTGCTTGGTCCGCCTCTCGCGATCAGCCAAAAACCGTCGCCACCTGTCGACTGAGCGCCATCAGCTCGCCGTCCGGACTCCACAGCCGGGCAGCGATATGGCCGTAACCGTCGCGGGAGTGCTCAACCTCCGCCAGATACTGGAACCAGTCACGAGTGGTCGCGCGGGGAACCGGCTGGACGAACTCGATGGTCCAGGTCAGCGAACTGCCCGGCGCCGGCCGGCGCAGGTACGGCAGGGTCGCCGGCGGCCAAGCGTCGACCAGCGCCAGCAGGTCCGACTCGTCCACCGGCCGTTCCCCGGCTTCGGTACGGAAACCCACCCAGCCGCCCATCCGCCGCCGCGGCGTATTGGTGAAGGGCATGCCGCCGACAGCCCAGCGCATGGCCAGGTGCTGGGTGAAGTCCGGGGTCACTCCCTTCACATAGGGCAGCTCCATGGCCTCCGCGGCGGATTTCATCTCCGGCGCCGGCTCCGCATCGACGCGGATCAGCGAATCCCGTGAAGCGCCGAAGCTACCCTGCACCAGGGTCACCACCTGGCCCTGCTGGAGTGCGCGACCGGATACCTGGCTCACCGACTTGCCCTCGCGCAGTACCTCGACCTCGAAATCCACCGGCGTCTCCAGCGCCATGGGTCCAACGAAGGTGATCGCCAGCGAGCGCACCGGCCGGTCAGCCGGCACCCGGGCACGCATCGCCTCGTAGACCAGCGCCGCCGCCAGCCCGCCAAATGCCGCTCTTCCCTGCCCCCAACCGTCCGGCACCACCATACCGTTGGGACTGGTTCGCACCTTCTGCAGCAATTCGGAAAAGTTCATCTTGACCTCGGTCTGACAGGAGTCGGTGATCTTAACGGATCGGAAAAAGGCCAAGGATAGGCAATGCGGATGGCGATCACGCCAACCCTTAGGGTGGAATGCCGGACTACCCAGCAAAGAGGCCGGTCATTCGACCGGCCTCGGAACGGCGCATCCCGCGATCAGTTGACGGTCAGCTTCTCGCGGTTCTTTTCCAGCGTAGCCGGGCCGATGCCCTTCACTTCCAGCAGTTCGTCCACGCTGGCGAAGGGACCGTTGGCCTCGCGATACTCGACGATCGCCCTGGCCTTCACCGCGCCGATGCCATTCAGCTCACGCTGCAGGGTGTCGGCATCGGCGGTGTTGAGGTTCACCTTGCCTACCGCCTCCACCTGGGCAGCCGCCGGCTTGGCAGCAGCCTCCTTCGCCGGCTCCGCCGCGGAAACCCCCACGGAAAGACCGGCCAGCAGGACGAACAGCAGGGAAAAGATGCGCAGGTTACGCATGGGACAACTCTCCTTGTCATGGATGGAAAAAACGCACTCCAATCTCTCGAGTGCGACTTCCAATCTAGATGGGGACATTTCCCAGTCAAGCCGATCGCCCGTGATGATTTTCACAGTATCGGCAAGCGTGCCTTTTCGCTCTGCGCAGCTTTCTCGCCACGGTCCCGGTGCAGCCAGTCGACGATCTCCCCCTGCGGCTGATAACCGTCCACGGTTTCCTTCAGCAGCTGGCGCAACGCCGGGTAATCGTCCGCCTCCAGCAGCTCCAGCACGCGGGCCAGCACAGCCTTGAAGGCCTCCCAAGGCAGATGAGCCTCACGGGCCCGCATGATCATCGGATGTTCGGTGGTACCGACGTTGTCACCGATCAGCAGCTCCTCGAAAAGCTTCTCGCCCGGCCGCAGGCCGATGAACTCGATGGCGATGTCGCCGTGAGGATTCCTCTCCGAGCGCACGCTGAATCCGTAGAAACGGATCATCCGCTCGGCAAGATCGACGATTCGTACCGGCCGGCCCATGTCCAGAACGAACACTTCCCCGCCCTGTCCCATGGCCCCGGCCTGAATCACCAGCTGGGCCGCCTCGGGAATGGTCATGAAGTAGCGGGTGATGTCCGGGTGGGTGACCGTCACCGGCCCGCCCCTGAAGATCTGTTCCCGGAACAGCGGAATCACCGACCCCGACGAACCCAGCACATTGCCGAAGCGCACCACCGCGAAGCGGGTCTTGTTGACATGGCACAGCCCATCATCCTGGAACAGCACCGGAGCAGGCTCGTGACTCAGGGCCTGCAGCAGCATTTCCGCCAGGCGCTTGCTGCAGCCCATCACGTTGGTGGGGCGCACCGCCTTGTCGGTGGAGACCAGCACGAAGTTGTCCACCCCGCCCCGGATGGCCGCCTGGGCGACCTGCAGGGTTCCCATCACGTTGTTGAGCATGCCCTCGGCCACGTTGTGCTCGACGATGGGCACATGCTTGTAGGCTGCAGCGTGGTAGATGGTATTCACCTGCCAGGTGCGAATCAGATCGTACATCCGCTTGCCGCTGCGTACCGTGCCAAGGATCGGCACCAGTTGCACGGCCAACCCTTCGCATTCGATTCGCTGGACGAGATCGGCATGGATGCTGTACAGGTTGAACTCGCTCTGGTCCAGCAGCAGCAGGGTTTTGGGGCCGGCGGCAAGAATCTGCCGGCACAGCTCGCTGCCGATCGATCCCCCTGCCCCAGTGACCATCACCACGCGCCCGCGAATGCAGCGCTCGAGCAGATCCGTCCTCGGCGGGACCACATCCCGTCCCAGCAGGTCGGCGATATCCACGTCCTGGACCTCATCGACGCGTACCCGCCCGCTGGCCAGCGCCGACAGGTCCGGGACCGTCCGCACGCGCAGGGGCAGGCCTTCGAGCATCTCGAGGATCTCCCGGCGGCGCGCCCGGGAGGCCGAGGGAATCGCCAGGAGGATCTCCTGGGCGCCGGTCCGCTCGATCATCCTCAGGATGTGGGCGGGCTTGTAGACCACCAGCCCCGATATCATCCGGTAGGCCAGGCCCGGGTCGTCGTCGATGAAGGCCACCGGCCGCATCGACCGCCCCGAACGCAGGGCCGCCACCAGTTGGTTGCCCGCCCGGCCGGCCCCGTAGATGGCCACCTTGCGCAGTCCTTCGTCCTGCCGGCTGGCGATGAAGGGAAACTGCTGGCTGGCCACATACCAGTCGCCCATGAAGTACTGGCGCATGGCCAGACGCAACCCGCCGATCAGCATCAGGGAAAGCCACCAGTAATTGAAGATCAGCGAGCGAGGCACGATCACCGGCGTATGACCATAGAGGTAGAGCAGCAGGGTGAGCACCAGAACGGAGAGCGTGACCGCCTTGAAGATGGCCAGCAGGGCATCGTTGCCGAAATAGCGCATGACGGCCCTGTACATGCCGAGACGGATGAAGATCGGAATGGAAACCAGCGGAGCGATGGCGAACAGCCAGAAATGATCGCCGAACGGATCGATCCGGCTGTCGAAGCCCAGACGGAGGACGAATGCCCCCCACAGAGCCAGCCAGATCAGCATCACATCCGTGACGACTTGCAGCAGACGCTTACGATGACGAGGCAACCCCAGGAGAGCGGAACGCAGTGAGTCGAGCACTTTTGTTATTACCCACTTGAGTCAGCCGCCATTCTGCCCCGAATCGGCCGCAAAAATCACCTCAAGCAGCCAATATCGTCAGCACCCGCTTCAGTGCCGAAGCGCGGTCACTCCTCATCCGCGCCCGCCTGAAACCACCAGGCCAGCCCCCCCAGCGGCAGGTAGGCCAGCAACACGCCCAAGGTCCCCGGCATGCCGCCCGAGCCCACCCACAGGGCCATGGGCAGCAGCCAGAACAGATTGATGGCCCCCACGGCCAGCGTTACCGGCAGATGTCCGCCGAAGCGCCGGGAGGCTACCTGGTAGGCATGGCTGCGATGCGCCTGGTGCAGCTTCTCCCCTCGGAGCAGACGACGCAGCAGGGTCCAAGTGGCATCCACGATGAACACCCCGAGCAGGATCAGCCAGCTCCAGAACAGTTCGGGAGCAGCCCATGCGGCCTGCAGCGACAGCCCGCCAAGGACGATGCCGAGAAAGCCACTGCCCACATCCCCCATGAAGATCCGGGCCGGCGGCCAGTTCCAGCCCAGGAAGCCTGCAACGGCACAAGCCAGAACCAGGAGCACGATCATGTGCCCGCCCTGGCCGACCACCCAATACAGCAGGGCGCCGCCCAGGCAGACGGAAATGGCCTCCACCGCAGCGATGCCATCCAGACCATCCATGAAGTTGTAGAGATTCAGGAGCCAGACCAGGTAGAGAAGCCCCAGGCCGGCACCAAGCCAGCCGGCCTCCAGGCCGATGCCGAATATCTCCAGCGCCGGCAGTCCACCAAGCCAGCCCAGCATCCAGGCCGCACAGACGGCATGCACCAGGAGCCGCCACCTTACCGGCAGCGAAACATGGTCATCGAGAAAGCCGATGCCGGCCACTCCGACTCCGGCCCCCAGCAGGGCCCACAGGTGGGACCAGGGCAATGCGTCGGCGAGATAGAGCAGCGGCAATGCGGCAACAAAGCTGAGGACTATCGCCACGCCACCGCCGCGCGGCGTCGGCACCGAGTGGGAACTGCGGCTGTTGGGAACATCCAGCAGTTGCTGCGCCCTGGCGTAATGCAGCAGCGCGGCTGTCAGCCCGAACGACAGTCCTGCCACGACAGGCAACAGCCACCACAACTCCATCCCGCCCCCGGCAATCCTTGAGGTTCACGTCATCGAGCAAGTCGATGGGCTTCGGCCGTCCGCCGCAATGCCTCATCGACACACACTGGCGGAGACCATCCTAGCAAGTCGCATGTCTCGCCGATATCCACCTGGAGATGGCCGCACAGCCGCCGGGCCAGGGCCTCGCGACCCAGCAGGGAAGCCCCCGCCTCCAGCCAGCGCGGGGGGACCGGCAGCAGCCTTGCCGGTCGCCCCATGGCCAGCCCCAGTCGGCGCAGCAACTCGGGAGTGGAAAGGTCCTCCCCGTCGCTGACCAGCAGAGCCTTTCCCACCGCAGCCGGATGCTCGATGCAGAGAAGGACGAGATCGACGAGATTATCCAGCGCCACCAGACTGCGGCGGTTATGGATCGACGCCAGAGGCAGCGGCACGCCTCTGCCCAGCCAGTCCATCATCGCCTTGAAGTTGGCCCCGACGCCCGGGCCGTAAACCAGGGGCGAGCGGATGATCACCAGCTCCATGCCGCTTTCCGCCGCCAGGGCCCGCAGCGCCTGCTCGGCTTCCATCTTGGAGATGGCATAGGCATCGGCAGGCGCATAGGCATCCCCTGCCCTGAAGGGGGAGCCCGGCAGGCTGCTTTCGCCATGCACCTTCACCGAGCTCAGGAAGACGAACCGCCTGACGCCCTGCTCCGCCGCCTGCCGGGCCAGGCGCGCAGTGCCCGCAACGTTGACCTCGCGAAATGCATCGAGCGGCCTTGGTTCCCGCTCCCTCAGCACATGCACACGGGCCGCGCAATGAATGACGACCTCGACCTGCTGCAACGCAGATCTCCAGTCCGTGGCCGGCCCCAGACTCCCCACCGAGACAGAACGCACCCGGGAATCCGCTGCCGCTCCGTCTGCGGAACGGCCTGCCAGGACCAGCTCATGACCGGTCCCGGTGCGAATCGCGTCAGCCAGCGCCGAGCCGATGAAGCCGGTCCCCCCCGTCAGGAGAATGCGCATGGAGCGTCCATCACCCGTCGGCCTATTGCGAACCGGCTAGGCATCCGCAGCTCTGGATTTGGACGCGGGCACAGCCAGCAAGATAGCCAGAGGAAGCCAGAACACCGTCCAGTAGCCTCCCGGGCGAACGAAGATGCGCTCCACGTCGGTCAGCATGGCAATCAATGCAAATACGAACGCCGGAAAAGCCAGACGCACCCACGGGTCATCCCGCAGCGTCCACACCTTCCAGAACACGCCCAACAGGCCGGCGACCATCAGGGCCAGGGCGACCAGGCCGCTATCGTAGATCAACTGCAGGAACAGACTGTGGGCGTGGTAGACCTTGAAGCCTCCAGAAAACTCAAACACGAACGGTGTGCCCAGACCGTGACCGAACAACCAGTGCCCGGACATTACACCATCAAAAAAGTACTCCCAGATTTGCTCTCGACCACTCAACGGATTGTGCTGAAACTGAGAGGTCAGGCTGCCCCACCACATCAACAAGACGAGCAGGAAACAGCAGCCCCCGACACCCAGCAACACCCAGCCCCGCACGGAGCGCTGCATGAACACCGCCGCAATGGCGCATCCCAGCAAACCGAACCATGCGCCACGGGTATAGGTGAGCAGCACATAAAGAGCCAGCGCCGAAAATACGGCCAGCCAGAATATGGCCATTCGAGCAGGCGTTCTCCTATCCAGGAATGCCCCCAGCGCCCAGGCGGCTATGGCTCCGTGGAAGATGCCCGCGACGACCGGATGATCATAATTGGCGAAGTTGCCAATCCCCAGTCGATCGATGCGAAACGCCCGATAGGCCAAAGGCTTCTCAAGCCACACGAACTGGTACAGCAAGCTGGCCAGGGCTCCCAGGGCAACCACTGCAACCCCCAGCAGGAGCGCCTTGCGCGTGAAGGCGGCATCCCTCCTAAGCAGGCAGTGGATGGCCAACAGGAACAGGGCGATCGGAATGCTACGCTTTGCCCAATCCCATGGCTCCTCCGCGCTTCCCCAAAGCGTGCTGAGCGCCATCCACAGCAGCAGAAGCAGCCAGGAAAAGTACTGCCAGCTCGGCCAGGCCGCCCGACCGGTGAACAGCAGGCGTCCCCCGTAAATCACGGCCGGCAGCAGCAGCCACAAATAGACCTGTGCATTGCGCGCACTGCCAGACTCGAAAAAAACATACCCAGCTATCTGGATGAACAGTCCCAGCCCCATCACCCACAGCAGCCAACGCTCCTTATCGGCCATGACAGAGGCCAGCTGCTTGATTTGAGCACCCACCTATTTCTCCCCATTCACTTGCAAAAGCGCGAACAGCAAGGGACTCAGTAAGCGTTCTTGCCAACGAAGCCCTTGAAAACCGTCAGGAAAATGATCTTCAGATCGAGCCAGAGCGACCAGTTGTCGATGTACCAGAGGTCGTACTCCACGCGCTTCTGCATCTTCTCCAGGGTGTCCGTTTCGCCGCGATAACCGTTCACCTGAGCCCAGCCGGTAATGCCCGGCTTGACCTTGTGACGCTGCATGTAGGACTCGACGAGATCCTTGTAATACTCGTTGTGGGCAAGGGCATGGGGCCGTGGCCCGACAATGGACATTCGCCCCTGCAGGACATTGAAGAACTGGGGCAGCTCATCCAGGCTGGTACGCCGCAGGAAAGCGCCCAGGCGTGTCACGCGGGGGTCGTTTCTCGAAGCCTGGGTAACCGCACCATCCGTTTCTTGGTGCACCACCATGGAGCGGAACTTGTACACCTTGAACTTCTTGCCGTTGATCCCCGTCCGGTATTGCTTGAATACCACCGGCCCTGGAGAGGAGAGCTTGATGGCAATGGCTATGCCCAGGCACAACGGCAGGATCAGCAGGGAAATCAGCCCGCCGATGAGCAGATCTTCCAGGCGCTTGATGATCCGCGCCGGACCATCCATGGGGCTGCAACTGAGGTCGAGAGCATAAAGACCGGCGATCTTGCTGACCTTGTGGTTGAGGAGAGGAATCCCGGCCAGATCGGGGAAGTAACGCACTTCGACGGGGTGGTGGCGCAGGGCATACAGCACCTGCCCAATCGCATCTCCATCCTTGAGCGGCAGGCACAACCAGACCTCATGGACACCCGCATCGACCACTTCCCGGACCAGGGCATCGGCCCATTCCGTACCGCGCTCGAACGGAAGGCATTTCGCTACGCGAAAGCCGTACTGGCTGAGGCCCCGCCCCTGACTCAGAGAGTCCGCGAGCACCCCGCCCTCCCCTACGAGCAGGACGCTCTTGAGATTGCGCCCCCGAGTCCGTACCGCGCGCAGAAAGAAGAAACCTCCCAGGCGCACCGCCGTACAGAGCCCTATGCCGATACAGATGGTCGAACCGAGCCAGATCCGCGAATAGTTCGCGGACACCTTGAGGAAGAAGGACAACGCAAGGACGACACCGATTGCGATGATCCAGGCCCCATAGACCAGGCCCAGCTGACGCAGGAAGAAGCGCCCCCGCCAGGAGCCGTAGACTCCCAGCATGATGGAGCACATCACGACGGTCACGGAGGTCAGCAGGGTCGCACTGGCGTACCGCCCCGTCATCTCCCAACCCCCGAAGCGCAGGTAGTAGGCGAGATAGGCTGCGCCGATGACCATCAACAGATCGAGCAAGGCAGCAAACAGCGAGACAGGGTAGCGCTCAGCGAAGGTGGGTTCGTAATGAGTGGATTGTGGCATTCCCGCGCTAAGCTCCTGAAACTCAACGGTAACTCGTAACAAAGTTGCACATCCTAGCACGCTTCCCCATCTCTCACGGAAAGAACCCGCGCTAATCCTCCCCCAGCCCCAGGATGGGCGGGCCATGAACAGCAGATCGATGAAGGATCGTCCCTGCCCATGCAATGAATGGCCAGATGCCATGAAGAGCACAGGCTAGCCGTACTCGGGCGCGGCGGGGCAACTCCGGAAGCCTCGCTAGCCTGCAAGCTCTTCCAGCACCCGCCGCAAACCTTCGCGCCAGTCGGGCTGCCCGATGCCATGGTCTGCTTCAAGCCGGCTACAGCTCAGTACCGACCAGGCCGGGCGCCGTGCCGGCGTCGGATAGTCGCTGGTGGAAATGGCGTCTACCCGCGGCAACCGCTCCAACAGCCCCATTTGTCCGGCCTGGCGGAATATCTCCAC
This sequence comes from Pseudomonas thermotolerans DSM 14292, assembly GCF_000364625.1. Classification (GTDB taxonomy): domain Bacteria; phylum Pseudomonadota; class Gammaproteobacteria; order Pseudomonadales; family Pseudomonadaceae; genus Aquipseudomonas; species Aquipseudomonas thermotolerans. The sequence continues at coordinate 88,522 of NZ_KB822613.1, forward strand.
CGCGAAGTCGTGCCAGGAGCATGCCGGCGCGCCACTGAAATGGTAGATGCCCCACTGCAGATTGCCTTGGGAGCGATAAGAAGAGGCCAGTTGCCAGAGCGCATCTGCAATGCTGTCCGCCGGAGTCGGCCCACCATGCTGGTCCGCGACCACCCCCAGCTTGTCGCGTTCGCGCCCAAGCCGCAGCATGGTCTTCACGAAGTTGTTGCCATGCGCGCCAAATACCCAGCTGGTGCGCAGAACCAAATGGCGGGGATGAATCTCGGCCAGCACCTGCTCCCCTGCCAGCTTGCTGGCGCCATAGACACCACTGGGCGCGGTTGGGTCGGTCTCCAGGTACGGCTGCTGCGCATCCCCGGCGAACACATAGTCGGTGGAAATATGCAGGATCGGAGCCCCGATTTCCGCCGCGGCCCTAGCCAGGTTGGCCACGCCATCCCGGTTCACCCGGTAGGCCTGCCCGGGTTCGCTTTCTGCCTTGTCCACGGCAGTGTAAGCCGCCGCGTTGATGATCAGCCGTGGCCGTAACTGCCGGAGGGTGGATTCGACCGAACCAGCATCGCCGATATCCAGCTCCGACGACCCCAGCCCCATGACCTCGAAACCGGACGGAGCCCGTCGCAACAGCTCATGACCGACCTGACCGCGAGCCCCGGTGATCAGAACCCGCATGCTCACTTCTCCTTGCCCAGCAATTGGCGCAGGGTCGGATTGCGCAGATCCTTTTCCGATAGTTGCGGAGCCTCGATAGGCCAAGGGATGTTCACGTCAGGATCGTTCCAGATCAGGCCACCCTCGTCCTCGGGGAAGTACAGGTCCGTGCACTTGTACTGGAAATCGGCGACCTCGCTGAGCACGCAGAAGCCATGGGCATAGCCCGGCGGGATCCACAGCTGGCGATGGTTCTCGTCCGTCAGCTCGACCCCTACGAATCTCCCGCAGGTCGGCGATGCCGGATCGATATCCACGGCCACGTCGTACACCGCGCCGCGGCTTACGCTCACCAGCTTGCCCTGTGGCCGGGTGCGCTGAAAATGCAGCCCCCGGAGCACACCACGCCGCGAGCGGGAATGATTGTCCTGCACGAAGGGAAGATCGATGCCAGCCTGCCGATAGCGCTCGATCTGGAAGGTTTCGAGGAAGAACCCACGGTGATCGCCGAAAACCTTCGGCTCGATGATCAATACGCCAGGCAGCTCAGTTTCGATGACGTTCATAACTCGGAAGCACAAAGAGATAGAAAGAAAAAGCACCGGCCGGAAAGACCGGTGCAATATGCATGCTTGGCCTACACCAGCAAACGCTTCAGGTACTGGCCGTAGCCCGTCTTGCCGAGCATCTCAGCCTGGCGTGCCAGCTCCTCACGGCTGAGCCAGCCCTGATGGAAGGCGATTTCCTCCAGACAGGCGACCTTCAAGCCCTGTCGTGCCTCGATGGTCTGCACGAAGTGGCTGGCCTCCATCAGGGAATCGTGCGTCCCGGTATCCAGCCAGGCAAAACCGCGCCCCAACAGGCTCACATGCAGCTCGCCGCGCTGGAGATAGGCGTTGTTCACGTCGGTGATTTCCAGCTCGCCACGGGCAGACGGTTTCACCTGCCTGGCGATCTCCACCACCGAGTTGTCGTAGAAATACAGCCCGGTAACCGCATAGTTCGATTTCGGCCGGGCAGGCTTCTCCTCGATGGAAATCGCCTTGCCGTTGGCATCGAACTCCACCACACCGAAGCGCTCGGGATCGTTCACGTGATAGCCGAATACCGTGGCGCCCTTCTCCCGGGCTGCAGCCTCGCGCAGCATCGCGCTGAAACCGTAACCGTAGAAGATGTTGTCCCCCAGAATCAGGCAGACGCTGCTGTCGCCAATGAACTCTTCCCCGATCAGGAAGGCCTGGGCCAGGCCATCGGGCGATGGCTGCTCCGCATAGGAAAGGGAAATGCCGAAATCCGAACCATCCCCCAGCAGCTTGCGGAAGTTGGGCAGATCGTCAGGCGTGGAGATGACCAGTATCTCCCGAATGCCGGCCAGCATCAGCACCGACAGCGGGTAATAGATCATCGGCTTGTCGTAGATCGGCAGCAGTTGCTTGGATACGCCTCGGGTAATGGGATGCAGCCGCGTACCTGATCCCCCGGCCAGAATGATCCCCTTCATGCCTTGTCTCCCAAACGTGCAAGCCGATAGCTACCATCCAGTACCCGCTCCCACCACTGGCGGTTGTCCAGGTACCAACGGACCGTCTTGCGTATCCCACTCTCGAAGGTTTCCTGCGGCTTCCAGCCCAGCTCGCGAGCGATTTTCGAAGCATCGATGGCATAGCGCCGGTCATGCCCTGGCCGATCCTTCACGAAAGTGATCAGCTCTCTATACGAACGCTTCTGTCCGCCATCGTTCCAGGGGTGCATCTCGTCCAGAAGATCACAGATGGTCTCGACCACCTCGAGATTACGCTTCTCGTTGTGCCCGCCGATGTTGTAGGTCTCCCCCACCTTGCCCCGGGTAACCACCTCGACCAGCGCTCGGGCATGGTCCTCCACATAGAGCCAGTCGCGAATCTGCGAACCGTCGCCATACACAGGCAGAGGCTTGCCGTGCAGGGCATTGAGGATCATGTGCGGGATCAGCTTCTCGGGAAAGTGGTAGGGACCGTAGTTGTTGGAGCAGTTCGTTACGATGGCCGGCAGCCCATAGGTTCGATGCCAGGCGCGTACCAGGTGATCCGAGCTGGCCTTTGAGGCCGAATAGGGAGAACTGGGAGCGTATGGGGTGGTCTCGGTGAATAGATCGTCCGTGCCCTCCAGATCCCCATATACCTCATCGGTGGAAATATGATGGAAACGGAAGGCCGCCTTCGCTTCGCCCTCCAGAGTATTCCAATAGCGCCGCGCAGCCTCCAGCAACGTGTAGGTGCCAACGATATTGGTCTGAATAAAGTCAGCAGGCCCATCGATGGAGCGATCCACGTGGGACTCGGCTGCCAAGTGCATCACCGCCGTCGGCTGGAATTCGCCAAAGGCCTTATCCAGTGCAACTGCATCGCAAATGTCTACCTGATAGAAGCGGTACCTGGGCGAATTGGCAATGGAGGATAGCGACTCGAGATTTCCTGCATAGGTGAGCTTGTCAAGGTTGGCAACCTCGTGGCAGGTGTTTTCGATCAGATGGCGAATGACAGCCGAGCCGATGAAGCCGGCGCCGCCGGTGACGAGCACCTTTTTATTATCCAACATAATATTTTAGCGCATCAATTAAATGTATTCTTAGCGGCCGACTTTTAATTATTGCCAAAAGCCCCCCCTCACTGCATCTACGCCCATCCGCAAACACAGTACATCTTGGATCATATATAACTTCCCCACCATACTCATAAGCCTTCTTACATATCTCTATATCCGCCATAAATAGGTAGTATTTTTTATTTAGACCACCTACAGCATCCCAGTACGATTTCCTAATTAATACACAAGAAGACTGAATCCAAGGAACAGCTTGCCTTCTAGATAAGTCGAAATCATCCAGAAGATATTTTGAAACGCTTTTTGCCCCCCAAGATGTTTTCCCAAGGACTGTTCTTTTGGAAGCAAGAGCAAAAAGCGACGGATAGCCTCTAACTATTCGAGGCATGCTGCCATCATCATTTATTTGCGCCGGCCCTACAATGTAGCAGGCCGGATCCTCAAAATTACTATAAAGGCCGTATAATACACCCCGATCCTTAATTAGAATATCTGGATTCAGAAGAAGTATGGCATCTGCATCCGGCACACGCTTAGCAGCAAAATTAACCGCTGCGACATAGCCTATATTTCTCGGAGACTCCACCACCTCCACATTACAACCTTTAACCCCCTTCAGCACCGCAAAGTTGTCTGCGCAGCAGGAGTTATCAATTATAGTTATAGTTATTTTTATTCCTTTCAAATCCTGCTCTTCAAGCAAACGAACTGACTCTACCACCCTAGGCGCCTTGAAATAATCAACAATAATTATGTGGACAATACCATTCATACGAGACCATCACCCCAGAACAAGGATTCCATAACACCAATAAGAAAGAAGAACAGAACAACTCACAATAAAAACACGCCACAAGCAGAATATCTGCAGCCCCACCAAACTACCGAGCCGAAACCAATCTAACCTTAAAAAAGAACAAAACCATAAGCCCAAGCAAAAAATAATAACGCGCCAAAAGCTTTAAAGTTAATAACACATCGCCATTCGATAGCATAGTTACGGTAAAGGTAAGACCGTAAAAAAAGAAAAGCGATGAAACTCCGCCCGAGCGTAGCGCCCTAAACCAAAAAGAAAGCCACCCGCCCAATACAATTGGATAAATTATTACCCCTGGCAGCCCCCATAGAATCAACGCATTACCAATTAATGATGGCGGAATTGAGCCACCAACAAATTCGTACCCAAAGAGAACACTACCCACAATAGATCCGAGATAGTTTACAAACAGAAAATCCCCATTAACCAAGGAAATATTTATGTACCCCCTCAAATAATCCAAATGATATGCAACAAGAGCAAAACAATCAAAAATCGCAAACTCAGGAGAACTCAAGAGTTGTTGAAAACCAAGATCATCAGAGTATGTCGATATTCGATACCAAACCATGGAGACAAATGCAAAAATCAGGAATACTGAAAGTGACACTATTACCCTATAGCTAATATTCCTAATATTAAAATTCCAATAATAAACCAAAGGAATAACCGCCAAGAGAATTACTGAACGCCTAGACAAGATAATAAACGGCAAACAATAGAGCAATATTAGAGCCCCTCCAATAAATTGGACCTTCAAAACTGCCGAACTTTGAGTCTCCAGAAGATAGCAAATATAAACATGGATTGGCACAATAGCCAACCCCATAAGTCCGTAAAAAAGCCCAAGATTAAGCTCTAGTACATGAGATGCAACTGCCGCCTGATTTTTCAACAAGGCGGAAACGCCTCCAAACCGTGAAGCTATAACATAAAAAGACAAGTAACATACAACAAGCGCTATAATCACCGATAAATTAATCAATACTTTGTTCTGGACACCCACTCGAGGAAAAGCCTCAACCTTAAAACCAGAACCAAATAAACTTGAAATCTTATATGAAACAACCATTAATAGAAAAAATAAAGCCCCGCAGATCAATGCAAAAAAAGCATAATCTACAGGAAGCTCCCAGCGTAATACATCCGGATAAAAAAGAGAATACACCCCCTTAAAAAAGAATCTAATGACAAAATATGCCAGAATAATTGACAAAGGACTAAACAGCACACGATTAAGCATCTAAAACCTTCTCATAAAGTTTAAAATACCTACCTGCAATTACATCCCAACTATAATTTGACTCGATGTGCGCGTCAGCGAAAAGATTGTTACGCGGTGCATCATATGCGCGGACAATCGCCTCCCTAATTGAGCTGATATCACCAGGAGAACAAAACTCTGCAATACCATCAAAATATTCTCTTACTGGCGGGCAGTCGCCAACAACCAGATTGTTTCCAAAAAGACCTGCCTCAAGGCTTACCAGTCCAGGAGTTTCCAGCCAACTGGGCAATACATGCATATGACTAAGCCTATATAGCGAGGAAAGCTCTTCTTGACTAAAACCTCGGCCCAAATGGATAACATTCTTTAAACCAAGAATTTCCTTTTTAACTTCATGAAAATAATCCTGATGCAGAGGCGCCGGCTTTCCGACAATCAAAAGATTAACTTCAGTACCCTTTACAGCCTTAACCAGGTTCAAAATATTTTTACGCTCATCAATACGAGCGATGCAAAGCGCAAACTTCTCCCACGGGACCCCCGCCTCCCTAGCTATTTCTGCCTTAAGTGGTATATCTTTCAGAGCAAGATTCACACCATTAGGAATAACCGAGATATTCGAAGGATCTATTGGAAATCTATCTTTAAGATAATCAGCTTCCGCGCTAGAGTTAGGAATTAATGCAGCACTTAACGCGGAGGCAGCAACAATATTATCGAAATGAGATCCACGAATGGAGGCCCACAGCGTAGAAAACTCTTGAACGCCCCTAGCCACCCGCGCAACATCCTTAATAATATTGGATCTACTCTTAAAGCTTTTTTCAATGAACCGCTTTAATCCCGTTCTGGCCAAATTATTTATTTCGGAAAAGTCAGCAATTATCGGAGAAAGCACAGCTTTCTTTGAGTACTTTGCACACAGCCTAAGCTGTTGCACCGTTTCCGAAGAACGCTGGAGATTATAAACATGCGCAATATCGCACCACGGGAGTTGCTCTTTTATTTCATCGACTCCAGCGACATACTTAACCTCATGCCCCATAGACTCAAGAGATCTTCCCACCGAAATCATCTGTACAACATCGCCGCCAAGATTAGTCCGCCAATCATAGCGATTAATTTTTAATATCTTCACTAATTACACCTTTTGAAATAAGTAATGACTCTAATCGTGAGCAGGACGGAGGGGCAGAATATATGGAGGGATCATATGAAGGAGGCATCCCAAGCTTACTAACAAGCTCTTTGGCACTTCGGGATAAATAAAAGGGCAAATTTTCTATATCAATGTAAAGCCCCCCCCGCTCAGATGTATAACTTTCAAGATCGGGGCAATACAGATGTATAGGCCTACCTGTTATTGCATAATCAAAAGCTATCGACGAATAGTCAGTTATTAGCGCGTCAAAATCTTGAAGGGCAGAATAAACATCCTCAAAAGAGTTCGCATTAATTATATTCCCCTCAAAAAAACCATCTGGCAACTTACCGAAATCAAAAGGATGTAGCCTTATATACAGTACAGAGTCTTTAAGGCCTCGAAACTCCGCTTTTAAATCTTCACAAGCTCGCTCTATTGAAACCCCTTCGGATCTGTAAGTGGGAGCATACAGGTATTTTTTTCGCCCATCTGCCCTCTCCAAACCTTGCTGCGCTAAAGCTGAATTCCTAGGTAGACCATTTACGATTATCTTATCCTCTCCATATCGCAACGAGCTCTTAAAGAAATCTTTAAAATAATCTGATGCAACCAATATATAATCCCAGCGGTCATATGGTGTCTTTAATTTAAACGCATGGTATTTACTCAACCATTTTAGATCCTGAGGAGAGTCATACCCCATCTTCTTAATAGGCGAACCATGCCAAAGATTTACCAGGGAAGATCTTTTGGGTATGTACCAACCAATATCTCGCTCCGAATGAGTAAAGAAAAACCTACGGCACTGTTTTAATGCCTTGTAATACTCTTTTGTACCATAAGTCAGGAACCTATCGGAGAACTTGGAGTCCACTGGTGAAGTAAATTTTAAGCCGTCAGCAACAACATAAAATGCATTATATCCCTCCCCCACCATGTACTCAAAAAAATACTTTGCATTATCTTTATAACCCTGATTGTAACTTGAAAAAATTATACTATTCTTGAAACGCTTGTCCCTTGCAGCAAAAAGAATTTTTGCCCAGGAAACAAATATACAAAGCGCCTTGATTATATAACTTCTGAGGTTAACCATACGCATTAATAATCGCACTTATAATCTTGGCACAAGCATTGCCATCACCGAAAGGACTACTAGCGTTACTCATTGCTTCATAAGCTTCTGTATCTACCAACAACTCTTCAACTGCCTCTACTATCCTGCTTCGATCGGTCCCAACCAACCTCACAGTACCCGACGACACCGCCTCTGGCCTTTCGGTGGTATCTCTCATTACCAATACGGGCTTGCCTAATGCCGGCGCCTCCTCTTGGATTCCCCCTGAGTCAGTAAGAATTATATGTGCCCTCTTCATTAAGCATACAAACGGCAAATAATCTAATGGTTCTATGAGGTGTATATTCTGAATCCCTTTTAATAGCTCATGCACTGGCCTCCTAACATTTGGATTAAAATGTACTGGGTATACAATGTCTATCTCCTTATGGCGACGAGCAATTTCAGCAAGTGCTTCACATATTTTCCTGAAGCCTTCTCCAAAACTCTCCCTTCTGTGACCAGTAACTAATAATACTTGCCGCTCGTCATTTAGGAAGCCTAGGGGAAGCGAGGCTTGATCAAATAAAGAAGAATCGCGTTCTAACTTTTTAATTACGTCTAAAAGAGCATCAATTACTGTATTGCCAGTCACATATATCTTATTTTCTGGAACTCCCTCACGCACGAGATTGTATTTAGCAGCCTCTGTAGGAGCAAAATGCAAGTCCGCGAGGGTAGTTGTCAGCTTTCGATTTGCCTCTTCCGGCCAAGGTGAAAAAATATTCCCAGTTCTAAGCCCTGCTTCAACGTGCCCGACAGGAATTTGCTGATAATACGCCGCCAACGCTCCTGATAATGTTGAAGCGGTATCCCCATGCACTAAAACCAAATCGGGTTTGAATTCATAAAAAACAGATTTGATTTTTTGCAGAATTTCCGTAGTTATATCAGTCAGATCTTGGCCTGGCCGCATAACCGCCAAGTCAAACTCTGGCTCTATCGAGAATATTTTTAAAACTTGATCAAGCATTTCCCGATGCTGACCAGTCACACATACCTTTGCTTCAAACCTGCTATCTGCCTCTAATGCTTTAACCAGAGGCGCCATCTTGATCGCCTCGGGCCTTGTACCAAAAACGGATAGCACCCTTAACTTCTTCACAACCTAGACTCCATCAAAAATACGCAGCAAACCTGCATGCACATTAAACATTCTTGATACGGTTTATTAGCATTTTAACCTTAACCCCCCGATACCCCAAAACAAAAATCTCCACCAACAGAACCGAAACAGCAACCGGCGATGCTTCTACCCAACCGAAAAACCAAATAAAAACTAACAAGACAATTTGCAGAACGCCCGCAAACATCACGCTCAAATTTGCTGAGCGCGTATCCCCCATAGCACCAAGGAACGGGTAGCCCATTAGAACAGATGGCGTCGTCACACAAAACGCAATCATAAAGATCACCAAGACTGAATAACTCTCCGAAAAACCTTGCCCAAAAAAAAGCATCAAGAGCCAGTCTCCAAATAAAAGACCAAATGACAAACCAAGCAGGCTAATAGCCACAGCACATTTCATTATTTTAAAAAAAAGTGGAATGTTTTTTGTCCTGGTCATATATGGGTAGAGTGCTTGTGAAATTGGTTGGAACAGTGCCTGGGCCCCTTTGTAAAGCTGCTCGGCAGCAGAATAATGCGCAACGGCAACTGGAGTAGAAATCAGCCCCAAAAAAAACGCTCCACCTGCTGTATACGTAGCGACGGCAGCACGCGACCAGAAAAACTCAATAGACTCGGTAAATATAGCTTTTGTAAAGCCCCATTCTGGCAGCAAAGGAGAATATCCAAGCCTAACCATGAAACCTATTGCGACTACCGCCCCTAAAACTTGAGCAACTCCATTGGCAATAGCAACCCATAGATAGTCATCAGGAGTACTTACGAATAATATAGCTAGCAGCACGTAGGAGCTTCGCGCTAAGACGACAAACAGGGTTATAAACCCCATTTTCTCCATTCCTTGGAAAAACCAAATTGGCTGAAAAGTCTGCCCAACAATTGGTATCAACAAAAGCCAGAAGAAGCTGGCGTATTCTCCGTATTTCTGATCCTGGAAGTACAAAAAGAAGAAAAACAGTGCGCCAACCGGCACTAGAAGAAACAATTTACAAAGATGAACCGCACCAATGATCTTCCTAACAAATTCCCTGTTTGTCTGATGGCTGGCTATCTGGCGCGTTGCTGATAAGTTAAAGCCGAAATCGGTGATGATGCAGGCTATTTGCACCATCGCCAAACCGAAAGCCACTACCCCATATAAAGAGACGCCGAGCATTCGAGTCAAAAACGGTATTATCAGAAAAGGCAAAATATAGTTTGCCAATTGCAGTGCGAACAGAGCCCCCGTGTTTGATATAAGTTTATTCTTAGCGCTCAAAGTCTCACCTACTCTAGATGCCATTGAATGAGCGGCCATAGGCCACGGCCGCCCCTGCAGCTTTAGAGTTTCCGCATATCCTTTATTGAACCAAGGACAAAGTCAGGCTGAACTTCGGAGGTTTCGAGCTGGTCGCGGGTTGTCTCACCTGTCAATACCAACAAACCGTAACATGGCAGTGCTTTCGCCATCATAATATCTGTATGAAGACGATCCCCTACTATTAATGTCTTACTGGGGTCCAGATTAAATCTTTGAATCAGCGGTGAAATCATTTCAAAACTAGGCTTACCAAAAACTTTGCTCGGACTTTTACCAGTTGTAATCCTAATCATCTCAAGCAAAGACCCTATATCGGGAATAGGGCCATACTCTGAAGGACAAAAAACATCGCAATGAGTTGCCAGAATATCCGTCCCTTCATTTATGTATTTACATGCCGTTATAAGCTTTTGATAGCTCAGCTCAGTATCGTAACCAATAACCACGTATTCTGGATTAGCTGAGTCAATATTGAATCCCTGATCCATCAGATATTTCTTTAAGCTATTGGTCCCTAACACATGAATTTTTTCAACTTTCTGATCAAACAAATAGTCCACCAGCGCATCGGTTGAAAGCACTATTTGTGACTCCGAACATTTGATGCCGATATCCTTTAACCTAGTTACGTAATCGCTTTTATTTTTCGAGGAATTATTGGTTAAGAAGTACACATTTTTTCCGTCTTCTTGCAACGCCTCGATCACCTCGGGCGCACCATCAACAACTTGACCACCAACGTAAACTGTCCCATCAAGATCAAATAGAATATTTTCAATATTTTTAATTGCGTCATCGTAATGCGAAAACTTACGATCAGACAAGGCCAAGTCTTCATAATTATCAATCTCGACCCAATTTAGCCCCGCAATGTCACAAGGTGTGAACTTAAGCTTTTGGGACCGAAATAAGCGCTGCATTGCGACTTCGGTCCAGTCTTTCAAGTTCTTCTCTTCCTCTATAATCCTGACAATCTCTTCGAAGAATATTGAACTCGCCTCTGAAGAGAACTTATAGAAATCGATAGAGCACGCAAACGATTCATGCTCTTTAATCTTCTTCGAAATATCGATTACAAAGCCATCCGATGAGACAACAACCTTCATTGACTCTTCGTTGTAGAGCGAGCTATCTACAGCCACTGCATTCGCGGACTCATGCTCCAAGAGACGTTTGACAACATCCACATCAACACTCAGATCAGCATTATTGAGGATAAAACTCCTGCCTGCTGCCTGCTCCCTTGCCAAGTAAAGGGAGTACATATTGTTAGTCGTCTCGTAATCGTTGTTTTCAACAATTCGGATATTAACATCCTTGATATGCTTGCAATATTCCTTGATCGCGCCCCCCTCATAACCTACAACGATTAACAAATCCCTAATGCCCGCTGCCTTATAGGCATCGATCTGGTATTGAAGAATCGCCTTCCCAGCAGTGGTTACCAAGCATTTTGGCTTTGCATTAGTCATTGGGCGCAAACGCGAACCTACACCCGCAGCAAGGATTATGCCAATCATCTAACAAGTTCCCTTCTATTAATTAAAATTCAGCCTAAAGGGCCATGCAATAAATTATTTAATAACACGCTAAAATTCTACAAAGGATATCAACTGCCACACCGTATAAGGCGCTCTTCGCTATGGTTTATCCAGAGCATTGACTCCAGCCTCTTATGGCAATCGATGCGAACACCCACTTGGTTGAATCGAAACGCCCACGGCCCCATCCGAACTGAGATGGCGACGAATCCTTACAACTGACAAGCGAGACCACGCTTTCTTATCCCTCGTCATGCTAAGGATGGTCTGAAGTAGCCACGTATTTCTGGCCGACTACAGACCTCGCTGTTTTTTGAAGCGGTCCATCGATCAAAAACTGCTCAGATCGACTACTTATGTAGGGTTTTTAGCCGCTACGCGCACCCCGTAGCGGCTATTCGCCGTGTTACAGGCGCACCTCTCCTGTGTTCGCGAGTAAATGCCGCCGCGCCATCCACAGATTCGACAGCGCAAACAGCGTAATCAGTTGTGCGGTGTTCTTGGCCAGGCCACGGAAGCGCACCTTGGTGTAACCAAACTGGCGCTTGATCACTCGAAACGGGTGCTCGACCTTCGCTCGCACTTGTGCCTTGGCCTTCAAATCCCTGTCGAATGAGGTGATCCAGCGCACGCTCATCCTGACGAGGCTTGCAGTGCGCGAGGCGCCAGGCGGATCC
>NZ_KB822614.1 GCF_000364625.1 Pseudomonas thermotolerans DSM 14292
TCGGCTTCGGCATCCAGCTTGTAGCGCTTGATCAGCTGCTTGCCGATGTGGCCGCGGCAGCCTTCGGCGAACAGGGTGTACTTGGCGCGCAGCTCCATGCCGGGGGTGTAGTAGCCCTCCTTGGGATTGCCCTCGCGGTCGACGCCGAGGTCGCCGGTGATGATCCCGCGGACGATGCCCTGCTCGTCGATCAACGCTTCCTGGGCGGCGAAGCCGGGGTAGATCTCCACGCCCAGGGCCTCGGCCTGCTGGGCCAGCCAGCGGCACAGATTGCCCAGGGAGATGATGTAGTTGCCTTCGTTGTGCATGGTCTTGGGCACGAAGGCGTTGGGGATCTTGGTGGCGGCCTGGGCGTTCTTCAGCAGATAGATGTCGTCGCGGGTGACCGGGGTGTTGAGCGGGGCGCCGAGTTCCTGCCAGTTGGGGAACAGTTCGTTGAGCGCACGGGGCTCGAAGACTGCGCCGGAGAGGATGTGGGCGCCGACTTCGGAACCTTTCTCGACGACGCAGACGCTGATTTCCTGGCCGGCCTCGGCGGCCTTCTGCTTCAGCCGACAGGCGGCGGACAGGCCGGACGGCCCGGCGCCGACGATGACGACGTCGAATTCCATAAATTCGCGTTCCACAGGCAATCTCCTACTCAGGCTTCTTTTATTCAGGGAATGGTGCATTCCAGGAGCGGTGCGCGCGGCATTATATCCACAGCCTCCGCGGGCTCCAATACAAACGTTTGTTTGAATTTTGTAGAGCCCTGCTAGAATCAGGCGTCCGAGGCTCATGAGTGGCAATTCTGTCGTATTGACCGAGGTGGGGGATGCGGTCAAGATACGGGCGGTTTTGCGCCTGCCATTTCATGGTCTGACCGCCGGTTCCGGCCGGCGAGCATCACCCGCCAGGCTCCCCCTTGGCGACATTCTTATTCACCGGAGAGTAACGAGGAATCCATGAAGGTTCTTGTAGCTGTCAAGCGAGTGGTCGACTACAACGTCAAGGTCCGGGTCAAGTCGGACAACTCTGGCGTTGACCTGGCCAACGTCAAAATGTCGATGAACCCCTTCTGCGAAATCGCCGTGGAAGAAGCGGTACGTCTGAAAGAGAAGGGTGTCGCCAGCGAAATCGTCGTGGTGTCGGTCGGCCCGAGCGCTGCTCAGGAGCAACTGCGGACCGCCCTGGCCCTGGGCGCTGATCGTGCGATTCTGGTGGAAACCAACGAGGAGCTGAACTCTCTGGCCGTGGCCAAGCTGCTCAAGGCGGTGGTCGACAAGGAGCAGCCGCAGCTGGTGATCCTTGGCAAGCAGGCCATCGACAGCGACAACAACCAGACCGGCCAGATGCTGGCGGCGCTGACCGGCTTTGCCCAGGGCACCTTCGCCTCCAAGGTGGAAGTGGCCGGCGACAAGCTCAACGTGACCCGCGAGATCGACGGCGGCCTGCAGACCGTCGCCCTGACCCTGCCGGCGATCGTCACCACCGACCTGCGCCTGAACGAGCCGCGCTACGCCTCGCTGCCGAACATCATGAAGGCCAAGAAGAAGCCGCTGGAAACCGTTACCCCGGACGCCCTGGGCGTGTCCACCGCTTCTACCGTGAAGACCCTCAAGGTCGAGGCCCCGGCCCCGCGTCAAGCCGGCATCAAGGTCAAGTCGGTAGCTGAACTGGTCGAGAAACTGAAGAACGAAGCGAAGGTGATCTGAGATGGCAATCCTGGTAATCGCTGAGCACAACAATGGCGTCCTGGCCGGTGCCACCCTGAATACCGTGGCCGCCGCCCAGAAGATCGGTGGCGACGTCGCCGTGCTGGTCGCCGGCCAGAACGTCGGCGCCGTGGCCGAGGCTGCCGCCAAGGTGGCCGGGGTGAGCAAGGTCCTGGTTGCCGACAATGCCGCCTTCGCCCACCTGCTGCCGGAAAACGTCGCGCCGCTGATCGCCGAACTGGCCAAGGACTACAGCCACGTGCTGGCGCCGGCCACCACCAACGGCAAGAACTACCTGCCGCGCGTGGCGGCCCTGCTGGACGTGGATCAGATCTCCGAAATCATCGAAGTGATCGACGCCGACACCTTCAAGCGGCCGATCTACGCCGGTAACGCCATCGCCACCGTGCAGTCCAGCGCGGCGGTGAAGGTGATCACTGTCCGGACCACCGGCTTCGACGCCGTGGCCGCCGAAGGTGGCAGCGCCACCATCGAGCCTGTCAGCATCGGTGGCGACGCCGGCAAGTCCGCCTTCGTCGGCGAGGAACTGGCCAAGAGCGACCGTCCGGAACTGACCGCCGCCAAGATCGTGGTCTCCGGTGGCCGTGGCATGCAGAACGGCGAAAACTTCAAGCTGCTCTATGCCCTGGCCGACAAACTGGGCGCCGCCGTGGGCGCGTCCCGTGCCGCGGTGGACGCCGGCTTCGTGCCCAACGACATGCAGGTCGGCCAGACCGGCAAGATCGTCGCGCCGCAGCTGTACATCGCCGTGGGTATCTCCGGTGCCATCCAGCACCTGGCTGGCATGAAGGACTCCAAGGTCATCGTCGCCATCAACAAGGACGAGGAAGCCCCGATCTTCCAGGTGGCCGACTACGGCCTGGTCGCCGACCTGTTCGAGGCCGTGCCGGAACTGGAGAAACTGGTCTAATCGACCGGTCTCGCCCGTCCATGAAGAAGCCCGCTTATCCACGGGCTTCTTTTTGTCCGGTGTTCGCTCAGTGCTGGCTGGCGAGGAAGGCCAGATAGTGCCGAGCGGTTTCCTCCGGGCGTTCGACCATGGGTGCATGGCCGCAGTTCGCCATGATCACCACGCTGGGCTTCTTCAGCAGTGGTCGCATCACCTCGATGCTGGACACGTCGAGCAGGCGGTCGCGGTCGCCCCAGAGCAGCAGGGTGGGGGCCTGGATCTTCGGCAGCTCGGGCTCCAGAGGGATATAGCGCTCGACCAGTTGCTGGAAGATCCGCCGGTTGCTGGCGCTGCTGGCCACAGCCCGCTCGGCCAGGTAGCCCTTGACCCGTTCCGGCAGGGCCGGCGGCTCGACGAAGACGAAGTCCAGCAGGCGCTGGAAGTCCTCGGCGCTGTCGACCAGCAGCGGGTTGGCCTGGCCGTTTTCCAAGCGCTGGCGCAGCTCGCTGGGTCTCGGTGAGGTGACTCCGGCATTGGCGAACAGCGCCAGGCTGAGTATCTGACTGGGGTAGCGAGCGGCGTACAGGGCACCGATGTGGCCGCCCATGGAGTTGCCCACCAGGTGCAGGCGCTGGATGCCGAGGGCCCGGATAAAGGCGGCGAGGCGTTCCACCTGGCTGCCCACGTCATAGCTGGCGTCCGGTTTGCTACTTTCGCCGAAGCCGGGCAGGTCGATGGCGATCACACGGTAGCGGTCGGTCAGGTAGCGGGCGAAGCGCGGCCAGTTGTCCTTGTTGGCGGCGAAGCCGTGGATCAGCAGTATGGTCTCGGCCTCCCGCGGGCCGCCTTCGTAGTAGTGGATGCTCAGTCCGGCCACTTCCTGCTGCCGTTCGGAGAGGCCGGCCAGTTGCAGGTCGAGGAGTCGGATGCCGGTGAGCAGGGCGGCAGGGGAGAAATACAGCACCGCAGCGACCAGAATCATGCTGGCCAGGAGTGCGGAAAGCAGTTTCCTCATGCGTCAGGCCTTATAGTGAGCAGTTATTATGTTGAGCATAGAGTGTTCGCTGTTTCGCCGCTGCGGCGACGTAACAGCGAAGGACCCTAGCATGAAGTCCGCTGTGCGGACCTGAACCGCTTCATGGACCTGTTCAGAGAGAGCCCGATGCGAAAATATTCCTCTTGGCGTAGCTGGTTGCTGGGCCTGGGGCTGCTGCCCCTGCTGGCCTCGGCGGCTGGCAAGTGCGAGCGGCTGGTGGCCACCGGCAATCCGGAATATCCGCCGTATCTGTGGCGGGACCCGGCGAATCCGGATAGGTTGATCGGCGCCAATGCCGATCTGCTCGAGGAGATCGCCAAGGCCCTCAAGATACAGATCGACGTGCTCTACACCGGCCCCTGGTCCCGCGCCCAGGACGAGGTGCGCACCGGTCGGGTCGACCTGATCGCCGGCGCCTTCATCACTCTGCCGCGTCTGGAGCAGATGGACTACGTGCATCCGGCGATCTTCCATACCGCCAGCGTGGTCTGGGTGCACAAGGACCGCGTCTTTCCTTATGCCGGCTGGGACGACCTGCGTGAGCGGCGCGGCGGAGTGGTGCTGAACAACAGCCACGGTCGGGCGTTCGATGCCTTCGCCAAGGCCAACCTGACCCTGGAGTCCGTGCCGTCGCTGACCCAGGCCTTCCAGAAGCTGATGCTCGGGCGCAGCGACTACGTGGTCTACGAGCTCTATCCCGGCCTGGCGGTGGCCGACACCCTGGGCATGCTCGGCGACCTGCAGGCGCTGGAGCCGGAGGTGTCCAGCGAGGGGCTGTACCTGACCCTGTCCCACAACTCGGCCTGCAACGACGCCTGGCTGCGCGGACAGCTGGCGAAAAAGATGACAGAATTGGTCTCCGCCGGCGTGCCAGACGCCATCCTGCAGCGCAACCTAGAGCGCTGGAAGCAGCAGCTGCTGCAGCCTTCCACGGAATCGACCCAGTAGGAACTGCCAGGTGATCGACAAACGCATTTTGGTAACCGGCCTTGCCCTGTTGGCCCTGGCCGGCTGCGCTAACGATCCCGCCCCCCACGAACAGATGCGCCTGACCGAGCAGGCCGTGGAGCAGGCGCGGGCGATAGGTGCGACCGAGGAGATCGAAGCCATGCGCCTGGCCGAGCAGAAGCTGGCCCGGGCCCACAAGAACATGGCTGAAGAGGATTACAAGCGGGCGCGGGTGCTGGCCGAGCAGGCCGAACTGGATGCGCGCCTGGCCGAGGCGCAGGTGCTGACCGGCAAGAGCGAGGAGCAGCTCGCCGAGTTGAAGGCCCGCATCACCCGCCTGCGCAAACAATTGGGGGACATGCAGTGAAGCGGATCGGTTTCGTTGGCACCCTGCTGACCCTGGGCGTGCTGAGCGGCTGCGCCACCCACCAGGGCGGCGAGAGCCTGGAAGCGGCCCGGGAGGCCTTCCAGAAGGTCAAGGAGGATCCGGACGTACTGCGCGTGGCGCCCAAGGACGTGATCCGTGCCGGCGAGTCGCTGGCCCGCGCCGACCGCCTGTCCAGCTACTGGGGCAGCGGCGATGACGTCGAACACTACGCCTACCTGAGCCGGCGCTACAGCGAGATCGCCACCCAGCACACTGCGCTGAAGCTCAACGAGGAACGCCGCGCCAAGCTGGAGCTGGAGCGCGCCCGCCTGCAACTGGCGCTGCGCGAGGCCCGCCTGCTCAACGTGCAGGAGCAGGGCAGGTGGCTGGAGGAGCAGATCGTCAGCCTGTCCACCGGTGACGAGAACCGCGGCCTGGTGATGACCCTCGGCGACGTGCTCTTCGACGCCGGCAAGGCCGAGCTCAAGCCGGCGGCCAGCCGTACCATCCTCAAGCTGGTGCAGTTCCTCCAGCTCAATCCGCAGCGCATTCTGCGCATCGAGGGTTATACCGACAGTACCGGGGAGCGCCAGGACAACCTGATCCTGTCCCGCGAGCGGGCCCAGGCGGTGGCCGACGCGCTGATCGACTTGGGTATCGATCCCAAACGTATCCAGGTGGAGGGCTACGGTCCGGACTTTCCGGTCGCCGACAACGCCTCCAGCCGCGGTCGAGCCCTGAACCGCCGGGTGGAGATCGTCTTTTCCGACGAGCAGGGCCAACTCGGCGCTGCCCGGCGCTGAGTGGACGATCTGCGATACCCGCCGGCAGGGCTCGGAGTTATGGTCTTGCACCCCGCTGGATGGAGATGAGGTCATGTCTGCACCGATTCGGGGTACTGGATCGACGACGATGCCGAGTTCTGTGGGCTGCTCCAGGACACACGGTCAAGGTGACGGTGGCCGTCGGTGTCTAGCCCTGAAATAGGTTTACACCTATCAGACCAAGCCGCAGAGCTCGAAACGCCCGATGCACCGCATCGGGCGTTTTGTATTCCAGAGTCTGGTGAGGGCGCTCCCGGTCATGGATATTCACTGCCTCGCGCTCCATCTGGCGCGCCTGCATCAGGTCTTGCGGGCAGTGGATCAGCAGTTCGTTCTTCAGGATGCTGTTGACCCGCCGGCCAGCGCGTTCTGGTAGCAGTCGTAACCGTCGCTCATCGGGCAGGTAACGCCGTGCTGCGCATGCAGCGCTGAAAGTGTGTGGAGCAGTACCGGATGCCGCGATTCGGGTGATGGAAGTGCATGACGCGTCTGGCGCTGCCGTAACGCCAGGCCGAAGGCCTGGGCCACCGACTTGGCATGCAGCCCCTCACGGACGTGGTAGCCGAGGATCTTGCCCGAGGAGGCGAATGAAAAAAGGGCGCCTTCGGGCGCCCTTTCTCTGAGTGGCGGAACGGCTTACTGGCCGGTCCAGCGCTTCAGCACCAGGGTGGCGTTGGTGCCGCCGAAGCCGAAGCTGTTGCTCATCACCAGGTCCACCTTGGCGTTCTCCTCGGTGGCACGGAGGATCGGCAGGTCGGCGACCTCCGGATCCAGCTCCTCGATGTTGGCGGAACCGGCCAGGAAGTTGCCCTGCATCATCAGCATGCAGTAGATCGCCTCGTGCACGCCGGCGGCGCCCAGGGAGTGGCCGGACAGGCTCTTGGTAGAGCTGATCTTCGGTGCCTTGTCGCCGAAGACTTCGCGTACCGCGCGGGCTTCCGCCACGTCGCCCACCGGAGTGGAGGTACCGTGGGTGTTCAGGTAGTCGATCGGCTCGCTGACGGTGGACAGCGCCTGCTGCATGCAGCGCACTGCGCCTTCGCCGCTCGGCGCGACCATGTCGTAGCCGTCCGAGGTGGCGCCGTAGCCGACGATCTCGGCGTAGATCTTGGCGCCGCGCTTGAGGGCGTGCTCCAGCTCTTCGACCACCACCATGCCGCCGCCGCCGGCGATCACGAAGCCGTCACGTTTGGCATCGTAGGCGCGCGAGGCTTTTTCCGGCGAGTCGTTGTACTGGGTGGAGAGGGCGCCCATGGCGTCGAACAGGCAGCTCTGGCTCCAGTGTTCCTCTTCTCCGCCGCCGGCGAAAACCACATCCTGCTTGCCCATCTGAATCTGTTCCATCGCATGGCCGATGCAGTGGGCGCTGGTGGCGCAAGCCGAGGAGATCGAGTAGTTGAGGCCCTTGATCTGGAACGGGGTGGCCAGGCAGGCCGACACGGTGCTGCTCATGGTGCGAGGAACGCGGTATGGGCCGATGCGCTTGACGCCCTTCTCGCGGAGGATGTCGATGGCTTCCATCTGGTTGACGGTGGAAGCGCCGCCGGAGCCGGCGATCAGGCCGGTGCGCGGGTTGGAGATCAGCTCCGGGGTCAGTCCGGAGTCCTCGATGGCCTGTTCCATGGCCAGGTAGGCGTAGGCCGCTGCGTCGCCCATGAAGCGGTAGACCTTGCGGTCGATCAGCTCTTCCAGGTTCAGGTCCACCGACCCGGATACCTGGCTGCGCAGGCCCATTTCCGCGTAGGAGGGGTTGAAGCGGATACCGGCGCGTCCGGCGCGCAGGTTGGCGGAGACGGTCTCTTTGTCATTGCCCAGGCAGGAAACGATGCCCAGGCCGGTAATCACGACGCGACGCATGCGGATAACCCTTAGAAATTGTCGGTGGAGGTGAACAGGCCGACGCGCAAGCCCTCGGCACTATAGATTTCGCGGCCATCGACGCTGACGGTGCCATCGGCGATGGCGAGAATCAGCGAACGGTTGATGGTGCGCTTGATGTGGATGTTGTAGGTGACCTTCTTGGCGCTCGGTAGGACCTGGCCGAAGAACTTCACTTCACCGGAGCCCAGCGCCCGGCCGCGCCCGGGGTAACCCTGCCAGCCGAGGAAGAAGCCGACCAACTGCCACATGGCGTCCAGGCCCAGGCAGCCCGGCATTACTGGGTCGCCCAGGAAGTGGCAGCCGAAGAACCACAGGTCGGGGTTGATGTCCAGCTCTGCGACCAGCTCGCCCTTGCCGTACTTGCCACCGTTGTCGCTGATGTAGGTGATGCGATCCACCATCAGCATGTTGGGGGCCGGCAGTTGCGCGTTCCCCGGGCCAAAGAGTTCGCCGCGGCTGCAGCGCAACAGGTCTTCCCGGGTATAGGCGGATTGTTTGGTCGTCATGCGAACTCCTCAGTAATCCCTGTTTGTGTCGCAGGGTGGGGCGGATCTTGAGGCTGCGATGTGCTTGGCGGCACTTTCGTCAGCCTGGGCTTCCGTGGGAAAACGACCTGCGCTCGGCCGTTTTCGGTGGAGAACCTAGCCATAGACTGCTGGCTGAGGCGGAAAGTCACAGCAGCAAGAGCACAGTTGTACACCATGCCGCGCCCGGATGGGCGATCATCCGTCGAAGGGTGTTGTGATTCCATCATTTCGGGCGGTAGGCAGCCAGCGCTGCAGGATGCGTTGCAAGTCGGCGCGCTTGAAGGGCTTGGCCAGGTAATCGTTCATCCCTGCCTGTAGACAGACTTCCCGGTCGCCCTGCAGGGCATTGGCGGTAAGGGCGATGATCGGCAACTGGTCTGGCCCGCGCTGCTCGCGGATGCGTCGGGTCGCCTCGTAGCCGTCCATGACCGGCAGCCGGCAGTCCATGAGAATCGCTGCAAAATGTTTCTGGGTAGCGCAGTGCACCGCCTGGGCGCCGTCGGTGACCAGGGTGACCCGGTAGCCGAGGCTGCGCAGCATGGCCTCGATGACCGTCTGGTTGACCGGGTTGTCTTCCACCAGGAGCACCTCGTGGCCGTCGGCCGGAGCGTATTCCGGTGCCTGGTGCGGCCTGGCTTCGCTGCTCTTCTCGCGGAACGGCAGGGGGATCTCCAGGGTGAACACCGAGCCCTTGCCCTCCTGGCTTTGCGCGTGCAGGGTGCCGCCCATGCGTTCAGCCAGGGTGCGGGCGATGGCCAGGCCCAGGCCGGTGCCGCCGTAGCGCCGGGAGATCGAGCTGTCGGCCTGCTGGAAGGCGTCGAACATGCCCTCCAGGCGTTCCGCGGGGATGCCGATGCCGCTGTCGTGCACCGCGCAGTTGAACCACAGCACCTCGTGATCTAGGGTCTGCCAGCGCGCCACCAGGCGGATGCCGCCCTCCTCGGTGAACTTCAAGGCGTTGCTGAGCAGGTTGACGAGGATCTGGCGGATGCGCGTCGGGTCGCCGTGCACCTCGATCCGCTCGAGTCCCGTCTGGGCCTCCAGGCTCAGCTCCAGGCCGCGCTGCTGGGCGCTGTGCTGGAAGGATTGCACCGAGCTCTGCAGCAGCTCCAGCAGGTTGAAGGGGATCTGCTCCAGCTCCAGGGCGCCGCGCTCGATACGCGAGAAGTCGAGAATGTCGTTGATCACCTTGAGCAGGTGCTCGGTGGATTCGGTGGCCAGGGCGGTGTACTCGGTCTGTTCCTGGGTCAGCTCGGTGGTCTCCAGCAGCTGCAGCATGCCCAGCACGCCGTTCATGGGGGTGCGCAGCTCGTGGCTCATCATCGCCAGGAACTCCGACTTGATGCGGCTGGCCTGCTCGGCTTCCTCGCGGGCCTTGATCAACTGGGCCATGGCCTGCTGCTGTTCGCGGCTGGCCTTGCCGAGGGCGCTGGCCAGGTCGTTGATGTGCCGGGCCAGGTCGCCCAGCTCCCCGTCCTCGTGGGCCGGCAGGCGGACCTCGTAGTCGCCGCCCTGGATGGCCTCCACCGCCTTGCCCATGGTGCTGATCGGCTGCGACAGGCGGCGCGCCAGGCGACGGGCGATCAGGAAGGTGAGTACCAGAGCGACCAGACCGAGCACCGCGGCCTTGAGCAGTATCTCCTGCTGACGGGTGCTGAAGGCGTCGCTGGACATGCCCACCACCACACGGCCCAGATAGTCGTCCGGGCTGTTCAGGCGCTCCAGGTTGTAGGGCAGGGGGGCGACGCGCTGGCGGTAGATGGGCGCATGGAAAATCTCCACCTGGCTGGTGGCCTGCTCGGCGGGGCGCTCCACGTAGGCGAGGATGGCGTCCTCGCGGTCGCGCACCTCGAGGAAGCGCACGTGGGGGGTGTTCAGGGTGGCCTTGAGCAGGTTGTCGATCACCTGCCGGTTGCCGCTGGCCACGCCGTATTCGCTGGCCGGAGCGAGCTGGCTGGCGATCAGTTGGCCGGTATGGTTGAGCTCCTCGCGCAGGTCCTGGAGACGGGCGAAGATGAAGAAGGCGGTCAGCAGCAGGGTCAGCAGCAGGGCAGGGCCGAGACCGATCAGTTGGGTCTGTGAGTGGATGTCCCAGCCTGGGCGCAGTTTCATGACCGGAATGTCCGTGCCGGGGGACACGGCGTCGGAGAGCGGCGCATCCTGTTGTCTCGTTGCGGATCGTCCGTGGGAAGTGCCTATGCTAGAGCGCTGTTTCCCGGAGCGTCCAGACTGCGGCCGGGTCGCTCCGTAGCGACCGGGAGAGCCGCAGGAAGCCAGCGGCGGACGAATTCCGCCGGATTATCAATGACTTCGGCGGGTACAGGCAAATTGTCGCCGGCCCGGTCGCGGCCCGTATAATGGCCGCCATTGGCCATTCGGATGGCCCAGCACGGATTCCTTCATGACAGAGCAGCAACCCATTGCCGTCCTCGGTGGCGGCAGCTTCGGTACGGCGATCGCCAACCTGCTGGCAGAGAACGGCCAGCAGGTGCGCCTGTGGATGCGCGACAGCGAGCAGGCGGAGGCGATCCGCACGACTCGCGAGAACCCGCGCTACCTCAAGGGGGTGAAGATCCATCCCGCCGTCGAACCGGTCACCGACCTGGCCGCCACCCTGCGCGGCAGCGCGCTGATCTTCGTCGCCCTGCCGTCTAGCGCACTGCGCAGCGCCCTGCAGCCCCACGCCGAGCTGCTCGCCGGCAAGCAGCTGATCAGCCTGACCAAGGGCATCGAGGCGCAGAGCTTCAAGCTGATGAGCCAGATCCTCGAGGAAATCGCTCCGCAGGCGCGCATCGGCGTCCTCTCCGGCCCCAACCTGGCCCGCGAGATCGCCGAGCACGCGTTGACCGCCACCGTGGTGGCCAGCGAGGACGAGGTGCTGTGCCGCAACGTGCAGGCGGTGCTGCACGGTCGCACCTTCCGCGTCTACGCCAGCGGCGACCGTTTCGGCGTGGAGCTGGGCGGTGCGCTGAAGAACGTCTACGCCATCATGTCCGGGATGGCCGCGGCTCTGGGCATGGGCGAGAACACCAAGAGCATGCTGATCACCCGTGCCCTGGCGGAGATGACCCGCTTCGCCGTCAAGCTCGGCGCCAATCCCATGACCTTCCTGGGGCTTGCCGGGGTGGGCGACCTGATCGTCACCTGCTCCTCGCCGAAGAGCCGCAACTTCCAGGTCGGCCACGCCCTCGGCGAGGGCCTGAGCCTGGAGGAGGCGGTGGCGCGTCTGGGGGAGACGGCGGAAGGGGTGAACACCCTGCGGGTGCTCAAGGCCAAGGCCGAGGAACTGCAGATCTACATGCCGCTGGTGGCTGGCCTGCACGCTATCCTCTTCGAGGGCCGCACCCTGGCCCAGGTGATCGAGGCGTTGATGCGCGGCGAGCCGAAGACGGACGTGGATTTCATTTCCCCGAAAGGCTTCTAGGAGAGCACTGACATGAGCGAGAGCAACGATCTGCAGCGCGAATCGATCCTGCTGCGCATCCTCTGGATGGCGGTATTCGTCATCGTCTGGCAGGTTGCCGAGCTGGTCCTCGGCGCGGTGGTGCTGCTACAGCTGGGCTACCGGCTGTTCTATGGCGCTCCCAACGCCACCCTGCGGGGCTTCGGCGACAGTCTCAGCCAGTACCTGCAGCAGATCGGCCGCTTCGGCACCTTCAACACCGAGGAGAAGCCCTGGCCGTTCGCCGACTGGCCGGCGCCGCGCGCCCCGGAAGGCGAGGCGCCCCACGAGGTGCCGCCGGCCGAGCATCCTGTGCGTGACGAAGAGCCGCGCCTGTGAGGCTATGGCTGCTGCGCCACGGCGAGGCGGAGCCGTGGGCACGGACTGACGCCGAGCGCCACCTGACCCTGCGCGGCCGCAAGGAAGCCGGCCAGGCGGCCGTGCAGCTGGAGGGGCGGCCGCTGCAGGCGATCCTCGCCAGCCCCTACGTGCGCGCTCAGCAGACCGCCGAGGTGGTGCGCGAGACCCTGGGCCTGCCCATGGCGATCACCACAGTGCCCTGGCTGACCCCGGACAGCGACCCGCGCGAGGCGCTGCGCCGGCTGGACGCCTACGAGGGCCGCGAGGTGCTGCTGGTCAGCCACCAGCCGTTCATCGGCGACCTCGCCGGCCTGCTGCTCCATGGCCACCTCGAGCAGCCGCTGCCGATGCGCACCGCCAGCCTCGCCGAGCTGGACGGTGAGCTGTTCGCCGCCGGTAGCATGGAGCTGCTGGCCCTGGTCCATCCACGCTGAGCCGCGCCGTCCCCGAGTGTCTTGCCGGGGAGGGGCCGCGACTACACACGGATACATTTCCTGACTTGCACCTTGCCTTGCGGCATGGAATATTCGACCAAGCAATTGCTTGGTAGGCTGTCCCCACTACAAGAATAACTAGGAGGATGTCGTGGCTGATGCAATGCGTTTGCCGCTGGAGGTGTTCTACGAGCGTGAGGCTCGCCATCCGGAGAGGCGCTACATGGTACAGCCGATGGGCGGCGGACGGATCGAGGAACTGACCTGGGCGGACGTCGGCGAACAGGCCAGACGCGCGGCCAACTGGCTGCGTTCCCGGGAGCTGCCGCCGGGCAGCCGTATCGCGATCATTTCCAAGAACTGCGCCCACTGGATCATCGCCGACCTGGCCATCTGGATGGCCGGCCATGTGTCCGTGCCCCTCTATCCCAACCTCACCGCTGAGTCCGTGCGCCAGGTGCTGGAGCATTCCGAGAGCGCGCTGGTGTTCATCGGCAAGCTGGACGACTGGCCGAGCATGGCTCCCGGGGTGCCCGAAGGGGTGCCGACCATCGCCCTGCCGCTGCATCCGCAAGGGCAGTTCGACTACCGGTGGAGCGACCTGCAGGCCAGCACGCCGATCCGCGACAACCCCACCGGCCGACTCGACCAGCTCGCCACCATCATCTACACCTCCGGTACCACCGGCACGCCCAAGGGGGTGATGCACAACTTCGCCAACTTCGCCTTCGCCGCCGAGAACGGCCAGCGTCTGTTCTCCACCAACGAGGCGGACCGGCTGATCTCCTACCTGCCGCTGTGCCACGTGGCGGAGCGGGTGTTCGTCGAGTTGAGCTCGCTGTACGGTGGCATGACGGTGTTCTTCGCCGAGAGCCTGGACACCTTCCTGGCCGACCTGCGCCGTGCCCGGCCGACGCTGATGTTCGGCGTGCCGCGGATCTGGACCAAGTTCCAGATGGGCGTCTACTCGAAGATCCCGGCGGCACGCCTGGATTTCCTCCTCAAGCTGCCGGTGATCGGCGGCATCGTCGGCCGCAAGGTGCTTGCCGGCCTGGGCATGGATGCGCTGCGCCTGGCCTTCTGCGGCGCCGCGCCGGTGCCCGATGCGCTGCTCAACTGGTACCAGCGCCTCGGCGTGGACATCATGGAGGTCTACGGCATGACCGAGAACTGCGGTTACTCGCACATCTGCCGTAAGGGCGAGTTCAAGTCCGGCTGGATCGGCCGCGCCAACCCGGGCGTGGAGGTGCGCATCAGCGAGGAGGGCGAGGTGCAGGTGCGCAGTGGCGCCACCATGATCGGCTACTACAAGGACCCGGAACGCACCGCCGAGGCCATCACCCCGGACGGCTTCCTGCGCACCGGAGACAAGGGCGAGGTGGATGCCGAGGGCTACCTGCGCCTGACCGGTCGCCTGAAAGAGATCTTCAAGACCAGCAAGGGCAAGTACGTGGCCCCGGCGCCCATCGAGAACCGTCTGGCGGTGCACCCGCTGATCGAACAGGTCTGCGTGGTCGGCGACAACCTGCCGCAGCCGCTGGCCCTCTGCGTGCTTTCCGAAACCGGCCGGCACAAGGCGATCAACGGCGCCAGGTCGGAGCTGGAGAGCAACTTCCGGCATCTGCTCGACGAGGTGAACAATACCCTCGACAAGCACGAGCGGCTGCTCACCCTGGTGCTGCTCAACGAGATGTGGACCGTGGAGAACGGCTTTCTCACGCCGACTATGAAGATCAAGCGCAGCGTGGTGGAAAGCACCTACCAGGGCCATTACCAGCACTGGCTGGAGCGTCGCGAGACGGTGCTCTGGCACGAATGAGGACTGACCATGCTGTGGCGTGAAACTCCGGACCTGGACGCCCTCAATGCCAGCCTGCGCAACACCATCGGCGAGCAGCTGGACATCCGCTTCGAGGCCTGGGACGACGACTCGCTGACCGCCAGCATGGCGGTCGACGCCCGTACCCATCAGCCCTACGGCATTCTCCACGGCGGTGCCTCGGTGGTCTTGGCGGAAACCCTCGGCTCCATGGCCAGCTATCTGTGCATCGACGGCAGTCGCTACTACTGCGTGGGGCTGGAGGTGAACGCCAATCACCTGCGCGCGCTGCGCAGCGGGCGGGTCACCGGGGTGGCCCGCGCGGTGCACCTGGGCCGAACCACCCATGTCTGGGACATCCGTCTGCATGGCGAGGACGGCAAGCCCAGCTGCATCGCCCGGCTCACCGTGGCCATAGTGCCCAGTGCCGAGCGACCACTGAAGGACTGAGCCATCGTGCGGCACCTCGGCCGCAGGCTCTGGCCGGGGTGCCATCCTCCAGCGGCCGCCCTGTCATTGCCCGGCAATGGCCCTCTGCCGGAGAATGCCGGTATCCCGTCTTCTGGAATTCTCCGATACCCGACCATGTCGCAAGCGATCTTCTTCGCCCATGCCAACGGCTTCCCCTCGGCCACTTACGGCAAGCTGTTCGCTGCCCTGGAGCCGGCCGGCTATCGGGTGCTGCACCTAGAGCAGCACGGCCATGACCCGCGCTTTCCGGTCAGCGACAACTGGGAAGCCCTGGTTGCCGAACTGATCCACCACCTTGAGCAGCAGGACGCTCCGGTCTGGGGTGTCGGCCATTCCCTCGGCGGCGTGCTGCACTACCGCGCCGCCATGCGCCGTCCGGAGCTGTACCGCGGCGTGGTGATGCTGGATTCGCCGCTGCTGCCGCTGACTTCCCGGCTGGTGATCCGCACCGCCAAGCGCTTCGGCTTCATCGACCGGATCACCCCGGCCGGCCGCACCCTGGGCCGTCGGGAAGCGTTCCGCGATCCGGACGAGGCGCGCGCCTACTTCGCCAGCAAGACGCTGTTCCGCCATTTCGACCCGGACTGCCTGGAGGACTACGTCAGACACGCCCTGCGGCCCACCGAGGAGGGCCTGCGCCTGCGTTTCGACCCGGCCACCGAGATCGGCATCTATCGCAGCGTGCCGCATACCAGTCCGGGGCGGCCACGGCAGTTCAAGGTGCCGCTGGCGGTGGTGCGCGGAGCGAACAGCCGGGTGGTGCGTGCCCAGGACCTGCGCCTGGCGCGGCGCATCCCGCGCAGCCAGTGCCTGACCGTGCCGGGCGGTCACATGTTCCCCCTGGAGCGGCCGCAGGACACCGCCGAACTGCTCAAGGGCCTGTTCGCCCGCTGGGAGGAGGCATGACGCTGCCGGTCGAGGAGGTCCGTCTGAGCCTGCCGCACATCGAGCTGGCCGCCCATCTCTACGGGCCCGAGGACGGCCGGCCGGTGCTCGCCGTGCATGGCTGGATGGACAACGCCATGAGCTTCGCGCGGCTGATCCCCAAACTGCGCGGACTGCGCATCGTCGCCGTCGACCTGGCCGGGCACGGCCATTCCGACCATCGCCCGCCAGGGGCCGGCTACAGCCTCTGGGATAACGTTTACGACCTGCTGCAGGTGGCCGAGCAGTTCGGCTGGCAGCGCTTCTCGCTGCTCGGCCACTCGATGGGCGCCATCGTCGCCACTCTACTGGCCGGCAGCCTGCCGCAGCGGGTCGAGCGCCTGGCGTTGATCGACGCCATCATCCCTCACACCGTGGCTCCGGAGGAGGCGCCTGGGGAGCTGGCCAAGGCCCTGGAGGCGCAGCTGGCCTTCGATGCCAGGCGCAAGCGCGTCCATGCGACCTTCGAGAAGGCCGTGGAGGCGCGCATGAAGGCCCGGGTGCCGGTCAACCGCGAGGCCGCCGAGCTGCTCGCCCAGCGCGGGGTGATGCCGGTGCCGGGCGGCTACATCTGGCGCACCGACAGCCGCCTCACTCTGCCCTCGCCGGTGCGCTTCACGTTGCCCCAGGCGCTGGCTTTCGTGCGGCGCCTGGCCTGCCCGGTGAAATTGATCATGCCCAGCGCGGGCATGCTGAAGAAAACCTCCGGTGCCGAGGCGTTGCTGCGCTCGCTGTCCATCGAGATCAACGAGCTGCCCGGCGGGCATCATCTGCACCTTGAGGACGAGGCCGGCGCCCAGGCGGTTGCAGACTGTTTCAATCGGTTCTTCCAGGCGACTTGACGGCAGGCGGCCGAACGGCAAGGCTGCACGGGAACCGTCACTGGAGATCACGATGATCGAGCTGTTCACCGCTGCCACGCCCAACGGGCACAAGGTGTCCATCGCCCTCGAGGAACTGGGCCTGCCCTACCAGGTGCGGGTACTGAGTTTCGACAAACGGGAGCAGAAGGCCCCCGAGTTCCTGCGCATCAATCCCAACGGACGCATCCCGGCCATCGTCGACCACGACAACGACGACTTCCCGGTGTTCGAGTCCGGGGCCATCCTCATCTACCTGGCGGAAAAGACCGGTCGGCTGATGCCCTCGGATCCCAAGGGCCGCTCCCGGGTGATCCAGTGGCTGATGTTCCAGATGGGGGGCATCGGTCCCATGCAGGGCCAGGCCAACGTCTTCTACCGCTACTTCCCGGAGAAGCTGCAGCCGGCCATCGACCGCTACCAGCACGAGACCCGCCGGCTCTATGAGGTACTCGACGGCCGCCTGGCGGAAACCGAGTACCTGGCCGGCGACTACAGCATCGCCGACATTGCCACCTTTCCCTGGGTGCGCGCGCACGACTGGGCCGGGGTCTCGGTCGACGGCCTTGAGCACCTGCAGCGCTGGCTGGCGGCCATCGAATCACGTCCGGCGGTGCAGCGCGGTCTGCAGGTGCCGCCCCGGCACGAGCCGGACGAGCGCAGCATCTCCAGCGCCCAGGCGATGCTAATGCGATGAGGGGGATAATGCGATGGGCCTCGGGCCTGGCCGTCTGGCTGGGCTTCACGGGGGTACTGGCCGCGGACCTGCCGGGCAGCCATGACCTGCCCGGCGTGCCGCGTTTTCCCAAGGCCGAGATCGTCGACTTCCGCGCGGACGCCGAGGTGCAGCGCGTCTACCCGCAGGGACCGGTGCGACGGATCAGTAACCAGGTGCGCTACGAGGCGCAGGTCGCCGTGGAGGGCAGCCTCACTGCGGTGACCTACCAATTGCCCCGCGACCAACAGGGCAGCCAGGCCTTCGAGACGACCCGCGAGGCCCTCCAGGCCCAAGGCGCCGAGCTGCTCTACTGGTGCAAGGGGCGTACCTGCGGCTCCAGCAGCCTGTGGGCCAATGCGGTGTTCGGCAACGCCGTGCTCTACGGCCCGGACGACCAGCAGAACTACCTGCTGGCGCGGCTTGCCGACGCCGGGGGCGAGCGCCTGCTGGCCTGCTACGGGATCACCCGCGGCAACCGCCGCGCCTACCTGCACGTCGAGCAGCTGCAGGCCGGCGAGCCCCTCGGCGAGCTGCTACCCGATCCGGCCACCCTGCTGCGCCAGCTGCGCAGCAGCGGCGAGCTGCGTTTGCCGCGTCTGACCGGCGAGCCGCAGCCGGCCTGGAGCGATCTGCTGGCCCGCAGCCTGAACCTCGACAGCACCCTGCGGGTCAGCCTGGCCGGGGCGCAGGCGGCGGCCTGGCGCGAGGCGCTGATCCAGCAGCGGGTGCGCGCCGCGCGCCTGGAACTGGATGGCGTAGAGGGGCCCGGTCTGGTCCTACGCCTGCTGCGCTGAACGTCTGCTTCCGGAGACGACGGCCATGGATTGCCCACCGCCCCCCTCTAGCTTGCGCCTTTGCGCCCCTTGCTCCGGCATCGCGCCTCGGTCATCTTGGGCGCGCCGCCTTCCATTCGCCGCATCTTGGAGACACTGATGCCCACTAACGACCGTCTGTTGCTGCAGATCCTGATCCTGGCGCTGCTGGGCGCCTCTCTCTGGGTACTGGCGCCGTTCTGGTCGGCGCTGTTCTGGGCCGCAGTGCTGGCCTTCGCCAGCTGGCCGCTGATGCCCCTGCTAACCCGCCTGCTCAAGGGACGGGAGAACGCCGCGGCGACCATCCTTACCCTGGGTTGGATGCTGCTGGTGGCGGTGCCGCTGGTGATACTCGGCTTCAACCTGGCCGACCACATCCGCGACGCTATGAACCTGGTCAAGGACCTGCAGCTCCGCGGCCTGCCCACCGCTCCGTCCTGGCTCGACGACGTGCCGGTGCTGGGCCCGAGACTGGTCGACCTGTGGAACACCATCGACCAGCAGGGCGCGGCCTTCTTCGCCAGCCTCAAGCCCTACATGGGCCAGGTCGGCAACTGGCTGCTGGCGCGCAGCGCGCAGATCGGCGGCGGGGTGCTGGAGCTGGCCCTGAGCCTGGTGCTGGTGTTCTTCTTCTATCGAGACGGGCCGCGTATGGCGACCTTGGTGCGCAGCGGTCTGCAGCGGCTGATCGGCGATCGTGCCGACCACTACCTGGAACTGGTGGCCGGCACCGTGCAGCGGGTGGTTAACGGGGTGATCGGCACCGCCGCCGCCCAGGCGGCTCTGGCCCTGATCGGCCTGTGGATCGCGGGTGTGCCCGGCGCCCTGGTGCTGGCGCTGCTCACCTTCGGCCTCAGCCTGATCCCCATGGGCCCGCCGCTGGTGTGGATCCCCGCCACCGCCTGGCTGGTCTGGAAGGGCGACTACGGCCTGGCGATCTTCCTCGCCATCTGGGGTACCTTCGTGATCAGCGGGGTGGACAACGTGCTGAAGCCCTACCTGATCAGCCGCGGTGGAAACCTGCCGCTGGTGGTGGTGCTGCTCGGGGTATTCGGCGGCCTGGTGGCCTTCGGCTTCATGGGCCTGTTCCTCGGCCCGACCCTGCTGGCCCTGGCCTACAGTCTGGTCGGCGACTGGATCGCCCAGGGTCAGAATCCGCCGCAGAACCCGTCCGGACCGGAGCCGCCCCCGGTCTGAACGTGCCGGTGGTTCTGAAAGCGAGCTCCGCTTTAGCCGACAGCAGCATCGGCGGCCCCGATGGCTCGTGGCCACCGGGATGCGCGTCCTGTGTTCCCGGCGTTGGCGTCGACCGTCTGCGCGCCAGCCGGAGGACGGCGGGGCGGAGCTGCACGCCGGGCGGATCGCCAGGATCCACCAACTGCTCCTGAATGCCTTCGACCAGTCCGCACCGCCAAGGTGCAGAGCGCCGCCGCGAGCATCCGACCGGCCGGGCAGTTCCGCCTCTGGCTCAGCGGTTCTCTTGCTCGTAGCGGTCCAGGCTGTCGGCGGCGATCTGCCGGCCCAGCTCGATCAGCTCCGGTGCCTTGTAGAACTCGAAGAAGCGGCAGACCCGCTTGGGGACGTTGATCAGCAGGTCCGGTGGGTAGCCGGCGATCTTGTACTGTGCCAGGGAGGTCTGCATCACCTCGAAGCTCTGGTGGATCAGGTCGAGCAGCGAGGCGGGGCCGATGTTGCCGACCACCACCGAGCCCTCGGCGGATCTCGGCGCGCCTTCGCGTTGCGGTGCGGCGGCCGGCTGCACCTCGGGCTGGCTGACGGACTCCTCCAGCCAGGGGTTGGGCTCCGGCGGCTGCAGCTCGGCGCTGCGTTCGAGGAGCAGCACCTCGTGGTCGTGCTCGTGGCCGTTGCGGCGGAACGACAGGCGCGCGCTGAGCGACGCCACCAGCTGGTCGATGCGGCTCTTGAAGGCCGGCGGGCGCTCGACCACCGGCAACTGGTAATGCTTCTGGTCGGTGGCGTTGAGGTTGACGGCGATGATCAGGTCGCAGTGGCTGGACACCACCGGGATGATCGGCAGCGGATTGAGCAGGCCGCCGTCGATCAGCATGCGGTTGCCGAGGATCACCGGGGTGAACAGGCTGGGGATCGCCGCCGAGGCGCGCATGGCCTGGTGCAGGCAGCCTTCCTGGAACCAGATCTCCTGCTGGTTGGTCAGGTCGGTGGCCACCGCGGTGTAGGGGATCGGCAGGTCCTCGATGTTGATCTCGCCGACCATCTCGCGGATGCGTCCGAACACCTTCTCGCCGCGGA
The DNA here is from genome assembly GCF_000364625.1 of Pseudomonas thermotolerans DSM 14292. Classification (GTDB taxonomy): domain Bacteria; phylum Pseudomonadota; class Gammaproteobacteria; order Pseudomonadales; family Pseudomonadaceae; genus Aquipseudomonas; species Aquipseudomonas thermotolerans. The sequence goes on from NZ_KB822614.1 coordinate 20,299, forward strand.
TCGCGCCGAGGCGGAAGCTCACGTCGAGCAGGCGCAGCACGTCCAGGTAGTCCAGGCTCTCGATCCAGGCGCGGTAGGCGTCCAGCTTGCCGGCGGCGTAGATACCGCCGACCACCGCGCCCATCGAGCAGCCGGCGATGCAGCCGATCTCGTAGCCGCGTGCTTCCAGTTCGGCGATCACGCCGATGTGCGCATATCCCCGGGCACCGCCCGAGCCGAGGACCAGGGCGACTCGCTTGCCGGTCATGGGTGTCTCCCCCCTTGCATCCCTATGGGTTGAACATACGTGCGCCATCTCCCCGCGCCAAGGCGGCGAACGGTTAAAATGCCGGCCGGCCGTCGCCCCGCGTGGCCGTTTCGTCCGCGGCCGGACCTCCGTCCACCTTCTGCAGTCGTGAATGAGGAGTCATCCATGAAAGCCCTGATCTGCCTGCCCGTGCTCGCCGTGCTGCTGGCCGGGTGCGCGGGCAAGACCGCCTACCGCGAGAGCTGTGCCAACCAGCTGAACGCCGCCTGGGAGGAGCTGGACCTGGCCAAGGCCGCGGGCTTCGCCGGCACGGTCAGCTATTCCAAGGCCCTGTCGTTGCTCACTGCGGCCAAGACCCAGCAGCAGTTCGAGGGCTATCAGGGTTGCACCGAGAAGGCCGAGCGCGCACGCTTCTACATCCGCGAATCCCGCGCCGGACGCTGAGGTCAGGATGCAGCTCGACTTTACCCGCATTGCCCCCGCCGAGGCCTACCGCTGGCTGGCCTCCACCGTCACCCCGAGGCCGATCGCCTGGGTGTCCTCCCGTGCCGCCGACGGCAGCTGCAACCTGGCGCCGTTCAGCTTCTTCCAGGTGATCAGCGACGAGCCGCCGACCCTGCTGGTCAACGTCTCCACCCGCGACGACGGCAGCCTCAAGGACACCCTGCGCAACGTGCGGGAAACCGGCGAGTTGGTGATCCAGCTGGTCAGCGCGGAGCAGGCCGCGGCCATGAACGCCTCGGCGGCGGTGCTGCCCCACGGGGTCAGCGAGTTCGCCCACTGCAACATCCCCAGCCAGCCCGGCGTGCGGGTCAACGTGCCGCGGGTGGCCGGCGTGGCGGTGGCCTTCGAATGCCAGGTGGCGGAGATCCAGCCCTATCCGCGGGAGACGCCCAACTGCCACTTGGTGTTCGCGCGCATCCTGCTCGCGCACATCGCCGACGAGGTGCTGGTCGACGGCGGCCGTCACGTGGACCCGGCGCGCCTCGACCTGATCGGCCGCCTGGGCGGCAGCAACTACTGCACCACCCGCGACCGCTTCGCGATGGTCCGTCCCTGAGCCACCGTCCCTAGCGGGTGGCGATCCAGATCAAGATGCCGGCCTGGAACAGGGCGAAGGCGATCAGGCAGGTGATGGTGAAGCGCAGGGTGCCGTCCTCGCGCTTGTAGAGGGCGATGCGCTCCTCCAGCTTGCGGATCTGGCCTTCCTGCTCCAGCAGGGTGGCATGCGCCTGTTCCAGCATGGCCCCGGCATCCAGCAGGCCGACCACCTGCACCTTCTCGCGATTCCACTCCGGCTGCAGCTCGCCGACCCGCTCGGCGCCGTACAGAGCCTTGGACTGCAGGGGATCGGGATAGTCCACGGTGAAGCCCTGGGCACGCAGAACGTGGTCGCGGCGCGCGCGGGCCTCGTCGCTGAGGGCGTCCTTGATCCCCAGGACGCCGCCCTCGACCTTGTAATGCGTCCAGCGCTGGCGTGCCCAGGCGATGCCTTGGGCAAGCAGGAATCGGCCCAGGCCACGGTTTGCCGGCTCGATCAGCAGACCGGCGTCGGGGCCGAAGCGCACCTCCTTGCTGCGGTGGTCGGCCCAGACTTCCAGCAGGTTGGTCTCGCGACGCAGATGCTGGCCGGGCAGCTGGATGCTCAGGCGCAGCAGGCTCTGCACCTGACTGTGGCGTTCCGCGCGGCCGAGCTGCACGAAGCGCAGCGGGCGCGGGCGCAGGCCGGTGACCCGGTCGGCGGGCAGGGGCGCCAGGCGCAGCAGGTGGAATTCCTCCGGTCCGAGCTCGGCCCAGGGATGGGGCTGTGGTGCGGGTTCCGGGGTCTCCGGCGCCGGGCGGTCGGTCGAAGCAGCGGTTTCGGTCATGGTCGTGGTCTGGGCATGGGACGCAGGGCGATACCCCTGTATCGGCCGCCTGCCGCTCAACTGGAGGGCGAGTCAGACAGATGGCGGCGCAGGAAGTCGAGGATGCCGTCGATCAACTGGCGGGCCAGCGGTAGTTCGGGCTGGTCGTAGGAGGCGAGCTGCTTCCGGAGATCCGCCGGGACGATGCGCAGCACGTGGTTCATGCCGGGGATCAGCAGCAGCTCGGCGTCCGGGCGGGCGGCCTTGAGCGCTTCGGCGTCGGCCACACTGACCTGGATGTCATGGTTGCCTTGGACGATCAGCGCGGGGATGCGCAGGCGCGCGAAGGCGGCCGCCGGGTCGTTGCGGAACAGGGAGATCAGGTAGGGCTGCACGCTGGGGCGGAACAGCACCTCCAGCTCGACCGGTACCCTGTCCACGGTCCGACCGGCCTGGAGGCTGGCGATCAGCGCCTCGCTCTGCGCCAGCAGGAGCGGTGGCAGGCGGCTGCGCAGCTGCTCGCGGAGCACCTGGTCGATGGGCCGCGCGGCGCCGGCAATGGACACCAGTGCGGTGGCGCCGGCGCGCTCGGCGGCCAGGGTGGCGATCAGCGCGCCCTCGCTGTGGCCAATCAGCACCAGCGGCCCGAAGCGAGGGTCGGCGGCCAACAGGCGGCTCCAGGCCACCACGTCGTCCACGTAGCCATCCACCGACAGCTGGCGCTCGTCCGGCTCGGCGGCGCGGCTGGCGGCGATGCCGCGCTTGTCGTAGCGCAGCGTGGCGATGCCCTGGGTGGCCAGCGCCCGAGCCAGGCGTTTGAGGCTGTCGTTGCGTCCAGCGAAGGGATTGTTGCCGTCGCGGTCGGTGGGCCCGGAGCCGGCCACCAGCAGGGCTATCGGCACCGGCTGGTCGCTCTGCGGCAGCAGCAGGGTGCCGTGCAGCACGCCGTTGCCGGTGTCCAGGTCGAGCGGCCGGTTGAGGACGGTGAGCGGAGCGGCGCTGGCCAGGCCGGAAAGGAGGAAGGAAAGGCTCAAGAGGAATGCTCGCAGCATGCTGGGGAAACCTGCCTTGGATGGCGGGGCGGGCCCAAGGTTCGTGGATGAACTGCCTCGGCGCCACGGGTATACTCCGAGCCCCTGAGATCCTGGCTGATTTTGCGGAGCGTTTCGATGTCCGGCAACACTTACGGCAAGCTGTTCACTGTCACCACCGCCGGCGAGAGCCACGGCCCGGCCTTGGTCGCCATCGTCGACGGCTGTCCGCCGGGGCTGGAACTAAGCGCCGCGGACCTGCAGCGCGACCTCGACCGCCGCAAGCCGGGCACCAGCCGCCACACCACCCAGCGCCAGGAGCCGGACGAGGTGGAGATTCTCTCCGGGGTGTTCGAGGGGCGGACCACCGGTACGCCCATCGGCCTGCTGATCCGCAACACCGACCAGAAGTCCAAGGACTACTCGGCGATCAAGGATCTGTTCCGTCCGGCCCACGCCGACTACACCTACCACCACAAGTACGGCATCCGCGACTACCGCGGCGGCGGTCGCAGCTCGGCCCGCGAGACCGCCATGCGGGTGGCTGCCGGGGCCATCGCCAAGAAGTACCTGGCCAGCCAGGGGATCGTCGTGCGCGGCTACATGAGCCAGCTCGGCCCCATCGAGATTCCCTTCAAGACCTGGGACAGCGTCGAGCAGAACGCCTTCTTCAGCCCCGACCCGGACAAGGTGGCGGAGCTGGAGGCCTACATGGACCAGCTGCGCCGCGACCAGGATTCGGTGGGGGCGAAGATCACCGTGGTCGCCGAGGGTGTGCCGCCGGGGCTCGGCGAACCGATCTTCGACCGCCTGGACGCCGAGCTGGCCCATGCGCTGATGAGCATCAACGCGGTCAAGGGCGTGGAGATCGGCGCCGGCTTCGCCAGCGTCGCCCAGCGTGGCACCGAGCACCGCGACGAGCTGACCCCGGAGGGATTCCTGTCCAATAACGCCGGCGGCATTCTCGGCGGCATCTCCAGCGGTCAGCCGATCGTCGCCCATCTGGCGCTCAAGCCCACCTCCAGCATCACCACCCCGGGGCGTTCCATCGATGTCCACGGCAACCCGGTGGAGGTGATCACCAAGGGCCGTCACGACCCTTGCGTGGGCATCCGTGCCACCCCCATCGCCGAGGCCATGATGGCCATCGTGCTGATGGATCACCTGCTGCGCCACCGCGCGCAGAACGCCGAGGTGCGCGTCGCCACGCCGGTGCTGGGCCAGCTGTGAGCCCGGTGCTGCCATTTCCGGCCAGCCGCTGGGTGGGGCATCATGAGCTGACCCGCGTGGCCTGACGCCCATGCACCGGCTTCCCTACTGGCGGCTGTCCAGCTTCTACCTGTTCTACTTCTCCCTGCTTGGGGCCACCGCGCCCTTTCTGGCGCTGTACTTCGACCATCTGGGCTTCTCCAGCGCGCGCATCGGCGAGCTGTTGGCCATCCCCATGCTGATGCGCTGCCTGGCGCCCAACCTGTGGGGCTGGCTGGGCGACCGCAGCGGCCGGCGCCTGGCCATCGTGCGCCTGGGCGCGCTGGGCACCCTGGCCTGTTTCGCCGGGATCTTCCTCAGCCACGACTACCTTTGGCTGGCCCTGGTGATGGCTAGCCACGCCTTCTTCTGGCACGCCGTACTGCCGCAGTTCGAGGTGATCACCCTGGCCCACCTGCGCGAGCAGGCGGCGCGCTACAGCCAGATCCGCCTGTGGGGCAGCATCGGCTTCATCCTCACGGTGATCGGCCTCGGCCAACTGTTCGAACGGTTCAGTCTGGACGTCTACCCCGGGGTGCTGCTGGGCATCATGGCAGGCATCCTGGTCAGCAGCCTCTGGGTGCCCAACGCCCAGCCGGAAGCCCGTGGCGCCGTGGAAGGCGAGGGCGGCTTCCTCGCCCAGCTGCGCCGCCCCGGGGTGCCGGCCTTCTACCTGAGCGTGGTGCTGATGCAGCTCGGCCACGGGCCCTACTACACCTTCCTGAGCCTGCACCTGGAGAGCCTCGGCTATGTCCGCGGGCTGATCGGTCAGCTGTGGGCCCTGGGGGTGGTCGCCGAGGTGCTGCTGTTCCTGGTGATGAACCGCCTGCTGACGCGCTTCTCGCTGCGCCAGGTGCTGCTCGCCAGCTTCCTGCTCGCCGCCCTGCGCTGGCTGCTCCTGGGCAACCTCGCCGAGTACCTGGCCGTACTGCTGTTCGCCCAGCTGCTGCATGCGGCCACCTTCGGCAGCTTCCATGCCGCGGCCATCCACTTCGTGCAGGGCAGCTTCGGCGCACGCCAGCAGGGCCAGGGCCAGGCGCTCTACGCAGCCACCGCCGGCATCGGCGGCGCGCTCGGCGCGCTCTATGCCGGCTACAGCTGGAGCAGCCTGGGCCCGGCCTGGACCTTCGCCATCGCCAGTCTCACCGCCCTGGCCGCAGCCGTTATCATCGCCAATCGCCTTCCCCGATCCGCGTCCCGAGAGCCACGCCCATGAGCCGCCTGTCCGTCTACCATGTCTCCGCCCTCGACCTGCCCAACAAGGTGCTCGGCCACCTCGAGGACATCGCCGCCACCCTGGCCGAGGTGGGCGTGCACTTCGCCCGCCGCCAGCCGACGCAGGCGGTGGCGCCGAGTGTCGGCGTGGACGAGCTGCTTGCCGCCTACCGCCCGGCCATCGACGCCCTGCTGGGTGAGCGCGGCGCCAGCGGCTTCGAGCTGGACAGCCTGACCCGCGAGCATCCGCAGCGCGACGAGCTGCGCGACGAGCTCCTCGCCGAGCGGCAGGGCGACCGGGACGAGGTGCGCCTGGTGCTCGCCGGCCGCGGGCAGTTCGCCCTGCACATCGAAGATCACGTCTACGCGGTGCTTTGCGAGCGCAACGACCTGCTGGTGATCCCCGCCGGCACCCGCTACTGGCTTGACTTGGGCGAACGGCCGCATTTCGTCGCGGTGCGCCTGCTCGACGCCGCCGCTGCCGGGCAGCTGCAGCTCACCGGCGACGACATCGCCAGCCGCTTGCCGCGCCTCGACGACTGAGCCGGATCCGGTCGGCCGAACGTGCAGCGGGACAGGGCGGTCTATGCTGGGGTGAAAACCGCGACAGGAGCATCACCATGTTGGACTTCGGCGGCAGCCTGGTCGGTCTGATCATCCTGGCCCTGGACATCTGGGCCATCCTCCACGTGCTGAAGAGCTCCTCGGAGACCGGCATCAAGGTGCTGTGGATCCTGCTAATCGTGCTGCTGCCGCTGCTCGGCCTGGTGCTCTGGGCGGTGGCCGGTCCGCGCGGCAACCTGCGCTTCTGAGGAAGGGCCCGGCCGGCACTCGCGGCGAGGGTCCGGAAGCCCCTAGAATGGGGCTTCTTTCCGGGAGACTGCGATGCGAATCCTTGCCGACGAAAACATTCCCTTGGTCGATGCCTTCTTCGCGGGCTTCGGCGACATCCGCCGGCTGCCGGGCCGCTCCATCGACCGTGCGGCGCTGGAGGGCGTCGACGTCTTGCTGGTGCGCTCGGTGACGCGCGTCGACCGCAACCTGCTGGCCGGCAGCCCGGTGCGCTTCGTCGGCACCTGCACCATCGGTACCGACCACCTGGATCTCGACTATTTCGCCGAGGCCGGCATCGCCTGGTCCAGCGCGCCGGGCTGCAATGCCCGTGGCGTGGTGGACTACGTGCTGGGCAGCCTGCTGGCGCTGGCCGAGCGCTGTGGCGCGGACCTGTCCAAACGCCACTACGGGGTGGTCGGCGCCGGGCAGGTCGGTGGCCGCCTGGTGGAGGTGCTCAAGGGACTGGGCTGGCAGGTGCTGGTCTGCGACCCGCCGCGCCAGGCCGCCGAGGGCGGCGACTTCGTCAGCCTCGAGACGATCCTCGCCGAGTGCGACACCATCAGCCTGCACACTCCGCTGGACGCCGGCACCCGCCACCTGCTGGACGCCGAGCGCCTAGCCCGCCTGCGCCCCGGCGCCTGGCTGATCAACGCTAGCCGCGGTGCGGTGGTGGATAACCGGGCGCTGCGCACGCTGCTGGAAAGCCGCGACGACGTGCAGGCGGTGCTGGACGTCTGGGAAGGCGAGCCGGAGGTGGACGTCGCCCTGGCCCGGCTGTGCCGCCTGGCCACCCCGCATATCGCCGGTTACAGCCTGGAGGGCAAGCTGCGCGGCACCGCGCAGATCTACCAGGCGTTCTGCTCCCACCTCGGACAGTCCCCGCAGGTGCAGCTGGACGAACTGCTGCCGCCGGCCTGGCTGTCCGCCATCGAGCTGGATGCTGGCACGCCGCCGGACTGGGCGCTGGCCACCCTGTGCCGGGCGGTCTACGATCCGCGCCGCGACGACGCCGACTTCCGCCGCTCGCTGTACGACGATCCGGAAACCCGCCGCCTGGCCTTCGACGCCCTGCGCAAGGGCTACCCGGTGCGCCGCGAGATCGACGGCCTGCGCGTGCGGCTGAACGGCGACGCGCCGGAGCTGGCGCGGCTGGTCCGGGCGCTGGGCGCGACCCTGCTGTAGCGGGCCGCGCCCTCGGGGGGCGGCTCAGCGCCGTTCGCGAGGCGCCCCCATGGAGTTCTTGTCCAGCTTGCGGCAGGCGCGCCGCACCATCTGCTCGGTGATGGGGATTTCCCGGCCCTGGGCGTCGATGATCGCGCCACCGGTGTCCTTGTCCTGTGGGCGGGAAGCAGCGTCGGGGCCGCTGCTGGCAGTGCGCTTGCTCATGGCCGGTCTCCTTTCTCATCAGGCGATGGCTTCAGTCTAGGGCCTGCGGATGACCGCCGGGTGACAGGTGACGGCGCGCGGGGCGCGACGGGCAGTCAGGGCGACGAACGGCGTCGCGCGACGAGGGTGCGGTCCGGTGCCGCTGATCACGAGGGAGACATGACTTTTCATCTGGGCCTGATCATCAATCCGCTGGCCGGCCTCGGCGGGCCGGCGGCGCTCAAGGGCAGCGACGGGGTGGTCGCCGAGGCACTGGCGCGCGGCGCCGCACCGCGAGCCGCGGAACGCACGCGCATCGCCCTGGAGTGCCTGCGGGCAGTGGCCGAGCGCATCGAGTTTCTGACCTTTCCCGGAGCCATGGGTGGCGACCTGCTCGCCGAACTGGGCTTTCGCCACCGCCTGGTCGGCTCTCTGCACGGCGCCACCACCAGTGCCGCGGACACCCGCCGCGCGGTGGCCTGCCTGCAGGACGCAGGGGTGGCGCTGATTCTCTTCGCCGGCGGCGACGGCACCGCCCGCGACGTCTGCGCCGCGGTCCGCGAGGGGCAGCCGGTGCTTGGCATCCCGGCCGGCGTGAAGATCCATTCCGGGGTCTACGCGATCAGTCCGCGGGCCGCCGGCGAGCTGACCCGCCGTCTGGTGGAGGGCGGCCTGGTGCGCCTGGCCAGCGGCGAGGTGCGCGACCTCGACGAGACGGCTTTGCGCGACGGGCGGGTCGCCGCGCGCTGGTACGGCGAGCTGACCGTGCCGGAGGAGGGCGACTTCGTCCAGCAGGTCAAGCAGGGCGGGGTGGAGTCCGAGGAGTTGGTGCTTGCCGACCTGGCCGCCTGGTTGGAGGACAGCTGGGAGCCGGGCGTGCGCTACGTGTTCGGCCCCGGTTCGACCCTGCACGGGCTGGCCGCCAGTCTCGGGCTTGAAACCACCCTGCTGGGCGTCGACGTGATCGAGGATGGCCGGGTGCTCGCCCGGGACGTCACCGAGGCGCAGCTGTTCGAACTGGTCGACGGTCACCCCGGCCTGGCTCCTGGTCACCGCCATTGGCGGCCAGGGCCACATCATCGGCCGTGGCAACCAGCAGATTAGCCCGCGGGTGCTGCGCGCCATCGGCCTCGACCGACTGCGGGTAGTGGCCACCAAACGCAAACTGAAGACCCTGGAGGGCCGGCCGCTGCTGGTGGACAGTGGCGATCCCGCGTTGGATGCCGCTTTCCCCGATGCAGTACGGGTCTGGACCGGGTATAAGGAGGAACTGCTGTATCCGGTGGGGCATCTGGACGGCCCGCCCGGGAACTGATACCCGCCACACGGAAAGCCAGCCGCCGGGAGGGCCGCCGCTTGCGCACACTCGCTGTTTGCCTGGCCGCCGGGGGCGGCCGATGAGCCTGCTGTCACCCCGCCTGCGCAGCGCTCTGCGCCTGGCCCGGCGCTTCGCCGCGCCGTACCGCTGGCAGCTGGCCGGCGCCCTGCTGGCGCTGCTGTTCACCGCGGGCGTCACCCTGTCCATCGGCCAGGGCATCCGCCTCCTGGTGGACCAGGGCCTGCTGACTCAGTCGCCAGCGATGCTAGAGCGTTCCATCGGGGTGTTCATGTTGTTGGTGCTGCTCCTGGCGGCGGGTACCTTCAGCCGCTTCTACCTGGTGTCCTGGCTCGGCGAGCGCTTCGTCGCGGACATCCGCAAGCGGGTCTTCGACCATCTGATCGAACTGCACCCCGGCTTCTACGAGCACAACCGCGCCTCGGAGATCCAGTCGCGGCTGACCGCCGACACCACCCTGCTGCAGACGGTGATCGGCTCGTCGCTGTCCATGGCGCTGCGCAACGCGCTGATGCTGGTCGGTGGGGTGATCCTGCTGTTCGTCACCAACCCCAAGCTGTCGGCCATCGTGCTCGCCGCGCTGCCGCTGGTGATCGCTCCCATCCTGCTGTTCGGCCGGCGGGTGAGGCGTCTGTCGCGGCAGAGCCAGGACCGGGTCGCCGACGTCGGTAGCTACGTCGGCGAAACCCTCGGGCAAATCAAGACGGTGCAGGCCTACAACCACCAGGCCGAGGACCGATCACGCTTCGCCGCCACCGTGGAACGGGCCTTCGAGACCGCACGCCAGCGCATCGCCCAGCGCGCCTGGCTGATCACCTTGGTCATAGTGCTGGTCCTAGGCGCGGTGGCGGTGATGCTCTGGGTCGGCGGCATGGATGTGATCGCCGGGCGGATTTCCGGCGGCGAGCTGGCGGCCTTCGTGTTCTACAGCCTGATCGTCGGCATGGCCTTCGGTACCCTGAGCGAGGTGATCGGCGAGCTGCAGCGCGCCGCCGGGGCGGCCGAGCGCATCGCCGAGCTGCTGCGGGCGCGCAACGAGATAGCCGCCCCGGCGGACTGCCTGCACCTGCCTGAGCAGGTGGCCGGGCGGCTGGACATCGAGGCGCTGCGCTTCGCCTATCCGACCCGTCCGGAACGGCTGGTGCTCGACGGCCTGGAGCTGCACGTGGCGGCCGGCGAGACCCTGGCCCTGGTCGGCCCGTCCGGGGCCGGCAAGTCCACCCTGTTCGACCTGCTGCTGCGCTTCTTCGACCCGCTGTCCGGGCGCATTCTCCTCGATGGCCTGCCCATCGAGCGCCTCGATCCGCGCGACCTGCGCCGCTGCTTCGCGCTGGTCTCCCAGCAGCCGGCGCTGTTCTACGGCAGCGTCGAGGACAACATCCGCTATGGGCGGCCCGAGGCGTCGGCTGAGGAAGTGGAGGCGGCGGCGCGGGCGGCCCATGCCCACGAGTTCATCCTGCAGCTGCCGGAGGGCTATCGCAGCTGCCTGGGCGAGGGTGGCCTGGGCCTTTCCGGCGGACAGCGCCAGCGCCTGGCCATCGCCCGCGCCCTGCTGGTGGATGCGCCCATCCTGCTGCTCGACGAGGCCACCAGCGCCCTGGATGCGCAGAGCGAGCACCTGATCCAGCAGGCCCTGCCGGCGCTGATGGCCGGGCGCACCACCCTGGTGATCGCCCACCGTCTGGCCACGGTGCAGAACGCCGACCGTATCGCGGTGCTCGATCAGGGCCGGCTGGTGGCTCTAGGTACTCACGCCGAGTTGGTAGCCGGCAACTCGCTGTACCGGCGCCTGGCCGAACTGCAGTTCGGCGTGGTGGAGGAATAGCCGCTCAGTTCGCCGGCTGCGGAGCCTTGCCGCGGGCGGTGGCCGCCGCGCCGGCGGAGGCGATGATGATGGCGCCGACTGCCAGCCACTGCTCCAGGGTCAGCCGCTCGCCCAGGTAGACCAGGCCGGAGAGCGCTGCGATGGCCGGCTCGATGCTCATCAGGATGCTGAAGGTGCGCGTCGGCATGCGGGTCATGGCGACCATCTCCAGGCTGTAGGGCAGGGCCGAGGACAGCACCGCCACGCCCAGGGCCAGCGGCAGGATGCCCCAGGTGAACATGCTGGTCCCGGCCTCGACCAGCCCCACCGGGAACACCACCAGGGTGGCGATCAGCATTCCCAGCGTCACCGTCTGCACGCCGTGTTCGGCGCCGGCTTTCTGGCCGAAGACGATGTACAGCGCCCAGCACAGTCCGGCACCCAGGGCCAGGGCCATCCCCAGCGGGTCGAGTGGTGCCTTGCTGGCGGCGGTGGGCAGCAGCAGCCAGAGGCCCAGTGCGGCCAGGCCGACCCACAGGAAGTCCAGCCAGCGCCGCGAGGCCAGCAGCGCCAGGCCCAGCGGGCCGGTGAACTCGAGGGACACGGCGATGCCCAGCGGGATGGTCCGCAGGGACATGTAGTACAGCAGGTTCATGCAGCCCAGCACGGCGCCGTAGGCCAGCAGGGCGGGCCAGGCGCGTAGGCTGAGCCGGGCCCGCCAGGGACGCAGCACCAGCAGCATGATCAGCGAGGCCAGCCCCAGGCGCAGTGCGGTGGTGCCCTCGGCGCCGATCACCGGGAACAACCCCTTGGCCAGCGCGGCACCGCCCTGGATGGAGACCATGGCCACCAGCAGCAGGGCGATCGGCAGGACGAGGGAAGTGGTCGGGGTACGAGGCATGGGGGACATCCGAAAACTCAGGGGGGCGGAATGAAAAAACCGGCCACGAAGGCCGGTTTCAGGGCCTTCGCGCCGTTTCAGCGGTATTCGCAGAGGTAGGCGGTGTCGCAGGCGACCTTGAGCTGGAACTTGCTGTTGGCCGGCACGGTGAACTGGCTGCCCGCCTCGAAGGTCTGCCACTCGTCGCTGCCCGGCAGCTTGACGGTCAGGGCGCCGGCGACCACGTGCATCACTTCCAGCTTGCCGGTGCCGAATTCGTACTCGCCGGCGGCCATCACGCCGATGGTGGCGGGACCTTCGGCCATCTCGAAGGCGATGGATTTGACGGTGCCGTCGAAGTATTCGTTGACCTTGAACATGCAGACATCCTCGAAAGGGGCGGAAAAAGGCGCAACAGTATGCCCAAGCTACGTATGGGCGTCATCCGCTTTGTCAGGGCAGCACCAGCGGCAGCAGGCGTGCGGTGTTGCGGGCGTCTTCCAGGGCACGGTGTTGCTGGCCCTGGAAGCTCAGGCCGGCCAGCTGCAGGGCCATGTTCAGGCCCACCGGGCGGGGCAGTTGGCGGGCCCGGGCGAAGCGCTGCTTGAGGTTGTGGTGCGGCAGGCCGGCGAGCAGGCTATCCAGGCTGTGCTGATGCCATTCCTGGAGCAACTGCTGGCGATCGTAGTCGCCCCAGCTGGCCCAGCCGGCGAGGCGCTCGCGATGGGGGCCGAGCCAGCGCTCGCACTGCGCCCAGACGGTCGGGAAGGGCTGTGCGCTGTCTATGTTCGCCTGGCTGATGTGGGTGAGCTCGCGGCAGAAGGCCGTCAGGTGCGGGCGGCGCAGCGGCCGCACGAAACGCTGGAAGTGGTCCAGCTCGTGCCCCGAGGCGTCCACCAGGGTCGCCCCGATCTCGATGATCTCCATTTCCGCCAGGGGCCAGCCGCCTTCCTCGGTGGTGGCTTCAAGGTCGATGACCAGCCAGAGTGCTGTCATGTTGCCTCCTTCCTCTGCCGGCAGTATGGAGGGCGCTGCCGGGCTCGGCAAACCCCGTGTTAGGCTGTCGGCTCATCCAGACAGTGGTAGCGGAAGGAGAGAACAATGGCGAAGGTGGCATTCATCGGGCTCGGTACCATGGGTTTCCACATGGCCGGACACCTGGCCTGCGAGGGCCACGAGGTGCGCGTGTACAACCGCACGGCGGCCAGGGCCGAGCTGTGGTGCGAGCAGTTCGCCGGCGAGTCCGCACCGACCCCGCGGGAGGCGGCCGTGGGTGCGGAACTGGTGATGACCTGCGTGGGAAACGACGATGATCTGCGCTGCGTGGTGCTCGGCCCGGACGGCGCCTTCGCCGGCATGGCGCCAGGCAGCATCCTGGTCGATCACACCACCGCCTCGGCAACGGTAGCTCGCGAGCTGGCCGCGCTGGCCGCGGAGCGCGAGCTGGGTTTCCTCGATGCGCCGGTGTCCGGCGGCCAGGCGGGGGCCGAGGCGGGCATGCTCTCGGTGATGGTCGGCGGCGACCCGGCCTTCTACGAGCGCGCCGCACCGGTGATCGAAAGCTACGCCAAGCTGGTCAAGCGCATGGGCCCGGTGGGCAGCGGTCAGCTGACCAAGATGGTCAACCAGATCTGCGTCGGCGGGCTGATCCAGGCCCTCGCCGAGGGCCTGCACTTCGCCCAGGCTGCCGGCCTCGACGCCCAGGCGGCGATGCAGGTGATCAGCCAGGGGGCGGCGCAGTCCTGGCAGCTGGATCACCGCCATCAGAGCATGCTGGAAGGCAAATTTGACTTCGGATTCGCCGTAGACTGGATGCGCAAGGACCTGGCCATCGTCCTTGACGAGGCCCGCCGCAACGGAGCCCAGCTGCCGGTCACCGCGCTGGTCGACCAGTTCTATGCCGAGGTGCAGCGGATGGGGGGCGGGCGCTGGGATACCTCCAGCCTGATCACCCGCTTGAAGCCGGTGCGCTGAGGCACTCCAGGGCGCAGACGGCGCGCCGTCGGGTTCAGGCGCGGAAGATGAAGTACACCGCGCCGAGCAGGCAGAGGCCCGCCCACAGGTAGTCGAGCTTCAGCGGCTGCTGCATGAACAGCACGCTGAACGGCACGAAGATCGCCAGGGTGATGACTTCCTGCATGATCTTCAGCTGGCCGACCGACAGTTCGGTGTAGCCGATGCGGTTGGCCGGCACCATGATCAGGTACTCGAACAGGGCGATGCCCCAGCTCACCAGGGCAGCGATGAACCAGGGCTTGCTGTTCATGGTCTTCAGGTGGCCATACCAGGCGAAGGTCATGAACAGGTTGGACAGGCTGAGCAGGGCAGCGGTCTGCATCCAGATCGGCATGGCGTACGACTCGAGGGAAAGAGGGTAAGATCGTGGCGCAGCTTAAGCCTTGCGCGGCGCGACGCCAAGTGAGCCGGGAGCGGCTCCGGAGCCCGCCCGGAGAGGCCGGTACGGGGCAAGGGAGACGGCTGACGAACGCTCCGCCCGGCAGTAGAATCGCGCGCGTTCTACCCAGCGAAACGCCGAGGCCGCCCCTCAAATGGACTGTCGCGCCGGTTGCGGTGCCTGCTGCATCGCCCCCAGCATCAGCTCGCCGATCCCCGGCTTGCCGCAGGGCAAGCCGGCCGGCGAACGTTGTCCGCACCTGACGGTCGAACACCTCTGCGGTTTGTTCGGCAGGCCCGAGCGGCCCGCCGTATGTGATGCCTTCCAGGCCGATCCGGCGGTCTGCGGGGACAGTCGCGAGGAGGCGATCCGCCTGCTCGGCTGGCTGGAAGAGGCGACTGCCGCCTGAAGGCTCTTTTCGCCGGATCATCGGGAGCAAAGCAATGAAGAATCTGTGGGGCATCGCCCTGAGCGTCGCCATCGGCCTGTCGGGTAACTTGGCCCATGCTGAGGATTGGCAACTGGCCAAGGACGAGCAGGGGGTCAAGGTCTACCTGAGCAGTGTGCCAGGCTCCAAGTACAAGGCCTACCGTGGGGTGGTGGAAATCAAGGCCGACGTACAGACCATCAATGCCTTGCAGGAGGACGTAAGCGGTTCCTGCGCCTGGATCCACGCCTGTGCGGAGATGAGGCTACTCAAGCGCGAAGGCGACCAGGCCTGGACGTATTCGCGGATCGACATGCCCTGGCCGGTCAGTGGCCGCGATCTGGTGCTGCACGTCTCCACCGAGCGCGCGACCGACGGTAGCGTCGTCCGCCGCCTCGAGGCGACGCCCGACTACGTGCCAGAGGTGAAGGGCCTGGTGCGCATTCCGCGGCTACTCGGCGAGTGGCGGATGACCCCGAAAGGGCAGGGCGTCACCGAGGTGGTCTACCAAGTGCAGACCGAGCCGGGCGGCAGCATTCCGTCCTGGCTGGCCAACAGCTTCGTGGTGGATGCTCCCTTCAACACCCTGAGCGCCCTGCGCGACCAGGCCGAGCGCCGCCGCTGAGCCCGGTCCGCCGTCGCGAGGGAAATTGCCGCCGCATTGATCTGGCTCATGGAGCGCCGGCTGCCCCGAGCTAGGCTCGCTCCATGGACAGGGCGATACGGCTGCCCTGTCCCGTGAGTAGTTGCCGCGAGCGGATCCGCGGCCCTTGCAACGGACGGAGCGTGGTTATGGCGAATCTCAGGCAAATACTGGCGGCTACCGATCTTTCCTCGCCCTCCCGACAGGCGGTGCGCCGCGCTGCGCTGCAGGCGAAGGAGTGCGGCGCGCGACTCGACCTGCTGCACGTGCTGAGTCGGGCGCCCTTCGAGAAGCTGCGCAACCTGGTGACGGATGTCCCGCCGGGGCTCGAGGAGCGGCTGGAGGCCGATGCCCGCGACGAGCTGGTCCGGCTGGCCGAGCGGCTGCATCAGGACTATGGGGTTTCCGCCGGCGTCCATGTGGTGACCGGCTCGCTGCTGGCCGAGATCGAGAATCAGGCCGATGCGCTGCGCGCCGATCTGCTGGCGGTCGGAGGGCGTGGGGAGGGCTTCATGCGCCATCGTGTGCTGGGTTCCACGGCCGAACGGCTGGTCAGCAAGACCCGCAGCCCGCTGCTGGTGGTCAAGCAGCCGGCGCGCCAGGCTTACCGGACCCTGCTGGTGCCGGTGGACTTCTCCTCGGTTTCGGCGGCCACCCTACGGCTGGCCAGGGACGTCGCCCCGGGCGCGGAAATCGTCCTTCTGCATGTCTTTGAGGTCCCCTTCGAGGGCAGGCTGCGCCTGGCCGGAGTGAAGGACGAGGTGCTCAACGGCTACCGCGTCGCCGCCCGCCAGGAAGCCCTGAGCAAGCTGCAGGCGCTGGCCGAACAGGCCCGCTTGGCCTCCGGCAGCGTGCGTTTTCTGGTCCTGCAGGGCAATCCAGAGCGGCGCATCCTCGAGCAGGAGCAGGACCAGGCCTGCGACCTGATCGTGATCGGCAAGCACGGCGAGGGACAGCTGGAGGAGCTGCTGCTGGGCAGCACCACGCGGCAGGTGCTCGCGGAGTCGCAGTGCGACGTGCTGGTCGTCGTTTGAGCCGGGCCTCATAACGAAAAAAGGCTGCCGAGGCAGCCTTTTTTCCGGGATGGATGCTTATTTGCGCTGTTCCAGTGGAACGTAGTCGCGCTTCTCGTAGCCGGTGTACAGCTGGCGCGGACGGCCGATCTTGTACGGGCCGGAGAGCATTTCCTTCCAGTGCGAGATCCAGCCCACGGTGCGCGCCAGGGCGAAGATCACGGTGAACATGCTGGTCGGGATGCCGATGGCCTTGAGGATGATGCCCGAGTAGAAGTCCACGTTCGGGTAGAGGTTGCGCTCCACGAAGTAGGAGTCGCTGCGGGCGATCTCTTCCAGCTTCATGGCCAGTTCCAGCTGCGGGTCGTTGATGCCCAGCTCGGCCAGCACCTCGTCGCAGGTCTGCTTCATGACCTTGGCGCGCGGGTCGAAGTTCTTGTACACGCGGTGACCGAAGCCCATCAGTTTGAACGGGTCGTTCTTGTCCTTGGCCTTGGCGATGTACTTGTCGATGTTCTCGACGCTGCCGATTTCGTCCAGCATGTTCAGCACCGCCTCGTTGGCGCCGCCGTGGGCCGGGCCCCACAGCGCGGCGATGCCAGCGGCGATGCAGGCGAACGGGTTGGCGCCGGAGGAGCCGGCCAGACGAACGGTCGAAGTAGAAGCGTTCTGCTCATGGTCGGCATGCAGGATGAAGATGCGATCCATGGCCTTGGCGAGCACCGGGCTGATCGGTTTGATCTCGCACGGGGTGTTGAACATCATGTGCAGGAAGTTTTCCGCGTAGGACAGGTCGTTACGCGGGTACATCATGGGCTGGCCCATGGAGTACTTGTAGGTCATCGCCGCGATGGTCGGCATCTTGGCGATCAGACGCATCGCCGAGACTTCGCGGTGCTTGGGATTATTGATGTCCAGGGAGTCGTGGTAGAAGGCCGACAGGGCGCCGACCACGCCGCACATCACTGCCATCGGGTGGGCGTCGCGGCGGAAGCCGTTGAAGAAGGTCTTCAGCTGCTCGTGAACCATGGTGTGGTTCTTGATGATGCCGACGAACTTGGCCTTCTCCTCGGCGGTTGGCAGCTCACCGTTCAGCAGCAGGTAGCAGGTCTCCAGGTAGTCGGATTTCTCGGCCAGCTGCTCGATCGGGTAGCCACGGTGCAGCAGAATGCCCTTGTCACCATCGATGTAGGTGATCTTCGACTCGCAAGAGGCGGTGGACATGAAGCCAGGATCAAAGGTGAAACGACCCGTGGAGGACAGTCCCCGCACGTCGATGACATCGGGTCCTACGGTGCCGCTCAGGATTGGCAGCTCGACGGGGGCTGCGCCCTCGATGATCAACTGCGCTTTCTTGTCAGCCATTGTGAGGCCTCCTATTAATGCTTGAAATCACCAGACTGCCCCCCACGCAGGGCCCGCAACACTATAGAGAGATAAATCCGAAAGTCAATTTGAGAAAACCCAGACGGCAGAGGGGTTTGCGCGGCTTTTGAGGCGGAAAAGGGAGCCTATTTACGCCTTTTATATAGGAGGCGCAATCGACCTTTTGGGGATGGCGGTCGCATTGTCATTAGTTTCCTAACTGTCTATACTCTGCGCCCGGCCGCCAGGGGCTTTAGGGCCTGTATTCTGGAGGTTGACACTCCCTGGGTAGTGGTACCTGACCAGCGCTTCCCGACAACATTTGCCCTGATCGTTTAGGGGCCCTTCAGTGTGAAAAAAGCCGTGAATAGCCAAAGACCTGTAAACCTCGACTTAAGGACGATCAAACTCCCAGTCACTGCTTACACGTCCATCCTGCACCGGATTTCCGGTGTCATCCTCTTCCTGGGTATTGCCGTGCTGCTCTTCGCGCTCGACAAGTCCCTGGACTCCGAGGAAGGCTTCGAGCAGGTGAAAGCGTGTTTGACCAGCCCGCTGGCCAAACTGGTGATCTGGGGTCTGCTGTCCGCGCTGCTGTATCACCTGGTGGCAGGCATTCGCCACCTGATCATGGATCTGGGTATCGGCGAGACGCTGGAAGGCGGCAAGCTGGGCTCGAAAATCGTCATCGCCATTTCCGTGGTGCTGATCGTCCTGGCGGGGGTGTGGGTATGGTAACCAACGTAACTAACTTTTCGCGCTCCGGCCTCTACGACTGGATGGCGCAGCGTGTTTCTGCGGTCGTTCTCGCGGCCTACTTCATTTTCCTGCTCGGCTTTCTGTTGACCCATCCGGGTCTGGGCTTCGCCGAATGGAAGGCCTTGTTCTCCCACAGTGCGATGCGCATCTTCAGCCTGCTGGCTCTAGCGGCTCTCATCGTTCACGCCTGGGTCGGCATGTGGACCATCACTACCGACTACCTGACTCCCATGGCCATCGGCCGTTGGGCGACCGGCGTGCGTTTCCTTGTCCAGGCGGCTTGCGGCGTGCTTCAGTTCGTCCTGTTCGTCTGGGGTGTGCAGATTCTGTGGGGTTTCTGATTCATGGCTAACATCCGTACTCTTTCCTACGACGCGATCATCGTCGGTGGCGGCGGCGCCGGTATGCGCGCCGCGCTGCAGTTGGCTCAGGGTGGTCATAAGACTGCCGTGGTGACCAAGGTCTTCCCGACCCGTTCGCACACCGTTTCCGCCCAGGGCGGCATCACCTGCGCCATCGCTTCGGCCGACCCGAACGACGACTGGCGCTGGCACATGTACGACACCGTCAAGGGTTCCGACTACATCGGTGACCAGGACGCCATCGAATACATGTGCTCGGTAGGCCCGGAAGCCGTGTTCGAGCTGGAGCACATGGGGCTGCCGTTCTCCCGTACCGAAACCGGCCGCATCTACCAGCGCCCGTTCGGCGGCCAGTCCAAGGACTACGGTCGTGGCGGTCAGGCGGCCCGTACCTGTGCTGCGGCCGACCGTACCGGTCACGCCCTGCTGCACACCCTGTACCAGAACAACGTCAAGAACGGCACCTCCTTCCTCAACGAGTGGTATGCCGTTGACCTCGTGAAGAATCAGGATGGCGCCGTGGTCGGCATCATCGCCATCTGCATCGAAACCGGCGAGACCGTCTACATCCGCTCCAAGGCCGTGGTGCTGGCTACCGGCGGTGCCGGTCGCATCTATGCGTCCACCACCAACGCCCTGATCAACACCGGTGACGGCGTGGGCATGGCGCTGCGTGCCGGTGTGCCGGTGCAGGACATCGAGATGTGGCAGTTCCATCCGACCGGCATCGCGGGCGCCGGTGTGCTGGTCACCGAAGGCTGCCGTGGTGAGGGTGGCTACCTGATCAATGCTCACGGCGAGCGCTTCATGGAGCGCTACGCGCCGAACGCCAAGGACCTCGCTAGCCGCGACGTGGTGGCTCGCTCCATGGTCAAGGAAGTGCTGGCCGGCAACGGCTGCGGTCCGAACAAGGACCACGTGATGCTGAAGCTCGACCACCTCGGCGAGGAAGTGCTGCACAGCCGCCTGCCCGGCATCTGCGAGCTGTCCAAAACCTTTGCCCACGTCGACCCGGTGGTCGCGCCGATTCCGGTCATTCCGACTTGCCACTACATGATGGGCGGCATTGCCACCAACATTCATGGCCAGGCCATCACTCAGGACGCCAACGGCAACGACCAGATCGTCGAAGGCCTGTTCGCGGTGGGCGAGGTCGCCTGCGTGTCCGTGCACGGTGCCAACCGCCTGGGCGGCAACTCGCTGCTCGACCTGGTGGTGTTCGGTCGTGCTGCTGGCCTGCACCTGGAACGCGCCCTCAAGGAAGGCATCGAGACCCGCGGTGCCAGCGATTCGGACATCGAGGCCTCCCTCAAGCGCCTGTCCGGCCTGAACGAGCGCACCAGTGGCGAAGACGTCGCACCGCTGCGCAAGGAACTCCAGCAGTGCATGCAGAACTACTTCGGTGTGTTCCGTACCGGCGAATACATGCAGAAGGGCATCAAGCAGCTGGCCGAACTGCGCGAGCGCATCGCCAACGTGAAGATCGCCGACAAGAGCCAGGCGTTCAACACCGCGCGCATCGAAGCGCTGGAGCTGCAGAACCTTCTGGAGGTCGCCGAGGCTACCGCGATTGCTGCCGAGGCCCGCAAGGAGTCCCGTGGTGCGCATGCCCGCGAGGACTACGAAGAGCGCGACGACCAGAACTGGCTGTGCCACACCCTGTACTTCCCGGGTGAGAAGCGTGTCGCCAAGCGTGCCGTCAACTTCGCGCCGAAGACCGTTCCTGCGTTTGAACCCAAAGTTCGTACTTATTAAGGGTGGCCGATATGTCCCTAGCCAAAACTCTCAATGTCAGCGTTTACCGCTACAACCCGGAGAAGGACGCTGCCCCCTACATGCAGGACTTTCAGGTCGATATCGACGGCAAGGACCTGATGGTGCTCGACGTCCTGGCCCTGATCAAGGAACAGGACGTGACCTTCTCCTATCGTCGTTCCTGTCGCGAAGGCGTGTGCGGTTCCGATGGCATGAACATCAGCGGCAAGAACGGCCTGGCTTGCATCACCCCGCTGTCCAGCGTGGTGAAGAACAACACGCTGGTCATCCGCCCGCTGCCCGGTCTGCCGGTCATTCGTGACTTGGTCGTCGATATGAGCATCTTCTACAAACAGTACGAGAAGGTGCAGCCCTACCTGCAGAACGACACTCCGGCTCCGGCCATCGAGCGTCTGCAGTCGCCGGAAGAGCGCGAGAAGCTGGACGGTCTGTACGAGTGCATCCTGTGCGCTTGCTGCTCGACCTCCTGCCCGTCCTTCTGGTGGAACCCGGATAAGTTCCTCGGTCCCGCCGCGCTGTTGCAGGCCTACCGTTTCCTGGCTGACAGCCGCGATACCAAGACCGAGGAGCGTCTGGCCTCGCTGGATGACCCGTTCAGCGTGTTCCGTTGCCGCGGCATCATGAACTGCGTGAACGTCTGCCCGAAAGGCCTGAACCCGACCAAGGCAATCGGTCACATCCGCAACATGCTGCTGCAGAGCGGTACCTGATCGACCGCAAGAGCTGTACCCGCGGCGTCGGCCTAAACCGGCGCCGTGGTTTTAGGCGAACCGCGGCCCACAAAGCGGCGGTTCCAACTTGAAAAACGAAGACCAGCAGGGGCATCCGGGCTGGTACCCGGACTATCTGCGGGATCCGAAGTGGCTTTACCCGAGTCGCTGACCAAGGACTTCTAAAGCTGATGCGGTTTCCACGCCGGTGGTGGCCCCTTATCGAGGGTGACCAAGCATGCAAGAAAGCGTGATGCAGCGCATGTGGAAAAGCGCCCACCTTTCGGGTGGCAACGCTGCATATGTGGAAGAGCTCTACGAGCTCTACCTGCACGATCCGAACGCTGTGCCAGAAGAATGGCGGACCTACTTCCAGAAACTGCCCGCCGACGGCAACGTGGCGAACGATGTTTCCCACTCCACCATCCGCGATCACTTCGTCCTGCTGGCCAAGAACCAGCGTCGTGCCCAGCCCGTCTCCGCCAGTAGCGTCAGCACCGAGCACGAGAAGAAGCAGGTCGAGGTTCTCCGCCTGATCCAGGCGTTCCGCATGCGTGGCCATCAGGCCGCCCAACTCGACCCCCTCGGCCTCTGGCAGCGTCCTGTGCCGGATGATCTGAGCATCCATCACTACGGCCTGACCGACGCAGACCTCGACACCACCTTCCGCACCGGTGAACTCTACATCGGCAAGGAGGAGGCGACTCTGCGGGAAATCCACCAGGCCCTGCAAGAGACATACTGTCGCACCATCGGTGCCGAGTTCACCCACATCGTCGATTCCGAGCAGCGCAAGTGGTTCCAGCAGCGCTTGGAAAGCGTGCGCGGCCGTCCGGCGTTCTCTCCTGAGGTGCAGGTCCACGTCCTCGAGCGCCTGACCGCGGCCGAGGGCCTGGAGAAGTACCTGGGGACCAAGTACCCGGGCACCAAGCGCTTCGGTCTCGAAGGCGGCGAAAGCCTGATCCCGATGCTCGACGAGATCATCCAGCGCAGCGGCTCCTACGGCACCCAGGAGATCGTCATCGGCATGGCCCACCGCGGCCGTCTGAACGTGCTGGTCAACACTTTCGGCAAGAACCCGCGCGACCTGTTCGACGAGTTCGAGGGCAAGAAGGTCGAGGGTCTGTCCTCCGGTGACGTGAAGTATCACCAGGGCTTCTCCTCCAACGTCATGACCCGCGGTGGGGAAGTCCACCTGGCGCTGGCCTTCAACCCGTCCCACCTGGAAATCGTTTCCCCGGTGGTCGAGGGGTCGGTGCGCGCCCGTCAGGACCGCCGCAACGATGCCACCGGCGACAAGGTGGTGCCGATCTCTATCCACGGCGACGCGGCCTTCGCCGGCCAGGGCGTTGTGATGGAAACCTTCCAGATGTCGCAGACCCGCGGCTACCGGACCGGCGGTACCATCCACATCGTGATCAACAACCAGGTCGGCTTCACCACCAGCAACCCGCAGGACTCGCGTTCCACCGAGTACTGCACCGACGTGGCGAAGATGATCCAGGCGCCGATCTTCCACGTGAACGGCGACGACCCGGAAGCCGTGCTGTTCGTCACCCAGCTGGCCGTCGACTACCGCATGCAGTTCAAGCGTGACGTGGTGATCGACCTGGTCTGCTACCGCCGTCGCGGCCACAACGAGGCCGACGAGCCGAGCGGCACCCAGCCGCTGATGTATCAGAAGATCGCCAAGCAGCGCACCACCCGCGAGCTGTACGCCGACCTGCTGATCCAGCGCGGCACCCTGAGCCAGGCGGACGTCGAGGCCAAGGTCAACGAGTACCGCGACGCTCTGGACAACGGCCTGCACGTGGTGAAGAGCCTGGTCAAGGAGCCGAACAAGGCGCTGTTCGTCGACTGGCGTCCCTACCTGGGGCACACCTGGACCGCGCGCCACGATACCCGCTTCGACCTGAAGACTCTGCAGGATCTGGCCGGCAAGCTGTTGGAAATCCCGGAAGGCTTCGTGCTGCAGCGCCAGGTCGCCAAGGTGATGGAAGACCGCGCCAAGATGACCGCCGGCGGCATGCCGATCAACTGGGGCTATGCCGAGAACCTGGCCTACGCGACCCTGCTGTTCGAAGGCCACCCGGTGCGCATGACCGGCCAGGACATCGGCCGCGGCACCTTCTCGCATCGCCATGCCCAGCTGCACAACCAGAAGGACGGCAGTACCTACATTCCGCTGAAGAACCTGTTCCCGGGGCAGCCGAAGTTCGAGCTGTACGACTCCTTCCTCTCCGAAGAAGCCGTGTTGGCCTTCGAATACGGCTACGCGACCACCACTCCGAACGCGCTGGTGATCTGGGAAGCCCAGTTCGGCGACTTCGCCAACGGCGCTCAAGTGGTGATCGACCAGTTCATCTCCAGCGGTGAGCACAAGTGGGGGCGTCTGTGCGGCCTGACCATGCTGCTGCCGCACGGCTATGAAGGGCAGGGCCCGGAACACAGCTCGGCCCGTCTGGAGCGCTATCTGCAGCTGTGCGCCGAGCACAACATGCAGGTTTGCGTGCCGACCACCCCGGCGCAGGTCTACCACATGCTGCGTCGCCAGGTGATCCGCCCGCTGCGCAAACCTCTGGTGGTGCTGTCGCCGAAGTCGCTGCTGCGCCACCCGCTGGCCGTGTCGACCCTGGAGGATCTGGCCGAGGGTTCGTTCCAGACCGTCATCGGCGAGATCGATCCGGTCGATCCGAAGAAGGTCGAGCGTCTGATCCTGTGCAGCGGCAAGGTCTACTACGACCTGCTGGCCAAGCGCCGTGCCGAGGGGCGCGACGACGTCGCCATCGTGCGCATCGAGCAGCTCTATCCGTTCCCGGAAGAGGACCTCGCCGAAGCGCTGGCGCCGTACAAGAACCTCAAGCACATCGTCTGGTGTCAGGAAGAGCCGATGAACCAGGGCGCCTGGTACTGCAGCCAGCACCACATGCGGCGTGTCGCCACCGCGCACAAGAAGGATCTGCTCCTGCAGTACGCCGGTCGCGAGGCTTCGGCGGCGCCGGCTTGCGGTTACCCCTCGATGCACGCGGAGCAGCAGGAAAAACTCCTGCAGGACGCCTTTACTGTTTAACGCCTTCACTTGGGGGAGGGCAGGTGCCGTCCCCCGGTCAGAACCGAATTTAAGGAACCCACATAATGGCTATCGAGATCAAAGCCCCGACCTTCCCCGAATCGGTTGCCGACGGCACCGTTGCCACTTGGCACAAGAAGCCGGGCGACGCAGTCAAGCGCGACGAACTGATCGTCGACATCGAAACTGACAAGGTGGTGATGGAGGTTCTCGCTGAGGCCGACGGCGTGCTCGCCGAGATCATCAAGAACGAAGGCGATACCGTGCTCAGCGGCGAACTGCTGGGCCGTCTGAACGAAGGCGCGGTCGCCGCCGCTGCTCCGGCTGCCGCCCCGGCCGCTGCTGCCGCTCCGGCTGCCCCGGCGGCGGCTCCCGCGGCCGCGGCTGAAGACGCCATCCTCTCGCCGGCCGCCCGCAAGTTGGCCGAGGAGAGCGGTATCGACCCGAACAGCATCGCCGGCACTGGCAAGGGTGGCCGGGTGACCAAGGAAGACGTGCTGGCTGCCATCGAAGCCAAGAAGGCCGCCCCGGCCCCGGCCGCCAAGCCGGTCACCCCGGCTGCCGAGGCTCCGGTGTTCGCCGCCGGCGACCGTGTCGAGAAGCGCGTGCCGATGACCCGTCTGCGCGCCAAGATCGCCGAGCGCCTGGTGGAGGCCCAGTCCTCCATGGCCATGCTGACCACCTTCAACGAGGTCAACATGAAGCCGATCATGGACTTGCGCGCCAAGTACAAGGATCTCTTCGAGAAGACCCACAACGGCGTGCGCCTGGGCTTCATGTCCTTCTTCGTCAAGGCCGCGGTGGAAGCGCTGAAGCGTCAGCCGGGGGTGAACGCCTCGATCGATGGCAACGACATCGTCTACCACGGCTACCAGGATATCGGTGTGGCCGTGTCCAGCGACCGTGGCCTGGTGGTGCCGGTACTGCGCAACGCCGAGCTCATGAGCCTGGCCGAGATCGAAGCAGGCATCGCCAACTTCGGCAAGAAGGCCCGTGAAGGCAAGCTGACCATTGAGGACATGACCGGCGGTACCTTCACCATCTCCAATGGCGGCGTGTTCGGTTCGCTGCTTTCCACCCCGATCGTCAACCCGCCGCAGACCGCCATCCTAGGCATGCACAAAATCCAGGAGCGCCCGATGGCCGTGAACGGCCAGGTGGTGATCCTGCCGATGATGTATCTGGCGCTGTCCTACGACCACCGCCTGATCGATGGTAAGGAAGCCGTGACCTTCCTGGTTACCATGAAAGACCTGCTGGAAGATCCGGCTCGTCTGCTGCTGGATATCTAAGAAGCTTCGCTTCCATCCGGCGTTTCTCCACGGCGGCCCCCACGAGGGGCCGTCCGCTCCATTCGAGAAGGAATCAGTTATGACCCAGAAATTCGACGTGGTAGTCATCGGTGCCGGCCCAGGCGGCTATGTGGCCGCGATCAAGGCTGCCCAACTCGGCCTGAAGACCGCCTGTATCGAGAAGTACCAGGGCAAGGATGGCAAGGTCGCCCTGGGTGGTACCTGTCTGAACGTGGGCTGCATCCCCTCCAAGGCGTTGCTGGACAGCTCCTACAAGTACCACGAGGCCATCGAGGGCTTCAAAGTCCACGGCATCGAAGCCAAGGGCGTGAGCATCGACGTGCCGGCGATGATCGCCCGCAAGGCGCAGATCGTTAAGAACCTGACCGGCGGCATCGGCGCGCTGTTCAAGGCCAACGGCGTGACCCTGGTGGAAGGCCACGGCAAGCTGCTGGCCAACAAGCAGGTGGAAGTCACCGGCCTGGATGGCAAGACCCAGATCCTTGAGGCCGAGAACGTGATCATCGCCTCCGGCTCCAAGCCGGTGGAAATCCCGCCGGCTCCGGTTGACCAGGACGTGATCGTCGACTCCACCGGTGCCCTGGAATTCCAGAGCGTTCCGAAGAAGCTGGGCGTCATCGGCGCCGGCGTGATCGGCCTGGAGCTGGGTTCCGTGTGGGCCCGCCTGGGTGCCGAGGTGACCGTCATCGAGGCCCTGGACAAGTTCCTGCCGGCCGCCGACGAGCAGATCGCCAAGGAAGCCTTGAAGATCCTCAGCAAGCAGGGGCTGGACATCCGCCTGGGAGCCCGCGTCACCGCCACCGAGGTGAAGAAAAAGCAGGTCACCGTCACCTTCAGCGACGCCAACGGCGAGCAGAAGATGACCTTCGACAAGCTGATCGTCGCTGTCGGTCGTCGTCCGGTGACCACCGACCTGCTGGCTGCAGACAGCGGTGTTACCCTCGACGAGCGCGGCTACATCTACGTCGATGACTACTGCGCCACTAGCGTGCCGGGCGTCTACGCCATCGGTGACGTGGTGCGCGGCGCCATGCTGGCCCACAAGGCCTCGGAAGAGGGCGTGATGGTTGCCGAGCGCATCGCCGGCCACAAGGCCCAGATGAACTACGACCTGATCCCGGCGGTCATCTACACCCACCCGGAAATCGCCTGGGTCGGCAAGACCGAGCAGCAGCTCAAGGCCGAAGGTGTCGAGATCAACGTCGGTACCTTCCCGTTCGCAGCCAGCGGCCGTGCCATGGCAGCCAACGACACCAGTGGCTTCGTCAAGGTCATCGCCGATGCCAAGACCGACCGCGTGCTGGGCGTCCATGTGATCGGCCCGAGCGCTGCCGAACTGGTCCAGCAGGGCGCCATCGCCATGGAATTCGGTACCAGTGCCGAAGACCTCGGCATGATGGTGTTCTCGCACCCGACGCTGTCCGAAGCGCTGCATGAAGCAGCACTGGCTGTGAATGGCCAGGCCATCCACATTGCCAACCGCAAGAAGCGCTAAAAGAAGCCGCCGTGGCGCGGCGCCGACGGCGGGCCCTGTGGCCCGCCCGTGACTACCGTCCACGAGCGACTCGACATAAAGAAGAAAACCACGGCGGGGTGCCCGTCGTGGGCCGGTTGGCCCACCGCGGAAAGTCCGCCGGACTGCGCTCAGCAGTCACAGGTGGCGCGGCATTCCCAATGCAGCGTCGAAATGCGCAATACCTAAACGAAGACGGTAGACAAGCATGAATCTCCACGAGTATCAGGGTAAGCAGCTGTTCGCTGAATACGGCCTGCCCGTATCCAAGGGCTTTGCCGTGGACACCCCGGAAGAAGCAGCGGAAGCCTGCGACAAGATCGGCGGCAGCGAATGGGTCGTGAAGGCCCAGGTCCACGCCGGTGGCCGCGGCAAGGCGGGCGGCGTGAAGCTGGTCAAGAGCCGGGAAGAGGCCAAGGCCTTTGCCGCCAACTGGCTGGGCAAGCGCCTGGTGACCTACCAGACCGACGCCAACGGCCAGCCGGTCAGCAAGATCCTGGTGGAGGCCTGCACCGACATCGACAAGGAGCTGTACCTCGGCGCCGTGGTCGACCGCTCCAGCCGTCGCATCGTGTTCATGGCATCCACCGAGGGCGGCGTGGAGATCGAGAAGGTCGCTCACGAAACCCCCGAGAAGATTCTCAAGGCCACCATCGACCCGCTGGTCGGCGCCCAGCCGTTCCAGGGCCGCGAGCTGGCCTTCAAGCTGGGCCTGAAGGGCGACCAGGTGAAGCAGTTCGTGCACATCTTCACCGGCCTGGCCAAGCTGTTCCAGGACTATGACCTGGCGCTGCTCGAGATCAACCCGCTGGTGATCAAGAAGGACGGCAACCTGCACTGCCTGGATGCCAAGATCAACATCGACGGCAACGCCCTGTACCGTCAGCCCAAGCTGCGCGCCATGCACGACCCGTCCCAGGACGACCCGCGCGAAGCCCACGCCCAGAAGTGGGAGCTGAACTACGTGGCGCTGGACGGCAACATCGGTTGCATGGTCAACGGTGCCGGCCTGGCCATGGGCACCATGGACATCGTCAACCTGCACGGCGGCAAGCCGGCCAACTTCCTCGACGTGGGCGGCGGCGCTACCAAGGAGCGTGTGACCGAAGCGTTCAAGATCATCCTCTCCGACAGCAACGTTAAGGCCGTTCTGGTGAACATCTTCGGCGGCATCGTCCGCTGCGACATGATCGCCGAAGGCATCATCGGCGCTGTTAAGGAAGTCGGCGTCAAGGTGCCGGTGGTGGTCCGTCTGGAAGGCAACAACGCCGACCTGGGCGCCAAGGTCCTGGCCGAAAGTGGTCTGAACATCATCGCGGCGACCAGCCTGACCGACGCTGCCCAGCAGGTCGTCAAGGCCGCGGAGGGCAAGTAATGAGCATCCTGATCAACAAAGACACCAAGGTCATCTGCCAGGGCTTCACCGGTTCCCAGGGCACCTTCCACAGCGAACAGGCCATCGCCTACGGCACCAAGATGGTTGGCGGCGTGACTCCCGGCAAGGGCGGCACCACCCATCTGGGCCTGCCGGTGTTCGACACCGTCAAGGAAGCCGTCGAAGCCACCGGCGCCGATGCTTCGGTGATCTACGTACCGGCTCCGTTCTGCAAGGATTCCATCCTGGAAGCGGCGTTCGGCGGCATCAAGCTGATCGTCTGCATCACCGAGGGCATCCCGACCCTCGACATGCTAGAAGCCAAGATCAAGTGCGACGAGCTGGGTGTACGCCTGATCGGCCCGAACTGCCCGGGCGTGATCACTCCCGGCGAATGCAAGATCGGCATCATGCCCGGTCACATCCATCTGCCGGGCAAGGTCGGCATCGTGTCGCGTTCCGGCACCCTGACCTACGAAGCCGTGAAGCAGACCACCGACGCTGGCTTCGGCCAGTCCACCTGCGTGGGTATCGGTGGCGACCCGATCCCGGGCTCCAACTTCATCGACATCCTCAAGCTGTTCCAGGAAGACCCGGCTACCGAAGCCATCGTGATGATCGGCGAGATCGGTGGCAGCGCCGAGGAAGAGGCTGCGGCCTTCATCAAGGCCAACGTGACCAAGCCGGTGGTGTCCTACATCGCTGGCGTCACCGCCCCGCCCGGCAAGCGCATGGGCCACGCCGGTGCGATCATCTCCGGTGGCAAGGGGACTGCGGACGAGAAGTTCGCCGCCCTGCAGGACGCCGGCGTGAAGACCGTGCGCTCCCTGGCCGACATCGGCAAGGCGCTGGCCGAAGTTACCGGCTGGCAAGTCAAGAACGCCTGAGGCGGCTTGATGTAAGAAACCACGAAGGCCACCCCCAGGGGTGGCCTTCGTCTTCCTGCGCAACGGTTCGCTGACCACCGACCTGCGGTCGGGCCATTCATGGGCGGGGTAGGGTGGGCTTGCGTTTAGGCGACACAACCTTGCCGTTATCGGACAGACGGACTGCCGTCAGTGTTGCGTGACCTGCGCGTTTGGTTACTCTGCCCGAATTTCGCGTCGAAACCTCAAAAGGGTGGGTACGCGCTTTCAGAGATTCGCTCCACACGAGCGGTCGACGTTTTTCCCCAACCCACAGGGAAATTCCAACCTCAATGTCCTTCTGCAAGCGGTATTCCCCTCTATGACTCGTTTGAAAAGCCTGGACCTGCTGGCTCTGGGGTTCATGACCTTTGCCCTCTTCCTGGGGGCGGGCAACATCATCTTCCCGCCCAGCGCCGGTATGGCCGCGGGCGACAATCTTGGCCAGGCGGCCTTCGGCTTCCTGCTTACCGGCGTCGGCCTGCCTCTGCTCACCGTGGTGGCCTTGGCCCGGGTCGGCGGCGGCATGCCGGCGCTCACCGCGCCGATCGGCAAGGTTGCCGGCATCGTCCTGGCGGTGGCGGTCTACCTGGCCATCGGTCCGCTGTTCGCCACCCCGCGCACCGCCGTGGTGTCCTTCGAGATCGGCATAGTGCCCTTCACTGGCCAGGACCCGCTGGTGATGTTCATCTACACCCTGGTCTATTTCGCCGCGGTGCTGTTTCTGGTGCTCAATCCCGGCCGCCTGCTCGACCGGGTCGGCAAGGTGATCACCCCGGTACTCATCGCCGCGCTTCTGGTGCTCGGTTTCGCCGCGCTGTTCGCCCCGGCCGGCGAGATCGGTGCGGCGGTCGGCGACTACCAGGCCGACCCTCTGACCCAGGGCTTCCTGCAGGGCTATCTGACCATGGATGCGCTAGGTGCGCTGGTGTTCGGCATCGTGATCGCCGCCGCGATTCGTGACCGTGGCGTGACGGAGCCGGGCCTGATCACCCGTTACTCGGTGATCGCCGGGATCATCGCCGCCATTGGCCTGTCGCTGGTCTACCTGTCGCTGTTCTACCTCGGCGCCACCAGCCAGGAGCTGGCCGCCGGGGCGCAGAACGGCGGGCAGATACTCACCATCTACGTACAGCACACCTTCGGTAGCGTCGGCCTGGTGCTGCTGGCCATCGTCATCACCCTGGCCTGCCTGACCACCGGCGTGGGGTTGATGGCGGCCTGCGGCGAGTTCTTCAGCGCGTTGCTGAACGTCTCCTACAAGAGCGTGGTGATCGTCCTGACCCTGTTCAGTATGGCGGTGGCCAACCAGGGCCTGACCCAGCTGATCGCCGTCTCGGTTCCGGTGCTGGTCGGCCTCTATCCGCTAGCCATCGTGCTGGTGGCGCTGAGCCTGGCGGACCGCCTGTGGGTGTCCACGCCGCGGATCTTCGTCCCAGTGATGGCGGTGACCCTAGTGTTCGGTATCGCCGATGGCCTCTCCGCCGCCGGCTTCTCGCAACTGGTGCCGGAAGCCTTCGGTCGTCTGCCGCTGGCCGGCCAGAGCCTCGGCTGGCTGGTGCCGGTGCTGCTGACGCTGGGCGTGGCTGCGATGGTCGATCGCGCCCTGGGTAAGCCCCAGGCTCGTCTGGTCTGAGTCATGGCCTTTTGCCTGGCGGCTGCCTACGTGGTGGCGGCCAGGCCAGCACACCCTGGGCGGGGGTTCCCTGCGCAGGGTGTCGCGTTTTCAGGGGAGGAAAACGTGCCGGTCGAACGGTGGTGACCGCAGCGCTCATACGGCCTTCATAGAGCTGCTGGCTATAATCGCCTGGATCTTTGCAAGGAGTGGGTATGATCGCGTTTGACGAGAATCTTCTGGCAGCGCTGTGGTTCTTGGCCTGGTGGCTCGGCTATACCCGCTACGCGATCTGGAAGGGCCGGGACACCCCCTGTCTGGCCAGCGTCCTGCACCTCTACCGCGAGGACTGGATGCGCCGCCTGATGCTGCGTGACAACCGCATCGCCGACGCCAACGTGATCGGCAACCTGGAGCGTAACGCTTCCTTCTTCGCCTCCAGCACCCTGATCATTCTCGCCGGCATCCTGACCCTGCTGGGCGCCTCGGAGCGTGCGGTGTCGCTGCTCGCCGACCTACCGTTCGTGCAGCCGGCCTCGCGCAGCCTCTCGGAGATCAAGCTGCTCTGTCTGGCGGTGGTGTTCGTCTATGCCTTCTTCACCTTCAGCTGGTGCATGCGCCAGTACAACTTCGCCGCGGTGCTGGTGGGTTCGGCGCCGATGATCGGCGAGCGCCACGTCACCGAGCAGGAACGCCGGGCCTTCGCCGAGCGCGCTGCGCGGGTCATCTCGATGGCTGCCAACCAGTTCAACCTGGGCCTGCGCTCCTACTATTTCGGCATGGCGATCCTCGCCTGGTTCATCAGCCCCTGGCTGTTCATGCTGGCCACCACCGGGGTGGTGCTGGTGCTCTACCGCCGCGAGTTTCATTCCGCGGTACTGGAGGTGATGGTCTATTCGCCTACGACACAGGCCGAGCCGGCTCGCGAGAAAGTCGAGAACTAGCAGCGTCGCCCGGGGATGGCGCGCGGGGCACCCGGTAGTTCTTGGGCTGTAGGAACACCCTGCCGTTTACGGGATAGGGGCGGGGGAGATGGAAAGTACAAGGCCCGCGCTGGCGGGCCTTGTCTTGTCCTTGGAGAGCGGCAGGATCACTCTTTTTGCATGGCCTCCTGGGCGTCCTGAACGGCCTCCCGGGTCGCGTCGGCGGCGTCGGAGGCCTTCTCGCGGATGGCCTGGCCAGTTTCTTCGGCCTTCTGCGAAAGGCTCGAGCCGGCTTCCTGGGCTTTTTCCTGGATGGCTTCGCCAGCCTCACGGGCGGCGTCGCCGGCGGATTCGATGGCTTGCGAGGCGGATTCCTTGGCGGATTCCATCTTCTCTTCCGGGCTCTTCTCGCAGGCGGCGAGGCCCAGGCCGGCAGTCAGAATCAGGGCATAGCTGAGGGATTTGCGCATCTATCACTCTCCGGTGGTAACGATCCAAATGGTGTTCGTTGGAGCGGCACGTCGGAGGGAAGTTCCGAAAAAAGCGTGACCGTGCGGAGCCTGCCGGTGCCGGTTTCGACTCCGACAGGTATCATGCGCAGTCTCTCGCAACCCACCAGTTAGGGAAAAGCTCATGAGCGACAACGCCATCGCCGAACGAGCGCAGCGCTTTCTTGTCGCCCTGCGGCACTGCCAGGTGCTCGGCCTGAGCGTGCACCACGCCGACGCCGGTGGCCTGACCCTGCGCCTGCCGTACAGCGCGCAGATCGTCGGCAATCCGGAGAGCGGGGTGATCCACGGCGGCGCCATCACCACCCTCATGGACACCACCTGCGGCATCTCCACGGTCTGCGTGCTGCCGGACTTCGAAGTCTGCCCGACCCTGGACCTGCGCATCGACTACATGCACCCGGCCGAGCCGCACAAGGACGTCTACGGCTTCGCCGAGTGCTACCGGGTGACCCCCAACGTGATCTTCACCCGCGGCTATGCCTACCAGGATGATCCAGCGCAGCCGATCGCCCACGTGGTCGGCACCTTCATGCGCATGGGCAAGCCGGGCGCCCAGCTGAGCGGCAAGGGAGGCGCGCAATGAACGTGGATCTCAACAAGCTGGTGGCCGAGGCCCACGCGAAGAACGACTACGACGCGCTGCTCAGCCTGACACCCTATGCCCGGCTGATCGGCATCGAGTGCCTGCGCCTCGGCGACGACATGGTGTTCCGTCTGCCGGCCAACCGCGACAACATCGGCAACCCCATGCTCCCGGCGCTGCACGGCGGGGTGATCGCCGGCTTCATGGAGCATGCGGCGATGCTCCACCTGCTGATGTTCATGGGTATCCCGCATTTGCCGAAAATCATCGACTTCTCGATAGATTACCTGCGAGCCGGCCATTATCGTGACACCTATGCCCAGTGCCAGGTCTGGCGTCAGGGCCGGCGGGTCGCCAACGTGGCGATCACCGCCTGGCAGACCAACCAGACCGAGCCCATAGCCACGGCCCGCGCCCACTTCAAGGTCGACGAACCCTGAGGAAGCGCCTGGAGCGGCGCTTCGTGCGAAGAAGGATGTTCCATGGATGCCTTGCTGATTCTCGGTGGTTTGCTGCTGATCCTCGCCGGTCTGGTCTGGCTGGTCATGCTGGCCTTCGACACCGCCCTGCTGTGGGGGATCGCCAGCCTGCTGCCGCCCCTCAACCTGGTCTTCGCCCTGCGCCACTGGCGGGTGGCGCGCAAGGCGGTGGTCCTCGGTGCGCTGGGCTTCATCCCCCTGGTGGTCGGTCTGACCCTCCTGGCCAGCCGTGACAGCCAGCGCCTGGAAGCGATCCTCAACCTCAGCTGGCTGCATCCCGAGGCGCAGGCGACGGCCGAGCTGAACTTCCGCCTGCACGGCGAACTCAATGGCCAGCCCTTCGTGCCGCAGTACGGCGAGCTGATCGACGGCGTGCTCAGTCTGCGCGAGGGCCAGGACTTCTTCGCTCGCCGCGAGATCAGCATCCGCCTGCCGAACCCGGTGGATGGCCCGGTCAGCGTCGACGTGATGCCTCAGGACCCCGGCCCGCAGCCGGAGGTGCGGATCAGCTGGCTGCTGCCCGAGCAGGACCTGCCCGAGGCGCGCCGCCTGACTCGCGGCTACACCCTGCACCTGCAGCTGGAGCCGGTGGCTCCCAACAAGCTGGTGGGCGACTTCCACCTGGTGCTGCCGCCTCAGTTCCATACCGCGCTGACCGGCCGCATCGAGCTGTTCAGCGACCGCCTGCGCTATCGCAACGGCAAGGTGGACACCCGCTACGATTCGCGGGAAACCCTGGAATACGTGGTCACCGACTACCTGCAGCGGCGCTTCGCCACCCGCCAGGTGCGCCTGCAGGCGCTGCCGCCGGTCAACCTGCCGGTCAGCAGCCTCGACCTGCAGGTGGAGGCCGAGGTGGCCGGCAAGCCCCGGCGCCTGCCGCTGCAACTGCGCAAGGGCAAGCGCGGCTGGGCGGTGCAGGGCGATCAGTACCCGGCGCTGCCGGCCGAGCCGGCGCCCCGAACGCTGGAGGTGACGTCCGCGGTCGAGCCCGAACGACCGAAGATCACCCGCCGGCCCCTGAGCCTGGACCTGCTGCAGGGTGATCCGGCTACCTACCGGAACCTCGCCATGCGCGTGGAGACCCAGCGCGGCGCCCAGGCCGAAGGCCGCTTCGCCGGTCTGGACGCTGAGGGCCGGGTGGTCATCCGCCGCAACCTGGGCCGCGGGGCGGGGGAGGCCAGCTTCGCCCTGACCCCCGGGGAGATCATCCGCATCGAGCTGCTCGAGCCCTGAGCCCGCCCTCCGGCGCGGTTCACGCCGCGCCGCCCGCCCCCGTCTGGATGTCCGTACGGCGGGCAAGCTCTTGAAATTCCAGCCAAAGCCCCCACTTGCCAGACATTCGCCGCCGTAGTCGCGGTTCGTGCTATCGAACGAGTGGAGTCAGACGATGAGTGTGGAGACTCAAAAACAGACCCTGGGCTTCCAGACTGAGGTGAAGCAGCTGCTGCACCTGATGATTCATTCCCTGTACTCGAACAAGGAAATCTTCCTCCGCGAGCTGATTTCCAACGCCTCCGACGCCGCCGACAAGCTGCGTTTCGAAGCGCTGGCCAAGCCCGAGCTGCTGGAGGGCGGGGCCGAGCTGAAGATCCGCGTGTCGTTCGACAAGGCCGCCAAGACCCTGACCATCGAGGACAACGGCATCGGCATGAGCCGCGACGAGGTGATCGCCCACCTCGGCACCATCGCCAAGTCCGGCACCGCGGAATTCCTCAAGAACCTCACCGGCGACCAGAAGAAGGACGCCCACCTGATCGGCCAGTTCGGCGTGGGTTTCTACTCGGCGTTCATCGTCGCTGACCACGTCGACGTCTACACCCGCCGCGCTGGCCTGCCGGCCAGCGAGGGCGTGCACTGGGCTTCGAAAGGCGAGGGCGAGTTCGAGGTGGCGACCATCGACAAGCCCGAGCGTGGCACCCGCATCGTCCTGCACCTGAAACCGGGCGAGGAGGAGTTCGCCGACGGCTGGCGCCTGCGTAACGTCATCAAGAAGTACTCCGATCACATCGCCCTGCCCATCGAGCTGCCCAAGGAACATTTCGGCGATGACAAGGACAAGCCGGCCGAGCCCGAGTGGGAGACCGTCAACCGCGCCAGCGCGCTGTGGACTCGCCCGCGCGGCGAGATCAAGGACGAGGAGTACCAGGAGTTCTACAAGCACGTCGCCCACGACTTCGAGAACCCGCTGACCTGGAGCCACAACAAGGTCGAGGGCAAGCTGGAGTACACCTCGCTGCTCTACATCCCCGGCCGCGCGCCCTTCGACCTCTACCACCGCGAGGCGCCACGCGGCCTCAAGCTGTACGTGCAGCGCGTGTTCATCATGGACCAGGCCGACCAGTTCCTGCCGCTGTACCTGCGCTTCGTCAAGGGCGTGGTGGACTCCAACGACCTGTCGCTGAACGTTTCCCGCGAGATCCTCCAGAAGGACCCGGTGATCGACTCCATGAAGTCGGCGCTGACCAAGCGCGTGCTGGACATGCTGGAGAAGCTCGCCAAGGACAAGCCCGAGGACTACCTGAAGTTCTGGAAGAACTTCGGCCAGGTGCTCAAGGAAGGCCCGGCGGAGGACTTCGCCAACCGCGAGAAGATCGCCGGCCTGCTGCGCTTCGCCTCGACCCATGACGCCTCCGGCGAGCAGAGCGTGTCCCTGGGCGACTACCTGGGCCGGGCGAAGGACGGCCAGGACAAGATCTACTACCTCACCGGCGAGAGCTACTCGCAGATCAGGAACAGCCCGCACCTGGAGGTGTTCCGCAAGAAGGGCATCGAGGTGCTGCTGCTCACCGACCGCATCGACGAGTGGCTGATGAGCTATCTCACCGAGTTCGACGGCAAGCAGTTCGTTGACGTCGCCCGTGGCGACCTGGACCTCGGCAAGCTGGACTCGGAAGAGGACAAGAAGGCTCAGGAGGAGCTCGCCAAGGCCAAGGAAGGGCTGGTGGAGCGTCTCAAGGCTGCTCTGGGCGACGAGGTGGCCGAGGTGCGGGTGTCCCACCGCCTGACCGACTCGCCGGCGATCCTCGCCATCGGCGAGCAGGACCTCGGTCTACAGATGCGCCAGATTCTCGAGGCCACCGGGCAGAAGGTGCCGGAGTCGAAGCCGATCTTCGAGTTCAATCCCGGTCACCCGTTGATCGAGAAGCTCGACCAGGAACAGGACGAGGAGCGCTTCGGCGAGCTGTCGCACATCCTCTTCGACCAAGCCGCGCTGGCCGCCGGCAACAGCCTGAGGGACCCGGCCGAGTACGTACGCCGGCTCAACAAGCTGCTCGTGGAACTCTCGGCCTGAGTCGCCGGAAGCGCCTGGAGAACCCGCCTTTTCGGCGGGTTTTCTTTGCCCGGCGCTGGCCGGCTCCGCCCTCAGCGCGGCAGCTCCAGCCGCTCGGTTTCCCCCGGCACCTTCGGCCAGTCGCCGAGTGCCCAGCGCCGCCGTGCCTCCTCGATGCGCTCCGGATCGCTGGCGACGAAGTTCCAGTTCATCCGCCGCGGGCCGACGCGCTCGCCGCCGATCATCACCAGCCAGCAGCCGGTGCAGGCGCTCAGGGTGTAGCTTTCGCCCGGCGGCAGTACCACCAGGCCGTGGCGGGGTAGCGGCTGGTCGTCCAGCAGGGCCTCTCCGTCGAGCAGGTAGAGGGCGCGCTCGCGGTGCTCGTCGGGGATCAGCTGGGTGGCGCCGCTTTCCAGTTGCAATTCGGCGTACAGGGTCGGCGAGCGCACCGGCACCGGCGCCTGCAGGCAGAAGCCGTGGCCGGCGATCAGGCGGATGCGCACCCCCAGCGCCTCACTGACCGGCAGGCTGGCGGCCGGGAGGTGGCTGTAGCTGGGTTCGCAGTCCTCGTCGGCCTCCGGCAGCGCCAGCCAGACCTGCAGACCGTGCAGCCGCGAGCCGCTGCGTCGCAGCGCCTCCGGGGTGCGCTCGACATGGGCGACGCCATGCCCGGCGGTCATCCAGCTGACGTCGCGGGGCTGCACTCGCTGGTCGGAACCGAGGCTGTCCTTGTGCTGCAGCTCGCCTTCGAACAGGTAGGTGAGGGTGGACAGGCCGATGTGCGGGTGCTGGCGGATGTTCACCCCGCTGCCGGGCGGGTAGTCGGTGGCCAGCATGTGGTCGAAGAACACGAAAGGGCCGACGCTGCGGCAGTGCGCCGAGGGCAGCGGGCGCAGGATCGGCTGGCCCTCGACGCTCTCGCGGCGTGGCTGGATCAGCAGCGGTCGGTTCATGCGCCGTCACCCAGACGAGTTTCCACCTGCACCTCGGTGCTGGTCATCAGCTTGTGCACCGGGCACTTGTCGGCGATGCGCAGCAGCTGCTGGCGCTGCGCGTCGTCCAGCGCGCCATGCAGCTCCAGCTCCACGGTCAGGCGGTAGAGGCCCTGGCGCTCCTGGCCGTCGTCGCGACTGACGCGCACCTCCAGGCTATCCAGCGGCAGGCCGCGCTGGCGGGCGTAGAGCATCAGGGTCAGCGCCTTGCAGGCGCCGAGGGCGGAGTCGAACAGGTCGTGGGGCTCGGGACCGGAGCCCTCGCCACCGAGGGATGCCGGCACGTCGGTGTGCAGCAGGTGGTCGCCGACCTCGATGCGGTGGCGCAGGCCGGCTTCGGTGCGGATGCGGATCATGCTGGCTCCTAGGCTAGGTGGATGCTTCCAGCCTAGCCCAGGCGGCGCCGCTCAGGGCAGCGTGGAGAGCCGCACGTCGGCGCCGGGCACCAGTTCGGCGTCCAGGCTGGTGGTGATCTGCTCGCTGGCGAGGCGGGCGCCATTGCGCCAACGGGGGCGTCGGTTGCGCTATTGCGGTGCGCGCGGCCGGTACCAGAGCTCCTCGCGTTCCAGGGGGAGGGGCGGCAGCAGCGGGTTGTCCAGCTCGATCACCCGGCGCCTGTCGAGCTGCAGGCTGGCCAGCGCCTCGCCGAAATGCTGCTGGAACAGGCGCTCGGCGCTGCCGTCGGCGAGCGCCGCCTCCAGACCTC
Organism: Pseudomonas thermotolerans DSM 14292; assembly: GCF_000364625.1. Taxonomy (GTDB): domain Bacteria; phylum Pseudomonadota; class Gammaproteobacteria; order Pseudomonadales; family Pseudomonadaceae; genus Aquipseudomonas; species Aquipseudomonas thermotolerans. The sequence continues at coordinate 58,816 of NZ_KB822614.1, forward strand.
GGCGGATGGTTTCCGCCAGTTCCGGGCGCTGCCGCGCGGTGAAGTAGTAGAAGGCGCTGGGGTAGTGCAGCACCAGGTAGGGGTCGATGGCCAGCTGCAGGCCTTCGCGGGCCATGTTCCGCTGCTCCTGACGAACCAGCACCGCCTCGCGGGGGAAGAGGTCGAAGCGCCCGGCGGCCAGCATGCCGAACAGCCCGGTGTAGCTGTTACTGGTGCGCACCTCGAAGCCGTTGGCACGGAGGATCGAGGTGTCCGGCCAGCCCTGGCGCTGGCCGATGCTGAAGGACTGCAGGTCCTCGCGGCCGTACACGTGGGCGAGCCGCTCGGGGTTGTCGCCGCGCAGCAGGCAGATCCGCCAGCCGATCAGGCCCTTGTAGATGGGGATGCGCACTGGCTGCAGGCGTTCTTCGTTCTCCCGGGTGGTCATGGTCCAGATCACCTGCACACGGCCGTCGTTGTGCGCCAGTGAATGGCGAGCGCGGATCGGCGTCATGGGCTCCGGCGTGGGTTCCAGTCGGTAGTCGCTGCCGCTCCTGGCCAAGGCCAGGCGGAGCAGCTCGATCGGGTAGATCTCCGGACTCTCGCCGCGCTGGTGCAGGGGGTAGACCAGACGTTCCTCCGCCGATGCGCCGAGCACCGCGAGCAGCAGGAAAGGGGCTAGGTAGTAACGAAGCATGCGCAGCATCGACAGCTCCGTGCCAGTGCTCCAAGGATACGCTTCCACCAGCGATTCCGACAGGCGCGGAAGCTGAACCCCGGAGCCGCTGTGGGGTCTACCACTGTCCGAAGCCCAGGAGGATCCCGTGCCCGCCATCCGTTCCTGTCTCGTGCTGGCCGCCCTGTTGCTCGCCGGCGCCGCCGCGGCGCGTGACTACCGCTACAGCGACGCCCACCTGCACTACGTGGACTTCTTCCAGGAAAGTGCCGGCATGGACGAGCTGCTGGCCAGCATGGCGCGCAACCGGGTCGACCACGTGATGCTCGCCGGCATTCCGGTAGCCAAGAAGTGGCACGAGGACGAGCCCAAGCGCCCGCGCTACTACGCCGGCGACGATGCCGCGGCCTACTGGTACAGCGCCACCGACGTGCTGGTCGCCGCGGCGGTCAAGCGGTTGCCGGCGGAGCAGCGCAGGCGCTTCCATCCCTTTCTGTCCGGCTTCAACCCCAACGACAAGAACTCCGACGCCCACATCCGCCGCATGCTGGAGCTGGAACCGGGGCTCTGGCAGGGCATCGGCGAGGTGTTCACCCGCCACGATGACCTCACCTCGCTGACCGAGGGCGACACCCCGCGGGCCAACAACGAGGCCATGGCGCGGATCTACCACCTGGCCGCCGAGCACGATCTGCCGGTGCTGCTGCATTCCAACATCACCTCCAAGCGCGAGCGCAACCCGCTGTACCTGCACGAGATCGAGGAGCCACTGCGCAACCATCCCCATGTGCGCTTCATCTGGGCCCACGCCGGCACCAGCATGGAGATCCACCGTCACCAGAAGCGCCTGGACTTTCTGCTGCCGGTCCTGACGCGCCTGCTGGACGACTATCCGAACCTCTACATCGACCTGTCCTGGACGGTGCTGCGTCCCTACCTGCTGGACGAAGAGGGCAAGCCCGATCCCGACTGGCTGGCTCTGGTCCGCCGCCATTCCGGGCGCTTCATGATCGGCTCGGACGTAGTGGGCAGCTTCGACGGCCTGGGCGAGCAGCTCGGCGCCTTCGACGCCTTCCTCGATGCGCTTCCGGAGGGGGTGGCGCGCAAGGTGGCGCGGGACAACTTCCTCGCCGTGCTGCCGCGCTGGGCACGCGGCAATGCCCCGGCACCCTGAACGAACCTGCGGATTCCCTGTCTGCCGCCGTTAGAGCCAATCGGTATTTGGCGGATCTGTTCTGTGTCGCCGACTATTCGAGTGACTGTACCGGTACAATTGATGAGTCGTCGTCTACTGTTATGGTTCACGAACCTAAGGGAGGCAGGCATGACCAATCTGTTGCTCTATCAGCGCATCGCCCAGCAACTGGCTGATGACATCCGCCGCGGCGTCTATCAGCCCGGCGAGCGTGTACCCTCGGTGCGCAAACTGAGCCAGCAGTTGAGCGTCAGCCATGCCACCGTGCTGCAGGCCTATGCCAGCTTGGAGGACCAAGGGCTGATCCGCGCCCGCCCGCAGTCCGGCTTCTACGTGCACCAGACCCCGGCGCTGACCGCGCCCACCCCCGACATCGCCCGGGTGGAGCGGCCCAGCCTGGTGACCCGCAGCAGCATCATCAACCAGGTGCTCGCCGAGTCGCGCCGCGAGGGCGTGTTCCCCCTGGGCGCCGCGGTGCCCCACGTCGAGTATCTGCCGGTGCGCGCCCTGCACCAGCAGCTCGCCAAGGTCACCCGCTTCCAGAGTCCGCGGGCCTTCAGCTACATGTTCAGCCCGGGCTACGAGCCGCTGCGCCGTCAGGTGGCGATCCGCATGCGCGACGCCGGGGTGGTGGTGGACCCGGCCGAGGTGGTGATCACCCACGGCTGCGTGGATGCCCTGCAGATGTCCCTGCGCGTGCTGACCAAGCCGGGAGATCTGATCGCCACCGAGTCGCCGACCTACTACGGCCTGCTGCAGCTGGCCGACCTGCTTGGCCTCAAGGTCATCGAGATTCCCTGCGATCCAGCCACCGGGATCAGCCTGGAGGCCCTGCAGTTGGCCGCCAACCAGTGGCCGATCAAGGCCCTGGTGCTCACCGCGCGCCTGTCCAACCCGCTCGGCGGGACCATCCCCGAGGAGCGCCAGAAGCAGCTGCTGAGCCTGGCCCGGGACTTCGACATCCAGATCGTCGAGGACGACATCTACGGCGAGCTGCTGTTCGAGCAGGGCACCACCAAGGCCCTCAAGTCCCAGGACCGCGAAGGAAGGGTGGTGTACTGCTCGAGCTTCTCCAAGACCCTCTCGCCCGGGGTGCGCATCGGCTGGATCATCGCTGGCAAGTACCAGGCGGAGATCCAGCGCCTGCAGACCTTCAGCACCCACTCGGCGTGCAGCGTGACCCAGATGGCGGTGGCCGCCTACCTGGAGAACGGCGGCTACGACCGCCACCTGCGCTACATCCGCCAGGAGTACCGCAAGAATCTCACCGCCTTCCAGCTGGCGGTGCAGCAGTACTTCCCGGACGGCACCCAGATCACCCGGCCGAAGGGCGGTTTCATCCTCTGGGTCAGCCTGCCTGCGCGGGTCAACACCAAGGAGCTGCACGTGCGTGCCCTGGACCAAGGCATCAGCATTGCCCCGGGGCTGATCTTCAGCAACACCGAGCAGTTCAACCACTGCATGCGGATGAACTGCGGCATTCCCTGGAACCGCGAGGCGGAACGGGCACTGATGACTCTCGGCATGCTCGCCGGGCAGCTCTGCCAGGAAGTCGCTTAACCCGGATCGCCGCGTGGCTCCGTCTACCTGGGCGAAAGGGATGCTTCGCCCAGGAGAGACGCCATGCTGCCCACCCCGCTTCGCCCGCCACTGCTTTGTGTCCTATCGCTGGCCCTGATCGCCTGCAGTCAGCCACCGGCCGAGCCGCCGCGTGAAGAGGCCGCCGTCCAGCAGAAGGCGCAGAGCCGCGCCCTGGCTGCCGGCAAGGCCAGGCTCGCCGCCCGCGTGCCGCTGGCCGCCATGCCCACGGTGATGCCGGCGCCCAGGGCCGAACGGCTGCCGAGCCATTACCGCGACGAGGGGCGCGAACGCTACCAGCGCTTCGCCGACAACCCGGTGCAGGCGGTGGCCGAGGCGCCGGTGTCCACCTTCAGCACCGACGTGGACACCGGCGCCTATGCCAACGTGCGGCGCTTCCTCGACAGCGGCCGGCTGCCACCGGCCGAGGCGGTGCGCCTGGAGGAGATGGTCAACTACTTCCCCTACGCCTATCCGCTGCCCAAGGGTGACGCGCCCTTCGGGGTGAGCACCGAGCTGGCGGTGACTCCCTGGAACCCCGAGACCCGCCTGCTGCGCATCGCCATCAAGGCCTCCGATCGCCGGGTGGAGGAGCTGCCGCCGGCCAACCTGGTGTTCCTGGTGGATGTCTCCGGCTCCATGGAGCGCCCCGAGGGCCTGCCGCTGGTCAAGGCCACCTTGGGCCTGCTGGTCGAGCAGCTGCGCGAAGAGGACCGGGTATCCCTGGTGACCTACGCCGGCGACTCGCGGCTGGTGCTCGCCCCCACCTCGGGACGCGACAAAGCCAGGATCCGCGCGGCCATCGAGGAGCTGAGCGCCGGCGGCGCCACGGTCGGCGAGGCGGGCATCCAGCTGGCTTACCAGCAGGCCCGCCAGGGTTTCATCGCCGGCGGCATCAATCGCATCCTGCTGGCCACCGACGGCGACTTCAACGTCGGTACCAGCGACTTCGAGAGTCTCAAGCAACTGGTTACCAGTCAGCGGCGCAGCGGGGTGTCGCTGACCACCCTGGGCTTCGGTACCGGCAACTACAACGAGCAGCTGATGGAGCAGCTGGCCGATGCCGGCGACGGCAACTACGCCTACATCGACAACCTGCGCGAGGCGCGCAAGGTGCTAGTGGAGCAGCTCAGCTCCACCCTGGCCACCGTGGCCCGCGACGTCAAGCTACAGATCGAGTTCAACCCCGCCTGGGTCAGCGAATACCGCCTGCTCGGCTACGAGAACCGTCAGCTACGCCGCGAGGACTTCGCCAACGACAAGGTGGATGCCGGGGAGGTCGGGGCCGGGCACACGGTGACCGCGCTCTACGAGATCGTCCCGGCGGGCGCCCGTGGCTGGCTGGAGCCGCTGCGCTACCAGCCGGCCAGGATGACGGAGAACGACAGCCAAGAGCTGGCCTGGCTGCGCATCCGCTACAAGGCGCCGGAGGCGGAACGCAGCCGCCTGCTGGAGGTGCCGGTGCTCGCCGAAGCGCCGCGAGCGATCGCCCAGGCCAGCGAGGACCTGCGCTTCGCCGCGGCGGTGGCGGCGTTCGCCCAGCAGCTCAAGGGCGGCCAGTACACCGGCGACTTCAGCATGGCGGACAGCGCCGAGCTGGCCCGTGGCGCCCGCGGCGAGGACCCCTTCGGCCTGCGCGGCGAATTCGTCCAGCTGGTGGAGCTGGCGTCCGTCCTGCAGGCATCGCAGAATGGCCGCTCCGCCACTGCCAGGGTCGAATGAGGGTGCCCGTCATTCCCGTCACCGACAGTCCGCTCGCCGACGCCGAGCTGCTGCGCCGCTACCGGCGCGGCGATGCCGAGGTCTTCGCCGTGCTCTATGCGCGGCATCGCCTCGGCCTGTTCCGTTTCCTCTGCGGCCTGTGCGGCGACCAGAGCCTGGCCGAGGAAGTCTTCCAGGAAACCTGGCTGAGCCTGATCCGCAGCGCCAGCGAGCAGCGCGAGGCGGTGCAGTTCAAGACCTGGCTGTACCAGATCGCCCGCAACCGACTGATTGACCACTGGCGCAAGCTGGGCCGGCGCGAAGCGCTGTACGACCAGTTCGACGAGCGCCAGCACGCCGAGGCGGATCCGGCGCCGACTCCGGAGCAGCAGCTCGGCCTGGCCCGCGACCGCGAGCGCCTGCAGGCCGCCCTGGCCGACCTGCCGGCCGAGCAGCGCGAGGTGTTCCTGCTGCGTGCCCATGCCGACCTGGAACTGGTGGAGATTGCCGAACTGACCCAGACCCCGGCGGAAACCGTGAAGAGCCGGCTGCGCTACGCCGTGAACAAGTTGCGGCGCCTGCTCGCCGACCCGACCGCCGAGGAGGTATCCGCATGACCAGCGCCCGTCAGCCGGAACGCGAACCCGGTCGCGAACAGCAACTGCTGGAGCATTTCCGCCAGCACACCAGGGACGAGCCCTCGGCGACCCTGGACGCCCGCATCCTCGCCGCGGCCCGTGCCGCCTGCCAGGCGCCCGGGCCATCCCGCTGGCAGCGCCTCAAGGCCTGGCTGGCCGGCGGCGGCCGCCAGCCGCGCTGGTCCCTGGCGCTGGCCGGGGTGGCCTGTCTGGGCATCGGCCTGAGCCTGACCTGGCGCACCCTGCAGCAGGTGCCGCCGGCAGGCCTCGACGCCCCGGTCGAGGCCATGACCTACGACGCTCCGGCGCCCCAGCCCCGGGCCAAGAGCGCGCCGCCGCCGGAGTTCCAGCCGCGGCTCGCCGTCCCGGCCGCTGCCCCCCTGCGCGCCGAACAGGCGCTCCGTGAGGCCGAGCGCAGTGCCGCCAAGGTCCTCGCCGAGCCGCAGCGGAGCCTGCAGCGCCTGCTGGAGCTGCGCCGTGAGGGCCGGGCGGCAGACGCCGAACGGCTGCAGGAACGGCTGCGTCAGGACTGGCCGGAGCTGGACATCGAGGCCGAGCTGCAACGCCTGGAGCGGGCGCGCTGAGCCGGGGGGCGCGGTCGTGGCGTGAACGGGCGCCGGGAGAGGGAACCGGGGCGGTTAGGCCCCGGCGGCTGGGTCAGAAGCGATAGTCGCCGCGCTGGATGCGCTGGTACAGCTCGGCATCCAGGACGCGGTAGCCGGCCTCGCCGGGCAGGCGGACGAACAGCGGGTCGGTCACCTGCTGCGGATCGTAGGCGGCCTTCTTCAGGTCGGCCTTCTTGTACTTGAAGGTGCCGGTGGTCTCCACCTGGGCCAGCAGGCGCAGGAACAGCGGGATGGCGTAGGCCGGCAGCTCGCGGTCCAGGTGCGCGGCCAGGGCCTCGCGGTCCAGCTCCGTGCCGGCGCGCAGGCGCAGCGCGGCCATGCCGCAGCGGCCGTTGGTGCCGGGGATCTCCACGCCGTACACCACCGCGTCCTCGATGCCCGGGAAGGTGGCCAGGACGTTCTCCACCTCGGTGGTGGAAACATTCTCGCCCTTCCAGCGGAAGGTGTCGCCGAGACGGTCGACGAACTGGGCGTGCTTGAAGCCGATGTCACGCATCAGGTCGCCGGTGTTGAACCAGGCGTCGCCCTTCCTGAACACGTCGCGAAAGATCACCGCCTCGCTCTTTTCCGGATCGGTGTAGCCGTCGAACGGCCATTTGTCGGTGATCTCGCTGATCAGCAAGCCAGGCTCGCCCTTGGCGACCTTCTCCATGAAACCCTTCTTGCCGCGCACCGGGCGGTCGTTCTCCAGGTCGTAGCGGACGATGGCGTAGGGCGCTGGGGAGAAGCCTACGGTGTTGTCGAAGTTGAAGACGTTGGTGAAGCCGATGTTGCCCTCGCTGGAGGCGTAGAACTCCACCACCCGCTCGATGCCGAAGCGTTCCTTGAACTCGTTCCAGATCGACGGGCGCAGGCCGTTGCCGATCATGCAGGTCAGGCTGTTGTCGATCTCCTCCGGGCACTCCGGCTGGTTGAGCAGGTAGCGGCACAGCTCGCCGATGTAGCCGAAGCAGGTGGCGCGGTAGCGGGCCACGTCGGCCCAGAAGGCGCTGGCGGAGAACTTGCGGCGCAGGGCGATGGCGGCGCTGCCGGCCAGGGCCGCGCCCCAGCACACGGTGACCGCGTTGTTGTGGTAGCAGGGCAGGGTTAGGTAGAGCACGTCGGCGCTGGTCAGGCCCAACCCGGAATGGCCGAAGCCGCCATAGGCCTTGATCCATTTGCCGTGGCTCATGATCGAGGCCTTGGGTAGGCCGGTGGTGCCCGAGGTGTAGATCAGGAAGCAGGCGTCCTTCATGCGCACCTGGGCGCTGCTCGGCAGGTTGCCTTCGGCCTGGCCTTCGGCCAGGCGCGCCAGGTTGGCCCAGCCGGCCGGTGCCTCGCCGGGGTCCACCAGGGTGTCGCGGTCGGCCAGCCAGTAGAGGTGGCGGTCGGCGTGATGTACCGAGGCACGCACGCTCTCGAAGACCTCGTGCAGCTCCTCCCCGACCACGAAGTGGCTGGGCTTGACCAGGTTCAGGCTATGGGTGAGCACCTGGCCGCGCTGGGTAGTGTTGATCAGCGCGGCCACGGCGCCGAGCTTGGCCAGGGCGGCGAGCACCGCGAAGATTTCCAGGCGGTTCTCCAGCATCACCGCCACCACGCTGCCGTGGCGTACTCCCTCGGCTTGCAGGGCGCGGGCCAGGCGGTTGGCCCAGGCGTTGAAGGCGGCGTAGCTAAGGCGTCGCTGGTCCTGGAGCAGCGCCGGGCGTTCCGGGTTGAGGCGCGCGGCGCGCTCCAGGGCCCAGGCCAGGGAGAGGTTCTTCTCGCGGTTGCGGATCCCGGTGTAGTAGAGGCCGCGCAGTGCCCGCGGGGCGCGGATGGCCATGGACGGCAGGCGGCGCAGGAATCGGGCTGTGGTGATCAGGTCGACGTCGGACATGCTTTTCGCGCTCGTGGTCAGCGTTCTTGCTGTGGCGAGGGACTGTAAAGGCAGGTTGCGGGGACGCCTATGACCCTGGCGCGTGCCACCAGGGGCAGATCGGCGAATGGCCGGGCACGGCGCAGGACCGCCCGGCCCATCCTTTCTCCTCTGGGAGGGGGCTGCTCAGTCGAGAAACAGGTCGCTGGTCAGCGGGCCGCCATCGGGATCGACGCGGTACTGCTCGAAGTCGCTGACTCCCCGTTCGCGGAGGATCTCCTCGTCGATCAGCAGGCGTCCGGTGATCGTGCGGCCGCTGCTGCTGAGGATGGCGTGGGCGGCATCGGCCATGATCGCCGGGGTGCGCGCGTATCTAAAGATCTCCCGACCGCCCAGCTCGAACTCGATGGCCGCGGTGGCGATGATGGTCCGCGGCCAGAGGGCGTTGACGCTGATGCCGTACTTCTTGAACTCCTCGCTCATGCCCAGGGTGAGCATGCTCATGCCGTACTTGGTGACCGTGTAGGGGCCGTGGCTGGCGAACCACTTGCTGGCCAGGTTGAGCGGCGGCGACAGGCTGAGGATGTGGCCGTTGGCGCTCTGCTTGAGGTAGGGCAGGGCCGCCTGGCTGCAGACCAGCACCGCGCGGGTGTTGATCTGGTACATCAGGTCGAAGCGCTTGGGCTCCAGCTGTTCGACGCCGAGCAGGCGGATCGCCCCGGCGTTGTTGACCAGCGCGTCGATGCCGCCGAACTGCTCGGCGGCCCGGGCCATGGCGGCGCGCACCGCCTGCTCGTCACGCACGTCCAGCTGCAGGGGCAGGGCCTTGCCGCCGGCGGCCTCGACCTCCTCGGCGACGCTGAAGATGGTGCCGGCCAGCTTGGGATGGGGTTCGGCGCTCTTCGCCGCGATCACTACATTGGCGCCGTCGCGAGCGGCGCGCAGGGCGATCTCGCGGCCGATGCCGCGGCTGGCGCCGGTGATGAACAGGGTCTTGCCTTGCAGGGACATGCTGCTCCTCCCTCCTCGTGCCGCGAGGGCCGGCCCCGGCGGGACCGGCCGCGCTGCGGATCAGCCTTCGGCCGCCTCGACCTCCACCAGCACCTGGCGGCTCTTCACCTGGTCGCCCTTGCTGGTCTGGATGCGCCGGACGATGCCGTCCACCCCGGCCTTGAGCGGGTGTTCCATCTTCATCGCCTCCAGCACCACCAGCAGCTGGCCCTTGGCGACCCGGTCGCCCTCGGCCACCAGCACGTCGACGATGGCGCCGTCCATGGGCGCCTTGACGGTGCCAGAGCTGGCGGCGTCCTGGGCGCCGGCCGGCTCGTGGGTGACGTCGAGCAGCTCCAGGTTGCCGGCGTGGCCGTGCAGCCAGAGCCGCTGGCCATCCAGATGATAGGCCAGGCGGCGGCGCACGCCGTCGATCTGCAGCGTGGCCCAGCGACCGTCGCTGGCCAGCAGCACCAGCTCCAGGCTGGTTTCGCCGATCCGCGCGGTGAAGCCCGGCTGGTCGCCGCTGGCGGTGACTTCAAGAGCCACCACGTGCTTCTGCTCGCCGTGCCTGAGGGTGAAGCGCCAGGGCGCGTTCTCCACGTTGCGCCAGCCGGCCAGGCCGTGCTGATGGGCGTTGGCCAGCGCCGAGGCTTGGTAGAGCAGGGCGGCGGCCACCGCCAGTTCGGCGGCGCGCGGCGGCTGCGGGGCCAGGCTGGGGTCGGCGGCGAAGTGCTCGGCGATGAACGCGGTGGTGGCCCCGCCTTCGGCGAACACCGGGTGGGCCAGCAGGTTGGCGAGGAAGCGCTGGTTGGCCTTGACGCCGAGCAGCACGCAGTCTTCCACGGCGCGGATCAGCTTGCGGCGCGCCTCGTCACGGGTCGCTCCGTAGGCGATCAGCTTGGCCAGCATGGGGTCGTAGAAGGGCGTCACCGGCTGGCCCTCGACCAGGCCGTGGTCGATGCGGATGCCGTCGAACAGCTCCGGCTCCCAACGCAGCACCTGGCCGGTCTGCGGCAGGAAGTTGCTGGCGGCGTCCTCGGCGTACAGGCGCACCTCGATGGCGTGACCGTCGATGCGGATGTCCTCCTGCTTGAGCGGCAGCGGCTGGCCGGCGGCGACGCGGATCTGCCAGGCCACCAGGTCCTGGCCGGTGACCAGCTCGGTGACCGGGTGCTCCACCTGCAGGCGGGTGTTCATTTCCAGGAAGTAGAAGGCACCGCTGGCGTCGAGGAGGAACTCCACGGTGCCGGCGCCCACGTAGTTGACCGCGGCCGCCGCCTTGACCGCCGCCTCGCCCATGGCGCGGCGCAGCTCCGGGGTCATCACCGGGCAGGGCGCTTCCTCGATGACCTTCTGGTGGCGGCGTTGTACCGAGCAGTCGCGCTCGCCCAGGTAGACGATGTTGCCGTGCTGGTCGCCGAACACCTGGATCTCCACGTGGCGCGGCTGGATCACCGCCTTCTCGAGGATCAGCTCGCCGGAGCCGAAGGCGTTCTGCGCCTCGGAGCGGGCGGTGCGCAGCTGGGCCACCAGTTCCTCGGCGCGCTGCACCAGGCGCATCCCGCGCCCGCCGCCGCCGGCACTGGCCTTGATCATCAGCGGGTAGCCGATGCGCTCGGCCTCGCGGATCAGGGTCTCGTCGTCCTGGTCGGCGCCCTCGTAGCCGGGGATGCAGGGCACGCCGGCCTCCAGCATGGCGATCTTCGACAGGCGCTTGGAGCCCATCAGGTGGATGGCCTCCACCGTGGGACCGATGAACACGATGCCGGCGGCTTCGCAGGCGCGGGCGAAGTCGGCGTTCTCGGAGAGGAAGCCGTAGCCGGGGTGGATGGCGTCGGCGCCGGTTTTCTTCGCGGCGGCGATGATGTTGTCGATCACCAGGTAGGACTGGTTGACCTGGGCCGGGCCGATGCACACGGCCTCGTCGGCCAGCTGCACGTGGCGGGCGTTGGCGTCGGCCTCGGAGTAGACCGCCACGGTGCGGTAGCCCAGGTCCCTGGCGGTGCGCATCACCCGGCAGGCGATTTCCCCACGGTTGGCGATCAGGATCTTGTTGAAAGCGGGCATCTGGGTGCTCCTGCTGAAGTTGGTTCTTTCACCCTCTCCGCCGCGGAGGAGAGGATCAGGGAGAGGTGCTGCGACTCACTGCGCCCACTTGGCCGGGCGTTTCTGCACGAAGGCCATGGTTCCCTCGATGCCTTCCGGGCCGGTCACCGCGGCGGCGAACTGCTCGGCGGCGCGGTCCAGCAGGGCGCCCAGCTCCTCCTGCTCGGTGGCCAGCAGCAGGGCCTTGGTCTGGGCGTTGGCCTGGGGCGCGCACTGGCGGATCTGCTCGAGTACCTCGCCGAGGCGGTTCTCCAGGCGCTCGGCGGGCTCGCAGTAGTGCACCAGGCCCAGACGCAGGGCTTCCGCACCGTCGAAGCGTGCGGCGGTGAGGGCCAGGCGGCGCGCCTGGGTGAGGCCGACGCGCTTGACCACGAAGGGAGCGATCTGCGCCGGGAGGATGCCCAGAGTGGTTTCCGGCAGGCCGAACTTGCTGGTTTCGGCGGCGATGGCGATGTCGGACACGCAGGCCAGACCGAAGCCGCCGCCCAGCACCGCGCCTTCCAGCACCGCGACCAGTACCTGGGGAATGCGTTGGGCTTCCTCCAGCATGGCGCCGAAGGCGCGGTTCAGTTCGCGGTAGGCGTCCGGGCCCTTGGCGCGGGCGCTGGCCATGTCCTTGATGTCGCCGCCGGCGCAGAAGTGGCCGCCGGCGCCGCGCAGCACCAGGGCGCGCACGCTGCCGTCATGGCGCATGCTGTCCAGCACCGCGCGCAGCTCATACACCATGGCCAGGCTCATGGCGTTGCGGCTGTCGGGACGGTTCAGAGTGACGTGCAGCACGCCGGCGTCGAGATTCAGCAGCAGGGTTTCGCAGTTGGGTAGATCAGCCATGGCAGGCTCCTTGAACGATTCTGGCTTGCCCCCGTCCGGCGCCGCTCCCCAGGAGCGGGGAAACGGCGCCGGACGAGGGCAGGCGCACTCAGCCCTTCTTCTTGCCCGGCAGGATGCCCATCAGCTTGCAGATGATGCCGAGCATGATCTCGTCGGCACCGCCGCCGATGGACACCAGGCGCACGTCGCGATAGGCGCGGGACACCGGGTTGTCCCACATGAAGCCCATGCCGCCCCAGTACTGCAGGCAGCTATCGGTGACCTCGCGGCCCAGGCGGCCGGCCTTGAGCTTGGCCATGGAGGCCAGCTTGGTGACGTCGCGGCCTTTGGTGTACTGCTCGGTGGCGTGATAGACGAGGGCGCGCAGGGCCTCGATTTCGGTCTGCAGCTCGGCCATGCGGAAGTGGATGACCTGGTTGTCGATCAGCGGCTGGCCGAAGGTGTGGCGCTGCTTGCAGTAGTCGATGGTGACGTCCACGCAGTATTCCAGGCCCTTGATGATGTTGGCCGCGCCGAACAGGCGTTCCTCCTGGAACTGCAGCATCTGCATCATGAAGCCGGCGCCTTCCGCGCCGATGCGGTAGCGCTGCGGCACCCGGACGTTGTCGAAGAACACCTGGGCGGTCTGCGAGGAGCGCATGCCCAGCTTGTCCAGCGGCGGGCTGACGGTGATCCCCGGGGTGTTCATCGGCACCACGATCAGCGACTTGTTGACGTGCGGCTTGTCGTCGCTGGTGTTGGCCAGCAGGCAGATGAAGTCGGCCTGCGGGGAGTTGGTGATCCACATCTTGTGGCCGTTGATCACGTAGTCGCCGCCGTCCTTGCGGGCGGTGGTCTTCAGGCCCGCCACGTCGGAGCCGGCGCCGGTCTCGGAAACGCCGATGCAGCCGATCATGTCGCCGGCGATGGCCGGGCGCAGGAACTCCTCGCGCAGCTCGTCGGAGCCGAAGCGGGCCAGGGCCGGGGTGCACATGTCGGTCTGCACGCCGATGGACAGCGGCACGCCGCCGCAGTGGGCGGTACCGAACTCCTCGGCGGCGACGATCGAGTAGCTGTAGTCCAGGCCCATGCCGCCGAACTTCTCCGGCTTGGAGATGCCCAAGAGGCCCAGGTCGCCGGCCTTCTTGAAGATCTCCCGCATGGGGAAGCGGCCTTCCTTCTCCCACTCGTCCACGTAGGGGTTGATTTCCTTGTCGACGAAGTTGCGGACCGTGCGGCGGATTTCTTCGTGTTCCTGGGTGAAGAGCATGTTCTTGTTCTCCTGCGTTCGGGACTTCGTCTGCCCCTTTCCCTGGCCCGGCCCGGAAGGGGCGGCGGGCGATTCATGCGTGCCGGCCTGGTGTGGCGGGCCGGCGGCGCGGTGGTTCGCTGCGACCCCCGCCGCGGCAGGGGCCTGACTGCGCCGGCTTACAGCCGCGCCACGCCGAAGGTGTTGGGCTTCAGCGGGCGCACGGCGGCCTCGGCGCAGATGTCCAGCAGGTAGCCGAGCAGCCGGCGGGTGTCGCGCGGGTCGATCAGCCCGTCGTCCCACAGGTTGGCGGTGCCGTACAGCGCGGTGGACTGGCTGTCGAGCTTCTGCGCGGTCATCTGTTCCAGCATGTCGAGCATCTTCGGATCCGGCTCCTTGCCCTCCTTGGCATGCTTCTCCTCGGTGACGATGCGCAGCACCTTGCCGGCCTGGGCGCCGCCCATCACCGCGGTGCGGCTGTTCGGCCAGGCGAAGATGAAGCGCGGGTCCAGGCCGCGCCCGCACATGGCGTAGTTGCCGGCGCCGTAGGAACCGCCGACCACGATGGTCAGCTTGGGCACCCGGGCGTTGGCCACCGCCTGGATCATCTTCGAGCCGTGCTTGATCACGCCGTTCTGCTCCGACTCGGTGCCGACCATGAAGCCGGTGGTGTTGTGGAAGAACAGGATCGGCGTGTTGCTCTGGTCGCAGAGCTGGATGAACTGCGCCGCCTTGGCCGCGCCCTGCGGGGTGATCGGCCCGTTGTTGCCGATGAAGCCGCATGGCTGGCCCTCGATCTGCAAGTGCCCGCAGACGGTCTGGCTGTCGAACTCGTTCTTGAAGTCGAGGAACTCCGAGCCGTCGGCGATGCGCGCGATGATCTCGCGCACGTCGTAGGGCTTCTTGGCGTCCGCCGGGACTATGCCGAGCAGCTCCTCGGCCGGGTACAGCGGCTCGCGCCAGGTTCTGGCCGGGCGGGCCGGCAGCTGCTGGTTCCAGGGCAGCATGGCCATGATGTCGCGAGCGATGCGCACGCCGTCGGCATCGTTCTCGGCCAGGTATTCGGCGGTGCCGGCCACCTGGGCGTGCATCTCGGCGCCACCCAGCTGTTCGTCGGTGGCGATTTCCCCGGTGGCGGCCTTGAGCAGCGGCGGGCCGGCGAGGAACATCTTGGCCTTGCCGCGGACCACCACCACGTAGTCGGAGAGGCCCGGCTGGTAGGCGCCGCCGGCGGTTGAGGAGCCGTGCACCACGGTGATCTGCGGCAGGCCCATGGCCGACATGCGCGCCTGGTTGGCGAAGCCGCGGGCACCCTCGACGAAGATCTCCGCCGCATAGTTGAGGTTGGCGCCGCCGCTCTCCGCCAGGGTGACCACCGGCAGCTTGTTCTCGAAGGCGATCTGCTGCAGGCGCAGGGATTTCTTCAGGCCGCTGGGGGAAATGGTGCCGCCCTTGATGGCGCTGTTGTTGGCGATCACCAGGCAGCGCACCCCGGCGACGTAGCCGATGCCGGCGATGATGCCGCCGCCGGCTTGGGTGCCGTCCTTGTCGTCGTGCAGCTTGTAGCCGGCCAGGGAGCACAGCTCGAGGAAGGGGGCGCCGGGGTCGAGCAGCAGGTTGAGGCGCTCGCGGGGCAGCAGTTGGCCGCGTCGCTCGAACTTCGGCTTGGCTTCCTGGGCCTTTTCCAGCACCTTGCGCTCTACTTCGCGGAAGCTGGCCACGGCCGCCAGCATGGCCTCACGGTTGCGGGCGAAGTCTTCGCCGTGGACGTCGATTGCTGACTGGATCACGGGCATTTTTCTTATTCTCCGTCCTTCAGTACGTCGGGTTGGTAGGCGCGGTGGAAACCGTTGTAAGACTCGCTGTTGCGGGCCTTGCCCAGGGTCCAGGCGCGGGTGCCGAGGCTGGCGGCGCCGTCGATGCGCAGGGTGGCGCCGCTGATGAAGCTGGCGCCGGGGGACAGCAGGAAGACGATGGCCGAGGCGATCTCCGCCTCGGTGGCGATGCGCTGCAGCGGCACGTGATCCTTGAGGGAGCGGATCATGTTCTTCATGGCGTCCGGGTAGGTGTCCATGCCGCTGGAGGCCACCCAGCCGGGGGCCACGGCATTGACCCGCACCCCGGCGTGGCCCCATTCGTAGGCGGCGGTCTTGGTGAAGTTGTCCATGCCTGCGCGGGCCGCCCCGGAGTGGCCCATGCCCGGCATGCCGCCCCACATGTCGGCGAGCATGTTGACGATGCTGCCGCCGTGCTTGGACATGCTCTGCATGAAGACTTCCTTGGCCACCAGGAAACCGCCCACCAGGTTGGTGCGTACCACCGCCTCGAAGCCCTTCTGGTTGATCCCCACCAGCGGCGCCGGGAACTGCCCGCCGGCGTTGTTGACCAGGTGGTGGATGCGCCCGCGTTCCTCGACCACGGCCCGGACCATGGCCTTGACCGCTTCCTCCTCGCGGATGTCGCAGGTGTGGAAGCTGACGCTGCCGCCGTCCTCGACGATCTCCGCGGCGG
The DNA here is from genome assembly GCF_000364625.1 of Pseudomonas thermotolerans DSM 14292. Classification (GTDB taxonomy): domain Bacteria; phylum Pseudomonadota; class Gammaproteobacteria; order Pseudomonadales; family Pseudomonadaceae; genus Aquipseudomonas; species Aquipseudomonas thermotolerans. The sequence continues at coordinate 74,715 of NZ_KB822614.1, forward strand.
TCTTCTCGAGTTTCTCCGGCTTGCGACCGACCAGCACCACATGGGCCCCCAGGGACGCCAGTTCGTGGGCGGTGCAGCGGCCGATGCCGCTGCCGCCGCCGGTCACCAGGATGGTCTGGCCGGCGAAGAGATCGGGTCTGAATACCGAGTCGTAGCGCATTGTCGAGTTCCGAATTGGGTTGAAGCCAGGGGCGGCGCGCTGGCCGCCCGTGCATGGGTCAGAGTTGTTCGGCCAGCGCCCTGGGCACCGCCACCGGGAACTCCAGCAGCTGCTGGGCGAAGGCCTTGCCCTGGGGGTCGATGCGCAGGCTGGCGACACCGCCGCCGCCCAGGGCGTTCTCCAGCAGGAAGTTCAGGCTGTGGCTGCCCGGCAGGTACCAGCGGCTGACCTTGCCGGTCTGCGGATCCAGCACATGCTGCATCCACTCGGCCACCGCGCCGGGGGTGAGTGCGCGGGCGATCCATGGCAGGTATTCGGGCTTGCGAGCCATCACCCCGATGTTGCTGTGGTTGCCCTTGTCGCCGGAGCGGGCCACCGCCAGCTTGACCAGCGGCACGCTGACCTCGCCGGCTTCGCTGGCTTCCGGTGCGGGGAGGTCCTCGGCCAGTTGCGCCGGGTCGAAGCGCTCGACGCTGGGCAGAACGACCGGGGTGCGCTGGCCGTCGATCTCCACTTCCAGCTGACAGGCGCTCTTGTCCACCAGGAAGGAGAACAGGCGGATCACCGGGTAGACGGTGGGCCGGCCGCCGACGATGCCGGTGAGGCCCGGGGCCATGCCGGTGGAGGCCTGGGCGATCTCCTTGGAGAACAGCACCAGGGCTTCCTTCTTGGCGTGGCTGACCGCCAGCTTGACCACCAGCTCGCGGGTGTCGCCGCGTCGGCCGTGGGCGCCGTAGGTGGCCTCGCTGCCGAGCAGCTCGATGCTCACCTCGCGGTACGGGCCCCAGCCGCGCTCGGCGAACATCTCGCTGGTCTTGTTGATGATGGCCTGACCGACCCGCTCGGCCTTGGCCTTGGCGTCGATGCCGGCCAGCACGCAGCTGGCGGTGCAGCGGAAACCGTCCGGGTAGGTGGCGCTGACCTTGTAGCTGTCGGTGGGCGGCAGGCCACGGGCGCCGCTGACGCGCACGCGGTTGTCGCCGGCCTGCTCGAGCTTCACCTGGGTGAAGTCACAGACCACGTCGGGCAGCAGGTAGGCGCGCGGGTCGCCGATCTCGTAGAGCATCTGCTCGCCGACGGTGAAGGGGGTGACCAGGCCGCCAGTGTTCTCCGGCTTGGTAATCACGAAGCTGCCGTCGGCCTCCACTTCCAGCACCGGGAAGCCGATGTGTTCGTAGTCCGGCACCAGCTGCCAGTCGGTGAAGTTGCCGCCGGTGCTCTGCGCGCCGCATTCCACCAGATGGCCGGCCAGGGCGGACTGGGCCAGGCGGTCGTAGTCGTTCCAGGCCCAGCCGAATTCATGGACCAGCGCGCCGGTGACCACCGCGCTGTCCACCACGCGGCCGGTGATGACGATGTCGGCACCCTGCTTGAGCGCCTCGACGATGCCCGGGGCGCCCAGGTAGGCATTCACCGAGACGCACATGGGCGGCATGGGCGCGCCGCTGAACATCTCCCTGGTGCCGGCCTTGGCCAGTTCGCCCACCTTGTTCTGCAGGCTGTCGCCGTGCAGCACGGCGATCTTCAGGTTCACGCCGGCCTTCTCGCAGGCGGCGGCCATGGCCGCGGCGCAGGCGCTGGGGTTGACCCCGCCGGCGTTGCTGATGACGCGGATCTTCTTCGTGGCGATCTCGCCCAGCAGGGGCGCCAGCACTTCGACGAAGTCCTTGGCGTAGCCCTCCTGGGGATTCTTCAGGCGGGCCCCGGCCATGATCGACATGGTGATCTCGGCCAGGTAGTCGAATACCAGATAGTCCAACTCGGCACCGCGTACCAGTTGTGCGGCAGCGGTGGAGGTGTCGCCCCAGAAGGCCGAGGCGCAGCCAATGCGTACGGTCTTGCTCATTGGAATTGTTCCCGTCACATAGGATGTGCGATGACATTACCAAGCAAGCGCTTGGTTTGAAAGTCCCCGCGACAAATTTATTCGCCGGAGATACCCCGAGCGCTTGCTTGGTGGGCGGTCCAGCGCATAGATTGCCAGCCATCGAGCGATGGCCGTGGCCGTCCGGACGGGAAGGAGAAACGAAGGTGGAAGAACAGAAGTCCCGCGAAGTGCTCCGCACGCTGGTCGAGAGTGGGCAGGTGACGGACCCGGAAAGCCCGCGTGGCAAGCTGCTGCAGACGGCGGCGCACCTGTTCCGGACCAAGGGCTTCGAGCGCACCACGGTGCGCGACCTGGCCAGCGCAGTGGGCATCCAGTCCGGCAGCATCTTTCACCACTTCAAGAGCAAGGACGAGATCCTCCGCTCGGTGATGGAGGAGACCATCCTCTACAACATTGCGCTGATGCGCGCGGCGCTGGCCGAGGCGGGCACGGTGCGCGAACGGGTGCTGGCGCTGATCCGCTGCGAACTGCAGTCGATCATCGGCGGCACCGGCGAGGCCATGGCGGTGCTGGTGTTCGAGTGGCGCTCGCTGTCGGAGCAGGGCCAGGCCCACATCCTCAAGCTGCGCGACCTCTACGAGGAACTCTGGATGGACGTGCTGAGCGAGGCGAAGGAGGCCGGCTATTTCAAGGGCGATCCCTTCATCCTGCGCCGTTTCCTGACCGGCGCGCTGTCCTGGACCACCACCTGGTACCGCGCCGAGGGCTCGATGAGTCTGGATCAGCTGGCCGAGGCGGCGCTGACCCTGGTGATCAAGGAGGGCTAGCGCCTCAGCTCGCCATGCTGAGGCGGTTGCGGCCTTCGCGCTTGGCGACGTAGAGCGCGTCGTCGGCGCGGCGCAGCAGACTGCGGGCCGACTCGCCCGGCTGCAGGGTGGCGCAGCCGAGGCTGATGGACAGCTGCAGCGGCTTGCCTTCCACGGCGCACTGGAGGTTCTCCACCGCATGGCGCAGGCGTTCGCCGACCAGCGCGGCGGCTTCGCGGCTGGTGTTGGAGAGCAGCACGAGGAATTCCTCGCCGCCGAAGCGGAACACCATGTCCACGTTGCGCAGCTGGCGCTTCAGGGCGCCGGCCACCGAGCGCAGCACCTCGTCGCCGACCCCGTGGCCGTGGGTGTCGTTGATCCGCTTGAAGTGATCCAGATCCAGCATCAGCAGGGACAGTGGCTGCAGGCTGCGCCGCGCCAGGTCCACCTCGCGCTGCAGGGCCTGGTCCATGGCGATGCGGTTGCCGGTACCGGTCAGCGGGTCGCGCAGCGCGCTCTGCACCGCGGCGCGGTAGAGCAGGGCATTGCGCAGGGGGAAGAGCAGACAGGCGAGCAGCGATTCCAACTGGCCCAGCTCTTCGTCGCTGAAGCGCTGGTTGCGGCGGAAGGTCAGCTCGCCCAGGTAGTCGCCGTCGTGGCTGAGGTGGTAGCTGGCCGAATGGGTGGCCCGTTCACCGAACTCCAGGCGCAGGTCGTGGGCCGGCATCTGGTAGACCAGGGCATTCAGCGGAATCAGCTGCTGCACTTCCTGGAAGAACACCTCGAGGATGCGCTCCAGCTCCAGGCTGGTCTGCAGCTGCAGGTTCAGCTGCTGGCGCAGCTGGGCGAGGCTGCGCGGATGCAGAGTGGCCTTGCGCCTGGCGGGAAAGCCCAGACGCTGGAGTTTGGCGGCATCGAAGTCGATGGTGTTGGAGTGGCTTGGGGGCAGCATGATTTCGGTAGAGCCTCTGATGCATAAAGCAGCGATGCAGGGCTTTGAGCGATTTTCATGCCAGTTGGTTCAAAAAGCCTAAAAATCCTTATTTTTCAATAATTTGGCTGTTCTTCTCGATGGCTGGGTGCCATCATTCGCCAGTAAACCGGCGAATGATGGCAAAGAGCTGTCATTTTTCTGGCGAGGCGTCTAGAACGGCTCATTGGGCGTTGAACGCCTGGCCGTTGACGCCCCGGCTGTCCGGTCCCATCAGGTACAGGTAGACCGGCATGATCTCTTCCGGCAGGGGGTTGTTCAGCGGGTTCTCCGCCGGGTAGGCCTGGGCGCGCATGGCGGTGCGGGTGGCCCCGGGGTTGACGCTGTTGGCGCGCACGTTGGCGACGCCGTCCAGCTCGTCGGCGAGGGTCTGCATCAGGCCTTCGGTGGCGAACTTGGAGACCCCGTAGGCGCCCCAGTAGGCGCGTCCCTTGCGACCCACGCTGCTCGAGGTGAAGATCACCGAGGCGTCCGGCGAGAGCTTGAGCAGCGGCAGCAGGGTGCTGGTAAGCATGAAGGTGGCGTTGACGTTGATGTGCATGACGCGCATGAAGTTCTCGCCGGAAAGCAGCTCCAGCGGCGTGCGCGGGCCGACGATGGAGGCGTTGTTGAGCAGGCCGTCGAGGCGCCCGAAGTTGCTCTCGACGGTCGCCGCCAGCTCGTCGTACTGGTGCGGCAGGGCGGTTTCCAGGTTGAAGGGGATGACCACCGGTTGCGGATGGCCGGCCGCCTCGATCTCGTCGTAGACCTGGTTGAGGTTTTCCTCGGTCTTGCCCAGCAGTAATACGGTGGCGCCGTGGGCCGCGAAGGTCTTGGCGGCGGCCGCGCCGATGCCGCGCCCGGCGCCGCTGATCAGGATCACTCGGTCCTTGAGCAGGTCGGGGCGGGCGGTGTAGTCGAACATGGGGGTGTCTCCTCGGAAGGGCTGCGGGCGTCGCGCCGCAGGCTTCAGGTTAAGGCGGATGGCGTCAGGGGCGGCAGGCTAGCAGCCGCACAGCGCCCGATCCAGGATGGCGCGCAGCTCCAGCGGGTGGTCGACCACCACGTCGGCGCCCCAGTGGCGGGCGTTGTCGTCCGGGTGGATGTAGCCGTAGCTGACCGCCGCGGTGCGCGTGCCGGCGGCGCGGCCGGCCTCGATGTCGCGCAGGTCGTCGCCGATGAACAGGGCTTCCGCCGGCTGGATGCCGAGCTTCGCACAGGCCAGCAGGAGCATTTCCGGATCCGGCTTGCTGCGGCTGACGTGGTCCGGGCAGACCAGTACCGCCGAGCGTTCGGCCAGGCCCAGGTCGCGCATGATCGGCTCGGCGTAGCGCAGCGGCTTGTTGGTGACCACTCCCCAGCGCAGGCGGGCGCGCTCGATGTCCTCGAGCAGCTCGGGGATGCCGTCGAACGGCCGGGTCAGCACCGCGCAGTGATTCTGGTAGCGCTCCAGGAACTCCTGGCGCAGCGGTTCGAAGTCCGGGGCCTCGGGATCGAGGGCGAAGCCGGTGGCGACCATTGCCCGAGCGCCGCCGGAGACCACGTCGCGGATGGTCTTCTCGGGCAGCGGCGGCAGGCCGCGCTCGGCGCGCATGGCCTGGGTGATGGCGATGAAGTCCGGCGCGCTGTCGAGCAGCGTGCCGTCCATGTCGAAAAGTACCGCGCGCAGCCGCATCACGCCTCCTTGAGCGTCTGGATCATATAGTTGACGTCGACGTCCGCGGCCAGTTTGTAGTGCTTGGTCAGCGGGTTGTAGGTCAGTCCGACGATGTCCTTGACCTCCAGGCCGACATTGCGGCACCAGGCGCCCAGCTCCGAGGGGCGGATGAACTTCTTGAAGTCGTGGGTGCCGCGCGGCAGCAGGCGCAGCAGGTACTCGGCGCCGATCACGGCGAACAGGTAGGACTTGGGATTGCGGTTGATGGTGGAGAAGAACACCTGACCGCCGGGCTTGACCAGGCGCTGGCAGGCGTCGATCACCGAGGCGGGGTCGGGCACGTGCTCGAGCATCTCCAGGCAGGTGACCACGTCGAACTGCCCGGGCTGCTCCTCGGCCAGGGCCTCGGCGGTGATCTGCCGGTACTCCACCGCCACCCCGGACTCCAGCTGGTGCAGCCGGGCCACGGCCAGCGGCGCCTCGCCCATGTCGATGCCGGTCACCGTGGCGCCGCGCTGGGCCATGGCTTCGCTGAGGATGCCGCCGCCGCAGCCGACGTCCAGCACCTTCTTGCCGGCCAGGCCGCCGACGTGTTCGTCGATCCAGTTGACGCGCAGCGGGTTGATGTCGTGCAGCGGCTTGAACTCGCTCTCGCGGTCCCACCAGCGGTGGGCGAGGGCCTCGAACTTGGCGATTTCGGCGTGATCGACGTTGCTCATGACGACTCCTTGGAAGGGGAAATTCAGTGGACCTTGCCGGCGATGCGTTCACCCCAGGTGCGACTGGTGGCGAGGATGCGCTCTTCGTCCAGGCGGGTCAGCCGGCCAGCGTCGAGCAGTTGCTTGCCGCCCACCCAGAGATGCTGCACGCAGTCGCGGGTGCTGGCGTAGATCAGTTGCGACACCGGGTCGTAGATGGGTTGCTGGGCCAGACGCGAGAGGTCGAAGGCAACCAGGTCGGCAAGCTTGCCGAGTTCCAGGGAGCCGGTTTCCTCCTCCAGACCCAGGGCGCGAGCGCCGTTCAGGGTGGCCATGCGCAGGGCGCGGTGAGCGTCCAGGGCGCTCGCCGAGCCGGCCACGGCCTTGGCCAGCAGGGCCGCCGTGCGGGTCTCGCCGAGCAGATCGAGATCGTTGTTGCTGGCCGCCCCATCGGTGCCGATGGCGACGTTGACGCCGGCGTTCCACAGACGTTCCACCGGGCAGAAGCCGCTGGCCAGCTTGAGGTTGGATTCGGGGCAGTGGATCACGCTGCTGTTGGTTTCCACCAGCAGGCCCAGGTCCTCGTCGTTCACCTGGGTCAGATGCACGGCCTGGAAGCGCGGGCCGAGCAGGCCTAGGCGGGCGAGCCGGGCCAGAGGGCGCATGCCGTGCAGCTCGAGGCTCTGCTGGACCTCGAAGGCGGTCTCGTGGACGTGCATGTGGATGCCGGCGTCCAGCTCCTCGGCCAGCACGCGGACGTTCTCCAGCCGGGCGTCACCCACCGAATAGGGCGCGTGGGGACCGAAAGCCACCTTGATGCGTGGGTGCAGCTTGAGGTTGTCGAACAGCTCCAGGCCCTTGCGCAGCGCCTCGTCGGCGTCGCGGGCGCCGGGGGTGGGGAAGTCCAGCACCGGAATGCACATCTGCGCGCGGATGCCGCTCCTGTGCACCCGTTCACTGGCCACTTCCGGGAAGAAGTACATGTCCGAGAAGCAGCTGATGCCGCCCTTGATCTGCTCGGCGATGGCCAGCTCGGTGCCGTCGCGGACGAACTCCTCGTCGACCCAGCGCGCCTCGGCCGGCCAGATGTGCTCCTTGAGCCAGGCGAGCAGCGGCAGGTCGTCGGCCAGGCCGCGGAACAGGCTCATGGCGGCATGGCCGTGGGCGTTGATCAGGCCGGGGGCGAGGAGGTGGCCGGGCAGCTCGCGGATTTCCCGGGCGGCGTGGCGCATGGCCTCGGCGCGTGGGGCGAGCAGCACGATGCGGCCGTCGCGCACGCCCAGGGCATGGTCCTTCCAAACGACGCCGGCCGGCTCGACGGGAACCAGCCAGGTCGGCAACAGCAGCAGGTCGAGTGGTGTAGACAGGTCGGACATGGTCGGCGTTCTGCGCGCTATCCCGGAGAATCCGGCAGTATAACCGAGCACCCGGTCGGGAGGATGGCTATAATCGGCGGTTTTGTTCTTCAGGTGGGGTAGGTGATGCGCGAACGCATGCTGGCAACGGAAAGGGTCAGGGCCGTCGAATGGCGTGACGGCCGGTTGTACCTGCTCGACCAGCGCCGCCTGCCGTTCGAGGAGCGCTGGCTCGGTCACGATACCGCGGCGGAGGTGGCTGCGGCGATCCGTCACATGGTGGTGCGCGGCGCGCCGGCGATCGGCATCGCCGCTGCCTACGGTCTGCTGCTCGGCGTCCGCGACCGGCTGGCGGCCGGCGGCGACTGGCGGGCGGCGCTCGAGGAGGACTTCGCCGAGCTGGCCGCGGCGCGGCCTACCGCGGTCAACCTGGCCTGGGCGTTGCAGCGCATGCGCGCCCGGCTGGATCGTCTGCGCAACGACGCCGGGGTGCTGGAGGCCCTGGAGGCCGAGGCGCGGGAGATCCACCAGAGCGACCGCGAGGCCAACCTGACCATGGCCCAGTACGGCGTCGAGCTGATCCGCAAGCACGACAAGGCGCCGCAGCGCATTCTCACCCACTGCAATGCTGGAGCCCTGGCCACCGGCGGTTTCGGCACCGCCCTCGGGGTGATTCGCGCAGCCTGGCTGGAGGGGCTGGTGGAGCAGGTCTATGCCGACGAGACCCGGCCCTGGCTGCAGGGCGCGCGACTGACCGCCTGGGAGCTGGCCGGCGAGGGCGTGCCGGTGAGCCTGGTGGCCGACGCCGCCGCCGCGCATCTGATGAAGACCCGCGGCATCGACTGGGTGATCGTCGGCGCCGACCGGATCACCGCCAACTGCGACGTGGCCAACAAGATCGGCACCTACCAGTTGGCAGTCAACGCCATGCACCATGGGGTGCGCTTCATGGTGGTGGCGCCCACCTCGACCATCGACATGAGCCTGGACAGCGGTGACGACATCCCCATCGAGGAGCGCGACGGTCGCGAGCTGCTGGAGATCGGTGGCCAGCCGCTGGCGGCCCGGGTGCCGGCGCTCAACCCGGTGTTCGACGTCACTCCGGCCGACCTGGTGGACGTGCTGGTCACCGAGCGCGGCGTCATCGAGCGTCCCGATGCCGCCAAGCTGGCCCTTCTGATGTGCCGCAAGCGCCTGCACTGATCCGTGCACCCCGCGCGGGTGGCGTACGTCCGGCTCCCGGTGCCCGGCGTCTGCGGAGTAGGAGTGGGCCGCCCTTTGTGGTAACCTCCGGCAGTTCTAAAGCGGTTGCTCGTGCTCCCCTGACGCATGGCATAACTCTTTGATTTGTCGTGAGTCGTTGCTGGCCAGTGGCCGGCGGCGGCGCGCTTCGCCTCAGTGAAGGATGGCGCGGCGTTTCACTAGAAAAAGGAACCAGGCTTCCCATGGGCGAACTGGCCAAAGAAATTCTCCCGGTCAACATCGAAGACGAACTGCGACAGTCCTACCTCGACTACGCAATGAGCGTGATCGTCGGGCGTGCCCTGCCGGACGCGCGTGATGGCCTGAAGCCGGTGCACCGGCGCGTGCTCTATGCCATGAGCGAGCTGGGCAACGACTGGAACAAGCCCTACAAGAAGTCCGCCCGTGTGGTCGGCGACGTGATCGGTAAGTACCACCCGCACGGTGACAGCGCGGTGTACGACACCATCGTGCGCATGGCCCAGCCGTTCTCCCTGCGCTACCTGCTGGTGGATGGTCAGGGCAACTTCGGTTCGGTGGACGGCGACAACGCCGCGGCCATGCGTTACACCGAGGTGCGCATGGCCAAGCTGGCCCACGAGCTGCTGGCCGACCTGGACAAGGAAACCGTCGACTGGGTGCCCAACTACGACGGCACCGAGCAGATTCCCGCGGTCCTGCCCACCAAGATCCCCAACCTGCTGGTCAACGGCTCCAGCGGCATCGCCGTGGGCATGGCCACCAACATTCCGCCGCACAACCTCGGCGAGGTGATCGACGGCTGCCTGGCGCTGATCGAGAACCCGGAGCTCTCCGTCGACGAACTGATGCAGTACATCCCCGGCCCGGACTTCCCCACCGCGGGGATCATCAACGGCCGCGCCGGCATCGTCGAGGCCTACCGCACCGGTCGCGGGCGCATCTACATCCGCGCCCGCGCCGAGATCGAGGACATCGAGAAGGGCGGTTCGCGGCAGCAGATCGTCATCACCGAGCTGCCCTACCAGCTGAACAAGGCGCGGCTGATCGAGAAGATCGCCGAGCTGGTGAAAGAGAAGAAGATCGAGGGCATCACCGAGCTGCGCGACGAGTCCGACAAGGACGGCATGCGCGTGGTCATCGAGCTGCGCCGCGGCGAGGTCGGCGAGGTGGTCCTCAACAACCTCTACGCCCAGACCCAACTGCAGAGCGTGTTCGGCATCAACGTGGTGGCCCTGGTCGACGGCCAGCCGAAGACCCTGAACCTCAAGGACATGCTCGAGGTGTTCATCCGCCACCGTCGCGAAGTGGTGACCCGGCGGACCGTCTTCGAGCTGCGCAAGGCCCGCGAGCGCGGTCACATCCTCGAAGGCCAGGCGGTGGCACTGTCCAACATCGACCCGGTGATCGAGCTGATCAAGACCTCGCCGACCCCGGCCGAGGCCAAGGAGCGTCTGATCGCCACCCCCTGGGAGTCCAGCGCCGTGCAGGCGATGGTCGAGCGCGCCGGCGCCGAGGCCTGCCGTCCCGAGGACCTGGATCCGCAGTACGGCCTGCGCGACGGCAAGTACTACCTGTCCCCGGAGCAGGCCCAGGCCATCCTCGATCTGCGCCTGCACCGCCTGACCGGTCTGGAGCACGAGAAGCTGCTCGCCGAGTACCAGGAGATCCTCGCCCTGATCGGCGAACTGATCCGCATCCTGACCAGCCCCGAGCGCCTCATGGAAGTGATCCGCGAGGAGCTGGAGAAGGTCAAGGCCGAGTTCGGAGACGCCCGCCGCACCGAGATCCGCGCCGCCCAGGAAGACCTCACCGTGGCCGACCTGATCCCCGAGGAAGAGCGCGTGGTGACCATCTCCCACGGCGGCTACGCGAAGAGCCAGCCGCTGGCCGCCTACCAGGCGCAGCGCCGCGGCGGCAAGGGCAAGTCGGCCACCGGAGTGAAGGACGAGGACTACATCGAACATCTGGTGGTGGCCAACAGCCATGCGACCCTGCTGCTGTTCTCCAGCAAGGGCAAGGTCTACTGGCTGCGCACCTTCGAGATTCCCGAGGCATCGCGCACAGCCCGCGGCCGTCCGCTGGTCAACCTGCTGCCCCTGGAAGAGGGCGAGCGCATCACCGCGGTCCTGCAGGTGGACCTGGAGGCCCTGCAACGGGAGGCCGACGAGGAGGACCTGGAGGAAGAAACCGCCAGCGCCGTGATCGAGGGCGAGCTGGTCGAGGCGGAAGCCGAGGACGCCGACGGCGATACCCCGGAACTGGTCGCCGAGCCCACCGGCGCCTACATCTTCATGGCCACCGCCTTCGGTACCGTGAAGAAGACCCCGCTGTCGCAGTTCAGCCGTCCGCGTTCCAGCGGCCTGATCGCCCTGCGCCTGGACGAGGGCGATACCCTGATCGCCGCCGCCATCACCGACGGCGCCCGCGAGGTCATGCTGTTCTCCAGCGGCGGCAAGGTGCTGCGCTTCGCCGAGAGCCTGGTCCGCCCCATGGGACGGACCGCCCGCGGCGTGCGCGGCATGCGCCTGCCGGAAGGCCAGCGGCTGATCTCCATGCTGATCCCCGAGTCGGGGGCGCAGATCCTCACCGCCTCCGAGCGCGGCTACGGCAAGCGCACCGAGCTGGGCAAGTTCCCGCGCCGCGGGCGTGGCGGCCAGGGGGTGATCGCCATGGTGATCAACGAGCGCAACGGCCCGCTGGTCGGCGCCGTGCAGGTCCAGGAAGGCGAGGAGATCATGCTGATCTCCGACCAGGGCACCCTGGTCCGCACCCGCGTCGACGAGGTCCGCGGGGCGGGGCGCAACACCCAGGGCGTGATTCTCATCAAGCTGGCCGAAGACGAGAAGCTGGTCGGCCTGGAACGCGTACAGGAGCCTTCCGGCGGCGACGAAGACGAGCTGGACGGCGAACAAACCGATGTAGTGGCGCCGGAGGTCGACGCCACCCCGAGCAACGAAGAGTGATACAGACGTGACCAAGCGAGCCCATAACTTCTGCGCCGGCCCGGCCGCGCTTCCCACTGCCGTCCTGGAGCGTGCCCAGGCAGAAATGCTCGACTGGCAGGGCAAGGGGCTCTCCGTGATGGAGATGAGCCATCGCAGCGAGGAGTTCGTCGCCATCGCCGAGAAGGCGGAGCAGGACCTGCGCGAGCTGCTGAACGTGCCCAGCCACTACAAGGTGCTGTTCATGCAGGGCGGCGCCAGCCAGCAGTTCGCCCAGATCCCCCTGAACCTGCTTCCCGAAGGGGCGACCGCCGACTACGTGGAAACCGGCATCTGGTCGAAGAAGGCCCTGGAAGAGGCGCGACGCTTCGGCAACGTCAACGTGGCGGCCAGCGGCAAGGCGCTGGACTTCTTCGACATCCCCGCGCAGAGCGAGTGGCAGCTGACCAAGGGCGCCGCCTATCTGCACTACTGCAGCAACGAGACCATCGGCGGCGTACAGTTCGACTGGGTGCCCGAGGTGGAAGCCCCGCTCGTGGTGGACATGTCCTCGGACATCCTCTCCCGGCCGATCGACGTGTCCCGGTACGGCATGATCTACGCCGGCGCGCAGAAGAACATCGGCCCCTCCGGCCTGGTGGTGGCGATCGTCCGCGAGGACCTGATCGGCCACGCCCGGAGCATCTGCCCGACCATGCTCAACTACAAGACCGCCGCCGACAACGGCTCCATGTACAACACCCCGGCCACCTATTCCTGGTACCTGGCCGGCCTGGTGTTCGAATGGCTGAAGGAGCAGGGCGGCGTCGCGGCCATGGAGCAGCGCAACCGCGCCAAGAAGGAACTGCTCTACAAGGCCATCGACAGTAGCGACTTCTACACCAACCCGATCCGGCCGGCGGCACGCTCCTGGATGAACGTGCCGTTCCGCCTGGCCGACGAGCGCCTCGACAAGGCCTTCCTGGCCGGCGCCGAGGCCCGTGGCCTGCTCAACCTCAAGGGCCACCGCTCGGTAGGCGGCATGCGCGCCTCCATCTACAACGCCCTGGGCCTGGATGCGGTCGAGGCCCTGGTCGCCTACATGGCCGAGTTCGAGAAGGAGCACGCCTGACATGAGCGACGTCGATCAGCTCAAGGCCCTGCGCGTGCGCATCGACAGCCTCGACGAGAAGATCCTCGAGCTGATCAGCGAACGCGCCCGCTGCGCCCAGGAAGTGGCGCGGGTGAAGATGCAGAACCTGGCCGAGGGCGAGAAGCCGGTGTTCTACCGGCCGGAGCGCGAGGCCTGGGTGCTCAAGCACATCATGGAACTGAACAAGGGGCCGCTGGGCAACGAGGAGATCGCCCGGTTGTTCCGCGAGATCATGTCCTCCTGCCTGGCCCTGGAGCAGCCGCTCAAGGTGGCCTACCTGGGCCCGGAGGGCACCTTCAGCCAGGCGGCGGCGATGAAGCACTTCGGCCACGCGGTGATCAGCGTGCCCATGGCGGCGATCGACGAGGTGTTCCGCGAAGTGGCCGCCGGTGCGGTGAACTTCGGCGTGGTGCCGGTGGAAAACTCCACCGAGGGCGCCATCAACCACACCCTGGACAGCTTCCTCGAGCACGACCTGGTGATCTGCGGCGAGGTGGAGCTGCGCATCCACCACCACCTGCTGGTGGGCGAGAACACCCAGACCGAGAAGATCTCCCGGATCTATTCCCACGCCCAGTCCCTGGCCCAGTGCCGCAAGTGGCTGGACGCCCACTACCCGAACGTCGAGCGCGTGGCGGTGTCCAGCAACGCGGATGCCGCCAAGCGGGTGAAGAGCGAGTGGAACAGCGCGGCGATCGCCGGCGACATGGCGGCCAAGCTGTACGGCCTGACCAAGCTCTACGAGAAGATCGAGGACCGCCCGGACAACTCCACGCGCTTCCTGATCATCGGCAACCAGGAAGTGCCGCCGACCGGCGACGACAAGACCTCCATCATCGTCTCCATGCGCAACAAGCCCGGAGCCCTGCATGAGCTGCTGGTACCCTTCCACACCAACGGCATCGACCTGACCCGCATCGAGACCCGGCCGTCGCGCAGCGGCAAGTGGACCTACGTGTTCTTCATCGACTTCGTCGGCCACCACAAGGACCCGCTGATCAAGGACGTGCTGGAAAAGATCAACCAGGACGCCGTGGCACTCAAGGTGCTGGGCTCCTATCCCAAGGCAGTTCTGTAATCTGCAGCGCGCACTGCGTGCCCCGTGCCACCTGAGCCAGGGGGTGGGGCACGCAGCCTGAAGCTCGAGGCTTATAGCTATGTCCTGTGATTTCCTCGCCCTGGCCCAGCCGGGAGTGCAAAAGCTGTCCCCCTACGTACCCGGCAAGCCGGTGGACGAACTGGCCCGCGAACTGGGCCTGGACCCGGCCGGCATCATCAAGCTGGCCAGCAACGAAAACCCGCTCGGTCCCTCGCCCAGGGTGCTGGAGGCGGTGCGTCGCGAACTTTCGGAACTGACCCGCTATCCGGACGGCAACGGCTTCGAGCTGAAGCAGAAGCTCGCCCAGCGCTGCGGCGTGCGCCCGGAGCAGGTGACCCTCGGCAACGGCTCCAACGACGTCCTCGACCTGGTGGCCCGCGCCTACCTGGCGCCCGGCCTGAACGCGGTATTCAGCGAGCACGCCTTCGCCGTCTACCCGATCGCCACCCAGGCGGTCGGCGCCCAGGGCAAGGTAGTGCCGGCCCGTGACTACGGCCACGACCTGGAGGCCATGCTCGCCGCCATCGACGCGCAGACCCGCGTGGTGTTCATCGCCAACCCCAACAACCCGACCGGCACCTGGTTCGGCCCTCAGGCCCTGGCCGACTTCCTCGCCCGGGTGCCGGAACAGGTGCTGGTGGTGCTCGACGAGGCCTACATCGAATACGCCTCCGGCGACGAGCTGCCGAACGGCCTCGACTATCTGGCCCGGTACCCGAACCTGCTGGTCTCCCGCACCTTCTCCAAGGCATATGGCCTGGCCGCCTTGCGGGTCGGCTACGGGCTGTCCTCGCCGCAGGTGGCCGACGTGCTCAACCGCGTGCGCCAGCCGTTCAACGTCAACAGCCTGGCCCTGGCGGCCGCCTGTGCGGCGCTGGACGACAGCGACTACCTGGCCGAGAGCCGACGGATCAACGATGCCGGCATGCGCCAGCTGGAGGAGGGCTTCCGCGCCCTGGGTCTGAAGTGGATTCCCTCCAAGGGCAACTTCATCGCCGTGGACTTCGGCCGCGATGCTGCGCCGATCAATCAGGCGCTGCTGGCCGCCGGGGTGATCGTCCGCCCGGTAGCCGGCTACGGCATGCCCACCTTCCTGCGCGTCTCCATCGGTACCGAGGCGGAGAACGCCCGCTTCCTCGAGGTGCTGGGGCAGGTACTGGCCCGTGGTTGAGCGTCCGCTGAACCGCCTGGTGGTGATCGGCCTGGGCCTGATCGGCGGCTCCTTCGCCAAGGGGCTGCGTGACAAGGGCCTGTTCCGCGAGGTGGTCGGCGTCGATCTGGACGCCGAATCGCGCCGCCTGGCGGTGGAGCTGGGCGTGGTGGACCGCTGCGAGACCGACCTGGCCGCCGCCTGCCGCGGCGCCGACGTGATCCAGCTGGCGGTGCCGATCCTTGCCATGGAGAAGCTCCTCGGCGAGCTGGCCCGCCTCGATTTGGGCGAGGCGGTGCTCACCGACGTGGGCAGCGCCAAGGGCAACGTGGTGCGCGCCGCCCGCGAGTCCTTCGGCGGCGTGCCGGCGCGCTTCGTGCCCGGCCATCCGATCGCCGGCTCGGAGCGGAGCGGGGTGGAGGCGGCCAACGGCGAGCTGTTCCGCCGTCACAAGGTGATCCTCACCCCGCTGGAAGGCAACGACCCGGCGGCCCTGGCGCTGATCGACCGCCTGTGGCGAGCCCTGGGCGCCGACGTGGAGCACATGGAGGTCGAGCACCACGACGAGGTGCTGGCCGCCACCAGCCACCTGCCGCACCTGCTGGCCTTCGCGCTGGTCGACTCGCTGGCCAAGCGCAACGAGAACCTGGAGATATTCCGCTATGCCGCCGGCGGCTTCCGCGATTTCACGCGGATCGCCGGCAGCGACCCGGTGATGTGGCACGACATCTTCCTCGCCAATCGCCAGGCGGTATTGCGTACCCTGGACGCATTTCGCGACGACCTCGACGCCCTGCGCGACGCGGTCGACGCTGGGGACGGGCACAAGCTGCTCGGCGTGTTCACCCGCGCCCGCTTCGCCCGTGAGCATTTCAGCAAAATCCTGGCCCGCAGGGCCTATGTGGACGCCATGCACTCGAACGACCTGATCTACCTTGCCAATCCCGGTGGCTCCCTCTCCGGCCGCATCCGCGTGCCCGGCGACAAGTCCATCTCGCACCGCTCGATCATGCTCGGCTCGCTGGCCGAAGGTACCACCCAGGTCGAGGGCTTCCTCGAAGGCGAGGACGCCTTGGCCACCCTGCAGGCCTTCCGCGACATGGGCGTGGTCATCGAGGGCCCGCACCACGGCAAGGTGACCATCCACGGCGTTGGCCTGCACGGCCTCAAGCCGCCGCCCGGCCCGCTCTACCTGGGCAACTCGGGCACCTCCATGCGCCTGCTTTCCGGCCT
The DNA here is from genome assembly GCF_000364625.1 of Pseudomonas thermotolerans DSM 14292. Classification (GTDB taxonomy): domain Bacteria; phylum Pseudomonadota; class Gammaproteobacteria; order Pseudomonadales; family Pseudomonadaceae; genus Aquipseudomonas; species Aquipseudomonas thermotolerans. Next base: position 90,969 of record NZ_KB822614.1, read on the forward strand.
GCTCGCCGCCCAGCCGTTCGATACCGTGCTGACCGGCGACGCCTCGCTGTCCAAGCGGCCGATGAGCCGGGTGGCCAAGCCGCTGCGCGAAATGGGCGCGGTGATCGAGACCGGGCCGGAAGGGCGTCCGCCGCTGACCATCCGCGGTGGCCAGAAGCTCACCGGCATGCACTACGACATGCCCATGGCCAGCGCCCAGGTGAAATCCTGCCTCCTCCTCGCCGGCCTCTACGCCGCTGGCGAGACCAGCGTGACCGAGCCGGCGCCGACCCGCGACCACACCGAGCGCATGCTGCGCGGCTTCGGCTACCCGGTGAGCGTGGAAGGCAGCACCGCCCGCGTCGAGTCCGGCCACAAGCTGGTCGCCACCCACATCGAGGTGCCGGCGGACATCTCCTCGGCGGCCTTCTTCCTGGTCGCGGCGAGCATCGCCGAAGGCTCCGAGCTGCTCCTCGAGCACGTCGGGGTGAACCCGACCCGTACCGGGGTGATCGACATCCTCAAGCTCATGGGCGCCGACATCACACTCGAGAACGAGCGGGAAGTGGGCGGCGAGCCGGTGGCGGACATCCGCGTGCGTTCCGCTAAGCTGAAAGGGATCGACATCCCCGAGGACCTGGTGCCGCTGGCCATCGACGAGTTCCCGGTGCTGTTCGTCGCCGCCGCCTGCGCCGAGGGACGCACCGTGCTGCGTGGCGCCGAGGAGCTGCGGGTCAAGGAATCCGACCGCATCCAGGTGATGGCGGATGGCCTGAACGCCCTGGGCGTCAAGGCCGAGCCCACCGCCGACGGCATCATCATCGAGGGCGGTCCGATCGGCGGCGGCGAGGTATGGAGCCATGGCGACCACCGCATCGCCATGTCCTTCAGCGTGGCCGCGCTGCGCGCCACGGCGCCGATTCGCATCCACGACTGCGCCAACGTCGCCACCTCGTTCCCGAACTTCATCGGCCTGGCCAATCAGGCCGGGATCCGCGTCAGCGTAGAAGGTGAAAACTGATGAACAACCGGACTCCGGTCATCACCATCGACGGGCCCAGCGGCTCCGGCAAGGGCACGGTCGCCGGCCTGCTGGCCAAGCGTCTGGGCTGGAAGCTGCTGGATTCCGGGGCGCTCTACCGCCTGCTGGCCTTCGCCGCGCGCAACCACGGCGTCGACCTCACCAACGAAGAGGCCCTCAGGGTGCTGGCCGCCCACCTGGACGTGCAGTTCGTCGCCGCCGAAGGCGGCCAGCCGCAGCGCATCATCCTCGAAGGGGAGGAGGTGACCGACGTGATCCGCACCGAGCAGGTCGGTGCCGGCGCCTCCCAGGTCGCCGCCCTGCCGGCGGTGCGCGAGGCCCTGCTGCAGCGCCAGCGGGCCTTCCGCGAACCGCCGGGGCTGATCGCCGACGGCCGCGACATGGGCACCGTGGTGTTCCCCGACGCGCCGCTGAAGATCTTTCTGACCGCCAGCGCGGAGGAAAGGGCACGCAGGCGCTATCTTCAGTTGAAGGCCAAGGGGCAGGATGTTAATCTAGCGAGTCTGCTAGAAGAGATTCGCGAACGCGATGAGCGCGACATGCAGCGAGCTGTCGCTCCGCTCAAGCCGGCGCCCGACGCGGTCCAACTGGACTCGACCGAACTCTCCATCGAGCAGGTGCTGGAACGCATCTTGAGCGAAGTCGCCGATCGCGACCTTGCCGGATGACCAGGGAAGCGCTTGGGATACCAGTCAAAGCCCGGCGCTTTCCTTGACTCAAACGACCCCACATTGGGCTGGAATGTGGCAGATGGGCGGATGGTCGCCCCGATCAATTCAGGAATCAACATGAGCGAAAGCTTTGCAGAACTTTTTGAAGAAAGCCTCAAGTCCCTCGACATGCAGCCGGGTGCCATCATCACCGGTACCGTGGTCGACATCGATGGTGACTGGGTTACTGTCCACGCCGGTCTGAAATCCGAGGGCGTCATCCCGGTCGAGCAGTTCCTCAACGAACAGGGCGAACTGACCATCAAAGTGGGTGACGAAGTGCACGTCGCGCTGGACGCCGTGGAAGACGGCTTCGGCGAGACCAAGCTGTCCCGCGAGAAGGCCAAGCGTGCGGAATCCTGGATTGTTCTGGAAGCGGCTTTCGCTGCCGAAGAAGTGGTCAAGGGCGTCATCAACGGCAAGGTCAAGGGCGGTTTCACCGTCGATCTGAACGGCATTCGCGCGTTCCTGCCGGGCTCCCTGGTAGACGTGCGCCCGGTGCGCGATACCACCCACCTGGAAGGCAAAGAGCTCGAATTCAAGGTCATCAAGCTCGACCAGAAGCGCAACAACGTCGTGGTTTCCCGCCGCAGCGTGCTGGAAGCCGAGAACAGTGCCGAGCGTGAAGCGCTGCTGGAATCCCTGCAGGAAGGTCAGCAGGTCAAGGGTATCGTCAAGAACCTCACCGACTACGGTGCGTTCGTCGACCTTGGCGGCGTGGACGGCCTGCTGCACATCACCGACATGGCCTGGAAGCGCATCAAGCACCCGTCCGAGATCGTCAACGTCGGCGACGAGATCGAGGTCAAGGTCCTCAAGTACGACCGCGAGCGCAACCGCGTCTCCCTGGGTCTGAAGCAACTGGGCGAAGACCCGTGGGTTGCCATCAAGGCCCGTTATCCGGAAGGTACCCGCGTCATGGCCCGCGTCACCAACCTCACCGACTACGGCTGCTTCGCCGAGCTGGAAGAGGGCGTGGAAGGCCTGGTGCACGTCTCCGAAATGGACTGGACCAACAAGAACATCCACCCGTCGAAGGTCGTTCAGGTCGGCGACGAAGTGGAAGTCATGGTTCTGGACATCGACGAAGAGCGTCGTCGCATCTCCCTGGGTATCAAGCAGTGCAAGACCAACCCGTGGGAAGACTTCTCCAGCCGCTACAACAAGGGCGACCGCATCACCGGTACCATCAAGTCGATCACCGACTTCGGTATCTTCATCGGCCTGGAAGGCGGCATCGACGGTCTGGTGCACCTGTCCGACATCTCCTGGAACGAGCCGGGTGAAGAAGCCGTTCGCCGCTTCAAGAAAGGCGACGAGCTGGAAACCATCATCCTCTCCGTGGATCCGGAGCGCGAGCGCATCTCCCTGGGCATCAAGCAGCTGGAAGACGATCCGTTCTCCAGCTACGTGTCCCTGAACGACAAGGGCTCCGTGGTTCGCGGCACCGTCAAGGAAGTCGATGCCAAGGGCGCCATCGTGACCCTGGCCACCGACGTCGAAGCCGTGCTGAAGGCCTCCGAAATCAGCCGTGACCGCGTCGAAGATGCGCGCAACGTGCTGAAAGTCGGCGACGAAGTCGAAGCCAAGATCATCAGCGTCGATCGCAAGTCCCGCGTCATCAACCTGTCCATCAAGTCGAAAGACGTCGAGGACGAGAAAGATGCGCTGAACCACCTGCGCAAGCAGGAAGTGGAAACCACTGGTCCGACCACCATCGGTGATCTGATCCGTGCCCAGATGGAAAACCAGGGCTAATTACCCAGGGCTTCATCTGAATGTAAAAAGGGCGACCCCTCGGGCCGCCCTTTTTCATTGAGGAGAAGAGTCCAAGGGGGGAGAGCTACTGCGGACTTGACTATTGAGGGAAATTGGGCTGTTCAAAGCCGGCTGCGCATGCTAAAACCCTTCAAGAGCTGATCTAGCCGCTTGAAATAGAAGGGAAAACCATGACCAAGTCGGAGTTGATCGAACGTATCGCCAGTCAGCAGGGACAGTTATCGGCCAAGGACGTAGAGCTGGCCATCAAGACCATGCTGGAGCAGATGTCCCAGGCCTTGGCGACAGGTGACCGTATCGAGATTCGCGGTTTTGGTAGCTTTTCTCTTCACTACCGCGCCCCCCGCATCGGTCGTAACCCGAAGACTGGCGAGTCCGTCCGTCTGGATGGCAAGTACGTACCGCACTTCAAGCCGGGCAAGGAGCTTCGTGATCGGGTCAACGAAGATCTGGGTTCCTGACCCGTTCGTCCGATACCCCGTGATTACCCTCAAATCAATCGCAAGGGAGAAAACTCTCTAGGGAAACTCTGAAAAAGCCCGTTTTTCGCGAAACCGCTGCCCTGTATCCCGCATGGTTACTGGGCAGCATTTTTCGAGAAAGGACTTTTTCAGACCATCCCTAGCTCTCTTGCAGTCTACGTAAATTTCAAGACCGGAGGTGCAGTTGTCCCAGGTTCTGGGTGCGCCGAGAGTGTCACATACCCCGTGATCCGTATGCTCCCTCAGCATCCGTGCTCACAAGGCAGGTCACGCGAGGCGGGGGTCGTAACCCCAAGTGGTGGGGTATTCTTACTTTCTAATTGATGTGGCGGGGCAGGTGTGCCCCGCCATACCACAATAAAGATAGCTAGTGGATGCCGTGATGGATGAGTCTCAAGTAACTCGTGTTGCTGCGAATGACGAAATCGACCTGATTGAATTGTTCCGTTCCCTATGGGAACAGAAGTGGTTGATTTTATTAGTGACTTTCCTTGTTACTGGAGCGGCGGCAGCTTATGCGTTCCTTAGCAAGCCCATTTACGAGGCTCGGGTTGCCGTATTGCCTCCGTCTTTGAGTAACGTTGCTGGTTTTAACTTGGGGCGAACCAAGGAAGTAGGGCTGGAGCCTTTCAAGGTACAGGACGTTTACGAGGTCTTTACCCGTAATCTTCAAGCCGATGAAACTCGGCGTCTTTTCTTCGAAGGTGTCTATCTGCCGTCTCTCGATGAGAGTGAGCGCAAGGCCCCGCGTGACCGGCTCTACGAGTCTTTTAGCAAGGTCCTGAGCATCAAGGCGCCGGATAAGAATCAGCCGAACCGCTATCAAGTGGTGGTGGAGCATGAGGATCCGGAGGTGGCCGCAAATTGGGTTCGTCGATATACGGAAGATGTGGCGCGACGGTCTCTCGAAGAGATGATCGAAAACGCACAGAGGGAGATCGAAGTAAAGGAGCGTGATGTCGAGCAGCGTATCGATAGCCTGCGTGATACGGCAAAAGCGCGCCGAGAAGACCGAATCATCCGGCTACGGGAGGCTCTGACGGTTGCCGAGGCAGTAGGCCTGGAAAAAACCCCGGTGATTAGTGGGCAGGTCGTCGAGCAACTCTCCGCATTCATGGATGGCTCTCTAATGTACATGCGTGGTAGCAAGGCACTGAAGGCCGAGATCCAGGCGCTGGAGAGTCGTGTGTCGGATGATCCGTTTATCCCAACCCTCCGCACCCTGCAGGAGCAGCAAAGGCTCTTCAATAGCTTGAGCATCAATCCCGAAAAGGTCGCTGTGTTTCGCCAAGATGGTGCTGTGGAAACCCCGGATACTCCTGTGAGGCCAAAAAAGGCTCTGGTCATGGCGATTGGGCTGGTATTGGGCGGCATGCTAGGCATTTTTCTGGCGCTTATTCGAGTGCTTTTCCAGCGGCACGAGCGCGAAGCATGAGGTTACTTTCATCACGCGCATGCGCCACGGGCCATCGCGGATCCGCCTGGCGCCTCGCGCACTGCAAGCCTCGTCAGGATGAGCGTGCGCTGGATCACCTCATTCGACAGGGATTTGAAGGCCAAGGCACAAGTGCGAGCGAAGGTCGAGCACCCGTTTCGAGTGATCAAGCGCCAGTTTGGTTACACCAAGGTGCGCTTCCGTGGCCTGGCCAAGAACACCGCACAACTGATTACGCTGTTTGCGCTGTCGAATCTGTGGATGGCGCGGCGGCATTTACTCGCGAACACAGGAGAGGTGCGCCTGTAACACGGCGAATAGCCGCTACGGGGTGCGCGTAGCGGCTAAAAACCCTACATAAGTAGTCGATCTGAGCAGTTTTTGATCGATGGACCGCTT
>NZ_KB822615.1 GCF_000364625.1 Pseudomonas thermotolerans DSM 14292
TGAGGTGGCATGCGGGCAGTGCCTTGGCCGAGATGAGCGATCGGCCAGGCCAGCCTCGCCTTCCTGGCGAAAGCGCCGCAGCCACTTGTAGGCGGTCCGCACACTGACGCCGGCGGCCTGGGCAGCATCCTCGACACGTAGCCCCTGTTCGATACGCCGGACAAGAAGGGCTCGACCGCGCGGGGTAAGACGGGCATGTTTATGCAGGTTCATCCGGGGCTCCTGGAAGGCTGTGTTGGTCGCACTTCCAGAATTCCGGGAATGCCCCGGATGAACAACCTACTGAGAGATCACATCTAGCCCAGCTGCGTGGGCGCAACGCCGAGTGGGCCGAGCAGGCGGTGCGCGAGGCGGTCAGCCTGTCCGCCGAGGAGGCGCTCCGGCTGAAGGTCATCGACTACCTAGCCGGCGACCTCGACGACCTGCTCCGCCAGCTGGACGGCAAGACCCTCAGGACCGCTGCCGGCGAAGTCCGACTGCACAGCGCCGCTGCCGAACGCCTCGAGCGTCTGCCCGACTGGCGCGCCCGCCTGCTGGCGGTGATCACCAACCCCAGCGTGGCGCTGATCCTGATGATGCTCGGGGTCTATGGCCTGCTCCTGGAGTTCTCCAACCCCGGCACCGGGGTCGGCGGGGTGGTCGGCGGCATCTGCCTGATCCTCGGCCTCTACGCCCTGCAGCTGCTGCCGGTGAACTACGCCGGGATGGCGCTGATCCTCCTCGGCCTGCTGCTGATGGTCGCCGAGGCCTTCATGCCCAGCTTCGGGGTGCTCGGCCTCGGCGGGGTGGCGGCCTTCGTGTTCGGCGCGCTGATCCTCGTGGATACCGAGGTGCCCGGCTTCGGCATCCCGCTGCCCCTGGTGCTCGGTCTCGGCCTGGCTAGCGCGCTGTTGATCTTCGCCATCGTCGGTCTGGCCCTGAAGGCCCGCCAGCGCAGCCCGCTGAGCGGCGACGCCGGGCTGGTCGGCAGCCTGGCGGCGGTGCTCGCGGTGCGCGAAGACGACCCCCGCGGTGGCTGGGTGCAGCTGCAGGGCGAGCGTTGGCAGGTGACCAGCCGCCAGCCCCTGCGCCCCGGGCAGCGGGTCCGGGTGCTGGCCCGCGACGGCCTGCGCCTGGAAGTGGAGGTGGCGGACGACCAGACGCCGCCGTCCTGAGCGATTTCTGACTAGCCCTGAAGGAGGTTGACCATGGATTTCATTCTGTCGTTCGCGCCGCTGCTGGTGCTCCTGGTGGTGCTGCTCGCCTCGGCCCTGCGCGTGCTGCGCGAATACGAGCGCGGTGTGGTGTTCCTGCTCGGCCGCTTCTGGAAGGTCAAGGGCCCCGGGCTGGTGATCATCATCCCGCTGATCCAGCAGATGGTGCGCGTCGACCTGCGCACCGTGGTGCTCGATGTACCGCCGCAGGACGTGATCTCCCGGGACAACGTCTCGGTGAAGGTCAACGCGGTCATCTACTTCCGCGTGCTGGATCCGCAGAAGGCGATCATCCAGGTCGAGGACTTCCTCTCCGCCACCAGCCAGCTGGCCCAGACCACCCTGCGCGCGGTGCTCGGCAAGCACGAGCTGGACGAGATGCTCGCCGAGCGCGAGCGGCTCAACGCCGACATCCAGCAGGTGCTGGACGCGCAGACCGACGCCTGGGGGGTGAAGGTCGCCAACGTGGAGATCAAGCACGTCGACCTCAACGAGTCCATGGTTCGCGCCATCGCCCGTCAGGCCGAGGCGGAGCGCGAGCGGCGCGCCAAGGTGATCCACGCCGAGGGCGAACTGCAGGCCTCCGAGAAGCTCAGCCAGGCCGCCGCGGTGCTGGCCCGCCAGCCCGGTGCCCTGCAGCTGCGCTACCTGCAGACCCTGGCGAGCATTTCCGGCGACCGCAGCTCGACCGTCGTCTTCCCCCTGCCGGTGGACCTGCTACAGGGCATCCTGAGGCCCCGGGAGAGCTGAGGACCGCCCATTCGGTCATGGGAGATCAACCATGCCCATCGGCGTTCCCAAGGAGCTCGAGGTCCACGAGTACCGGGCCGGTCTGACCCCGCAATCGGTCAGCGAGCTGACCAGCCGCGCGAGGTGCGGGTGCAGAGCCGGGCCGGCGCCGCCATCGGCTTCAGCGACGACGACTACCGGGCCGCCGGGGCGCAGATCGCCGCGGATGCCGGGACGGTGTTCGCCGCCGCTAGGCTGCTGATCAGGGTCAAGGAGCCGCTGGCCGAGGAACGTGCCCGCCTGCGCTCCGGGCAGGCCCCGTTCACCTACCTGCACCTGGCCGCGGATCGCGCTCAGACCGCGAGCTGCTGGTGCAGCTCTAGGCCGGCAGGCAGACGCCGGTGCCGCCCAACCCGCAGTAGCCGCCGGGGTTCTTCGCCAGGTACTGCTGGTGGTAGTCCTCGGCGTAGTAGAAGGGGGGCGCCGCGGCGATCTCGGTGGTGATCGGCCCGTAGCCGTGCCGTCGCAGCTCGGCCTGGAAGCGCGCGCGGCTGGCCTCGGCGGCGGCCAGCTGGGCGGTGTCCGTGCAGTAGATGGCCGAACGGTACTGGGTGCCGATGTCGTTGCCCTGGCGCATGCCCTGGGTCGGGTCGTGGGCCTCCCAGAACACCTTGAGCAGCTGCTCATAGCCGATCTGCCGCGGGTCGAAGACCACCAGCACCACCTCGGCGTGCCCGGTCAGCCCGGAGCAGACCTCCTCGTAGGTGGGGTTGGGGGTCAGGCCGCCGGCGTAGCCCGCCGCGGTGGTCCACACCCCCGGCTGCTGCCAGAAGCGCCGCTCGGCGCCCCAGAAGCAGCCCAGGCCGAACAGCGCCTGCTGCAGGCCCTCTGGGAAGGGGCCCTGCAGCGGGTTGCCGGTGACGTAGTGGCGCTCCGGCACCGGCAGCGGCGTGCTGCGGCCGGGCAGGGCCTGGCTGGCATCGGGCAGGGCTTGCTTGTCGATGAGGATTCGCGATCGTAGGACCATGGCTGTCTCCCGGGGCGTCGGCGGGCCCCAGCGGGCGGATTCGAAGGAAGGCCCCAGCGTAGTGCGCGCGGGCGCTGCTGTCACCCGCCTCAGGCGCGGCGCGAGTAGCGGGGCAGGCGGTCGAGCAGGTCGAGGCTGGGGATCGGCCGGTCGAACAGGTAGCCCTGGCCGATGTCGCAGCGGTGGCGGCGCAGGAAGGCCAGCTGCTCGGTCGTCTCGATGCCCTCGGCGACCACCCGGAGCTTGAGGTTGTGGGCCATGGCGATCACCGCCGAGGTGATCTCCATGTCGTCCTGGCTGGCCGGGATGTCCTTGATGAAGCTGCGATCGATCTTGATCACGTCGATCGGAAACTTCTTCAGGTAGCTGAGTGACGAGTAGCCGGTGCCGAAGTCGTCCATCGCCAGGGTCAGGCCGAGGCCCTTGAGACGGTCGAGCTGGTGGCGGGTGTCCTCGGTGGCGTCGAGCAGCAGGCTTTCGGTCAGCTCCAGCTCCAGCTGGTGCGCCGGCAGGCGTTCTTCGTGGAGGATGCTGGCGATCGAGCCGATCAGGTCCGGGTCGGAGAACTGCTTGGGCGACAGGTTGATCGCCACCTGCAGCTCGCCGAGGCCAAGCTCGCCCAGCTTGCGGAGCATGCGGCAGGCCTGGCGCACCACCCACTTGCCGATCGGGATGATCAGCCCGGTCTCCTCGGCAACGCCGATGAACTGCTCGGGGCTGATCAGGCCGCGCTCAGGGTGGCTCCAGCGCAGCAGGGCCTCGAGGCCGATCAACTGGCCGGTGCGCAGGCACAGCTTGGGCTGGTAGCAGACCTCCAGCTCGTTCTGGGTCAGGGCGCGGCGCAGGTTGTTCTCGATGAACAGCTTGTAGTGCGCCTCGGCGTTGAGCTCCTCGGTGAACACCTGAGCCTGGTGCTTGCCGTTGGCCTTGGCCTTGTGCAGGGCCAGGCCGGCGTGCTTCATCAGGGTCTGCGGGTCCTGGCCGTGCTGCGGTGCGCAGGCCAGGCCCACCGAGCCGGTGATGCTGATCAGCTGGTTGTCGACGAACAGTGGCTTGTCGAGCATGCGCAGGATCTGCGCGGCGAACGCCTGGCCGGCGATCAGGTCGGTGTCGTCGAGCAGCACGGCGAACTCGTTGCTGGCGAAGCGCGCCAGGCTGCCGTTGGTGCCCAGGCTGTTGCGCAGGCGCTTGGCCAGGCTGACCAGCAGCTTGTCTCCGGTCTGGTGGCCGAGGCTGTCGTTGATCCGCTTGAAGTTGTCGATGTCCACCAGAAGCAGACTGAACGGCCTGTTGGCACCGTTGGCGAAGCGTTGCTCGAGCTGGTGGATGAACGCCGGGCGGTTGCCCAGGCGGGTCAGATTGTCGGTGTAGGCCAGCCGTTCCATGCGCTGCTGGGCCAGCTTATGCTCGGTGATGTCCTCGTAGATACCGATGTAGTGGGTCAGCTCGCCGTCATCGTTGTAGACCTTGGAGATCGATAGCTGGCCCCAGTAGGGCTCGAGGTTCTTGCGCCGGCTGCGGAACTCGCCCCGCCAGCTGTTGTGCTCGGCCAGCCGCGAGTTGGCATCGAAGAGGATGTCGCTGAGGTTCTCCAGGGCCGGCAGCTCGGCCAGGCGCTTGCCGCGCACTTCCTCGGCGCTGTACAGGGTGATCGCCGTGAAGCTGGGGTTGACGTACTCCACCAGACCCTCGCGGTCCACCAGCATGAAGGCGCTGGAGCTCTGCTCCACGGCGCGCTGGAACAGGTACTGGTCGCGGTCCGGCGCGGTGGCCGGGCGGGGCGCCGGCTCACAGACCACCAGGTAGCCGCGCAGCAGCTGGCGGCCGTTCATCCGGAACGGTTCGCCCAGCTCGAGCAGCTGGCGGCAGCCGCCCGGGGTGTGCAGGTGGTACTGGACGCGGTAGCAGGACTTGGCGAGCAGCTGGCGCTGGATGTCCTCGTGCAGCCGGTAGCGGGCTTCCGGCTCCATCAGGCTGGCGTAGGGGGCGTCGGTCAGGCTGCACAGGTCGCTGGCGCTCAAGCCCAGCTCGCGCTCGCAGTCGGCGTCGAGGAACAGTAGTGCCCAGCTCGCTTCGTTGAGGCGTTCGAAGCGCAGCATGCCCAGCCGCGAGGGGACTGGTACCTGTGTCACAACCTCGGCCATCACGCGGCTGACAGCATCGGTTTGGCTTTTCATCGGGCAATGAGCATCCACTATGCTGACCGAATGCGGGTTAATGCCCGCCCTGTCGAGTTCGGTAAGGGTGCATCATGCCATTTGGACATACAAGAAAGTTAAGCGTTCTGCTGGCCATTCTCGTTTCCCTGTGCCTGCCACCCGCGTTGGCGGAAGAGTCGGCGGAGCATCGGGCGGAACTGAGCGGCGGCGCGCAGGAGAACTACCTGGCGGAACTCAAGCGTCGCTACGGGACCCAGGACGAGCGCCGCGCGCTGCTCGCACACGTCAACCGCCTGCTGGACACCTACGCGATGCGTGCCGGCTACCAGGTGGGCCAGGCGCAGCGCCAGGATCTGCTCTACCGGATCAGCGTCAGCGCACCCGGCGAGCTGCTGGTGCGTGAGGAAAGCCGCGCCGAGCGGGGCACCCAGCTGGCGGTGCGCAACCAGCGGGTGCCGGTGTTCGGCGTCGATCCCTTCGTGCGCTACGACTGCCCGGCCAGCGGGCCGAGCTGCGTGCTGCGCAACCCGCTGGACGGCAGTCCGCTGCTCACCATCGTCCGTGACCACGCCGGCGCCGCGGAGCTGGCCAAGGCGTTCAGCTTCCTGATCCGCAACGTACAGAAGAGCTGAGGCGCACACCGGCACTGGCCGTCTTCGGGCCCGTGCCGGACATGAAAAAGGTTCATCGCCCAATCCGTGGGAAGTCGTGGTTGACGGTTCGGAGGTTGGTAGATTGGCAGTCGCCAAACCAACCGATCCCTTTCCTCTTCCCCGTCAGGTACGACGTTGCGTTGGGCGTGGCCATCTGGGAAGGCCTCGTCGTCGCCCGTTGGGGCCGGGAAGTGATCGACTGGGTGCGTGTCGGTCCGGCCAACGCCTTGCGCACCCTCCGTTCAGGAAGGCACGCGACGCTGGAAGCCGTGGTATCGGATGACAGCGGCCTCGCTGCGGCAATCGCCTTTGCCAAGCGATTGCGCAAGTGCCCGCCTCAGCCATCTTTCCCCTCGACACCGGCGTCCTCGGGGCGTCAACGACCGCATCAAGGTCATCAAGCGTATGGCCTACGGGTTCCGGGATTCAGCCTATTTCTTCCTGAAGATCAAGGCCGCCTTCCCCGGAAAGGCGCGATGAACCAAAAAAAACCCGCCAGGCGGCGGGGTCGAGGAACGAGCGTGTGGCATGCTCGATGGATACCCTTACAGCAACAGGGTTCGGATGTCGGCGAGCAGCTCGCTGAGACGCTTGGTGAAGCGCGCGGCGGCAGCGCCGTTGATCACGCGGTGGTCGTAGGACAGCGACAGCGGCAGCATCAGGCGCGGCTGGAAGGCCTTGCCGTCCCACACCGGCTGCATGGCGGCCTTGCTGACGCCGAGGATGGCCACCTCCGGCGCGTTGACGATCGGCGTGAAGCCGGTACCGCCGATGTGGCCGAGGCTGGAGATGGTGAAGCAGGCGCCCTGCATGGCGTCGGCGGAGAGCTTCTTGTTGCGTGCCTTGTCGGCCAGCTCGGCGGCCTCGGCGGCCAGCTGCAGCAGGCTCTTCTGGTCGACGTCGCGAATCACCGGGACCAGCAGGCCGTCCGGGGTGTCCACGGCGAAGCCCAGGTGCACGTACTTCTTGCGGATCAGTGCCTTGCCGGACGGGGCCAGCGAGCTGTTGAAGTCCGGCAGTTCCTTGAGCAGGTGGGCGCAGGCCTTGAGCAGCAGCGGCAGCAGGGTCAGCTTGACGCCGGCCTTTTCGGCCACCGCCTTCTGGGCGACGCGGAAGGCCTCCAGGTCGGTGATGTCGGCCGAGTCGAACTGGGTGACGTGCGGCACGTTCAGCCAGCTGCGGTGCAGGTTGGCGGCGCCGACCTGCATCAGGCGAGTCAGCGGCACCTCTTCCACGGCGCCGAACTTGCTGAAGTCGACTTCCGGGATCGGCGGGATGCCCGTGCCGCCGGCGACGCCGGCCGGAGCCTCCTTGGCCTTCTGCAGGGTGGCCTTGACGTAGGCCTGCACGTCCTCCTTGAGGATGCGCCCGCGTGGACCGGTGCCCGGCACCACGGCGAGGTCGACGCCGAACTCGCGGGCCAGCTGGCGCACCGCCGGACCGGCGTGCACCTTGGCCCCGACGGAGCGCTCGGGGACGCCCGGGCTGCCGGCGGCGGCCGCGGACAGGGCGGCGATGGCCTTGACCTCGGCAGCCACGTCGGGGGCGGCGCCCTCGGGCACGCGGTGCACCGCCGGCGCTTCGGACGGAGCCGCGGCAGGCGCAGCGGCGGCCGGAGCGGGCGCCGGCGCGGCGCCGGCCACCTTCAGGCGGCAGATCAGGTCGCCGGTGCCGACCTCGGCATCCAGCTGCACCAGCACTTCCTCCACCACGCCGGCGGTCGGCGAGGGGATCTCCATGCTGGCCTTGTCGGACTCCAGGGTGATCAGCGACTGCTCGGCCTCGACGCTGTCACCGGCCTTGACCAGCACCTCGATGACCTTGGCCTTGCCGGCTGAGCCGATGTCCGGGACGTGGATGTCCTGCACGCTGGCGCTCGCGGCAGCGGCCGGCGCCGGCGCAGCGGCGGGCGCCTGGTCCGGGGCGGCAGCGGCGGCCGGCGCTTCGGCGGTCGGAGCTGGCTGCGCGGCGGCGCTCGGCGCTTCGGCCTCGCCCTCGACTTCCAGCTCGAGCAGTTCGTCGCCTTCTTTGAGGCGGTCGCCGATCTTGACCTTCAGGCTCTTGATCACACCGGCCTTGGGCGCCGGGATCTCCATGCTCGCCTTGTCGGATTCCAGAGTCAGCAGGCTCTGGTCCACCTCGATGCGGTCGCCGACCTTGACGAACAGTTCAATGACCTCACCCTCACCGCTGCCGATGTCGGGTACGCGAATCAACTCACTCATCGTGCCTCTCCTCAGCAGTCCAGGGGGTTCGGTTTTTCCGGGTCGATGCCGAACTTGGCGATGGCCTCGGCGACGACTTTCGGTTCCACCTCGCCACGGTCGGCCAGGGCCTCGAGGGCGGCGAGGACGATCCAGTGACGGTCCACCTCGAAGAAGTGGCGGAGCTTCTTGCGGCTGTCACTGCGCCCGAAGCCGTCGGTACCCAGCACCTTGTACTCGCGGGACGGCACCCACTGGCGGATCTGTTCGGCGTACAGCTTGATGTAGTCGGTGGAGGCGACCACCGGGCCCTTGCGACCGGCCAGGCACTGCTCGACGTAGCTCTGCTGCGGCTTCTGTTCCGGGTGCAGGCGGTTGTGGCGTTCCACCGCCAGGCCGTCGCGACGCAGCTCGTTGAAGCTGGTGACGCTCCACACGTCGGCGGCGATGTTGTAGTCCTCGCGGAGGATCTTCGCCGCCTCGCGGACTTCCCGGAGGATGGTGCCGGAACCCAGCAGCTGCACGTGGTGGGCAGCCTCGCGTTTGTCCTCCTCGAGCAGGTACATGCCGCGGATGATGCCTTCCTCGGCGCCTTCCGGCAGCGGCGGCTGCTGGTAGTTTTCGTTCATCACGGTGATGTAGTAGAAGACGTTGTTCTGCTCTTCCATCATCTGCCGGATGCCTTCGCGAATGATTACCGCCAGCTCGTAGGCATAGGTGGGGTCGTAACTACGGCAGTTGGGGATCACCGAGGCGAGGATGTGGCTGTGGCCGTCCTCGTGCTGCAGACCCTCGCCGTTGAGGGTGGTGCGCCCGGCGGTACCGCCGATCAGGAAGCCGCGGGCGCGGCTGTCGCCGGCTGCCCAGGCCAGGTCGCCGACACGCTGCAGGCCGAACATCGAGTAGAAGATGTAGAACGGCAGCATCGGCTGGTTGTGCACGCTGTAGCTGGTGCCCGCGGCGATCCAGCTGGACATGGCGCCGGCCTCGTTGATGCCTTCCTCGAGGATCTGGCCCTTCTTGTCCTCGCGGTAGAACATCACCTGGTCCTTGTCCACCGGCTCGTAGAGCTGGCCGACCGAGGAGTAGATGCCGAGCTGGCGGAACATGCCTTCCATGCCGAAGGTGCGCGCCTCGTCGGGGACGATGGGCACGATGCGCGGGCCGAGCTCCTTGTCCTTGACCAACTGGGCGAGGATGCGCACGAAGGCCATGGTGGTGGAGATCTCGCGCTCGCCGGAGCCGTCGAGAATAGTCTTCAGGGTCTCCAGCGGCGGGGTCGGCACCGAGAAGCTGCGGGTGCGGCGCTGCGGCACGAAGCCGCCCAGCGCGGCGCGGCGCTCGGCGATGTACTTGGCCTCGGCGCTGTTCGGCTCGGGGCGCACGAACGGCAGCTTCTCGAGGTCCTCGTCCTTGACCGGGATGTCGAAGCGGTCGCGGAATTTCTTCAGACTCTCGATATCCACCTTCTTGGTGTTGTGCGCGGTGTTCTGCGCCTCTCCGGCGCCGGTGCCGTAACCCTTGATGGTCTTGGCCAGGACCACGGTGGGCTGCCCCTGGTGGTTGACCGCGCGGTGGTAGGCCGCATAGACCTTGTAGGGGTCGTGGCCGCCGCGGTTGAGCTTCCAGATCTCGTCGTCGGAAAGGTCCTTGACCATTTCCTTGAGTTCCGGGGTGTTGAAGAAGTGCTCGCGCACGTAGGCCCCGTCCTTGGCCTTGTAGTTCTGGTATTCGCCGTCGACCACCTCGTCCATGCGACGCTGCAGGGCGCCGTTCTTGTCCTTGGCGAACAGCGGGTCCCAGAAGCGGCCCCAGACCACCTTGATGACGTTCCAGTCGGCGCCGCGGAACACGCCTTCCAGTTCCTGGATGATCTTGCCGTTGCCGCGCACCGGGCCGTCCAGGCGCTGCAGGTTGCAGTTGATGACGAAGATCAGGTTGTCCAGCTTCTCGCGTCCGGCCAGGGAGATGGCGCCCAGGGCTTCCGGCTCGTCGCACTCGCCGTCGCCCAGGAAGCACCAGACCTTCTGTTTGCCGGCGGGGATGAAGCCGCGGCTTTCCAGGTACTTCATGAAGCGCGCCTGGTAGATGGCTTGGATCGGTCCGAGGCCCATGGACACGGTGGGGAACTGCCAGAACTCCGGCATCAGCCAGGGGTGCGGGTAGGAGGACAGGCCCTTGCCGTCGACTTCGCGACGGAAGTTCTTCATCTGCTCCTCGGTGATGCGGCCTTCCAGGAAGGCGCGGGCGTAGATGCCGGGCGAGGCGTGGCCCTGGAAGAAGATCAGGTCGCCGCCGTGTTCTTCGGTGGGAGCCTGGAAGAAGTAGTTGAAGCCGATGTCGTAGAGGGTCGCCGAGGACGCGAAGCTGGAGATGTGACCGCCGAGGTCCGGGTCTTCCAGGTTGGTGCGCATCACCATGGCCAGCGCGTTCCAGCGCACCAGCGAGCGGATGCGGCGCTCCATGAAGAGATCACCGGGCATGCGCGCTTCGTGGGTCACCGGGATGGTGTTGCGATACGGCGTGGTGATCGCGTAGGGGAGCTGGGTACCGCTGCGGGTGGCCAGCTCGCCCATGCGGGTCATCAGGTAGTGCGCACGGTCCTCACCCTCACGATCGAGGACGGATTCCAGCGCGTCCAGCCATTCCTGGGTTTCGACGGGATCGATGTCTTGCATGGCTTGCTCCAGGGCGGAAAGGCTTCCAGAATCGGATGCCAGTGTGTTCGTGGACGGCCTTGTGGGGCGCCCGCGTGAATTCTTGGATTACCGGGGGTGATCCCGGCGGCGTGTAGTTTTACTACATATCGACGCGAATTTCAGCCTCTCGGACATAATCCTTAGTAGTAAAACTACAATTGCTGCGCCGCAGACGGGCTGAAGCCCGGGGCGGAACCCGGCGGAGGCCAGGCGTGATGCGGGTTTCCGGGGCCTGCGGCGATCCGTCGGAACCCACGCCTGCGGCCCGAAAAAGGATAGACCATGAGCTTGCCACCGCTTGTCGACCTGCCTGCCGCGCTGCAACCCCGTGCCGCCCGTGCCGAGACGCTCCTGCAGTCCCATGCGGGCCGCCTCGCAGGCTGGCCTGCGGAACGTCGCGCGGCTCTGGCGCGGGTCGGTGCGCTGAGTGATTTCGTCGCCGAGCAGATTGCCCGCGACCCCGAGGCCTTCCTCGAACTGGCCGACTCTGGGGAACTGGAGCGCGCCCTCGCTCCGGGCGAGCTGCGCGAGCAGGTGGCCGCCGTGCTGGCCGGCTGCGACGAGGAGAACGAGCTGGGCCGGCGCCTGCGCCGCTACCGCAACCGCCAGCAACTGCGCATCATCTGGCGCGACCTGACCCGCCAGGCCGATCTGGAGGAAACCTGCCGCGACCTTTCCGACCTGGCGGACGCCTGCGTCGACCTCGCCTACCAGTGGCTCTACCCGCGGCACTGCGAACAGTTCGGCACGCCGATCGGCCGGCGCAGCGGCCAGCCCCAGCACCTGGTGGTGCTGGGCATGGGCAAGCTGGGCGCCTTCGAACTGAACCTGTCCTCGGACATCGACCTGATCTTCGGCTACCCGGAAGGCGGCGAGACCGAAGGGGTGCGCCGCCCGCTGGACAACCAGGAGTTCTTCACCCGTCTCGGCCAGCGGCTGATCAAGGCGCTCGACGCCATCACCGTGGACGGTTTCGTGTTCCGCGTCGATATGCGCCTGCGTCCCTACGGTTCGTCCGGGCCGCTGGTCTACAGCTTCAACGCCTTGGAGCAGTACTACCAGGACCAGGGACGCGACTGGGAACGCTACGCGATGATCAAGGCGCGGGTGGTCGGCGGCGACCAGGCGGCCGGGCGCCAGTTGCTCGCCATGCTGCGGCCGTTCGTCTACCGCCGCTACCTGGACTTCTCGGCCATCGAGGCGCTGCGCGCCATGAAGCTGCTGATCCAGCAGGAGGTGCGGCGCAAGGGTATGGCCGACAACATCAAGCTCGGCGCCGGCGGCATCCGCGAGGTGGAGTTCATCGCCCAGGCCTTCCAGCTGATCCACGGCGGCCGCGATCTCAGCCTGCAGCAGCGCCCTTTGCTCAAGGTGCTGGCCACCCTCGAGGGTCAGGGCTACCTGCCGCCGGCGGTGGTCGCCGAGCTGCGCGACGGCTACCGCTTCCTGCGTTACGTAGAGCATGCCCTGCAAGCCATCGCCGACCGCCAGACCCAGATGCTCCCCGACGACGCGCAGGACCGCGCGAGAGTCGCCTGCATCATGGGCTTCGCCGACTGGGACGGCTTCCTGGAGCGGCTCAACCACTGGCGCAGTCGGGTCGACTGGCACTTCCGCCAGGTGATCGCCGATCCCGACGAGGAGGAGGGCGCCGGCGAAGGCACCTGTATCGGCGCCGAATGGCTGCCGCTCTGGGAGGAGGCGCTGGACGAGGAGGCCGCCTGCCGGCAACTGGCCGACGCCGGTTTCGCTGAGCCCCTGGTCGCCTGGAGGCGCCTCGCCGATCTGCGCCATGGCCCCCAGGTGCGCGCCATCCAGCGCATCGGCCGGGAGCGCCTGGACGCCTTCATGCCGCGTCTGCTGGCCCAGGCGGTGGAGCAGGACGACCCGGACCTGGTGCTCGAACGGGTGCTGCCGCTGGTCGAGGCAGTGGCCCGTCGCTCGGCCTATCTGGTGCTGCTCACCGAGAACCCCGGCGCCCTGCAGCGCCTGCTGGTGCTGTGCGCCGCCAGCCCGTGGATCGCCGAGCAGATCGCCCGCTTCCCGCTGCTCCTCGACGAGCTGCTCAACGAGGGTCGGCTGTTCAAGCCGCCGCAGGCGCCGGAGCTGGCCGCCGAGCTGCGCGAGCGGCTGACGCGGATCCCCGAGGACGACCTGGAGCAGCAGATGGAGGCTCTGCGCCACTTCAAGCTGGCCCACAGTCTGCGCGTGGCCGCCTCGGAGATCGCCGGCACCTTGCCGCTGATGAAGGTGTCCGACTACCTGACCTGGCTGGCCGAGGCGATTCTCGACCAGGTGCTGGCCCTGGCCTGGCGGCAGATGGTCAGCCGCTACGGCACCCCGCGGCGCAGCGACGGCAGCCTCTGCGATCCGGACTTCATCATCGTCGGCTACGGCAAGGTGGGG
The DNA here is from genome assembly GCF_000364625.1 of Pseudomonas thermotolerans DSM 14292. GTDB lineage: Bacteria > Pseudomonadota > Gammaproteobacteria > Pseudomonadales > Pseudomonadaceae > Aquipseudomonas > Aquipseudomonas thermotolerans. The sequence continues at coordinate 13,071 of NZ_KB822615.1, forward strand.
GGCATCGAGCTGGGCCACGGCTCGGACCTCGACCTGGTGTTCATCCACGACGGCGACCCGCAGGCGGAAACCGACGGCGCCAAGCCGATCGACGGTGCGCAGTTCTTCACCCGCCTCGGCCAGCGCATCATCCACCTGCTGACCACCCAGACCACCTCCGGGCAGCTCTACGAGGTAGACATGCGCCTGCGCCCGTCCGGCGCCAGCGGCCTGCTGGTCAGTTCGCTGGGTGCCTTCGAGCGCTATCAGCGCCACGAGGCCTGGACCTGGGAGCACCAGGCGCTGATCCGTGCCCGGGTGCTGGTTGGCAGCCCGCGGGTCGGGGCTGCCTTCGAACAGGTGCGCGCCGCGGTGCTCGGCCAGCCGCGCGATCTGGCCAGGCTGCGCGCCGAGGTCAGCGAGATGCGCGCGAAGATGCGTGACAACCTCGGCACCCGGCTCACCGCGGCCGGCACCGCGGCCAATGCCTTCGACGCGGAGGTGCCGTTCGATCTCAAGCAGGACGCCGGCGGTATCGTCGATATCGAATTTATGGTGCAATACGCGGCCCTGGCCTGGTCGCATCAGTACCCGCAACTGCTGCGCTGGACCGACAACATCCGCATCCTGGACGAGCTGGGCGCCGCCGGGCTGCTGCCGGAAGCGGACGCCCGTCTGCTGCAGGAGGTCTACAAGGCCTATCGCTCGGCGGCCCACCGTCTGGCCCTGCAGAAGCAGCCGGGGGTGGTCTCCGGGGACCAGTTCCATGCCGAGCGCCGCGCCGTGATGCGCCTGTGGCGCGTCCTGGAGCTGAACTGAGCGGCGCTGGAATTTTCGCGGTGGGCCCGAGCGGGCCGGCCGCAGACCGATGAAACGAGTCGAACACTTGAGGAGCTGGTAAAGATGTCGATGGCCGATCGTGATGGCGTGATCTGGTATGACGGCGAACTGGTGCCGTGGCGCGAAGCCACCACCCACGTGCTGACCCATACCCTGCACTACGGCATGGGCGTTTTCGAGGGCGTGCGTGCCTACAACACCCCGCAGGGCACGGCGATCTTCCGCCTGCAGGCGCACACCGACCGCCTGTTCGACTCGGCGCACATCATGAACATGAAGATCCCGTTCACCAAGGACGAGATCAACGAGGCGCAGCGCGCCGCGGTGCGCGAGAACAACCTGGAGAGCGCCTACCTGCGTCCGATGGTGTTCTACGGATCCGAAGGCATGGGCATCCGCGCCGACAACCTGAGGGTTCACGTGATCGTCGCCGCCTGGCACTGGGGTGCCTACATGGGCGAGGAAGCCCTGGAGCAGGGCATCAAGGTGCGCACCAGCTCCTTCACCCGCCACCACGTGAACATCTCCATGACCCGCGCCAAGGCCAACGGTCACTACATCAACTCCATGCTGGCCCTCCAGGAGGCCGTCTCCGGCGGTGCTGACGAAGCCCTGCTGCTGGATCCGGAGGGCTACGTGGCCGAGGGTTCCGGCGAGAACGTGTTCATCGTCAAGAACGGCGTGGTCTATACCCCGGAAGTCACCGCCTGTCTGAACGGCATCACCCGCAACACCGTGCTGCGGCTGGCCGAGGAGCTGGGTATCGAGCTGGTCGAGAAGCGCATCACCCGCGACGAGGTGTACATCGCCGACGAGGCCTTCTTCACCGGTACCGCCGCAGAGGTCACCCCGATCCGCGAGGTGGACGGCCGCATCATCGGCGCCGGTCGCCGCGGCCCGGTGACCGAGAAGTTGCAGAAGGCCTACTTCGACCTGGTGACCGGCAAGACCGGTGCCCATCCGGAATGGCGGACCCTGGTCAAGTAAGCCCCCGGCCGCCTGCCGCGGGCGCCGGGAATGCCGGAGCCAGCGGCGCGCGGCCTGAAGCACGCAGCTTATGAGAATCCTAATCGTAGGGCCGAGCTGGGTCGGCGACATGGTGATGGCGCAGACCCTGTTCCAGTGCCTGAAGCAGCGTCACCCCGAGTGTGCCATCGACGTGCTGGCTCCCGAGTGGAGTCGGCCGATCCTCGAACGCATGCCCGAGGTACGCCAGGCGCTGAGCTTTCCGCTCGGCCACGGCGTTCTGGACATCGCCACACGTCGGCGCATCGGCAAGTCCCTGGCCGGCCAGTACGACCAGGCGATCCTCTTGCCCAATTCGCTGAAGTCCGCCCTGGTGCCCTTCTTCGCCGGCATCCCGAGGCGTACCGGCTGGAGGGGCGAGATGCGCTACGGCCTGCTCAACGACCTGCGGGTGCTCGACAAGCAGCGCTATCCACTGATGATCGAGCGCTTCATGGCGCTGGCCTACGAGCCGGGGGCCGAGATTGCCAAGCCCTACCCGCGACCCAGCTTGCAGATCGACCCGGCCAGCCGCGAGCAGGCCCTCGGCAAGTTCGCCCTGGCGCTGGACCGCCCGGTGCTGGCGCTCTGCCCAGGCGCCGAGTTCGGCGAGGCCAAGCGCTGGCCGGCCGAGTACTACGCCAAGGTTGCCGAACTGAAGATCCGCGCCGGCTGGCAGGTGTGGATCTTCGGCTCGAAGAACGACCAGCCGGGCGGCGAGGAGATCCGTCAGCGGCTGATCCCCGGCCTGCGTGAGGAAGTCAGCAACCTGGCCGGCGCCACCAGCCTGGCCGAGGCCATCGATCTGCTGAGCTGCGCCACCGCGGTGGTTTCCAACGACTCCGGGCTGATGCACGTGGCCGCCGCGCTGAGCCGCCCGCTGGTGGCGGTCTACGGCTCCACCTCGCCGCAGTTCACCCCGCCGCTGGCCGATCGGGTGGAGATCGTCCGCCTCGGTCTGGAGTGCAGCCCCTGCTTCGAGCGCACCTGCCGCTTCGGTCACTACGACTGCCTGCGCGAGCTCAAGCCGCGCGCGGTGCTGGAGGCCCTCGACCGGCTGGTGGGCGATCCCGTCGAGGTCGGCGAATGAGAGTGCTGCTGATCAAGACCTCGTCGCTGGGCGACGTGATCCACAGCCTGCCGGCGCTCACCGACGCGTCCCGGGCGATTCCCGGGATCCGCTTCGATTGGGTGGTGGAGGAAGGCTTCGCGGAGATTCCCGCCTGGCACCCGGCGGTGGCCGAGGTGGTCCCGGTGGCGATCCGCCGCTGGCGCAAGCACCCCTGGCAGACCTGGCGCAGCGGCGAATGGCGACGCTTCAGGGAACGCCTGGGGGCTCGCCGTTACGACCTGGTGATCGACGCCCAGTGCCTGCTCAAGAGCGCCTGGCTGACCCGCTACGCCAAGGGCCCGGTGGCCGGGCTGGACGCCGAGTCGGCCCGCGAGCCGCTGGCCAGCCGCTTCTACCAGCGCCGCTACCGGGTGCCCAAGGGCCAGCATGCCCTGGAACGGGTGCGCCAGTTGTTCGCCCAGGCCCTCGACTATCCGCAGCCGCAGGGCATCGCCGACTACGGCCTGGACCGCCTGCGTCTGGCGGAGCCCGGGGTGCCGCCCTACCTGCTGTTCCTGCACGGCACCACCTGGCCCAGCAAGCACTGGCCGGAGCCCTATTGGCGCGTTCTGCTGGAACGCATGAACGAGCTCGGCTGGGCGGTGCGCCTGCCCTGGGGCAACGAGGCCGAGCACGCCCGTGCCCAGCGCCTCGCCGAGGGGCTGGAGCGGGTCAGCGTGCTGCCGCGCCTGAACCTCGCCGGGATCGCCAAGGTGATCGCCGGCGCGCGCGCCTGCGTGGCGGTGGATACCGGCCTCGGCCATCTGGCTGCGGCCCTGGATGTGCCGACCATCTCCCTGTACGGGCCGACCCGCCCGGACCTGGTGGGCGCCTATGGCCGCTCGCAGATCCACCTCTGTGCCGAGGGGCCGGACGCCGGCAAGGGCGACCGCGAGAAGCCCTGCTTCGACAGCCTGCGTCCGGAGCGGGTGGCCCTGGAGCTGGAGGCCCTGCTGCTGAGCGAGCCGGTATGCTGATCCCCGTCGACTACGGCGCCGCGGCGGTCATCCGCCGCCGGTTGTCGTCCAAGGACCGCCCATGACCCTGGCTTTCATCCTCTACAAGTACTTCCCGTTCGGCGGCCTGCAGCGGGACTTCCTGCGCATCGCCCTGGAGTGCCAGCGACGCGGGCATGCCATCCGCGTCTACACCATGAGCTGGGAAGGCGAGGTGCCGGAGGGCTTCGAGGTGCTGGTGGCGCCGGTCCGCGCGCTGTTCAACCACCGGCGCAACGAGAAGTTCACCGCCTGGGTCGGAGCCGACCTGGCCCGTCGCCCGGTGGACCGGGTGATAGGCTTCAACAAGATGCCCGGGCTGGACGTCTACTACGCCGCCGACCCCTGCTTCGAGGACAAGGCGCAGACTCTGCGCGGTGGCCTCTATCGCTGCTGGGGCCGCTACCGGCACTTCGCCGAGTACGAGCGGGCGGTGTTCGCCCCCGAGGCCAGGACCCGCATCCTGATGATCTCCGAGGTGCAGCAGCCCTTGTTCGTCAAGCACTACGGCACCCCGGCCGCGCGCTTCCACCTGCTGCCGCCGGGCATCGCCGCCGATCGTCGGGCGCCGGCCAATGCCGCGGAGATCCGCGCCGAGTTCCGCCGCGAGTTTGGTCTGCAGGACGACGACCTGCTGCTGGTGCAGATCGGCTCGGGATTCAAGACCAAGGGCCTGGACCGCAGCCTCAAGGCCCTTGCTGCCCTGCCCAGGGCGCTGAAGAAGCGCACCCGGTTGATCGCCATCGGCCAGGACGACCCCAAGCCCTTCCTGCTGCAGATCAAGGCCCTCGGCCTGTCTGACCAGGTGCGGATCCTCAAGGGACGCAGCGACATTCCGCGCTTCCTGCTCGGCGCCGACCTGCTGATCCACCCGGCCTACAACGAAAACACCGGCACTGTGTTGCTCGAGGCACTGGTCGCCGGCCTGCCGGTGCTGGTCACCGACGTCTGCGGCTACGCCCACTACATCGCCGATGCCGACGCCGGGCGGGTGGTGCCCAGTCCTTTCGAGCAGGAGCGCCTCAACCGCATGCTCGCGGAGATGCTCGCGGACGACGCGGCGCGCGCGGCTTGGGCGCGCAACGGCCTGACCTACGCGGACAGCGCCGACCTGTATTCCATGCCGCAGCGCGCGGCTGACGTGATCCTCGCGGAGCCGGCATGAGGAGCCAGCCATGCGCGTGATCCTGGAGGAACCCTTCAAGTCCCTGTGGGCTGGCAAGGAGCCCTTCGCCGAGGTGGAGCGCCTGCAGGGCAAGGTCTACCGCGAGCTGGAGGCGCGCCGCACCCTGCGCACCGAGATCGACGGGCGCGGCTACTTCGTGAAGATCCACCGCGGCATCGGCTGGGGCGAGATCCTCAAGAACCTGATCACCGCCAAGGCCCCGGTGCTCGGCGCCGGCCAGGAGTGGGCGGCCCTGCAGCGCCTGCGCGAGGCCGGGGTGCCGAGCATGACCCCGGTGGCCTTCGGCGAGCGTGGGAGCAATCCGGCGGCCCAGCACTCCTTCATCATCACCGAGGAGCTGGCGCCCACCGTCGATCTGGAGGTCTTCACCCAGCACTGGGCCGAGCAACCACCGGAGCCGCGCCTGAAGCGCGCGCTGATCGCCGAGGTGGCGCGTCTGACCGGTGCCATGCACCGCGCCGGGGTCAACCACCGCGACTGCTACATCTGCCACTTCCTGCTGCACACCGACCGGCCGCCAAGCGCCGACGACCTGCATCTGTCGATCATCGACCTGCACCGCGCGCAGATCCGCGACGCGGTGCCGCGCCGCTGGCGCGACAAGGATCTGGCCGGGCTGTACTTCTCGGCGTTGAACATCGGCCTGACACGCCGCGACAAGTTGCGCTTCCTCAAGGTCTACTTCGCCGCCGCCCAAGGCGAGTGCTCGCTGCGCCGCATCCTGCGCGACGAGGCGCGTCTGCTGGGCTGGCTGGAGCGCAAGGCAGCACGCCTCCTGGCGCGTTATGAGCGCAAGTACGCCGGGGAGGAGCAGGGATGAGTCGCTGGCGCGTGGAGCCGGCGCTGGCCGAGGTGTTCGGCGACCTGGACGCGGTGTTCGCCCTGCAGGGCGAGCGGATCACCAGCGATCCGCTATCCGAGGTGCTGCGCGTCGAGCACCAGGGCTTGCGCTACTACGTCAAGCGCTACTGGGGGGCCGGCAAGGGCCTGCGTCGCTACCTGGGGCGACCGCGGGTCAAGGCCGAGTGGCAGAATCTCAAGCATTTCGCCAGCTGGGGGATTCCCACCGCGCCCGTCGTCGCCTACGGCATGGAGCGGCGCGGCGGGGCCTTCCTCCGCGGCGCGCTGATCACCGGCGAACTGGTGGGTACCGAGGATCTGGCGGCCCTGGCCAACCGTAACGATCCACGGCTGCGCGATCGTCATTGGGTCGGCCGGGTCAGCCGCCAGCTGGCGCGGGCGACGCGGATCATGCACCGGCACCACTTCGCCCATAATGACCTCAAGTGGCGCAACCTGCTGGTCACCCAGGCGGGCGAGCTGTTCTTCATCGACTGCCCGATCGGCGCCTTCTGGTACGGTCCGCTGCTGCGTTACCGGATCATCAAGGACCTGGCCTGTCTGGACAAGGTGGCCCGGTACCAGCTCAGCCGAACCCAGCGGCTGCGCTTCTACCTGCAATACCGTGATCACAAGCGACTGACCGCCGGTGACAAGCGGCGCATCCGGCAGATCGTCGCCTTCTTCGAGGGGCGTGAATGAGAGACTTCATCGCCGTCGAGGACCGCGCGCTGCTCGAGCGCCATGGCTTGGCGGACTTCGATGCCCTGTGGGCGCTCAAGCTGGAGGCGGTGGACGAACCGAACACCGAGCGTGGCGGCTGGAGCAGCGTGTATCGCCTGGATCTCGGCGAGGCGGCCTACTACCTGAAGCGGCAGAGCAACCACCTGACCCGTGACCTGGCCCATCCTTTCGGCGAGCCGACCTTCGCCCGCGAGTTCCGCAACATCCAGCGCTACCGGCGCCTGGCCATCCCCGCCCTGGAGGCCGCCTTCTACGGCCAGCGCCGGCAGCCCGGCGAACACCGCGCGGTGCTGCTGACCCGCGCCCTGGACGGCTGGCGGGATCTGGACTGGTATCTGGACCAGTGGGCGCAGTTGCCGGACGCGCAGCGCACCGCCATTCTCGAGGCCTGCGGCGACCTGGCGCGTCGGCTGCACCAGGCTGGCCAGATGCATGGCTGTTTCTATCCCAAGCACATCTTCCTGCGCGCGACCGGAGCGGCTTTCGAGACGCGTCTGATCGATCTGGAGAAGACCCGCCCGCTGCTGCTCGGCCGCCGTGATCGCCTCAAGGATCTCGAGCCGCTGCTGCGCCGGGCCCGAGCCTGGGGCGATGTCGAGCTGCGCCGACTGCTCGGAGCCTACCTGGGGGGTACGGGGGAGGTGCACGACTGGCTGCGCCGGCTGGCCAGGCGGCGCCGCGACAAGGAGGCCCGTCGATGAGGCTGGGAGAGCTGAGCCGGGCCGGCCGTACGCCGGAGCTGCCGCTGCGGATCGAGCTGGCCGATTCCGCCGGTCCCGGCGAGCTGCACCTGCACCGTCTGCTGCGGGTGCTGCCCGGACGGCGCTACGTCGGCGTCGGCACCTGGCGGGGCCGCCAGGTGCTCGCCAAGCTGCTGGTCGGCCGCCGTGCCGCGCGGCATTTGCTCCGTGAGCTGAACGGCGCGCGGCTGCTCGCCGACCAGCAACTGCCCACCCCGGCATTGCTCGCCGACGGGCTGGTGGAGGGGCAGGGCGGCTGGCTGCTGTTCGACTATCTGGAGGGTGCGCAGAGCCTCGATCAGGCCTGGCACGAGGTGGCTGACCAGCCGCTGCTTTCCGACGCCCAGCAGGCGGTGCTCGGCGAGGCGCTCACGGCCATCGCCGGGATGCATGCCAAGGGGCTCTGGCAGGCCGACCTGCACCTCGACAACCTGCTGCGCCACCAGGGGTGGCTGTATCTGATCGACGGTGGCGGCGTGCAGGTGGAAAGGGCCGGTAAGCCGCTGTCCCGCGAGCGGGTGCTGGAGAACCTCGGGGTGTTCTTCGCCCAATTGCCGGCCGAGCTGGAGTCCTTCACCGAGGAACTGCTGGTCCACTACCTGCTGGCCAACGGCGAGCATGCCCTACCGTTCGAGGCGTTGCTCAGGGAAATCCACCGGGTCCGCCGCTGGCGGCTGCGCGACTACCTGAGCAAGATCGGCCGCGACTGCAGTCTGTTCAGCGTGCGCCGCGGCGCTTTCGGCCTGCGCGCGGTGCGCCGCGACCAGCTGGCGAGCCTGGAGCCGCTGCTCGCCGATCCGGACCGCTGGATCGAGCAGGGCCTGCACTACAAGGACGGCGGCACGGCCACCGTGGCACGGGTCGAGGTGGACGGCCGTCCTCTGGTGATCAAGCGCTACAACATCAAGGGTGTCGGTCACTGGCTGAGCCGCTTCTGGCGGCCCAGCCGAGCCTGGCGCAGCTGGCGCGAGGGCAACCGTCTGGCGTTCCTCGGCGTGGCCACCGCGCAGCCACTGGCGGTGCTCGAGCGGCGCTGCTGCTGGCTGCGCGGACGTGCCTACCTGATTACCGATTGCCTCGACGGGCAGGATATAATCACCCGTTTTCAGCCCTATCTGGCGACGGATGGGGGCGATTCGCCGCCGGAAGCCGAGCTGGCTGCGCTGGACAGGCTGTTTGCCGTGCTGCTGCGGGAACGCATCAGTCATGGTGACCTGAAGGGCTACAACCTGTTCTGGCAGCACGGCCACTGGGCGCTGATCGATCTCGACGCCATGCGCCAGCACCGCAGTGAGCACCGCTTCGCGCGTGCCTATGCCCGGGATCGCGTCCGTTTCCTGCGCAATTGGCCGGCCGATTCGGCGCTGCATCAGCTGCTCGACCGGCGTTTACCGAAGGACAGCTCCAGGCCCGAGGCCTGAGGCTGGAAGTGACAAGCCCTGCGGGGCGACCGAACAACTCCGCCGTCGCCGGCCAGACCTGCGGCGGCTCGATCTGAAGAGGCTAGACCCTGTGGCACTGACTATTCTCGGCCTTTCCGGCGCCCTCAGCCATGATCCCTCCGCCGCCCTGTACATCGACGGAAAGCTGATTGCGGCGGCGGAAGAAGAGCGCTTCGTGCGCGACAAGCACGCCAAGAACCGCATGCCCTACGAATCGGCCAAGTTCTGCCTGGAGCAGGCGGGGATCAAGCCGTCCGACGTCGACGTGGTGGCCATTCCCTTCGCGCCCATCAGCCTGTTCGGCAAGGCCCGCTGGCACTACGCCAAGCGCTACTGGTACGCCCCGGACCGCGCCCTCGACGCCATCCTGATGGGCAACCGCCGCTACCGTCGTTACCACAAACGGATCCAGTGGTGCCTGCAGCAGCTCGGCTTCGACCTCAAGAAAATCAAGATCGAGCCGGTCGAGCACCACCTGGCCCACGCCGCCAGCGCCTACTACTGCTCGGGCTTCCAGGAGAAGACCGCGATCCTCGGCATCGACGGCAAGGGTGAGTACGCCACCACCTTCTTCGGCTACGGCGAGAACGGCCGGATCCACAAGATCAAGGAATTCTACGACCCGGATTCCCTGGGCGGCCTGTATGGCGCGCTCACCGAGTTCCTCGGCTTCGAGATGCTCGACGGCGAGTTCAAGGTGATGGGCATGGCGCCCTACGGCGACCCGGAGAAGTACGACTTCTCGCGCCTGGCCAAGTTCGAGAACGGCGAGCTGGTGATCAACACCGACTACGCCAACGTCATCGGTCTGCGCCGCTACAAGGAGAAGGGCAAGGGCTACTACTTCTCGCCCAAGCTGGTCGAGTGGCTGGGGCCGAAGCGCGAGGGCGACATCGCCGACGACCCCTACGTGCACTACGCCGCCAGCATGCAGGCGCTGTTCGAGAAGCTGGCCCTGGAGATGATGGACTACTACCTGGGCGACATCATCCGCGAGACCGGCAAGATCGCTTTCGCCGGCGGTTGCGCGCTGAACGTCAAGCTCAACCAGAAGATCATCGCCCGGCCGGAGGTCAAGGAGCTGTTCGTCCAGCCGGCTTCCGGCGACGCCGGCACCGCGGTGGGCGCCGCCGCCTACGTATCCGTGCAGCGCGGCGTGCCGGTGGAGAAGATGGAGCACGTCTATCTCGGCCCCTCCTACAGCAACGAGGAGGTCATCGCCGCTTGTGCCAAGCACCCCAACAAGCCGGTGTGGAAGAAGATCGACAATGTCGAGCAGCGCATCGCTAGGATCATGGTCGACGGCCACCCGGTGGCCTGGTTCCAGGGCCGCATGGAGTTCGGTCCGCGCGCCCTCGGCGGCCGCTCGATCATCGGCTGCCCGAGCGTGCCCGGGGTGGCCGACCGGATCAACGAGCAGATCAAGTTCCGCGAGCGCTGGCGGCCCTTCTGCCCGTCGATGCTCGACACCGTGGCGCCGCAGATGCTCAAGGTGAAGCACCCGTCGCCCTTCATGACCTTCACCTTCGAGGTCAACGAGGAGTGGAAGACCCGTGTCGCCGAGGTGGTCCACGAGGACGGCACTTCCCGCGCCCAGGTCCTGGAGCGCCGCCACAACCCGCGCTGGTACGACCTCATGGTCGAGCTGGAGAAGCTCACCGGCAACGGCGTGTCGCTGAACACCTCGCTGAACCGCCGTGGCGAGCCGATGATCTGTTCGCCCACCGATGCCCTGAACATGTTCTACGGTTCCGATCTGCAGTACCTGATCATGGAGGACATCCTGGTGGTCAAGGACGGGAATGACTGGTATGACCACGTCTGAGGCGGCCGACAGCAACGGCGAGCGCTGGGTACTGCAGTTCTGCCACGGCTACGATGGTCCCTTTCTGGACTGCGCCCGGCAATATGCCGTGCTGTTCAGGGACAGCCCCTACCGGGTCTGCACCGTCTACCTGACCGGCGAGCCGTCCGCGGAGGTCGAGCGTGGCTCGGCCTCCGACGAGGTCATCTTCCTCAACTACTCCAGCCGACAGATCCGTGGCCTCAAGCTGGCCGCGATCCGTGCCTTCAGGCGCATTGCCGCTTCCCGCGACTTCGCCCTGTGCATCGCCCATCGTTTCAAGCCCATCTACATCGCCCTGCTCGGCAGCGAACTGCCGGTGATCGGCGTGCACCACGCCTTTGGTGACTACCAGCGGCGTTCACGTCGGCTGTTCGCCGGATTCTTCCGCGAGCGCCTGCACCTGCTGGGCGTCTCCGACGCGGTGCGCGACGACATCCGCGCCTGCCTGCCGGGTTGGCCGGCCGAGCGCGTCGAGACCCTGTACAACCGCATCGACCTGTCGGCCGTGCAGGCCGAGCAGCTAGACCGCGCGGCGGCCCGCGAGCACCTCGACCTTCCGCAGGACGCCTGGGTGGTGGGCAACGTGGGGCGTCTGCACCCCGACAAGGACCAGGCCACCCTGATCCGCGGCTTTGCCCAAGCCCTGCCGCAGCTGCCGGCCGGCAGCCTGCTGGCGATCATGGGCAGCGGCCGGTTGGAAGCCTCTCTCAAGGCACTGGCCGCCGAGCTCGGGGTGAGCGATTCGGTGCGCTTTCTCGGCCAGGTGCCCCATGGCCGCCGTTATTTCAAGGCCTTCGACGTGTTCGCCCTGAGCTCGGACCACGAGCCCTTCGGCATGGTCCTGCTGGAAGCCATGGCCGCTGGGGTACCGGTGGTCTGCAGCGACTGCGGCGGCGGCCGGGAGATCGTGGCCGGTGTCGGCGAGCTGTTCCCGCTGGGAGAGGCGGCCGAGCTGGCCGCGACGCTGATCCGTCTGGCGGATTCGAGGGAGCTTCCGACCCTGCGTGAGAAGATGCAGGCTCGGTTGCAGGAGCGCTTTTCCGACCAGACCGCCGGTCAGCGCTTCTGGTCGCTTCCGGTCGTATCCGGCATGCAGAGGTAGCCCATGCATTCGGTGAGCATCAATCCCTGGGCGGCCAAGTGCCGGGCGCTCGATCGTTACCGTTGGCGGTTGTTGCGTCAGCACCATGGTCTGCCGGGCAGCTGCCTCCGTGTGCTCCGCGCCGCGCTTGTCGATTTCGCCTTCGGCGTGCGTGCCCGGTGGCGGCTGGCATCTGCCTCGGACGGCCAGAGCTGCGATTTTCTCCTGCTGCAGGCGGCGCCCAAGGTCATCAGGCTGCAGCGCAAGAAGATGCTCATCGAGGGCGTGCGTGCCCGCGGCTTCAGCTTGGTGGAAACCGCCCTGCCGGAACCCGGCGAGATCCTTCGCCAGCGCCAGCTCAGGAAGCCGCCTTATCCGGTGCCGATCCGCTATTTCGGCATGGCCGCCTATGCCGAGTGGCTGGCGGAACATTATCGACCGCGCATCCTCCTCAACGATCGCAACGGCAGCCTCTACGTACCTTTCCTGCGGCTGGCCCTCAATGCCCGTGGCGCCCTGCTGGTCCATCTGGCCCATGCCACCACGGTGGAGGGGTCGCGGCGCCTGGGGATGAACGACTACGACTACTACTTCCTGTTCGGGCAGAGCTCCATAGAGGCCCTGTGGCAGCGCCCGCTGCGCTTCGGCCACTCACATGCCGTGCTGTCCGGGTCGCACATGGTGGACCTGGCCTACGACATGCCGCCGGCCGCGCGGACTCTGCTGGTGCTGGGCGTGGGGCCGGACAAGGAGAAGGAACGGGGCTATCTGGCGACCTACGCCCTGCTCAAGGAATGGGCCTCCGGCCACCCGGATTACCGGGTTCTGATCAAGGCCCATCCGCGTAGTCAGGCGACCTTCTGGCAGCAGGCCGCGGCGGAGCTGCCGAATCTGCAGGTGCTGCCCAGCGGCTGTTCCCTGGCGGAGGCCCTGCGGCAGGCCTCCGTGGTGGTCAACATCATGTCCAACGCGGTGATCGAGGCGGCCCTGGCGCATCGCCCGGTGATCTACGTGAATGTTGCCGGGACGCAGGACATCTTCGAGCAGGAGCGTTTCCTGGGAGCGCGCGTGTCCGACCTTCACGCTCTCTCCGAGCGGGTGGCGGCGATCGCCGGCAACTATTCCGCGTACGTGGAGCGTTCGGTGGCCTTCGCGGAGCACCATCTCAGCCATGGCTGCAAGGGGCTGTCGAATACCCTGGATCTGTTGCAGCAGCTGCTGGCCGGCATGCGTCCGGAAAGCATCCTGTTGCCCGCTTCCCCTCCTGACTTGGGCGGCCCGTACCGGGATGGGGCGGTTGGACCGCTGCTGTCCTGAGTTGCCATCGTGCCGAGTCGTTGGAGGGGAAGTCTGGTTGGTCTGGCTGGCTATTGGGGAAGTGAGGGCTCATTGGCCAAGGCGGACCGGCAGAAGACCCCCTGCCGGGGTAACGGGGAGAACTCGAGTTGTGCTGCCGGGCCTGAGGGTTCTTACGCGCACTTTGCGTTCTGCAAATGCTTCAAGGGCAACTCGGTATCGATGGAACAATTGTGAACAAGCACCGATCGGATATTTTCGTGGAGTCGCAGGGGCTGCCGGGCGCTTCCATGAGGTACATACATAATGACCATGACGAATGAAACTCCCATGTCTCAGCAGCCGGCCAATGCAGGTGATCCGCGGATCCTCTTCCTGATACCGTTTTTCGGGAACTGGCCCTTCTGGTTCGCGTTCTTCCTCGAAAGCTGTCGGCACAACCCGACCATCGACTGGTTGCTCTTCACCGACTGCCCGATCCCCGAGGATGCCCCCGGCAACGTGCGCTTCGTCCCCATGACGTTCGCCGAGTACTGTGATCTGGTTTCCGAACGCCTGGGCATCGACTTCCACCCTGCACAGCCGTACAAGCTCTGCGACATCAAGCCCGCCCTGGGGGCGGTCCACGAGGACCAGCTGGCCGGCTACGACTTCTGGGCGTTCGGCGACATCGATGTCATCTACGGCAACCTGCGCGGCTACTTCACCGCGGAACGCCTGGCAGCCAAGGACCTCTTCGCGACCCACAGCCGCCGCATTTCCGGTCACCTCTGCCTGCTGCGCAATACCGAGCGCATGCGCCAGGCCTTCCGGCTGATCCCCGACTGGCAGCGCCGTTACGAGGATCCCAAGCACTACGCGCTGGACGAAGGGGCCTTCAGCCGTCTGTTCATCCGCCACAAGAACTGGCCCGAGGCCTTGCGGCGCTTTGCCGGGCGCTTCAACGACTGGAGCCGGCGCAGCGAGTTCATCGAGGCCCACAGCACTTTTACCCTGCTGGAGGATGGACGCCGGCTGATCCCGGAGCGTTGGTACTGGCGCAAGGGCCGGTTGACCAACAATCTGCAGGGCGACCAGGAGCTGCCCTACCTGCATTTCCTGGTGTGGAAGAAGGAACGGTGGGCGTCGCAGTCGCCCGAGGACTTGCTGGGGCCGCCCGGCTTGCCTCGCCAGGAGGCCTGGGTGGTCAGCGCCGAGGGTTGGAGACCGATGCCGGCGGAGGGCGGAGCGCCATGAGCATGCCGGCCACTCCTCTCGTTTCCGTCATCATCCCCTGCTACAACTACGCGGCCTACGTGGGGCAGGCCATCGCCAGCGTGCTGCAGCAGGACTACCCGAACTACGAACTGATCGTGGTGGACGATGGCTCCACGGACGACAGCGTGGCGGTGATCGAGGCCACATTGCGCGAATGGCAGCCGCGCAGCCGGGTGCGCCGGGTCGAGTTCATCCGCCAGCAGAACGCCGGGGTGAGCGCGGCCCTGAATGCTGGTCTGGCCGTGGCGCAGGGGGAGTTCGTCGCTACCTTCGATGCCGATGACCTGATGCCGCCCAACAAGCTGTCCATCCAGGCCGGCTATCTGGCCGAGCACCCGGAGGTCGGCTGCGTGGGCGGCATCGCGGTGCGCATCGACGAGCGGGGCGCCCGGCTGCCAAAGAAGGACAAGCGGCGCAGCATCAAGCGCTACGACTTCGCCGCGGCCCTGGCGGAGGCGCTGGTGGTCGGCGGCGGCATCGCCGTCTATCGGCGCGACGCCATGCTGGCCGTGGGCGGCTACGATCCGCAGATCAAGATCCAGGATTTCCAGATGACCCTGAAGATCGCCCATGCGGGCTATCGGGTGGACATCCTGCCGGACGTCGTCACCCTGTACCGCAAGCACGGCGACAGCCTGTCGAAGAACTACAAGGCAGAATATCGCTACGGCCTGCAGGTCATCCAGGCCTACGCCGAACACGAAGCCTACGAATCGGCCCGGGCCCGGTTGATCACCAAGGCATTGCGCATGGCGGTGCTGCACGACAAGGCCTTCGCCTGGCGGCTGTTCAAGGAGGTGCCGCTGCGCCAGTGGGACCGCCAGTTGTTCAAGCGACTGCGTCACTTCCTGCTGAAGCGGGAGAAGCCGGGGCCGAAGGAAACGCTGCAGTGACCGGGCCGGGCGCCGTCGCCCGGTGCGCTGTAGCAATTTGCGTGGTAGTCAGCGCTTCCGAGTGGCGCTGGCCGCGTTGAACAGACTCTGCAGATAGGCGGTGAAGTGCTGGCGCGGCCCGGCGGGCAGCGCCTCGCAGTAGCCGGTGATGAACTCTTCGGCGGCTGGCAGCAGCAGGGCCGCATCCCGTGCGTATCTGAACAGGTGGCGGAAGTTGCGCTGGCGCAGGTTGCGGTTGAGCGGCCGGCGGTTGCAGCGCATGTCGGCGAAGTCGATCAGGCCGAGCGTCGAATGCTCGGTCATGATGACGTTGCCCAGGTGCAGGGAGCGGAAGTAGACCCCCTGCCGGTGCAGGTCGGCGATGAAGGCGCCGAGCTGCCGGCAAGTCTGCGCCAGATCCTCCGGCGCCTGCTGCGGCAGCAGGGCGCGCAGGGTCTCGCCGGGCAGCGGCCGGTAGTGCACGGCCGTCCGGGCGATGGACGGGATGCGATAGGTATCTATGATCTGTGGACAGGGGATTCCCCGCGCCTCGAGCGCTTCGGCGTTGCGGGCGAAGCGCACCGCATAGGGGCAAAACAGGCTGGACGAGAGCAGGCTCTTGCGCCGGAACAGCTTGAGGATGCTGCCGTCGGCCAGCCGGAGGACCTTCTCGCCGTGGCCATCGGCCTCCAGCACCTCGGCGTTCTCGCGGAGCGTCAGGAATTGTCGGGAGGTCAGCGGGGTCATGGGGAGGGCGGCAGGCTTGGGCGGCAGTCAAAGGTCCGCAGTGTACCCGATGCCGCGCGGAGAAATCAGGCGTCTATGTTAGACTCGGCCGCTTGTGATTCAGGGCCTCAGTTGCATGACCGACCGCGCCAGCGCTTCCAGTCTCAAGATCTATCTCCGCCTGCTGAGCTACGTGAAGCCCTACATCGGCTATTTCCTGCTCAGCATCGTCGGTTACGTCATTTTCGCTTCCACCCAGCCCATGCTGGCGGGGATCCTCAAGTATTTCGTCGACGGCCTGTCCAACCCGGAGGCGACCCTGTTCGCCGACATTCCGGTGCTCAAGGACCTGCAGTTGCTCCAGACGGTACCTCTGCTGATCGTGCTGATCGCCGCCTGGCAGGGCCTGGGCTCGTTCCTCGGCAACTACTTCCTCGCCAAGGTTTCCCTGGGGCTGGTGCACGACCTGCGGGTGGTGCTGTTCGACAGCCTGCTGCGTCTGCCCAACCGCTATTTCGACCAGCACAACTCCGGGCATCTGATCTCGCGCATCACCTTCAACGTCACCATGGTCACCGGTGCCGCCACCGACGCCATCAAGGTGGTGATCCGCGAGGGCCTGACGGTGGTCTTCCTGTTCGCCTACCTGCTGTGGATGAACTGGAAACTGACCCTGGTGATGGTGGCCATCCTGCCGGTGATCGCCCTGATGGTCAGCAGTGCCAGCAAGAAGTTCCGCAAGCAGAGCAAGAAGATCCAGGTGGCCATGGGCGACGTCACCCACGTGGCCTCGGAAACCATCCAGGGCTATCGGGTGGTGCGCAGCTTCGGCGGCGAGGACTACGAGTCCGCGCGCTTCCTGGAGGCCAGCCGCGACAACACTGCCAAGCAGCTGCGCATGACCAAGACCGGCGCTGTCTACACCCCGATGCTGCAGCTGGTGATCTACACCGGCATGGCGATGCTGATGTTCCTGGTCCTGTACCTGCGCGGCGACGCTTCGGCGGGCGACTTGGTGGCCTACATCACCGCCGCCGGTCTGCTGCCCAAGCCGATCCGCCAGCTCTCCGAGGTCAGCTCCACCATCCAGCGTGGCCTGGCCGGCGCCGAGAGCATCTTCGAGCAGCTCGACGAGGACCCCGAAGTGGACGATGGACGCATCGAGCGCGAGCGGGTGAGCGGCCGGCTGGAGGTGCGCGAGCTGAGCTTCCAGTATCCGGGCACCGAGAAGCCGGTGTTGCACGACATCTCCTTCGTCGCCGAGCCGGGACAGATGATCGCTCTGGTGGGCCGCTCCGGCAGCGGCAAGTCGACCCTCGCCAGTCTGATTCCGCGCTTCTACCACCACGACCAGGGTCACATACTGCTGGATGGCGTGGACGTCGAGGACTACCGCCTGCGCAATCTGCGCCGGCACATCGCCCTGGTCACCCAGCACGTCACCCTGTTCAACGACTCGGTGGCCAACAACATCGCCTACGGCGACCTTGCCGGGGCGCCGCTGGAGGACATCAAGCGCGCTGCCGCGGCGGCCTACGCCGACGAGTTCATCGAGAAACTGCCGCAGGGCTACGACACCCTGGTCGGCGAGAACGGCGTGCTGCTCTCCGGCGGCCAGCGGCAGCGCCTGGCGATTGCCCGCGCATTGCTGAAGAACGCGCCGCTGCTGATTCTCGACGAGGCCACCTCGGCGCTGGATACCGAGTCCGAGCGGCACATCCAGGCCGCCCTGGACGAGGTGATGAAGGGGCGCACCACCCTGGTGATCGCCCACCGCCTGTCGACCATCGAGAAGGCCGACCTGATCCTGGTGATGGATCAGGGGCGGATCGTCGAGCGCGGCAGTCATGCCGAGCTGCTGGCGCTGAACGGCCATTACGCACGTCTGCACGCGCAGCTCGGCAAGGATCAGGACCCGGACAAGGCGCTCGAAGCATGAGGGACTGGCTGCGTCTGTGGCGCGAGCGGGGTTGGACGCCGATCGCCCCCGCCGATTACGACGCCGCCTGGCGGCGCTACGGCGGCAGCGTCGCCACTCATCCGCAGATCATCGAGCGGCTGTCTGATCTGGCCGGCATCCGGACCCGCTATCTCGGCTGGTTCGAGAACGGCGAGCTGCTCGGCGCCATCGCCACCTGGGGCGGCCACCTGGCGCTGTCCAAGAAGGTACTCAAGCGCCGTGGCCAGCGCGGCCTGTTCGACCTCGGCAATGCCGAGGTCATCCTGCCGTTGGCGCCGCACGCGCGGGTTCGTCTGCGTCACCGGGCGAGTTACGTATCCGAGCTGAACCAGGCGCAGATCGTCGGCCTCCGCGAGCAGCGCGAGGGGCTGGCGCTGGCCCGCGCGCCCGAGGACTACGGCAAGAAGTTCCGCTACAACCAGCGCCGCGAGCTGCGTCTGCTGGAAGAGGCGGGCGGGCGTCTCCGGCCCATGGCCGAGCTGTCCCCCGCCGAGCAGGCGGCGATCTACGCCGACCTGTTCAGGCGCCGCTGGGGCTTTCCGGCGACCGGCGAGGCGCATCTGGAGGAGGTCTTCGGGCTGCTCCGCGAGTTCATGCGCGGCTCGCTGATCTACCTGGACGACGCCCCCGTGGCCATCCAGATCCTCTACCGGGTGGAGTCGCCGCAGTGGCTGAGCGTCGAGTACATCAACGGCGGCGTCGACCCGCAGAGCCGGGCCTTCAGCCCCGGCAGCGTGCTCAGCTTCGTCAACACCCAGGCCGCTTGGGACGAGGCCCGGGCGCTGGGCAAGGCGCTGCGCTACTCCTTCGGCCGGGCCGACCGCGAATACAAAGACCGTTGGTGCCATCGGCACCCCAGTTATTACCGGTAATCCATGCAATCCCGCAAACAACGCCTGCTGCGCCAGCATCGCCGCAGCAAACGCCTGGGCCTGCTGGTCGGCCTGCTGCTGATCGCCCTGCTCGGTATCTTCGTCTCTCCCTGGCTGGTGCCGGTCCTGCTGCTGGCTGCCTGGGTCGCCCACGAGGCCTGGCTGGCCGACCACCTGTTTTATTCGCCGCGGGACGACTATCGGTACCGATTCCCGGCCGAGGTGCCGGAATTCCCGGTAGTTTTGGCCGATGGTCGCCTGCAGGTGCAGGGCGAGCCGGATCTGCAGGGCGACGAGACCCTGTTGCTGGAATGGCGAGTGAAGAGCAACTGGTTGGGCCGTCTGCGGGATCCGCAGGTGTGGCTCGGCGACGACTGCCAGGAGTTCGAGCGCGGTGTCGACGGTCTGCGCTGGCTGAACCTGAGCGGCCAGGCCGCGGCCTTGGCCGCTGGCCGGCTGCAGGTTGGCACCCGCGACTGCCGTCTGCTCGGTCAGGGGCGCCTGGTGGTGTGCCGTCATCCGGATCATGCCCGCCAGCGCCTGATGGTGATCGCCCCCCATGCCGACGACGCCGAACTGGCGGCCTTCGGTCTCTATCGGCGGGCCGTGGAGGTCAGCATCGTCACCCTCACCCAGGGCGAGATCGAGGCCCGGCATTTCCGCCGGCTGGGGCTGGACGGCGCGGCGGCGGCCCGCCTCAAGGGGCGTCTGCGCACCTGGGACAGCCTGGCTATCCCGTTGTGGGGTGGGGTGCCGCAGTCGCGCTGCGTGCAGTTGGGCTACTACTGCCTGCAGCTGCCGGAGATGCGCAAGGCGCCGGAGCGGGGTTTCGGCTCGCGAGAGTCCGGCGAAAGCGACATCCGCAGCGCGCGCACCTTCAACCCGCTGCGCCTGCCCGGGGACACCGACGGCGTGCCCTGCTGGCGCAACCTGGTGGCCGATCTGCGCGTGCTGCTGGAGCATTTCCGTCCCGAGGCGGTGGTCACCCCGCACCCGGAGCTGGACCCGCACGCCGACCACGTCGCCGCCACCCAGGCGCTGCGCGAGGCCATCGAGCAGAGCGCATGGAAGCCGACGAGCCTGCTGCTCTACGCCAACCACCTGCACGACAACGACCGCTGGCCGATGGGGCCGGCCGGCGCGGGGGTGGCCCTGCCGCCGGCCATCGAGCCGTTGCCGGCGGATAGCCTCTGGAGCCCCTCACTGTGTCCGCAGACCCAGCTCGACAAGGCCATGGCCCTGCGCATGCAGCATGACCTGCAGTCTCCGCTGCCGGCCAAGAAGCGCCTGCGCCGGCGGATCCAACGCGTGCTGGCCGGGCGCCGCTGGCCGAACACCGGCGAGGACGAGTTCTTCCGCAAGGCGGTACGCCGCCACGAACTGTTCTGGGTCCGCCCGCTGGACATCTCCTCCACCGACTGAACCCGAGCCGGCTTGCCGCCTGAACCTAGCCCTGGAGCGACGCGGCGTCGGCACCCCCAGCATGAGCCCCCGGGCACAACGAGGACCGGCAGGCGAGGCCGCCCGGTCAGGAGAGCGTAGATGACTGCAAACGCTGCACCGGAGCGTGAATTCCGGCTGGACATCAATGGGCTGCGCGCCTGGGCGGTGATCGCCGTGGTGCTCTACCACTTCGGCGTCGCCGGCATCGGTGGCGGCTTCGCCGGGGTCGACGTGTTCTTCGTGATCTCCGGCTACCTGATGTGCGGCATCGTCCTCGAGGGGCTGGAGCGCGGCGACTTTTCGCTGTGGCGCTTCTACCTGGCGCGGGCGCGGCGCATCTGGCCGGCACTGGTCGTGCTCTGCGCGGTGGTCCTGGCCGTCGGCTGGTTCTTCCTGATGCCCGAGGAGTATCGGCGACTCGGCAAGCATGTCCGCGAGAGCCTGACCTTCAGCTCCAACCTGCGCTACTTTGACGAGTCCGGCTACTTCGACGTGGCCTCCCAGGAAAAATGGCTGCTGCACACCTGGTCGCTGTCGGTGGAGTGGCAGTTCTACCTGCTGCTGCCGCTGCTGATGATGGCCATGGCCCGCTGGTTGCCGGGCCGCCGTCGGCTGGCCTGGGTGCTGGGGGCGCTTGGTGTCGCCTCCCTGGGCCTGTGCCTGTGGCGCACCCAGGCGGATGCCAGCGAGGCCTTCTTCCTGCTGCAGAACCGGGCCTGGGAGATGCTCGCCGGCGCCCTGGTCTACCTGGCCGGCCGGCGGAACTGGTCGCAGGGCTGGCAGCGTGGCATTGAACTGCTCGGCTTCGGACTGATTCTCGCCACCATTCTGCTATTCGACCGGCACAGCGTCTGGCCGGGCTGGCGGGCCGTGCTGCCGGTGGCCGGGGCGGCCCTGGTGCTGCTCGCGGCGCGCCGTGAGTCGCTGTGGACCGGAACCCCGGCCGTCCAGTGGCTGGGCAGCCGTTCCTACTCCATCTATCTCTGGCATTGGCCGCTGGTGGTCGCCCTGGACTATCTGGAGCGGCTCCGCGATCCGTTGTGGGTCGCCGTGGCGGTGTGCGCCTCGCTGCTGTTCGGTCATCTATCCTACCGGTTCGTCGAGACGCCGGCACGCCGCCAGCTGACCCGACTGAACGGCTGGGGCAGCGCCGTGGTACTGATCCTGACCCTGGCGCTGCTCTCCGTCCTGGCCCAGCAGGTCCGCAAGCACGGTTTCCCGGAGCGCCTGCCCGAGGCCGTGGCGAAGATCGAGGCGGAACGCAGCAACACCAACCCGCGCCGGGATGAGTGCCTGGACGCGGATGCCCGCTGCATCTACGGTGCAGAGCCGGTACGGGTGATCCTGCTCGGCGACAGCCATGCCGATGCGCTGGTCACGGCCCTGCAGGCGGCCCTGCCGGAAGGGCGGGGCGGGGTACTGTTCCGCGGCGAAAGCGGCTGCCTGATCGTCTTCGGCCTGCGCAGCAACGAAGGCAAGTCGGAGGAGTGCGAGGCGCTCAACGCGCAGCTGGAGCGAGAGTCCGCCCAGCTGCCGGCCGGCGTGCCGGTGGTGGTGGTGGGGCGCACCGCCAATTACCTCAACGGCGGCCAGCCCGGCGACAAGCGGCCGAACTTCAACTTCGGTACGCCTTACGAAGAGATCGACGCGCACTACCTGCGCGAATTCCGCGAGCACTACGTGGCGACCATGTGCCGGCTGGCCGAGCAGCGGCCGCTGTACCTGGTGCGACCGACGCCTGAGATGCCGGCCGACGTGCCGACCCGCCTGGGCCGGGCCATGATATTCGGCCAGGAGCGCCGCTTCGTGCTGCCGCTGGCCGACTACCATCGTCGCCAGTCCTTCGTGTGGGCGATGCAGGACGAGGTGGTGGAGCGCTGCGGCGCCCGTTTGCTCGACCCGCTGCCCTACCTCTGCGTGGACGGCCTCTGCCCGGGAGAGCAGAACGGGCGACCGCTGTACCGCGACGACAACCACATCACCGAGTTCGGCAACCGCCGGCTGATACCCATGTTCAGGCAGATATTCGAGGCTGAGGAGCGGAACGGGATTGCTGCCTCTCGAGCGGAGCAACCACGGGGCTAGGGCCGGACATGCTATGATCCCAGGCGTTTTTCTGCCCCTTCCGGAGAGCCCATGAAGCTGACCATGCCCCGTTTCGACCAAGCCCCCGTTCTCGTGGTCGGTGACGTCATGCTCGATCGCTACTGGCATGGCAGCACGTCGCGGATCTCTCCGGAAGCGCCGGTGCCGGTGGTCAAGGTGGAGCAGATCGAGGATCGTCCGGGCGGGGCCGCCAACGTGGCGCTGAACATCGCTGCACTGGGGGCGCCGGCCGCGCTGATCGGGGTGACCGGCGCCGACGAAGCGGCCGACAGCCTAGCCGCGAGCCTGGCCAGCGCCGGGGTCACGACCCGCTTCCAGCGCATCGCCAGCCAGCCGACCATCGTCAAGCTGCGGGTCATGAGCCGTCACCAGCAGCTGCTGCGCATGGACTTCGAGGAACCCTTCGCCACCGACGCCCGGGCGCTGGCCGGGGACGTCGCGGCGCTGCTCGACGGCATCAAGGTGCTGGTGCTCTCCGACTATGGCAAGGGCGCGCTGCGCAACCACCAGGAGCTGATCCGTCTGGCCCGCGACAAGGGCATCCCGGTGCTCGCCGATCCGAAGGGCAAGGATTTCGGCATCTACCGCGGCGCCAGCCTGATCACCCCCAACCTCAGCGAGTTCGAGGCGATCGTCGGGCCCTGCGCCGACGAGCAGGAGCTGGTCGCCAAGGGCGCGACGCTGATGCGTGAGCTGGAGCTGGACGCCCTGCTGGTGACCCGCGGCGAGCACGGTATGACCCTGCTGCGTCCCGGCCAGCCGGCCCTGCACCTGCCGGCGCGGGCCCGCGAGGTGTTCGACGTCACCGGCGCCGGGGACACGGTGATCTCCACCCTGGCCGCCGCCCTGGCCGCCGGCGAGGAGCTACCCCAGGCGGTGGCCTTGGCCAACCTGGCCGCCGGCATCGTGGTCGGCAAGCTGGGCACTGCGGCGATCAGCGCCCCCGAGCTGCGCCGCGCGGTGCAGCGCGAGGAGGGCTCCGAGCGCGGCGTGCTGACCCTCGAGCAGCTGCTCAGCAGCGTCGAGGACGCCCGCGCCCAGGGCGAGAAGATCGTCTTCACCAATGGCTGCTTCGACATCCTCCATGCCGGCCACGTGACCTACCTGGAGCAGGCCCGCGCCCAGGGCGACCGCCTGGTGGTGGCGATCAACGACGACGCCTCGGTCAGCCGCCTGAAGGGCCCGGGCCGGCCGATCAATTCGGTGGACCGGCGCATGGCCGTGCTCGCCGGCCTGGAGTCGGTGGACTGGGTGGTGAGCTTCAGCGAGGACACCCCCGAGCGCCTGCTCCAGCTGGTCAAGCCGGACGTGCTGGTCAAGGGTGGCGACTACGGTATCGACCAGGTGGTCGGTGCCGACATAGTGCGCGCCTATGGCGGCGAGGTACGGGTGCTGGGCCTGGTGGAGAACAGCTCGACCACCGCCATCGTCGAGAAGATCCGCAACCGCTGAGTTCCCCTTCCGCAGCCCGGCGGGCGACTGACTGACCTGCCAGCGTGCCGCGGCGGGGCGGTCATAGGCGCCCGCGGCCGGTACGCGCATCATCCTGGCCATCTTCATCCCGTCCGTGGAGCAAGATGTGTCCATGTCATCCAATGTCCAAGGCCGCGCGCTGGCGGTGCTCAACCGGGTGGCCCAGGCCGACTGGCCGGATCGCCTGAAGCTGCGTCAGCCGCTGGAAAAGCTCATCTTCACCGGCAGCCGCGCCGGTTTCCGCATGGCCGCCGAACGCAGCGGCAAACCCTCCGGCAAGCCCCGGCCAGCCGATCCGACGGCCGTCTTCGACCTGTCCCTGAGCGACGACCAGAAGATGCTGGTCGAGATGCTCGGCGACTTCGCCCGCGAGATGCTGCGCCCGGCGGCCGAGGCCGCCGACGAGCAGTGCGCGGTGCCCGCCGAGCTGCTCAACCAGGCCCATGAACTTGGGCTGGCCCACTATGGGGTCGGCGAGGCCCATGGCGGCCTGGCCGGTGAGCGCACCACCCTGACCAACGCGCTGATCGCCGAGGCCCTGGCCCAGGGCGACCTGTCCCTGGCCGCCGCCCTGCTGGTGCCGCTCTCGGCGGCCAACTGTCTGCGCCGCTGGGGCAGCCCCGAGCAGCAGGCGCGCTGGCTGCCGGCCTTCGTCGGCGAGGAGCCGGCGCCGCTCACTGCCATCGCGGTGAACGAGCCGGTGGCACTGTTCGACCCGCTGAAGCTGGCCACCCGGGCCCGTCGGCGTGGCAGCCACTACATCCTCAGCGGCGAGAAGTGCCTGGTGCTGCGCGGCCTGGAGGCCAGCCGGCTGATCGTCGCGGCGCAGACCAGCGACGGTCCGGCGCTGTTCCTGGTGGATGCCGCCAGCAAGGGCATCAGTCGGCAGGCCGAGCCGGCCATGGGCCTGCGCGCCGGCGGCACCGCGCGGATCCGCTTCAAGGGCGTCAAGGTGCCGGCCGAGCAGCGCCTGGCGGCCAGCGACTTCGATTACCAGAGCTTCCTCGACCATGCCGCGCTGGCCTGGTGCGCCCTGGCCCTGGGTACCGGCCAGGCGGCCCTGGAGTACGTGACCACCTACTGCAACGAGCGGCAGGCCTTCGGCGAGCCGATCAGCCATCGCCAGGCGGTGGCCTTCATGGTCGCCGACATCGCCGTGGAGCTGGACGCCATGCGCATGCTGGTGTGGCGCGCCTGCTCGCGGGCCGAGTCCGGCCTGCCGTTCCACCGCGAGGCCTACCTGGCGCGCCTGCTGTGCGCCGAGAAGGCGATGAAGATCGGCAGCGACGCCGTGCAGCTGCTCGGCGGCCACGGCTTCACCAAGGAACACCCGGTCGAGCGCTGGTACCGCGATCTGCGCGGCGTGGCGATCATGGCCGGCGGCCTGCACCTGTGAGGAAGACGCATCCATGAACCTGGAAATCCCCCGGAAATTCAGGGGCCTGATCAACCAGGCCCATCAGGTGGCGGAGCATTACTTCCGGCCGATCTCGCGCAAGTACGACAAGGCCGAGCATGCCTATCCCAAGGAACTGGACATGCTCGCCGCGCTTCTCGACGGCATGAACGCCGGCTCCCCGGACGCGGTGGGCGCCGGCTCGGCGAGCAAGCGCGGCGCCTCCCGCGAGCAGGAGGAAGGCATCAAGAACGGCGGCAACATGGCCGCGCTGCTCGGCGTGATGGAGCTCTGCTGGGGCGACGTCGGCCTGCTCCTGGCCATGCCGCGCCAGGGCCTGGGTAACGCGGCGATCGCCGCGGTGGCCAACGAGGAACAGCTGCAGCGCTTCGCCGGCACCTGGGCGGCCATGGCGATCACCGAGCCGGGCTGCGGCTCCGACTCGGCGGCGATCCGCACCACCGCGGTCAGGGACGGCGACCATTACGTGCTCAACGGCGAGAAGATCTTCGTCACCTCCGGTGAGCGCGCCGACGCCGTGGTGGTCTGGGCGACCCTGGACCGCAGCCTCGGCCGGGCGGCCATCAAGTCCTTCGTGGTGGAACGCGGCACCCCGGGCATGACCATCACCCGCCTGGAGAAGAAGCTCGGCATCAAGGCTTCGGACACCGCGGCGATCAGCTTCGTCGACTGCCGGGTGCCGGCCAAGAACCTCCTCGGCAACCCGGAAATCGACGTGCAGAAGGGCTTCGCCGGGGTCATGGAGACCTTCGACAACACCCGCCCGCTGGTCGCCGGGATGGCCATCGGGGTCGCCAAGGCGGCCCTCGACCGCACCCGCGAGCTGCTGAAGAAGTCCTGCGCCTTCGACTACCGCAAGCCCCTGTTCAGCGTCAGCCATGCTGAGGCAACCCTCTACCGCCTGGAGGCCGAGTGGGAGGCTGCGCGCCTGCTGGCCCTGCGCGCGGCCTGGATGGCCGACAACCGCATGCCCAACTCCAAGGAGGCGTCCATCGCCAAGGCCAAGGCCGGCCGGGTGGCCACCGAGATCACCCTGAAGTGCGTGGAGCTGGCCGGAGCCTTGGGCTATGGTGAGGACGAACTGCTCGAGAAGTGGGCGCGCGACTCGAAGATCCTCGACATCTTCGAGGGTACCCAGCAGATCCAGATGCTGATCGTCGCCCGCCGGGTGCTCGGCAAGACTTCCAGCGA
The DNA here is from genome assembly GCF_000364625.1 of Pseudomonas thermotolerans DSM 14292. Taxonomy (GTDB): domain Bacteria; phylum Pseudomonadota; class Gammaproteobacteria; order Pseudomonadales; family Pseudomonadaceae; genus Aquipseudomonas; species Aquipseudomonas thermotolerans. Next base: position 39,493 of record NZ_KB822615.1, read on the forward strand.
GCTGAAGTAAGGGCTCAGTCGGCGGCCGGCGCCTCCTGGCGGCGCAGCGCCCGGTACAGCTCGGCTTCGTCGAGCAGGCCGACCAGCCGGCCCTGTTCCTCGAGGAGCAGCGGGTGGCGGCTGTGGTGGCGTACCTGCAGGGCGTCGCGCAGGGCGATGCCGGCGTCCACCAGGGTCGGCCGTGGGCGCAGCCCGTCCAGCGGCTGGCCCGGCGTCCAGCGTTGCAGCTCGAGGGCTTCGGCGCCGCGCCGCGCGCTCAGCGGACGCTGGTCCGCAGCCAGCTGTAGCCAGCAGTCCAGCTGTGCATCCAGACAGATTTCCCCCGTACTGCCGTTCAGGGGGCGCATCAGGCTGCGCCCGCGGAGGGCATCCAGCGGGTTGCAGTGGGCGACGAAGCTGCGTACGTAGTCGTCGGCGGGAGCGAGGAGGATCTGTTCTGGGCGACCGTGCTGGACGATCCGTCCGTCCTTCATGATGGCGATGCGGTTGCCCAGCTTGAGCGCCTCATCCAGGTCGTGGCTGACGAACACGATGGTCTTGCGCAGGCGTCGCTGCAGGTCGAGCAGCTCGCCCTGCAACTGCTGGCGGATCAGCGGGTCGAGGGCCGAGAAGGGCTCGTCCATCAGCAGGATGTCGGCGTCCATGGCCAGCGCCCGGGCCAGGCCGACGCGCTGCTGCATGCCCCCGGAGAGCTGCTCCGGGCGTTTGTCGCGCCAGGGGCCGAGCCCCACCAGCTCCAGCTGCTCGGCTACCCGGCGGCGCCGCTCGGTGGCCGGCAGGCCCTGCAGCTCCAGGCCGAAGCCGATGTTCTCGGCCACCGTCAGCCAGGGCAGCAGGGCGAACTGCTGGAACACCATGGCGATGCGCCGGGTGCGCAGGACCTTGAGCTGCGCCGGGGTGCAGCGGGCCAGGTCCAGGGGCCGGCCGTCGTGCTCCAGCCACAGCCGCCCGCGGCTGATCCGGTTGAGGCCGTTGATGCAGCGCAGCAGGCTGGACTTGCCGGAGCCCGACAGCCCCATCAGCACGCAGGTCTCGCCGCGCTCCACCTCCAGGTCGGCGCCGGCCACCGCCACCAGCTGGCCGCAGTGGGCGAAGATCGCCTGGCGGTCGAGACCGGCGTCCAGCAGTTCCAGGGCCTGCCGGGGCCGTTTGCCGAACACCAGATCCACCTGCTCGAACCGGATCAGGCTCATGGGCCGGACGCCTCCTGGCGCTGCCGCGGCGCCGGCGGCCGGCAGACCCGGTCGAGGAGGATCGCCAGCAGGACGATGGCCAGCCCGGCCTCGAAGCCGAGCCCCACGTCGGCGGTGTTCAAGGCGTTGACCACCGGCCGGCCGAGGCCGTCGGCGCCCACTAGGGCGGCGATCACCACCATGGACAGGGAGAGCATGATGCACTGGGTCACACCGGCGGCGATGCTCGGCATGGCATGCGGCAGCTCGATGCGGATCAGCAGCTGGCGCCGCGAGCAGCCGAAGGCGCGCCCGGCATCGAGCAGCTCGCGCGGCACGCCGCGGATGCCCAGGCAGGTCAGGCGGATCGGCGCGGCGATGGCGAATACCACGGTGGAGATCAGACCGGGTACCGCGCCGAGGCCGAACAGGGTCAGGGTGGGGATCAGGTAGACGAAGGTGGGCACCGTCTGCATCAGATCGAGCAGCGGCCGCAGCAGGGTGTAGAAGCCTGGCCGGTGGGCGGCTAGCACCCCGAGGGGCACGCCGACGGCGACGCATAGCAGGGTGGCGAACAGCACCAGGGCCAGGGTCTCCAGGGTTTCCTGCCAGTAGCCGAGGTTGAGGATCAGCAGCAGCGCGGCGAGGCAGAACAGGGTCAGCCCCCAGCGCCGTTGCAGGGCGTGGGTGAGCAGGGTGAACAGGCCGATCAGCACCAGCGGGTGGAACCACAGCAGGGCGCCGGTGACGCCCTGGATCAACCCGTCGAGGACCACCGAGAGGGCATCGAAGTAGGCCGCGCCATGGCGAGTCAGCCAGTCCACGCCGCGGCTGACCGCCTCGCCGAGTGGCAGCTTGTGCTCCAGCCCAACGCCCATCTCAGTCCGCCATCCGCGCCTTCACCCTCTCCACGCCGGGGCGTCCGTCGCGGCCACTGACTCCGGCCAGCCAGGCGTCGAGCGCCTGGGGGTTGGCGCGCAGCCAGGCGCGCGCCGCCTCCCGCGGCTTGCGCCTGGCGTTGAGCACTTGGTCCATCAGTTGGTTCTCCATGTCCAGGCTGAACACCAGATTGCCGAGCAGCCGGCCGACGTTCGGGCACTCCCGGGTGTAGCCCTTGCGCACGTTGGTGTAGACGGTGGCGCGCCCGTAGTCGGGGCCGAAGAAGGCATCGCCGCCACTCAGATAGCGCATGTCCAGCTGGGTGTTCATCGGGTGCGGTTCCCAGCCGAGGAACACCACCCAGTCCCTGCTGCGCTGGGCGCGGCGCACCTGGGCGAGCATCGCCGCCTCGCTGGACTCCACCAGCTTGAAGTCGCCGAGGCCGAAGGCGTTCTGTTCGATCATGCTCTGGATCAGGCGGTTGCCGTCGTTGCCCGGCTCGATGCCGTAGAGCTTGCCGCCCAGCCGGTCGCGGAACCGTGCGATGTCGGCGAAGTCGCGCAGACCGGCCTGGTAGACGTAGGCGGGTACTGCCAGGGTGTACTTGGCGCCCTCCAGGTTGGCGCGCAGGGTCTCCACCGAGCCTTCCTCGCGGTAGCGGCGGATGTCGTTCTCCATGGTCGGCATCCAGTTGCCGAGGAACACGTCCAGGTCGCCGTTGGCCAGCGAGCGGTAGGCCACCGGCACCGACAGGGTGCTGGTGCGGGTACTGTAGCCGAGCGCTTCGAGCAGCTCGCTGGCCAGCGCGGTGGTGACGCTGATGTCGGTCCAGCCGACGTCTGCGAAGCGCACCGTGGAGCAGGACTCCGGCTCGCCGGCCGCCGCCGTTGGTGACAGGCCGGCGAGGGGAGAGAGCGCGGCCAGCAGGACGAGGGAGGCGGTCTTCATCGGCATCGGCGATCTCCTCTGCCCGGAGGACGGGTTAGCGGACATCCGACCCGCGGGCCGGTGCATCGGTTGCATCGGCGGCCCGCGGCTGGGCCCAGTAGCTCTGCTTGTGGCCGCGCGCGGCGAACTCCCGGGCCAGTGCCTCGGCCTCTGCGCGCGGCAGCCCGGCGCGGACCAGGAAGCGGTTGCCGTTGTCGTCCAGGCGCAGCACGCACCAGTCGACTGCCGGGGTCTTCATGCGTGCAGCCGGGCGGTGCCGCGCAGGCGCCAGGCGAGCAGGATCAGCAGCACGCCGAAGACTAGCGCGTAGACACCGATCAGCCAGATCATCGCCAGTGCCCCGGCGCCGGGGAATACCAGCAGGAGCAGGCCGAACAGCAGCGAGAGAGCCCCGGACAGGCCGAGCCACCATTCGTTGACCAGCAACTGGCGTACCCGCAGGGCGGCGATGATCTGCAGCGCGCCGATGGCGATGGCCCAGATGGCGATCAGCATCAGCAGGCCGAGGGCGGTGATCTGCGGCCAGAACAGCGCCACCAGGCCGGCGAGCACACCGAGCAGGCCGACCACCAGCAGCGGCCAGAGCGGTTCGCCCTCATGGCGCATGCGCCAGGCGCCGATCAGTGAGAAGATACCGTCGACCAGCGCATAGGCGCCGAAGATGGCGATCAGCACGGTCAGTACCAGTCCCGGCCAGGCCAGGGCCAGTACCCCGAACAGCACCGCGGCGAGGCCGCGCAACGCGATCCATTTCCAGTGTTGGCCCAGGTTCAGCCAGAGCGGATGGTGCATGGTCTCTCCTCTTTTGACGGCAGAGTCCTCCTAGAAACCATAGTCGCTCTGGCCGGGGATGGTGGCCGGACCTGGATCTCGTCGCTCGGGCCGTCCGGGAACGTGGCGCCGAGGCTCCGGTCGAATCCCCGTCTTATCATTACCGCAGCAAGGAGCCTCACCATGAACATGCAACCGTCCCGTCTGCTGGCTGCCGCCCTGGTGCTGGCCGCCGCCCCGGCCTTCGCCTTCAATCTTGGTGACGCCGCCAAGGTGGTGGCCGGCGCCGCCAGCCAGAACGTGGATGTCAGCAAGGTGGCGACCACCCCGCAGACCACCGAGCTGCTCAACGTGCTGACTGGCCAGCTGGGTGTCACCCCGGTGCAGGCGGTGGGCGGCACCGGCGCTCTGCTCGGCATGGCCCAGAACAACCTGCCGGCGGCCGATTACTCGCAGCTGCTGAGCGCCGTACCGGGGCTCGAGAAGTTCTCCGCGAACAAGGCCCTGACCAACCTCGGTGCGCTGAGCGGCGTGCTCGGCAGCCAGCAGGGCAGCACCGCCAGCGGCACTCTCGGCCAGCTGTCCACCCTCGGCGACGTCAGCAAGACCTTCGGCGCCCTGGGCATGGAGAGCAGCATGACCGGCCAGTTCGCCCGGGTGCTGCTCGACTACTTCGGCCAGCAGGGCCTGAACAGCGGCGTGCTCAACACCCTGGGCAGCCTGTGGGGGGTGACTGGCGGCTAAGCGGCCCGGTTGGCGCGGCGGGGCTCATTCCCAGTCCAGCCGCGCCAGCTTCCAGTCGCCGTCCTCCAGGCGCCATTCCAGGCGTACGCTGTAGAGACGCGCGCTGTCGGGCAGTAGCCCTGAGGCGCCGCTGACGGCCACCTGTGCCTCGGTGTAGCCGCGGCTGGACAGCGCCGCATCCAGCCAGCTGCGCCTGGCCGGGGCGAAGATCCGCACCTGCTGGTGGCGGAGGAACAGCAGCGCCAGGGTGCGCCTGGCCCAGTCGCGGTCCTGGCTCTGCTGGGCGCGGAAGTCGTCGGTGAGCTGGTCGAGCACCGCGGCGTTGCGCCTGGCCTCCAGGTTGTCCTGCAGTTGCTGCACCGCGGCCTCCAGGGCGGCCAGAGGCTCCTCGCGGGCGCAGCCGGCGAGCAGGGCGAGGACCAGCAGCAGGGGGAGGGCGAAGAACCTGGGCGACATGCCGAACTCCTGTTTCATGGTTATGATGGATGGCTCGATCGGGTCGGTCGAGCGGCAGCCTATGTAACGCAGACTGGAGAGCACCATGCTGACATTGTTTCCGGAGATAAAGCCCTACGCCCGCCACTCGCTGGCGGTGGAGGCGCCGCACGTCCTCTACGTGGACGAGAGCGGCTCGCCGGACGGCCTGCCGGTGCTGTTCGTCCACGGCGGTCCGGGGGCCGGCTGCGATGCCGCCAGCCGCCGCTACTTCGACCCCACCCTGTACCGCATCATCACCTTCGATCAGCGCGGCTGCGGCCGTTCCACGCCCCACGCCAGCCTGGAGAACAACACCACCTGGCACCTGGTGGCGGACATGGAGCGCATCCGCGAGCATCTGGGCATCGACAAGTGGGTACTGTTCGGCGGCTCCTGGGGCTCGACCCTGTCACTGGCCTACGCGCAGAGCCATCCCGAGCGGGTCCACGCGCTGATCCTGCGCGGCATCTTCCTGTGCCGTCCGCAGGAGATCCAGTGGTTCTACCAGGAAGGCGCCAGCCGCCTGTTCCCCGACTACTGGCAGGACTACCTGGCGCCGATCCCCCAGGAGGAGCGCGGCGACCTGGTGCAGGCCTTCTACCGGCGCCTCACCGGTCCCGACCAGATCGCCCAGATGCACGCCGCCAAGGCCTGGTCGATGTGGGAAGGACGCACCGCCACCCTGCGTCCCAACCCGCTGGTGGTGGACCACTTCAGCGAGCCGCAGCGGGCCCTGTCGATCGCCCGCATCGAGTGCCACTACTTCGTCAACAACGCCTTTCTGGATCCCGACCAACTGCTCCGCGACATGCCGAAGATCGCCCATCTGCCGGGGATCATCGTGCATGGCCGCTACGACGTGGTCTGCCCGCTGGACAACGCCTGGGCGCTGCATCAGGCCTGGCCGAACAGCGAGCTGCACATCATCCGCGACGCCGGGCATGCCGCCTCCGAGGTGGGCATCACCGACGCCCTGGTACGCGCCGCCAACCAGGTGGCCCGCAACCTGCTCGACCTGCCGCCGGACGAAGACGCATGAAGGCCCTGATCCAGCGTGTCAGCGCCGCGCGCGTCGAGGTAGCGGGGGAAGTGGTCGGGGCCATCGATCAGGGCCTGCTGGCGCTGGTCGGCATCGAGCCGCAGGACGACGCCGAGAGCGTCGCCAGGATGCTCCATCGGCTGCTCAACTACCGGGTGTTCGCCGATGCCGAGGGGCGCATGAACCGCTCCCTGAAGGACGTCGGCGGCGGCTTGCTGCTGGTCTCCCAGTTCACCCTCGCGGCGGATACCAAAAGCGGCCTGCGCCCGAGCTTTTCCAGCGCCGCGCCGCCGGCCCAGGGCGAGGCGCTGTTCGACGCCCTGGTCGCGCGGGCCCGCGAGCAGCACCCGCAGGTGGCCACCGGGCGCTTCGGCGCCAACATGCAGGTGCACCTGGTCAACGACGGCCCGGTGACCTTCCTTCTCGAGGTCTGAACCGGCCGCCTAGAACGCCGGGCCGAGCGGGTGCAGATCGTTGTCGGCCAGCCAGTCGATGGCCAGCTCGCGCAGCCGCGCGGCCTCGAACTCGGCCCACGCGCGCTCCAGCTCCGGGTATTCGGTCAGTACGTGGCGGAAGGCGCGCACCGGCTTGCGTCCGGCCAGGGCGTGGGACAGTTGGTGGTAGGCGTGGGGATGGCGGACGCTGGCGAGGAACTCTTCCATCAGCTGGTAGCCGTCGCGGCTCTCCAGCGGTTCGATGGCCAGGTAGCGCTCCGGCTCGCTCTCCAGCTCCCGCCCCAGCTCCGGGTCGCCGTCGAACGGCAGCAGACGGCCGCTCAGCAGGTCGAGGTAGCAGGCCGGGTTGCGGCTGCTGAGCGCCTGGGCCAGGCCGTCGAGGTCGATGGTCAGGGGACGCATGGCCGGATCCTCCCGCAACGGATTACCGCAGCATCCTCCTCCGTCCGCGCACCGCTGTCCACGCTTCAGGCGCCGCGCAGGGCCTCGGCGACGAAGTCCAGGCGGTCCTGGCCGAAGAACAGCTCGCCGTCGACGAAGAAGCTCGGCGCGCCGAACACCCCGCGGGACACGGCTTCCTCGGTGGTGGCCCGGAGGCGTTCCTTGACCGCCTCGTCGGCGATCCGCCGGAGGAAGTCCTCGGGGTCGAAGCCGGTGGCGCCCAGCACCTCGGCGACCACCGCCGGGTCGTTTAGATTCTTCTCCTCGACCCAGATGGCTTCGAACAGCGCGGTCAGGTAGTCGTGGAAGCGCGCCTCGTCCTCGTAGGCGGCGGCGCCGCGCATCAGCTGCAGGGTGTTGATCGGGAAGTGTGGGTTGAAGCGCAGCGGCACCCCGTAGCGGCGGGCGAAGCGCGCCAGGTCGCGGAACAGGTAGGCGCCCTTGGCGGGCACTTCCAGCGGTGCGCGGTTGCCGGTGGCCTTGAACACCCCGCCGAGCAGGAAGGGCCGCCAGCGGATCGTCGCGCCGGTTTCGGCGGCGATCCGCGGCAGCTGGGTCCAGGCCAGGTAGGCGGCCGGGCTGCCCACGTCGAAGAAGAATTCCACGGATTTGCTCATCGGTCTTGTCCTTTTCGTTGTCGTTATCGCCCCGCGGGGCTTCAAGGGATCAGAACGTTTCGCACCAAGGGCGCAGATCCAGCTCGTGCACCCAGCAGTCGCGCGGCTGGCAGTGGATCTGCCAGTACTGCTCGGCGATGTGCTCGGGATTCAGGATGCCGTCCTCGGCCTTGCGGCGGTACAGCTCGGGGAAGGTTTCGCGGATGAAGGCGGTGTCGATGGCGCCGTCGATCACCGGGTGGGCGACGTGGATGCCTTGCGGCCCCAGCTCGCGGGCCATGCTCTGGGCCAGGGCGCGCAGGGCGAACTTGGCTCCGGCGAAGGCGGCGAAGCCCTCGCGGCCGCGCAGCGAGGCTGTGGCGCCGGTGAAGATGATGGTCCCGCGGCCGCGCGGCAGCATCACCCGGGCGGCCTCGCGGCCGGTGAGGAAACCGGCCAGGGCGGCCATCTCCCAGACCTTGCGGTAGACCCGCTCGGTGGTTTCGGTGATGGAAAAGCGCACGTTGGCACCGATGTTGAAGATCACCGCCTCCAGCGGGGCGATCTGGCTTTCGATATGGCGGAACAGCTCGACCACCTGCGCCTCGACCCGGGCGTCGCAGCCGAAGGCATGTGCCGTGCCGCCGGCGGCGCGGATCTCGGCGGCCAGCGGCTCGAGCTTCTCGGCATGCCGGCGCACCAGGCAGGCGATCAGTCCTTCGCGGGCGAAGCGCCGGGCGATCGCCCCGCCGGTGGCGTCGCCGGCGCCCACGACCAGTACCGACCTGGGTTCGGGCATGGCCGTTCCTCCTGTTGTTGTCATTGAGTCGGGGAACCGGTTCCGATACTCGGTGCCTGGCCGGAGGCTGTCAATCGGCGGCCAGGCCCGGGGCGGGGGCCTGCGCGGGCCGGATCCGCGCCGGGCGCAGCGCGAACGGCCGCAGAGAGGCGCGTCGCGCCTAGTACAAGCGGGCCAGCAGCGCCGGCACCGCCGCCTCGACGCGGAGGATTCGCTCGCCGAGCTGCACCGGCTGTAGGCCGGCCTCGCGCAGCTTGTCCACCTCGTAGGGGATCCAGCCGCCTTCCGGGCCTATGGCCAGGGTCACCGGCCGATCGCCCAGGTCCCGTGGACAGGCCGGGTAATCGCCGGGATGGCCGACCAGGCCGAGGGTTCCGGCAGCCAGGGCGGGTAGGCGGTCCTCGACGAAGGGCTTGAAGCGCTTCTCGATGCTGACCTCGGGCAGCACGGTGTCGCGGGCCTGCTCGAGGCCGAGGATCAGCTGCTCGCGGATCGCCTCGGGGGCTAGGAAGGGGGTCTGCCAGAAGCTCTTCTCCACCCGATAGCTGTTCAGCAGCACTAGACGCGGCACGCCCATGGCGGACACGGTCTGCAGCACGCGGCGGAGCATCTTCGGGCGCGGTAGGGCAAGCAGCAGGGTGAGCGGCAGCTTGGCCGGCGGCGGACTGTCCAGGGCGACCTGCAGTTCCGCCTCGTCGGCTTCCAGGCGCAGCAGGGTGCCGGTGCCCATCGGCCCGCCGAGGCGGCCGACCCGCAGGCTGTCGCCGCTCTGCGCCTGGTGCACCTCGTGCAGGTGGCGCAGGCGCCGGCCGCGCAGCAGGGCGCGGTCGGCGGCGACAAAGTCGCTGTCTTCGAGGAGCAGCAGGTTCACGATTGCACGGAGGGCGGCTGGTCCTGCGGCGGGACCTGGTCGGCCGGCTGCTCGCGGCGCTTGCGCACCAGGCTGCCGGCGAGGATGCCGAGCTCGAAGAGCAGCCACATGGGCACTGCCAGCATGGTCTGGGAGAACACGTCCGGCGGGGTGAGGATCATGCCGACCACAAAGCAGCCGATGATCACGTAGGGGCGGATCCTGCGCAGGTAGGCGACGTCCACCACGCCGATCCAGATCAGCAGGACCACCGCCACGGGGATCTCGAAGGCCACCCCGAAGGCGAAGAACAGCGTCATCACGAAGTCCAGGTAGCTGGCGATGTCGGTCATCATCGACACGCCTTCCGGGGTGACGCTGGCGAAGAAGTGGAAGATCACCGGGAACACCAGGAAGTACGCAAAGGCCATCCCAGCGTAGAAGAGGATGATGCTGGAGACCAGCAGGGGCATGGCGATGCGCTTCTCGTGGCGGTACAGGCCGGGCGCGATGAAGCCCCAGATCTGCTGGAGGATCACCGGCATGGCGAGGAACAGCGAGACGATCGCGGTCAGCTTGAACGGGGTGAGGAAGGGCGAGGCCACGTCGGTGGCGATCATGGTCGCGCCTTCCGGCAGGTACTGGCGCAGTGGCGCGGAGACCAGGGTATAGATCTGCTGGGCGAAGGCGAGCAGCGCCAGGAAGATCAGGAATACCGCGGCCACGCAGCGCAGCAGGCGGGTACGGAGTTCGGCGAGATGCGAGACCAGGGGCATTTCCTGGTCGTCTTCGGGCTTCTGATCGCTCATGGGTTACGCGGCGGTTGAGTCGCTTCGGGTGAGGGGGCAGCGGCCGAGGCCGTGGAGGCGCCGGCCGCGGGGGCGGCGGCTTCCGCAGGCTTGGCCTGAGCGGCACTCGGCTGGGGGGCGATCTGGCTTTTCAGTTCGCGCTCCATGGCGAGGATCTGCTCATTGTGCAGCTGGCGGCGGATCTCGTCGGCGCCGATCTCCCGCTCGACCTCCTGCTTGATGGTGTTGAAGCTGCGCTTCAGGCGGCCGATCCACAGCCCGGCGGTGCGCGCCGCGCCGGGCAGGCGCTCGGGGCCGAGCACCAGCAGGGCGACCAGGCCGACCAGCAGCAACTCGCTGAAGCCGATGCCGAACATGTCAGTCCTTCTTGGCCGGCTCTTCGACCTTCTGCGCCTGGGCGTCGATGGTCTGCGGCTGGTTCAGGGTCGCGTTCGGCTGCGCCGGCTGGCTGGGCTGGGCCGGCTGCTCGGGTTTGGTCTCGTCCTCGTTCATGGCCTTGCGGAAGCCCTTGATGGTCTCGCCCAAGTCGCTGCCGAGGTTCTTCAGTTTCTTGGTACCGAACACCAGGACCACCACGATGAGGATGACCACCCAGTGTTTCCAGTCGAAAATGCCCATTCGCTCGCTCCTCGTCGATGATTATGCGGAAGGCTTGCGGGCCGCCTTCTCGGCGTGCCCGGAGAGGCCGAAGCGCCGCTCCAGTTCGTCCAGCACCGCCTGGGGGTGCTGGCCGAGGGCGGCGAGCATCACCAGGCTGTGGAACCAGAGGTCGGCGGTTTCGTAGATCAGGTCCTTACTGTCGCCGCTCTGCGCGGCGTCCTTGGCGGCGATGATGGTTTCCACCGCTTCCTCGCCGACCTTCTCGAGGATCTTGTTCAGACCCTTGTGGTACAGGCTGGCCACGTAGGAGCTTTCCGGACTCGCGCCCTTGCGCGACTCCAGCACCTCGGCCAGACGGTTCAGGGTGTCACTCATGGGCGTTTCCCTTGTGGTAGATGGCGTGTGGGTCCTTGAGCACCGGGTCGACGGTCTTCCAGGCGCCGTTCTCGTAGACCCGGTAGAAGCAGCTCTCGCGCCCGGTGTGGCAGGCGATGCCGCCGAGTTGCTCGACCTGCAGGATGATCACGTCGGCGTCGCAGTCCAGGCGCAGCTCGTGGAGCTTCTGCACATGGCCGGATTCCTCGCCCTTGCGCCAGAGTTTGCCACGCGAGCGCGACCAGTAGATGGCGCGTCCTTCGGCGGCGGTGAGGGCCAGCGCCTCGCGGTTCATCCAGGCCATCATCAGCACGCGGCCGGTCTTGTGGTCCTGGGCGATCGCCGGCACCAGGCCCTCTTGGTTCCAGTTGATTTCGTCTAGCCAGTCGCTCATCGGTGGTATCCGCCCGGCGGGGCCGGTTCGTGGGGCGGGCCGGTTACGGGGCCGGTCCGCCGGATGCTCGGGCGAAGCGCGGCGCCGGGCGTCGGCTTCTCCCTGTGGATCGGTCAAGTTTGCCAGTCGGGATCGCAACTGGCTATCGGCGCAGCACCAGATACAGCCCGGCGGCAGCCATCAGCCAGGCCGGCCAGGCCTGCGCGGGGTCCGCCTGCAGGCCGGCAGCGAGCACCCCGGCGCCGCCGAGCAGGGCCGCGCCGAGCAGGCGCAGGGCCCAGCGGTCGCCGGGCTGCGCGGAGGGCGGCGGGTTGTCGAGCGGCGGATGGGAGAGCCGCTCGAGCACATCGCGGGTCATGCTGGCCAGGTGCGGCACCTGCTCGATCTGGCTCTGCAGGTTGCCGAGCAGCTGGCGCGGGCTGACCCGCTCGCGCATCCAGCGCTCCAGGAAGGGCGCCGCGGTGCTCCACAGGTCGAGCTCCGGGTACAGCTGGCGGCCGAGGCCCTCGATGTTCAGCAGGGTCTTCTGCAGCAGCACCAGCTGCGGCTGGATTTCCATGTTGAAGCGTCGCGCGGTCTGGAACAGGCGCAGCAGCAGCTGGCCGAAGGAAATGTCCTTGAGCGGGCGCTCGAAGATCGGCTCGCAGACGGTGCGGATCGCCGCCTCGAAGTCGTTGACCCGGGTGCCCGCCGGCACCCAGCCGGAGTCGATGTGCAGCTGCGCCACCTTGCGGTAGTCGCGCTTGAAGAAGGCCAGCAGGTTGCGCGCCAGGTAGTCCTGATCCTCGGGGGTGAGGCTGCCGACGATGCCGCAGTCGATGGCGATGTACTGCGGGCTCCAGGGCGTGCGGGTGCTGACGAAGATATTGCCGGGGTGCATGTCGGCATGGAAGAAGCTGTCGCGGAACACCTGGGTGAAGAAGATCTCCACGCCACGCTCGGCGAGCAGCTTGAGGTTGGTGCGCTGGTCGATCAGGCTGTCCAGGTCGGTGACCGGGATGCCGTAGATGCGCTCCATCACCAGCACCTTGGGGCGGCACAGATCCCAGTACACCTGGGGCACGTAGAGCAGCGGCGAGCCCTCGAAGTTGCGCCGCAGCTGGCTGGCGTTGGCTGCCTCGCGGAGCAGGTCGAGCTCGTCGTAGATGGTCTTCTCGTAGTCGCTGACCACTTCCACCGGGTGCAGGCGGCGCGCCTCGGTGGAGATCGCCTCGGCCAGGCGGGCGAGCAGGAACAGCCAGGCCAGGTCGGCGCGGATCACCGGCTTGAGGCCGGGGCGGATCACCTTGACCACCACCTCCTCGCCGCTCTTCAGCTGCGCGGCGTGCACCTGGGCGATGGAGGCCGAGGCCAGGGGCTGGCTGTCGAAGCGGGCGAACAGGCTGCCGACCTTGGCGCCCAGCTGTTCCTCGATGAGCGCCACCGAGCGTTCCGGGTCGAAGGGCGGCACCCGGTCCTGGAGCTTGGCCAGCTCGTCGGCGATGTCCGGCGGCAGCAGGTCGCGGCGGGTGGAGAGCAGTTGCCCGAACTTGATGAAGATCGGTCCGAGATCCTGCAGGGCCAGGCGCAGGCTCTCGCCGCGCGACAACTGGCGGCGCCGGCGCGGCAGCCAGCGCCAGGGCAGCAGGAAGCGCGTGGCGGCCAGCCACCAGGGCAGGGGCAGCTCGAACAGCAGGTCGTCGAGGCGGTAGCGGATGACCACGCGCTGGATGGTCAGCAGGCGGCGGACGGCAAGCAGCTTCATGCAGGATCGTCGGATGCAGGGGTGGAGGAGAGGCGCTCGACCCGGGCCTCGAGACGGTCGAGGGCGAGCTTGAGGTCGTCCAGCTCGGCGAAGCGGGCTTCGGCTTCCTGGCGCCCTACCAGGCTGCGTGATTCCTCGCTGAGGTAGTCGGCGAGGCTCTGCCTCAGGCTGTCCAGGCCGTCCAGCGCCCAGCGGGCGCGCAGCCTGAGGTGGCCGCCGAGCAGCGCCGCGGGCAGCGGGCCGAGCCAGCGCGCCAGCTCGTATTCCCAGTCCAGCTCGAGATCCTGGAGGATCCCGGCGAGTTCCAGGAGCAGGCCGCTGTCGCCCTCCAGCTCGACCTCCGGGCCGTGCAGGATGCTGGTCTTGTCGCGGCTCACCGCCAGGCGCAGCAGGCTGGTGGCCGGGGCGCGCAGGCGGCAGTCGGCGGGCGCCTCCCAGTGCGCGGCGAGGCGCAGACCGTCCACCTCGGGGAGGACGAACAACTGCACGGCCGGTGCCGGGCAGTCCACGGCGATCACCCGCCCGGCCAGGGGCGCGAGGCGTGCCGGGACGCTGGCGTCCAGGCGCAGGACTCGGTTGAGGCCGGCCTCGACGCCGGCCAGCACGGCCTGGGTCAACATCAGGGCTTGATGCCGCGGTGCAGGGCGACGATGCCGCCGGTCATGTTGTGGTAGGTGACCCGCTCGAAGCCGGCGTCCACCATCATCGCCTTGAGGGTTTCCTGGTCCGGGTGCATGCGGATCGACTCGGCCAGGTAGCGGTAGCTGTCGGCGTCGTTGGTGACCAGCTTGCCCATCAGCGGCAGCAGGGTGAAGGAGTAGGCGTCATAGGCCTTGGACAGCAGGCTGCTGGTCGGCTTGGAGAACTCCAGCACCAGCAGGCGGCCACCCGGTTTGAGGACGCGCAGCATGGAACGCAGGGCGTCTTCCTTGTGGGTGACGTTGCGCAGGCCGAAGGCGATGGTCACGCAGTCGAAGTGGTTGTCGGGGAACGGCAGCTTCTCGGCGTCCGCCTGGACGAAGCTGACGTTGCCGGCGACGCCGCTGTCCAGCAGCTTGTCGCGTCCGACCTTGAGCATCGAGGCGTTGATGTCGGCGAGCACCACTTCGCCGCTGGGGCCGACCAGCCTGGAGAACTGCCGGGTCAGATCGCCGGTGCCGCCGGCGATGTCCAGCACCCGGTTGCCCGGGCGCACGCCGGACAGCTCGATGGTGAAGCGCTTCCACAGGCGGTGGATGCCTCCGGACATGAGGTCGTTCATCAGGTCGTACTTGGCGGCCACGGAGTGGAATACCTCGGCGACCTTCCGGGCCTTCTGGCTCTCCGGCACCCGCTGGTAGCCGAAGTGGGTGGTGGGTTCGGCATTGCTGCCTTCGCGCGGTTCGTTCATGGGCTGTCACCGGAAAGAGAATGCCGGGCATTCTAAACCCAAATGCGCTGCCAGGCGGCAATCGGCACGCATGCATGCCGCTCTGCGCGGCAGCGCCCGGTACGGGCGAGGCGGTATAGTGGTGCGACCACCGGCCGCAGTCAGGAGCCCAGCCATGTCCCGCATCCATGTCGAACGACCCCATTCTCTCGGCCGTGCCGCCGCGCGGGCCAAGGCCGAGCAGCTGGCCGAGCGCCTGGCCCGTGAGTACGAGATCAGTTACCGGTGGCGCGGCGACACCCTGGAGTTCCGCCGCAGCGGCGCCGACGGACGCATCGAGGTAGGCGAGGACCGGGTGCGCGTGGAGATCAAGCTCGGCCTGCTGCTCTCCGCGCTGAGCGGCTCGATCCAGCGTGAGATCGAGCGGGCCCTGGATGAGAGGCTCGCCTGAGGGCCGCCCCTCTAGTATGTGCTTTCTAATTTTCTTCCCTACCTTGCACCCAAGCCTGCGGGGTTGTGCGGGCCGTCCCCCAACCTGAAACAGTGAGGTGCGACATGGCGAAGATCGTTGCCAGGAAGAAAGTCGAAGAGGTCGCCGAGCCGGCGGCCGGCGTGCTGACCGAGATCCGGCGCTATGGCCGGCAGATCTGGCTGGCGGGGCTGGGTGCCTACGCCAAGGCCGGCCAGGAAGGCCTGAACTATTTCAAGGAGCTGATCCGCGCCGGCGAGGAAGCCGAGCAGCAGGGCAAGAAGCTGGTCAGCGAGCAGGTGGAAGCGGCCAACAGTCAGATCGACAGCATGAAGAGCGGCGTGAAGACCGGTATCGAGACCCGCTTCGAGCGTCTCGAGAAGGCTTTCGACGACCGCATCGCCGCGGCGCTGAACCGCCTCGGCATCCCGTCCCGCCAGGACATCGACGGCCTCTCTGCTAAGCTGGACGTGTTGAACGACATGCTCACCCGCGTGGCCAAGACTCAGTGAAGGAGAGCGGGATGGTCGCCAAGAAGCAATCCGACAAATCCGAAAAGGCCAGCAGCTCCTGGATCGGCGAGATCGAGAAGTACTCGCGGCAGATCTGGCTGGCCGGCCTGGGTGCCTATTCGAAGATCAGCAAGGACGGTAGCAAGCTGTTCGACACCCTGGTCGCCGACGGCGAGAAGGCCGAGAAGCTGATGGACGAGAAGGTCGATGTGGTGAAGTCCAAGGCCAGGTCGGCCACCAGCCGGGTCAGCAAGGTCAAGGGCTTGGCCCTCGGCAAGTGGGAGGAGCTCGAGGAAGCCTTCGACAAGCGCCTGAACAGCGCCATCTCGCGGCTCGGGGTGCCGAGCCGCAACGAGGTCAGGGAGCTGCACGACAAGGTCGAGGAGCTGACCCGAAAGATCGAGCAGCTCACCGGACAGAGCGCCAAGGCGACCAAGAGCGCGGCGGCCAAGACAGTCAAACCGGCCGCCAAGGCCGCCGCCAAAGCGGCAGGCAAGGCAACGGCGAAACCGGCTGCCAAGGCGGCTGCAGCGGCCAAGCCCGTGGCGAAAGCCGCCAAGCCGGCCGCCAAACCCGCGGCGAAGAAGGCCGCGAGCAAGGCCAGCGCCAAGCCGGCGACCACCCCGGCGTCCGCCCCGGCCGAGGTGCCGCTGCCGGCCGCCGAGGGGCCGCTGGAGACGCCGAGCAGCCCGGCCACGTCGTCCTGATTTCGGCCACCCTGGGCAAACGCCCGGCTTCGGCCGGGCGTTTTGCATGGACGGGCCGTATTCAGTCGCCGTCCAGGTAGCGCAGCGCCAGGCGTTCGGCCAGCGCGCGCGCCTCCTCCTTCAGGTGCGGGGCGACCAGCATCATGATCTGGAACACCACCAGGCGACTCTCCGCCTTGCTGCCGAGCAGGCGCTGGTAGGCCACCGAGAACAGCAGGGTGAGACTGATCTGCTCGACCAGCAGGCCCAGCGCGCGGGTGTCGCTGACCAGCTGGCGTTCGGCCTTCAGGCGCGCCAGCAGGGCGGCCAGGGTGCGCTTCAGGCCGTTCAGCCAGTGGCGCAGGCTGCGTGCCAGGCGCGGCTGGCGGGCGGCCAGGGTGGCCAGATCCTGGAACAGGAAGCGGTAGCGCGCCAGGCACTCGACGATCAGGTGCAGGAACAGCCAGTAGTCCTCGGCGGCCAGGCGCGCCTCGGCGGGCGGGTCGAGGAGCGGCGTAGCCTCCTGCTGGAAGCGCTCGAACAGGGCGAGGACCAGGGCCTCCTTGCCACGGAAGTGGTAGTAGAGGTTGCCCGGACTGATCTCCAGCTCGTTGGCGATCTCCAGGGTGGAGACGTTCGGCTCGCCACGTTCATTGAACAGCAGCAGGGTGCAGTCGAGTATCCGCTCGCGGGTCTTCATGCCGCTCCTCAGCGCACCAGCACGTAGGTGCCCGGCGCCGCCTCCAGGGCCGGGTAGCGGGCGTTGCCGATGCTCATCCGGGTCGGCCGCTGCTCGCCGGAGCGGGCCTGGATCCAGGCCAGCCACTCCGGCCACCAGCTGCCCTCCACCTTCCGCGCGTCGTAGTACCAGGCGCGCGGGTCGGCGCTCAGCCTGCCGTTCTCGAAGTAGTGGGCCTTGGGGTTGCCCGGCGGGTTGAGGATGGCCTGGATGTGTCCGGCGTTGGAGAGGATGAAGCGCCGTTCGCCGCCGAGCAGCAGCAGCGAGCGGTACACCGCGTCCCAGGGGGTGATGTGGTCGTTGATGCCGGCCACGCAGAAGCTGTCCACGGTGACCCTCTGCAGGTCGATGGGCGTGCCGCACACTTCCAGGCCGCCGGGGCGGGTCAGCGGGTTGTGCTTGAAGATGTCCAGCAGGTCGCCGTGCAGGGCAGCCGGCAGGCGGGTGTTGTCGTTGTTCCAGTAGAGGATGTCGAAGGCCGGCGGCTGGCGCCCGAGCAGGTAGTTGTTGACCCAGTAGTTCCAGATCAGGTCGTTGGGGCGCATCCAGGCGAACACCTTGACCAGGTCGCGGCCGTCCAGCACCCCGGCCTGGTAGGAGCGGCGCTTGGCGCTCTCCAGGGTCTGCTCGTCGACGAACAGCAGCGCCGGGTTGCTTTCGATCTGGCTGTCCAAGAGGCTCACCGCATAGCTGGCGCTGGCGATCTTGCGCAGCTGCCGGCGCGCCTGCAGGTGGCCCATCAGCGCCGCCGCGGTGAGGCCGCCGGCGCAGGCGCCGAGCAGGTTGACCGCCTTGCTGCCGGTGATCGCCCGGCACACCTCCAGCGCCTCGTCGAGGGCCTGCACGTAGCTGGACAGGCCCCACTCGCGGTGCCGCGCGTCGGGGTTGCGCCAGCTGATCATGAACACCTGCAGGTCGTTCTTCAGGGCGTACTGGACGAAGCTCTTCTCCGGGCTCAGGTCGAAGATGTAGAACTTGTTGATCTGCGGCGGGACGATCAGCAGCGGCCGTTCGTACTGCTTCTCGCTCATCGGCCGGTACTGGATCAGCTCCAGCATCTCGTTGCGGAACACCACCGAGCCGGGGGTGGTGGCCAGGTTCTTGCCGACCTCGAAGGCCTGCTTGTTGACCTGGCTGGGCAGACCGTCGTTGTGCAGCAGGTCGTCGATCAGGTGGCGCAGGCCGCGCAGCAGGCTGCCGCCGCCGGTGTCGAACAGCTCTTTGATGGCCAGCGGGTTGAGTAGGCTGTTGGACGGCGCCAGGGCGTCGCTGAGCAGCGAGGCGAGGAACAGCGCGCGGGTGCGGTCGTCGGCGCTCAGGTCGCTCTCGTCGATCCACTGGACGAGCTGCTTCTGCCAGGCCAGGTAGGCCTGCAGTCCGCGCCGGTAGAGCGGATTGAGCTGCCAGGTGGGATCGGCGAAACGGACGTCGCCGGGGTTGGGCGCATACAGGGTGTCGCCGAGCAGTACCCGGCCCAGCTGTTTGCCGAAGGACAGCAGGTGTCGGGTGCCGTGCAGCGGGTGTCTGAGCCCGTGCAGGGCTATGTCGCGAGCGCTGGAGAGCAGGTCGCGGCCGCGCAGGCCGACCACGGCGTTCTGGGCATTCATGAAGGCAGCGGGAGCTGGCAGGGTGTTGACAGCGGGTTGATGGCGCGTGGGCATGGGCGGCACTCCCTCGTCAAGGCAGTTGAAACCCCTTCCGGCTGCTGGAAAACGTGCGCGGGCCAACTCCGGTTGCCGGGCGGCGGCCTCGCGCACACTGCGGTTTTGCAACAACCTGCTGGACCGTGGCTCACCCAGCAAGGCTTGTACCAGGCAGCCGCCAGGTGACATTCCAGACTGCCTGCTGCAGATTGCCGGGGGATGACGGCAGGCCTGCGGCGGCGCTCCTTGCACCGCCGGGGTGCGCGCCGGTTCAGGACGTGCGCCCGCCGGGGGCAGGGTGCGGGTGCATCACCGCGCGCTGCTTCTCCTCCTCAAGGAACTTCATGATCAGCGGCGCCACCGCCTCGGCGCGGGTGATCAGGAACAGGTGGCCGTCGTCGATCACGTGCAGCTCGGCGTTGGGGATCCGCCAGGCGAGCATGCGCATGTTGATCAGCGGGATGATGGGGTCGTCGTCGCCGGCCAGCACCAGGGTCGGTTGGCGGATCCGGTGCAGCCAGTGGAAGCTGGTCCAGCCCAGGCCGGCGAACAGCTGCCAGTAGTAGCCCAGCTTGCCGCCGGAGCGCACCTTGCTGGCGTGGCTGAGGGCCAGGCTGGCGTCGCGGCGGAAGGCGCCGCCGTAGATGTCCGGGGCGATGCGTACCCCGTAGGATGGCTGGAGGTAGCGCCGCGGACTGGCCATGCGCCAGAGCACCCTGGGCTTGCCGGGAACCATCACCGCGCCGGCCGAGGTAGCGGCGAGCACCAGCTTCTTGCAGCGCTCCGGGAAGTCGTGGGCGAACTGCTGGGCTAGGGCGCCGCCCCAGGACACGCCGATCACGTTGACCTGGCCGTAGTCCAGGTAGTCGAGCATCCGCGCGATCAGCCTGGCCAGGCCGGGGAAGCGGTAGGGCAGGCTGGGCGTCGAGGAGCCGCCCACGCCGGGCACGTCGAAGGCGATCACCTCGAGGTCCGGGTCGAGGGCCTGGACGAAGGGCAGCACCAGCTCCAGGTTGGCGCCTATGCCGTTGCAGATCAGCAGCGGGGGCAGCGGCGAGCTGCCGGGACGCACCGCGGTGCGCAGGGTCTGGCCGTCCAGCTCGATGGTGCGGAACACGAAGGGGCTGGGCGGGTTGGCGGCGCCGTCCGGCGCCGGGGCGGGAGGATCGCTCTTCATCGTTCGTGCACGTAGGTTCCGGGGGCCGCTTCACCGGACGGGTACTGCTTGTTGCCAAGCTTGCCCGGGACCTTCTTCAGCGGACCGGAGCGCTCCGTCAGCCAGGCCTGCCAGTGCAGCCACCAGGAGTCGATCTGCTTGGTGGCGTTCTCCTGCCAGGCCTTGGGCTCGCTGGGGAGCTCGCCGTTGCCGGTCATGAAGCGCGCCTTGGGGTTGCCCGGCGGGTTGAGGATGGCCTGGATGTGCCCGCTGTTGGACAGCACGAACTCGGTGCTGCCCCCGAACAGCCGCGCCGAGCGGTAGCAGGCCTCCCAGGGGGTGATGTGGTCGTTGATGCCGGCCACGCAGAAGCTGTCCACGGTGACTCTCTGCAGGTCGATGGGCGTGCCGCACACCTCCAGGGCGCCCGGGCGGGGCAGCGGGTTGGTCTTGAACAGCTCGATCAGGTCGCCGTGCAGGGTGGCCGGCAGGCGCGTGGTGTCGTTGTTCCAGTAGAGGATGTCGAAGGCTGGCGGCTCGTTGCCGAGCAGGTAGTTGTTGACCCAGTAGTTCCAGATCAGGTCGTTGGGGCGCATCCAAGCGAACAGCTTGGCCAGGTCGCGGCCCTCCAGCACCCCGGCCTGGTAGGAGCGGCGCTTGGCGGCCTCCAGAGTCTGCTCGTCGACGAACAGCGAGAACTGGGTCTCGATCTCGGTATCCAGCACGCTGACCAGCAGGGTCAGGGCATGGATCGGCTGCTCGCCGCGGGCCGCGTAGTGGCCGAGCAGGGCCGCGGTGGTGATGCCCCCGGAGCAGGCGCCGAGCATGTTCAGGTCGGTGCTGCCGGTGATCGCCAGAACCGCCTCGACGGCCTCCTTGAGGGCCTCGATATAGGTGGACAGGCCCCATTCGCGCTGGGTCTTGGTGGGGTTGCGCCAGCTCAGAATGAAGGTCTGCAGGCCGCTGCGCAGGGCGAAGCGCACCAGGCTCTTGTCCGGCGACAGGTCGAACACGTAGAACTTGTTGATCTGCGGCGGGACGATCAGCAGTGGTCGGGCATGCACCTGCTCGGTGCTCGGCCGGTACTGGATCAGCTCTAGCAGGTCGTTGCGGAACACCACGGCGCCCTCGGTGAGCGCCAGGTTCTTGCCCACCTCGAAGGCCTCCATGTTCACCTGGCTGGGCAGGCCGCCATTGTTCACCAGGTCCTTGGCCAGGTGCCCGAGGCCGTCCAGCAGGCTCTTGCCGCCGGTCTCGAAGAAGCGCTTGAGGGCCGCCGGGTTGGCCAGGCTGTTGCTCGGCGCCAGTGCTTCGGTGAGCAGGTTGATGACGAAGTGGCCGCGGCTGATGTCCTGGGGCGGCAGATTGCTGTGCTCGATCCAGTCGTGCAGCTCCTGGCGCCAGGCCAGGTAGAGCTGCATGTAGCGGCGGTACAGGGGATTGTGGCTCCAGGCCGGGTCGGCGAAGCGGCGGTCGCCGTCCTCCGGCTTCAGGTCGGCCTGGCCGAGCAGGACGTTCTTCAGCTGCACGCCGAAGTGGGCGACGTGGCGGGTACTGTGCAGGGGCTGGCGCAGCGCCTGGACGAGCACCTGGCGGGTCGAGCTGAGGAGATCCTTGCCGCGCAGGCCCACGACCGGGTTGAGGCTGAGGGTGTGCTCCGAGGCTTGGCGCTGTAGGTCTTCGGCGATCTTGTTCATCTACGACGCTCCGTTGTCCTGAGGCGGATACCGGCCGGCGTCTGCCGAGGGCAGAAACAAGGCGGGTACGACTCGAGGGTTACCTGGGGGACTGCACTGCTTTCGCTGGAAACGAATGCATGGAGCCTGCCAGTTCCTTGGTTGCGCGAGTATGACGAGCCGCCTGCGGGCCCGGGGGCGTGGCAAGGAGTATGGGCGGGGGAATTAGAAAAAGCGCTCTAAGCGGCGAACTAGAGCATCAGCTTGACGACCGACTCGGCGGGGTCGCGGGACTTGCCCTGGCGGTGCAGTTCGGCCAGGTAGTCGTTCCACAGCTGCTCCTGGTTGAGGGCCAACTGTTCCAGGTACTCCCAGGTGAACAGTCCGCTGTCATGGCCGTCGTCGAAGCACAGTTTTAGTGCGTATTGCCCGGCTGGCTCGATGCGCTCCAGACCGACCCCCAGCTTGCCGTGCTGCAGCACCGGGTTGCCATGGCCCTGCACCTCGGCCGAAGGCGAGTGCACGCGGAGGAATTCCGCGCTGAGCACATAGCGCTCGTCGGGCGCGTATTCCAGCTCGAGGGTCTTGGAAGCCTTGTGCAGCTTGATGGCGGTAGGGATGCGCATGGGGGAACTCCGCAGGAAGGCGACGCACCCCGGGATGGCTTCCGGGGTGCGTCCTCTGTCGCGACAGTTTAGAGGATGTAGCGGGACAGGTCCTCGTCCTGGGCCAGCTCGCCGAGGTGCGCGTTGACGTAGGCGGCGTCGATACGGATCGGCGTCTCCAGGTGCTGGGCGGCCAGGTCGCCGGCGCTGAAGGAGACTTCCTCGAGCAGCCGTTCGAGCAGGGTGTGCAGGCGGCGGGCGCCGATGTTCTCGGTCTTCTCGTTGACCTGCCAGGCGATCTCGGCGATGCGCTTGATGCCGTCCGGGGTGAACTCGATGTTCAGTCCCTCGGTCTTCAGCAGCGCGGCGTACTGCTCGGTCAGCGAGGCGTGCGGCTCGGTGAGGATGCGCTCGAAGTCCTCCGGGGTCAGCGCCTTGAGCTCCACGCGGATCGGCAGGCGGCCCTGCAGCTCTGGCACCAGGTCGCTGGGCTTGGCCAGGTGGAAGGCGCCGGAGGCGATGAACAGGATGTGGTCGGTCTTCACCATGCCCAGCTTGGTGTTCACCGTACAGCCCTCGATCAGCGGCAGCAGGTCACGCTGCACGCCCTCGCGGGACACGTCGGCGCCGCCCACGTTGCCGCGCTTGGCCACCTTGTCGATCTCGTCGATGAACACGATGCCGTTCTGCTCGACGGCCTCCAAGGCGCGGGCCTTGAGCTCCTCCTCGTTGATCAGACGCGCCGCCTCCTCGTCGCGGATCAGCTTGAAGGCCTCCTTGACCTTCAGCTTGCGCGCCTTGTGGCGGCCCTTGCCGAGGTTGGCGAACAGGCTCTGCAGCTGGTTGGTCATCTCCTCCATGCCGGGCGGCGCCATGATCTGCACCCCGGCCGGGTGCTCGGCCACCTCGATCTCGATCTCCTTGTCGTCGAGCTGGCCCTCGCGCAGGCGCTTGCGGAACAGCTGGCGGGTGTTGGAGTCGGCGCTCGGTGCGGATTCCTCGCCGAAGCTGCGCGCCGGCGGCAGCAGGGCGTCGAGGATGCGTTCCTCGGCGGCGTCCTCGGCGCGGTGGCGGACTTTGATCATCTCCTGCTCGCGCAGCATCTTGATCGCCGCGTCGGCCAGGTCGCGGATGATCGACTCCACGTCGCGGCCGACGTAGCCGACCTCGGTGAACTTCGTGGCCTCCACCTTGATGAAGGGCGCGTTGGCCAGCTTGGCCAGGCGGCGGGCGATCTCGGTCTTGCCGACGCCGGTGGGGCCTATCATCAGGATGTTCTTCGGCGTCACCTCCTGGCGCAGCTCGGGCGGCAGCTGCATGCGCCGCCAGCGGTTGCGCAGGGCGATGGCGACGGCGCGCTTGGCCTCGTCCTGGCCGATGATGTGGCGATTGAGTTCGTGAACGATCTCGCGGGGGGTCATGGACATGGCTGCAAACTCGTGTCAGGGAAGGCGCTGCGTCACTCTGCGCAGTCCAGTTCCTCGATGGTCAGATTCTGGTTGGTGAACACGCAGATGGAGCCGGCGATGTTCAGCGCCGTTTCGGCGATCTCGCGAGCTGACAGGCTGGGGTCGCCCTTCTGCATCAGCGCCAGCGCGGCCGCCTGGGCGAAGCCACCGCCGGAACCCATGGCGATCAGCCCGTGCTCGGGCTCCACCACGTCGCCGTTGCCGGTGATGATCAGCGAGGCGTCCTTGTTGGCCACCGCCAGCATGGCCTCGAGGCGGGCCAGGGAGCGGTCGGTGCGCCAGTCCTTGGCCAGCTCCACGGCGGCGCGCACCAGATGGCCCTGGTGCTTCTCCAACTGGCCTTCGAAGCGCTCGAAGAGGGTGAAGGCATCCGCGGTGGCGCCGGCGAATCCGGCCAGCACCTGGCCGTGATAGAGACGCCGCACCTTGCGGGCGTTGCTCTTCATCACGGTGTTGCCAAGGGAAACCTGGCCGTCACCGCCCATGACGACTTTGCCGTTGCGGCGCACTGAAACGATGGTGGTCAAGGGATGGATCTCCACGCAGCGGGGCGCTCTGGCCCGAATGGAGACTCATATGGGGGAGGCGAGGCGGCATTTCAACCGCCGCGCTGCGCGAGGGACCGGAGAGGCTGGCTGGCGCCGGACGCCCGGCGGGCGTCTCAGCGCACCTGGCGCTGCTGCAGCAGCAGGTTGCTGAAGCCGTTGCTGGACAGCTGCTTCTGTGCCTGGTTGAGCTGCTCGCGGTTGTTGAAGGGGCCCACCAGCACCCGGTACCAGGTTTCGTCGCGCACCCGGCCGGACTCCAGCCGCACGTTCTGGCCGAGCAGGGCGATCTGCGCGCGCACGCCCTCGGCGTCGTCCTGCCTGCGGAACGAGCCGGCCTGCAGGAAGTATTGGGTGCGCGCGGCCTGCACCGCGCTGGGCAGCGGTGGCGGCACCTCGCCGCGCAGCGCCGCTTCGGCGCGGGCGGCATCGGCCTTGGCCAGCTCCTGCGGGGTGGGGGGCGGAGGAGTCTTCTCCGGCACCGCTTCCGGCGGGATGATCACCTCGGATTCCGGCAGCAGGGTGTAGAACTCGTACTTCGGCTTGGCCGGCTGAGCCTGAGGCTGGGGCTGCGGCCTGGGCGCGTTCCCCGGCTTGGCGTTCGGGCGCAGGGCGGTTTCCGGCTTCTCGCGCTTGATGTCGTCGCGGCCCGGCTCGAGCTGCATGAGGAACATCAGCAGGCCGCCGATCGCCAGGCCGCAGGCCAGCCACAACCAGCCCGGCACCGGCTTCTTCTGCGGGGCCTGGTAGCGGGTTGCGCCACGTTTGGGCGGGGATTTCTTCTTCGCCATGCTCGGTTACATGCGTTCCAGGGGTTGCAGACCGAGCAGCTCGAGACCCTGCCTGAGGGTCCGGCCGGTCAGCGCGGCCAGGCGCAGGCGGCTCTGTTGCTGCTCGACGGTTTCCGCGCCGAGGATCGGGCAGTGTTCGTAGAAGCTGGAGAACAGCCCGGCGAGGTCGTACAGGTAGGCGCACAGCAGGTGCGGCACGCCCTTCTCGGCGACGCTGTTGAGGGTCTCGGCGAACTGTGCCAGGCGGGCGGCCAGGGCGGTCTCCTGCTCGGCGGCGAGGACGATGCGGCCGTCCAGAGCGGCGTTCATGTCCAGGCCGGCCTTGGCGAACACGCTGGCCACCCGGGTGTAGGCGTAGAGCAGGTAGGGCGCGGTGTTGCCCTCGAAGCTCAGCATCAGGTCGAAGTTGAAGCTGTAGTCACTGGTGCGGTGCTTGGACAGGTCGGCGTACTTCACCGCACCTATGCCCACGGCGTGGGCGATGCTGCGCAACTCGGCCTCGGCCAGCTCGGGGTTCTTCTCCTTGACCAGCGCGTAGGCGCGGGCCTCGGCCTCGTCGAGCAGGTCGATGAGCTTCACGGTGCCGCCGTCGCGGGTCTTGAACGGCTTGCCGTCGGCGCCGTTCATGGTGCCGAAGCCCATGTGCTGCAGCTCCATCTGCGGCGGCACGAAGCCGGCGGCGCGGGCCACCGCGAAGACCATCTGGAAGTGCAGGGCCTGGCGCTGGTCGACGAAGTACAGGGCACGGTCGGCCTTGAGCACCCCGGCGCGGTAGCGGGTCGCGGCCAGGTCGGTGGTGGCGTACAGGTAGCCGCCGCCGGCCTTCTGGACGATCAGCGGCAGGGGGTTGCCCTCGGCGTTCTTGAACTCGTCGAGGAACACGCACTGAGCGCCATCGCTCTCGGTGAGCAGGCCCTTGGCGCGCAGGTCGGCGATCACCTGGGGCAGGTCGTCGTTGTAGGCGCTCTCGCCCTTGACGTCGGCCATGCTCAGCTTGACGCCGAGGCGGTCGTAGACCTTCTGGCAGTGGCTCAGGGAGATGTCGTTGAAGCGGGTCCACAGGCGCAGGCACTCGGGATCGCCGGCCTGCAGCTTGACCACTAGCTCGCGGGCGCGGTCGGCGAATTCCGGGGACTCGTCGAAGCGTTTCTTGGCGGCGCGGTAGAAGGCTTCCAGGTCGGCCAGCTCGGCGTCGCTGCCGACTGGCTGCTCCTGCATGTAGGCCAGCAGCATGCCGAACTGGGTGCCCCAGTCGCCGACGTGGTTCTGGCGGATCACGGTGTCGCCGAGGAATTCCAGGACCCGGGCCACGGCGTCGCCGATGATGGTGGAGCGCAGGTGGCCGACGTGCATCTCCTTGGCCAGGTTGGGCGCCGAGAGGTCGATCACCACGCGCTGCGTCGGGCCGTTCTTGCGCACGCCGAGCTGCGGATCGGCGAGGGCGGCGTCGAGGCGCGCGGCCAGGGCGCTGGTGTCCTGGTAGAAGTTGAGGAAGCCGGGGCCGGCGATCTCCACCTTGCTGATCTGCGCGTCGGCGGGCAGCGCGGCGACCAGCTTCTCGGCCAGCTCGCGGGGCTTGAGACCGGCCGGCTTGGCCAGCATCAGGGCGATGTTGCTGGCGAAGTCGCCGTGGCTCTTGTCCTTGGTGTTCTCCACCTGGATGGCCGGCGTGAGGCCTTGCGGCAGGGTGCCGTCGGCAACGAGGCGGTCGAGGGCGTGCTGGATGAGCTGGCGGATCAGGTCTTTCATGGGGAATGCTTCCTGCCGATGGACGGCGGCGCCGGGGGCGCTGGTTGAAAACTGCGCATTATCGATGCCGGGAGGGCGCCGCTTCAAGCCGCAAGCCGCGCAGCCGGGAAAAAGCCGTCGCCCTTCAATACAGGTCGACGGGGTCGACGTCCAGCGACCAGCGCACCGTGCGACCGGCAGGGAGGGCCTCCAGCCGCGGCAGCAGCTGGCCGAGCAGACGGTGCAGCGGCGCCCGAGCATTGGCCTGCAGGAGCAACTGGGCGCGGTAGCGGCCGGCGCGGCGTTCCATGGGCGCCGGCACCGGGCCGAGCAGCTCGATGCCGCTCAGGCCCTGCTCGGCCAGCAGCCCCTCGGCCAGGGAGCAGGCTTCGTCGAGGAAGAGCTCCGCCTGGTTGGGCTTGTGCGCCTCGGCACGCAGCAGGGCCAGGTGGGCGAAGGGCGGCAGGCCGGCGGCGCGGCGCTCGGCCAGGGCCTGTTCGGCGAAGGCGAAGTAGCCCTGCTCGGTGAGCTGGACCAGCAGCGGGTGGTCGGCCAGATGGCTCTGGATGATCACCCGGCCCGGCTCCTCGGCGCGGCCGGCCCGCCCGGCGACCTGGACGATCAACTGGGCCATGCGCTCGCTGGCGCGGAAGTCGGCGGAGAACAGCCCGCCGTCGGCATCGAGGATGGCCACCAGAGTGACCCTCGGGAAGTGATGGCCCTTGGCAAGCATCTGGGTGCCCACCAGGATGCACGGCTGGCCCTTGCCGATGGTGGCGAACAGCTTGTCCATTGCGCCCTTGCGCGCGGTGCTGTCGCGGTCGATGCGCAGCACCGGGTAGTCGGGGAAGAGGATCGCCAGGCGCTCCTCGGCGCGCTCGGTGCCGGCGCCCAGGGGGCGCAGGTCCACCTGGTCGCATTGCGGGCAGTTGTTCGGTCGCCGCTCGACATGGCCGCAGTGGTGGCAGCGCAGCTCGTTGCTGCGCTGGTGCAGGGTCATGCGCGCGTCGCAGCGCTGGCAGCCAGACACCCAGCCGCAGTCGTGGCACAGCAGGGTAGGGGCGAAGCCGCGGCGGTTGAGGAACACCAGCACCTGCTGGCCGGCCGCCAGGGTCTGGGCGATGGCCTGCTGCAGCGGCGCGGAGATGCCCGAGTCCAGGGGCCGGCTCTTCACGTCCAGGCGCAGGTAGCGCGGCGGCTGGGCGCCGCCGGCGCGGCGCTCCAGGCGGAGCAGGGCATAGCGGCCGCTGTGGGCGTTGTGCAGGCTCTCCAGGGACGGCGTCGCCGAGCCGAGGACGATGGGCACCTGTTCCTGCTGGGCGCGCACCACCGCCAGGTCGCGGGCGTGGTAGCGCAGACCCTCCTGCTGTTTATAGGAAGCGTCGTGTTCCTCGTCGACGATGATCAGCCCCGGGCGCTGTAGTGGGGTGAACAGCGCCGAGCGGGTGCCGATGACGATGTCCGCCTCGCCGTCGCGTGCCGCCAGCCAGGCGTCCAGGCGCTCGCGGTCGCCGATCGCCGAGTGCAGCAGGGCGATGCGCGCGTTGAAGCGCCGGGCGAAGCGCTCCAGGGTCTGCGGGCCGAGGTTGATCTCGGGGATCAGCACCAGGGCCTGGCGGCCGGCCTCCAGAGCCTCGCGAATCAGCTGCAGGTAGACCTCGGTCTTGCCGCTGCCGGTCACCCCGGCGAGCAGGAAGGCGCCGAAGCGCCCGAAGCCGCCGCGCACCGCTTCGAAGGCCTGGCGCTGCTCGGCGTTGAGCGGCAGTTCCGGCTGCGCCAGCCAGTGGCTCGGCCTCGGGGTCTGGGCGTGACGACGCACCTCGATGTGCACCAGGCCCTTGTCGCGCAGCAGCTCCAAGCTGTCCTTGTTGAGACCGAGCTTGGCCAGCAGGGGCTGGGGAACGCCATGGGGATGCTGGGCGATTACCCGCAGGGCTTCACGTTGGCGTGGCGCGCGGGCCAGGCGCGGATCCTCCAGGCTGGCCCCGGCGGCCAGGTGCCAGACCCGTTCCACCCGCGCCTCGGCCGGCTCGCCCTGACGCAGCAGCACCGGCAGCGCCCAGCTCAGGGTGTCGCCGAGGCTGTGCTGGTAGTACTGGGCGGTCCACAGGCACAGGCGGAACAGCGTTGGTGGCAGCGGCGGACGGGCGTCGAGCAGCTCCAGGGCGGCCTTCAGCTTGTCCGCCGGCACTTCGCTGTGATTCGCCATCTCGATCAGCACGCCGATCACCTCGCGGTGGCCGAAGGGCACCCGCAGGCGCATCCCCGGCTGCAGGCGGGCGATGGGCACCCCGGGCGGCGCGCGGTAGTCGAACAGCCGGCGCAGCGGCGAGGGCAGGGCGAGGCGCAGGATGGGTTGGGCGTCGGCGGACACGCGGCGGCTCCGAAGATGATCGGCGATGTTAGCATGGGCGACGGTCGGCGCTGCCCGCGCTTGCAAGTGGGGGCGGCTCTGGTATCATCCGCGGCCTATTTTGCGTACGGTGCCCGATAATGACTGTCGGGTGGCGGTGCGCCAGACCCGAGGAACGCATCATGAAAGCCGACATCCACCCGAACTACGTCGAGATCGAAGCTACCTGCTCCTGCGGTAACGTGATCAAGACCCGCTCCACCCTGGGCAAGAACATCAATATCGACGTCTGCTCCGCTTGCCACCCGTTCTACACCGGCAAGCAGAAGGTGCTCGACACCGGCGGCCGTATCGACCGCTTCAAGCAGCGTTTCGGCGTGTTCGGCTCCAAGTAAGCCGAACCTGCCGCGAGAGCCCCATGGGTATTCTCGAGCAACTGAAGAAGGCGTCCCTGGTGGGCGCCTTTTTCGTTTTCGTCGCCAGCCAGGCGCTGGCGGGCTGCCCGCGGCCCGGCCAGCTGCCCAGCTACGCGGTGCAGCGTGTGGTGGACGGCGACACCCTGCGCCTTGCTGACGGGCGCAGCGTGCGCCTGATCGGCATCAATGCCCCCGAGCTGTCGCGGCCCGGGGTCGGCACCGAGCCTTATGCCAAGGCGGCGCAGCGGCGCCTCCAGGAACTGGTGGCGGCCAGCGACGGCAAGGTGTTCCTCAGGCTCGGCGAGCAGGCTCGCGACCACTACGGCCGCCTGCTCGCCCACGCCTACGACGCCCGCGGCCGCAACCTGGAGGCTGAGCTGCTCGCCGCCGGGCTCGGCTACCAGGTGGCGGTGTTGCCCAACGTCGCGCTGGTCGACTGCCAGCGCGCCGCCGAGCGCGAGGCGCGCCAGGCCGGACGCGGCCTGTGGCGGCGTCCGCAACTGCTGAGCCCGGCGCAGCTCGAGCGCGGCGGCTTCGCTCTGGTCCAGGGCCGTGTGCGCAAGGTGGAGCGCAACCGCGGCGGCTTCTGGCTGGAGCTGGACGGTCCGCTGGTGCTGCAGGTGCCGCCCAAGGCTCTGGCGCGCTTCGACGAGAGCGCCCTCAAGCGCCTGGCCGGGCGGCGCGTCGAGGCCCGCGGCTGGGTGGTGGACCGTCGCCAGCGCGGCAACCTGAAGGCCGGCCAGGCGCCCTGGCTGCTGCCGCTCACCGATCGCTCGATGCTCGAGGTGCTGCCGTGAGAGGGGCGTTTCTCGCCCTGCTGGTGCTGCTCGGCGCTGGCCTGGGCGGTTGCGCGCTGAACCCGGCCACCGGCAAGAGCAACTTCGTGATGCTGAGCGAGCGCCAGGAGCTGGAGCTCGGCCGGCGTGCCAACCAGGAAATCGCCCGCCAGTACCCGCGCTATGCCGACGAGCGGCTGCAGGCCTACGTGCAGCGGGTCGGCGAGCGGGTCGCCCGCAACAGCCACCGCAGCAACCTGGACTACCGCTTCACGGTGGTCGACAGCCCGGACATCAACGCCTTCGCCCTACCCGGCGGCTACATCTACATTCACCGTGGGCTGCTCGCCTACCTGGGCTCGGAAGCCGAGCTGGCCGCGGTGCTCGGCCACGAGGTGGGGCATGTCACCGCCCGCCACGGCGTGCAGCAGCAGAGCCAGTCGATGGCCTGGGGCATGCTCGGCCAGTTGGTGGCGGCCGGTACCGGGGTGGGCGCCGCCGGCGACCTAACCAACCTGCTGGGCACCGCCATGGTGCGCGGCTACGGTCGCGATATGGAGCTGGAGGCCGACGGCCTGGGCGCCCAGTACCTGGCGCGCAGCGGCTACGACCCGCAGGCGATGATCGAGGTGGTTAGGGTGCTGAAGGGCCAGGAGGACTTCGCCCGCGAACAGGCCGCGAGGCGCGGCCAGGAAGTGCCGGCCAGCGGCTACCACGGGCTGTTCGACACCCACCCGGACAACGACCGGCGCCTCCAGCAGGTGCTCGGTCCGGCCCGCGCCCTGGCCGCCGGCGGGGCGCGGGAGAGCAACCGCGAGGCGTTCCTCGGCCATCTCGAGGGCCTGCCGTTCGGCGACTCGGAGGGCACCGGGGTGCGTCGCGGCAGGCACTTCTACCATGCCGGGCTGGGCATCGCCCTGAGCTTCCCCGAGGGTTGGACGCAGAGCAACGGCGCCGAGCAGCTGGTGGCCCAGAGTCCCGACCGGCAGGCCCTTATGGCCATGACCCTGGAGCGCGCCGAGCGTA
The DNA here is from genome assembly GCF_000364625.1 of Pseudomonas thermotolerans DSM 14292. Classification (GTDB taxonomy): domain Bacteria; phylum Pseudomonadota; class Gammaproteobacteria; order Pseudomonadales; family Pseudomonadaceae; genus Aquipseudomonas; species Aquipseudomonas thermotolerans. The sequence goes on from NZ_KB822615.1 coordinate 70,545, forward strand.
CCCCGGAGGCCTTCCTGCGTGCTCGCCTGGGCGGCCAGCGCCTGGTTCAGGGGCAGCCGCTCGGCCAGGCGGGCCTGCAGGGCTACACCGGGATTCTCCCCGGACACCCGGCGCGCCGCGTGGCGGTGGTCTTCAAGGACCAGCACGCCTTCCTGTTCGTCGCCGTGGTGAAGAGCGGCGAGCTGGCCAGCCAGGATGCGCGCTTCCTGGAGGCGATCCGCAGCCTGCGCCCGCTCCAGGCCGGGGAGCGCAAGCTGGCCCAGCCGCTGCGCATCCATCTGGTGCGCGCCAAGGCTGGGCAGCGCATCGCCGACCTGGCCAAGGACAGCCCGCTGCCGGGTGACGCCGAGGGCACCCTGCGCCTGCTAAACCGTCTCTATCCGGACGGTGAGCCGCAGCCTGGGGATTGGCTGAAAGTCGTACGTTAGGGGCATTGACTGTGCGGTCGGTTGTCGCCTTGTAGGGCGGCCGCGGATTGCCGTATCCTCGACTGTCTGTTCGTTCAACAAAGACTATCGGGAAAGTCCACCATGTCCGATCTGAAAACTGCCGCGCTCGACTATCATGCCCAGCCCCGTCCCGGGAAGCTGAGCGTCGAGCTGACCAAGCCGACCGCTACCGCCCGCGACCTGTCGCTGGCCTACAGCCCTGGCGTCGCCGAGCCGGTACGTGAGATTGCTCGCGACCCCGAGCTGGCCTTCAAGTACACCGGCAAGGGCAACCTGGTGGCAGTGATTTCCGACGGTACCGCGATCCTCGGCCTGGGCGACCTCGGCCCGCTGGCCTCCAAGCCGGTGATGGAAGGCAAGGGCGTGCTGTTTAAGCGCTTCGCCGGCGTCGACGTGTTCGACATCGAGGTGGACGCGGAGAGCCCGCAGGCCTTCATCGATACCGTCAAGCGCATCTCCATCACCTTCGGCGGCATCAACCTGGAGGACATCAAGGCCCCCGAGTGCTTCGAGATCGAGCGGGCGCTGATCGAGCAGTGCGACATCCCGGTGTTCCACGATGACCAGCACGGCACCGCCATCGTCACCGCGGCGGGCATGCTCAATGCCCTGGAAATCGCCGGCAAGACCCTCGAGCAGGCGAAGATCGTCTGCCTGGGCGCCGGTGCCGCGGCCATCTCCTGCATGAAGCTGCTGGTCAGCATGGGCGCGAAGATCGAGAACATCTTCATGGTCGACCGCAAGGGCGTGATCCATTCCGGCCGCGACGACCTCAACCAGTACAAGGCGGTGTTCGCCCACGAGACCGACAAGCGCACCCTGTCCGATGCCCTGGACGGCGCCGACGTGTTCGTCGGTCTGTCCGGTGCCAACCTGCTGAGCCCGGAAGACCTCAAGCGCATGGCGGCCAACCCGATCGTCTTCGCCTGCTCCAACCCGGATCCGGAGATCAAGCCGGAGCTGGCCCACGCCACTCGTGACGACGTGATCATGGCCACCGGCCGTTCCGACTACCCGAACCAGGTCAACAACGTGCTGGGCTTCCCCTTCATCTTCCGCGGCGCCCTGGACGTACGCGCGACCCGCATCAACGAGGAGATGAAGATCGCCGCGGCCCTGGCCCTGCGCGACCTGGCCAAGCTGCCGGTGCCCCAGGAAATCTGCGAGGCCTACGGCGGCGTCAAGCTGGAGTTCGGCCGCGAGTACATCATTCCCAAGCCGATGGACCCGCGCCTGATCACCCTGGTCTCCGACGCGGTGGCCAAGGCGGCCATCGAGAGCGGCGTGGCCACCCTGCCGTACCCGGCCCACTACCCGCTGCAGTCGGTAGCCGACGTGTTCAAGGCCTGATCGGCCAGAGCAATGAAAGGAAACCCGCTGCGGCGGGTTTCCTTTTGTCTGCGGGAAAGCGCGGCCAACAAAAAGCCCGGCAGGTGCCGGGCTTTTTCGCGTCACTCGTCACTGCTCGGACGCAGCTGCATCTCGGCGGCGGCGGAGAGGTCCGGCGGCAGGAAGTCCTTGTCCGGGTTGTAGTCCGGCTTCAGGTACTGTGCCAGGGCCTCCAGGTCGGCCGGGCTTAGGGTTCCGGCGGCCTGTTTGAGGCGCAGGTTGTCGAGGATGTAGTCGTAGCGCGCGTTGTTGTAGTCGCGCACCGAGTTGTACAGCTGGCGCTGGGCGTCCAGCACGTCGACGATGTTGCGGGTGCCCACTTGGTAGCCGACCTCGGTGGCCTCCAGGGCGCTCTGGTTGGAGATGATCGACTGGCGGCGCGCCTGCACGGTCTCCACGTCGGTGTTGACCGCGCGGTGCAGGTCGCGGGTGTTCTGCACCACCTGGCGGCGCAGGCTCTCGCGCTGCTGCTCGGTCTGGATCAGCCGCTGGTGCGCCTCGCGGACCTGGGAGCTGGTCAGTCCGCCGCTGTAGATCGGGATGTTCAGCTGCAGGCCGATGCTGCGCTGCTCGACGTCACCGCTGTAGGTGGCAGCGCCGGCGGCCGAGTTGGTGAAGCCCAGGCTGTCGTTGTCGCCCTTCTGGTACTGGGCGAAGGCGTCGAGGGTCGGGGCGTGGCCGGCCTTGCGCTGGCGCACGGTTTCCTCGGCGGCGTCCACCGCGTAGTTGCTGGCCAGCAGGCTGAGGTTCTGCCGGGCGGCGGTGTCCACCCAGGCCTTGGCGTCGTTGGGGGAGGGCGCCAGCACTGGCAGGCTGTGGCGGATGCCCTCCACCGAGGTGTACTCGCGGTTGGTCAGGGTCGCCAGGGCTTGGAAGGCGTCCGCCACGCGGCGCTCGGCGATGATCCGGTTAGCCCGTGCGGTGTCGTAGCCGGCCTGGGCCTCGAGCACGTCGGTCTTGTCGGAGAGGCCGACGTCGAAGCGTTCGTTGGCCTGGTCGAGCTGGCGCTTGAAGGCGGCTTCCTCGGCCTTGGTCGAGGCCAGGTTGTCCTGGGCGCGCAGCACCGCGAAGTAAGCCTCGGCGCTCTGCAGGATAAGGTTCTGCTCGACGGCGGAGAGCTGCAGCGCGGCTTGCTCGTCGATGGCCTTGGCGGCCTTCAGCTGGTACCAGCGGTCGGCGCGGAACAGCGGCTGGCTGAGGGTCGCCTGGTAGACGGTACCGCTGCGGTCGGCGCGGATCGACGGCGAGTCCAGCTCGGTGCGGGTGTCGGTCAGGTTGGCTCCGGCACTGAGCTGCGGCAGCAGACCGGCGCGGGCCTGGGGCACCACTTCCTTGCGCGCCGCGTAATCGGCGCGGGCGGCGGCGAGATCGGCGTTGTTGTTGACGGCTTCCCGGTAGACGCTGACCAGGTCGGTCCGGGTGCTCGGGGGGGCGGTTTCTGCCCAGGCCATTCCATTGGATGCGGCGGCCACGGCAAGTGCCAGGGTGAGTCTGCGCAGCATGTTGGGGCAGTCCTGCTGATGAGGTGGACAGGCAAGGCTAAGGGGCGCCGGTGGGAGGGTCAAGCACCGCGCAGGGTGTCGTTTCGTGACCCGTCGGTCGGGTTTTCTCGGTCGGCGGCTTGGTTTTCCGCGCGGGGCTTGTTTAGACTGGCCGGGTTCTTGTCGGGGTGCCTCGAATCGGAGGCTGAGATCGGACAGTTCCGGATCCCGTTGAACCTGATCAGGTTAAGGCCTGCGTAGGGAACAAGATGTCCTCGCCGCGTGTGGCGAGTCCTCTTTCGCACCACCCCCGGTGCGCCTTGCCGCGTTCAGGTTCGCTCCGACATTCAACCCGGAGACAGCCGAATGAGCGTGCAGAACCACAAGAAACTGAGCGAAAGCGCCCAGGTCGACCAGCAGTCCGTCCAGCCCTTCCCGCGTTCCCGGAAGATCTACGTGCAGGGCTCGCGTCCGGATATCCGCGTGCCGATGCGGGAGATCACCCTCGACGTCACTCCCACCGCGTTCGGCGGCGAGATCAACCCGCCGGTGACCGTCTACGACACCTCCGGCCCCTACACTGACCCCGACGTGCGGATCGACGTGCGCCAGGGCCTGCCGGACGTGCGCAGCGCCTGGATCGAGGAGCGCGGCGACACCGAACGCCTGCCGGGGCTGTCCTCGGAGTTCGGCCAGCGCCGCCTGGCCGATCCGGAACTGGCCGCCCTGCGTTTCGCCTATGTGCGCAACCCGCGGCGCGCCAAGGCCGGCCGCAACGTCACCCAGATGCACTACGCCAGGAAGGGCATCATCACCCCGGAGATGGAGTTCGTCGCCATCCGCGAGAACATGAAGCTGGCCGAGGCCCGCGAAGCCGGTCTGCTCGATGCCCAGCACCCGGGGCAGAGCTTCGGCGCCGCGATCCCCAAGGAGATTACCCCGGAGTTCGTTCGTCAGGAGGTGGCGCGCGGTCGGGCGATCATCCCGGCCAACATCAATCACGTGGAGTTGGAGCCGATGATCATCGGCCGCAACTTCCTGGTGAAGATCAACGGCAACATCGGCAACTCGGCGCTGGGCTCCTCCATCGAGGAAGAAGTGGCCAAGCTCACCTGGGGCATCCGCTGGGGCGCGGACACCATCATGGACCTGTCCACCGGCAAGCACATCCACGAGACCCGCGAGTGGATCATCCGCAACTCGCCGGTGCCGATCGGCACCGTGCCCATCTACCAGGCGTTGGAGAAGGTCGGCGGAGTGGCGGAGGAGCTGACCTGGGAGCTGTTCCGTGACACCCTGATCGAGCAGGCCGAGCAGGGCGTGGACTACTTCACCATCCACGCCGGCGTGCTGCTGCGCTATGTGCCGCTCACGGCGAAGCGGGTCACCGGCATCGTCAGCCGCGGCGGCTCGATCATGGCCAAGTGGTGCCTGGCCCACCACAAGGAGAATTTCCTCTACACCCATTTCGAGGAAATCTGCGAAATCATGAAGGCCTACGACGTCAGTTTCTCGCTGGGCGACGGCCTGCGTCCCGGCTCCATCGCCGACGCCAACGACGCCGCCCAGTTCGGCGAGCTGGAGACTCTGGGCGAGCTGACCAAGATCGCCTGGAAGCACGACGTGCAGACCATGATCGAAGGGCCGGGCCACGTGCCCATGCACCTGATCAAGGAGAACATGGATAAGCAGCTGGAATGCTGCGACGAGGCGCCCTTCTACACCCTCGGCCCGCTGACCACCGATATCGCGCCGGGCTATGACCACATCACCAGCGGCATCGGCGCGGCGATGATCGGCTGGTTCGGCTGCGCCATGCTCTGCTACGTCACCCCCAAGGAGCACCTGGGGCTGCCCAACAAGGATGACGTGAAGACCGGCATCATCACCTACAAGATCGCCGCCCACGCCGCGGACCTGGCCAAGGGCCACCCGGGCGCGCAGATCCGCGACAACGCCCTGTCCAAGGCGCGCTTCGAGTTCCGCTGGGAAGACCAGTTCAACCTCGGCCTGGACCCGGACACCGCGCGCGCCTTCCACGACGAGACGCTGCCCAAGGAATCGGCCAAGGTGGCGCACTTCTGCTCCATGTGCGGGCCGAAGTTCTGTTCCATGAAGATCACCCAGGAAGTCCGCGACTATGCCGCCGAGCACGGCCTGACCGACGAGCAGAAGGCCATCGAGGCCGGCTTCGCCGAACAGGCCGAGCGCTTCCGCGAGGAAGGCTCGGTGATCTACAAGCAGGTGTGACGGGCGCGGTGGGGCGTCCACCGGCGCGGCGCCCCGCGCGTTCCGCCTGCTAGCTACGCGGGAAGTACTCGGGCCTGAGCACGCCCTGCAGCTGCGCGTAGGGGATGCTCAGCTCGGGGTGGCCGCTGGAATAGGGCGCCAGGGTGTAGACGTCGTACTTGAGCAGCACCGCCTGACGGGTCAGGGCGATGTTCGGCGTCCGGGTGAACGGCCAGGTCGCCAGGTACTCCGGGTTGTCGTTGCCGGTGGCCTTCAGCCAGCGCCGGTGGGCCTGTTCGGCCAGCTTCCAGAACGCCTCCTCCTGGCCGGGCAACAGCATGTCGCCCAGGCTCAGCGGCTTCTCCAGCTCGCGGTCGTAGTTGATGAAGCGCCGCCCCGGCATGCCGTGGGCGCCGCCGGTGAACAGGTAGCTGGACAGCTCAAGGACCAAGAGGCCGTCGTGCTGGTCGCGGATCTTCGCCTGCAGGTAGCTGGCCCAGCCGGGCCGCGCCTCGGCCAGGAAGTTGCGCTCGTAGCTGGCCAGCGACGGCGGCAGCGGCGCATCCGGGGCGTCGGCGGTCATCTCCAGCAACTGGCGCTCGATCAACGCGTCGAGCTGCGGCTGCTCGGGAAAGCGCAGGGTGTCGATGTTCACCAGCGGACAGTCCTCGCCCTGGCAGCCGGCCGGGACGTGCTCCCAGGCCAGGCGCTGGGCCTTGAGTGGCGCCGGCTGGAGCAGCTGGCAGCCGGACAGGAGCAGGGAGCAGAGCAGCAGAGCGGGAAGCGGGCGCATGGGCATCCTTGGCGAAACGGCGTGAGGGGACTGGCTTCGACTGCCGGTAGCGGCGCGAGTTCGCCGCCGGCACTGCCGTCTATCCTCGCAGCCCCGGCGGCCGCTGCAAAGGGGGCTGCGGCCGGGCCGGGGGCAGGATAGGATGGCGTCTCAGCAAGGTCCCGCCAGGGACCGGCGACAGACGAGGAAACGATGAGCGAAACCTTCAAACCAGATGCCGACGCAGTACGGATCCTTGCCCGGGAAACCTGCTTCCGGGGCTTCTACCGCCTCGACCGGCTGCAGCTGCGCCACCGCCAGTTCTCCGGGGCCATGGGCCCGGCGCTCAGCCGCGAGCTGTTCGTACGCCACGATGCGGTCTGCGTGCTGCCCTACGACCCGCAGCGCGACTGCGTGGTGCTGGTCGAGCAGTTCCGCGTCGGCGCCCTGGACAAGGCCGCCAACCCCTGGCTGCTGGAGCTGGTCGCCGGGCTGATCGACAGCGACGAGGCGCCGGAGCAGGTGGCCCGCCGCGAGGCCCGGGAGGAAGCCGGCCTGGAGCTGGGCGCGCTCTGGCCGATCACTACCTACTTCCCCTCGCCGGGCGGCAGCGACGAGCTGGTCCACCTGTACGTCGGCCGCTGCGACAGCGCCGGGGCCGGCGGCGTGCACGGCCTGGCCGAGGAGGGCGAGGACATCCGCGTGCACGTCTGGCCGCTGGAGGACGCCCTGCAGGCGGTGCGCGACGGGCGGATCAACAACGCGGCGAGCATCATTGCCCTGCAGTGGCTGGCGCTGAACCGCGCCGAGGTGCGTGGTCTATGGACGTAACCCTGCTGCGCGAGCGCTTCCGGGTCGATCTGGCCGGCCTGCAGGCGGCTTGCGAGGCCAACTACGCGCGGCTATTGCGCCTGCTGCCGGACATGCGTGGCGGCTGCGGCGCGCGGCGGGTGGCGCTCAGCCAGGGCGAGCACCTGCTCGGCGTGCTGGCCCTGGAAGTGATCGAGTCCTGTCCCTACACCACCACCCTGCGGGTCAGCCAGGAGCACAGCCTGCCCTGGCTGCCGGTGCCGCGCCTGGAGGTGCGGGTCTACCATGACGCGCGCATGGCCGAAGTGGTCGGTGCCGAGAATGCCCGGCGCCTGCATATCCGCTATCCCTATCCCAACGCCGCGATGCACCAGCCGGACGAGAAGACCCAGCTCAACCTGTTCCTCGGCGAGTGGCTGAGCCACTGCCTGTCCTGCGGCCATGAGCTGGAACCGGTGATCTAGTTCACCCTTGGCGCCGGCGGCCGGTGAGGCCGGGCCAACGCCGTCATCACTCTGTGATCTGGGTCTAGAACTTCGCTTTTCCTGACCGGGTCCAGCCACCATAATTGCCCGACATCCGAGCGGAGTCCCTGCCTTGCCGAGCTTGCCGTCTTCCCCTGCCGATTCCTCGGTGCTGCTGGTACAGATCACCGACAGCCACCTGTTCGCCGAGGCGGACGGCCGGTTGCTTGGTCTGGCCACCGAGGAGAGCCTGCGCATGGTGCTCGCCCAGGTGCGCGAGGAACAGCCGCGCATCGACCTGGTGTTGGCCACTGGCGACCTTTCCCAGGACGGCAGCCGCGCCTCCTACCAGCGCTTCGCCGGCCTCATCGAGAGCCTCGGCGCGCCGGCGCGCTGGACCCCCGGCAACCACGACGACGCCGCGACGATGCGCGCCTTCTGCGCCGGCGGCGAACAGCTCGAGCCGGTGGTCGATGTCGGCGCCTGGCGTATCGTGCTGCTGGACTCTGCGGTGCCTGGCGCGGTGCTCGGGCATTTCGCCGACGAGCAGCTGCAGCTGCTCGAGCGCGCCTTGGCCGAGGCGCCGGAGCGCCACTGCCTGATCTGCTTCCACCACCACCCGGTGCCCATCGGCTGCGCCTGGATGGACCCTATCGGCCTTGCCAACGCCGAGGCGTTGTTCGCCGTCACCGACCGCTTTCCGCAGGTCCGTGCCATGCTCTGGGGGCACATCCACCAGGACTTCGATCGTGAGCGCCGTGGTGTGCGGCTGCTCGCCTCGCCGTCCACCTGCGTACAGTTCGTGCCGCACAGCGAGGACTTCCAGGTCAGCCGCGAGGCGCCCGGCTACCGCTGGCTGCGCCTGCACGCCGACGGGCGCATCGACACCGGGGTGTCGCGGGTCACTGGCATCGACTTCGAGATCGACTACGGCGTGACCGGCTACTGAGCGCGCCGACGAGCGTCGGCCGCCGGCGCGTCAGGGTTGCGGCCGGCGCCATCCGGCTAGTAGCCTCCTCTCCCCATGACCAGCATCCTCTACATCCACGGACTGAACAGTTCGCCGGCCTCGCGCAAGGCCAGCCAGCTCAGCGCACTGATGCAGCGGCTGGGGCGGGCGCAGGCGCTGCGCGTGCCGGCCCTGCATCACCATCCTCGCCAGGCCATCCTCCAGCTTGAGTCGGCCATCGACGAACTCGGTCGGCCGTTGCTGGTCGGCAGCTCGCTGGGCGGCTTCTACGCCACCTACCTGGCCGAGCGGCACGGCCTCAAGGCCCTGCTGATCAACCCCGCGGTCAACCCGCAGCTGCGCTTCGAGGGCTACCTGGGGCCGCAGACCAACTACTACACCGGCGAGACCTGGGAGCTGACCCTCGACCACGTGGCCGCGCTCGCCGAACTGGCGGTGCCGCCGCCCGGCGATCCGGCGCGCTTCCAGGTGTGGCTGCAGACCGGCGACGAGACTCTCGACTACCGCCAGGCCCAGGCCTTCTACCGCGCCTGCGCGCTGCGCATCGAACCCGGCGGCGACCACGGCTTTGCGAACTTCGCCGCGCATCTGCCGGCGCTGCTGGCTTTCGCCGGCGTGCCGGCTGCCGAGTGGCGCGACATCGATTTTTCCACCTTTGCTTGAACGGAGCGCTATGGCCACTTACAACGCGGATGCCATTGAAGTCCTCTCCGGCCTCGACCCGGTGCGCAAGCGCCCGGGCATGTACACCGACACCACCCGCCCCAACCACCTGGCCCAGGAAGTCATCGACAACAGCGTCGACGAGGCGCTGGCCGGCTACGCCAAGAGCGTGCAGGTGATCCTCCACGAGGACCAGTCCCTGGAAGTGCTCGACGACGGCCGCGGCATGCCGGTGGATATCCATCCCGAGGAGGGCATCCCCGGTGTCGAGCTGATCCTCACCAAGCTGCACGCCGGCGGCAAGTTCTCCAACAAGAACTACCAGTTCTCCGGCGGCCTGCACGGTGTCGGCATCTCGGTGGTCAACGCCCTGTCCACCCGCGTGGAGGTGCGCGTCAAGCGCGACGGCAACGAGTACCGGATGACCTTCGCCGACGGCTACAAGGCCTCCGACCTGGAGATCATCGGCACGGTCGGCAAGCGTAACACCGGCACCAGCGTGCGCTTCTGGCCGGATGCCAAGTACTTCGACTCGCCGAAGTTCTCGGTCAGCCGCCTCAAGCACGTCCTGAAGGCCAAGGCGGTGCTCTGCCCGGGCCTGGCGGTGAGCTTCGAGGACAAGGCCAGCGGCGAGCGGGTCGAATGGTTCTACGAGGACGGCCTGCGTTCCTATCTGGTCGATGCCGTCAGCGAATACCCGCGGCTGCCCGAGGAGCCCTTCTGCGGCAACCTTGCCGGCGAGCGCGAGGCGGTGGAGTGGGCCGTGCTCTGGCTGCCGGAAGGTGGCGAGGCGGTGCAGGAAAGCTACGTCAACCTGATTCCCACCGCGCAGGGCGGCACCCACGTCAACGGCCTGCGCCAGGGCCTGCTGGACGCCATGCGCGAGTTCTGCGAGTTCCGCAACCTGCTGCCACGCGGCGTCAAGCTGGCCCCCGAGGACGTCTGGGAGCGCATCGCCTTCGTGCTCTCCATGAAGCTGCAGGAGCCGCAGTTCTCCGGGCAGACCAAGGAGCGCCTGTCGTCCCGCGAGGCGGCGGCCTTCGTCTCCGGCGTGGTCAAGGACGCCTTCAGCCTGTGGCTCAACGCCAACCCCGAGTTGGGCCTGCAGCTCGCCGAGCTGGCCATCAGCAACGCCGGGCGGCGCCTCAAGGCCGGCAAGAAGGTGGAGCGCAAGAAGATCACCCAGGGCCCGGCGCTGCCCGGTAAGCTGGCCGACTGCGCCGGCCAGGATCCGCTGCGCGCCGAGCTGTTCCTGGTGGAGGGCGATTCCGCCGGCGGCAGCGCCAAGCAGGCACGCGACAAGGAGTACCAGGCGATCATGCCGCTGCGCGGCAAGATCCTGAACACCTGGGAGGTGGACGGCAGCGAGGTGTTGGCCAGCCAGGAGGTGCACGACATCGCCGTGGCCATCGGCATCGACCCGGGCTCCAGCGACCTGTCCCAACTGCGCTACGGCAAGATCTGCATCCTCGCCGACGCCGACTCCGACGGTCTGCACATCGCCACCCTGCTCTGCGCGCTGTTCGTCCGCCACTTCCGCCCGCTGGTGGAGGCCGGTCACGTCTACGTCGCCATGCCGCCGCTGTTCCGCATCGACCTCGGCAAGGAGGTCTACTACGCCCTCGACGAGGCCGAGCGCGACGGCATCCTCGAGCGCCTCGCCGCCGAGAAGAAGCGCGGCAAGCCGCAGGTCACCCGCTTCAAGGGCCTCGGCGAGATGAACCCCATGCAGCTGCGCGAGACCACCATGGACCCCAACACCCGCCGACTGGTGCAGCTGACCCTCGACGACTTCGAGCGCACCCATGAAGTGATGGACATGCTGCTCGCCAAGAAGCGCGCCGCCGATCGCAAGAGCTGGCTGGAGACCAAGGGCGACCTGGCCGAGGTGCTGGTTTGATCCGCATCGGGCTCGCCGCGCTGCTGCTCGTCACTCTGCCGGCCTTCGCCGCGCCGGTCGAGGAGTTGCGTCTGGAGGCCGAGTATCCGGTGGCGGACATGCCGGTCGGCAACCTCTCCGGGCTGGCCTGGTGCGGGGACGCCCTGTGGGCGGTGTCCGACCGGGACGACGATCGCCTGTACCGGCTGCGCATGGCCGGAGATCGGCTGGTGGCCGAGGCGGAAGTCTTCACGGCGCCGCCGCCGGACGACAGCCGCCTGCCTTGGGGCATCCGCACCCGCAACTGGGTGGCCGCCCAGGTGCGCGGCGGCGCCCTGGACTTCGAGGGCCTGAGCTGCGACGCCGAGGGCAACCGCTACTTGGTCAGCGAGGCCCAGGTCGGCGTGCTACGCCTGCCGGCGGCGACCAGCCAGGGCGAATGGCTGGTCCTGCCGGCCGGCCTGCTGCGCCAGGCGCGGGCCAGCGGCATGCTGCTGAAGTTCAACGCTCTGCTCGAAGGCATCGCCGTCAGTCCGGACGCCAGCCGCCTGTGGTTGGCCGCCGAGCGCGAACGGCGCGGTCTGCTGGCCCTGCAGCGCGAACAGAACCAGTGGCTCTGCGCGGCCAGCTGCGTGCTGTTCAGCGAGGGCGGCAAGCAGGCCCCGCCGCCGCAGCTGGACGTGGCCGAGCAGCCGCGCGACTTTTCCGATCTGGTGTTCTTCGCCGAGCGATTGTTCACCCTGGAGCGCCAGGGCTATCGCATTTGCCGGCGCGATCCCGCCGACGGCGCAGTGGAGCGCTGCTGGTCGTTCGCCGAGGAGGCGTTGCAGGAACCGCGCCGCTATGGCCGCCAGGCCTTCGGCCGGGCCGAGGGCCTGGAGCTCGACGAGCAGGGCGCCTGGATCGGCCTGGACACCGGCGGCAAGGTGCGCAACGACGGCGAGACGCGCCCCATCGTCTGGCGCTTCGCCGCGCCGGCCGGCGGCTGGAGCGCCCCATGAGCGCTCCACGCCGACTCGACTCGAATCTACCCAGCGCGACGGCACCCAGGGTGCTGCGCCAATCCACCGAACGATGAGGTCCGCATGAGCGAATCCCTCGACCTGAGCCTGGAAGGCGTGGAGCGCCGCTCCCTCGCCGAGTTCACCGAGCAGGCCTACCTGAACTACTCCATGTACGTGATCATGGACCGCGCCCTGCCGCACATCGGCGACGGTCTGAAGCCAGTGCAGCGGCGCATCGTCTACGCGATGAGCGAGCTGGGCCTGGATGCCGACGCCAAGCACAAGAAGTCGGCGCGCACCGTCGGTGACGTGCTCGGCAAGTTCCACCCACACGGCGACAGCGCCTGCTACGAGGCCATGGTGCTGATGGCCCAGCCGTTCAGCTACCGCTACACCCTGATCGACGGCCAGGGCAACTGGGGGGCCCCGGACGATCCCAAGTCCTTCGCCGCCATGCGCTACACCGAGGCGCGCCTGTCCCGCTACGCCGAGCTGCTGCTGTCCGAGCTGGGCCAGGGCACCGTGGACTGGGTGCCGAACTTCGACGGCACCCTGGAGGAACCGGCGACCCTGCCGGCGCGGCTGCCCAACCTGCTCTTGAACGGCACCACTGGCATCGCCGTGGGCATGGCCACCGACGTGCCGCCGCACAACCTGCGCGAGGTGGCCGCCGCCTGCGTGCGCCTGCTCGACGAGCCGACCGCCACGGTGGCGCAGCTTTGCGAGCACCTGCCCGGCCCGGACTTCCCCACCGAAGCGGAGATCGTCACCCCGCGCGCCGACCTGCTGAAGACCTACGAGACCGGCCGTGGTTCGATCCGCATGCGAGCCGTGTACCGCGTCGAGGACGGCGACATCGTGATCACCGCGCTGCCGCACCAGGTCTCCGGCGCCAAGGTGCTGGAGCAGATCGCCGCGCAGATGCAGGCCAAGAAGCTGCCGATGGTCGCCGACCTGCGTGACGAGTCCGACCACGAGAATCCCTGCCGCATCGTCATCATCCCGCGCTCCAACCGGGTGGATACCGAGGAGCTGATGCAGCACCTGTTCGCCACCACCGACCTGGAGTCCAGCTACCGGGTCAACCTCAACGTCATCGGCCTGGATGGCAAGCCGCAGGTCAAGGACCTGCGCACCCTGCTCACCGAGTGGCTGAGCTACCGCATCCGCACCGTGCGCCGCCGCCTGCAGTTCCGTCTGGACAAGGTGGAGAAGCGTCTGAACCTGTTGGAAGGCCTGCTGATCGCCTTCCTCAACCTCGACGAGGTGATCCGCATCATCCGCACCGAGGACCAGCCCAAGCCGGTGCTGATGGAACGCTTCGGTCTCACCGAGGTGCAGGCCGACTACATCCTCGACACCCGCCTGCGCCAGCTGGCGCGCCTGGAGGAGATGAAGATCCGTGGCGAGCAGGACGAGCTGGCCAAGGAGCGCGAGCAACTGCTCGCCCTGCTCGGCAGCGAGGCCAAGCTGAAGAAGCTGGTGCGCCAGGAGATCCTCGAGGACGCCGAGAAGTACGGCGACGACCGCCGCTCGCCGATTGTCGAGCGCGCCGAGGCGCGCGCCCTCTCGGAAACCGAGCTGCTGCCCACCGAGCCGGTAACCGTGGTGCTCTCCGAGAAAGGCTGGGTACGCTGTGCCAAGGGCCACGACATCGATGCCGCGGGCCTCTCCTACAAGGCCGGCGACAGCTTCAAGGCCGCCGCGCCGGGGCGCTCCAACCAGTACGCGGTGTTCATCGACTCCACTGGCCGCAGCTATTCGCTGGCGGCCCATTCGCTGCCCTCGGCGCGTGGCCAGGGCGAGCCGCTGACCGGTCGCCTGACCCCGCCGCCGGGGGCCAGCTTCGAATGCGTGCTGCTGCCCGACGACGATGCCCTCTACGTGATCGCCTCGGACGCCGGCTACGGCTTCGTGGTCAAGGGCGAGGACCTGCAGGCCAAGAACAAGGCCGGCAAGGCCCTGCTCAGCCTGCCCGCCGGGGCCCGCGTGGTGGCGCCCAAGCCGCTCGCTAGCTTGGAGGAGGACTGGCTGGCGGCGGTGACCACCGAGGGCCGCCTGCTGCTGTTCCCGGTCCGCGATCTGCCGCAGCTGGCCAAGGGCAAGGGCAACAAGATCATCGGCATCCCCAGCGAGCGGGTCGCCAGCCGCGAGGAGTACCTGGTGGACCTGGCCGTGCTCGCCGAAGGCTCGACCCTGGTGCTGCAGTCCGGCAAGCGCACCCTGTCGCTGCGCCCTGAGGATCTGGAGCACTACAAGGGCGAGCGCGGCCGGCGTGGCAACAAGCTGCCGCGGGGCTTCCAGCGGGTCGACGGGCTGCGCGTGGAGTAGGCCGGTCCGGTTGGCGCCGCTCGCACGGTTAAACCTCCTGACAAAACTACGCAGGTTTTAGGGTGGAGTCGCGCCGCAGTTTCACGGATGATACACGCCTGCCAACTTCCAATGCCGGCCGCCTCGCCGGTCGGCACTGGCCGTTTGAGATGAAAACGAACATGAATGCATTGCGTATTCCCCTGCTGCTGGCATTCACCGGTGTTCTCGTCCTGTCGGGCTGCGCCATGCTCGAGCCGGCGCCCCTGTACCGGCTGGACAGCGGCAATCCGGGCATTCCCGAGCAGAAGGACGGGCCGGCGATCCTGCTCGGCCCGGTGAAGGTGGCCGACTACCTGCAGCGCGAGACCCTCCTGCAGCGCCAGGAGGACGGCAGCCTGCTGCCGGCGAAGAAGGAACGCTGGGCCGGCAGCCTGAGTGACGACATCGACCAACTGCTGATCCGTCAGTTGGCCTGGCGCCTGGACACCCAGCGGCTGGTGCTGGCCCCAGGCGCCCAGGGCTTCACTCCGGACGTGCAGGTGCAGCTGACCATCAGCCGCCTGGATTCCGGTCCGCAGCAGCCTGCGGTGCTGGAGGCCGAATGGCAGCTGATCGACCGCCAGGGCAAGCTGCGCGACAGCCACCTGGTGCGCTTGCAGGAGGAGCACGCCGGCAGCGCCGCCGACCAGGTTCGCGCACAGAGCCTGGTGCTACAGCGCCTTGCCGAGCAGATGGCCAGCACCGTACAGCCGCTGCTCAAGCAGGAACCGCCGGTGGCCGAGACGCCGAAGAAGCCGGCGCCGAAACGGCCGACCAGCAGCGTGCGCCAGCCGGAGCAGCCGCGCATCCCCATGGCCTCGCCGGTGCGCACCGACGTGGAAGTCTTCCGCTTCTGAGGGCGCCGCGCGGCCATGAAAAAGCCCGCCATCCGGCGGGCTTTTTGTTGCCTGCGCTATTATGCACCAGGGGCACAAAGCCAGCAGATTCAAGGAGTTATCTGTTAGTCCCTGGCGCAATATCGACTATGAGTGGCAGATGATCACTGTGCTCCAGCCAGTAGTCAGCAGCACCGATTGATATGCGGGCGCCGATCTTAAGCATTTCGGACAGAAATGCGTAATCGATGTGATAAGGCTTCTCCAGCTTCCGATGCAGGAAGAATGTTGGTTGGGTCTCGGCCCCTTGGGCCTCCCCTGTTTGAGAATGGTAAAGGCTATGAAGTCCCAGGTTTTCAAGCTCTTTAACCACATCCGAGTGATTCCACCAACGATCCCAAACATCCCAACAGGAATTGCTGTTGAGGTCTCCGATAACGACAGCTTTCGGTGTGGCCAAATGGGTTTTGTGTAATTGAAGCCATTTGTAGAGCTGTCCGATGTATTTGAACGTTGGGGAGCCTGCCTCCTTTGTCCAAACTGCTAGCAGCGTGATGTCGTTGACCATAAGCGGCAAAAACAACTGCAAGCGCCCCGAGTCAAGATTCAGAGGTTCTAGCCGTACGTCTGGCTTAGCAAAAACGCCAAGCCCTTTGTTCTTGTTGTCACCGGCCCACAGGTGATTAGTTGCCCATTGTTTGTAGTGGGCATCACGACACTGAACTGGATCTTCACATTCCTGGATCACAAGGACGTCTGCGTTCAACTCCTCCAGCAGATGGAGTTTTTTTCGAAAGGCACCGTTGCAGTTCCAGCTCACAATACGCATTCAGACGGACATTCCTTTGGCGTGAAGAATCGCGTGGATGAGTCTATCACTGACACTGATTGATTAATTTTTGTAGCACAAAAATACCCCGAAAGGCCCGTGATAGAGGGCTTTTAGGGATGGTCTGAAAAAGACTTCCTGATTTGGCAAAATCCGCCGACTTCACCCGCAGAGCTTTCCGATGAAGCAGATGACCTTCGCCGACGCCGAGTACGCCGGCAAGCGCAAGCAGACCCGCAAGGAACTGTTCCTGATCGAAATGGAACAGGTGGTGCCGTGGCAGGGCCTGATCGCCCTGATCGAGCCGCACTACCCGAAGGGTGAAGGCGGTCGTCCCGCCTATCCGCTGATGGCGATGCTGCGTGTGCATCTGCTGCAGAACTG
>NZ_KB822616.1 GCF_000364625.1 Pseudomonas thermotolerans DSM 14292
CGCAGCATCGCCATCAGCGGATAGGCGGGACGACCGCCTTCACCCTTCGGGTAGTGCGGCTCGATCAGGGCGATCAGGCCCTGCCACGGCACCACCTGTTCCATTTCGATCAGGAACAGTTCCTTGCGGGTCTGCTTGCGCTTGCCGGCGTACTCGGCGTCGGCGAAGGTCATCTGCTTCATCGGAAAGCTCTGCGGGTGAAGTCGGCGGATTTTGCCAAATCAGGAAGTCTTTTTCAGAGTTTCCCTAAGAAATGTCGTTGTGGTGGGCGTAACTACGTAGTTACGTTCGACATATAGGCAGCCAGAAAATACTCCCGCAGCGGATGCTGGCCAGTCTTGCGCCGGCGACTATCCCTCGCTGCCCACCAATACCGGCAGCTGAGTCGCCAGCTTCTGGTTGTTCAGCGGCGCGCGGATGAAGCCACGCTGGGTGCCGTCCGGACCGAGGATCACCAGGTTGCCGCTGTGGTCCACGGTGTAGTTGGGCTTGCTGGTGTCCGCCGGGATGAAGGGGATGCTCACCGCGCTGGCCAGTTTCTGGATGTCCGCCAGCTCACCGGTCAGGCCCTGGAAGCCGGCGTCGAAGTAACCCAGGTACTGCTTGAGCTGCTGCGGGCTGTCGCGCTGCGGATCCACGCTGATCATCACCACCCGCAGGCGCTCCAGGGCCTCCGCCGGCAGCTTGCCCTTCAACTCGCGCAGCTGCGCCAGGGTGGTGGGGCAGATGTCCGGGCAGTAGGTGTAGCCGAAGAACAGCAGGCTCCACTGGCCCTTGAGCTGGTTCACCGCCACCGCCTGGCCGTCCTGGTCGGTAAGCTCGAGCGCCGGCAGCTGGCGGCTCTGCGGCAGGAGGATGATGCCGGCGTCGACCAGCGCCGCAGGGTCGCCCTGGCTGCGGCCGTTAAGGACCTTGTGCACGGTCAGGCCGAAGATCACGGCGATCACGGCGATGAGAACGAACAGGGTTTTCTGGATTCCGGTCATGGGCTCAGCAACAGGTAGTGGTCCACCAGCAGGGCGATGAACAGTAGGAACAGGTAGGCGACAGAGTACTTGAAGGTACGGATCGCCGCGTGCGGTTTGCTGTCACGGTACAGCACCCAGGCCCAGTACAGGAAGCGTCCGCCAAGCAGCAGCGCGCCAGCCAGGTAAAGCGGGCCGCTCATGTGGATGACGAAGGGCAGCAGGCTCACTGCCAGGAGGATCAGGGTGTAAAGCAGGATGTGCACCTTGGTGTAGTACTCGCCGTGGGTCACCGGCAGCATGGGGATGTCGGCCTTGGCGTACTCCTCCTTGCGGTGGATGGCCAAAGCCCAGAAGTGCGGCGGGGTCCAGGCGAAGATGATCAGCACCAGCAGCAGCGGCTCGGCGGACAGGTGACCGGTCACCGCCACCCAGCCAAGCAGTGGCGGCGCGGCGCCTGCCAATCCGCCGATGACGATGTTCTGCGGCGTGGCGCGCTTGAGGAAGCCGGTGTAGAGCACCGCGTAGCCGAGCAGCGAGGCGAGGGTCAGCCAGGCGGTCAGCGGGTTGGTGAAGACCAGCAGCAGCGCCTGGCCGAGCACCGCCAGGACCAGCGCGAAGAGCAGCGCGGCGCGCGGCGAGAGGCGCCCGGCGGTCACCGGGCGCTTGTGGGTGCGCGCCATGATGGCGTCGATGCGCCGATCCACGACGTGGTTGACCGCCGCCGCGGCGCCTGCGCAGAGGGCGATGCCGAGGTTGCCGAACAGCAGCACGGTCCAAGGCACTCCGGCACGGGTGGCGAGGAACATGCCGACCAGCGAGGTGATCAGCATCAGCACCACCACCTTGGGCTTGGTCAGCTCGAGGAAGTCACGCCAGCTGGCTTGTTCGGCACGCCGGCCGGTACGCAGCAGAGTGGCCATGGTGTCTCTCCTTGTGGTCATTTGCCAGCCGAGGCCAGCGGGGCAGGCGCGAGCGTTCCGTGGGAATCCGGAGACTCCCGAAGCGCGCCGGCACGCACGGGCCTCAGGCGATAGTTGATCAGCACCAGCACCAGCAACAGGGCCGCGCCGCCGCCGTTGTGCGCCACCGCCACCGGCAGCGGCAGGTGCAGTAGCACGTTGCTCAGCCCGAGGCCGATCTGCACGGCCAGCGCCAGGACCAGCAGCGCGGCCAGGCGGCCGAGACCGGCGGCACGCAGGCGCCAGGCCAGCAGCAGCAGGATCAGGGTCACCAGCAACGCTCCGAGGCGATGGCTCATGTGGATGGCGGTACGGGCGTCGCTGTCCAGCTGGCCGCCGAGGTAATTGGGGCCGATCTGCTGGGTCAGGTGGAAACCGTTGGCGAAATCCATGGCCGGCCACCACTGGCCATGGCAGGTGGGCAGGTCGACGCAGGCCACCGCCGCGTAGTTGGAGCTGACCCAGCCGCCCAGAGCGATCTGCCCGACCAGCAGCGCCAGCGCCGCTCCGGCCAGCCCCCGAAGCCGCCCGGAAAGCGCCGGCAAGGCCGGGAAGGCACCGGACAGGCGCAGGCTGAGCAGGAACAGCAGGGCCAGGGTGGCGAAGCCGCCGAGTAGGTGGGCGGTGACCACCTGGGGCCAGAGCTTGAGGGTCACGGTCCACATGCCGAAGGCCGCCTGGAGGATCACCAGGCCGAAGATCAGTAGCGGCAGCCTGAGCGGCTGGCCAGGCTCGCCACGGTGGCGCAGGGCCTGCACGGCGAGACCGAGGATCAGCAGGCCGAGGGTGCCGGCGAAGTAGCGGTGGACCATCTCGTTCCAGCCCTTTACCACCTCCAGGGGCGCCTCGGGGAAGCGCGCCTCGGCCAGGGCCTGCTTGGCCTCGCTCATGGGCACGCCGAGGAAGCCGTAGCAGCCCGGCCAGTCCGGGCAGCCGAGGCCGGCGTGGGTCAGCCGGGTGTAGGCACCGAGCAGCACCACGAGGAAAGCCAGCACGGTGGCACAGAGGGCGAAGCGGAATCCGGGCTTGCGCAGCATCTCGTCCTCCTCAGCCGATATGGGAGAGCTTGAGCAGCAGGCGCAGGTCCTCGAGCACGCCCTTGCCGTTCACCCCGGGGCCGTAGCGCAGCACCAGATTGCCGAGCGGATCGACGATCCACAGACTGGGTACGGCGGCGTCCTGGCCGGCCTCGCGGTACTGGCGAAGATCCAGGGCATGGCGCTCCAGACGCGGGTACTCGCGGCGCAACCGGGCATCGAGCTCGGCCGGCAGCGCCGTGGCGCTGGCCAGCGCGTGGCTGGCGCGGGAGGCCTCGCGAGCCAGGCCGATGTTGATCTGCCGGGCCAGGTAGAGCAGCTCTCCGCAGGCCGCGTCGCATTCACCCGGGACGGTCACCAGCAGCTGCCAACGACCATTGGCGGCGGCCTGCACGCCGATGTCGGCCAGGTCGCGGCCGTCGCCGATCAGCGTGCCATGGTAGCTGCGCGACTCGGGCACCCAGAAGCGCCACTTGTACATGGCCGAGGCCAGCAGAATCGGGCCGATCACCACCAGCAGCAGGAGGATGAGCTGCCAGCGGCCGCGGCGGCGGTCCGGTTCAGGCAGGCTAGTAGCGTGAGTCATGCCGATCTCCATGGGCGTTCCCCCGTGCGTTGTGCACTCCGAGATAGATGAACAGGCCGAGCAGCGCCGCCGCCAGGGCGAACCACTGCACGGCATAGCCGATGTGCTTCTCCGGGCCCATGGCCACCACCGGCCAGTCCGTGTGGTAGGCCACCTCGCACGGCTCCAGGCGCAGCTCCAGGGCCAGGCCGCCGCGTCCCAGCTGCTGCCAGAGGCCGGTCACATCGACGCGGGTGACCAGCCGCGGCCAGCCGTCGTCCGGCGGGTCGTCCCGCAGGCGGAAGGCCGCGCCCGGCGGTACGTAGGCCCAGGCGTGCAGCAGCTGGACGCCCTGCGGTGTGTCGAAGGTCGGTGGCACACGGCGATCCGGCCAGGGCAGCCAGCCGCGGTTGACCAGCAGCCAAAGGCCGCTGGACTGGTCGTAGAAGGGTTGCAGCAGCTCGACGCCGGGCTGGCCAGCGTGAGTTCGATTGTCCAGCAGCAGGCTGTGCCGCGTGTCGAAATACCCCTGCAGCAGCACCCGGCGATAGGCGGGGTCGGGGCTGCGCTCCAGCTCACCGACGCTGATCGGCGCAGCCGTGCGACGCGCCTCGTAGCTGGCCAGGAGCAGGCGCTTCTCCTCGGCGCGGGACAGCTGCCAGAAGCCCAGCCCCACTAGCAGCGGCAGCAGCACGGCCACCAGCAGGCTGGGCAGCAGGCCGGGGCGAAAGCCGCGGCTCATGCCGGCCCCCCGAGGGCCCGAAAGCGGCTGGCTATACTGCACTGCATCCCCCTTCCCCCGGAGTCACGCCATGCTCAAGGCTGCGATCGTCCTCTTGTTGCTGGCCACCGTGGCCAGTCTGTTCAGCGGCCTGTTCTTTCTGGTCAAGGACGCGGGCCACGGCTCACGGGTGGTCAACGCCCTCACGGTCCGGGTCATCCTCGCGGCCATCACCCTGGCGCTGATTGCCTGGGGCTTCTACTCCGGCCAACTGGTCTCCCATGTAACCTGGTAGCGGCAAGCCCCGGCGGCCTGCCGCTCGTCGCGTTCTTCACAGCACGTAGACGAAGATGAACAGGCCGATCCACACCACGTCGACGAAGTGCCAGTACCAGCTCGCCGCCTCGAAGCCGAAGTGGTGCTCGGGATCGAAGTGGCCGCGCAGGATGCGGATCAGCATGATCGTCAGGATCAGCGCGCCGAGGGTCACGTGGGCACCGTGGAAGCCGGTGAGCATGAAGAAGGTCGCCCCGTAGATGCCCGAGCCGAGGGTCAGGCCCAGTTCCTGGTAGGCGTACACATACTCCTCGGCCTGGAACACCAGGAAGATCGCCCCGAGCAGGATGGTCAGCGCCAACCAGGCCTTCAGCGCACCGCGCTTGTTCCTGCGCAGGGCGTGGTGGGCGAAGGTCACGGTGAAGCTGGAGCTGACCAGCAGGATGGTGTTTATCAGCGGCAGATGCCAGGGGTCGATCACCGCTTTCGGCGGCGGAAACAGCTTGGAATCCGGGTTCTCCAGCAGCGGCCAGGTGAACTGGAAGCCCTCCCAGAGCATGTTGCTCAGCCCCTTGTCTCCTTCCCCGCCGAGCCAGGGTCCGGCGAACGTCCGCACGTAGAACAGCGCGCCGAAGAAGGCGGCGAAGAACATCACCTCGGAGAAGATGAACCAGGTCATCCCCCAGCGGAACGAGCGGTCCATCTGCGCGCTGTACAGACCGCTGCGGCTTTCCCGGATGACGTTGCCGAACCAGCCGAACAGCATGTAGGCGAGGATCAGTCCGCCGCAGAAGAAGATCAGCGGTCCGTGGGACTGCTCGCGGTTGGCCGACAGGTCGTTGAACCAGGTGCCCACCCCGTAGACGCTGACCAGCAGGCCGAGGGTGGCGATGATCGGCCACTTGCTCTGGGCGGGGACGTAATACTGCTCGTGACTCGTCATTGTTGTTCTCCTTATGGAGTCGCCTGGGCTACAGGCGGTTTACGCGCAGTGATGTCGAACAGGGTGTAGGCCAGGGTCAGGTGCTTCACATCCTTGGGCAAATCGCGATCGACGATGAAGCGCACCGGCATTTCGATTCGCTCGCCAGGCTGCAGCACCTGCTGGGTGAAGCAGAAGCACTCGGTCTTGTGGAAGTAGGCCGCCGCTTTTGCCGGTGCCACGCTGGGAATCGCCTGGGCGGTCATCGGCCGGTCGCTGGGATTGTGGGCGACGAACAACATGTCGCGCGGCTCCCCGGGACGCACCAGCAGCTCGTCGGCCACAGGGCGGAACTCCCAGACCATGCCGGCGGCGTTGGTGGCGAGAAACTGCACGCGCACCAGGCGCGACTCGTCCGGGCGCTGCTCGCCCTGGTAGGCGCCGGCCGTCTTGCCATTGATGCCGAAGGCCTGGCACATGGCGTCGTAGAATGGCGGCAGGACGAACACCCCGAAGCAGAACATCACCACCACCACGGCCAGCAGGCGGCCGACCAGGCGGCGCAGCGGCAGTTCGCTCATGACCCGACTCCCGTCCCCGGGCAGCAGACGCTCCCGGGCCCCTCACTTCACTTCCGGCGGCGTGCTGAAGGTGTGGTAGGGCGCCGGCGAAGGCACCGTCCACTCCAGACCGTCGGCGCCGTCCCAGGGCTTGGCCGGCGCCGGCTTGCCGCCGCGGATGCACTTGATGACGATGAACAGGAACAGCAGCTGGGTGACGCCGAAGGTAAAGGCGCCGATCGACGAGACCATGTTGAAGTCGGCGAACTGCAGGTTGTAGTCGGGGATGCGCCGCGGCATGCCGGCCAGGCCGAGGAAGTGCATCGGGAAGAACGCCAGGTTCATGCCGATGAAGCTCATCCAGAAGTGCAGCCTGGCCAGGGTCTCGTCGTACATGTGGCCGGTCCACTTGGGCAGCCAGTAGTAGGCCGAGGCGAAGATGCCGAAGATCGCCCCCGGCACCAGCACGTAGTGGAAGTGCGCCACCACGAAGTAGGTGTCGTGATACTGGAAGTCCGCCGGGGCGATGGCCAGCATCAGCCCGGAGAAGCCGCCAATGGTGAACAGGATGACGAAGGCCACGGCGAACAGCATGGGCGCCTCGAAAGTCAGCGAGCCGCGCCACATGGTGGTCACCCAGTTGAATACCTTCACCCCGGTGGGCACGGCGATCAGCATGGTGGCATACATGAAGAACAGCTCGCCGGTGATCGGGATGCCCACGGTGAACATGTGGTGCGCCCAGACGATGAACGAGAGGAAGGCGATGCTCGCGGTGGCGTAGACCATCGAGGTGTAGCCAAACAGCGGCTTGCGGCTGAAGGCCGGGATGATCGAGCTGATCGCGCCGAAGGCCGGCAGGATCATGATGTACACCTCGGGGTGACCGAAGAACCAGAACACGTGCTGGAACAGCACCGGGTCACCGCCGCCGGCGGCGTTGAAGAAGCTGGTGCCGAAGTGCACGTCCATCAGCATCATGGTCACGCAACCGGCCAGCACCGGCATCACCGCGATCAGCAGGAAGGCGGTGATCAGCCAGGTCCAGGCGAACAGCGGCATCTTCATCAGGGTCATGCCCGGGGCGCGCAGGTTGAGGATGGTGGCGATCACGTTGATCGCGCCCATGATCGAGCTGATGCCCATCAGGTGGATGGCGAAGATGAAGAAGGTGACGCTCTCCGGCGCGTAGGTGGTGGACAGCGGCGCGTAGAAGGTCCAGCCGAAGTTCGGCCCGCCGCCCTCCATGAACAGGGTGGAGACCAGCAGGGTGAAGGCCGCCGGCAGCAGCCAGAAGCTGAAGTTGTTCATGCGCGGCAGGGCCATGTCCGGCGCGCCGATCATCAGCGGAATCATCCAGTTGGCCAGGCCGACGAAGGCCGGCATCACCGCGCCGAACACCATGATCAGGCCGTGCATGGTGGTCATCTGGTTGAAGAATTCCGGCTGGACGATCTGCAGGCCGGGCTGGAACAGCTCGGCGCGGATCACCATGGCCATGGAGCCGCCGAGCAGGAACATGGCGAAGCTGAACCACAGGTACATGGTGCCGATGTCCTTGTGGTTGGTGGTCAACACCCAGCGCATCAGGCCCTTGGCCGGGCCATGGTGGTCATGCCCTGCATGACCGTGGTCGATCACTGCACTCATGTCCGTCACTCCTGAGCCTGTTTGAACGCAAGGATGTCCTTCGGCGTGACCATGTCGCCGACCTTGTTGCCGAAGGCGTTGCGTTCGTAGGTGATGATTGCGGCGAGGTCGACCTCGGAGAGCTGCTTCCCGAAGGCGGCCATGGCGGTGCCGGGCTTGCCGTTGACCACTATGTCGATGTGCCCCTGCACCGGTCCGGTGGCGATCGGAGAGCCCTTGAGCGCCGGGAACATCGGCGGCAGGCCGGTTCCGTCAGGCTGGTGACAGGCCGCGCAGGTGGTGTTGTAGGCCTTCTCGCCACGCGCCATCAGCTCTTCCATGCTCCATTCCTTGCTGGTCAGCTCGCGCTCGGCCGCTGCGGCCTGCTTGCGCTCGGCCAGCCAGGCGGTGAAGTCCTCCTTGCTCTTGGCCTCGACCACCACCGGCATGAAGCCGTGGTCCTTGCCGCACAGCTCGGTGCACTGGCCACGGTAGATGCCCGGCTTGTCGATGCGTGTCCAAGCCTCGTTGACGAAGCCAGGGATGGCGTCCTTCTTGACCGCCAGCGAAGGTACCCACCAGGAGTGGATCACGTCGGCGGCGGTGATCAGGAAGCGCACCTTGGTGCCCACCGGCACCACCAGCGGCTCGTCCACCTCCAGCAGGTAGTGCTCACCCTTGGGCGCGCGGTTGTCGATCTGCTCGCGGGGAGTGGCCAGGTTGCTGAAGAACTCCACGTCCTGGCCCAGGTACTTGTAGTGCCACTTCCACTGGTAGCCGGTGATCTGGACGTCGAGTTCTGACTCGCTAGGGTCGTAGATGTCGATCAGCGTCTTGGTCGCCGGGATCGCCATCAGCACCAGGATGATGAAAGGCACCGCGGTCCAGAGGATCTCCACGGTGGTGCTCTCGTGGAAGTGCGCGGCCTCCTGGCCGGTGGAGCGGCGGTGCACCAGCATCGACCAGAACATCACGCCGAATACCAGCACGCCGATCACCGCGCAGATCCAGAAGATGGTCATGTGCAGATCGAAGACCGCATGGCTGACGTCGGTGGCACCGGGCGCCATGTTCACCGTCCACTCGGCACGCGTCGGC
Source organism: Pseudomonas thermotolerans DSM 14292 (assembly GCF_000364625.1). Classification (GTDB taxonomy): domain Bacteria; phylum Pseudomonadota; class Gammaproteobacteria; order Pseudomonadales; family Pseudomonadaceae; genus Aquipseudomonas; species Aquipseudomonas thermotolerans. The sequence goes on from NZ_KB822616.1 coordinate 8,736, forward strand.
GTGGTGAAGGCCAGCCACAACAGGATCCCCATCCAGGCTCGTGGATGTAGCGTCATCGCGGGTTCCCCTTATCGTTCTTGTTATCCCGCCGGCTGTGCCTGCGGCCAAGGGAACGGCTGTTCCGGGGTCGTCATGACCCCACTGACTACAACGGCCGAGCTCTCGACACTTCAGGTGCGCAGTCGGGTGTCATCAGGTAACGCCTTTCGCTTCGGAGTATAGACAGGGACTTCCACCTCGCAATGTGAGGACGGAAATGGCGGAAGCCCCCGAAGCCTTGTCCTGAACGCCATGCTTACGAGCGTAATAGCAATCTGATTGCAAAATTGTTATGCCACCGGCTAATAACCCCAGCATAATTATGGCAATCACGTCTTAGCCCGCTTCGCTGGCGAGCTATGGTCAATGTCCGTGCTTTGTTGTCATCCGCCCCTGACCTTCATGTCCTAAACCAGGAGCCGTCATGAATACCCCCGCCCTGCGAGAGCTGATCCAGCGCGCCCAGCAGCAGGAAGACTCTCACCATCAACTACAACGCCGTCTGGAAGACCAACTGCCCAGCCTGCACCCTGCCATCCGCCTGCCTGCCGAGGATGCCCTGGGCGCGCTGACGCGTTTCGTGATCGCCTACATCGAACAGGTGCCGGACGTGCTGGTGGCGGCCAACCAGGTGGCACGCGAAGCGGGCATCGAGGACGGGGTGAAGCCGGTGCTCAAGGTGGCGGAGCAGTTCTTCCTGGCGCCGCCGGCACTGATGGACGGCCACGACGGGCTGGACGGCCTGCTCGACGAGGCCTACCTGGCCCATCGCCTGGTGGAGGAAGTCAACGACCGCTACATCGCCCACTTCGGCCAGCCGCTGATTCCCCTGGACACCACGGTGGCCAACCTGGTCGCCCACCAGCTGATCGGCGAACCCTTCGCCAACCAGCTCGACGAGGCCGTGCGCCAGGCGCTGGAAGGCCTGTTGCCGGAGAGCATCTTCGCCCAGGAGTCGGTGCAGGCCTACCGCCAGCGCCTGCAGGCCCCGCAGACGGTGGCGGCCTGGAAGCGCTGGCCGTGCCTGTCCCAGCAGCTCGGTGTGGAGTTGGTGCTGCAGGGCAGCCAGGCCGGCACCGGCGACCGCATCGCCAGCTGACCTGCCCGGAAGCGCGGGGGCATCGCCCCCGCCGGGGCCTCAGCCCTGCAGATAGCGCGGGCGCGGGGTGGCCATCGGCAGCTTGGCGCCGTCCAGCGGCAGGAAGCGGCCTTCCTCGGCGTCGTAGGCGCGGATCTCGCTGGTCTCGATGTCATAGACCCAGCCGTGGATGAACAGCTGCCCGCTGGCCAGGCGCGCCGCCACCGAGGGGTGGGTGCGCAGGTGGTCGAGCTGGGCCACCACGTTCTCCTCAGTGAGCACCTCGTAGGTGTCGCGGCCGCTGCAGGCGCAGTTCTCCGCCACCACCGTCTTGGCCACCTCGGCATGGCGCAGCCAGGCCTTCACCGTCGGCATGCGCTCCAGGGTGTGCGGGTCGAGCACCGCCTTCATCGCCCCGCAGTCGGAATGCCCGCAGATAATGATGTGCTGCACGCGCAGGGCCATCACCGCGAACTCGATGGCAGTGGACACGCCGCCGTTCATCTGCCCGTAGGGCGGCACCACGTTGCCGACGTTGCGGGTGACGAACAGGTCGCCCGGCGCACTCTGGGTGATCAGCTCCGGGACGATGCGCGAGTCCGCGCAGGTGATGAACATCGCCCGCGGACGCTGCTCGTGGGCGAGCTTCTTGAACAGCTCCTCCTGCTCGGGAAATACGTCCTGGCGGAAACGCCGGAAGCCCTCGACGATGCGCCGCAGCGCTTCGTCCGCACTTTCCAGGCTCTCGTTGGCGTTGCTGGGTTGATCAGTCATGGTACAGCGACCTCGGTGCTCGGGCGGGAGGGATAAAGCATGACCCGCACGACGGCGGGCAGCCAAGCTAACTGACGCCTGGGCCAGCCGCGGCGTCACATCGGCACGGCCCCAGGCGATGCCGTTCATCTTATGCCATCAGAGCAGCGCCAGCTGTCGTCCCGGCGGGCAGAACCGCGAGCAGTCCAGCGCCGGCTCGCCGCGCGGCTCCAGGCCGAGACGCCGGATGGCAAGGCGGAAGCGCTTGGCGAGCAGCTCGGCGAACACCCCTTCACCGCTCATGCGGGTGCCGAAGCGGCTGTCGTAGTTCCGGCCGCCGCGGCTCTGGCGGATCAGGCTCATCACGTGCTCGGCGCGCTCCGGAAAGTGACTGCGCAACCATTCCTCGAACAGCTCGGCGATCTCCAGCGGCAGGCGCAGCAGCACGTAGCCGGCGGAGCGGGCACCGGCGTCGCGGGCGGCTTCCAGCAGGCGTTCCAGCTCCATGTCGTTGACCATCGGAATCAGCGGCGCGCAGAGCACGCCGACCGGCACGCCATGCGCGTGGAGGCTGCGCATGGTGCGTAGGCGCGCCGCCGGGGCCGCAGCGCGGGGCTCCATGATGCGCTTCAGCTCGTCGTCCAGAGTGGTCAGGCTGATGGCCACGCTGACCAGATTCTGCGCGGCCAGCGCTTCGAGCAGGTCGAGGTCGCGGAGGATCAGCGAACTCTTGGTGATCAGGTGCAGCGGGTGGCGATAGCGCAGGCAGATTTCCAGAGCCTGGCGGGTCAGCCGGTATTCCCGCTCGATGGGCTGGTAGGCGTCGGTGTTGATGCCCAGCGCGATCGGCTGCGGCGTGTAGCCTGGCTTGCCCAGCTCCTCCTCGAGACGCTCGGCCATATTGGTCTTGGCGATCAGCCGGGTCTCGAAGTCGAGGCCCGGCGAGAGATCCCAGTAGGCGTGGCTGGGCCGCGCGAAGCAGTAGATGCAGCCATGCTCGCAGCCGCGGTAAGGGTTCACCGAGCGGTCGAAGCCGACGTCCGGCGACTGGTTGCGGGTGAGCACGCTTCTGGCCTGTTCGCGGCGCACCTCGGTGGCGTGGCTGGGCGGGGTTTCCTCCTGGTACCAGCCGTCGTCCTCGACCTGGCTGCGAGTCGGAGCGTAGCGGTTGTGCGGGTTGCTGGCGGTGCCGCGGCCGCGCGGAGGTGGACTGATAGGCATGCTGGCGACTCCGATGATACTGTTCAAATATACAGTATATACGCACCGAGGCCAGTCCTCACCGGACCGGCGGCACGCCCCGGTTCCAGCGCCATCCCTCAGCGGCACTCAGTCCGCCAGCACCTGCAGGCGCTCCGGCAACCGCTCGCGCAGCGCCTCGCCGCCGATCTCCAGGAGCGGCGGCAGCAGCTGCTGGAGGACATGATCCGGTAGCAGGCCGCAGATCTCCGCCTGACGGGCCGGCGACAGGCCGCTGAGCACGCGCACCGAAACCGCCAGGTTGGCGTCGCGCTCGGCGGCCAGGGTGAGCTGCGCCAGGTAGCCGCCGGACAGGGTGCGCACGGCCTGCACGATCAGCTCCAGGTCCTCGATGTGGCGGGCGATCTGCATCACGTGGTCGACATTGTTGATGCCGATGATCAGCACACGGATCTTCAACGGCGACAGGCACTCGGCGTAGCGCGCCGCGGTAGCGAACTGGCGGTCAGCGCAGAGCTGGCGGGCGACTTCCAGGTGCAGGCTGTCCGGCAGGCTCAGATAGGTGTCGAGGATCGCCCGCGGGTCCAGGTGCACCGCGGTCTTGGCCAGGAAGTCGACCGGCAGGGCGAGGATCAGTTCGCGCAGCCTGGCGCCCGGCAGGTGCGGGGCCAGCTCGGCGATGCGCTGCGGCCCGAGCCGGAGGATCACCGGCAGCTTGAGGGCCAGCGGGGCGACACCCTGAGCGGCCAGCAGCAGGCGCTGGCCGAGCTTGAGTTTGTCCATGGCAGCGGTCCTTCTCTGGGGGAGTCCAGGTCCCAGCATGACGGGCGCTGCGCGACGCGGCAGCCATCCTTGAGTGGGACCGGCGGCTACCTGCGGTAACGCCGGCGTGCCGGCTGTTACGAACAGAGCGCCGCCTGCTCGCGCAGCAGGCTGGCGAACGCCGGGGCCTCCACCGGGCGGCTGATCAGGTAGCCCTGGATCTCGTCGCAGCGCTGCAGCTTGAGGAAGTCCATCTGCTCCTGGGTCTCCACCCCCTCGGCGACCACCTTGAGGCCGAGGCTGTGGGCCATGGCGATGATCGCCCGGGTGATGGCCGCGTCCTCGCCGCCGTGGGACAGGTCGCGGACGAAGGTCTGGTCGATCTTCACGTAGTCCACAGGGAAGCGCTTCAGGTAGCTGAGCGAGGAATAGCCGGTGCCGAAGTCGTCGATCGCCAGCTTGACGCCCAGCTCGCGCAGCTGACGGAAGATGGAGATCACGCTCTCCACGTTGTCGAGCAGTTGACTCTCGGTGAGCTCCAGCTCCAGCAGGCGCGGCGGCAGGCCCGTCTCCTCCAGCACCTCGTGGATCAGCCGCACCAGATTGCCCTGTCGCAGTTGGTGCACCGAGATGTTCACCGACACGCGCAGGTCGGCGAGCCCCTGGAGCTGCCATTCACGGGCCTGGCGGCAGGCGGTGCGCAGCATGAACTCGCCGATCGGGCCGATCAGCCCGGTCTCCTCGGCCAGGGCGATGAACTCGCCGGGCGACACCAGGCCCTGTTCCGGGCAGCGCCAGCGGACCAGCGCCTCGGCGGAGTTGATGCTATCGTCGGCCAGGCACAGCTTGGGCTGGTAGAACACCTCCAGCTGGCCCTGCTCGATGCTCTTGCGCAGCTGATTCTCCAGCTGCAGACGCTCCACGGTGCGGGCGTGCAGGTTGTCGGTGAAGAACTGGAAGGTGTTGCCGCCGAGATGCTTGGCGTGGCGCATGGCCATGCCGGCCTGGCTAACCAGGGTGGAGATCTCCCGGGCGTTCTCCGGCATCAGGCTGATGCCCATGGAGGCGCTGACCACCAGCTCGTGGTCACCGATGGTCATGGGCACGCGCAGCTTGGCGAGCAGCCGTCCGGCGATGCGCGCCAGGGCTGAGAGACTGGTGTAGGCGTCGAGGATCACCGCGAACTCGTCGCCGGACAGCCGCGCCACCGTGTCCGCCTCGGGCACCGCCTGCAGTAGGCGGTGGCTCATCTGGCGCAGCAGCTGGTCGGCGACCTCGTGGCCGAGGCTGTCGTTGAGCAGCTTGAAGCGGTCCAGGTCGAGGTGCAGCAGGGCCACCCGGCGGCCCTCGTGGCGGGCGCGCTGGCCGGCCTCGTGGAGGCGCTCCATGAACAGCACGCGGTTGGCCAGGCCGGTCAGCTCGTCGTAGTGGGTCAGGTAGCGCAGGCGCTCCTCCGCCTCGCGGCGCGCGGTGAGGTCGGCGAAGAAGGCCACCACGTGGCTGACCCGGCCCTGCCTGTCACGCACCACGTTGAGCTGCAGCCACTGCGGATACAGCTCGCCGTTCTTGCGGGTGTCCATCAGCTCGCCCTGCCAGTGGCCGTGGCGCTCCAGCTCGGCGTAGATCGCCTGGTACTGGCGGTGCAAATCGCGGTTGTCGCCCAGCTCGGCCAGGCGGCGCCCCTGAACGTCCTCCAGGCGGTAGCCGGTAACCTCGCTGTAGGCGCGGTTGACCATCAGCACCCGGTAGTCGGCGTCGAGGATGACGATGCCCTCGCTGGCCGCCTCGAAGACCATCGCCGAAAGGCGCTGCTCCTCCTCGCGGCTCTTCCACTGGCTGATGTCGCGGCGCGTGCCGATCATCCGCAGCACCTTGCCGGAGGCGTCGCGCTCCACCGCGCGGCCGCGGTCCTCGATCCACATCCAGTGGCCGTCGGCGTGACGCACCCGGTACTCGATGCAGTAGCCGTCGCTGAGCCCCTTCAAGTGCTCGACCAAGGCCCGGCGCAGCGCCGGCAGGTCGTCCGGATGCAGGCGCGGCCTGAGGTGGCGGATCACCCCGGTGACCGCCGCCGGCTCGATGCCGAAGATCTCCTTGAGCCGCGAGTGGTGCACCTCGTCCGTCTCCAGGTTCCAGTCCCAGAGGCCCAGGCCACTGGCCTCCAGGGCCAGGGCCAGGCGCTCCTCGCTCTCGCTCAGGGCATGCCCGGCCTGAGCCAGCTCGCGGGTGCGCAGCTCGACGCGTTCCTCCAGCTCGTCGCGGGCAGCGCGCAGCTCGCGCTCGGCGCGGCGGCGCTGCTCCACCTCGCGGGCCAGTTGGTGGTTGAGGCCCTCGGCGCGGGCCTTGGCTTCCTCCAGGTGCTGGATCAGCGCCAGGTTCTGGAAACGCCGCAGCAGGTTGCGCAACACCAGGCGGTTGACCTGCCAGGCAACCACCATCAGCCCGGCCAAGAGAATGCCGGCTAGCAGTCCCCAGCCCTGCAGCAGGGGATGCGGAGAAAGCAGCAGATAGCCCATGGCCGGTCCCAGGCAGGGCAGCGCGAAGCTCAGGAAGGCCGGCAGACTGACCGCATAGGCGACGCTGGCGGAGATGATGGCGGCGGCCACCAGGCCGAATACCATGGCCTGGAGGAAGAACAGGTCGGCGGGCACCAGGGTGACCGCGCCCACGGCCAGCACGCAGCCGGAAACCGCGGCGCCGAGCATGAACAGCCGGTGCCAGCGCGGATGGGCCTGGCGTGCCGGCGCGGCGCGGCTGAAGGCAGCCACCTGGGTGAGACGCAGCACGGCGAGGAACACCAGACCCAGCAGCCAGAGGCTGAGGCCGGGGACGTGGCCCTGGTCCCAGAGCAGGACTGCGCAGACCAGGCCACAGAGCAGCATGAACAGGGTAGGCGTCCGCGAGCCATGATAGAGCAGGCGAATGCGCTCCACTGCGATTTCCGCGGCGAACTGCTGGCGAACATCGCCAACGGCGTCCACAGACGGCCCGTTACGGCTGGGCCTCGAAGTAACGATCATAGGCGCTGTTCTTGTAATGGTTCGGCCTAGAGGAAGGCCGAAGCATACTCGGCCTTTTCCGCAAGCCCAATACTCGGCCTGGCAAATTACCATTACACCTACCTTTGGTAGAGGGTTCCGCGCGTGTTCGACGGTTTTCCGCACAGATCGCCGCCACCGACGCGCTGCGGCTGGCGACCGCCCCCCGCTGCCCCTACAATGCCGCGATGCTCAACGATCCCGAACTCCTCCTCGCCTCCCTCAACGATGCGCAATGCCGCGCGGTGGCCGCCCCGCTGGGCCGCCACCTGGTGCTGGCCGGCGCCGGCTCGGGCAAGACCCGCGTACTGGTGCACCGCATCGCCTTCCTGATCCAGTGCCTGGGCGCCTCGCCGCACAGCATCATGGCGGTGACCTTCACCAACAAGGCCGCCAACGAGATGCGCCAGCGCATCGAACAGCTGCTCGGCGACAACCCGCAAGGCATGTGGGTGGGCACCTTCCACGGCCTGGCCCACCGCCTGCTGCGCGCCCACTGGCAGGAAGCGGGGCTGGCGCAAAACTTCCAGATCCTCGACTCCGACGACCAGCAGCGGCTGATCAAGCGGGTGATTCGCGACCTCGGCCTCGACGAGCAGCGCTGGCCGGCCCGCCAGGCACAGTGGTTCATCAACGGCCAGAAGGACGAGGGCCTGCGCCCGCAGCACATCCAGACCAGCGGCGACCTGTTCCTGTCCACCATGCGCAGCATCTACGAGGCCTACGAGGCGGCCTGCGCGCGCACCGGGGTGATCGACTTCTCCGAACTGCTGCTGCGCGCCCTCGACCTGTGGCGCGACCACCCGGGCCTCCTGGAGCACTACCAGCGGCGCTTCCGGCACATCCTGGTGGACGAGTTCCAGGACACCAACGCGGTGCAGTACGCCTGGCTGCGCCTGCTCGCCCAGGGCGGCGAGAGCCTGATGGTGGTCGGCGACGACGACCAGTCGATCTACGGCTGGCGCGGCGCGCGCATCGAGAACATCCAGCAGTTCTCCGGCGACTTCCCGGACTGCGAGCTGATCCGCCTGGAGCAGAACTACCGCTCCACGGCGAGCATCCTCAAGGCCGCCAACGCGCTGATCGCCAACAACCAGGGGCGCCTCGGCAAGGAGCTGTGGACCGACGGCGGCGACGGCGAGCCGATCGCCCTGTACGCCGCCTTCAACGAGCACGACGAGGCGCGCTACGTGGTGGAGAGTATCGAGAGCGCGCTGAAGAAGGGCCTGGCGCGCCGCGACATCGCCATTCTTTACCGCTCCAACGCCCAGTCGCGGGTCCTCGAGGAGGCCCTGCTGCGCGAGCAGATCCCCTACCGCATCTACGGCGGCCAGCGCTTCTTCGAGCGCGCCGAGATCAAGAACGCGGTGGCCTACCTGCGGCTGATCGACGGCCGCCACAACGACGCAGCCCTGGAGCGAATCATCAACGTGCCACCGCGCGGCATCGGCGAGAAGACCGTGGAGACCCTGCGCGAGCTGGCCCGCCGCGAGGGCCTGTCGCTGTGGGGCGCGCTGCACCAGGCGGTGGGCCACAAGCTGGTCAGCGGACGCGCGGCCGGCGCGCTGAACGCCTTCGTCGAGCTGATCGACGAGCTGGCCCTGCGTGTCGAGGACATGCCCCTGCACCTGATGACCCAGACGGTGATCGAACGCAGCGGCCTGCTCGCCTACCACCGCGAGGAGAAAGGCGAGAAGGGCCAGACCCGGGTGGACAACCTGGAGGAGCTGGTCAGTGCCGCGCGCGCCTTCGAGAACGAGGAGAACGAGGAAGGTCTGACCCCGCTGCAGGCCTTCCTCGGCCACGCCTCCCTGGAGGCCGGCGAAACCCAGGCCGGCCCCGACGAGGACTGCGTGCAGCTGATGACCCTGCACAGCGCCAAGGGCCTGGAATTCCCCCTGGTGTTCATGGTCGGCATGGAGGAAGGCCTGTTCCCCCACAAGATGAGCCTGGAGGAGCCCGGGCGCCTGGAGGAGGAGCGCCGCCTGGCCTACGTCGGGGTGACCCGCGCCATGCAGCACCTGGTGATCAGCTACGCCGAGACCCGCCGCCTGTACGGCAACGAGACCTACAACAAGGTCTCGCGCTTCGTCCGCGAGATTCCCGCCGAGCTGGTCCAGGAAGCGCGCCTGTCCGGCAGCGTCAGCCGCCCGCAGGCCAACAGCACGCGGCCCAGCAACCTGTTCGCCAACGCCGCGGTGCCAGACACCGGCTTGCATCTCGGACAGAGCGTGCGCCACCCGCTGTTCGGCGACGGCGTGATTCTCAACTTCGAGGGCGCGGGTGCCCACGCCCGGGTCCAGGTGAAGTTCGAGAACGAAGGCGCCAAGTGGCTGATGCTCGCCTACGCCAAGCTGGAGCCGCTGTGAGGCTTCGCTGAAGGTCCGACGACCGGTCGCACCGGACGCCGCGGCGCCTGCTGGCGCGCCAGAGAGCCTAGGCATAAATCCCGATACATTCTGCGGCTGGTCAATGCGGCCAAGAACAGGCAGCATGACGCGCCTGTTCCATCACTTTCGGGATTTCCCTCTATGCAACGCTTTCTCAGCCTCGTCCTGGCTCTGTGCATCGGCCTGACGCTCAGCGTGGACGTCCACGCCAAGCGCCTGGGTAGCGGCAAGTCGTTCGGCTCGGCGCCGACCCACCAGACCCGTCAGGCCCAACCGGCCACTCCGGCCGCCGCGCCCAGCGCGCCGCTGCGCAACCCGGCCGCCACCAGCGGCGCCTCCAAGTGGCTCGGCCCGCTGGCCGGCATCGCCGCCGGCGGCCTGCTCGCCGCCATGTTCATGGGGGACGGCTTCGAAGGCTTCCAGCTGTTCGACTTCCTGATCCTCGGCCTGATCGCCTTCCTGGTGTTCCGCTTCCTGGCCGCGCGCCGCGCCCAGCAGGCCCAGCCGGCGCTGGCCGGCGCGCAGCCCCTGCAGCGTGAAATGCCCCAGCAGGCGCCGATCTTCGGCAGCGCCGCACCGGCCGCCGCGGTGACCCGCAACGCCCCGGCCTGGTTCGACGAACAGCGTTTCCTGGAAGCCGGCCGCACCCACTTCATGGCCCTGCAGCAGCACTGGGACGCCGCGGAGATGGACAAGATCGCCGAGTTCGTCACCCCGCAGATGCTCAGCTTCCTCAAGGAAGAGCGCGCCAGCCTGGGCGACGGCTTCCAGTCCACCTACATCGACGACCTGCAGGTGCAGCTGGACGGCATCGACGAGCTGGCCGACAAGACGGTCGCCACCCTGACCTTCAGCGGCGTGGCCAAGACCTCGCGCTTCGACCAGGGCGAGGCCTTCAGCGAAAGCTGGCGCATGGAGCGCCTGCACGGTGACAACCAGCCCTGGCTGGTCGCCGGCATCCGGCAGAATGCCTGATCCCCGTTCCACGGAGCCGGGTACACCCGGCTCCGTACCTCACTCAGGGCTGCTCGCCCGCCATCACCACCCGGTTGCGTCCGCCGTTCTTGGCGATATACAGAGCGCCGTCCGCCTCGCGGAGCAGCTTCTGGTAGTCCGGGTGGCCGTCGTAGACCGCCACGCCGACGCTCACCGTCAGGCGGAATGGCTGGTTACCCGGCAGCCGGAAGCTCTCCCGCTCCACCTTGCTGCGCAGGTTCTCGGCCATCTGCCGGGCGGCACGGCGATCGACACTCACCGCCAGCAGCAGGAACTCCTCGCCACCCAGACGGAACAGGTAGTCGCCGCCGCGGCTGTGGTTGCTGAGCAAGGCGGCCAGTTGCTGGAGGATCATATCGCCGGCCTCGTGGCCGTGCTGGTCGTTGATCCGCTTGAAGTGGTCGATGTCGATGGCCAGCAGGGCGAAGCTCTGTCCGTGCTCGCGGGCATGGGCCAGCTCCTTGCCCATCACCACCGGCAGGTACTTGCGATTGAGCATGCGGGTCAGCACGTCGCGGCCGCTTTCCAGTTCGTTGACCTGCTCGAACAGCGAGTCGAGGAGGAACACCAGGCTGCGGGTCTGCTCGCGCAGCTCGCTGAGCACCTGCATGCGCTCGGCTTCGCTGCCGGCGGCGGCGAACCTGACGAGTAACTCGTCGTCGATGTTCTGCATGCAGGCAAGGATGCGCTGGCTTTCCGGAGTGTCCTTGAAGGCGTAGGCACCCTTGTGGCTGAACCACAGGCCGAACTCCGAGCTGGCCAGTCGCGAGGTCTGGGCGGCCTGGCTGCGCCCCAGGGCCAGTTCGTAGATCAGGGTGTTTTCCCAGTCCAGCAGCGCGGCGCGCTGGCGTTCGCGCTCGGCGCCGATGTTCTGCACCACCGAGAACAGCCGGTAGGCCTCCTCGGCGCGGGCATTGCGCTCGTGGCTGCTGGAATAGGCCTGGCTCATGATTTCCATGGCCAGGTCGATGAGCTTGCTGCCCAGGCGCATGGCGGCCATCTTCCCGGCCAGTGGCAGCTCCAAGGCATCAATCAGCTCGTGCAGACGGCGCTTCAGGCAGCGTGCGCCACGCAGCACCAGACTGACCGGCACGCCGATCCGCGCATGGACCTCGCCGACCTGGCGCTGCAAATCCACCTGCGCGGCGATCTGCTCCGCGCTGCGCGCGCCGAACAGTTGCACCACCCAGCGCTGCAGGCTGCTACTCAGATGGTCGCGCACCCGCTCATGGGAGAGGTACTGGGAGGCCTCGGGGTCGGCCAGCATCTGGGTGTAGAAGTGCTCCGCCAGCTCGGCCTGGCGCATCTCGGCCAGTTGAGCCAGGCACTGGACCGAATCGGCGGGGAACTGGGCTAGGCAGTCCAGCCATTCGGCGGATTGCTGCTCGGTGGGGGTCGGGGTCATGGAACATCCGGGAGATTCAGTGGAGGTGCGCCATGCGCACGAACTGGCATAAGGTCCTACGGTTTGGGAATTATGCCAGAGCTACCCCCTTCCGGCCTTTCCGGCTGGAGAACAAGTCTCTATAAAGAATCCTTTTTTCTCTCAAGGCAGTCCTATGGAAGACGTCATCGAGCTATTGCGCGAACTCAACGAACCCGTGCCGGTCCCCCTGGAGCTGCCCGACGAGGACCTGCTGGTGGAGATCGAGGAACAGCTGCTGATCAGCCTGCCCCACGACCTGCGCGAATTCCTGCTCAAGGTCAGCGACGTGGTCTACGGCCGCATCGAACCGGTCACGGTGACCGATCCCAACGCCCACACCTACCTGCCGGAGGTCGCCGCCCAGGCCTGGAACGACGGCGTGCCGCGCGACCTGCTGCCGGTCTGCCAGGACGGCCGCGACTACTACGTGATCGACATCGAGGGCCAGGTGAGCCTGTGGTCCGCCGACGAGGGCGACTTCACCGACGCGACCTGGGACTCCATCTGGCACTGGGCGCGGGACGTCTGGCTGGAGGGCTGACCCGGCCCGCTCAGTCGTCGGAATGCTCGGCGGAGGGCAGCGCCTCCGTCAGGCTCGCCGGCGGCGGCGGGGTGTGCGGGCGCCCGGCACGGCGGTCGCCGGCCACCACCGCGCGCATCAGCATCATCGCGGTGACCGGCGCGGTGAACAGCAGGATACCGACGATCAGCAGCTCGTGGACCACCAGCCGCTGTTCCGTGAGGCTGAAGAACAGCATGGAGCAGAACAGGCAGCCGAAGGCGCCGAAGGTGCTGATCATCGCCGGGGCGTGAATGCGCTGGTAGAAGTTGTGCAGGCGCAGCATGCCGAGGCCGCCGATCAGGCACAGCAGCCCGCTGAGCACCAGGAGGACGATGATCGGGATGGCCGCCCAGAGCGGCAGGCTGTCGCTCATTCGATCACCTCCCCGCGCAGCAGGAACTTGGCCATGGCCAGAGAGCCGGCGAAGCCCAGCGCGGCGATCAGCAGGGCCAGCTCGAAGTAGACCTGATCCTGCAGGCGCATGCCCTGCAGGACCATGAGGATCATCCCGCACACGTAGAGCATGTCCAGGGCGATCACCCGGTCCTGCGCCTTGGGCCCCAGCAGCAGGCGCAGGGTGGCCATCAGCATGGCGAGGATCACGCAGAAGCTGGTGAAGATCAGGGCCGCGTTCAGCGCAGTGGCGATCATTCGAAAATCTCCATCAGGGGCTTCTCGTAGCGCTCGTGAAACATGCGGCGGAACGCCGGCTCCTCGTCCAGGTCCAGCAGGTGCACCAGGAGGATGCGGTTATCCGCGCTCAGTTCGGTCCACACCGTGCCCGGGGTGGAGTTGACGATGCTGGCCAGCACGGTCATGCCGTATACCGAGCGGATGCTGAGCTCGATGGTGATGAACCCGGAGCGGCGGCGCGCCTCCTCGGGGCCGAGGATGATCCGGCAGACCTTCCAGCAGGAGAGGCTGATGTCCACCGCCACCCGCACGGCGACCAGCAGCGCCAGGCCGAACCTGCGCACGTGCATGCGGCCGTGCACGTACATGGAGCGGCTGGCCAGCGGGATGAACAGCGCCAGGGCCGCGCCGAGCAGCACCTGGCCGACCGCCAGGCTGCCGTCGAGCAGCAGCCAGACCAGCCAGAGCGCCAGGCTCAGCCAGGGATAGGGCAGCAGCCGCGCGCTCATGGCCGGCCCTCCCCGCTGGTCTTCGGCTGGGCGCCCAGCACCCCGTCGATGTAGGCCGCCGGGGCATGCAGGGCATCGGCGGCGCGCTGCAGGTAGCCGAGCACCGGCCCGGCGGCCAGGGTGAGCAGCACTACCAGGCCGATCAGCGCCGCCACCGGTCCGGCCTCGGCGAGGCGCAGCAGCGGCTTCTTGTGGCGCTCCGGCACCCAGAACAGCTGGATGCCCAGGCGGGTCAGGGTCAGGGTCGCGGCGAAGCCGGCCACCACCAGGAGGACCACGAACAGCCAGACCGCATACTGCATGAACTGCCCCGCCTCGCTGCCCAGCGCCGAGACCAGTAGGGCGAACTTGCCCACGAAACCGGCCAAGGGCGGCAGACCGCTCAGCACCAGCAGGCAGAGGCCGAAGGCCAGGGCCAGAAAAGCCATGGCCGCGGGGATGGCCACGCCCACCTCGCTCTCCTCGGGGAGGATCATGCCCTGCGCCTCGAAGGATTCGATGGTCACCGCCAGCAGGCTGGCGCTGTAGTCGCGGATCCGCTCGAGCAGGTCCACCAGCAGGTAGAAGGCCGCCACCGCCAGGGTCGAGGCCAGGAGGTAGTAGAGCGCCGCGGCGGTACCGGAACTGCCGCCCAAGGGGATGGCGGTGAGCAGGGTGCCGGCCGAGGCGATCACGCTGAAGCCGGCGAAGCGCTTGAAGTTGGTGGCCGCCAGCATGCCGAAGATGGCGTAGGTCAGGGTGGCCAGGCCGAGGCCGACCAGCCAGGGCGCGCCGAAGCTGCCGCTGGCCCCGGCGGCGTCGCCGAACACCAGCAGCCAGAGGCGCAGCAGCACGTAGAAGCCCACCTTGGTCATGATCGCGAAGATCGCGCTGACCGGCGCCACCGCCGCGCCATAGCTGCCCGGCAGCCAGAAGTTCAGCGGCCAGACCGCGCTCTTGATCAGGAAGGCCACCGCCAGCACCGCCGCGCCGGTCTCGAACAGCTGGCGGTCGGCATCGCCCAGCCCGGCCAGCTTGCGCGCCATGTCGGCCATGTTCAGGGTGCCACTGGCCGAGTACATGAGCGCCACGCCGATCAGGAAGATCGACGAGGCCACCAGGTTGATGGCGATGTAGTGCAGCCCGGCCTTGACCCGCAGGCGCCCCGAGCCGTGCAGCAGCAGGCCGTAGGAGGCGGCCAGCATGACCTCGAAGAACACGAACAGGTTGAACAGGTCGTTGGTCAGGAAGGCGCCGTTGATGCCCATCAACAACAACTGGAAGAGCACGTGGAAGTGCACCCCGACGCGATCCCACTTGGCCACGGCGAAGATCAGCGCAGCGCAGGCGAGCAGCGCATTGAGCAGCAGCATCACCGCGGTGAGGCGGTCGAGGGCCAGGGAGATGGCCACCGGCGCGTCCCAGTCGGCCAGCAGGTAGACCGCCGCCGGTGCCGCGCCGTCCACCCGGTCGGCGGCCACCACCCAGTAGAGCGCGCCGGCCAGCTGCAGCAGCACGGAGAGCAGGCCGATCGCCGCCTTGCTGCGCCGCCGGGTCTCGTCCATGGGTACCAGCGCGGCGGCGGCGACGAAGGGGACGAGGATCGGCAGAACGATCAGGTGCTGCTGCCAGCCGCTCATAGATCGGTGTCCTTACGACCGTCCACGTGGTCGGTACCGGTCAGCCCGCGGGACGCCATCAGCACCACCAGGAACAGCGCGGTCATGGCGAAGCCGATGACGATGGCGGTGAGCACCAGCGCCTGGGGCACAGGGTCGGCGTAGTCGCCGGCCGCCTTGGCCGCGTCCGCGGCGATCACCGGCACGGCGTCGGCCTTCAGCTGGCCGATGGCGAACAGCAGCAGGTTGACCGCGTAGGAGAGGATCGACAGGCCCATGATCACCTGGAAGGTGCGCGGACGCAGCAGCAGCCAGATTCCCGAGCCGGTGAGCACGCCAATGGCCAGTGCGAGTATCAGTTCCATGCTGGTTTCCCCCGTGAGTTCATCGGCTGGCCTGTCGGGCCGGTGGCGCTTCCTCGGCCTTCGGCATGCGGTGGCTGCGGATCGACTGGTGGGCCAGGCCGACCAGAATCAGTACGGTGGCGCCGACCACCAGCAGGAAGATGCCCAGGTCGAAGAAGAAGGCGCTGGGCAGCGGCACCTCGCCGATGAGCGGCAGCACCGGATGCGCGGAATGGCTGGTCAGGAACGGATGGCCGAAGACGAAGGCCCCGGCACCGGTGAGCACCGCGCACCACAGGCCGAGGGCGATCCAGTTGTGCGGACGGATCGGCAGATGCGCCTCCACCCACAGCGAGCCGGCCACCATGTACTGCAGGATGATCGCCACGGAGAGCACCAGGCCGGCGACGAAGCCGCCACCCGGCGCATTGTGGCCGCGCAGGAACAGGTACAGGCCGATCAGCACCAGCACCGGCAGCAGCGCGCGGACGAACACCGCGGGGATCATCATGCCGCCGTGGATGGCCTCCTCGCCGGGACGCAGCTTGCTGCCCTCCTGCTGCTGCGGCAGCGGGATGCTCTCCGGCGCCGGACGGAAGCGCCGCAGCAGGGCGTAGACGGTGAGCGCCACGGCGCCGAGCACCACAATCTCGCCGAAGGTATCGAAGCCACGGAAGTCCACCAGGATCACGTTGACGATGTTGCTGCCACCGCCCTCGGGCAGGGCGCGCTCGACGAAGTAGGCGGCCAGGTGCTCGCCGCGCTCGCGACTCAGCAGCAGCCAGGCAAGCAGCGCCATGGCCAGGCCGGCGGCGCTGGCGATCAGGAAGTCGCGCAGGCGCCGCGCGCGGGCGGCGATGGTCTCGCGCGCCCCGGTCTTGGCGGGCTCCAGACGCGGCGGCAGCCAGCGCAGGCCGAGCAGGATCAGCACCGTGGTGACCACCTCCACCACCAGCTGGGTCATGGCTAGGTCCGGCGCCGAGAACCAGGCGAAGGTCAGGCAGGTGACGATGCCCGCCCCGCCCATGAAGGCCAGGGCGGCCAGGCGGTGGAACTTGGCCTGGTAGGCGGCGGCGATGGCGCACACCCCGCCGACCAGCCAGAGCAGGGCGAAGGCGCTATCCCACTGCGCCGGGCGCCAATCTAGGGGCAGCGGGTCGCGGCCGATGGCCAGGGCGCCGAGCAGCAGCACGGCGAGAATGATCAGCAACAGCTGGCGCTGCAGTCCCTCGCTGCTGAAATGGCTCTCCACCCAGCCGGCAAAGCGGGTCAGGGACAGCAGGATCTGGTCGAAGTAGCGCTGCCCGTCGAAGCGGTAGAGCAGCGGCGCCGCCTCGCGGGTGGTGACCCGGAAGTGCTTGCGCAGTACCAGGTAGAGCAGCACCCCGCCGAGCAGGGCGAGCACGCTCATGCCCAGCGGCAGGCTGAAGCCGTGCCAGACGCTCAGGCTGTATTCCGGGGTCTGGGCGCCCAGCACCGCGCGCACGCCGAGGTCGAGGAAGGGGCCTATGGTCAGCGCCGGCAGCACCCCCACCACCAGACAGATCAGCACCAGAAACTCCACCGGGAAGCGCATCCAGTGCGGCGGCTCGTGGGGCGTGCTGGGCAGGTCAGTGGCGCTGGGGCCGAAGAACACCTCGTAGACGAAGCGCAGCGAGTAACAGACGCTGAAGGCCCCGGCCACGGTGGCCGCCGCCGACAGGTACCAGTTCCGGCTGTCGCCGGCGCTGACCGCCTCGGCGAAGAACATCTCCTTGGAGAGGAAGCCGTTGAGCAGCGGCACCCCGGCCATAGAGGCCGCCGCGACGATCGCCAGGGTGGCGGTGATCGGCATCTGCCGGCGCAGACCGCTGAGCCGGCGCAGGTCGCGCGTGCCGCTCTCGTGGTCGATGATCCCCGCGGCCATGAACAGCGAGGCCTTGAAGGTGGCGTGGTTGAGCAGGTGGAAGATCGCCGCCACGGCGGCCAGGGGCGACCCCATGCCGAGCAGCAGGGTGATCAACCCCAGGTGGCTGATGGTCGAGTAGGCCAGCAGGCCCTTGAGGTCATGCTGGAAGATCGCCAGGAAGGCGCCGATCAGCAGGGTCAGCAGGCCCGCCGAGCCGATGATCCAGCTCCACGCCTCGGTGCCGGAAAGCACCGGCCAGAGCCGGGCGAGGATGAACACCCCGGCCTTGACCATGGTCGCCGAGTGCAGGAAGGCGGACACCGGGGTGGGCGCCGCCATGGCCCGCGGCAGCCAAAAGTGGAAGGGGAACTGGGCGCTCTTGGTCAGCGCGCCCAGGGCCACCAGGATCAGGATCGCCAGGTACCAGCGGTGCGCCTGGATCGCCTCGCGGGCGGCCAGCACCGCGTCCAGGTCGTAGCTACCGACCACCTGGCCGAGCAGGATCAACCCCACCAGCAGGCACAGGCCGCCGGCGGCGGTCACCGTGAAGGCCATGCGCGCGCCGCGGCGGGCATCAGCACGGTGGTACCAGTAGCCGATCAGCATGAACGAGGTCAGGCTGGTCAGCTCCCAGAACAGCGCCAGCTGGATCAGGTTGCCGGACAGCACCAGGCCGAGCATGCCGCCCATGAAGGCCAGCAGGAAGGAGAAGAAGCGCGGCACCGGATCCTTCGGCGACATGTAGTAGCGGGCGTAGAGCACCACCAGCAGGCCAATGCCGCTGACCAGCAAGGAGAACAGCCAGGCGAAGCCGTCCATGCGCAGGATCAGCACCAGGCCCCAGGCTGGCGCCCAGGGAATCTCGAAGCGCAGCACGCCCTGCGCGGCCACCTGCGGGTGCAGCAGCAGGGTCAGCAGCAGGCAGGCGAACGCCACCGACCCGGCCAGCCAGGCCTCCAGGTTGCGCGCGTTGGCCCGCAGCAGGGCGGCAAGCAGGCTGCCGACGAAGGGCAGTAGTACGATCCAGCACAACAGCATGCGACTTGTCCCGGGCAATGGTTACCGGAGGGCCGTCCGAAGAGCCCCCGGGCGTGAGCGAGGCCTGTCCCGCAGATTCGGCCAGACCGAGTTTGCCACCCCGACCGGCGGCCAATAAACCATGCCGCTCGACCGGCCGCCACCGGCCCGCTCAGGCCCCGACGCACGGACCGCGACGGCTGTCCGCCCGGCAAGCATAGCGTCGGTCCGGGCCCGGCACGGTCGAGGAGCGCCGGGTCGGCAGCCGGCTGCCGAAGCGTCTGGGGTGGAGAAGAGGGTGCAAGGGCACGGTGACAATCGATCCGCCGAGCCTCCGCCGTTCCCGGCCGAGCCTCCGCGGCCCCGATTGTAGAGCCTCGGCAGGCCCGCCATGGCCTTGCGACACACTCTGAAACATCAAAGCCGGGTCTGTTCCTCCAAGGCCAGCAGGCCGAGCAGGTAGTGGCCGAAGTACCTGAGATCCTGTTCCAGCGCCTGGCGCGCCGCGGTCGCGTCGCCGCGCTCCAGAGCGGCGAGCACCTCGGCGTGGAACTGGTTGAGGCGCAGCGACAGGTCCGCCTCGCTGAACAGGCGGTTGAAGAAGGGGCCAACCTGCAGCCACAGCGAATCGATCATGCGCAGCAGCAGGGGATTGGCGCAGCGCTGGTAGAGATGCAGGTGGAAATGGCTGTTCTGGTCCAGGTACTGCGCGACGCTGCCCTGCTGTACCGCGTTCTGCATGGCCGCCACGCAGTGGCGCAGGCACTCCAGGTCCTCGGGGCTCAGCCTGGGCACCGCCAGCTCCACGGCCAGGCCTTCCAGGGCCAGGCGCACCGGCAGCAGCTGTTCGTAGCGTTCGCGGGTCATCGGCGGAACCCGCAGCGAGCGTTGCGGTTCGCCCTCCAGGGCGCCTTCCGCCACCAGGCGCTGCAGGGCGGTGCGCACCGGCATGGCGCTGGTCCCCCACTGGCGGGCCAGGTCGCGGATCTTCAGGGCCTGGCCGGGGGCGTAACGACCGGCCAGAAGGTCGGCGCGGATGCTCTGGTAGAGCTGTTCTTGCAGGTTGTCTGCCGGTGGGGCCGGCAGTTGGGCGAAGGTCAGACTGCAGTTGCGCATGGCTGCTCCAGTGAAGTTGCTGAATGAAAAAACGTCAGGGCGCCTTGTTCTCGATCAGGCAGTTGCCGCCGTCCACCACCAGCACCTCGCCGGTGATGTAACTGGCTGCCGGCGAGGCCAGGAAGGCCACCGCGGCGGCCACCTCCTCGGGACGCCCGGCGCGCCCCATGGGCGTGTACCGGGCGGCGCGGCGCTCTTCCTCGGTGCTCGAGCCAGTGGCTATCCACCCCGGGGCCACGCAGTTGACGGTGACGCCGCGCTTCGCCACTTCCAGGGCGAGGCTCATGGAAAGGCCGAGCATCCCGGCCTTGGCCGCGGCATAGGCGGCCTCGCCGGGATTGGCGCCGCGGCTGCCGGTGGTGGAACTGATGTTGACGATGCGCCCGTAGCCCTGGGCGAGCATCCCGGGCAGCAGGGCACGGGTGAGCAGGAAGGCGCTGCCCAGGTTGCGGTCCAGGGACAGCTGCCAGGTGGCCAGATCCATGTCGGCCAGCTCGACGAAGGGCTCCGGACTGCCTTGCATGGCCATCCCGGCGTTGTTGACCAGGATTTGCAGCGGACCGAACTGCCCCTGTGCCCAGTCGGCCAGACGGCGTACCTGGACCTCGTCGGTGAGATCGGCGACCGCCCCGGCGGCGGTGAAGCCCTCGGCCGCGAGCTCGGCTACGCGCTGCTGAACGCGCTCGCTGCTGGCGGTGAGCAGCACCCGGGCGCCCTGCCGGGCCAGCTCGCGGGCGATGGCCATGCCGATGCCGTCGCGAGCCCCGGCGCCGCTGACCAGGACCACCTGGCCCACCAATGTTCCGGTCATCTTCCAGCTCCCGTGATCACAATTTCGTTCCATCCGCCTTGAACAAGGCGCCTTTAGGAAAGATTGACAGAATTGTGATCACAAATGCACTATGTTTCAAAAATAAAACGAGGTGTTCGAAATGACCGCCAGTGGTATCAGCCCCGCCGCCGTCGAGCAGTTCGCCGCACGCGAGCGCGCCCGCTTCCTGGAACGCAACCCGAAATCCGTAGCCCTTGCCGAACGGGCTCGGCACTCCCTGTACGGCGGCGTGCCCATGCACTGGATGGCCGACTGGTCGACACCGGTGCCGCTGTTCGTCGAACGCGCCAAGGGCGCGCGCTTCTACGACGCGGACGGTCACGAATACGTGGACTTCTGCCTGGGCGACACCGGCACCATGTTCGGCCACTCGCCGGAGCCCATCGCCCGGGCCCTCGCCGAGCAGGCCGGCAACGGCCTGACCACCATGCTGCCCGGCGAAGACGCAGTGGTTTGCGGCGAGCTGCTCGCCCAGCGCTTCGGCCTGCCCTACTGGCAGGTCACCGCCACCGCCACCGACGCCAACCGCTACGTGGTGCGCTGGGCGCGGGCGATCACCGGACGCAAGACTCTGCTGGTGTTCGACGGCTGCTACCACGGCACCGTGGACGACGCCATGGTCCGCCAGCGCGACGGACGGACGGTGCACCGCGCCGGACTGATCGGCCAGGCCTACGACCTGACTCAGTACAGCCGCGCCATCCCCTTCAACGATGTCGCCGCCCTGGAGGCCGCGCTGGCGGAAGGCGATGTCTGCGCGCTGCTCTGCGAGCCGGCGATGACCAACATCGGCATGGTCCTGCCCGAACCGGGCTTCCTGCAGCAGTGCCGCGAGCTGACCCGCAAGTACGGCAGCCTGCTGATCATCGACGAGACCCACACCATCTCCACCGGCATCGGCGGCTGCACCAGATTGTGGAACCTCGACCCGGACTTCTTCGTACTCGGCAAGCCGATCGCCGGCGGGGTGCCCTGCGGGGTGTTCGGCTGCAGCGCGGCCATGGCCGAGGCGATGAGCGCAGCCCGCCAGCGCGCCAGCCAGCACAACCAGGGCCACGGCCACAGCGGCATGGGCACCACCCTGTCGGCCAACGCCCTGGCCATGCACTGCATGCGCGCCAACCTCGAAGAGGTGATGACCCAGGCCGCCTACGACCACATGCTGCCGCTGGCCGCGCGGCTGGCTGAGGGCTTCCGCGGGCTGATCGCAAAACATGGCCTCGAGTGGTCGGTGACCGAGCTGGGCGCGCGCTGCGAATTCCAGTTCTGCGCGCAGCCGCCGAAGACCGGCGCCGAGGCCGAGGCGGCCTTCCACGACGAGCTGCAGATGGCCCTGCACCTGTACCTGATCAACCGCGGCATCCTGATCACCCCGTTCCACAACATGACCCTGTGCTGCCCGAGCACCACGGCGGAAGACGTCGACCGGCTGATCGCCACCCTCGACCAGGGCCTCGGCGAGCTGCTGGCGATTCCCGGAGCAAGGCTCTGAACCGCCCTTCCCCGCGCCGGTGGGGAGCCTCCCCGCCCCCCTGCCCCAGGGGGACAGGGAGGCCCAGCCCGGGCGCAGCACGCCGAACCGCCAGCCCCTCTACCGCCAGGACAGGAGCGGAGCGAGGGGCAAACCGCCCTGCTGGGCCTGAACTACCCTCTCCCCAGGGGGGAAGAGACGCAAGGACACCACCATGCAATTCGCCAATCCCCAGGAAGCCCGTGACTTCCTCGCCCGGCACCCCGAGGTGCGCAGCTTCGAGCTGATCCTCATCGACGCCAACGGTGTGCCGCGCGGCAAGCTGCTGCACCGCGACGAGTTGCTCGCCGTCTACGAGAACGGCCGGCCGCTGCCCAGCTCGATCCTCGCCCTGACCATCCAGGGCGAGGACGTGGAAGCCAGCGGCCTGGTCTGGGAGGTCGCCGACGCCGACTGCTGGACCTACCCGCTGCCCGGCAGCCTGACCCTGCAGCCCTGGCGCAACGTGCCCACCGGGCAGTTCCAGGTCAGCATGCACCCCGAACGCGGCCTGCCGGCCACCCCCGCCGACCCACGCCATGTGCTGGTGCGCGCCATCGAGCGCCTGAAGGCCGACGGCTACCACCCGGTGATGGCCGTCGAGCTGGAGTTCTATCTGCTGGACCAGCGGCGCGACACCCAAGGCCGCCCGCAGCCGGCGCTGCAGATGAACGGCAGCCGCCCGCAGGCGCCGCAGGTCTACGGGGTCTACGAGCTGGAGCAGCTGCAGCCGTTCCTCGACGATCTCTACGCCGCCTGCGAGGCCCAGAGCCTGCCGCTGCGCACGGCGATCTCCGAATACGCCCCCGGGCAGCTGGAACTGACCCTGGAGCACCGCTTCGACGCCCTCCAGGCGATCGACGAGGGCATCCGCTACAAGCGCCTGGTCAAGGGCGTGGCCAACAAGCACGGGTTGCAGGCCTGCTTCATGGCCAAACCGTTCGGCGACCTGGCCGGCAGCGGCCTGCACCTGCACGTCAGCCTGGCCGACGAACAGGGCAACAACCTGTTCGCTGCCGAGGACCCGGAAGGCACCCCGCTGCTGCGCCAGGCGATCGGCGGGATGATGGCCACCCTGCTCGACTCCCTGGCTATCTTCTGCCCCAACGCCAACTCCTTCCGCCGCTTCCAGGCCAACAGCTACGCGCCCCTGGCCAAGAGCTGGGGGGTCAACAACCGCACCGTGTCCTTCCGCGTGCCCGGCGGCCCGGCCAATAGCCGGCATATCGAGCACCGCATCTGCGGCGCCGACGCCAACCCCTACCTGGCCGCCGCCGCGGTGCTCGCCGGCATCCACTACGGCATCCGCCACCAGTGCGATCCCGGTCCGGCCGTCCAGGGCAACGGCTACGAGCAGGCGCGCGAGCTCCTGCCCACCGACTGGCTCACCGCCCTGCACGCCCTGGAGCGCTCGTCCTGGGCCGAGGAGGCCTTCGGCGGCGATTTCCTCAAGGTGTTCCTGGCCATCAAGTGGCAGGAATACCGGCAGTTCATGGGCGAGGTGGGCGAGCAGGACTGGCGCTGGTACCTGACCCACGCGTGATAGAATCTCCGAACGCAGATGTTCGGCCTGATGCGGCTGGGAGCAGCGCAGCGTCGCCCAGCCGCTGTCCCGCGCTTTCCGCCGTGCGACCGATCCCCCCTGACCATCAAGGAGTCGCACGATGGAAGCCGGCGCCGCCCAACTCACCATGACCGTCCTGATGACCCCGGACAAGGCCAACTTCTCCGGCAACGTCCACGGCGGAACCCTGCTCAAGTACCTCGACGAGGTGGCCTACGCCTGTGCCAGCCGCTACGCCGGCAGCTACGTGGTGACCCTCTCGGTGGACCAGGTGGTGTTCCGCCAGCCGATCCACGTCGGCGAGCTGGTCACCTTCCTCGCCTCGGTCAACTACACCGGCACCACCTCTATGGAGATCGGCATCAAGGTGATCACCGAGAACATCCGCGAGAAGTCGGTGCGCCACACCAACAGCTGTTTCTTCACCATGGTCGCCGTAGACGAGCACGGCAAGCCCTGCCGGGTGCCGCCGCGCGAGCCGAAGACCGCCGAGGAGCGCCGGCGCTTCCGCCAGGGCGAGCAGCGCCGCGCCCTGCGCCAGGAACTGGAGCGCCGCTACCGGGACATCCGCGATGAATGAGCCGGCGGCGCGCCCGTCACGTCTGCCGCATTCCGTTGAAAACGACCGTTCCGAAAGGGGCGCGACAGCCGGGTTGGATGGCCCGCCGCGCGGCGCCTCCGAGAGCTTCGATGCCCCGCATGCGCCCCTGATCGCCACCATCGCCGTCGGCTTGGCGCTCGCCTACTTCCTCAGCGCCCTGACCACCCGTCTGCGCCTGGCGCCGCTGGTCGCCTAGCTGATCGCCGGGATCTTGGTCGGCCCCTCATCCCGGCTTCGTCGCCGACAGGGAGCTGTCCCACGAGCTGTCGGAGATCGGCGTGATGCCGGAGACCGGCCGCGACCTGGTGATGATGAGCGAGCGGAAGATCGCCCCAGGTGACGGCTCCGTCCGGGACAAGCGACCCCGGACTCCAGAGCCGCCTGAGCCGCCCGTCCTCCCGGCGGGCCCTTCCCTGGCCGGGCGGCGGTGATAAGCTGGATGCCCCTGTCCCTGACGGAACCGCCATGCTGACCCTGGGTAACCTGTTCGTCCTGCTGCTGATCGCCACCGCCGGCGCCTGGCTGTGGCATGCCCATGGCCTGCGCGAACGCGCCCTGGAGCTGGTCCGCCAGCACTGCGCGCGCGCCGACGTGCTGCTGCTCGACGACAACGTCGCCCTGCGGCGCATCGCCCTGGTCCCCGACGCCCGTGGCCGCAAGCGCCTTGCGCGGACCTACGCCTTCGAGTTCACGGTCACCGGCGAACAGCGCCACCCCGGCAGCATCACCCTGTTCGGCCGTCACCTGGGGCGCATCGAGCTGGCCCCGCATCCCTTCGACGCCCGGGCCGAGGCGGCGAGCGAACCGCCCCTGGAGCACCCGGCGGCCCGCTCGGCCGCCAAGGTGATCTCCCTGAGCGACTGGCGCCGCCAGCACGATCAGTGGAATTCCTGATCCAGTAACAGCTGTACCTGACGCCAATCGCCGAGGGTCGCCCCGGTCATCAGCCAGCGCAGCAGCCGGCACTTGCCGCGATGCCAGCGGCTCGCCCGGCGCTGCCGGTTGCGCTCGCAGCCGGCGGCTAGCCAGGCGGCATCGAAGCCCGCCCAGGCCCCGGCCGGGGTCCACAGGTTGGGCCACAGCAGCGGCGCCACCTCGTACAGGTAGATGGCCTCCAGTTCCTCCCGCGGCAGCCCGCTGGCGCGCAGCTCGGCGGCGATCCAGCGCAGCTGGTGATCCTGCAGCTCGGTGTCCAGCCAGAGGCTGGCCAGCGCCTGCCAGACGCGCAGACGGACGGGATCAGGGCTCGTCATCTCGATTCGCGCCGCAACAAGAAGTCCGCCACCCGCTGCGCGCTGTCCTCGGGGAACTCCTGCATGAAGCAGTGCCCGCCGGGCACCTGGCGGGCGCTGACGTGCGGGTTGCGGGCGGTGAGCCGGGCCACCGACCTGGCGACGAAGGGATAGGTGGTCAGGCCGTAGAGGATCAGGCTGGGAGTTTCGATGCGCGCCAGCGACGGCCACAGGCGCTTCGGGCAGGAGGCGAAGATCTCCGCCTCCCGGCTCGGCCGGCACTTCAGCTCGACGCCGCCGTCCACCTCGACCAGCGCGTGTTCAACGTAGGCCCGGAGCGCGGCGTCGGTCCAGCCCCGGTAGATGCCGCGACCGTGCAGCGCCTGGTAGGCGGCCTGGCGGTCCGGCCAGCGGCTGCGCCGCGCCGCAGCCCGCGCCGCCATGCTATGCCGTCGGTGCAGACCGAGCACCTCGGCGAAGCTCATCAGCCCGATCATCGCCGGGGTGAACAGAACCGGGTCGAGCAGCACCGCGCGGCGGAACAGCGTCGGCCACTTGGCGAGGATCAGGCAGCTCAGCACCCCGCCGAAGCTGTGTCCGCAGGCGAAGCGCGGCACCGAACCGAAGCGCCCGAGGCCGGCCTCGAAGGCCTCCACCGCCAGCTCGGCACTGCGGTTCCAGCCGCGGAAGCGCCCGCCGTGGTCGCTGTCGCCATGGCCCTGGACGTCGCACAGCCAGAGATCGAAGTCCGCCGCCAGCAGACGCAGCATGGGCTCGTAGGTGCGCCCGCAGAAGCCGTTGCCGTGCAGGAAGTGCAGCAGCGGCCTGCCGGACGGCTCGCTGTGCCAGCCACGCAGGGTGAAGCCGGCGGAGGTAGGGTGCGACCAGGGAATCAAGTGCATCGAACGGGCCTCGAAACGACTGGGCGCAGTGTATCCGAAGCGGGCCGTCCGCTGCAGTGGTCGGGTCGGCAGTACTCGTAGGCGCGGCGCAGCAATCCCCGGCACCGCCGCCCCCGCCATTCTCCCTCCCCCAGGGAGCGGGGCGTCCGTGCCAGTGACGACCTCCCTGCAGGATCGGCACGACCGGAGCCGTCGCCGGCGGAATCCTGCTCACGACCAATCCAGCATCGGCGGGATTCCGCTCACGAGCCCCGCGACGCCCCCCGAAACCGCTCCATTTCCGGGCTTTGCGCCCCTGGCACAGCTCCTGCTACGGCCCCGCCCCCAGGCGCCGCCGCACAGCGGCCCCCCACAACAACAACCCATCGAGAACGCGTCGAGGAAAGATATGGATCACGCCGGTACCCTGACTGCCTCTGCAGCACCCCGCACGACATCGCAACGCATCAAGTCGATTCTCAGTGGTTCGATAGGCAACCTGGTCGAGTGGTACGACTGGTACGTCTACGCAGCCTTCTCGCTGTACTTCGCCAAGGCCTTCTTCCCCCAGGGCGACATGACCGCCCAGTTGCTCAACACCGCAGCGATCTTCGCCGTGGGCTTCCTGATGCGGCCTCTCGGCGGCTGGCTGATGGGCATCTACGCCGACCGCAAGGGCCGCAAGGCCGCCCTGCTGGCCTCGGTTCTGCTGATGTGCTTCGGCTCGCTGATCATCGCCCTGACGCCCGGCTACGACACCATCGGCGTCGCCGCGCCCATCCTGCTGGTGATCGCGCGCCTGCTGCAGGGCCTCTCGGTGGGCGGCGAATACGGCACTTCGGCCACCTACCTGTCGGAGATGGCGACCCAGGAGCAGCGCGGCTTCTTCTCCAGCTTCCAGTACGTGACCCTGATTTCCGGCCAGTTGATCGCCCTGGCGGTGCTGATCATCCTCCAGCAGGTGCTGTCCACCGAACAGCTGGAAAGCTGGGGCTGGCGCGTGCCCTTCCTGATCGGCGCCCTGTGCGCGGTGATCGCCATGTTCCTGCGCCGCGGCATGGAGGAGACCGAGTCCTTCACCAGGAAGAAGGACAAGCCGAAGGAAAGCCTGCTGCGCACCCTGCTGCGTCATCCCAAGGAAGTGCTCACCGTGGTCGGCCTGACCATGGGCGGCACCCTGGCCTTCTACACCTACACCACCTACATGCAGAAGTACCTGGTGAACACCGTGGGCATGAGCAAGGGCGACTCGACCATGATCTCGGCCGCCACGCTGTTCCTGTTCATGCTGCTGCAACCCATAGTCGGCGGGCTCTCCGACAGGATCGGCCGCCGCCCGATCCTGATCGCCTTCGGCGTGCTGGGCACCCTGTTCACCTACCCGATCCTCAGCACGCTGCATACCATCGAGACCTGGTGGGGCGCGTTCTTCCTGATCATGGCGGCGCTGGTCATCGTCAGCGGCTACACCTCGATCAACGCCGTGGTCAAGGCCGAGCTGTTCCCCACCGAGATCCGCGCGCTGGGCGTCGGCCTGCCCTACGCGCTGACCGTGTCGATCTTCGGCGGCACCGCCGAGTACGTGGCGCTGTGGTTCAAGAGCATCGGCATGGAGAGTGGGTTCTACTGGTACGTCACCGCCTGCATCGCCTGCTCGCTGCTGGTGTACGTATTCATGAAGGACACTCGCACCCACTCGCGGATGAACCAGGACTGATCCCGGCCGCACACGGAAACGGGCCCTGCTGGGCCCGTTTTTCGTTGGCCGAAAGAAGTACCTGAGCGCGACTCGAACGCTCGGTAGCGTCTCAGCCCTGCTCCGGCTCCAGGCGGCAGGCCACCATCCCCGCCTGCAGCGCCGACACGTCCTGGGGCGCGGCGAAGATCAGCTCCAGGCGCGAGTCCCGACGCCACTCGCTGGAACGCCACTGCAGCGCCTCGCCGGCCAGGGCGTTGGCCGACAGCCAACCGGCGTTGCTGTGCATCACCAGCTTGGCGCGCCGCCAGGGCAGGCCGCCCAGCCACTGCTGGAGGCGCAGCAGTTCGAAGCGCTGGCTGGGATGCCAGCGCCAGCCGATGCTCCAGCCCTCGACCTGCGCCTGGGTCAGGCAGACCGGCTCGGCCGGCGTGCGCCAGACGAGTGGCGGCGCCTCCACCCCCGGCGGCAGCCCGTCCGCCGCCGGTTCGCCGGCGCGCATATCGTGGCCGGGCAGTGCGGTCAACGGCAGGCGGCCCTGGCTGGTCCAGTACAGCGGCCGCGCCGGCAGACTGGCCTGTACCCGGTCGCGCGCTGCGGCATCGAGGTGTTCCGCCTTGTTCAGCACCAGCAGCCCGGCGCCATCCAGGGCCTCGCGCTGCGCCGCCGGCAGCGCATCGCCGGCGGCCAGAGCGGCGGCATCCAGCACCAGCACCAGCGGCTGAACGGTCAGCACCTCGTCCCAGGGCGCTTCGCCCAACTGGCGCAGCAGGCGGTCCGGATGGCCCAGCCCAGAGGGTTCGATCAGCAGGCGCTGCGGCCGGGCGCGGCGCAGCAGGCGGGCCAGGCCGACCTGGAAGGGCGCGCCGTTGACGCAGCACAGGCAGCCGCCGGCCACCTCGGCGAGCTGCACTCCGTCGTCCCCCTCGCTCAGCAAGGCGGCGTCCAGGCCGATCTGGCCGAACTCGTTGATCAGCACCGCCCAGCGTTCGTCCGCCGGGCGCTGGGCGAGCAGCTGGCGGATCAGGCTGGTCTTGCCGGCGCCCAGCGGGCCAGCGATCAGGTGGGTGGGAATCCGGGAAAGCACGGGGATGGTTGTCCGCAGGATGGCAAAGGTCCTAGAGTGCAGGCCTTCGCGTCCGGAGACCAGCCCCATGCGCCGCCTGCTCGTCCTGTTGTGTTCCACCCTGCCGCTTCTGGCCCGCGCCGAGGCCTGCCTGGTGCACAGCCAGGGCGACCGCCTGGACGTCAAGGTCTGCCAGGAGAACCGCAGCATCCCGGCACAGCTGTTCCGCAACGGCTTCTGCCAGCCGCAGCTGAAGGGCCAGAAGGTCGAGGTGGAGCACCTGGAAAAGTGTCCACAGGGCGCCTTCGGCGTCTGTCGCAATGCCCAGGTCGGCAACCTGCCCTACCGCCAGGACATCCATTACTACGGGGTGGCCAGCGACGCCGCCTACCTCAAGCCCTACTGCGAGCGGCAGAGCCACGGGGTCTGGTTCGCCCGTTAGGCGGCCGGCGCGCTCCAGGGCCCGAAGGGATCGTCCAGGCGCTGCCAAGCCTCTGGGCCGGCGGCCATTTCGTCGTCGTCGAGCAGGCAGGCATCCAGCTCGGCGCTGAGCCGCGCGAAGTCGATGTGCTGGCCGATGAACACCAGCTCCTGGCGGCAGTCGCCCACCTCGGCCTCCCAGTTGGCGAGGATGCTGCGCAGGCTGTCCTCG
The DNA here is from genome assembly GCF_000364625.1 of Pseudomonas thermotolerans DSM 14292. GTDB lineage: Bacteria > Pseudomonadota > Gammaproteobacteria > Pseudomonadales > Pseudomonadaceae > Aquipseudomonas > Aquipseudomonas thermotolerans. Next base: position 38,119 of record NZ_KB822616.1, read on the forward strand.
TCCTGCGGCCAGTGCTCGCGCGGCACGTAGCGCCACCAGAAGCCGGCCGGGCCATGGCGCATCAGCCCGCCGGCCTGGGACCAGCTGCCCGCCTCGCGGTGCTGGCTGGCCAGCCAGAAGTAGCCCTTGGAGCGCAGCAGGCGGCCGTTGTCCCATTCGCGGGTCAGGAACTCGTAGAAGCGCTGCGGGTGGAACGGCCGGCGCGCCCGGTAGCTGCCGGAGGCGATGCCGTAGGCCTCGGTTTCCGGGACGTGCTCGCCGCGCAGCTCCTTGAGCCAGCCGGGGGCCTGGGCGGCCCGTGCGAAGTCGAAGCGCCCGGTGTCGAGGATCTTCTCCAGGGGCACCTGGCCCAGACGCATCGGCAGGATCTCCGCCTGGGTGTTGAGGCTACGCAGGATGGCGGTCAGCTCGGCCAGCTCCTCGGCGCCGATCAGGTCGGTCTTGCTGATCAGCAGCACGTCGGCGAACTCCACCTGGTCGATCAAGAGGTCGGTGAGGGTCCGTTCGTCCTCGCCGCCCAGGCTTTCCCCGCGACTCTCCAGGCTGGGCGCGGCCTGAAAGTCGCGCAGGAAGTTCACCCCGTCCACCACGGTGACCAGGGTGTCCAGGCGTGCCAGGTCGGAGAGGCTCTGGCCCTGGGCATCGCGGAAGGTGAAGGTCTCGGCCACCGGCAGGGGCTCGGCGATCCCGGTGGACTCGATCAGCAGGTAGTCGAAGCGCCCTTCCCGGGCCAGGCGGCTGACCTCCTCAAGCAGGTCCTCGCGCAGGGTGCAACAAATGCAGCCGTTGCTCATCGCCACCAGGCGCTCCTCGCCCCGGGACAGGCTGATGTCGCGCTGCACCTCGCTGGCGTCGATGTTGATCTCGCTCATGTCGTTGACGATCACCGCCACCCGGCGGCCGGCGCGGTTCTTCAGCACATGGTTGAGCAGGGTGCTCTTGCCGGCGCCCAGGAAGCCGGACAGAACGGTGACGGGAAGGCGGGTATCCATGGTTCTCTCTCGGAAATCGGGGGAAGTAACGCAGCAGCTCTCTATGGCCGCTGCCCGAAGCTGATAATGTTATATTATAACAATACAGATCAACCAATCGCCGAGATAGCCGATGAATGCCTTGCCCGACATCGCCAGCCAAGCCAGTCCCGATCAGCCCCTTCCCCTCGACTGGGTGGGCATGTGCGGCATCGCCCTGCCGGTGATCCTCGCCGGCCAGCGCCAGGCGGCGCGGGCCGACGCTGGGGTGGACCTGGCCGACGGCCGGGCGCGCGGCATCCACATGTCGCGCCTGTACCTGGCCCTCGCGGCACTGCAACAGGAGGAACTGACCCCAGCGCTGCTGCACCGGGTGCTGGCAGACTTCCTGGCCAGCCATTCCGGACTGTCCCGCCGAGCCAATCTTGCCCTGCGCCTGGAGGCACTGCTCGAGCGGCCGGCGCTGGTCAGCCCCCTGGCCGGCTGGAAGGCCTATCCGCTGCAGCTGGATGCCTGCCTGGACGCCCGGGGGTTTCACGTGGAACTCGGCCTGGAGATCGGCTATTCCTCCACCTGCCCCTGCTCCGCCGCCCTGGCCCGCCAGTTGATCCAGCAGCGTTTCGCCACCGATTTCGCCGGCCGCACCCCAGACCATGCCGCGGTCCTCGCCTGGATTGGCAGCGCCCAGGGGATAGTCGCCACCCCGCACAGCCAGCGCAGCACAGCCCGGATCCGCGTGCGCCTGGCCGCCGGCTGCACGACGCTGCCCGTGCTCGAGCTGATCGAGCCGTTGGAGGCGGCCTTGGGCACCGCCCTGCAGACCGCGGTGAAGCGCGCCGACGAGCAGGCCTTCGCCCTGGCCAACGGGCAGAACCCGATGTTCTGCGAGGATGCCGCGCGACGCCTGAGCCGCTGCCTGCGCACCCTGCCCATGCTGGCCGGATTCCAGGTGCGGGTCGAGCACGCCGAGAGCCTGCACGCCCACGACGCGGTGGCGGAGAGCCGCTGGAACTGGCCGGGGGATTGAATGCGGCGGCGGAGCAGGTAGTCTGGTGCGACCTTCCCGAACCAGTAGCCGGAATGGATCTCGCCTCAATCCCCCACCTATTGGGTTACCTGATCGCTTTCGTCCAGCTGCTCGGCGTGGTGGCGGCGATCCATGCCGTGCTCAGCGTGCGCACGGCCCAGGGCGCCATTGCCTGGGCGCTGTCGCTGCTGTTCATGCCCTACCTGACCCTGCTGCCCTACCTGGTGTTCGGCCGCAGCCGCTTCGACGCCTACATCCGCGCGCGGCGTCAGGCCAACCGGGAGATGCACGAGGCCATGGCCGCGCTCGACTGGCGGCCCTGGGTCGCCGAGGCCCTGGCAGCGCGCCAGGCCACCCGTTCCGACAAGCTGCTGGCCCTGCCACGGCTGAGCCCGATGCCGCCACTGGCACACAACCAGGTACGCCTGCTGGTGGACGGCCAGGCCACCTTCGAGGCGATCTTCGCCGCCATCGCCGCGGCACGCCGCGCGGTGCTGGTGCAGTTCTTCATCCTCCGCGACGACCCCCTTGGCCGCCGTCTCGCCGACCTGCTGATCGCCCGTGCGGCCGCCGGGGTAGGCGTCTACCTGCTCTACGACGGCATCGGCAGCCACACCCTGTCGAGCGCCTACGTCGAGCGGCTGCGCGCCGGCGGCGTGCAGGTGCACGCCTTCACCACCCGCCGCGGGATGCTCAACCGCTTCCAGATCAACTTCCGCAACCACCGCAAGATCGTGGTGGTGGACGGCGAGGTGGGCTTCGTCGGCGGCCACAACGTCGGCGACGAGTATCTCGGCCTCAAGCCACCGCTGGCGCCCTGGCGGGATACCCACGCGGAGGTGCGCGGGCCGGTGCTGACCTGCCTGCAGGAGACCTTCGCCGAGGACTGGTACTGGGCCACCCGCCGCCTGCCGCCACTGCTGCTGCCGGCACGGCTTGGCCAGGGCGGGATGTTCTGCCAGCTGATCGCCAGTGGCCCGGCCGATCCGCAGGACACCTGTTCGCTGTTCTTCGTCGAGGCCATCCACTCGGCACGCCAGCGACTGTGGATCACCACCCCCTACTTCATCCCCGACGAGGCGGTGTTCGCCGCCCTGCACCTGGCGGTGCTGCGCGGCGTGGACGTGCGCATCCTGATCCCCGGGCGCCCGGACCACCGCATCGTCTACGCCGCCTCCAGCCTGTACGCCTTCGAGGCGGTACGCGCAGGCATCCGCGTGTTCCGCTACCAACCGGGCTTCCTGCACCAGAAAGTGGTGCTGATCGACGACGACAGCTGCGCCATCGGCAGCGCCAACCTGGACAACCGCTCGTTTCGCCTGAACTTCGAGGTGATGCTGCTGACCCACGACACGGGTCTGGCCGGGCAGGTCCGCGACATGCTCGAGGAGGACTTCAGCCGGTCCGTGGAGATCGGCGAGGATGACGACCAGAACATCGCCCGCCTGCGCCAGCTGGGCATGCGCGTGGCCCGGCTGATCTCGCCGATCCTCTAAGCGCCGGCCTTCCCGGACCGGCGCCGGGGCGGATTCAGTACTTCCAGCTCAGGGTCAGGCTGGCGTTGCGCGGCGCGCCGTAGAAGCTCTGATCCCAGTACAGGCTGGTGATGTACTTCTCGTTGGTCAGGTTGTTGAGGTTGGCCGCCAGGCTCCAGTTGGGGGCGAAGTCGTAGCTGGCCATCAGGCCGACCAGGGCGTAGGCGTCCTGCTCGACGCGCCCGGTACTGCCGTCCGGCAGGCCCACCTCGCGGTGAATGTCGTCCTGCCAGCTGAGGTTGGCACCGACCTTCAGCTGCGGCAGCTGCGGCAGGCGGTAGACCGTGGAGGCGCGCAGCAGATGCTTGGGCGCGTAGGTGCGGCCGTGGCTGTGGTCAGCGTTCTGGATGTCCACGAAGGTGTAGCCGCCCATCACCTGCAGGTCCGGCAGCAGCTCGCCGGAGACTTCCAGCTCGTAGCCTTCGCTCAGGTAGTCGACGCCCTCGTAGATCTGCTGGCCGCTGCCGAGGTCGAAGCCGAGGGACTCGGCCACGTTGGACTGCTTGGTGCGGAACACCGCCGCGGCGACGTTGAGCCGGCCGTCGAACAGCTCGCCCTTGATCCCCACTTCGTAGTTCTCCCCCTCGATGGGGTCGAGGCGGCGCAGGTCGGCGCCCATCTCCTTCTGCGGGTTGAAGATCTCGGTGTAGCTGGCGTACACGGAGAACTGCTCGTTCAGGTCGTAGACCAGCCCGGCATAGGGCAGGATGTCGTCATCCTCGCGGGCCCGATCCACCCCGTAGGACTGCCCGCTGGTCTCCAGCTTGATGGCCCGGGCGCCCAGCACCAGGGACAGGGCGTCGCTCAGGCTGAGGCGCGCTGCCGTGTAGAAGCTCTTCTGCCTGTCCTCGTACTCGGCGCCGTCGGGGTTGACCCAGCTAGCCGGCTTGGGGAAGTCCCCGGCATAGATGTCCTTCGTCGGCACCGGCACGAAGAAGCCGGGGATGTAGAAGGATAGATCCTCCACTTCCGACTTGTACCAGTTGGCGCCCAGCATCAGCTCGTGCTCGCGGCCGGCAAGGCGGAACGGCCCGCTGAGCGACAGGTCGGCCAGCCACTGGCGGGTCTCGCCCTCGTACAGCGAGGGGTAGCCGGACAGCCCCTGTCCGGTGGCGGCGTCCGGGGTGCCGAGCACGTAGAACAGCGCGGAGTCGCTCTCCTTCTTCACGTAGGTGAGCGTGCCCCTGGCCTGCCAGTCGTTGGCGAAGCTGTGGGTCAGCTCGGCGAAGGTGCGGCCTTCCTGGTTGTTCCACCAGGCCCAGTCGGCCGCCGTGCTGGTGGAGCGCGACAGATGGGTGGAACGGCCCAGCGAGTCGAACAGCGGCAGCGCGCCCCACATCGGGCTGTCGGCCTGGCTCTCGTTCAGCGTGTGGCCAAGGCTGAACACCGTGGCCTCGCCCAGGTCAGCTTCCAGCACGCCGTAGAACACGTGCTTCTCCAAGGCGTAGCGGTCCAGGTAGGAATTGCCCTTCTCGTGGGCATAGACCGCACGGCCGCGGACGTTGCCGGCGTCGCTCAGCGCCCCGGAAACGTCCGCCTCGATGCGCCTCTTGTCCCAGGAGCCGGCGGTGAGGTCGATGCGCGCCAGGGGATCGGCGGTGGGCCGCTTGCGCACGAAGTTGACGGTCGCCGAAGGGTTGCCGCTGCCGCTCATCAGGCCGTTGGCGCCGCGCACCACCTCGATGCGCTCGAAGGGCGCCAGGTCCGGCGAGCCTTCCTGGCCGCCCCAGGTGAAGGGAATGCCCACCCCGTCGAACTGGAAGTTGGTGATGTCGAAGCCGCGGGAGGTGAAGTAGGTGCGGTCGGTCTCCACCGACTCGACGGTGACCCCGGGAGTGAACTTCAGCGCCTCGTTGATGCTGGTGAGGCGGAAGTCCTCGATCTGCGCGCGGCTGACCGTGGACATCGCCTGCGGAGTCTGCCGCGGGGTCAGCTTCAAGCCGGTGGAGGCGCGGCTCGGCGGCGCCTGGTAGCTGTCCGGCGCACTCGCCTCCGAGCTGGCGGTGACAGTCAGGGCATCCAGTTCCAGCTGGCCGGACTCCTCCTCGGCCAGCGCCGACGAGAAGCTGCAGGCCGCGACGAGCGCCACGGCGAGGGGGGGCATTCTGCTCTGCAAGGGAAGCTCTCCTGTTGCGCGATCGATGGCTAGCAGCAGTCCATTGGCAACTGAATGCCGCGGGGCACGGCCTTCGCCAATTCGCAAACGCTAATCATTATCTATAATATTCTTGCAGGATGCCGCGGCACGGGTCAATACAAATCATTTACAAATATGGAGAACGCCGCCCACTAATGAACGAAACCCCCATGGGCTCGCGCCACATGGGGGTTCCCTGACCGGCTGCCGAGGCGGATGGCACCGGCAGCCTAGTCCATGGCAGGCGCTCCGAAGCCGGTCGCGCAGCTCCAGAGTTCCAGCGCCGGCCGGTCCGCTTGTGGCGGGCCGAGCCAGTCGCCCAGGGGGCGACAACGCCGGTCGAGGCACAGTTGATAATCCCCAGCCTCGGGCGCACGGCCCAGACGCAGGGGTTGCAGAGGCGGGATCCGGCGCTGGTAGTGCCAGGCCCCCTCGCGCAGTTCGGCGCCGTCCGGGATCTCCATGCCGGCGCCGGAACCCTTGACCCGCGCCTCGCCGAGCAGCAGCCCGTCCGGCGTGACGCGGTAATCCTCCTCCCATTGGACCTTCTCGATGCTGTGGGTCCAGGCCAAGGTGAAGGACGCCACCGGCAATTGCGCCCAAACCACCCCGGCCAGCCCCATGCACAGTCCGAGCATGCCCGTCGACCTCAGGCAGCGGGCGCCTGGGCACCGGTGCGGCGGGTGCGCCAGAGATGCTGGGCGATCAGCAGCAGACCCAGGGCATAGCCGAACTCGTCGCTGATCGGCATGGCGAGCACCAGGCTGGAGCCGGCCGCCACCGCCAGCAGACGCTCCCACCAGGCCAGCGGCGCCCTGCAATGGCCGACCACCGCGATGCCCCACAGGCCAATGGCGAAGACCGCCTTGACCGCCACGTAGAGGATCGCCGCCCAGCTGTCGCTCTGCGCCATCAGCGCCGGGTCGTAGACCGCCATGAAGGGCATCACGAAGCCCGCCGTGGCGATGCGCACCGCCCACAGGCTGATCCGGAAGCCGCTCTCCCGGGCGATCGGCGCCGCTGCGAAGCAGGCCAGCGCCACCGGAGGGGTGAGGTCGGCCATCAGCCCGAAGTAGAAGACGAACATGTGCGAAACGATCAGCGGCACGCCCAGATCGAGCAGCGCCGGCGCGGCGATGGAGCTGGTGATGATGTAGTTGGGAATGGTCGGAATGCCCATGCCCAGCACCAGGCAGGTGAGCATGGTCAGCACCAGCGAGAGGAACAGGTTGTTCTGCCCGATGGCCAGGATGTAGCCGGCGAAGGTGGAGGCCACGCCGGTCAACGAGACGATGCCGATGATCACCCCGACCAGGGCGCAGGCGATGCCCACCGGCACGGCGTGGCGGGCCCCCTCGACCAGGGCGAACAGGCAGGTGCGCAGGGTCTCGCGGCCCCCCTTGACGAACCAGCAGGCCACCACCAGCCCGGCAACCACCCCCAGCACCACGCCGATGCCCAGCTTGAAGAAGCCGGCGCAGGCGATGCCCAGGGCTATCCAGAACAGCAGGCGCAGCAGGTTGGAGGACATCTGCAGGATCAGCGCCGAGCCGAGGATGACGATGGCGGTCAGCGCCAGGCCCACGGTGCCGGAGAACAGCGGCGTGAAGCCGGCGAACAGCAGGAAGACCAGCACCAGCAGCGGAACCAGCAGGAACCAGCGCTGCCTAACCGCTTCCCAGGCGCTCGGACATTCCTCCCTGGGCAGACCCTTGAGGCCGTCTCGCTTGGCCTGCAGGTGCACCATCCAGAACACCGCGCCGAAATACAGCAGCGCCGGGATCAGTGCCGCCTTCGCCACCTCGACGTAGGGCACGTTGATGGTCTCGGCCATGATGAAGGCCACCGCGCCCATCACCGGCGGCATGATTTGACTCCCCATGCTGGCGGTGGCCTCCACCGCTCCGGCGAAGGCCGGCTTGTAGCCGAAGCGCTTCATCAGCGGGATGGTGAACTGTCCGGTGGTCACCACGTTGGCCACCCCGGAGCCGGTGATGGTGCCCATCAGCGCCGAGGACGCCACCGAGACCTTGGCCGGGCCGCCGGTCTTGTGGCCGAACAGGCCCATGGCGAAGTCGGTGAACAAGCGGATCATCCCAGCCTGTTCGAGGAAGGCACCGAACAGGATGAACAGGAAGATGTAGGTGGCCGACACGTAGGTGGGCGTGCCATAGAAGCCCTCGGTTCCGAAGGAGAGCTGGTTGATGATCTGGTCGAAGCCGTAGCCGCGGTGCGCCAGAGCGCCCGGCAGGTATTCGCCGAACAGCCCGTAGGCGAGGAACAGCCCGCAGATCAGCGGCAGAGCGATGCCCATCACCCGCCGCGCCGCCTCGAAGACCAGCACCAGCAGGATGACGCCGATCGCCAGGTCGGCGCCGGTCAGCTCGCCTGAACGCTGGATCAACTCGGCCTCGAACAGCCACTGGTAGGCGAAGGTGGCCATGCCGGCCAGGCCCAACAACCAGGCCAGCGGCTGGAACGGCCGCGCCTGACCGCGCAGCGGGTAGCAGAGGTAGATCATCAGCAGCAGGAACCCCACGTGCCCGGCCCGTTGCACCTGGGTGGACAGCGGATGGAAGGCCGCGGTGACGATCTGGTAGGTGGAAAACGCCAGCGCCGCGTAGAACAACGCCTTGGGCCACTGGTCCGGGCTGGCGTGCAAACCTTGGTATTCGCTCATGTCGGCTAGATCCCCTGGAACGGAAGAGTCTTCCCGTCCGCTGCGCTGGTCCCATTCGGCGCATCCCCGCCCCTCTCCCCACTGATGGGAGGAGGCGGGGATGAGGGGCAAACCGTCCAGGGCCCTCCCCCCTCCGGCAAGCGGTCGAGGGGTGGTCCGTGCCGGTGCTGCGCCTTCCCGATGACCCCACGCGGCGGAAACGGCAGGTCCTACTGGAGAACCCCGACTTCCTTGTAGAAGCGCTCGGCCCCCGGGTGCAGGGGAATCGGCAGGTTACGGGTAGCGGTTTCCAGACTGATGTCCTTGGCGGCGGCGTGGGCGTTGGCCAGGCGCGGCAGGTTGTCGAACATCAGTTTGGTCATCTGGTAGGCCAGCTCGTCGGAAACACCCTCGTGGGTCACCAGGATGTTGGTGATGGCCACGGTGGGCACGTCGCTGTCCTGACCTTCATAGGTGCCGGCCGGAATCACCCCCGGCTGGTAGGACGGCCGGCCGATCTTGGCCACCACCTCGGCGGGAACCTCCACGAAGTTCAGCGGCAGGGTCGCAGCCAGATCGCGGATCGCCGCCATGCCCAGCCCGGAGGACTGCAGGGTGGCGTCCAGCTGGCGGTTCTTGATCAGCTCCACCGATTCGGCATAGGGCAGGTACTCGACGCGCCCCATGTCGTCGTAGCTCAGCCCGGCCGCGGCGAAGATGGCGCGGGCGTTCAGCTCGGTGCCGGAGCGCGGCGCGCCAACCGAGATGCGCTTGCCCTTGAGATCGGCCAGGGTCTTGATGCCGGATTCCTTGCTGGCGACGATCTGGATGTAGTTCGGGTAGGTTCCGGCGATCGCCCGCAGCTTCTTCAGCGGCGCCTTGAAGCCGACCTCTTCGACGCCGTTCCAGGCATCCTCCACCGAGTCGCCGAGGGAGAAGGCCAGTTCGCCACGACCGGCCTGCAGCAGGTTGAGGTTCTCCACCGAGGCCTTGGTGGCCTGTACCGAGGTGCGCGCACCGTCGATCTGCCCGTAGATCTGGGACAGGCCGACGCCGATCGGGTAGTAGACCCCGCTGGTACCACCGGTAAGGATGTTGATGAAGGTAGGCGCCGCCAGGACTGCGGTGCTGGCAGTGATGGCCGCGGCTGCGGCGAACAGGCTCAGGCGCTTGGTCAGTCGCATGAGTAAAGCCTCCATTGTTGTTATTGGTCGTCGACGGGCTGGATGTTCCCGCCGCTGGAGACTGCCCTAGCAGGGTGCGTGCCAGCGCCGCACGGCCCCATTTCCGGGCATTTCCGGCGTGCAGGGGGAGCGGCATGAGCAAAAATCCGCCTATTGGAGACTTTCCATCGGCAAGATTCCGCCTACCGTCAGGACAGGTCCGAGCGCCCGCCTCGCGGAAAGTCTAGGCCTGATCGTCGCCGCCGGCCGGCAGATAGTCGCTGCGGCTGATGCCGTGGCGCTGCATCTTCTCGTTGAGGGTGCGCCGCGGCAGCTGCAGCAGGGCCATCACCTCGGCGATGTTGCCACGGCAGCGCTGCAGGGCGTTGCGCAGGCACTGCGCCTCGAAGGCCTCCAGCTGCGCGGCCAGGGACTGCCCGGCGGCCGGCTGCGGCGCCGGGCTGGAAAGCCCCAGCACATGGCGCTCGGCGGCGTTGATCAGCTCGCGTACGTTGCCCGGCCAGTCGTGGCCGAGCAGCCCGGCCAGCTCGCCTGGGGTCAGCGGCGGCGCCTCACGGCCGAGGCGTTCGGCGGCCTGCTGGGCGAAGTGCTCGAAGAGCAGCGGGATGTCCTCGCGGCGCTCGCGCAGCGGCGGAATCTGCAGCACGGCGACGTTGAGGCGGTACAGCAGGTCCTCGCGGAAGCGCCCGGCGCGCACCTCCTCCTGCAGGTCCGGCTTGGCGGCGCTGATCACCCGCAGATCGACCTGGATGCTCTTGTTGGAACCGAGCCGCTCCAGGGTCTTCTCCTGCAGCACGCGCAGCAGCTTGACCTGCTGAGCCAGGGGCATGCCCTCCACCTCGTCGAGGAACAGGGTGCCGCCGTCGGCATGCTCGATGCGCCCCACCCGACGCTGCTGGGCGCCGGTGAAGGCGCCGCTCTCGTGGCCGAACAGCTCGCTCTCGAAGATGGATTCGGGAATGGCCGCGCAGTTGAGGGCGACGAAGGGCTTGCCGGCGCGCGGTCCGAAGTCGTGCAGGCAGCGCGCCACGCACTCCTTGCCGCTGCCGGTCTCGCCGCGGATCAGCACGTTGACCGGAGTCTGGGCCAGCTCCAGAACCTGCCGGCGCAGCTGCTCCATGGGTTTGGAGATGCCCAGCAGGGACGCCTCGATGCGGTCCTTGAGGGCCGCCTGCTGGCGCAGCTGGCGGTTCTCACAGACCAGCCGGCGCTTCTCCAGGGCACGGTGCACGCTGTCGAGCAGACGCTCGGGGGTGAAGGGCTTCTCGATGAAGTCATAGGCCCCCTGGCGCAGCGCCTGCACCGCCATGGGCACGTCGCCGTGGCCGGTGACCAGGATCACCGGCAGGTCACGGTCCAGCGCCAGCAGCCGGTCGAGCAGTTGCAGGCCATCGCTGCCCGGCATGCGCACGTCGCTGACCACGATGCCCGGATAGTCCCGGTCGACCAGGGCGAGGGCCTCTGTGGCACCGGCACAGGCGCGCACTTCGAAACCGGAGAGCTGCAGCCACTGCTGCACCGCCTCGCGGATCGCCTGCTCATCGTCGACCACTATCACCTGACCGCTCATGATACCTCCTGATTCGACGGCGGCAGTGTAGCCGGGATCGCCGCCGGCGGGGCCAGCGGCAGACACAGGGTGAACACCGCCCCGCGGGTGCCGTTGGCCACCTCCAGGCTGCCGCCCAGGTCACGGACGATGCCGTAGGACACCGCGAGGCCGAGGCCCAGGCCCTTACCGACCGGCTTGGTGGTGAAGAAGGGCTCGAAGACCCGCGGCAGATCCGCCTCGGCGATGCCCCCGCCGCTGTCCTCGATGCGGCACAGGCACTGCTCGCCGGCGCGGGCGACGCTCAGCCACAGGCGCCGCTCGGGGGCCTCGGCCATGGCGTCCAGGGCGTTGTTGAGCAGGTTGAGCAGCACTTGTTCGAGACGGATGCCGTCGCCCACCACCTGCACCTCGGGGTCGAGCCGGGCATCCAGCTGCACGCCTTCCTTGCGCAGGCGCGGGCCCAGCAGCTGCAAGGCCTGCTCCAGCACGGCGGCCGGGCGCAGGCGTTCGCTCAAGCCCGGCGGGCTCTTGCGCGCGAAGGTCTTCAGGTGGCCGGTGAGCGCGGCCATGCGCTGCAGGAGGCCGTCGACCCGCTGCAGACCGTCCAGCACCTCCTGGTCGCGGCCGGCCGCCTGCAGCAGGCGCAGGCTGCCCAGCTGCATCTGCAGGGCGGTGAGCGGCTGGTTGATCTCGTGAGCCAGGGCCGCGGACATCTGTCCCAGGGCGGCCATCCGCGCGGCGTGCACCAGTTCCTCCTGGGCCTGCCGCAGTTCGGCGGTGCGCAGACTGACCTCGCGCTCCAGGCGCTCGCGGATGCCGGCCTGCAGGCGCCGGTTCTTGCGCCGCTGGGCGAGGAACAGCAGCAGGAAAGCCAGGGCCAGCCAGGCGCCGGCGCCGGCCAGCCGGTAGCTGCGCATGCTGTCCGCCATGCTGGCGGGCTCGACGAGCAGATGCAGGGTCCAGCCCAGCTCGGGCAGCTCGAGGCGCTGCCAGAGGTAGTCGCGCCGGCCCTCCGGACCGGCGACCTGCACCCAGTCGGCGCTGGCGTCGATGCTCCGCTGCACGCGGCGATCGAGCAGTTGCAGGGCCTGCTCGGCATAGCGGCGGACTTCCACCAGCTCGGCGCGCTCCGCCTCGCGCAGCGGACGCAGGGCGCGGAAGCGCCAGGCCGGGCGGTTACTGAGGACCACCACCTGGAAGTCGTCGGCGACCAGCAGCACCCCGGACTGGGCGGCCCATTCGCGCTGCAGCTCCTCCAGCTCGAGCTTGACCGCCAGCACCCCCAGCGGGCTGCCGTCGTCGTCGCGGACCACGTGGGAAAGGAAGTAGCCAGGCACCCCGGTGGTCACCCCCACGGCGAAGTAGCGCGCCCCGCCGCCGTGGCGCAGGGCGTCCTGGAAATAGGGACGGAAGGCGTAGTTATGGCCGACGAAGCTGCCCTCCTCGCGCCAGTTGCTGGCCGCCAGGGCCTCGCCCTGCAGGTTCATCAGGTACAGCACGTTGGCCCCGGCCGCCCGGTTCAGACGCTCCAGACGCTCGTTGAGGGCCTGCCGGCGCGCGTGGTCCTTGGGGTCACGCAGCAGCGCGCGGATGTCGCCGTCCATGGCCAGCAGCGCGGGCACCGAGCTGAAGCGCTCCACCAGGGTGCGGATCGACTGGGCGTAGAGCTGCAGCTGGTCACGCGCCTCGCCGCTGCGCTCGGCCCAGGCCTGCCGCTCGGCCAGACGCCCGGCCAGCCAGACGCTCAGGCAGAGCCCGGCGAGGATGACCAGGATGCCGGACAACAGGCGACGGCGCGACGGGGAAACGGACATGGACGACTCGGACGGATGCATCCGCCTATCTTAGAGGCACCGGTTCCCTCCTCGCGAATCGTCCCATGCCGCCCGTCGTCCGGCGGCCTTCAGCGATACAGGTCGGCGCGGCTCCAGGGCAGCTGGTGGGAGCCGTCGGCCAGCGGCTTCACGGCGAGCACCTGGTGAAGGTTGATCCAGCCCTTGGCGAAGCCGTAGGAGCATCCGGCCAGGTAAACCCGCCAGATGCGTAGGGTCTGCGCGGGGACCAGGCGCGCCGCCTCGTCGAGCCGCGCCTCCAGGTTCTGGCTCCAGAACGCCAGGGTGCGCGCGTAGTGCGGACGCAGGCTTTCCACGTCGACCACCTCCAGACCGGCCTCGCTGAGGTCGCCGACGATCCGCGCCAGATGCGGCAGCTCGCCGTGGGGGAACACGTAGCGGTCGATGAAGTCGCCGGCGCCGCGGCCCACCGGGCGGCCGTCGACGTGCCTGGCGGTGATCCCGTGGTTCATCACCAGGCCGCCCGGGCGCACCGCCTCGAACAGCCTGCGGCAGTACAGCGGCAGGTTGACGTGGCCGACATGCTCGAACATGCCGACGCTGACCACCTTGTCGAAGCGCCCGTCCGCCGGCAGGTCGCGGTAGTCCAGCAGCTCCAGCTGGACCTGCTCTTGCAGGCCCTCCTCGGCGACCCGCTGGCGGGCCAGGGCCAGCTGTTCACGGCTCAGGGTGATGCCGTAGACCCGCGCGCCGAACTCCCGGGCGGCGAAGCGCGCCAGGCCGCCCCAGCCGCAGCCGACGTCGAGCAGGTAGTCGCCGCGCTGGAGGCGCAGCTTGCGGCACAGGTGACGCAGCTTGGCCTGCTGGGCGGTGTCCAGGTCCTCCTCGCCGGTCTCGAAGTAGGCGCAGGAATAGACCATGTCGCGGTCCAGCCACAGTTTGTAGAAGTCGTTGGAGAGGTCGTAGTGGTAGGAGATCGCCGCCGCGTCGGTGGACTTGTCATGCTCGCGGCGGGGCGGCGGCGGCCCCTGCTCCTCGCCAAGCAGCGCCTCGCTGAGCGCATCGCCGATGCGGATCACCTCGTCGATCGGCCCTTCCAGGTCCAGCCGGCCCTCCACGTAGGCACTGCCCAGGGCGTCCAGAGTGGGCTGCCGGAGCAGTTCGAGCATGCCTGGATCGCGGAGGACCAGGGTGACCTTGGGCTCGGGACTGAGGTCGAGTTCCTTGCCGTCCCACAGGCGCAGCCGCAGGGGCAGCTTGAGTGTGCTCAGGATTGGCTGAAGTTGCGCCAACATTGGAGTACCCCCCTGTCCGTGACAGACAAGGCAAAGAGTAGTCCAGTTGCCCGCGCAGCCAAACCGCGGGACGCAACCCTGGGTGCCAGCCGCCTGCTCAGGCGCCCGCCACGGCGGGCGTCGCCTCCGGCCTCAGACTGTCCAGGGCTGCACGGAAGTCGGCGTGGTAGTTCTCCGCGCCGATGGTCTGCAGGATCCCGGCCTTGCCCAGCTTGCCAAGCACCCGACCGCGCGCCTCGCAGAGCTTCACGCGGATGCCGCGGCGATGCAGTTGCTCGATCACTTCCTCGAGGGTCTGGATGCCGGTGATGTCCATGAAGGGCACCCGCTTGAGGCGGATCACCAGCACCTGCGGATCGGAATGGGTCTGTGCCAAGACCCGCTCGAAGGTCTCCGCAGCGCCGAAGAACAGCGGCCCTTCGATGGTGTAGACCAGCACCCCGGCTGGCAGGTGAGCATGGCCCTGCCCGCCCAGCTCGGCCTCCAGCTCCTGCTCGACCACCTGCTGGACCGCCACCGAGCCGGCCATGCGGCGCATGAACAGCAGCATGGCGAGGATCACCCCGATGTTCACCGCGATCACCAGATCGCTGAACACGGTGAGCAGGAAGGTCACCAGCAGCACCGCCACGTCGGCGCGCGGCGCGCGCTGCACCATGCGCTTGAAGTGCTTCAGCTCGCTCATGTTCCAGGCCACCACGAAAAGGATGGCGGCCAGCGCGCAGAGCGGGATGTCCGAGGCCAGGGGGGCGAGGAACAGGAGGATGAGCAGCAGGGTCAGGGCATGGAACACTCCGGCCAGCGGCCCGGTGGCGCCGTTGCGGACGTTGGTGGCGGTGCGCGCCAGGGCGCCGGTGGCGGCGAAGCCGCCGAACAGCGGCGCGGCGATGTTGGCGATGCCCTGGCCGATCAACTCCTGGTTGGAGTCGTGCTTGGTGCCGGCCATGCCGTCAGCGACCACCGCCGAGAGCAGCGACTCGATGGCGCCGAGCATCGCGATGGCAAAGGCCGGGCCGATCAGTTCTAGGATCCGCGGCAGGGTGATGTCCGGCAGACCGAAGCTCGGCAGCCCCTGGGGAATGCCGCCGAAGGCGCTGCCGATGGTGGCCACCCCGTCGAACTGGAACAGCGCCTGGATGGCAGTGACCACCAGCATGGCCACCAGCGGCCCGGGCACCTTCTTCAGGCCGGGCACCCGCGGCGCGAAGATCACCAGCAGCAGCGCCGTGACGGCCAGCAGGGTGGTGGTCGGATGCAGGTGCGGCAGCGCCTGCAGCAGGTGCCAGAAGCGCTCGTGGAAATGCTCGCCGGTCACTGCCGGCAGGCCAAAGAAGTCCTTCCACTGGCCGACCCAGATGATCACCCCGATGCCGGCGGTGAAGCCGACGATCACCGGGTCGGGGATGAACTTGATGATCGAGCCGAGACGGCCGATGCCCAGGCAGAGGAGAATCACCCCGGCCATCAGGGTGGCGATCTGTAGACCGTCGACGCCGTGCTTGGCAGTCACCCCGGCGAGGATGACGATGAAGGCGCCGGTCGGCCCGGCGATCTGCAGGCGACTGCCGCCGCACAGGGACACCAGCAGGCCGGCGACGATCGCAGTGTAGATGCCCTGCTCGGGCTTCACCCCGGAGGCGATGGCGAACGCCATGGCCAGCGGCAGCGCCACCACCCCGACTACCAAGCCAGCCACCAGGTTGCGCAGCCAGTGCTTGCGCCCCAGCAGCCCCGCCTTCCACGCCTCATGCACCGCCAGCATTGCAGCCCCCTAAAAACATGTGCATGCGAAAGCTCGCGATTTTACCAGAAGGCACCCTCCAACGAGCGCTCTGAGCCGCCATCCCGCCGGGGGTGACCGAGGAGATCGCCGCTCGTGCGGCAAGCCGAGCAGAGTGGCAGGCCCCATCGCCCAGCCGATCCGGTCATTGCGCCGCCTCTTATAAGAAAATTCCTAAAAGCTATTTTTTAATAATTTTTTATATCTGTATGTTATTGGATCACCTCGATATGGGTGGCTGCCCGGCCACCCCGGATCCATCTCCAGGAGTTCGTCCCATGTCTCGCATCCTTCGTCCCCTGCTGCTGGCAGGCGCCGTACTGGGCGGCCTGTCGAGCCTCACGGCCCAGGCCGACACCCTGCGCATCGGTTTCCAGAAATCCTCCACCCTGCTCACCGTGGCCAAGCAGCAGGGCACCCTGGAAAAGGCCCTCGCCGCCCGCGGTACCAAAGTCAGCTGGCACGAGTTCCCCAGCGGCCTGCCCCTGCTGGAATCCCTGAACGTCGGCAACGTGGACATCTCCGCGGACGTGGCGGACACCGTGCCGGTGTTCGCCCAGGCGGCCGGCGCCCAGCTCACCTACTACGCGCTGGAAACCCCCTCGCCCAACGCCCAGGCCGTGCTGGTAGCGCAGGATTCCCCGCTCAAGTCGCTGGCCGATCTGAAGGGCAAGCGGGTGGCGGTGACCAAGGCCGCCGGCAGTCACTATCTGCTGATCGCCGCCCTGGCCAAGGCCGGCCTGAGCTTCAAGGACATCCAGCCCTCCTACCTGACCCCGGCCGACGGCCGTGCCGCCTTCGAGAACGGCAATGTGGACGCCTGGGTGACCTGGGAGCCCTTCGTTTCCAGCGCCCAGCTGCAGCAGAACGCCCGCACCCTGGCCAGCGGCGAGGGCCTGGCCAGTTACCAGCGCTACTACCTGGCCTCCACGCCCTATGCCGAGCAGCATCCGGAAGTGCTGGCCGTGGTGTTCGAGACCCTGCAGCAGACCGGGCGCTGGATCAAGGCGCACCCCGAAGAGGCCGCCCAGGTGCTCGGCCCGCTGTGGGGCGGGCTGGACGCCCGCACCGTGCAGCAGGCCAACCAGCGGCGCAGCTACCAGGTGCAGGCCGTGACCCGCGAGGCGCTGGCCGAGCAGCAGGCGATCGCCGACGCCTTCTACCAAGCGGGGCTGATCCCCAGGAAAGTGGACGCCACCGCGGTGGGCATCTGGCAGCCGGACGCCGCCCAGGTTACGGCGCACAGCCACTGAGGCCCGACGCGGGCGTCGCCGCCGCTCACTCGACGGTGACGCTCTTCGCCAGGTTGCGCGGCTGGTCCACGTCGGTGCCCTTGAGCACCGCGACGTAGTAGGACAGCAGCTGCAGCGGCACCGTGTAGAGGATCGGCGCCAGGGCGTCGATCACGTGCGGCACGTGCACCACGTGGGTGCCCTCGCCGTTGTCCAGCCCGGCCTGGGCATCGGCGAAGACGATCAGCTCGCCGCCGCGGGCACGCACTTCCTGCAGGTTGGACTTGAGCTTCTCGAGCAGCTCGTTGTTCGGCGCCACGGTGACCACCGGCATGTCGGCATCCACCAGGGCCAGCGGGCCGTGCTTGAGCTCGCCGGCCGGGTAGGCCTCGGCGTGGATGTAGGAGATCTCCTTGAGCTTCAGCGCCCCTTCCATGGCCACCGGGTACTGGGCGCCGCGGCCGAGGAACAGGGTGTGGTGCTTCTCGGCGAACAGCTCGGCGACCTTCTCCACGGTGCGGTCCATGGCCAACGCCTCGCCGAGGTGGGCCGGCAGGCGGCGCAGCTCGCGGACCAGCCCGGCCTCCACGTCCGCATTCAGGCAGCCACGGGTCCGGCCGAGGGCCAGAGTCAGCAGCATCAGCGCCACCAGCTGGGTGGTGAAGGCCTTGGTGGAGGCCACGCCGATCTCCGGACCGGCGTTGGTCAGCAGGCACAGGTCGGATTCGCGCACCAGGGAGCTGGTCGCCACGTTGCAGATCGCCAGGCTGGCCAGGTAGCCGAAGGCCTTGGCGTTGCGCAGGGCGGCCAGGGTGTCGGCAGTCTCCCCGGACTGGGAAATGGTCACGAACAGGGTGTCCGGCTGCACCACCACCTTGCGGTAGCGGAACTCGCTGGCCACCTCCACCTGGCAGGGCACCCCGGCCAGCTCCTCCAGCCAGTAGCGGGCCACCATGCCGGCGTGGTAGCTGGTCCCGCAGGCAACTATCTGCACGTTGCGCACCCGGGCGAACAGCTCGGCGGCCTGCGGGCCGAAGGCGTCCACCAGTACCTGCTGTTGGCCGAGCCGACCTTCCAGGGTGCGCTGCACCACGCTGGGCTGCTCGTGGATCTCCTTGAGCATGAAGTGCCGGTACTCGCCCTTGTCGGCGGCCTCGGCGCCTTCGTGGTACTGCACCGTCTCACGCTGCACCGGATTGCCCGCCTGGTCCCAGATCAGCACCTGGTCGCGGCGGATCTCGGCGATGTCGCCCTCCTCCAGGTACATGAAGCGGTCGGTCACTTGGCGCAAGGCCAGTTGGTCGGAGGCCAGGAAGTTCTCGCCGTGGCCCAGGCCGATCACCAGCGGGCTGCCGCTGCGCGCGGCGAGCAGGCGGTCCGGCTGGCGCGCGGAGATCACTGCCAGGCCGTAGGCGCCGTGCAGCTCGGCCACCGCGGCCTTGAGCGCGGCGGTGAGGTCGCCAAGTTCCTTGAGCTTGTGGTCGATCAGATGGACGATCACCTCGGTGTCGGTGTCCGAAGCGAAGGCGTAACCCAGGCCTTTCAGGCGCTGACGCAGCTCCTCGTGGTTTTCGATGATGCCGTTGTGCACCACCGCCATCTCGGTGCCGGAGAAGTGCGGGTGGGCGTTGCGCTCGCTGGGCGCGCCGTGGGTCGCCCAGCGGGTGTGGGCGATGCCCAGGCGGCCGGCCAGCGGCTGCTCCTGCAGGGCGCGCTCCAGCTCGGCCACCTTGCCGGCGCGGCGCACGCGTTCCAGGATTCCGGCGTTGGTGAACAGCGCCAGGCCGGCGCTATCGTAGCCGCGGTACTCCAGGCGCTTGAGGCCCTCGACCAGTACCGCGGTGATGTTGCGTTCGGCGATGGCGCCCACGATGCCGCACATATCGATCCCTCCTAAGAGTCTTCAACTTGCGACGATCAGCTTGATGCCGCGCGCGAGCAGCTGTTCGCGTACATCCTCGGGCAGGCGGTCGTCGGTGATCAGGGTGTGAATGCTGCTCCAGGGCAGCTCGAGGTTGGGAATCCGGCGGCCGAACTTGTCGGCCTCGACCATCACGATGACTTCCCGGGAGACTTCCGCCATCACCCGCGACAGGCCGAGCAGCTCGTTGAAGGTGGTGGTGCCGCGCTCCAGGTCGATGCCATCGGCGCCGATGAACAGCTGGTCGAAATCGTAGGAACGCAACACCTGCTCGGCCACCTGGCCCTGGAAGGACTCCGAGTGCGGGTCCCAGGTGCCGCCGGTCATCAGCAGCACCGGCTCGTGCTCCAGCTCGGTGAGCGCGCGGGCCACGTGCAGCGAGTTGGTCATCACCACCAGGCCGGGCTTGTAGCCCAGCTCGGGGATCATCGCCGCGGTGGTGCTGCCGCTGTCGATGATGATCCGCGCATGCTCGCGGATCAGCCCCACGGCGGCACGGGCGATTACCTGCTTGTACTGGGAGACCGGCTGGTTGTCGTTGATCAGCTCCTGGGGCAGGGGCACGGCACCGCCGTAGCGGCGCAGCAGCAGGCCGTTCTTCTCCAGGGCGGCGAGGTCCTTGCGGATGGTGACTTCCGAGGTGGACAGCGCTTTGGACAGCTCGTCGACGCTCACCTCGCCCTGTTCGGCGAGCAGGGCGAGGATGGTGTGGCGGCGCTGAGCGGTGTCGCGTTTCGACATTATGTTTCGATTCGAAAGTTAACTGATCGAATCAAAACATAACATCTGCGAATCCGCAAGGTCGGATCGTCGCGCCACCGCCCGGCTCAGAAAGACAGGTTCAGGCTGGAAAAGGTGCGCCCCGGCACGTTGTAAGTGTGGGCCCCGGCCACCAGGGCATTGCCTTCGCGGAACTGGCGCTTGTCGAACGGATTGTTGATCCCGGTACCCACGCCGAGGTTCTCGCTGAGCCGGTACAGACCGCCCAGGCTGAACAGCGCTGGCTGTCGACACGACGTCCGCTCGGGGTCGCCAGCTTGCCCTGGTAGTCCGGCTTCGGCGGCACCTGCTGCCGTACCAGACCACCTCGGCACCGACCCCGTGGACATGCAGAGGCCCCTCCGCGAACGCTACGGCACCACCGTCTATGCGCTCCTCCGACAGCACCGTCCGGGCCAGGCCCATCGTGCCCTGCTGCACGGCGCGACCGCCGAGCAGGCCTTCCGGCGCAGCTACGGGGACACGCCTGCCCGACCCGAAGCTATGCCCATGGCTCGTCTTCGGCCGCGCTATCGCCGGTCTATTGCAGGGTGAGCTTGACCCCGAAGCCCACCAGGCAGAGCCCCGCCAGCCTCTCCAGCCAGGCGGAGACTCGCGGATTGGCACGCAGGCGCTCGGCCAGGAAGTGGCTGCCGAACACCACGAGGGAACCGTAGATGAAGGTCAACCCGGCGATGGTCAGGGCCAGGAAAGCGAAGGTCACCAGACCCTGGTGATGCTGCGGGTCGATGAACAGCGGGAAGAAGGCCATGTAGAAGATGATCGCCTTGGGGTTGAGCAGGGTGATCAGCATGGTCTGCTTCAGGTACTGGCGCGGCTGGATCTCCAGGGCTGGCGCCGCACCGGGCCGGGTCCGCAGCATGCGCAGGCCGAGCCAGACCAGGTAGGCAGCCCCCGCCCACTGGATCAGGTGGAAGGTGGTGGGGTAGGCGCGCAACATGGCAGCCACCCCGGCCACCGCCAGCCACATCAGCACCTGGTCGCCGAGGATCACTCCGCAGGTGGAGGCCAAACCGCCGCGGATCCCGCCCTTGCCGGTGGACAGCAGCAGAGCCAGGTTGCCGGGCCCGGGAATGGCCAGCAGCACGATGAAGGCCACAACGAAGGCACCATAGTCGGTAACGCCGTACATCGCGGTCAGGACTTTTTCTCGGCCTTGCGTGGGCGCTGCCAGCCCTCGATGTTGCGCTGGCGGGCCCGGCCCACCGCCAGGCTGCCGGCCGGCACGTCCTGGGTGATGGTCGAGCCGGCGCCAGTGGTGGCGCCCGCGCCCAGAGTGACCGGCGCCACCAGAGCGCTGTTGGAACCGATGAACACGTCCTCGCCCATGATCGTGCGATGCTTGTTGGCGCCGTCGTAGTTACAGGTGATGGTGCCGGCGCCGATGTTGCTGCGCGCCCCGATCTCGGCATCGCCCAGATAGCTGAGATGGCCGGCCTTGGCGCCCTCGCCGAGCACCGCGTTCTTCAGCTCGACGAAGTTGCCGACATGGGCCTGGCGGCCCAGCACCGCGCCGGGCCGCAGACGGGCGAACGGCCCGCAATCCGCGCCCTCGCCCAGCTCTGCTCCTTCCAGGTGGCTGTTGGCCTTGACGATGGCGCCCTTGCGCAAGGTGCTGTCCTTGATCACGCAGTTCGGGCCGATCTGCACTCCGTCCTCGATCACCACCCGGCCTTCGAGGATCACATTGACGTCGATCAGCACGTCACGGCCGACCGTCACCTCGCCGCGCAGGTCGAAGCGCGCCGGGTCGCGCAGGGTCACGCCCTGGGCCATCAGGCGACGGGCGGCACGCAGCTGGTAGTGGCGCTCCAGCTCGGCGAGCTGGATGCGGTCGTTGGCGCCCTGAACTTCCATGGGGTCGTCCGGCTGCACGGTCTCGATCGTCAGACCGTCGGCCACCGCCATGGCAATCACGTCGGTCAGGTAGTACTCGCCCTGGGCGTTGTCGTTGGACAGCCGGCCCAGCCAGCCGGCCAGACGCTCAGCGGGCACCGCGAGGATGCCGGTGTTGCCCTCGCGGATGGCACGCTGCTCGGGGCTGGCGTCCTTGTGCTCGACGATCGCGGTGACCCGCCCGGCGGCA
The DNA here is from genome assembly GCF_000364625.1 of Pseudomonas thermotolerans DSM 14292. Lineage (GTDB taxonomy): Bacteria > Pseudomonadota > Gammaproteobacteria > Pseudomonadales > Pseudomonadaceae > Aquipseudomonas > Aquipseudomonas thermotolerans. The sequence goes on from NZ_KB822616.1 coordinate 60,071, forward strand.
TCGCGGATGATTCGCCCGTAGCCGGTGGGATCGTCCAGCTCGACGGTGAGCAGGGCCAGCTGCTCGGGGCCGACCTTGTCGAGCAGACGCTTCAAGGTCTCGGCCTGGATCAGCGGCACGTCGCCATAGAGGATCAGCACCCGCTCAGCACTCAGCCCCGGCAGCGCCTGGGCCACGGCATGGCCGGTGCCGAGCTGCTCGGCCTGCAGCACGAAGGCGATATCGTCGGCGGCGTGCCGGGCGCGCACCTGCTCGGCGCCGTGGCCGATCACCACGTGGATGCCCTTGGGCAGCAACTGGCGGGCGGTATCGAGCACGTGACCAAGCATGGACTGACCGGCCACCGGGTGGAGGACCTTGGGCAGGGCAGAGCGCATCCGGGTGCCCTGGCCTGCGGCGAGAATGACGATATCGAGTGACATGGCATGCACATCCTGTATAAGGCGCGACCTTCAGGCCGCGCGCGGGTCAGGCAGAAAAAGAAAAAGGGTAGCCAAGGCTACCCTTTCTCCCGATCGCGTTGAAGCCGACGGCATCAGCCGCCGTATTTCTTGCGAAGCTGCTGGACGGTGCGCAGCTGGGCTGCCGCTTCGGCCAGACGCGCCGCAGCGGCGCTGTAGTCGAACTCCGCGCCCTTGCCGCTCAGCGCCTTCTCGGCGGCCTTGAGGGCCTCCTGCGCGGCGGCCTCGTCCAGATCGCTGGCACGCACCACGGTGTCGGCCAGGACCTTGACCATGTTCGGCTGCACTTCCAGGAAACCGCCGGAGATGTAGTACACCTCGGTATCGCCACCCTGCTTGATCAGCCGGATCGGGCCCGGCTTGAGGTTGGTGATCAGCGGCGCATGTCCCGGTGCGATACCCAGATCGCCCAGGTGGCCGTGCGCGATCACCATCTCGACCAGACCGGCGAAGATCTCGCCTTCCGCGCTGACGATATCGCAATGGACAGTAATAGCCATACGCTTGCCTCACGTCGGCGCCCGTTGCCGGGCGCCCGGTGGATTACAGTTTCTTGGCTTTCTCGATCGCTTCTTCGATGCTGCCGACCATGTAGAACGCCTGCTCCGGCAGGTGGTCGTAGTCACCGTTGAGAATGCCCTTGAAGCCAGCGATGGTGTCCTTCAGGGGGACGTACTTGCCCGGCGAGCCGGTGAAGACTTCCGCCACGAAGAACGGCTGGGACAGGAAGCGCTGGATCTTACGGGCACGAGCCACCAGCAGCTTGTCGTCCTCGGACAGCTCGTCCATACCCAGGATGGCGATGATGTCCTTCAGCTCCTTGTAACGCTGCAGCACGTACTGCACGCCGCGTGCGGTCTCGTAGTGCTCCTGGCCGATCACCAGCGGGTCGAGCTGGCGGGAGGTGGAGTCCAGCGGGTCCACGGCCGGGTAGATACCCAGCGAGGCGATGTCACGGGACAGTACCACGGTGGCGTCCAGGTGGGCGAAGGTGGTCGCCGGGCTCGGGTCGGTCAGGTCGTCCGCGGGAACGTAGACGGCCTGGATCGAGGTGATCGAGCCTTTCTTGGTGGAGGTGATGCGCTCCTGCAGGACGCCCATCTCCTCGGCCAGGGTCGGTTGGTAACCCACCGCGGACGGCATACGGCCCAGCAGCGCGGACACTTCGGTACCGGCGAGGGTGTAACGGTAGATGTTGTCGATGAACAGCAGAACGTCACGACCTTCGTCACGGAACTTCTCGGCCATGGTCAGACCGGTCAGCGCCACGCGCAGACGGTTGCCCGGCGGCTCGTTCATCTGGCCGTAGACCAGGGCCACCTTGTCGAGAACGTTGGAGTCCTTCATCTCATGGTAGAAGTCGTTACCCTCACGGGTACGCTCACCCACACCGGCGAACACCGAGTAACCGCTGTGCTCGATGGCGATGTTGCGGATCAGCTCCATCATGTTCACGGTCTTGCCCACGCCGGCACCGCCGAACAGGCCGACCTTACCGCCCTTGGCGAACGGGCAGACCAGGTCGATCACCTTGATGCCGGTTTCCAGCAGCTCGTTGCCACCGGCCTGCTCGGAGTAGGACGGCGCGGCACGGTGGATTTCCCAGCGCTCTTCCTCGCCGATGGGACCTGCTTCGTCGATGGGGTTACCCAGCACGTCCATGATGCGGCCTAGGGTCGCCTTGCCGACCGGGACGGAGATGGCCGCGCCGGTGTTGCTCACGCTCAGGCCGCGCTTGAGGCCTTCGGTGGAACCCATGGCGATGGAACGGACCACGCCGTCGCCAAGCTGCTGCTGGACTTCCAGGGTGGTTTCGACGCCTTCTACCTTCAGGGCGTCGTACACGTTCGGCACCTGGTCACGCGGGAATTCCACGTCGATAACGGCGCCGATGATTTGAACGATACGTCCGCTACTCATTTTTGGTTCCTCTGAATATTTGAACCGTTCTTAAACCGCGGCAGCGCCGCCGACGATTTCCGAAATTTCCTGGGTGATCGCTGCCTGACGCGCCTTGTTGTACATCAGCTGGAGTTCGCTGATCAGGTTGCCGGCGTTCTCGGTGGCGTTCTTCATTGCGATCATCCGCGCCGCCTGCTCACAAGCGTTGTTCTCGACCACGGCCTGGTACACCTGGGACTCCACGTAGCGCACCATCAGCCCATCGAGGAGCTGCTTGGCATCCGGCTCGTAGATGTAGTCCCAGTGGTGCTTGAGCTCCTCGTCGGGAGTCGCCACCAGCGGAACCAGCTGTTCCACGGTCGGCTTCTGCACCATGGTATTGACGAACTTGTTCGAGACCACGGACAGACGGTCGATGCGGCCCTCCAGGTAGGCGTCGAGCATCACCTTGACGCTGCCGATCAGGTCGTTGATCGAGGGTTCCTCGCCCAGGTGGCTGATCGCCGCGACCACGTTGCCGCCGAAGTTGCGGAAGAAGGATGCGCCCTTGTTGCCAATCACGCAGATATCGATTTCCGCGCCTTGCTGGCGCTGTTCCGTCATGTCCTTGACCAGCACCTTGAACAGGTTGGTGTTCAAGCCGCCGCACAAGCCACGGTCGGAAGTCACCACGATGTAGCCGACGCGCTTGATCTCGCGCTCCTGCATGAACGGGTGGCGGTATTCCGGGTTGGCATTGGCCACGTGGCCGATGACCTGACGGATACGCTCAGCATAGGGACGGCCGGCCGCCATGCGCATTTGGGCCTTGCGCATCTTGCTCACCGCCACCTTTTCCATGGCATTGGTGATCTTCTGCGTACTCTTGATGCTCGCGATCTTGCCGCGAATCTCTTTTGCGCCTGCCATTTGACACCTATCGGGTTAGCAGGCGGGAGCCGTCACCAGCCCCCGCTGCGGCTTACCAGGTTTGGGTGGCCTTGAACTTCTCGATGCCGGCCTTGATGGCGGCGTCGATTTCGTCGTTGAAGTCACCCTTCTCGTTGATCTTCGCCATCAGATCGGCGTGATCACGGTTGAAGTAGGCCAGCAGGGCCGCCTCGAAGGCGCCTACCTTGTTCACTTCGACGTCGACCAGGTAGCCACGCTCGGCTGCGTACAGCGAGACCGCCATTTCGGCGATGGACATGGGCGCGTACTGCTTCTGTTTCATCAGCTCGGTGACGCGCTGGCCGTGGTCCAGCTGCTTGCGGGTGGCCTCGTCGAGGTCCGAAGCGAACTGGGCGAAGGCCGCCAGCTCACGGTACTGCGCCAGGGCGGTACGGATGCCGCCGGACAGCTTCTTGATGATCTTGGTCTGGGCCGCACCACCGACGCGGGATACCGAGATACCGGCGTTGACCGCCGGACGGATGCCCGAGTTGAACATGGCGGACTCCAGGAAGATCTGGCCGTCGGTGATCGAAATCACGTTGGTCGGCACGAACGCGGACACGTCGCCGGCCTGGGTCTCGATGATCGGCAGGGCGGTCAGCGAACCGGTCTTGCCCTTCACGGCACCGTTGGTGAACTTCTCGACGTACTCCTCGGAGACGCGGGAAGCACGCTCCAGCAGGCGGCTGTGGAGGTAGAACACGTCGCCCGGATAGGCTTCGCGTCCCGGCGGACGGCGCAGCAGCAGGGAGATCTGGCGATAGGCCACGGCCTGCTTGGACAGGTCGTCATAGACGATCAGGGCGTCCTCACCGCGGTCGCGGAAGTATTCGCCCATGGTGCAGCCGGCGTAGGGGGCCAGGTACTGCAGGGCGGCGGATTCGGAGGCGGAGGCGGCGACCACGATGGTGTTCTGCAGCGCGCCGTGCTCTTCCAGCTTGCGCACCACGTTGGCGATGGTCGACTGCTTCTGACCGATGGCCACGTAGATGCACTTAATACCGCTGTTCTTCTGGTTGATGATGGCGTCGACGGCCAGGGCGGTCTTACCGATCTGACGGTCGCCGATGATCAGCTCGCGCTGGCCGCGGCCGATCGGGATCATCGAGTCGACGGACTTGTAACCGGTCTGCACCGGCTGGTCGACCGACTTACGCCAGATCACGCCCGGAGCCACCTTCTCGACGGCGTCGGTAGCGCTGGCGTTGATCGGGCCCTTGCCATCGATCGGGTTGCCCAGGGCATCGACCACGCGGCCGAGCAGTTCCGGACCCACCGGCACTTCCAGAATGCGGCCGGTGCACTTGGCACTCATGCCTTCGGCCAGGCCCAGGTAGTTACCCAGCACCACGGCGCCCACGGAGTCCTGCTCCAGGTTCAGCGCCATGCCGTACACGCCGCCCGGGAACTCGATCATCTCGCCGTACATGACGTCGGCCAGACCGTAGATGCGAACGATGCCGTCGGAAACGCTGACGATGGTGCCTTCGTTGCGGGCTTGGGAAGAGACGTCGAGTTTCTCGATGCGCCCCTTGATGATTTCACTAATTTCGGATGGATTGAGTTGCTGCATTGCTCTGCTGCCCCTTCAAACTCAGGATTTCAACGCTTCGGCCAGTTTCGCGAGTTTGCCGCGAACAGAGCCATCGATAACCAGGTCGCCGGCATGGATGACGACGCCGCCGATCAGGCTGGCATCCTCCACGACGTGCAGCCGCACTTCTCGGCTGAGCCGTGCGCTGAGAACCTTGGCGAGTTTGTCTTGCTGTTCTGCGCTCAATGCGAAGGCACTGGTCACTTCCACCTCGACCGTTTGTTCCTGTTCGGCCTTGTACTGCTCGAACAGGGCGGCGATTTCCGGCAACAGCGCAAGGCGGTTGTTCTCCGAAAGCACGGAAATGAAGTTCTGTACCTGGGCGTCGAACTTGTCGCCAGCCACTTCGTTGAAAGCGCTGGCCTTCTCTGCACTCGTCAGACGCGGGGCCGCGAGTACGCGCCGCATGGTCTCGTCCTGCGAGATCGCTGCAGCCAGGCCGAGCATGGCTGACCAGGAGGCCAGTTGCTGGTGGGCCTGGGCGTACTCGAAAGCAGCCTTGGCGTAAGGTCGGGCCAGCGTGGTCAGTTCTGCCATGATCGCCCTCGCTTAAATTTCGGCTGCCAGTTTGTTGACCAGCTCCGCATGCGCGTTTTGATCGACAGAGGCGCCCAGGATCTTCTCGGCACCGACGACGGCCAGAGCACCCACCTGGGCACGCAGGGCGTCCTTGACGCTGTTCAGTTCCTGTTCGATCTCAGCCTTGGCCTGGGCCTTCACGCGGTCGGCCTCGGCCTGAGCCTGCTCACGGGCTTCGTCGACGATCTGGGTCGCGCGCTTCTTGGCCTGCTCGATGATTTCAGCCGCTTGCCCCTTGGCCTCACGCAGTTGCTGGGCCACTTTCTCGTGGGCAAGCTCCAGATCACGAGCCGCACGGTTGGCAGCGTCCAGGCCGTCCGCAATCTTCTTCTGGCGTTCGCGCAGAGCAGTGATGACCGGAGGCCACACGAACTTCATGCAGAACCACACGAAGACTAGGAAAGCAACGGACTGGCCAATCAGGGTTGCATTAATGTTCACGCCAACACCTCGCTCGTTCGTTGTCCGTCAAACCGATGCACTCGTTGGAAACGAGTGATCAGCCGGCGATTTGACCAACGAAGGGGTTTGCGAAAGTGAAGAACAGGGCGATACCCACACCGATCATGGTCACGGCGTCCAGCAGACCTGCAACGATGAACATCTTGACCTGCAGCATCGGGACCATTTCCGGCTGACGCGCAGCACCTTCCAGGAACTTGCCACCCAGCAGACCGAAGCCAATGGCGGTACCCAGGGCACCCAGGCCGATCAGCAGTGCAACGGCGATAGCGGTCAGACCAACTACAGTTTCCATTTTTCCTCCCGACGTTTCAGTCGTATTGGTTAAGGTTTTGGGTAAAGCGAAATCGTTGTTACAGCTTGCCCTTGCGGGCGCTCACCGCGAGCGCTGTGCCACTACCGGCGCGAGGGACGGCAGCGGCATCGCACACTCTTAGTGATTGTCCTCATGTGCCATCGACAGGTAGACGATGGTCAGCATCATGAAGATGAATGCCTGCAGGGTGATGATCAGGATGTGGAACACCGCCCACGCCCACTGCAGCGCGATCCCGAACAGGCCGAGCAGCCAGCCGGCACCGTACACCACGGCAATCAGGATGAAGATCAGCTCGCCGGCGTACATGTTGCCGAACAGACGCAGGGCCAGGGAGATTGGCTTGGCCACCAGGGTCACGAACTCGAGCAGGAAGTTGACCGGCACCAGCAGGATCTGCACCAGCGGGTTCTTGCTGCTGAACGGATGCAGGGTCAGCTCACCGAGGAAGCCGCCGAGGCCCTTGACCTTGATGCTGTAGAAGATGATCAGGGCGAACACCGACAGGGACAGGCCCAAGGTGGCGTTCGGGTCGGTGGTGGACACCACGCGGAAGAACAGGTGCTCATCACCGGCGACCTTGGCGGCCAGCACCGGCAGCCAGTCTACCGGGAACAGGTCCATGAGGTTCATCAGGAAGACCCAGACGAAGATGGTCAGGGCCAGCGGGGCGATCAGCGCGTTGCGACCGTGGAAGGTCTCCTTGACGCTGTTGTCGACGAACTCGACCATCACCTCGACGAAGTTCTGCAGAGCGCCCGGCTGATCGGAGGTGGCCTTCTTGGCCGCCGCGCGGAACAGGAGGATGAAGATCAGGCCCAACACCACGGACCACCCCAGGGTGTCCACGTGGAAGGCCCAGAAGCCCATTTCTTTGGCTTCTTCTGCGGTGTGGGCGAAACTCCAGCCGTTCACCGGGTGCAGACCATAGGTCAGGTTCTGCAGGTGGTGCTGGATGTAACCCGAAGCGGTTTCTGCTGCCATTTATTGCCTCGAACGCTCTAAGGTCTTGAAAATCGTCTTATCAACCAGGGGGCAAACCAGTTGATCGCCAAGACCAACAGGAAGGTACCGAACAGCGCCGGCACCACCAGCGGCTTCACCCCCGCAAACGTCAGTGCGAACAGCACTGCCGTGAAAACCAGCTTGCCCGCCTCGCCCGCATAGAAGGAGCGGACGATCTCCCGGGCGGCCCGCGCCCCGCCGAAGCGGAACGCCTTGTGGGCGAAATACAGATTCGGCAGCCAGGCGATCAGACCACCGAGCAGCGCCGAGTAACCGGCGACCGTCCCCAGCCAACCCCACAACAGGACGGCCATCACACAAAGCCCGATCAACTGGGCGAGAAGCACCGGGAAAACCGGCAGACGGTGGAAGGGCAGGCGGTTCGGCATGCGATGTTCCACCGTTCATACTCCTGGAACGTCGGCAGGCGCTAAATCAATGACTTGGCATAGTTTGTGCCGACAAAATGCGCGCAGAGTATAGGGGGGGTTCCCCCCCTGTTCAACTGGCCGGTAGTGAAATCCGACCACCCGCTACATCGGCAGACAGGGCTTTTTCAGCGGATGTGGGCGAGCACGCCCTGCAATTCGTCCAGGGAACTGTAGCGAATCACCAGCTGTCCCTTTCCCTTCTGTCCGTGCTTGATCTGCACCGGAGCCCCGAGCTTCTCGGCCAAACGCTGCTCAAGGCGGCTAATATCCGGATCGTTCCTGTTGCTGGCCGCGGGCTTTTCCTTGGCGTTCAGCCACTGCCGGACCAGGGCTTCGGTCTGTCGCACGGTGAGGCCTCGTGCGACAACGTGTCGCGCCCCTTCCACCTGCCGTTCCGCGGGCAGACCGAGCAGCGCGCGGGCATGCCCCATCTCCAGATCGCCATGGGCGAGCAGGGTCTTCACCTCCTCGGGCAGGGCGATCAGGCGCAGCAGGTTGGTGATGGTCACCCGCGACTTGCCCACCGCCTCGGCGACCTGCTGCTGGGTGAGCTGGAATTCCTGCTGCAGGCGCTGCAGGGCGATGGCTTCCTCGATGGGGTTGAGGTCCTCGCGCTGGATGTTCTCGATCAGCGCCATGGCGATCGCCGCCTCGTCGGGGACGTCGCGGACCAGGGCGGGGATCCTGTCCAGACCGGCCTGCTGGCTGGCCCGCCAGCGTCGCTCGCCTGCGATGATCTCGTAGCGGCCGCCACCGATCGGGCGCACCACGATGGGCTGCATGACGCCCTGGGCCTTGATGGACTGGGCCAGCTCCTCGAGGGCGGCCGGATCCATGTCGCGGCGCGGCTGGTACTTGCCGCGCTGGATCAGTTCCAGGGGCAGGTGCTGCAGTTCGCGGCTGTCGGCACGGGCCGCCTCTTCCTGGAGGGTGGTGACGCTGTTTCCGCCGAGCAGGGCGTCCAAACCGCGTCCTAGACCACGTTTCTTGCTGGCCATGGGGATTCCTTATGCTTGGGTGGCGGGCGCCGTACGCGCGGCCTGGCGCTGGCGGCGCGAGAGTTCGCCGGCCAGCGCCAGGTAGGCCAGCGCGCCGCGGGATTGCTTGTCGTAGACCAGCGCCGGCATGCCGTGGCTGGGTGCCTCGGCGAGTCGTACGTTGCGCGGGATGACAGTGTCGTAGAGCTTGTCGCCGAAGTGCGCCTTGAGCTGCTCGGAGACCTCGTTGGTCAGGCTGATGCGCGGGTCGTACATGGTGCGCAGCAGCCCCTCGATCTTCAGTGTCGGGTTGAGCAGCTGGCTGATCCGCTGGATGGTGTTGATCAGGTCGGTGAGCCCCTCCAGCGCGTAGTATTCGCATTGCATGGGGATGATCACCCCGTCGGCGGCCACCAGGGCGTTGACGGTGAGCATCGACAGCGACGGCGGGCAGTCGATGAGGATGTAGTCGTAATTCTCGCGCACCGGCGCCAGGGCTTCGCGCAGGCGTTTCTCCTTGTTCGGCAGGTCGAGCAGGGCCACCTCGGCGGCGGTCAGGTCGCGGTTGGCCGGCAGCAGCTGGTAGCCGCCATGTTCGGAGAGCTGCATGGCCTCGACTAGGCTGCAGCTGCCGATCAGTACGTCGTAGATGGAATGCTCGAGGGCCAGCTTGTCCACGCCGCTGCCGGTGGTGGCATTGCCCTGCGGGTCAAGGTCGATCAGCAGCACGCGCCGCCGGGTGGCGACCAGCGAGGCCGCCAGGTTGATGCAGGTCGTGGTCTTGGCTACGCCCCCTTTCTGGTTGGCGATAGCGAGCACTTTGGCCATGGTCGGCGTTCTATTCCAGTCAGTGGGTGCGGCGCAGTATCAACAGATGGCGTTGCCCTTGGCAACCGGGAACCCTGAGCACCTGACAGGCTTCCAGGCGGAAGTCGGCGGGCAGTGCCTGCAGCTCGTCGTCCGGGTGCACGCCTTTCATCGCCAGCCAGCGGGTATCCTGATTCCCCAGGTGGCGGGTCCAGTCGGTGAAGTTCTTCAGCTCGCTGAAGGCCCGAGAGACGATGCCGGAAAAGGGCGCGGCCGGACGGAAGGCCTCGACCCGGGCATGGACCACCTCGAGGTTGGCCAGTTTCAGCTCCAGCCGCACCTGGGTGAGGAAGCGGGTCTTCTTGCCATTGGAATCCAGCAGGATGAAGCGCCGCTGCGGGAACAGGATGGCCAGGGGCACCCCGGGCATGCCGCCGCCGCTGCCGACGTCCAGCCAGCTGTCGCCGCCTTCGGCCACGTAGGGCACCACGCTGAGGCTGTCCAGCAGGTGACGGGAGACCATCTCGTCGGGGTTGCGCACCGCAGTGAGGTTATAGGCCTGGTTCCACTTGATCAGCAGGCCCAGGTAGGCGATCAGCAGCTCCTGCTGCTGCGCGGTCAATTCCAGACCGAGCTCCCGCGCGCCCTGCGCGAGCTCCTCGGCATGGCGCTCGGTGACCAGGGACATCAGGCGCTCTGCTCCAGTTGGCGGACGGCGCCGCGTTTCTTCAGATGGATCAGCAGCAGGGAGATCGCCGCCGGAGTCACCCCGGGGATGCGCGAGGCCTGGCCGAGGGTTTCCGGACGGTGCTGGCCGAGCTTGTGCTGAATCTCCTTGGACAGCCCGGAGATGGCCGCGTAGTCCAGGTCCGGGGGGAGACGGGTGTCCTCATGGGCGCGCAGGCGGGCGATCTCTTCCTGCTGGCGATCGATGTAGCCGGCGTACTTGGTCTTGATCTCCACCTGCTCGGCGACCTGGGGATCCGCGGCGCCCCCTCCGGTGACTTCGGCCAGACCGGCGTAGTCGATCTCCGGCCGGCTGAGCAGGGCCAGCAGGTTGTACTCATGGTTCAGCGGCGTGCCGAAACGCGCGGCAATGGCCTCGCCCTGCGGGGTGTTGGGACGCACCCAGGTGCTCTTCAGGCGCTGTTCCTCGCGCTCGATGGCTTCGCGCTTGCGGCAGAAGGCTTCCCAACGGGCGTCGTCCACCAGGCCCAGCTCGCGGCCCTTCTCGGTGAGGCGCAGGTCGGCGTTGTCCTCGCGGAGGATCAGCCGGTACTCGGCGCGGGAGGTGAACATGCGGTAGGGCTCCTGGGTGCCCAGGGTGATCAGGTCGTCCACCAGAACGCCGATGTAGGCCTCGTCGCGGCGCGGGCACCAGGGCTCGCGGCCCATGGCGCGCAGGGCGGCGTTGGCACCGGCGAGCAGGCCCTGGGCACCGGCTTCCTCGTAGCCGGTGGTGCCGTTGATCTGCCCGGCGAAGAACAGGCCGGCGATCACCTTGGTCTCCAGGCTGGTCTTCAGATCCCGCGGATCGAAGAAGTCGTACTCGATGGCGTAGCCCGGCCGCACTATGTGGGCGTTCTCCATGCCGCGGATGGAGCGGACGATCTGCAGCTGCACATCAAAGGGCAGCGAGGTGGAGATGCCGTTGGGGTAAAGCTCGTTGGTGCTCAGGCCCTCGGGCTCAATGAACACCTGGTGACTGTCCTTGTCGGCGAAGCGATGGATCTTGTCCTCGATGGACGGGCAGTAGCGCGGGCCGATGCCCTCGATCACCCCGGAGTACATGGGCGAGCGGTCCAGGTTGCTGGCGATGATCTCGTGGGTGCGGGCATTGGTGTGGGTGATCCAACAGCTCACCTGGCGTGGGTGCTCGTCCCGGGAACCGAGGAAAGACATCACCGGGGTCGGAGTGTCGCCGGGCTGTTCGGTCATCACCGAAAAGTCCACGGTACGGCCGTCGATGCGCGGCGGGGTGCCGGTCTTCAGGCGGCCGACGCGCAGCGGCAGCTCACGCAGGCGTTGAGCCAGGGCGATGGCCGGCGGATCCCCGGCACGCCCGCCGGAGTAGTTCTGCAGGCCGATGTGGATAAGTCCGCCGAGGAAGGTCCCGGCAGTGAGCACCACGGAAGTGGCGTAAAAGCGCAGCCCCATCTGGGTCACCGCGCCCTTGACCTCGCCGTTCTCGACGATCAGGTCATCGCAGGCCTGCTGGAATATCCACAGGTTCGGTTGGTTTTCCAGGAGTTGGCGGATCGCCGCCTTGTACAGCACCCGGTCGGCCTGGGCACGGGTGGCGCGCACCGCTGGGCCCTTGCGGCTGTTGAGGATGCGGAACTGGATGCCGCCGCGGTCGGTGGCGTGAGCCATGGCGCCGCCGAGGGCGTCGATCTCCTTCACCAGATGGCTCTTGCCGATGCCGCCGATGGCCGGGTTGCAGCTCATCTGACCGAGGGTTTCCACGTTATGGGTCAGCAGCAGGGTCTTCACGCCCATGCGTGCTGCAGCGAGCGCGGCCTCGGTGCCGGCATGGCCTCCGCCGATCACGATCACATCAAAACGGGAAGGGTAATCCACACGCACCTCGTGCCTGTTCGGAAATGAAGAAGGGGGGGAGGGCGGCAAGTATAGGGACTTCCCCACTTCTAATGAAGCCTTCTGCACAAAAAATAGACAATCCTGCGGATTGCAGGCAGGCGGCAGGATAAAAACGAATAAAAAGACAGAATTTTTATAGAGCTTGGTTTTTATGTTTATGTATAGGGAATCCCGTTTCTGTGGATAACACTCCATATCCCTTGCGCGGCAAGCTTTTCGTCGCGGTATAAGTCTGTGTTCTGGCTGGCATTATCCCGGTATCAAGCTGGGTGAGGGCTGTGGAGCAATGGCACCGTTATCCACAGGGGAGTTGTCCTGAGGCTTTTCCTCCGGGTTATGGGCAGGGTTCAGGGCAGGTTGTCCACAGGGTTCAGGAAGGCGCGCGGCAGCTGTGGATGAGCACGGATGCGTGTCGGCGGGTAGTGATCGGCATGCGAAAGCCAATCGGCCCGGCAGCGCCTGAAAGCCCTGCCGGCGGGTGCAGGGTCTACTTGCCGATGCAGAAGCTGGAGAAGATCCGTCCCAGCAGGTCGTCGGAACTGAAGGCGCCGGTGATCTCGCCGAGGGCCTTCTGGGCCTGGCGCAGGTCCTCGGCGAGCAGTTCGCCGGCACCGGCCTGGGTCAACTGGGCATGGCCGTGGTCGAGGTGGGCCTGCGCCTGGCGCAGCGCCTCCAGGTGCCGGCGGCGGGCGCTGAAGCCGCTTTCCGCGGTCTGCTGATAGCCCATGCAGGCCTTCAGGTGCTCGCGTAGCAGCTCGAGACCTGCCAGGGACCTGGCCGATAAGCTGAGGGTGACGTGGCCGTCGGCGCTGGTCTCGATTTCCACCGGCTCGCCGGACAGGTCGGCCTTGTTGCGGATCAGGGTGACCCGCGCCGGATCGGGGCGGCGGTCGAGGAATTCCGGCCAGAGGGCGAAGGGATCGGCGGCCTCGGGGGAGGTGGAGTCCACCACCAGCAGTACCCGGTCGGCCTCTTCGATGGCCTTGAGGGCGCGCTCCACACCGATGCGTTCAACCTGGTCGTCGGTGGCGCGCAGCCCGGCGGTATCCACTACGTGCAGTGGCATGCCGTCGATGTGGATATGTTCGCGCAACACGTCGCGGGTGGTACCGGCGATGTCGGTGACGATCGCCGCCTCACGTCCGGCCAGGGCATTGAGCAGGCTGGATTTGCCGGCGTTCGGCCGGCCGGCGATCACCACTGTCATGCCGTCGCGCAGCAGGGCGCCCTGACCGGCCTCGTGCAGCACCTCGGCGAGGTAGCGGCGCACCTCCTCCAGTTGACCGAGCACCTGGCCGTCGGCGAGGAAGTCGATCTCCTCCTCGGGAAAGTCGATGGCCGCCTCCACGTGGATGCGCAGGGCGATGAGCTTCTCGGTGAGCGTGTGGACGCGCCGCGAGAACTCGCCCTGCAGGGAGCGCAGGGCGTTGCGCGCGGCCTGTTCCGAGCTGGCCTCGATGAGGTCGGCGATGGCTTCGGCTTGGGCCAGGTCGAGCTTGTCGTTGAGGAAGGCGCGCTCACTGAACTCGCCGGGACGGGCCTGGCGGGCGCCCAGCTCCAGGCAGCGGCGCAGTAGCATGTCGAGCACCACCGGACCGCCGTGGCCCTGCAGTTCCAGGACGTCCTCGCCGGTAAAGGAGTGCGGGCCGGGGAAGAACAGCAGGATACCCTCGTCGATCACCTCGCCGTCATCGCCGTACCAGGGACCATAGTGGGCGTGCCGCGGTTTGGGTTCTAGGCCACTCAGGGTAATGGCGATGGCCCGCGCACGCGGGCCGGAGACCCGCACGATTCCCACGCCACCGCGGCCTTGGGCGGTGGCGACGGCGGCGATGGTGTCGCGGATGGTGTTCATGGCAGTTCTCTCCACATAGCAAAACGCCCCACGAGGGGGCGTCTGCGTTCAGGTCCGTGGGGCGCCGAAGGCCGGTCAGGCCGGCTTGGCTGCCGCCTCGAGCTTGCGGGTAATGTACCACTGCTGGCCGATGGACAGGATGTTGTTGACCACCCAGTAGAGCACCAGACCGGCCGGGAACCACAGGAAGAAGAAGGTGAAGATGATCGGCATCAGCTTCATTACTCGGGCCTGCATGGGATCCGGTGGAGTCGGGTTGAGCTGCTGCTGGATGAACATGGTGGCGCCCATGATGATCGGCAGCAGGAAGTAGGGGTCCTTGATCGACAGGTCGGTGATCCACAGCAGCCAGGGCGCCTGGCGCATCTCCACGCTTTCCAGCAGCACCCAGTAGAGGGCGAGGAACACCGGCATCTGCACCAGGATCGGCAGACAGCCACCCAGCGGGTTGATCTTCTCCTTCTTGTACAGCTCCATCATCGCCTGGGACATCTTCTGACGATCGTCGCCGTACTGCTCCTTGAGGGCCTGCAGCTTCGGCGACACCGCGCGCATGCGCGCCATGGACTTGTAGCTGGCGGCCGACAGCGGGAAGAAGGCCAGCTTGATGATGATGGTCAGGACGATGATCGACCAGCCCCAGTTGCCGAGCAGACTGTGGATATGTTCCAGCAGCCAGAAGATCGGCTGGGCGATGAACCACAGGAAGCCGTAGTCGACGGTCAGCTCCAGGCCGGGAGAAAGGGCCTTGAGGTCCTTCTGGATCTTCGGCCCGGCGTACAGGGTGGCGCCGGTTTCCGCCTGGCTGCCCGGGGCGACGCTGAGAGTCGGGCCGGTGAAGCCGATGATGTAGTTGCCCTGGCCGTCCTTGCGGGTCTGTACGCTGTGGTTCTCGTTCTTGGCCGGGATCCAGGCCGTGACGAAATAGTGCTGCAGCCAGGCCACCCAGCCACCCTGCACGGTCTCCTTGAGGCTCTGCTTGTCCATGTCCTTCATGGACACCTTCTTGTAGGGCTCGTCCGGGGTCCACAGGGCGGCGCCTAGGTAGGTGGCGGTGCCGGTGGCGGTGGTCGACGAGGGATCGCCGCTGGCGTCGCGCTTGAGCTGGGCGAACAGGTTGCCGTTCCAGGGTTGCTCGCTCTGGTTGTCGATGCGGTAGCTGACTGCGAAGTCGTAGTGGCCGCGCGCGAAGCTGAAGCGCTTGATGTAGTTGACGCCGTTCTCGCTGAAGGTTAGCTCCACCACCAGGTGTTCCTGGCCGTCGGCCAGCTGGTATTCCTGCTGGGCGCTGGCGTACAGCGGACGACCCACCGGGCGGGCGTCCGGGCCGTTGCGGCCGGTCAGACCGCTCTGCGCCAAGTAGAGGCGCTCGTTGCCGTTGTCGAACAGCTGGAAGGGCACGTCCGGGCGATCCTGACGGCGCGGATACTTGGGCAGGTGCAACTGCACCACGTCGCCGCCGCGCGGATCGATAGCCAGTTCGAGGACGTCGGTCTTCACGCGGATCAGCTGGTGGCTAGCTGGGGCGCTGGGCGCGGTGGCCAGGCTGACGTCGGCCTCGCCCTGGGCAGTGGGCACGTCGGCATCGTTCTGCGCCGCCGAGGAGCCCTCCGGCAGGGACGGCATGCTGGCATTGGCGGTGCTGGAAGGCGGCAGGGCAGCCTGTCCGTAGTCCTGGTTCCACTGTAGAACGATCAGGTAGGACACGATTGCCAGGGCGACGATCAGGATCGAGCGTTTGATATCCATGATTACTCGGCCATCGAATTGGATCGGGTTGTTGTAGATGCGGGAGGCACTGGATCGTATCCCCCAGGGTGCCAAGGGTGGCAGCGGGCGAGCCGGCGCAGGGTCAGCCAGCCGCCGCGCAGAAGACCATGCTGGTCGATGGCCTCGTAGGCGTAGCAGGAGCAGCTGGGATAGAAACGGCAATGGCGGCCCATCATCGGACTGATGGCATAGCGATAGAACTGGATCGGGATGAGCGCCAGTTTACGCATGGGAGCCTTCGCCCTTGCCGGCCGGAGGTGGGGACTCCGCGGCCTGCCTGCTTCTCGCCAGACGCTTCCAGAGCTTGCCGAAGTGTTCGGCGAGCTCTGCGTTGGTCTGCTCGGCAATCCCCTTGCGGGCCACCACCACTATGTCCCAGCCGGCCAGGATGGCCTGGTTGAGGCGGAACGAGTTGCGGATGACGCGCTTGAGTCGATTGCGCTCGACCGAGAGCTTGACGCTCTTCTTGCCGATGACCAGCCCCAGGCGGGGATGGTCCAGTTCGTTCTGACGGGCGAGAAGCAGGACGTTCTTGCCGGGAACCTTGGCGCTGGGAGAGTCGAAGACCGCTTTGAACTGTCGAGGTGTCAGCAGGCGCTTTTCTCGACCGAAGCCTTGACTCACCACCGGGACTGCAGGATCAGACGGTCAGACGCTTGCGGCCCTTGGCGCGGCGACGCGACAGGACTTGACGGCCGTTCTTGGTGGCCATGCGAGCACGGAAACCGTGGGTGCGAACGCGCTTGAGGACGCTGGGTTGGAAAGTACGTTTCATGACGTTTTACCTGGTGATCGACAACGGGCCGGGATGGCCCCCGTTTTAAGAGACGGGCAATTCTAGAGAAAGCCGCCAAGCAGGTCAATTTCCAACCAGAACCTGGCAGACAAAAAGAAAAATGAAGAAAAAGCATTTTAAGCTTTTCTGTAGAGCTTTTAATGCATTGGTACCCGGACCTTCTGTGGAAAACTCCCTGTAGATATCGAAAACACTGGCTCTCAGCGTTGTAGAAAACTGTCCATAAGCGGTGCCCTGGGTGTGCGGCGGGTGAGGATCGGCTGGGGATGGAAGGCGGATCTATCCACAAGAGGATTGTCCACCGGCTTGTCCCGGCGGCTATCCCCGGGGTTGCGACGAGCTTATCCACAGTCTTTTCCGGATCCCCCTTCCTTTATTAAGGCTTTGATTTTCCTTGGCCTGGCCCCCATCTTCATGTGGATAACCAGGAGCGTGGCGGATACAATGGGCGCTGTTTTTTCGTATGCCGGCCCCGGGGGTAATGCGTGTCAGTCGAGCTTTGGCAGCAGTGCATCGAGCTTCTTCGCGATGAGCTGCCGGCCCAGCAGTTCAATACCTGGATTCGTCCGCTGCAGGTCGAGGCAGCGAGCGATGAGCTGCGCGTCTATGCCCCCAACCGCTTCGTTCTCGACTGGGTCAACGAGAAGTACCTGGGCCGCCTGCTGGAGCTGCTCAACGAGCGCAGCCAGGGCCTCGCTCCGGCGTTGTCCCTGCTGATCGGCAGCAAGCGCAGCGCGGCGGCGCGGCGGGCCCCGGCGACCCCGGTGACGGCCCCTGCCCCTGCCCCGGCTCCGGCCGCAGTGGCGCCGGCGCCCTCCCCCGCGCCTGTCAGCCAGGTGGTGGACGGGGTGCCCATCGATGCCGCACGGGCCAATCCCGACCCCATGGCCGCGGTGAGCAGCGCCCCGGTGGCGTCGGCGATGCGCACCGAGCGTTCCGTGCAGGTGGAAGGCGCGCTCAAGCACACCAGCTACCTGAACCGCACCTTCACCTTCGAGAACTTTGTCGAGGGCAAAAGCAACCAGTTAGCCCGTGCCGCGGCCTGGCAAGTGGCGGACAATCCCAAGCATGGCTACAACCCGTTGTTCCTCTATGGCGGCGTGGGCTTGGGCAAGACTCACCTGATGCACGCGGTGGGCAACCACCTGCTGAAGAAGAACCCCAACGCCAAGGTGGTCTACCTGCATTCCGAGCGCTTCGTGGCCGACATGGTCAAGGCGCTGCAGCTGAATGCCATCAACGAGTTCAAGCGCTTCTACCGTTCGGTGGACGCGCTGCTGATCGACGACATCCAGTTCTTCGCCAAGAAGGAGCGCTCCCAGGAGGAGTTCTTCCACACCTTCAACGCCCTGCTCGAGGGTGGCCAGCAGGTGATCCTCACCAGCGACCGCTACCCGAAGGAGATCGAGGGCCTCGAGGAGCGTCTCAAGTCGCGTTTCGGCTGGGGTCTGACCGTGGCGGTGGAACCGCCGGAGCTGGAGACCCGTGTGGCCATCCTGATGAAGAAGGCCGAGCAGGCGAAGATCGAGCTGCCCCACGACGCCGCCTTCTTTATCGCCCAGCGCATCCGCTCCAACGTCCGCGAGCTGGAGGGCGCCCTGAAGCGGGTGATCGCCCACTCGCACTTCATGGGCCGCGACATCACCATCGAGCTGATCCGCGAATCCCTGAAGGACCTGCTGGCCCTGCAGGACAAGCTGGTGAGCATCGACAACATCCAGCGTACCGTGGCCGAGTACTACAAGATCAAGATCGCCGATCTGCTCTCCAAGCGCCGCTCGCGCTCCATCGCCCGGCCGCGCCAGGTAGCTATGGCGCTGTCCAAGGAACTGACCAATCACAGCCTCCCGGAAATCGGCGATGCTTTTGGCGGAAGAGACCACACCACAGTTCTGCATGCCTGCCGTAAGATTGCTGAACTGAGGGAGTCCGACGCGGACATCCGCGAGGATTACAAGAACCTGCTGCGCACCCTGACCACCTGACAAGCAGCCCGAAGAACGAGGCAAGGGACTAGACCATGCATTTCACCATTCAACGCGAGGCTCTGTTGAAACCCCTGCAACTGGTCGCTGGCGTCGTCGAACGCCGCCAGACCTTGCCGGTGCTGTCCAACGTTCTGCTGGTGGTCGAAGGCCAGCAGCTGTCGCTGACCGGTACCGACCTAGAAGTGGAGCTGGTCGGCCGGGTGACTCTTGAGGAGCCGGCCGAGGCTGGTGAGATTACGGTGCCGGCGCGCAAACTGATGGACATCTGCAAGAGCCTGCCCAGCGACGCGCTGATCGACATCCGTACCGATGACCAGAAACTGGTGGTCAAGGCCGGGCGCAGTCGCTTCACCCTGTCCACCCTGCCGGCCAACGATTTCCCCAGTGTCGAGGAGGGCCCTGGCTCGCTGACCTTCAGCATCGCCCAGAGCAAGCTGCGCCGTCTGATCGACCGCACCAGCTTTGCCATGGCCCAGCAGGACGTGCGCTACTACCTGAACGGCATGCTCCTGGAAGTACAGAGCGGCCAACTGCGCGCCGTGGCCACCGACGGCCACCGCCTGGCGCTGTGCAACGTGGCCGCCGAGATCGAGCAGACCGAGCGCCACCAGGTGATCGTGCCGCGCAAGGGCATCCTGGAACTGGCCCGTCTGCTCACCGAGCAGGATGGCAGCGTCAGCGTGGTTCTCGGCCAGCACCATATCCGCGCCACCACCGGCGAATTCACCTTCACCTCCAAGCTGGTGGACGGCAAGTTCCCCGACTACGAGCGGGTGCTGCCCCGTGGCGGCGACAAGCTGGTGGTCGGCGATCGCCAGGCGCTGCGCGAGGCCTTCAGCCGCACTGCCATTCTCTCCAACGAGAAGTACCGCGGCATTCGCCTGCTGCTCTCCGCCGGCTTGCTGAAGATCCAGGCCAACAACCCCGAGCAGGAGGAGGCTGAAGAAGAAGTGGTGGTGGATTACAACGGCGGCTCCCTGGAGATCGGCTTCAACGTCAGCTACCTGCTCGACGTGCTCGGCGTGATGAGCACCGACCAAGTACGCCTGACCATGTCCGACGCCAACAGCAGTGCGCTGATCCAGGAAGCGGACAACGACGACTCCTCCTACGTCGTCATGCCCATGCGCCTGTAACCGGGGCCGGTTACCTCCCCTCTCGATGTCCCTCTGCCGTCTCACGGTCACCGCGGTTCGCAACCTGCACGCGGTGACCCTCTCCCCCTCCCCGCGCATCAACATCCTTCACGGCGCCAACGGCAGCGGCAAGACCAGCCTGCTGGAGGCCGTTCACCTGCTCGGCCTGGCCCGTTCCTTTCGCAGCTTACGCCTGCAGCCGGTGATCCAGTACGAGCAGCTGGCCTGCACAGTGTTCGGTCAGGTGTCCATGCCCGAAGGGCGTCTGTGCAACATTGGGGTGTCCCGGGAGCGCAGTGGTGAGTTCGTTATCCGCATCGACGGACAGAATGCCCGCAGCGCGGCGCAGCTTGCCGAAATCATGCCGCTACAGCTGATCAACCCGGACAGTTTCCGTCTACTGGAGGGGGCGCCCAAGGTGCGCCGGCAGTTCCTCGACTGGGGAGTGTTCCACGTGGAACCTCGCTTTCTGCCGGCCTGGCAGCGTCTACAGAAAGCCCTGCGGCAGCGGAACTCGTGGCTGCGGCATGGTACACTGGACGCTGCGTCACAAGCGGCCTGGGACCGTGAGCTGTGCCTGGCCAGCGACGAAATCGACACTTATCGCAGGGCCTATATCCAGGCTCTGAAGCCCGTGTTCGAAAGCACCCTGCGCGAGCTGGTGGAGCTGGAGGGCCTGACCCTCAGCTACTACCGCGGCTGGGACAAGGAGCGTGCGCTGAGCGAGGTGCTTGCCGCATCCCTGACCCGCGACCAGCAACTGGGCCATACCCAGGCAGGACCGCAGCGTGCCGACCTGCGCTTGCGGCTGGGTTCGAACAATGCGGCGGATATCCTGTCGCGCGGCCAGCAGAAGCTGGTGGTCTGCGCCCTGCGGATCGCCCAGGGGCATCTGGTCAGCCAGGTCAAGCGCGGGCGCTGCATTTATCTGGTGGACGACTTGCCGTCGGAGCTGGACGAGCAACACCGACGGGCACTCTGTCGGCTGTTGGAAGAATTGAACTGCCAGGTGTTCATCACCTGCGTGGATCACGAATTGTTGATGGACGGCTGGCACGCGGATACGCCGGTCTCCATGTTCCACGTGGAACATGGCCGAATCACACCATGGGAGTGAAGGCATGAGCGAAAACAAAACGTACGACTCTTCCAGCATCAAGGTGCTGAAGGGGCTGGACGCGGTGCGCAAGCGTCCGGGTATGTACATCGGTGACACGGACGATGGAACCGGCCTTCATCACATGGTCTTCGAGGTACTGGACAATTCCATCGACGAGGCCCTGGCCGGCTTCTGCAGCGAGATCGTGGTGACCATCCACACCGACGAGTCGATCACCGTGCGCGATAACGGCCGTGGCATTCCTGTGGACATCCATAAGGAGGAAGGGGTCTCCGCCGCCGAGGTAATCATGACCGTGCTGCATGCCGGCGGTAAGTTCGACGACAACACCTACAAGGTATCCGGCGGCCTGCACGGGGTGGGCGTATCCGTGGTCAACGCCCTCTCCGAGGAGCTGCGCCTGACCATCCGTCGCGATGGCAAGGTCTGGGAACAGGTCTACCACCACGGCGTGCCGCAGTTCCCCCTGCGCCCGGTGGGCGATACCGAAGGCACAGGCACCGAGGTGCACTTCAAGCCCTCGGCCGAGACCTTCAGCAACATCCACTTCAGCTGGGACATCCTCGCCAAGCGCATCCGCGAGCTGTCCTTCCTGAACTCCGGAGTGGGTATCCTGCTACGCGACGAGCGCACCGGAAAGGAAGAGATGTTCAAGTACGAGGGCGGTCTCAAGGCCTTTGTCGAATACCTGAACACCAACAAGAACGTGGTGAACCAGGTGTTTCACTTCAGCGTGCAGCGTGAAGAGGACGGGGTTGGCGTCGAGGTCGCCCTGCAGTGGAACGACAGCTTCAACGAGAACATCCTCTGCTTCACCAACAACATTCCGCAGCGCGATGGCGGTACCCACCTGGCCGGCTTCCGCTCCGCCCTCACCCGCCACCTGAACAACTACATCGAGCAGGAAGGCCTGGCCAAGAAGCACAAGGTGGCCACCACCGGTGACGACGCCCGCGAAGGCCTGACTGCGATCATCTCGGTGAAGGTGCCGGATCCCAAGTTCAGCTCGCAGACCAAGGACAAGCTGGTCTCCTCCGAGGTGAAGACCGCGGTGGAACAGGAGATGGGCAAGTTCTTCTCCGACTACCTGCTGGAGAACCCCAATGAGGCCCGCGCCGTGGTCGGCAAGATGATCGATGCCGCGCGGGCCCGTGAGGCGGCCCGCAAGGCTCGAGAGATGACCCGCCGCAAGGGCGCCCTGGACATCGCCGGCCTGCCCGGCAAGCTGGCCGACTGCCAGGAAAAGGACCCGGCGCTCTCCGAACTCTTCCTAGTGGAGGGTGACTCCGCCGGCGGCTCCGCCAAGCAGGGCCGCAACCGCCGTACCCAGGCGATCCTGCCCCTCAAGGGTAAGATCCTCAACGTAGAAAAGGCCCGCTTCGACAAGATGCTTTCCTCCCAGGAGGTCGGCACCCTGATCACCGCACTGGGCTGCGGGATCGGCCGCGAGGAGTACAACATCGAGAAGCTGCGTTACCACAATATCATCATCATGACCGACGCCGACGTCGACGGTTCGCACATCCGTACCCTGCTGCTGACCTTCTTCTTCCGCCAACTGCCGGAGCTGATCGAGCGCGGCTATGTGTACATCGCCCAGCCGCCGCTGTACAAGGTTAAGAAGGGCAAGCAGGAGCAGTACATCAAGGACGACGAGGCCATGGAGGAATACATGACCCAGTCGGCCCTGGAGGATGCCAGTCTGCACGTCAACGAATCGGCCCCGGGCCTGGCTGGCGAGGCGCTGGAGTCCCTGGTCAACGACTACCGGGCGGTGATGAAGACCCTCAAGCGTCTGTCGCGCCTCTACCCGCAGGAGCTCACCGAACACTTCGTCTACCTGCCACGGGTCGGCGTCGACGACCTGGCCGACCAGGAAACCATGCAGGGCTGGCTGGCCAAGTTCAGCGAACGCCTCAAGGACGCCGAGAAGTCCGGTCTCAGTTACAAGGCCAGCCTGCGTGAAGACCGCGAACGCCGCCTGTGGCTGCCGGTGGTCGAGCAGACTGCCCACGGGGTGTCCAGCTACATCACCTTCAACCGCGACTTCTTCGCCAGCAACGACTACCGCAGCGTCACCAGCCTCGGCGAGCGCCTCAGCAACCTGCTGGAAGAAGGCGCCTACGTGCAACGCGGCGAGCGCAAGAAAACGGTCTCCAGCTTCAAGGAAGCCCTCGAGTGGCTGCTGGCGGAAAGCACCAAGCGCCACAGCATCCAGCGCTACAAGGGCCTCGGCGAGATGAACCCCGAGCAGCTGTGGGAAACCACCATGGACCCGGAAGCCCGTCGCATGCTGCGGGTGACCATCGAGGACGCCATCGCCGCCGACCAGCTGTTCAACACCCTGATGGGCGACGAAGTGGAACCGCGTCGCGAGTTCATCGAGAGCAACGCCCTGGCGGTGTCCAACCTGGACTTCTGAGCCTGCTGTCGACGGGCAGGTTAATTGGCATGATTTAACGAGTTATTGTCATGACAATTTCTGTCACTACCCCGGCCTAGCGCCGGGGTTTTTCTTTGTAGATCAGGCTCTTAGGCATAGCCACACAACCACCCATAGGCGAGCTATGTAGTGAAGCTACAAGGAAGAGGCGAAAAATCTCGTTTTGGCGTGGACGAATTCTAGGAGATTCGGCGGGGCGGCTAGGTTCTGAACGAAAAGTACTGCCGTAGGCACCGCAGCGTGCAAACCAGCGTGACCATTGCGGCAAAACTTCTTGCCAACTTGTCGTAGCGAGTGCCGATCCTGCGGCTCTCCTTCAGCCAGCCGAACATCCGCTCGATAATGTTGCGCTGTCGGTATTTCGGGCGGTCGAACAGCCTTGGTAGTCCCGGCTTGGGCTTGCGTTTCATGGTTCGCAGCGGAATCACAGGCTGCATCCGGTAACGGTCGCAGTACTGACGCAAGTGCTCGGCATCGTAGCCCTTGTCTGCCAACACATCGCAGAGCATATGAATCTTGGTGGTCAGGCCGCCTCGGCTACGTCCCAGCGCATGGTCTACCGGCTCTTCTGGCCCCCCTTTTTCCCGGCGCCAGAAGAGGCTCGGGTTGCTCGTACCGCTGTCGAGTCGATCATCCAGGTATCCAGATCAATCAGTCCTTCCTGATTCAATCGAATCTGCAAACGCTCAAGAACTTGGTCGAACGTACCGTCATCCCGCCAGTCACGAAACCGTTGATACACCGTCGACCATGGGCCAAACCGCTCTGGCAGGTCACGCCAAGCTGCGCCTGAGCACAGGATCCAGAGGAGG
>NZ_KB822617.1 GCF_000364625.1 Pseudomonas thermotolerans DSM 14292
TCGAACCAGTCTCGATCGCGCACCCGGCGTCGCCGGCGCTCGTGGAGCAGAACACAGTCGCTACCGCAGCGCCCACATCGCGGGCGGTGTGAGGGGTCTTCAGAGAGGGTGAGAAGCAGCGAACCGTCGGCTCGCTCCTGGCATGAATCGACGAGGCGGCCTTCCCAGAAGACCACGCCCAACATAGCATCGCACATGACGGGGAAGAGGAAGGGGATCGGTTTGTTTGGCGACTGCCAATCTACCAACCTCCGAACCGTCAACCACTACTTCCCCCAGATCGCGCGAAGAACCTTTTTTCTTGGACAGTCGTCGTCGGCCCCTGGCGCCCGGGCGGGACGCGGGCAAGACTTCAGCAAAAAGTCATGGAGATGGAGACGATGCCTGCAAGCGAACCCAAGGGCACTCGGTCAGTGCGGATCGGCGTCGGCGGCATTCCCGGTCAGCCGGAGCCGGACCTGCCCGACCAGCCGGCCAGACCGTTGCCGCCGCAGCCCACCGAGCCGGACGAACCCGGGGTGCCGGACCAACTGCCGCTGGTGTCGAGCGCCTGAGCGTGGGCAAAAGAAAGGGGCGCCCGTGGCGCCCCGAAGTGATCTCTAGGAGTAAGTCCGTTCACTGGGACCCTGATACCGGCGGGAAGTTCAGCGCCGGGAGTTCCGGTCATTTCTGCGGAATCAGCATCAGCCGCCGGGTGCCGTAGACCTTGTCGAGGTTCTGCGGCTGGAACGGGAAGCTCTGATACTGGCCGTTGCGCCAGGCCTCGATGCCGTCGGCGTAGTGCGGGCTGGCTGGGTTGCCGGA
Source organism: Pseudomonas thermotolerans DSM 14292 (assembly GCF_000364625.1). GTDB lineage: Bacteria > Pseudomonadota > Gammaproteobacteria > Pseudomonadales > Pseudomonadaceae > Aquipseudomonas > Aquipseudomonas thermotolerans. The sequence continues at coordinate 805 of NZ_KB822617.1, forward strand.
CTGCCCGGAGCTGTTGGCACCATACATCGGCTCCTCCTGGGCGAAGTCCACCACGATGCGCATCGCTGGGATCAGCCAGGTGTCGAAGTTCTGGCCCCAGTGGTAGGCGGAAACGTTGAGGGTGGTGTGGTCGCCACCGGCCGGATAGGGGCCGCGGTCCAGGTAGCCCTTGATGGCGTTGATCCCGGCGCGCTGGCTGGCGCTCAGGTAGGGCGCCAGCTTGGTGGTCTCGGTGGCCCAGGTGTAGCTGTGCAGCTTGCCCCACTGCCAGGCCTTGCGGTCGCTGCCCAGACGTTTTTCCAACAGGCTCACCGCCGCCGCCAGGCTGCGCGCGAGTATCGCTGGCTTGTCCTCCTGCTGCGGAGTGCCGACGTCGTCCCAGAACGGGCTGTCGTCCCGGCCGAGCAAGTGGTCGGCTTGCGCCGAGTAGGAGAGGTCTGCCAGGTCCACCAGGGCCTGCCAGGCCGGGCTATCCTCCGGGCCCAGCTCGTCGAGGAAGATGTGTCGGGCGCTTTCATGAAGGAAGGCCGAGTAGAGCGCGGCGTCTGCGGAGGCGGGCGAGAGGTTGCCGTCAAAGGCCAGCAGCCGGTCGAGGGCTGCCTGCGCCTTGCCGCGCTCGGTGGCCGGCAGGGCACGGATCGCCTGGCGCAGCGGCTCGGCCATGCCGGGGGCCTGGAACATCGCCTGCAGCTTGGCGACGAAGGGCGAGGTCTGGTCCAGCTGCATGGCCATCATGCTGCGGGCGTCGTGGCGACTGCCAGCAGCCAGCTGGGCGATGCGCTCGGCGCGTTCCGGGTAGTACCAGGAGTTCGACAGCTGCATGCCGTAGCCGGCCGGAACCGTGCGCTGGTTGGCGGTGCCCAGCCAGCCCTGGGGTGGATCCTGGTCGTAGGGATGCAGCATCGGATCGGCGAAGCCGTCCCACTCGTAGCGTCCGTCCCAGCCCGGAGAGGGCAGCAGGCCGGTGCCCTCCAGGCGGTTCGGGTAGCGTCCGGTGACCTGCCAGCCGATGTGCTGGGCGTCGGCGAACAGCATGTTCAGGGCGATGGCGCGGATCTCGCGACTGGCCTCGAAAGCTTGCTCCACCGACTGGGCGCGGGACAGTTCGAAGAAAGCGTCCAGGCTGCGGTCATCGTCCACTGGCGCGCGGCGCAGCGCCAAGCCGTAGCCGGAGCTTAGGTGCAGCGGCTGGAGCATGTGCTTGCGCTCACCGAGCACGCTGTTGAGCAGCGGGCCGTGGCGGGTTTCGTAGATGGTCTCGCGGATCGGTCGGCCGCCCTTGACGAAGAAGGTCTCCTGACGCTCGCGGGCCGGCAGCCACTGGCCGTCTGCCAGGTAGTAGAGGCGCTCGCCCTGGCGGCGCACCTGCTCGAGGAACAAGTCCTGATTGTCGCCCATCACCATGGTCATGCCCCAGGCGAGCTTGCCGTTGTAGCCGGCCACCACCGCGGGCACCCCGGCGACGCTGACCCCAGCGGCCTGGAAGCGTGGCGAGCGGATCTGCACGAAGTTCCACGCCGAAGGCATGGACAGCGGCAGGTGGGTGTCGTTGGCCAGCAGGCTCTTGCCGCTGCGGCTGAGCTGTGGGGCGATCGCCCAGTTATTGGAGGCGGCGACGCCGAGCTTGTCGAGGCGGGCGATGGCTCCGGCGGTGGCGCCGAGAGCGGCCAGGCCGGGGATCTGTCCGCCGAGGTTGAGGCCCTTGAGCTTCTCGGCCTCGGCGAAGGGCAGCGGTTCGTCCGGGTAGGTGGGCAGCAGCCAGGCCAGCTTGTCGGCGCCGACCCGCTGGGCGAGCACCAGCGCGGCGATCTCCTCCTGCAGGTTGACCGCCAGGCCGAAGTTCAGCAGGCAGAACACCAGCACCGAGTCCTCCGGCTTCCAGTAGGCCGGGCGATAGCCGGACTGGGCCAGGTCCATCGGCAGCTTGTCGCGGTAGCGGAACAGGTAGGCGTTGACCCCGCGGGCGTACACCTCGAAGAACGCTTTCAGACGCGGCGAGGCGTTCCGGTAGAGGGTCTCAGCCTCGTCACGCAAATTGACCGCGCGCATGAAGCGGTCGATATCCAGCACCCCGGGACCGACCATCTCCGCTAGCCGGCCCTCGGCCATCAGGCGCATGCCGACCATTTGGCTGAGGCGGTCGCTGGCGTGCACGTAGCCCAGGGCGAACAGAGCGTCGTGGAAGTTGGTGGTCTCGATCAGCGGCATGCCCAGGGCGTTGCGGCGGATGGAGACGCTTTCCGCCAGGCCCTTGATCGGCTGCGTGCCGCTGGTGGGCGGCAGGCTGGCGGCGTACTGGGCGTTCAGCCAGCTCTGGCAGCCGGCCAGGCCGGCAAGTCCGGTGAACAGGGCAGCGGCCGTGGCGAGGCCGAGGAATCGCGAGAAGGCTGGCGAGGCCATGGGGACAGGCTCCTGCGGAGGGGGTGGCATTGGGCTGCGCTACGTTAGTGAGCGACGCCGGGCCGTGCAAGACATGCCAGGGAGAATAGCCGGGGCGAAGGGCGAGAGGGCTCAGGCCCGGAAAAAGGCGGGCCCGCGTGCTGCGGGCCCGTCGGAACTGCCGGGGGCGCTCAGGCGCCGTGGCACTTCTTGAATTTCTTCCCGCTGCCGCAGGGGCAGGGATCGTTGCGGCCGACGTCTCTCAGCGCATTGCGCACTGGCGCCTGGTGGCCGTGGTTGCAATGCGGGCCGTGCACGTGACCATGGTCATGATCGTGGTCGTGATTGCAATCGGGGCCGTGAACGTGGGGTTGCTGCGTCATGAAGCACTACTCCGGGATGAAATCGCCGGGAATTATCTCGCCATTTCGGCTCAGGTGCACGCTACGGCCGAACAGGAAGCCGGTCTTCACCTCGCCCTGCAAGCGGTAGCGGATCGGCTCTTCCGGGCTCTCCAGCAGCTTGACGATGGGTTTCACGTGGCGCCAGAGGTTGGTGCGCACCGGTACCTCGAAGACCTTGTGGCCGTGGGCGGGGATGGTGAAGCGGCTATTGGACTCGCCGTCGGCGAGCTTCATCTCGTTGAGGTAGACGCTGTAGTTCAGGCCGCGGATGGTGAGGCTGGCCGGGTTCGGGTTGTCGATGCGAAAGCGCAGCAGGAAGCGCTGTTCCAGCAGCTTGGCCCTGACCACCTCCACTTCCAGCAGATGGACGGCAGGATCCTTGAAGCTGCTCCACATGGATGAGCAGCCGGAGAGCCCCAAGCTCAGAGCCAGGATGGCGACAAATCTGAGAATTCTTATCATTTGTGCCTGTAAAGGCATTTCAATACTCCGTTTGCTCCCCCAGTGTGTAACAAGCGCGTGTCTGGCTGCAACGTTGTGGGCAGGAAAAAACCTGCGCCATACTGGTCGCCGAATGGGACAGGAGTGTGACCATGAGCCTCTATGAAATCGCTTTCTCCGGTCAGTTGGTGCCCGGTGCCGATTCGGAACAGGTCCGTACCAATCTGGCCAGGCTGTTCCAGGCGGATGCACAACGCATCGCCGCGCTGTTCTCCGGCCGGCGTATCGTAATCAAGAACGGCCTGGATGCCAGCACGGCGGAGAAATATCGCCTGGCCATGGAAAGGGCCGGTGCCCGCGCCGAGGTTGTGGAAATGGCCGTGGAGGTCGAGGAGGTGGAGCTGGCTCCGCCACCGCCGGTCGAGCCCGCGCCGGCAGCGCGCCCGCGCCGCCTGCAGGTGGCGCCGCGCGACGAGTACATGGCAGCCTTCAGCGAGGTGGATGCGCCGGACTTCGGCCTCGCTCCGCTGGGGGCCGATCTGCAGGATGCTAGGCCGGAGCCGGTGGCGCCCCGGGTGGACCTGACCCAGTTCAGCCTGGCGCCGGTGGGCAGCGACATGGGGCAGGCCAAGGCGCTGCCCGCCGCGCCGCCACCGGACACCTCCCACCTGCGTCTGCAGGATTGAGGTCACTCCGGACGCGCTTCCCGCGCTCCAACGAAAAAACGCGTCAGGCCGGTTTCCCCGTCTGACGCGTTTTTCGTTGCTCCCGGGCGCGCTCAGATGAAGCCGGCGCAGCACTTCTTGAACTTCAGGCCGCTGCCGCAGGGGCAGGGGTCGTTGCGCCCCGACTTGAGCGGCACCGTGGGATCGAGGAAGTACCACTGGCCGTCGCACTGCACGAAGCCGGAGCGTTCGCGGTGCACTTGCTCGCCCTGGCCGTCGTGCCAGCGGGCGGTGAAGGTGACGAAGGCATGCTCCGGCTTGCCGCCGAGCACCTCCGAGCTTTCCACTTCCAGTCCCAGCCAGGTGCTCTGGCTGCTCCAGGCCAGCAGGGCGGCGCGGTCCAGACCGGCCTGCTGGGCCGGCAGCGTGGTCCGCACCAGATAGTCGATCAGGCCCAGCACGTAGGCGCTGTAGCGCGAGCGCATCAGATGCTCGGCGCTGGGGGCCGGCGTACCGGCATGGTAACGGCCGCAGCAGTCGTCCAGATGACTGCCGCTGCCGCAGGGGCAGGTCGTCTCCATGGTCACCACCAGTATTTCCCGAAGTTCTCCGGATTGGCCCAGAACTTGGCGTTCAGCCAGTCCGGCACCTGTTTGTACTCGTGCAGATCGTAGGTGAAAAGGGTCAGGGTCTGGGCATCGCGGCGGAAGCGTTCGCTGGCCTGTAGGGCCAGGGCGAAGAACTCGGTTTCCTGCCAGCCGCAGGCGGTGAGGTCGACCAGCACGGCGAGGCGACTGGCGTTGAGGTTGCGGATGCCGCCGAGCAGTTCCAGGGCGGTGCGTTTCGGCAGATGCTCCAGGCAGTCGGCGACCAGCGCCAGGTCGAAGCGCCGCGCGGCCAGCTCGACGGGTAGCGGACCGGCCGGTGCGCGGGCGATCTCGCGGTCCGGATGGGCCTCGGCGTAGGCGTGCAGGGCGGGCAGGTCGCTGTCGCTCACCAGCAGCAGGCTGGCCGGGGCATAACGGTCGAGCAGGGCGGCCACGGCTTGTTGCGGAGTCCGCGAGGAATGCTTGTCAGTCATCGAAAATCCTCGAACAGGGCCGCAAAGACTAGAGGGAAACGGGGAAATGGCCTAGTGCTGGCGGATTTTTGTACGGCCGTCTTTACTCAGGAAACCGTCGGTCGTCGGCCGATTCCTCTGAGGAGAAAAACGCATGAGCATCACAAGGACAGCTGTACCTCTGATTCTAGCCAGCGTCCTCCTGTCCGGTTGCGCCGGGTTGCAGAAGGACGACTGGCCCAAGTGTGCGGCCGTGGGCGGTGTGGTCGGCGCCGGCCTGGGCGCGATCGAAAGCAGCTCCTGGGCCGGTTGGGGCGTGCTGGTGGGTGGTGCGACCGCCGCCGCCTACTGCTGGGTGCATGGAGACGGTGACGAGGATGGTGATGGCGTGCCGGACAGCCGCGACAAGTGCCCGGGAACGCCGCCGAACACCCCGGTCGACGCCAATGGCTGCCCGCCACAGGTGGAAACGGTGGTGGAGGAAGCCGCCCCGATGCCGGCGCAGGAAACCATCGTGGTCCGCGACCTGCTGTTCGAGTTCGACTCCGCGCGTCTGACCGAGTCGGACAAGTCGATCCTGGACACCGTAGCCAGCCGGCTGCGCAACGAAGCGCCGAATGCCCGTCTGACCATCACCGGGCATACCGACAGCGTCGGTTCTGAGGCCTACAACCAGCAGCTCTCCGAACGCCGTGCCCAGTCGGTGGCCGACTATCTGGTGGGCAGCGGAGTGCCGCGCTCCAGCATCGTCTCGGTACAGGGCGCCGGGGAAAGCCAGCCGGTGGCCGACAACTCCACGGACAGCGGCCGGGCCCAGAACCGCCGGGTGGAAATCCTCGTCGAGCGCTAGTCCCTTGTCCTCTTGGCTGCCACGCGTACCGCGGTGCCGTGGCAGCACGCTTTTCCTCCTATCCGTTGGTGAGTTTGCCCGATCCGTGGCCTGCTACGTTGTTGCCGGCGCGCCTTGCGGGTATGGTGCGCAGCAGAAGAAAACACCAATGCTTGCCGCCTAGGCGCGGCCATGACCGGGGACGGGGATGAAAGTCGTTCTGCAAGTGGGCAAGGCGCTTGCCTTGCTGTTCTGGGGGGCCGTTCTGGTCAATCTGTCCGAACCGTTCGCACAGCCCTTCGCCGGGTTGCTCCAGCTGGCAGGCGCGCTCCTAGTGGGGCTCCACCTGCTGCAGCTGGTGCTGTTCGGGGCCTGTCTGCGGGGCGCGCCGAGGCTTTGGCTGGCGCGACTGCAGGTGCTGCTGTTCGGCGCCTTCCAGTTGTTCGATGCGTACGAGGCTCAGCCGGCCGTCATGCCGGTCGGGGCATCGGCGTTGGAGGGCGTACAGCATGCGTAAAGCACTTCTGCTCGCCGCCTTCTGTGCCAGCGTCGCGCAGGCCGAGACCAGCATCGAGGTGCGTCCCAATACTCTGCTACGTCTGCCCACCACCAGCGCCCAGTTGGCGCTCGACCGGCTGGAGGTCGGCGACGCCGGTACCCTGCTGATTCCCGCCGGACTCGACGAGATCCGTGTCGGCGAGCTGCGTCTGGGGCGTGAGGCGAGCATCGGCATCGCGCCGAGCGAGTCTTCCGTCTGGAAGCACGGCAAGCCGTGCTGGGCGAGGGAAGCCGGATCAGTGCCCGCGGCGCGGCGGGCAACCACCAGCGGCCGGCGACCGCCGGGCGCGACCTGAGTCTGCGCCTGGAAAGAGCCGAGGTGACCGGGCTTACCCTAGACGTGCGCGGCGGCCGGGGCGCACCGGGCTACCGCGGTCTGGATGGAGCCGATGGAAAGGCCGGCGGCTGCCTGTGGGGCAGTGCCCGCCGGGGTCACGATGGCCAGGCCGGCGGCGACGGCCAGTCCGGCGGCCAGGGCGGGCGCATCCGTCTGGAGGTGCCGGAGGACTTTCCTGCCGAGCGTCTCCAGGTGCTGCTGCAGGGCGGCCCGGGCGGCGAGCCCGGCGCGGGCGGGCAGGGCGGTCGGGCTGGCAAGGCCAAGGGCTGCTGGCTGTACCGTGTCGCCGGGGCTGGCGGTGGCCGCCCCGGTCTGGCCGGCCAGCCTGGAGCGAGTGGGGCGGACGGGGCCTTGGAGCTGGTGCGTCTCACCGCGCCGGCGGAAGAGTCCGTCGGGGCCCTGACTCGCGGCGCGGAAGAGTCCGCGGAGTAGGGCGGCTCTCCCGCGCAAGGCGAGGCAGTCCGGCTCCCGCGCCTCTAGGCTGCCGGCTACAGGGTGGGGCGGAGGGCGGTCACGACCACCAACAGCAGGCCGATCAGCAGGTTGAAGCCCACCACCCGGCGGATCCGCCCCAGCACATTGCCGCCGGTCGGCCAGTCGCCGGCGTCGATGGCGCGGCGCAGCTCCGGCAGCAGCAGGGCCTGGATGCGCAGGAACAGCGCCAGCATGGCGATGTACAGGCCCATCATGATCTGCACGTAGCGCGGTGCGCCCTCCAGGCCGCTGAAGTGCATGTGCAGCATGCCCATGCCGCTGACCGGCAGCAGCACCACCGCGCCCCACACCCAGGTGAAGAAGCGGCGGAAGACCTCGGCCCACAGCTTCAGCCGTTGCGGTGCCTCCAGGGCGGCGACGGCGGCGGGGCGCAGGACCATCCAGGCGAAGAACATGCCGCCCACCCAGACCAGGGCGGCGAGCAGGTGTACGGCATACAGGGCAGCGAAGGCTGTCATCGGTTTCTCCATCGGGCTTCGGTGTGGCGCGCGAGCATAACCTATCGGTAAACTACTGAAAATTTATCCAGTCTCCCGCACGCCCATTCCCATGCTCAGCGCCGAACTCAAGTCCCAGATCCAGGGCGCCTATTCCCGCTTTCTCGAGGCCAAGGGGCTCAAGCCCCGCTATGGCCAGCGCCTGATGATCGCCGAGGTGGCCAAGGTGCTGGGGGCGATCAAGCCCGACGAGGAAGGCCACCGCGACGGCGAGCCGGCGGTGGTGGCGGTGGAAGCCGGCACCGGCACCGGCAAGACCGTGGCCTACAGCCTGGCGGCGATCCCCGCGGCCAAGGCGGCCGGCAAGCGCCTGGTGATCGCCACCGCCACCGTGGCGCTGCAGGAGCAGATCGTCCACAAGGACCTGCCGGACCTGATCCGCAACAGCGGCCTGTCTTTCAGCTTCGCCCTGGCCAAGGGGCGCGGCCGCTACCTATGCCTGTCGCGGCTCGACGCCCTGCTCCAGGAAGGCCAGGCGCAGAGCGCCACCGCCCAGCTGTTCGCCGACGAGGGCTTCCGCATCGACGTCGACGAGGCCAGCCAGAAGCTCTACACCGGCATGGTGGAGAAGCTCGCGGGCAACCGCTGGGACGGCGATCGCGACACCTGGCCGGAGGAGCTGGACGACCAGGTGTGGAGCCGGCTGACCACCGACCACAGCCAGTGCACCAACAGGCACTGCCCGAACTTCCAGCAGTGCGCCTTCTACAAGGCGCGCGAGGGCATGACCAAGGTGGACGTGATCGTCACCAACCACGACATGGTGCTGGCCGACCTGGCCCTGGGGGGCGGCGCGGTGCTGCCGGACCCGCGCGACACCATCTACGTGTTCGACGAAGGCCACCACCTGCCGGACAAGGCCATCGGCCACTTCGCCCACTTCACCCGCCTGCGCTCCACCGCCGACTGGCTCGGCCAGGTGGACAAGAACCTCACCAAGCTGCTTGCTCAGCATCCGCTGCCCGGCGACCTCGGCCGGCTGCTCGAGCAGGTGCCGGAGCTGGCCCGCGAGCTGCGCACCCAGCAGCAGTTCATGTTCACCCTCTGCGAGCAGTTGGCCGACTTCCGCGCCGGCGAGGACATGGAGGGCCGCGAGCGGCCGCGGCATCGCTTCGAGGGCGGCGTGGTGCCCGAGCACCTGCGCGAGCCGGGCATCGAGCTGAAGAAGGGCTTCGCCCGTCTCACCGACCTGTTCACCCGTCTGGCCGAACTGCTCAAGGAGGCCATGGACGGCGAGGGCAGCGTGGGCATTCCCAGCCACCAGGCCGAGGAGTGGTACCCGCTGTTCGGCAGCCTGCTGGCCCGCGCCCAGGGCAACTGGGAGCTGTGGGGCGCTTTCACCTCGGAGGATCCGGAGGACAGCCCGCCCATGGCGCGCTGGCTGACTCTGGTGGAGAGCGGCGTGCTGTTCGACATCGAGGTCAACGCCAGTCCGATCCTCGCCGCCGAGACCCTGCGTCGCAATCTCTGGAACGTCGCCTACGGTGCCCTGGTGACCTCCGCCACGCTCACCGCGCTGAACAGCTTCGACCGCTTCCGCATGCGCGCCGGGCTGCCCAGGTCGGCAGTCACCGTGGTGGTGCCCAGCCCGTTCCGCCACGCCGAGGCCGGTCTGCTACGGGTTCCGGATCTCAAGGCCGACCCGCGCGATGCGGCGGCGCACACCGCGGCGATCATCCGCGAGCTGCCGGCGCTGGTGGAGGGCACCCGCGGCACTCTGGTGCTGTTCTCCTCGCGCAGGCAGATGCAGGACGTGTTCGACGGTCTCGACCGTGAATGGCGCCGCCGCGTGTTGATCCAGGGCAACCTGTCCAAGCAGGAGACCCTCAGCAAGCACAAGGCGCGGGTCGACGAGGGTGAACCCAGCGTGCTGTTCGGCCTGGCTAGCTTCGCCGAGGGCGTCGACCTGCCCGGCGCCTACTGCGAGCACGTGGTGATCGCCAAGATTCCCTTCGCGGTGCCGGACGATCCGGTGGAAGCGGCGCTCGCCGAGTGGATCGAGGCGCGGGGCGGCAACCCCTTCATGGAAATCGCCGTGCCCGACGCCTCGCTGCGCCTGGTGCAGGCCTGCGGGCGCCTGCTGCGCACCGAGACGGACCGCGGCACCATCACCCTGCTGGACCGCCGGGTGGTCACCCAGCGCTACGGCAAGGCGATCCTCAACGCGCTGCCACCTTTCCGTCGCGAGATCGCCTGAGCGCTCGTTTCCGGGGGCGGCGATGGATATGCTTGGCATCTTCCTTCCCGGGGCCGGCGCGCGCAGCGGGCCGCCAGGCCGTGACGGAGCCTTGTCGGACACCGATCGATGTCCGGTTCCGGACCACCTTCGGGAATGCCATGTCGCTCAGGAGTTCTCGTCGATGATCCTCCGTTCCCTGCTCGCCGCCGCCTGCGTCCTGCCGTTGTGGGCCAGTGCGGCCAGTCAGCAGACCTTGTTCAACTTCGTCAGCCCCACCGACGCGGTGCGCGTCGAGCTGCAACACGCCCTGTTGCCCTCGCTGACCGGTGAGGACACCGCGGAAGGAGAGATCCTCCGGCGGATCACCTTCAACCCGGGCCAGCAGCCCAGCCTGCGTCTGATTCCGCAGGGCGGCCAGTGGGATTGGTCGCAGGCGCAGTTGATGAGTCTGCGCATCCAGAACGCCATGGACTGGGCGATCACCCTGCTGGTGCGCATCGAGAGCGCCGACGGCAAGAGCCTCACCAGCCGGGTGGCGTTGCCCGCCGGCCCGGCGCAAAATCTGCTGGTGCCGCTGCAGGCCAGCTCGCCGCTGGCCCACGGCATGCGTGCCGCACCGCCGATGCCGTGGTACCACAAGGGCAAGCGCACCCTGCTCGCCACGGACGTGGAAGGCGAACTGGACCCGGCCAGGGTCACCGCGGTGAGCCTGGCCCTGGAGAATCCCAAGGCGGCACAGAGCATCCTGATCGGCCGCTTCGGCGTCCTGGCCGGCGAGGAAGTGGAGCAGGCCGCCTATGCCGGACTGGTGGACGGCTACGGCCAGTACACCCGGCTGCGCTGGCCGGAGAAGGTGAGCAAGGACGAGGAGCTGCGCACCGCCGCTGCCAGGGAGGCTGCGCAGTTGCAGAAGTGGCTACAGGAACGGCCGAAGACCGATGCCTACGGCGGCCTGCTGGACGGGCCGAAGTTCGAGGCCGGCAACTTCTTCCGCACCGAGAAGCGCGACGGCCGTTGGTACCTGGTCACCCCGGACGGCCATGCTTTCTACTCCCTGGGTGTCAACACCGTGAGCCTGGGCCACAGCGCGACCTACGTGGAAGGCCGCGAGGCCATGTTCACCAGCCTGCCGAAGGAGGGCGAGCCGCTTGCCGCCTTCTACGGGCAGAGCGACAGCCGCAGCGACGGCGGCGCCAACCGCGGTCGGGCCTTCGCCAGCGGGCGCTGGTACGACTTCTACCGCGCCAACCTGTACCGCACCTACGGCAAGACGGACTGCGCGCCGCCCGCTGCGCAGGCGGCCGCCAGCGGGGCGACGACCGAGTCTCCCGCGGTCACCGCGCCGTCCTGCCTGTCGCCGGACGTCGACCTGCCGCGCTGGACCGGTCACGCCCTGGACCGCCTGCAGGCCTGGGGCTTCAACACCCTGGGCAACTGGAGTGACGCCGAGCTGGGCCAGGCCGCGCGGGTGCCCTATACCATTCCTTTGTCGATCAGCGGCGACTACGCCACCATCAGCACCGGGCTGGACTGGTGGGGCGGGATGCCCGATCCCTTCGACCCGCGCTTCGCCATGGCTGCCGAACGGGCCATCGCCATCGCCACCCGCGACCACCGCGACGATCCCTGGCTGCTCGGCTACTTCGCCGACAACGAGCTGCCCTGGGCCGGTCCGGGGGAGGGCCCGCGGGCCCGCTACGCACTGGCCTACGGCACCCTGCGACTGAGCACCGACGTGCCGGCCAAGCGTGCCTTCCTCAAGCTGCTACGCGACAAGTACCGCAATCACGAGGGCCTGTCCCGGGCCTGGGGCATCGAACTGCCGGCCTGGGAGCTGCTGGAGGATCCGGGCTTCGAGGCGCCCCTGCCGAACCCGGCGTATCCGGCCATCGAGCAGGATCTCCAGGACTTCCAGCGGCTGTTCGCCGATGCCTACTTCAAGACCATCGCCGACTCCCTGAAATGGCACGCCCCCAACCACCTGCTGCTGGGCGGCCGCTTCGCCAGCGCGACGCCCGAGGCGGTGGCCTCCTGCGCCCGTTACTGCGACGTGCTGAGCTTCAACCTCTACACCCGCGAGCCGCAGCACGGCTACGACTTTGCCGCCCTGCGCGCGCTGGACAAGCCGGTGCTGGTCAGCGAATTCCACTTCGGCTCCCGTGACCGCGGGCCCTTCTGGGGCGGCCTGCAGGAGGTCTACAAGGAAGAGGAGCGCGGCCAAGCCTACGCCCACTACCTGCAGAAGGCCCTGGAGGAGCCGCTGATCGTCGGCGTGCACTGGTTCCAGTACCTCGACCAGCCGGTGACCGGCCGCCTGCTGGACGGCGAGAACGGCCACCTGGGCCTGGTGGGCATCACCGACCGACCCTGGCAGGGCTTCGTCGCCGCGGTGCGCAAGGCCAACCTGGAGCTGGGCCGGCAACTGCTGACCGATGCCGGCAGGCGCGCCGCCGCGGCGCAGCAGGCCGAGGCGACGCAGCCAGGCGCTGCCGGGCAGGCCGATCGGCCGGACAGGCTGGCCCATCCCGAATCTCCAGGGCCGGCCGGGCAATAGCCCTCGCAAGGATCGGTTCACAATCCCGTGGCCGACTGGGACAATCCGCCCCCATCACAGAATTCGAGGAATTTCGCGTGCAGATCCAGGGCTATTTCGATCTCAGGTTCGAGGCGGTGAAGGAAGCCTTCGCCAGCCTCTTCGAGGATCCTCAGCAGCGTGGCGCCGCGCTCTGCGTGCAGGTAAGCGGGGAAACCGTGCTGGACCTCTGGGCCGGCACCGCCGACAAGGACGGCAGCCAGGCCTGGACCAGCGACACCCTGGTCAACCTGTTCTCCTGCACCAAGACCTTCGCCGCGGTGGCTGCGCTGCAGCTGGTCGGCGAGGGCAAGCTGGACCTGGACGTGCCGGTGGCCCGCTGGTGGCCGGAATTCGCCGCCGCCGGCAAGGAGCGGGTGACCCTGCGGCAGATCCTCAGCCACCGTGCCGGCTTGCCGGCGCTGCGCGAGTTGCTGCCGGCCGAGGTGCTCTATGACTGGCAGCGGATGACCAGCGCCCTGGCCGCCGAGGCACCCTGGTGGACGCCCGGCGAGGCCCACGGCTACGCGGCCATCACCTACGGCTGGCTGGTGGGCGAACTGCTGCGTCGGGTGGACGGGCGCAGTCCCGGAACGAGCATAGTGGCGCGTACCGCCCGGCCGCTGGGCCTGGATTTCCACATCGGCCTGGCAGACAACGAGTTTCCGCGGGTCGCCCACGTGGCACGGGCCAAGGGCAGCTTCGGCGACGCCGCGGCGCAGCGCCTGCTCAAGTGCATGATGAGCGAACCGACGGCACTGACCACCCGCGCCTTCGCCAACCCGCCGTCGATCCTCACCAGCACCAACAAGCCGGAGTGGCGGCGCATGGAGCAGCCGGCGGCCAATGGCCACGGCGGCGCGCGGGCGCTGGCCGGCTTCTACGCCGGGCTGCTCGATGGTCGCCTGCTGGAGGCCGAGCTGCTCAACGAGATGACCCGCGAGCACAGCCTCGGTGAGGATCTCACCCTGCTGACCCGCACCCGTCTCGGCCTGGGTTGCATGCTCGACCAGCCGGATGTGGCCAACGCCACCTACGGGCTCGGACCCAAGGCCTTCGGCCACCCGGGGGCGGGCGGTTCGGTGGGCTTTGCCGATCCGGAGCGCGAGTTGGCCTTTGGCTTCGTCACCAACACCCTGGGGCCCTACGTGCTGATGGACCCGCGAGCACAGAAACTGGCGCGCGCCGTGAAGGACTGCCTGGGCTGACCGCTCGTCAGGATGAACGGATAAAACTTTTAGGGATTAGTGGGTTGCGTCCAGAATTTAACGCACCGAATAAGAGTTACCATATGCCGCTTTCCGGCCGCCTCACCAGCCGACACAACTGACGGAGCCCTTTCCATGCGCACGCTGCTGCTCAAGACAGCTACCCTCGTTCTCTGCCTGACCGCTGCCGGTTGCAGCAACTTCAAGTTCGACAACCTGTTTGCTTTCGACAAGGACAAGCCCCTGGCGCAAGAGGTCACCGAAGCGGCCAAGGCCAGGAAGGCCAAGATCGACCACGAGGCCACCGCCGCCTGGCTGGACAAGTACGAACAGCGCCTGCGCGACGAGCTGAAGGGCAGCAAGTTCGAGGTCAGCCGCGAGGAGAACACCCTGATCGTCACCGCTCCGGTGGATTCCTCCTTCAATCCGGACCGTCCGGGGCTGCTGATGCCGGCAGTGCTCGCGCCGATCACCAAGGTGGCCAAGCTGGTCGAAGCCGATCCGGAAACCGGCGTGCTGGTACTCGGTCATGCCGACAGCTCCGGCGACGACAAGCGTAACCGCGAGCTTAGCCAGGAGCGCGCCTCGGCGGTGGCTTCGATCTTCCGCCTCAGCGGCCTGCGCAGCGACCGTCTGATCCACAAGGGCGTCGGCTCCGACATGCCGCGCGCCGCCAACGACAGCAAGGAAGGTCGCGCCCTGAACCGCCGCGTGGAAGTGGTGCTGACCCAGCGCCACACCCTGGTCGCCCTGCTGGCGCGCTACGTCAAGCCCGCCGAGCCGAAGCCGGAGCTTGCCGCAAGTCAATCCAAATGACCCCCGGTAGGATAATCTAGGGCCATTGCCGTTCCGGCACGTTCGCCGTTCCGGCGACGCAGCGGCGACGGCCCGCGGGCCTGCCGGCACCTGACGCCTCACGTGGGATCTGGCGGCCCTCCGTACCCCATGAGCCGACAGGATGACCGCCATGTCTAAGTCCCTGGCCGATATGCGTCGCGAGTACACTCGTGACGGCCTCAGTGAAAACCAAGCCCCAGACGAACCCTTTGCGCTGTTCCGCCGCTGGTTCGACGATGCCGTGAAGACCGAGCAACTGCCGGTCGAGCCGAACGCCATGACCCTGGCTACGGTGGACGCCGAAGGCCGACCGCACTGCCGGGTGCTGCTGCTCAAGGGGGTCGACGAGCGCGGCTTTACCTTCTTCACGAACTACGAAAGCGCCAAGGGCCAGCAGCTGGCCGTGCGGCCGTTCGCCGCAATGACCTTCTTTTGGCCGGCGCTGGAGCGCCAGGTGCGCATCGAGGGGCGGGTGGAGCGGGTCACTCCGGAGGAATCCGACGCCTACTTTCAGGTGCGCCCGCTGGGCAGCCGCATCGGCGCCTGGGCGTCGCCGCAGAGCCGGGTGATCCGCGGTCGCGGCGAGCTGGAGGAACTGCTGGACGAGACCCGGCGGCGCTTTCTCGACGTCGCCCCGCACTGCCCGCCACACTGGGGCGGCTACCGTCTGCTGCCGGAGCGCATCGAGTTCTGGCAGGGCCGGGAGAGCCGCCTGCACGACCGCCTCAACTACCGTCTGGTCGACGACGCCTGGGTTCGCGAGCGGCTGGCGCCCTGAGGGTTCGATTGCTTACTGGCGGGACGCGCGGTATTCCGCGGCGGCGCGTTCCAGCCAGGCTGGCAGGTCGCTACGGCGCACTCCGCTGGCCTGTGCCTGGCTCAGACAGGCGAGCATGTGCTCGCGCATGGCCGCGTCGTCGCCGGCCAGGGACAGCGCCAGGTCGCGGTCCATCCAGCGCTTGATGCGCACGTAGATCCACCAGTGGAAGTACAGGCCAGCCACGGTGGTGATGACGATGATGAAGTAATCCATGCTTTCCTACTCTTGCGGTCTTGCTACCCTTGGGGTGTTGCCGTCGTTCGTGGACGCAAACGGTAACAGACCCACGAGCGCCTCGCGGGGGATTTTCTCTGGAGCCGTCGTGACAGGGGCGTGGTGCCGGAGTCTAATGCTCAAGTCTGTCGTTAGGAGAAACCTTATGCGTAAGTCTATTGTGCTGGCCGCTTCGCTTCTGAGCGTCGGGCTGACGTTGGGCGGTTGTCAGTCCAGCCTCACCGGCGACACCTATTCTCGCGATGAGGCCCGCCAGGTCCAGACCGTGCGGATGGGCACCATCGAGTCCCTGCGCCCGGTGCGCATCGAGGGCACCAAGACGCCGATCGGCGCAGGTGCCGGCGCGGTGGTCGGCGGCGTGGCCGGCAGCGGCGTTGGCGGCGGCCGCGGGAGCGCGGTGGCGGCGGTGATCGGGGCCGTGGCCGGCGGTCTGCTGGGGGCGGCGACCGAGGAAGGCCTGACCCGCACCCAGGGCGTGGAAATCACCGTACGCGAGGACGATGGCTCCCTGCGCGCATACGTGCAGGAAGTGGAGGAGAACCAGATCTTCCGGGTCGGCGACCGGGTACGCATCCTCACCGTCAACGGCACCAGCCGAGTGGCGCACTGAGTCCGGACGGCAAGCGGCCCCTCTCCCGGCAACGGGGGAGGGGCCGTTTCGTTCGGGCCGCAGACGTTCCTCAGCGCTTCAGCCAGGCCAGGGCCACGTCCAGCATGCGGTTGGCGAAGGCCCATTCGTTGTCGTACCAGGCCAGCACCTTGACCAGGTCGTCCTGCACCCGGGTGTGGTTGAGGTCCACCACGCAGGATACCGGGCAACCGATGAAGTCGCTGGACACCAAGGGCAGCGCGTTACATTCCAGCACACCGGGCGGCAGTTCGGCGGCGCCGCGGCGCAGACAGGCGTCGATGGTCTCGCGGCTGGTCGGACGCTCGGCCGTGAAGGTCAGGTCGAGCAGTGACACCGTGGGCGTCGGTACCCGCACTGCCAGGCCGTCGAGACGCCCGGCCAGCTCCGGCAGGACCAGACCGATGCTCCTGGCCGCGCCGGTGCTGGTGGGAATCATCGACAGGGCCGCGGCGCGCGCCCGGTAGGGATCGGCATGGGCCTTGTCGAGCAGGTTCTGATCATTGGTGTAGGCGTGTACCGTGGTGATCAGTCCCTGGCGGATGCCCACCTCGCGGTGCAGCAGCATGGCCAGCGGAGCCAGACAGTTGGTGGTGCAGGAGGCGTTGGAGACGATCCGCTGTGCGCCGAGTCGTTCGTGGTTGACCCCGTAGACCACGGTGAGGTCGGCGTCGTCCAGCGGATGTGAGGTTAGCACCCGCGGCGCGCCGGCCTCCAGGTGCTGTCCGACCTGCGTGCGGCGCTTGAGCTTGCCGGTGCATTCCAGGACTAGGTCGACCTCCAGGCGGCGCCACGGCAGGGCCTGCGGCTCGCGTTCGCGGAACAGGGGGATGGCCTGCCCGGCGATCTGCAGCTGGCTGCCGTCCAGACCGATCTCGCCGGGGTAGCGGCCGTAGGTCGAGTCGAAGCGGGTGAGGTGGGCGAGGGTGGCTGGTTCGCCGAGGTCGTTGATGGCCACGAGGCGCAGCTCGTCTTGCAGGTCCCGGTCGAACAGCGCGCGGACCAGCATGCGGCCGATTCGCCCATAACCGTTGATGGCGATGCGCGACATAGGCTTCCTCCTTCGTCACTCCCCGTTCAGCTTAGGCCCGGGAAGGAAGACGAGGGGCAGCGGGCTTGTGTCCGCAGGTTTCCCTGTCAGTTGCCGAGCTGGCCGCCGTAGTAGGCACAGCCACGTTGCAGCTGGCCGTCGATGCGCAGTTCGGCGCTCAGATGGCTGAGGGTGCCGCTCATGCCGTCCACGCAGCGCTGCGGGGTGACCCACAGCTGGATGCGCTGGCCGTTGGCCTCGCTGCTGAAGTCGAAGCGCCCATCGGGCAGCTGTTCCTGCACGTAGGGCAGAACCAGGCTGGGCTGGTCCTGGCGCTGCAGGAGCATGCCCCGGCGACCGATCTCCACGCTCCAGCCCGGCTCGTTGCCGCTGGCGCGCAGCAGCAGGCGTTTGAACTCGGGATCGTCGCAGCCGTGGCCCTGCTGTTGCAGGCGATAGAGCTGGGTGACCTTCAGGTGGCCGTCGCTGGGGATGCCCAGGACGTCGACGAACAGCGGGCCGGAACCGTCGGAAAAGAGCGCGGCGGCATCCCGGCTGAGGCTGGTGGGGCCGTTGTCGCCGAGGACCAGCTGGCGTTCGTCGCCGCAGGGGCGCAGCGTCAATCGTCCGGCGCTGACGCTCAGCTCGCCCTGCAGGCGGACCTGCCCGGCATTCGAGTCGCCGCGGGTGTCGAACAACTGACAACTGGCCAAGAGGGGCAACAGGGCAAAGAATAGGGGGCGGGCGGCGCGCATCGTCGATCTCCGAAACAATTGTGGCCACGTTACCCAGCGCGCCGGTCCGGCTCAAGAGCGGAGGCGGAAATGATCCAATGCAAGCGGGTGCATGAGGCACGCACGGCCGACGACGGCTACCGGGTCCTGGTCGACCGTCTGTGGCCGCGCGGCTGCCGCAAGGACGAGCTGCGCCTGGACGCCTGGGCGCGCGAGGTGGCGCCGTCGGCCGAGCTGCGCAAGGTCTTCCACCACGAGGCCGAGCGCTTCGCGGAATTCCGCGAGCACTACCGCGCCGAGCTGGCTGCCCATCCGGAGTATTGGATGCCGCTGCTGGACAAGGCGCGCAGCGGCACCCTGACCTTGCTGTTCGCTGCCCGTGACGAGGAGCGCAATAACGCCAGGGTGCTGGCGGAGTTCCTCGAGGAAGAGCTGGAGCGCCAGGGCCCGCCCAGCTCACCGGTGTGCTATGCCGGCGAGCCTTCCGGCGAATAGCGTGGATGCGCGTCAGTCGGCGATCTGCAGCTTGCGCGATTCGGTGTAGACGTAGCGGATTTTCTCGTACTCGAACGGTGAGTTGGTCTGCCCGTAGCGGAAGTTGGTGACGTGACGCTTGTCCACCGCCTTGAGCACGGTGATCTCTGGATGCTCGCTGCTGGTCTGTGCCACGTCGAGGTAGTTGACCCCGAACTCGACGGCGTAGTCGGTCACCAGGCCGGCGGTGTCGCGCAGGTTGGAGGGGCCGAGCAGCGGCAGCATCAGGTAGGGGCCTTCCGGCACGCCGTAGAAGCCCAGGGTCTGGCCGAAGTCCTCGCTGTGCTTGGGCAGGCCCATGCGGCTGGCCGGGTCCCAGAGGCCGAGCACTCCGAAGGTGGTGTTGAACAGCAGGCGGCAGGTGATCTCCATGGAACGCCGGCCCTTGAGCTGCAGCAGGCTGTTGACCAGGTTGGGCACGTCGCCGAGGTTGGCGAAGAAGTTGCTCACCCCGTTGCGTACCGGTCGCGGCGTCACGTAGCGGTAGCCGCGTACCATCGGCAGGAACACCCACTCGTCGAAGCGGTAGTTGAAGTGGTAGACCCGGCGGTTCCAGCGCTCCCAGGGGTCGTAGACGTTCAGCGCATCGAAGCTGGCGCGCTCGAATTCGCGCTGATCGAGGCCGGGGTTGAACTTCAGGTGCTCCAGCGGACGGGTGAAACCGTCCGGATCGGTGATGTGGTCGGCCCAGGCCAGGTTGGCGGTCACGGCCAGCAGCAGGGCAGGCAGGAAGGGCTTGTTAGCCACGGAGGAACTCCAGCATGTCGTTGGCGTTGACGCGGTAGTTGAGGTTGCCGCAGTGCCCGCCGCGAGGGTAGAGAATCAGTCGCTCGCCCAGGGCGCGGCGCAGGAAGCCGAGGTCGCCGGGGCCGAGAATGATGTCGTCGGCGTTGTGCATGACGAGGATCTTGCCGCTGCGCCTCAGGTAGTCCTCGAGGGCGTAGAGGCTGATCTGGTCGACCATCTGCATCAGGCTGTTGCCGTTGGTTTGCACCCGCCACATGGGCAGCAGCTGCTCGCGGATGTAGCAGTCGAAGTCGCACTGCAGGGCGCGGCGGAAGAACGGCTCCAGGCGTGTGCTCTCGGTGATCGGGTAGTTCGGCGGGGTGATCAGGCCGCGGCGGTTGAGCAGGTCCGAGGTGAACACGATGTCGGCCGCGGAGAAACGGAACACGCTGCCGATCAGCATGGCCATCTGCTCGTCGGAGAGCTGCTCCTTGGACTGCTGGAAGTCGTAGAGCAGCGCCTCGCTGAGGTCGATGTAGCCTTTTTCCCTGAAGTAGCGGGTCAGCTTGGCCATCACCACCTGGTAGAAAGTGGTGCTGTCGTCGATGCCGCTGACCCGGGTCTGCACCAGGCGGTCCAGATTGCTGGTCGAGGTGTAGAGGTTGACGGGTGGGTTGAGCATCAGCACGCGCTTGAAGTTGAAGGCGCGCCGGCTCTCGTCCAGGCGGCTGACGAAGGCGGCGTGGAGGGCGCCGAGGCTGTAGCCGGCCAGGTGGTAGTCGGTGACCTGTAGGTGCGGATGACGGGCGCGCACCGCCTGCATGACCCGGTAAAGGTCGTCCGCATCCTCGCTGGATATCCCCGGTGTGGCATGCCGTGAGGCGGCGGCCATGAAGTCGTAGCTGGTCGGTGAGGACAGCTGCACCACGTGGAAGCCGGCGCCGTAGAGCAGCTTCTTCAGGTATTCATTGAGGCTGCTGGCGTAGTGGGCGCCGGTGCCGGCAATCAGGAAGACCAGCGGTGCCGGGCCGTCCTGGCGGGCCAGACGGTAGGTCAGGCGGCTCACCGGCCAGAAGTTCTTCTGCAGGCTGAATTCCCGTTCCGGGCGCAGACGGAGGGAATGGTCGGCCTGGTCGATGTCCTCGTCGTCCGGCAATGCCGGACGCAACGCCGGCGGCGTGGTGGCGATGGTCGCCTCGAAGGGGTTGGCCAGCGGATAGCCGTAACTGGTCGCATCCGGCTGCGTCAGCGCCTGGCTGGTGGCGCTTAGAACAAGGGCCGCGAAGAGTACGGCCAGGCGGAGAAGGACGGACATGGGGCGAATCCCTTTGAACGAAACGGGGCTGAGTGAAGCCGTTTGCCGGCCATCCTGCAAGGCCTGCGGCCCGGATTGGAGTCGCTCGGGGCGCTACGGTTCAAAATATTGGCGGTGGCCGGCCGGAGCCGGCGGCAAGGCTTGAACCGTGGTCGGGAGGGATTATGCTGGGCGGCGTTTTGTTGCCGGAGAGCCTCCATGTGCCGTTCCCCGTCCCTGATCCTCTTGCCGGTCTCGGTGGCGCTGTGGCTGGCCGCCTGCTACGGGCTGCGCTTCGCGCTGATGGAGGATGACCAGTGGGTCGGGCTCTGCGCGGAGGCGGCGCACTGGGAATGCCGCCTGCGCTCCGGGCTGGGCATGCTCATCCACTTCAAGGTGATCGCCTGGAGCGCCCTGGCGGCAGCAGTGCCGGCCTTCCTCCTACCCGGCCGGAACGGCTGGTGGCTGGCGCTGCTGGGCCTGTTCCTCGCCATTCTGGCGCTGGTGCTCTACACCGCCAGCCTGGCGGTGTTTGCCCTGGTGATCGCCGCTCTGCGCCTGGTGCGGGCGCCGCAGGTGGCGGCTCGACACTGCTAGCGGCGGTCGCTTGGCGGCAGGGCGGCAATGCGCCATTGCCTCCGAGCGGTAATGGCTTGCCGCAGCCGGCGGCAAATTGACTGGCGGCAAGCGCCAAATCCTTGAATTAAAAGGCCGATTTTTTCTGGCACGCACTTTGCTGAATCTCTGGCAAACCAGCAGAACGGCAAGGTTCGTTGACATGAGCATCAGCTTCGACAAGGCCCTCGGCATCCATGAAAAGGCACTCGGCTTCCGCGCCCAGCGCGCCGAAGTGTTGGCCAACAACGTCGCCAACGCCGATACCCCTAACTACAAAGCGCGCGATCTGGAGTTCGCCGCGGTGCTCGCCGAGCAGAGCGAGCGGGCCCAGCGCGGCACCTTCCAGCTGACCCGGACCAACAGCCAGCACATCGCCGGCGAAGGGCTCGACCTCGCCAGCGAGGTGCTCAAGTACCGTATTCCGATGCAGCCGGCCATCGACGGCAACACCGTCGACGCTCAGCTGGAGCAGGCCAACTATACCGAGAACGCGGTGCAGTTTCAGACCAGCTTCACCCTGCTCAACAGCAAGTTCAAAGGCCTGATCAGCGCCCTGCGCGGCGAATGACGGAGAGCCCCAGCATGTCCCTGTCCAAAGTCTTCAACATCGCCGGTACCGGCATGAGTGCCCAGACCACTCGTCTGAACACCATCTCCAGCAACATCGCCAACGCCGAGAGCGTGTCCTCCAGCATCGAGCAGACCTACCGGGCGCGTCATCCGGTGTTCGCCACCATGCTGCAGAGCGCGCAGAACGGCACCGGCGACCGTGGCTCGCTGTTCGCCGACGAGGTTCAGGCCGGCGTTGGCGTGCAGGTGCTCGGCGTGGTGGAGGATCAGAGCAGCCTGGTGCCGCGCTATGAGCCGAACCACCCGGCGGCCGACGAGAACGGCTACGTCTACTACCCGAACGTCAACGTGGTCGAGGAGATGGCCGACATGATCTCGGCCAGCCGCTCCTTCCAGACCAACGCGGAAATGATGAACACCGCCAAGCAGATGATGCTGAAAGTGCTGACCCTGGGTCAGTGACAGCACGGATGAGGAGCAGAGATGAGCATCGATAGCACCGCTGGTGTCAGTTCCGTCCTGGATCAGTACCAGATCAAGAGCGGCACCAGCGCCAAGAAAGACGAGCTGGGCAAGGATGCCTTCCTCAATCTGCTGGTGGCCCAGCTGAACAACCAGAACCCGCTGGAGCCTCAGGGCAACGGCGAATTCATCGCCCAACTGGCCCAGTTCACCCAGGTGGAAGGTGTGCAGCAACTGAACGACAGCCTCGGCACGCTGCTCTCCAACTACCAGTCTTCCCAGGCTCTGCAGGCGTCCTCGCTGGTCGGCCGCAAGGTCATCGTGCCGACCGACAGTGCGGTGGTGGATACCAGCGAAACCTTCAAGGCCAGCCTGATACTGCCGGTGAGCAGCAGCAACGTCTACGTCAACATCTACGACAGCAGCGGCAAGTCGGTGAGCCGCATCAACCTTGGCCAGCAGCAGGCCGGCAACGTGAGCTTCATGTGGGACGGCAAGGATGCCAGCGGCAACCTGTTGCCGCCCGGCACCTACAAGTTCGAGGCGCAGGCTGCCTACGCGGATGGCACCAAGGGGCTCTACACCTTGCTTCCCGCCAACGTGGATAGCGTCACTCTCAGCCAGAACGGCGGCGAGCTACAGCTCAACCTGGCCGGTCTCGGCAGCGTTCCACTCTCCCAGGTCCAGATCATCGGTCAATAACCAACCGGTCATAACCGCCGGTTGTCCCGGCACAGGAGTCTTCCATGGCGTTCAACATCGGGCTCAGCGGTCTGCGAGCCGCCACTAACGACCTCAATGTCACCGGCAACAACATCGCCAACGCCGGCACTGCCGGCTTCAAGCAATCGCGCGCGGAGTTCTCCGACGTCTATGCCGCCACGATTCTCGGCAATGGTTCCAACCCGCGTGGCAGTGGCGTGCTGCTGTCCAACGTGTCGCAGCTGTTCAATCAGGGCAACATCAACTACACCCAGAACACCCTGGATCTGGCGATCAACGGCAGCGGTTTCTTCGTCACCAGCAACGGCGGCGACATCAGCTATACCCGCGCTGGTTATTTCGGCACCGACCGTGACGGCTACATCGTCAACAACTTCGGTTACCGCCTGCAGGGCTACCCGGTGGACGGCGACGGCAACCTGCAGAACGGCGTGGTCGGCGACCTGCGGGTAGAAACCACCAACCAGGCGCCGAAGGCCTCCACCAAGCTGGAGCAGGCCTTCAACCTGAACTCGACGAACACCGCGCCGACTGGCGGGCCCTTCGATCCGAACGATCCGACCACCTACAACTCGTCAACCTCGGTGAACATCTACGACACCCAGGGCAATGCCCATGTGTTCACCCAGTACTTCGTCAAGACCGGAGAAAACACCTGGAACATGCATGTGCTGGTTGACGGTCGCAACCCGGCAAACCCTGGCTCCACCACGCCCTACACCATGGAGCTGCAGTTCAACCCCGATGGCTCCCTGAACCAGGCCGGCATGGCTGCCGGTGGCCCGCTGAACTATGACCCGGCCACCGGGCTGATGAGCCTCAACGACTGGGTGCCGGCGGCTTCGGACGGCGGCGTTCCGCCGGTCTGGGGACCCAATGGCGCCAATGCCAGCCCGACCGGCATCTCCATCGACCTGCGTGCCTCCACTCAGTACGCCAGCAGCTTCGCGGTCAACCGGGTGAGTCAGGATGGCTACACCACCGGTCAGCTGTCCGGTCTGGAGATCGACGACACCGGGGTGATCTTCGCCCGCTATACCAACGGCCAATCCAGGGTGCAGGGTCAGGTGGTGCTGGCCAACTTCGCCAACGCGCAGGGCCTGAGCCCGGTTGGCAAGACGGCTTGGGTACAGACCTTCGACTCCGGCGAGCCGGTGATCGGCACGCCGCGCTCCGGCACTCTGGGAGCCCTGCAGTCCGGTGCGCTCGAAGATTCCAACGTGGAGCTGTCGGACCAGTTGGTCAACCTGATCGTCGCCCAGCGTAACTACCAGGCCAACGCCAAGACCATCGAGACCGAGAGCGCCATCACCCAGACCATCATCAACATCCGCTGAATCTGAGGGCCCCGCCTGGCGGGGCCTGTCATCTTCTCTCCTTTGCCGCAAGCGGCAATCTTCCGCCGCTCTGCAGCCTCCAGGCTCCCGCAAGGGAGCTTTTTCTTTTGTTTTTTCCTTTTGAATCAAACGCTTGTCTGTGTTTTTGGAGACTGGCACAGCCTTTGCTGGATAACCTCCGAGAGAGCAGTGGATTGACGCCCGATCCCGGAGAACACCATGGACAAGATGCTGTACGTGGCCATGAGCGGAGCCAGCCAGAACACCCTGGCCCTGCGCGCC
Organism: Pseudomonas thermotolerans DSM 14292; assembly: GCF_000364625.1. Classification (GTDB taxonomy): domain Bacteria; phylum Pseudomonadota; class Gammaproteobacteria; order Pseudomonadales; family Pseudomonadaceae; genus Aquipseudomonas; species Aquipseudomonas thermotolerans. The sequence continues at coordinate 25,258 of NZ_KB822617.1, forward strand.
CATGCCAACAACCTGGCGAACGTCTCCACCAGCGGTTTCCGCCGCGACTTCGAGCAGGCGCGCGCCATGCCGGTGTTCGGCGACGGTTTTCCGTCGCGTGTCTATGCGATGAGCGAGCGGCCGGCCACCGACTTCACCAGCGCCACCCTGCAGGAAACCGGCAACGAGATGGATATCGCCATTAGTGGCGACGGCTGGCTGGCGGTCCAGGCCCCGGACGGCAGCGAGGCCTACGTGCGCACCGCCAGCCTGCAGATCGACGCCCTCGGCCAGCTGCGTACCAGCAGCGGCCTGCCGGTGCTCGGCAACGGCGGTCCGATCGCCGTGCCGCCGCAGGAGAAGGTGGAGATCGGCGAGGACGGCACCATCACCATCCGTGCGCTGGGCGAAGCGCCCAACGTGCTGGCCGAGGTGGACCGCCTGAAGCTGGTCAATCCGGACCTCAGGATGATGGAGAAGGGCCAGGACGGCCTGATCCGCTACAAGGGCGGCGAGCCGCTGCCAGCGGACAACAACGTGCGGGTGACCTCCGGCTTCCTGGAGGCCAGCAACGTCAACGCGGTGGAGGAGATGACCGCGATCCTCTCACTGTCCCGCCAGTTCGAGCTGTCCGTGAAGATGATGCGCACCGCCGAGGACGATGCGGCGGCCATGGCGCGGGTATTGCAACTCAGCTAACCACTTGAACGCGGCGCCATGAATCCGGCGCCCGAGGGAGAAAGAACATGATTCCGGCACTCTGGGTCAGCAAGACCGGCCTGTCCGCCCAGGACATGAACCTGTCCACCATCTCCAACAACCTGGCCAACGTCTCGACCACCGGCTTCAAGCGCGACCGCGCCGAGTTCCAGGACCTGCTCTACCAGGTGCGCCGCCAGCCCGGTGGCCAGAACAGCCAGGACAGCCAGCTGCCTTCCGGCCTGCAGCTGGGTACCGGCGTGCGCATCGTCGGCACCCAGAAGATATTCACCGCTGGCAGCCTGCAGACCACCGAGCAGCCGCTGGACATGGCCATCAACGGCCGCGGCTTCTTCCAGATCTTGATGCCCGACGGCACCATCGGCTACACCCGCGACGGCAGCTTCCACCTCAACTCCGACGGCCAGCTGGTGACCTCCAACGGTCTGCCGCTGGAGCCGGCCATCGTCCTGCCCAACGAGGTGAAGACCTTCACCGTCGGCGAGGATGGCACCGTGTCGGTGACCACCGCCAACGACCCGCAGCCGCAGATCCTCGGCAACATCCAGATCGCCGACTTCATCAACCCGGCCGGCCTGCAGGCCATCGGCAACAACCTGTTCCTGGAAACCGCCGCCAGCGGGGCGCCGCAGGTCGGCACTCCGGGACTCACCGGCCTGGGCACCGTGCTGCAGAACACCCTGGAGAACTCCAACGTCAGCGTGGTCGAGGAACTGGTGAACATGATCACCACCCAGCGCGCCTACGAGATGAACTCCAAGGTCATCTCCACCGCCGATCAGATGCTCGGCTTCGTGTCCCAGAATCTGTAGCGCCTGAGTCGCCCGCCGCGAGGTTTTAAGCAATGAACCGGCTGTCCATCTTCCCGCTGCTCGCCGCCGTGACCCTGGCCGGCTGCGTGGCGCCGCCGCCGAAGCCGAACGATCCCTACTACGCCCCGGTGCTGCCGCGCACGCCGCAGCCGGTGGCGCAGAACAACGGCGCCATTTACCAGCCCGGCTTCGAGACCAACCTGTACACCGACCGCAAGGCGTATCGGGTGGGCGACATCATCACCATCACCCTCAACGAGCGCACCCAGGCTAGCAAGAACGCCAACTCCCAGCTGCAGAAGGACAGCAGCTCGAAGATCGGCCTGACCTCGTTGTTCGGCGCCGGAGTGCGTGCCAGCAACCCGCTGACCGGCGGCTCCCTGGACCTCAGCGCCCAGTACGGTGCCGAGCGCGACACCAAGGGCGACGCCAAGGCGGGGCAGAGCAACAGCCTCATCGGTTCGATCACCGTCACCGTCTCGGAGGTGCTGCCCAACGGCATCCTCGCCGTGCGCGGCGAGAAGTGGATGACCCTGAACACCGGCGACGAGTTGGTGCGCATCGCCGGACTGGTCCGCGCCGATGACATCGCCACCGACAACACCGTGCCCTCGACCCGTGTGGCCGATGCGCGCATCACCTATTCCGGCACCGGCGCCTTCGCCGATGCCAGTCAGCCGGGTTGGCTGGACCGCTTCTTCATGAGTCCGCTGTGGCCGTTCTGAGCAGGGGGATGCAGATGAAATCCTGGCAGTCGCTGATGGAATCGGGCTCGACCCGCCAAGCCTTCGCCCTGGGCCCGCGGCAAGACGCCTCCCCGGCGCTGTGCCTGCGCCGTCAGCCGGACCGGTCGCGTGCAGAGCGTGAAGCGGCGCCCCGCAGCCATTCCTGCCGGCAGCAGTTCGCCAGCAACTGGCGCGCCTACCGCCGCCGTGGCGCCAACGACTGGCTGCTGCTGGCGACCCTGCTGTTCGGCCTGCTGCTCAGCCCGCTGGCCCACGCCGAACGCCTCAAGGATCTGGCGAGCATCCAGGGCGTGCGCAGCAACCAACTGATCGGCTACGGCCTGGTGGTGGGCCTCAACGGCAGCGGCGACCAGACCACCCAGACGCCGTTCACCCTGCAGACCTTCAACAACATGCTGGCGCAGTTCGGCATCAAGGTGCCGGCCAGTGTCGGCAACGTGCAGCTGAAGAACGTCGCTGCGGTGTCCGTGCACGCCGAGCTGCCGCCCTTTGCCAAGCCGGGGCAGACCATCGACATCACCGTGTCGTCCATCGGCAACGCCAAGAGCCTGCGCGGCGGCAGCCTGCTGATGACCCCGCTGAAGGGCATCGACGGCAACGTCTACGCCATCGCTCAGGGCAACCTGGTGGTCGGCGGCTTCGACGCCGAGGGTGGCGACGGCTCGCGGGTCACCGTCAACGTGCCGTCCACCGGGCGGATACCCGGCGGCGCCACCGTGGAGCGCCCGGTGCCCAGCGGCTTCGACCAGGGCAACAGCCTGGTGCTGAACCTCAACCGCCCGGACTTCACCACCGCGAAGAACATCGTCGACCAGATCAACCAGTTGCTCGGCCCCGGTGTGGCCCAGGCCATCGACGGCGGCTCGGTGCGGGTCAGCGCGCCCCTGGATCCCGGCCAGCGCGTCGACTACCTGTCGGTGCTGGAGAACCTGGAGATCGAGGCCGGCCAGGCGCAGGCCAAGGTGATCATCAACTCACGCACCGGCACCATCGTGATCGGCCAGAACGTCCGCGTGCAGCCGGCCGCCGTGACCCACGGCAGCCTCACCGTGGCGATCACCGAGGACCCCATCGTCAGCCAGCCGAACGCCTTCTCCGGCGGGCAGACCGCCGTGGTGCCGCGCTCGCGGATCGACGCCAGCGAGGAAGCCAAGCCGATGTTCAAGTTCGCTCCCGGCACCAGCCTCGACGAGATCGTCCGCGCGGTGAACCAGGTCGGCGCCTCGCCGTCGGACCTGATGGCCATCCTCGAAGCCCTCAAGCAGGCCGGCGCGTTGCAGGCCGAGCTGATCGTGATCTGAGGAGGCGACATGAATTCCAGGCTGCCTGCCGGCATCGACTCCGGCGCCTACACCGACCTCAACCGCCTCAACCGATTCAAGGTCGGTGGCGACAACGAAGGCAACCTGCGCAAGGTGGCCCAGGAGTTCGAGGCGCTGTTCCTCAACCAGATGCTCAAGGCGATGCGCTCGGCCAATGAGGTGTTCGCCGAGGGCAACTTCATGAACAGCAACGAAACCAAGCTCTACCAGGACATGCACGACCAGCAGCTGGCGATCAGCATGTCCAAGGATAAGGGCATGGGCCTCGCCGACGTGCTGGTGCGCCAGCTCTCGCAGCTGAAGAAAGGCAGCGCGCGGCTCAATCCCTTCGCCGAGATCGGGGTGAGCGAGGTGGCCAAGACCGAGGCCCGGAAGCGGCCGGCGGTGGACAGCAGTCGCGACGACTCCAAGCTGATCAACCAGCGCCGCCTGGCCCTGCCGGGCAAGCTCACCGACCGTCTGCTGGCCGGCATCGTGCCCAGCGCCAGTCCGGCCGACGGCCAGCCGCTGGCCCAGGACGATTGGGCGCCGGCCAAGGTCTACCCGGCACCGGAAGGCAAGCAACTGGAGACTGCCGATGCCTTCGCAGGGCGCCGCCTGGCCCAGCCGCCATTGGCACCGGGCAGGTCGGCGTTCAACTCGCCGGCCGAGTTCGTCGCCACCATGCTGCCGATGGCCGAGGAGGCCGCCGCCAAGATCGGCCTCGACGCCCGCTACCTGGTGGCCCAGGCCGCCCTGGAAACCGGCTGGGGCAAATCCATCCTGCGCCAGGCGGACGGCAGCAGCAGCCACAACCTGTTCGGCATCAAGGCCCACGGCTGGGACGGCAAGTCGGCCCGCGCCCTGACCACCGAATACAAGGGCGGCCAGGCGGTGAAGGAGGCGGCCAGCTTCCGCGCCTACGATTCCTTCCGGCAGAGCTTTCACGACTACGTGGACTTCCTGCGCGACAACGGCCGCTACCGTACCGCGCTGAGCAGCACCGCCAACCCCGAGCGCTTCGTCCAGGAACTGCAGCGCGCCGGCTATGCCACCGACCCGAACTATGCGCGGAAGGTGTCGCAGATCGCCCGCCAGATGCAGACCTACCAGACCATCGCCGCTGCCGGCGGCGCGCCCACGAGCTGATAAGGGACTCTCATGGCTGATCTCCTGAACATCGGGCTGTCCGGACTCTCTGCGAGCAAGACCCAGCTCAGCATCACCGGCCACAACATCACCAACGTCAATACCGCCGGCTACAGTCGTCAGGACGCCATGCAGGTGACCCGCGCGCCGCAATTCAACGGCGCCGGCTACCTCGGTTCGGGCACTACCCTGACCGACATCCGCCGCACCTACAGCGAATTCCTCACCACCCAGCTGCGTTCGGCCACCGCCCTGAGCAGCGACGTGGCCGCCTACAAGAGCCAGATCGACCAGCTCGACTCGCTGCTGGCTGGCTCCACCACCGGCATCACGCCATCCCTGCAGTCGTTCTTCTCGTCCCTGCAGAGCGCCGCCGAGGACCCTTCGAACATTCCAGCCCGGCAGTTGGTGCTCTCCGAGGCCGAAGGCCTGGCACGCCGCTTCAACACCGTCTACGACCGCCTCAACGAGCAGAACAGCTTCACCAACAAGCAGATGGTCGCGGTGAGCGATCAGATCAATCGCCTGGCTGGCTCCATTGCCAGCCTCAACGATGCCATCGCCAAGGCTGCCGCCAGCGGCCACCAGCCCAACGACCTACTCGATGCCCGCGACGAGGCGATCCGCCAGCTGTCCAGCTACATCGGCGTCAACGTGGTGGTCCAGGATGATGGGGCGCACAACGTGTTCATCGGCACTGGCCAGCCACTGGTCATCGGCTCCAGGGCCAATAGCCTGGAAGTGGTGCCGGGGCAGGGCGATCCGAATCGCTTCGAGGTGCAGTTCGTCAGCGGCGGCTCGCGTCAGGGCATCACCACTCAGATCACCGGCGGCGAACTGGGCGGTCTGATCCGCTACCGCGAGGAAGTGCTGGACAACACCATGAATGCCCTGGGGCGTCTGGCCCTGGCAATCAGCGACCAGGTCAACGGACAGCTCGCCCAGGGGCTCGATCTCAAGGGGCAGGTCGGCGCCAAGCTGTTCGGCGACTTCAACGACCCGAGCCTGGCCAGGCTGCGTGTGCAGAGTTTCTCGACCAACACCAGCGCCGCTCAGCCCCGGCTGAACATCACCGACACCACGGCGCTGACCACCAGCGACTATCGTCTGGAGTTCGACGGCACCAGCTACAGCGCGCGCCGGCTGAGCGACAACGTGGTGATGAGCGTCGTCGAGAACCCGCCAGGCACCCTCAGCTTCAGCGACCCCAACGGTCGTGACCAGGGCTTTCAGGTCGAGATCGGTACGCCGGCTCCCGCGGCGGGTGACCGCTTCCTGCTCCAGCCGACCCGCCGTGGTGCGGCGGACATCTCGAGCGTACTGGATCAGCCTGATCAGCTCGCTTTGGCCGCGCCGGTGCGCAGTGAGGCCAATGCGCAGAACCGCGGTACCGGGGCGATCAGCCAGCCGGATTTGCAATCGCCCCTGAACCTTGCCAGCCTGACCGGCGCACTGCCGGTGAGCCTGACCTACGATGCGGGCACTGGCGACTTCACCTTGCCGGCCGGCGCGACCCTGACGCGGATCAATCCGAACGACGGCTCGCCAGCCACCCCGGCCACTTTCCTGAGCGGCCAGACCAACACCTACCAGCTGACCCTGGCGGACGGCAGCAGCCTGCGCCTGACCCTGAGCGGCCGTCCGGAGAATGGCGACACCTTCAGCGTGGCGTTCAACGACAAGGGCGTATCCGACAACCGTAACGGCTTGAAGCTGGCGGGCCTGCAGAACAAGGCCACCATCGGCATCGACCCCGGCTCTCCAGACACGACCGGAGTGACCTTTTCCGATGGCTATGGTGACCTGGTCGAGCGGGTCGGTACCCTGACCGCCCAGGCCCGCCTGGACAGCGAAGCCACTTCGACGATCCTGAAGCAGGCCACCGACAACCGCGACTCGTTGTCGGCGGTGAACCTGGATGAGGAGGCGGCCAACCTGATCAAGTTCGAGCAGTACTACAGTGCCTCGGCGCAGATCATTCAAGTTGCCCGCTCCATGTTCGATACCCTGCTGGGAGCCTTCCGCTGAGGCAGAGGCTCCGGTACCCAGCGCCTGTTCCTGGGCAGACTGGGATAGGGGGGGCAGGCCCCCGTCGAATCACCAGGCTTTCCTTCAGGGGAAGACAATAGGAGTAGGGCAGAGGATTTGCCCTGTACCGACCAACCAGAGGCACGAGTATGCGTATCTCCACACTCCAGGCGTTCAACAACGGCGTCAACGGCCTGCAGCGCAACTACGCCAACGTCACCCGCACCCAGGAACAGATCAGTACCGGCAGCCGCATCCTCACTCCGGCCGACGATCCCGTTGCTTCCGTGCGGCTGCTGCAGCTGGAGCAGCAGCAGAATGTGCTTGGTCAGTACAAGGCCAACCTGACAGCGGCGAAGAACAGCCTCAGCCAGGAAGAATCGACCCTCAACTCGGTCAACAACGTGTTGCAGCGTGTACGCGAGCTGGCGCTGCAGGCCGGCAATGGAGCTCTGAGCGCAGAAGATCGCAGGTCCATCGCTGCTGAACTGGCCGAGCGCGAGGATGAACTGCTGAGCCTGATGAACACCCGCAACGCGCGGGGCGAGTACCTGTTCTCCGGCTTCCAGGGCAAGACACAGCCTTTCCTGCGTAACGCCGATGGCACCTACGTCTATCAGGGGGATGACGGACAGCGGAAACTGCAGGTCGCCAGTTCTCTGGAGCTGCCGATCAGCGACAGCGGCCGGGCCGTTTTCGAGGGTGGCCGCAATGCGGGGCGGCTGAGCATTGCCGGGACGCCGGCCGGCACCGTCAGCGGGGCGCTGGTCGATGACGAGGTTTCCTTCGTCAACTTCCCCACCGGCGGCATCCGCCTGGAGTTCACCGATCCGGACAACCCACTGAGCTATACCTTGACCCCGGTCGATGCCGGCCCGCCACCGGTGGATGGCACGCCGATCACCGGAAGCCTGGTCGAGGGCAAGGACAATCTGCTGCATTACAGCGGCGTGGCCTTCTACGTGAACGGCACGCCCACTGTGCCTTCCACCTACACCATCACCGGACCCGACTCCGATCCGGCCACCGCGCCGGATAACAGGGTGGGCATTCTCAATACCGTGGCCGCCTTGCGTAAGGCGCTGGAAGAGGGCGTCGACTCTCCGCAAGGCAACCGTGACATCAGGGATGCCGTTGGGCTGGCCGTCACCAACCTCGATAACAACATGACCGCTCTGGATCAGGCTCGCGGCCAGATCGGCGCCCGCCTCAACGTGGTGGAGTCGACCCTGACCGACAACGAGGATGTCACTCTGGTCAACAAGTCGGTGCAGGCCGACCTGCGCGAGCTGGACTACGCCGAGGCGCTGTCGCGTCTGTCGTTCCAGTCCATCATTCTCGAGGCGGCTCAGCAGAGCTACGTGAAGATCAGCAGCCTGAACTTGTTCAATCACCTCAAGTAGTCGCTTGCCGCCCCGCTTTTCCTCGACCCGCCCGAGGGCGACTCCGTTTCGGTGACGGGCTGGACGCCGCCAGCCACCGGACCGAGTCGCTCCGTCGTCTGCAAGGCTTTCTCCCGCCTTTTCGATGTTGCCGCAGCAAATCTGCCCTAAAGAAAAGCTTTCCGGTGCCGAAACCCCGGGTAAGCGGCCTTGCCGAAGCGCAGGGCGCAGCGGCGCAGCATGCGGTTGATGCCAATGGGCCGGAGGGAGCTTCTACTGAAGTTTCCGAGGTCACTTGGGTGGCCTGGCCAGGAGGGGGCGCCCGAAATGGCAGGCCACAAAAATTTTCCGAAAGTCCCCTAAAGGTCCGTAGGAAAGCGCCGATAAAAGAAACGAATGCGAACTTTACGGGTGCCTGGGAACTGCTCCCCGAAGGTCGCAAGCTCAGGCAAACAGACTGTCCTCGGAGGACCCCATCATGGCCTTGACCGTCAATACCAACGTCGCTTCGCTGAACACCCAGCGCAACCTGAATGCGTCGTCCAGCTCGCTGAACAACTCCCTGCAGCGCCTGTCCACCGGTCTGCGCATCAACAGCGCGAAGGATGATGCTGCCGGTCTGCAGATCTCCAACCGCCTGACCAGCCAGATCAACGGTCTGAGCGTTGCCGTTCGTAACGCCAATGATGGTATCTCCCTGGCCCAGACTGCCGAAGGTGCCCTGCAGCAGTCCACCAACATCATGCAGCGCATGCGTGACCTGGCTCTGCAGTCGGCCAACGGTTCCAACTCCGGCACGGAGCGTGCGGCTCTGCAGCAGGAAGTCTCCGCTCTCCAGCAGGAGCTGAACCGTATTGCCGATACCACCAGCTTCGGCGGTCGCAAGATTCTCGATGGCACCTTCGGCAGCCAGAGCTTCCAGGTGGGCGCCAATGCCTTCGAAACCATCAATGTCACGCTGAGCAGCTTCCGTGCCGATGATATGGGGGCCTATCAGCGCAGTCTGAACGCCGCTGCTGGCGCGAACAAGGTTGACCAGCTCGGTAGTGCTGAGGCTGGTACGGCCCTGGCAGCTAACAGTGTTACCGCCGACCTGACCATCCAGGGGCTCAAGTCGGAAAAGGTGAAGGTGTCCGGATCGGCCAAGTCGGTTGCCGATGCAATCAACGCGGTCGCAGGCTCGACTGGCGTAACGGCGGATGCCCGCACCGTTGTTGGTCTGTCGGGCATTGCTAATGATACCTACAAGTTCACTCTTGCCGGCAGCAATGCTTCTTCTCCCGTCACTATCCGGGCAACTGTCGCGAACGGTGATCTGAACGAGCTGGCGCGTACCATCAACAGTGAAAGTGGCAAGACGGGTATTACCGCTACTGTGGATGGCAGCGGAATCAAGCTGGTCAGCGAGAACGGCGATGACATCGAGATCGGTGGCTTTGAGGCAGGGAGCGGTTCGATGACGTTGCAGGTCTACGACTACTCCGGAGAGAAGGAGCTCACTTCCGCAACCGCAATTTTGGACAACACCAACAAAACGGCTCGTGCCGTGGGTACCGTCGAACTGAGCAGTGCCAAGTCGTTCACCACCGAAGCCTCTGCCGTTACCTTGGAAGGTAACACGGGTGTCAATGTCTCTGCTCTGAATGACGTGAGCAAGATCGACATCAGCACCCAGATCGGTTCCCAGAAGGCTCTGAAAGTACTGGACAAGGCCTTGAGCTTCGTTGACAGCGCCCGTGCCGAGCTGGGTGCCGTGCAGAACCGCTTCGACAACACCATCGCCAACCTGCAGAACATTGCGGAGAATGCGAGCGCCGCACGCAGCCGCATCCAGGACACCGACTTTGCTGCCGAAACGGCCAACCTGACCAAGAACCAGGTGCTGCAGCAGGCTGGCACGGCGATCCTGGCCCAGGCCAACCAGCTGCCGCAGGCGGTGCTCAGCCTGCTCCGCTAAGTCCGGACGCCGATGCGAGAAAACGGGGGGAAGCGCTTGCGCTTCTCCCCGTCTTGCCATGAGGGTTAATGACGATGGATTTCTCGAACCTTAACGGCGGCCTGTCCATCACTCCCGGCCTTCGCTTGCCTGGCTCGACACCGGGCGCCCATGCTCGCGAGTCGGGTGCATCCGGAGCCGGGCAGCTTCAGGGGCAGGTTGCGAAGCAGACGGTAGAGCAGGTCGTGACCACCATGCAGGCCTTCACCCAGAGCATCAGTCGCAACCTGAACTTTACCCTGGACGATTCCACCGGCCGGCTCGTGGTCAAGGTGACCGATGCTTCCTCCGGCGAGGTGATCCGCCAGATCCCGTCCGAGGAAGCGCTGCGTCTGGCCGAGCGTCTGGAAGAGGCACGTAGCCTGCTTTTCAAGGCACAGGCCTGACGTTTCCGGGAAATGGGCAAACCAGCACGACTTTTGCTTGCATGCCTGCATCAATGGAATTCGCGTCAATGAACTGACGAGGTAAGGCACATGGCGACGACCATCAACGGCTACAACTCCGGCTTGGATATCCAAACCATCGTTTCGAGTCTGGTTGCGGCCGAGAAGGCACCCAAGGAAGCGCAGCTGTCGCGTCTGGAGTCGGCCACCACGGCGAAGATCACCGGTATCGGCCAGCTCAAGAGTGCCATTGCCGACCTGCAGAGCGTGCTCAAGGATCTGAACAAGCCGGAACTCTTCGAAAAGTGGAGTGCGACCTCCTCCGACTCCAAGCTGGTCAGCGCCTCCGCCAGCAAGGACGCGCTGGCAGGCAGCTACAAGATCGAAGTGAGTCGCCTGGCGACCTCCAGCAAGGTGGCCACTGCGGCCGTCAGTGGTGGGGGGGAGCACAGCTTCGCTAGTGGCGGATCTCTGGTCATCAGCATGGGCGACGAGGCCCTCCCCGCCATCGAGGTGGCGGCCGGTGCAACGCTCAAGGAAATTCGTGATGCCATCAATGCCCAGCTCAAGGAGCAAGGCGTCAGTGCCAACATAGTCACCGATCCCAAAACCAACACTTCACAGCTGGTACTCACCTCCAGCAAGACAGGAGCGGGCAACGACCTGACCATCCAGGCGTTCGATGCCGACGGCAATCCCGGCGGGGATCTCGCTGCACTGGACATCCCGACCTACGATGCCGGCAATCCGGCAGCGGGAGTCAGTTACATATCTATGGCCGCCGATGCGGAGTTCAGCATCGACGGTCTGGCACTGAAAAGTGCGACCAACAACGTGGCAGGTGCCATCGAGGGGGTGACTCTCAATCTGGTCGCTACCACCGAGGCTGGAAAGCCGGTCACCCTGACCGTGGATCGGGACAAGGCGGGGGTTACCAGCACCATCAAGAAGTTCGTCGATGCCTATAACAAGTTGATGAATACGGCCGCTACCCTGACTGCCGTAGCCAGTGTGGGCGAGGACAAGGCCCCGGTCACGGCAGCGTTGGTGGGGGATGCATCCGTTCGCAATCTGCTTACTACGGCCCGCAATGAGTTGGTGAAGGTTTCCGGCGACGAGAGCGATGGAATTCGCATCCTGGCTGACTTGGGCATCACTACCCAGAAGGACGGGACTCTCAAGATCGACGACAGCAAACTGGACAGGGCGTTGAACGAAAATTTCAACTCACTGACCAGCTTCTTCACCGGCGACAACGGACTGATGAGTCGCCTGGATGCCAAGCTTGACCCTTACACCAAAACCGATGGCGTGCTGGAACAGCGCCTGAGCGGCCTGAACAAGACCATCAGTTCCGTGGACGATCAACGCGAGGTGCTCGCTCGACGCATGCAGCAACTCCAGGCCCGTCTGCTGGCACAGTTCAACGCAATGGATGCCTTGGTCGGCCAGCTCAACCAGACCAGCAGCCGCCTGGCGCAGTCCCTCGCCAGCCTGCCCGGCCTGATCAAGAGCGACAGCTGAGCATGAGCAATTCACTCGACACCTATAGGCGGGGCAGCCCTAGCACTGAGGTTTCTCCGTACCGGGCCGTGCAGATGCTGCTTGGCGGCGCGCTGGAACGCCTTTCCCTCGCACGTTGGGCGCAGCAGCAGGGCAATTCGGATATCCGGGGCCTGGCCGTGAGCGACACCCTGAGCATCATCGGTGCGCTGCAGGCCGGGCTGGACAGGGAGCTGGGTGGCGAGATCGCCGCCAACCTTGATGCCCGCTATGACTACATGACTCGGCGGCTGGCCGGAGTCGCCCTGGACGACACGCCGCGTCGTTTGGATGAGGTCGAGGCACTGCTCAGTGAGATCAAGCTGGCCTGGGACGCCATTGGGCCCGAACGAGTGGAGTGACGGCGCTCCCCTCAGTGCGTCGGCGCGAATACATCCAAAACCCTAAAGCTTCGATCGCTCCGGCCGATACATCGGGTATCCAGTCAGTGATCAAGGCGATACCACATGAATGCGATGGTTGCACTGCGCCAATACCAGACCGTGAACACCCAGGCCCAGGTGGTCGAGGCCAGTCCGCACCGACTGATCCAGATGCTGATGGAAGGTGGTCTGACTCGTCTGGCCCAGGCTCGCGGTGCAATGGAGCGGGGGCAAGTCGGCCTGAAGGGCGAGCTGATCGGCAAGGCCATTGCCATCATCGGCGGTCTGCGTGACGGCCTGAACATGGAAGCCGGCGGCGAGCTGGCGCAGAATCTCGACCGCCTCTACGAGTACATGAGCGCCCGCCTGTTCGAGGCCAACCGCGAGAACGATTTCGCCAAGCTCGACGAAGTGGCCGGGCTGCTGCGCACCATCAAGTCCGCTTGGGACGCCATCGCCCCCGCGGCCTGAGCGAGGAAACCTTCATGAATCCATCCGTACGGCTCCTGGAAGAAACCGGCAGTGCCCTGCGCAGTGCGCTGGCTAGCCAGGATTGGTCCGCCATCGGCGAGCTGGACATGCAGTGCCGTCAGGCCGTGGAAGAGGCCATGGCGGAACCGACGCGCGACGACGAACTGCTGCGTGCGCGCATGGAGGAGTTGCTCGAGCTGTACCGCGAGCTCGTCACCCTGTGCCAGGAGGAGCAGAAGCGCCTGGCTGGCGAGCTGGTTCAGCTCAACCATTCCCGTCAGGGCGCCAAGGTCTACCAACTGTTCGGCTGATCCCGCACCAGGCAGTCGGCTGCTGGGCTCAGCCGATTGTCTGGTGGCCGCAAACCGGCAATTTTGCTATCGTGCCCATCCTTCCCAGGTCCGTACCCGCCCCGAGTTTTCGGGGATTGTTCGGAAAGATCACGCCATAAATTTGACTCTAGAGTCTTTTTTGACTTTACTAGTGGCTAAATGATGGCGCGTTCTGGGCTTCACCAGCGGGCCAGCCGCTCTCACACCTCCTGCAAAGATCAGAGAAAGATGTGGCGTGAAACCAAGATTCTGCTGATTGACGACAACAGTGAGCGTCGCCGTGACCTGGCGGTCATCCTGAATTTTCTGGGGGAAGAGCACGTCGCCTGCGACAGTCGCGAATGGCGGGAGGCCGTGGGGAGTCTGGAAAGCCCGCGCGAAGTGACCTGCGTGATGCTCGGCGAAGCCAGCGCCAAGGGCGGTGCGCTGGAGCTGCTCAAGCAGCTCGCCAACTGGGACGAGCAGTTGCCCATCCTGCTGATCGGCGAACCGCCACCGCCGGAGTGGACCGAGGAGCAGCGCCGCCGCGTCCTGGCCACCCTGGAGATGCCGCCGAGCTACAGCAAGCTGGTCGATTCCCTGCACCGTGCCCAGGTCTACCGCGAGATGTACGACCAGGCCCGCGAGCGCGGCCGTTCCCGCGAGCCCAACCTGTTCCGCAGCCTGGTCGGTACCAGCCGTGCCATCCAGCAGGTGCGGCAGATGATGCAGCAGGTCGCCGACACCGATGCCAGCGTGCTGATCCTGGGCGAGTCCGGTACCGGCAAGGAAGTGGTGGCGCGCAACCTGCACTACCACTCCAAGCGCCGCAATGCGCCCTTCGTTCCGGTCAACTGCGGGGCGATTCCCGCCGAGCTGCTGGAAAGCGAGCTGTTCGGCCACGAGAAGGGCGCCTTCACCGGGGCCATCACCAGCCGCGCCGGCCGCTTCGAACTGGCTAACGGCGGCACCCTGTTCCTCGACGAGATTGGCGACATGCCGCTGCCGATGCAGGTCAAGCTGCTGCGCGTGCTGCAGGAGCGCACCTTCGAGCGGGTCGGCAGCAACAAGACGCAAACCGTGGACGTGCGCATCATTGCCGCCACCCACAAGAACCTCGAGCAGATGATCGAGGCCGAGACCTTCCGCGAAGACCTCTACTACCGCCTCAACGTCTTCCCCATCGAGATGGCGCCGCTGCGCGAGCGGGTCGAGGACATTCCGCTGCTGCTCAACGAGCTGATTTCCCGTCTGGAGGTGGAGAAGCGCGGTTCTATTCGCTTCAACTCCGCCGCCATCATGTCGCTGTGCCGCCACGACTGGCCGGGCAACGTGCGCGAGCTGGCCAACCTGGTGGAGCGCATGGCGATCATGCATCCCTACGGGGTGATCGGCGTGTCCGAGCTGCCCAAGAAGTTCCGCCACGTCGACGACGAGGACGAACAGCTGGCCAGCATCCGCGAGGAAGTGGAGGAGCGCGCGGCGATCGCCGCCGGCAACCTGCCGGGGCTGAACGGCACCGCCATGCTGCCGCCGGAGGGGCTGGACCTCAAGGACTACTTGGGCAACCTCGAGCAGGGCCTGATCCAGCAGGCGTTGGACGATGCCAACGGCGTAGTGGCGCGGGCCGCCGAACGCCTGCGCATTCGCCGCACCACACTGGTGGAGAAGATGCGCAAGTACGGCATGACACGCCGTGAAGAGGAGACCGAGCAGAGTTAGGCCGCAGGCTCCACGTCGGAATGGAAGAGGCGTCACCCCGTGGTGGCGCCTTTTTCATTGCGGCCGGGAAAGGCGCCGGATCGTGCCGGAGCCGTCACGGATTTGACGTGTGTTTTACAACTATATGATTTAAAAGGTAAAAATTTCAGGCACGTTGCTTGCTATAGCCCTGTCGACCAACCGTTTACTGACGGTTCGAGACAGAGAGATGAGCATGAGTCACGCTGCCCAGCAATCCGCTGTTCCTTCCCTTGCTCCGGCCCAGGTTCTGCCAGCGGCCGCGGCGTCGAGCCAGGCCGGCATCGAGCAGGCCCTGGCGCTGTTCGAGCGGATGTCCAGTCAGCTCAGCGAGTCCTACAGCCTGCTGGAGGAGCGGGTCGCCGACCTCAAGGGCCAGCTCGCCCTGGTCAGCGCCCAGCGCATGCAGGAGCTGGCGGAGAAGGAGCGCCTGGCCCACCGCCTGCAGAGCCTGCTTGACCTGCTGCCCGGCGGGGTGATCGTGATCGACGGCCAGGGCGTGGTGCGCGAGGCCAACCCGGTGGCGGTCAGCCTGCTCGGCAAGCCGCTGGAGGGCATGCTCTGGCGCGAGGTGATCGCCCGCTGCTTTGCGCCACGCGAGGACGACGGCCACGAGATTTCCCTGAGGGACGGCCGCCGGCTGTCCATCTCCACCCGCTCGCTGTCCGGCGAGCCGGGCCAACTGGTGTTGCTCAACGACCTGACGGAAACCCGGCGCCTGCAGGATCAGCTGGCCCGTAACGAACGGCTGTCAGCCTTGGGACGCATGGTCGCCTCGCTGGCCCATCAGATCCGCACGCCGCTGTCGGCGGCCATGCTCTACGCCAGCCACCTCAGCGAGCAGGTCCTGGAGGTGAATCAGCAACAGCGCTTCGCCAGGCGCCTCAAGGAGCGCCTGCAGGAGCTGGAGAACCAGGTGCGTGACATGCTGGTGTTCGCCCGCGGCGACCTGCCGCTGCCCGACCGGCTGAGTCCGAAGGCCCTGTTCGCCGCCCTGCGCGCCGCCGCCGAGCCGCATCTGGCTGGCCTGCAGGTACGCTGGCAGTGCGACGCGCGCGACGGCGAGGTGCTGTGCAACCGCGACACCCTGGTCGGCGCCGCCCTCAATCTGATCGACAACGCCGTGCAGGCCGCCGGCCGCGAGGCGCGCCTGAAGATCCATCTCTACCGGCGCGGCGACAACCTGCGCCTGTGCGTCAGCGACGACGGCCCGGGCATCGATGCCGTCACCCTGGCGCGCCTGGGCGAACCCTTCTTCACCACCAAGACCACCGGCACCGGGCTCGGCCTGGCGGTGGTCAAGGCCGTGGCGCGCGCCCATCGCGGCGAGCTGCGCCTGCAGTCGCGTCCCGGCCGTGGTACCTGCGCAAGCCTGCTGCTGCCGCTGCTGCCGGCGGCTCACCCGGTTCAGGAGGAATCCCGATGACTGTCAAAGTCCTGCTGGTCGAAGACGACCGCGCGTTGCGCGAGGCCCTGGCCGATACCCTGGAGCTGGGCGGCCACGCCTACCAGGCGGTGGACTGCGCGGAAGCCGCGCTGCAGGCGCTGGAGCGTGAGGCCTTCGGGCTGGTGATCAGCGACGTCAACATGCCCGGCATGGACGGCCATCAGTTGCTAGGCCACATCCGTGCCCGCTACCCGCAGCTGCCGGTGCTGCTGATGACTGCCTTCGGCGCCGTGGAGCGTGCCGTGGACGCCATCCGCCAGGGGGCGGTGGACTATCTGGTCAAGCCCTTCGAACCCCGGGTGCTGCTCGAGCTGGTGGCGCGTCATGCCTTGGGGCGCCTGGGGCAGACCGACGACGACGGCCCGGTGGCCAGTGATCCGGCCAGCCGGCAGTTGCTGGAGCTGGCCGCGCGGGTCGCGCAGAGCGATTCCACGGTACTGATCACCGGCGAATCCGGCACCGGCAAGGAGGTGCTGGCCCGTTACATCCACCAGCGCTCGCCGCGCGCCGCCGGCCCCTTCATCGCCATCAACTGCGCGGCCATTCCGGACAACATGCTGGAGGCCACCTTGTTCGGCCACGAGAAGGGCGCCTTCACCGGCGCCATCGCCGCCCAGCCGGGCAAGTTCGAGCTGGCCGACGGCGGCACCATCCTCCTCGACGAGATCTCCGAAATGCCCCTGGCGCTGCAGGCCAAGCTTCTGCGCGTGCTGCAGGAGCGTGAGGTGGAGCGGGTCGGCGGACGCCGGCCGATCAGCCTGGACATCCGCGTGCTGGCCACCAGCAACCGCGACCTGGCCGCCGAGGTGGCCGCCGGGCGTTTCCGCGAGGACCTCTACTACCGGCTGTCGGTGTTCCCGATGGCCTGGCGTCCGCTGCGCGAGCGGCCTTCCGACATCCTGCCGCTGGCCGAACGTCTGCTCGCCAAGCACGCCCGGAAGATGAAGCTGGCCGGGGTGCGCTTCTCCACCGAGGCGCAGCAGAGTCTGCTGGCCCATGCCTGGCCGGGAAACGTGCGCGAGCTGGACAACGCCATCCAGCGCGCGCTGATCCTCCAGCAGGGCGGGCTGATCCAGCCCCAGGACCTGTGCCTGAGCGCGTCCATCGGCTTGGCTCCCGTCAATCCTCCGACGCTGCCGGCAGTTCCGGTCGCCGCGCCCGGGCCGGCGGAGGAGGGCAGTGGTGGCCTGGGCGACGACCTGCGCCGCGTGGAGTTCCAGAAGATCATCGACACCCTGCGCGCCGAGCGCGGGCGCCGCAAGGAAGCCGCCGAGCGCCTCGGCATCAGCCCGCGCACCCTGCGCTACAAGCTGGCCCAGATGCGCGACGCGGGGATGGACGTGGAAGCCTACCTGTTCGCCAGCTGAGCCCAGCGGCCGACCGGCCGCGTCTTCCGACCTTTCCCAGGGCCCGCCTCTTTCCAGCGAGAGAGGCGGGCCCGGCGTTTCTGCCCGGTTTCCAGGGCTTTGCCACGCAGTCGAGAGCACTTGGCACCCTAGTTGCAAATACCCCCGCACAGTGCCGGCGGCGTCAAAAAACCGCGGCTAGCGGAGGAAGTCATGAGCCAGGGTGTCGAATTCAATCGTCTGATGTTGGAAATGCGCTCCATGCAGATGGAGGCGATGGCCCGTGCCAGGCAGGCGGCGGCTGCGCCCAAGGCGGAAGTGCCGAGCTTCTCCGACATGCTGGGCCAGGCGGTGAACAAGGTCGCTGAGACCCAGCAGGTCTCCAACCAACTGGCCACCGCCTTCGAGATCGGTACCAGCGGTGTCGACCTGACCGACGTGATGATCGCGCAGCAGAAGGCCACCGTGTCCTTCCAGGCACTGACCCAGGTACGCAACAAGTTGGTCCAGGCGTACCAGGACATCATGCAGATGCCGGTTTGAGGACGAGGCTGACCCATGTCTGATGCAGTGATCGCCAACACTCCCGCCAAGACGGACGCTTCGGAGACCCTGGAGAAGAAGCCGCTGTTCGGCCTGTCCTTCCTGGAGAACCTTGCCGAGATGAGCATGCTGCGGCAGATCGGCCTGCTGGTCGGTCTGGCTGCCAGCGTGGCGATAGGCTTCGCCGTGGTGCTCTGGTCGCAGCAGCCCGACTACCGGCCGCTGTACGGCAGCCTGGCCGGGGTGGATGCCAACCAGGTCACCGAGGCGCTGAGTGCTGCCGACATCAAGTACCGCATCGAACCCAACTCCGGCGCCCTGCTGGTCAAAGCCGAGGACCTGGCGCGAGCGCGCCTGAAGATGGCCAGCGCCGGCATCGCGCCGCAGGACAGCAATGTCGGCTTCGAGATCCTCGACAAGGACCAGGGCCTCGGCACCAGCCAGTTCATGGAAGCCGCCCGCTACCGTCGCGGCCTGGAAGGCGAGCTGGCGCGCACCATCGCCAGCCTGAACAACGTCAAGGGCGCCCGCGTGCACCTGGCCATCCCGAAGAGCTCGGTGTTCGTCCGCGATGAGCGCAAGCCCAGCGCCTCGGTGCTGGTGGAGCTGTACCCGGGGCGCAGCCTGGAGCCCAGCCAGGTGATGGCGATCGTCAATCTGGTGGCCACCAGCGTGCCGGAACTGGAGAAGTCGCAGGTCACCGTGGTCGACCAGAAGGGCAACCTGCTTTCCGATCAGCAGGAGCTCTCCGAGCTGACCATGGCCGGCAAGCAGTTGGACTACACCCGCCGTCTGGAAGGCTCGCTGAGCCAGCGGGTGGACAACATCCTGCGTCCGGTGCTCGGCGTCGGCCGCTACAAGGCCGAGGTCTCCGCGGACGTGGACTTCAGTGCGGTGGAGTCCACCTCGGAAATGTTCAATCCCGATCAGCCGGCGCTGCGCAGCGAGCAGCGGGTCAACGAGGAACGCCAGAGCAGTCTGCCGCCGCAGGGCGTGCCCGGGGCGCTGTCCAACCAGCCGCCGGCCGCCGGTGCCGCGCCGCAGCAGGCGGTGGGCGCCGCGCAGACGGCCGGCGGGCCGGTACCGCCGGGCCAGCCGCTGGTGGACGCCAACGGCCAGCAGGTAGTCGATCCGGCCACCGGTCAGCCGAAGTTGGCACCGTACCCGACCGACAAGCGCGAGCAGGCGACCCGCAACTTCGAGCTGGATCGCTCGATCAGCTACACCCGCCAGCAGTCCGGACGCCTGCGTCGGCTTTCCGTCGCCGTGGTGGTGGACGACCAGATCCGCGTCGACCCGAAGACCGGCGAGACCACCCGTACCCCCTGGAGCGCCGAAGACATCGCCCGCTTCACCCGCCTGGTGCAGGATGCGGTAGGCTTCGACGCCAGCCGCGGCGACAGCGTCAGCGTGATCAACACGCCGTTCTCCGCCACGCAGAGCGAGGAAGTGCTCGACGTGCCCTTCTACACCCAGCCGTGGTTCTGGGACATCGTCAAGCAGGTGCTCGGCGTGCTGTTCATCCTGGTGCTGGTGTTCGGCGTGCTGCGTCCGGTGCTCAACAACATCACCGGCGGCGGCAAGAGCAAGGAGCTGGCGGAGGCCGCGGAGGACGGGGACGGCGAGCTGCAGCTCGGCGACATGGACGGACTGGCCGCCGACCGCGTCAGCCTGGGCGGTCCGCAGCCGCTGATGCTGCCGAGCGCCACCGAGGGTTACGAAGCACAGTTGAACGCGATCAAGAACCTGGTCGCCGAGGACCCGGGCCGGGTCGCCCAAGTCGTGAAAGAGTGGATCAACGCCGATGACTGAGAATCGCGTCGCTACCAAGCTGAGCAAGGTCGACAAGGCCGCCATCCTCCTGCTGTCTCTCGGCGAGACCGATGCCGCCCAGGTGCTGCGCCACCTGGGGCCCAAGGAAGTGCAGCGGGTCGGCGTGGCCATGGCGCAGATGCGCAACATCCAGCGCGAGCAGGTCGAGCAGGTGATGGGGGAGTTCGTCGAGCTGGTCAGCGACCAGACCAGCCTGGGCGTCGGCTCCGACAGCTACATTCGCCGCATGCTCACCCAGGCCCTCGGCGAGGACAAGGCCGGCAACCTGATCGACCGCATCCTCCTCGGCGGCAGCACCAGCGGCCTGGACAGCCTGAAGTGGATGGAGCCGCGCGCGGTGGCCGACGTGATCCGCTACGAGCACCCGCAGATCCAGGCCATCGTGGTCGCCTACCTGGACCCCGATCAGGCCAGCGAGGTGCTCAGCCACTTCGACCACAAGGTGCGCCTAGACATCCTCCTGCGTGTCTCCTCGCTGAACACCGTGCAGCCGGCGGCGCTGAAGGAGCTCAACCAGATCCTCGAGAAGCAGTTCTCCGGCAGCGCCAACAGCTCGCGCACCTCCATGGGGGGGGTGAAGCGCGCGGCGGACATCATGAACTATCTGGACAGCTCCATCGAAGGCCAGCTGATGGATGCCATCCGAGAGGTCGACGCCGACCTCTCGGCGCAGATCGAGGACCTGATGTTCGTCTTCGACAACCTCGCCGACGTCGACGACCGCGGCATCCAGGCGCTGCTCCGCGAGGTTTCCTCCGACGTGCTGGTGCTGGCCCTGAAGGGCGCCGACGAGGCGGTGAAGGAGAAGATCTTCAAGAACATGTCCAAGCGCGCCGCCGAACTGCTGCGCGACGACCTGGAGGCGCGCGGCCCGGTGCGGGTCAGCGAAGTCGAGGCGGCGCAGAAGGAAATCCTCACCATCGCCCGGCGCATGGCCGAGGCCGGCGACATCGTGCTCAGCGGCAAGGGCGGAGAGGAAATGCTGTAGGTTGAGCAGCCGGCCGTCGGCGCCATCCGTCATTCCGCAAAGCCTCCGCACCAGGTACCGAGTGAACCCGAACCATGCCGAACAAGGACAATCCCAGCGAACTGATCCGCGCCCAGGACATCAGCGTCTTCGACCGCTGGGCCTTGCCGAGCTTCGATGCCGACGCCGGCGCGGTGGTCAGCGTGGTCGAGGAGGCCCCGCTCGCGGAGCCGGAACAGCCGCCTGCCGAGCCCGAGCCGCAGGTCAGCGAGGAGGTGCCGGTCGAGACCGTCAAGCCGCTGACGCTCGAAGAGCTCGAGGCGATCCGTCAGGAGGCCTACAACGAGGGCTTCGCCACTGGCGAGAAGGACGGCTTCCACGCCGGCCAACTGAAGGCCCGGCAGGAGGCCGAGCAGGTCCTCGCTGCCCGGCTGGCCAGCCTGGAAACCCTGATGAGCCAGCTGCTCGACCCCATCGCCGAGCAGGACCGGCAGATCGAGCAGTCGCTGCTTTCTCTGGTCAACATCGTCACCCGCGAGGTGATCCAGCGCGAGCTGGCCCTGGACTCCAGCCAGGTCCGCCATGTCCTGCGCGAGTCGCTCAAGCTGCTGCCTATGGGCGCCGACAACGTGCGGATCTTCGTCAACCCGCAGGACTTCGCGGTGGTCAAGGCGCTGCGCGAACGCCACGAGGAGAGCTGGAGGATCATCGAGGACGAGTCGCTGCTGCCCGGCGGCTGCCGCGTCGAAACCGAGCACAGCCGCATCGACGCGAGCATCGAGACGCGCCTGGTCCAGGCGGTCAAGCAGCTCTTCGAGCAGCAGCGCGAACAGGCGGTGCATCCGCTGCCCAGCGACATCGCCATCGACCTGGAGGCCGGCGATGCGTCTTGAGCGTACCAGCTTCGCCAGACGTCTGAGCGGCTATGCCGAGGCCGTGCACCTGCCCGCCCAGCCGGTAGTGGAGGGCCGCCTGCTGCGCATGGTCGGCCTGACCCTGGAGGCCGAGGGGCTGCGTGCCGCGGTGGGCAGCCGCTGCCTGGTGATCAACGACGGCGGCTACCAGTCGGCGCAGGTGGAGGCCGAGGTGATGGGCTTCTCCGGCAGCAAGATCTTCCTCATGCCGGTCGGCTCGCTGGCCGGCATCGCTCCCGGCGCTCGGGTGGTGCCGCTGCCCGACACTGGCCGCCTGCCGATGGGCATGAGCATGCTGGGCCGGGTCCTCGATGGCGCCGGCAACGCGCTGGATGGCAAGGGCCGGATGCGCGCCGAGGACTGGGTGCCGATGGACGGCCCGGTGATCAACCCGCTCAAGCGCGATCCGATCAGTCAGCCGCTGGACGTCGGCATCCGTTCCATCAACGGCCTGCTCACCGTGGGCCGCGGCCAGCGCCTCGGACTGTTCGCCGGCACCGGGGTGGGCAAGTCGGTGCTGCTCGGCATGATGACCCGCTTCACCTCGGCGGACATCATCGTGGTCGGGCTGATTGGCGAGCGTGGCCGCGAGGTCAAGGAGTTCATCGACCACATCCTCGGCGAGGAGGGCCTCAAGCGCGCCGTGGTGGTCGCCTCGCCGGCCGACGACGCACCGCTGATGCGCCTGCGCGCCGCCCAGTACTGCACGCGCATCGCCGAATACTTCCGCGACAAGGGCAAGAACGTCCTGCTGCTGATGGACTCGCTGACCCGCTACGCCCAGGCCCAGCGCGAGATTGCCCTGGCCATCGGCGAGCCGCCGGCGACCAAGGGCTATCCGCCCTCGGTATTCGCCAAGCTGCCCAAGCTGGTCGAGCGCGCCGGGAATGCCGAGGCCGGTGGCGGCTCCATCACCGCCTTCTACACGGTGCTGTCCGAGGGCGACGACCAGCAGGACCCGATCGCCGACTCCGCGCGCGGCGTGCTCGACGGCCACTTCGTGCTGTCGCGCCGGCTGGCGGAGGAGGGCCATTACCCGGCGATCGACATCGAGGCGTCGATCAGCCGGGTGATGCCCCAGGTGGTCGGCGAGGAGCATCTGCGCCAGGCGCAGCGCTTCAAGCAGCTGTGGTCGCGCTACCAGCAGAGCCGCGACCTGATCAGCGTCGGCGCCTACGTGGCCGGCGGCGACCCGGAAACCGACCTGGCCATCGCCCGCCTGCCGGCCATGCAGCAGTTCCTCCGCCAGGGCCTGCGCGAGAGCGTCGATCTGGCGCAGAGCCAGGCGCAGCTGGCCACGGTGTTCTCCCAGTGATCGCTGAGGTCGGCCGATGAGTCTCAGCCGTGCCAAGCGCCTGCAGCCGGTGGTGGAAATGGCCGAGAAGGCCGAACGCGAAGCGGCCCGCCAGCTCGGCCAGTGCCAGAGCCAGCTCGCTCAGGCCGAGGCGCAGCTCGATGAACTGGAGCGCTACCGCGCCGACTACCACCAGCAGTGGCTGACCGAGGGACGCCAGGGTGTCTCCGGGCAGTGGCTGATGAGCTACCAGCGCTTCCTCTCCCAGCTGGAGACTGCCATCGGCCAGCAGGAGCGCAGCGTGGCCTGGCACCGCAGCAACGTGGAGAAGGTCCGCGCCCAGTGGCAGGAGCGCTACGCCCGCCTGGAGGGGCTGCGCAAGCTGATCCAGCGCTATCAGGACGAGGCCCGGCTGGCCGAGGACAAGCGCGAGCAGCGACTGCTCGACGAGCTGTCCCAGCGTCTGCGCCAGCCCGAGTGGTGAGGCTGAGGGGGCGACGGGAAAACGATTGCCGCGGCTTGCGACGAATGTTTAATCTGCGCCTGTCATGGTTGCAGTTAGCCATTAAGGAGCTATGAAGTGGCTATCAGTTCACAGCTGTCGAGCGACGGTCAGGAGTTGACCATCTCCATCCAGGGGCGTTTCGATTTCAGCCTGCATCAGGCATTCCGCGATGCCTACGAACGCGCCGACATCCGGCCCCGGCGCTACGTGATCGATCTCGAAGGCACCAACTACCTCGACAGTTCGGCGCTCGGCATGCTCCTCCTGCTGCGTGACTATGCCGGCGGCGACGACGCCCTGATCAGCCTGATCAACTGCAACCCCGACGTCCGGAAGATCCTCGGCATCTCCAACTTCGGCCAGCTGTTCCAGATTTCCTGACCATGGCCAGCGACCGGCTCGTGGTGCTGATTGCCGAGGACAGCCCGGCCGACCGCATGCTGCTGTCCACCATCGTGGCTCGCGAAGGGCACCGCGTGCTGACCGCCGCCAATGGCCTGGAGGCAGTGGCGCTGTTCGAGCAGGAGCGCCCGCAGCTGGTGCTGATGGACGCGCTGATGCCGGTAATGGACGGCTTCGAGGCGGCACGGCGGATCAAGCAGATGGCCGGCGAGGCGCTGGTGCCGGTCATCTTTCTCACCTCGCTGACCGAGAGCGAGGCGCTGGTGCGCTGCCTGGAGGCGGGCGGCGACGACTTTCTGGCCAAGCCTTACAACCGCGTCATCCTCGTCGCCAAGATCAAGGCCATGGAGCGTCTGCGCCGCCTGCAGGCCACGGTGCTCGAGCAGCGCGACCTGATCGCCCGGCACAACGAGCACCTGCTGTCCGAGCAGCGAGTGGCCAAGGCGGTGTTCGACAAGGTGGCCCATTCCGGCTGCCTGGACGCACCGAACATCCGCTACCTGCAGTCGCCCCACGCGCTGTTCAACGGCGACCTGCTGTTGGCCGCCTACAACCCCTCCGGCGACATGTACGTACTGCTCGGCGATTTCACCGGCCACGGCCTGCCGGCGGCGATCGGCGCCATGCCGCTGGCCGAGGTGTTCTACGGCATGGCCGCCAAGGGTCATTCCATGCCGGAAATCCTTCGCGAGATGAACGCCAAGCTGAAGCGCATCCTGCCGGTGGGGGTGTTCTGCTGTGCGACCCTGGCCAGCGTGAGCTTCCAGCGCCGTACCCTGAAGGTCTGGAACGGCGGCCTGCCGGACGGTTACCTGCTGCGCGCCGACGGCAGCCGCGAGCCGCTGGTGTCCCGTCACCTGCCGCTCGGCGTGCTCGACGCCGAGGACTTCGACGAGCGCTGCGAGGTCTTCCCCATGGCCCCCGGCGACCGCCTGTTCCTGCTTTCCGATGGCGTGCTGGAGGCGGAGAACGCTGATCACCAGTTGTTCGGCGAGCAGCGCCTGCTCGCGGTGTTCGACGCCAACCGCCAGCCGCAGCGGCTGTTCGACGAGATCCTGACGGCGGTCGAGCGCTTCCGCGGCCGAGCGCAGGATGACCTCAGCATGATCGAGGTCGGCATGATGGACGTCGGCATGCTGTCCTCGGCACCTGTCCCCTTCGTCGATACCGGCCAGCAGGGGCCGCTGGACTGGTCGGCCAGCTTCGAGTTCCGCGCCGAGTCGCTACGCTCCTTCAACCCGCTGCCGTTCCTCCTCCAACTGCTCCTCGAGGTGCGCGGCCTGCGCGGTCAGGGCGGCGCGCTGTACAGCGTGCTGGCCGAGCTCTATTCCAATGCCCTGGAGCACGGGGTGATGGAGCTGGACTCGAGCCTCAAGCGCGACGCCGCCGGGTTTTCCCGCTACTACCGCGAGCGCGGCGAGCGGCTGGCGTGCCTGGAGCACGGCTTCGTGCGCTTCCACCTGCAGGTGCGCGGTGACCAGCAGGGCGGCCGCCTGGAACTGGGGGTCGAGGACAGCGGCAAGGGCTTCGACGTCGCGCGGGTGCTGGCCGAGCAGGAGCGCCTGGACGGCTTCTGCGGACGGGGCCTGAGCCTGGTCCGGGCGCTCAGCAAGCGCTGCGCCTGGGAGCGGGGCGGCACCCTGGCGCGCGCCGAGTTTCACTGGTGACGTATCGGTCAGTGCATAATCCCCTGGCCAGCGCCGAAGGCTCTGGCTCGCGTCCGTCAGCCTAGCCAGGGAGACAACGGGTGGACGATCAGCATCTCGACAATGCCGTGCTGCTAGGCCTCCAGGAAGTCATGGAGGACGAGTATCCGCAATTGCTGGAAACCTTCATCAACGACTCCAGGGACCGCCTGGGCACGCTGCAGCAGGCGCTGGGCGCGGCCGATGCCCAGACCCTGCGGCTCGCCGCGCACAGCTTCAAGGGTAGCTGCAGCAACATGGGCGCGCCGCTGCTGGCCGGCCTCTGCCGCCAGCTGGAGGACGCCGCCCGCCGCGAATGCCTCGAAGAGGTCCCCGCGCTGCTGGAGCGCATCGCCGCCGAATTCGCCATCGTCAGCATCCGCCTCAAGGGCGAGCTGCAACGTCATCGCTTTGGCTGAAGGCGGCCGCCCGCGAGTTGGCCCGCTGCTTGCTACGTACCGGGCACCACCCAATTCCCTGACGGAGAGTGCCCATGGCCCTTGCCACCGACCCACTGCTCGCCTTGACCCCCGAGGTGAAGCCACGGGCGTCCGCGGCGAAAGCCACCACCCAGGCTGCGGAGCCGCGTCCGAGCGAGGCTTCCAGCTTTGCCGAACTGTATGCCCGAGAGCGCCAGGCCAAGCCTGTCGAGCGTCCCGAGACCAAGGTCCGCCAGCAGCGTGATGACGCTGCGGCGCCCGAGCGGGCGCAACAACCGGAGCAGCCGGTTGCCGCCCAGGAGTCCGAACTTGCCGATGACGGCAAAGCCTTGCCGGGTGAGGAGAACGAGCCGAGCGACGTCGATGCGGCCTTGCTGCTGGGTCTGGCCGGACAACTGCCAGTCGCCGAGGAGACACCTCTGGAAACCGGCGGGGCTGCGCTGTCCGCTGCCAGCTTGATCGGTGCGGCACCGGCCGGCATGACTGAGGCCAGCCATGATCCGCAGATCGATCTGCTCAACGATGCCGCCAACCTGCAGGTGACCCTGGGCGCCACGGCCAAGGCGCAGGCCGCCCAGGCAGCGCAGGCCGCGGCGGTCAACGCGCCGCAACAGGCGCTGGCGGACGGCCCGGACTTCGCCGCGGCCCTCGCGGCGACGGTCGAGTCGGCCGCAGGGCAGGGCGAGGCCGAGCTGTCCCTGGACGAGGCGGAAGTGGAGCTGGACGGGCTGCTGGGCAGCCGCCCGGAGATGCGCAGCGAAAGCTTGGCCGCGCGCCTCACCCAGCTTGGCCAGGCCATCCAGCAGGTGACTCCGATCCAGCGCCCGGTGGAGGTGCCCGGTCAGCCGCTGTCCCTGCAGCAGGGCAACCTCAGCGAGGCGCTGGTCGACAAGGTGATGTGGCTCTCCAGCCAGAATCTCAAATCCGCCGAGATCCAGCTCGATCCGGCCGAGCTGGGGCGCCTGGAGGTGCGCATCCAGATCGTCCAGGACCAGGCCCAGGTGAGCTTTGCCAGTGCCAACGCCGGGGTACGCGACGCTCTCGAGGGCCAGCTGCACCGCCTGCGCGAGATGTTCGCCCAGCAGGGCATGAACATGCTGGATGTCAACGTCTCCGACCAGTCCCTCAGCCGCGGCTGGCAGGATCAGGGTGAGGCCGGCGGCCGGGGCGTCGGCTCCCTGACGGCGGGCGGCGAGCCCGGCGACGAGGAACTGACGATGGGCGTCAGCGAAATCCGCAGCGCGGCCGGCGGCGTGGGCCGTGGACTGGTCGACTACTACGCCTAGCTACCGGATTGCCGGTCGGTGAATCCACCCGGCCGGCGCCCCGTTGTCTCACTAACCCCGAGCCGGCCGCTCTGCCACGGGCCCGACGCGCAGCCGACGCTCGACAGCCACCGGCCATCCTGCTATATCCGCGAGCCTCCGAACGGCTGGCCGGACGAGCTGGCACAGCCCTTGCTCCAACTACTGGAAACCGCAGCTAGCGACGGATTATTGGCATGGCGAAGAATCAAGCGGCTCCCCTTCCTCCCGGCGTGGCCGCCGAGCCGAAGAGCAAGCTCAAGCTCATCATCCTGATGGTGGTGGCCCTGCTGTTGGCGGTCGGCCTGTCCGTCGCCGGTACCTGGTTCGTGCTCAGCAAGAGCGGCGGCAACGAGGCCAGGCCCGCCGAGCCCGCCGAGGGCGCGACGTCGCTGCGCCGGGCGGCCGTCTACGAGGATCTGTCGCCGGCCTTCGTGATCAATTACCGACAGGGCAACCGGCAGCGCTATCTGCAGGTCAGCATCGCTCTGATGGCCCGCGACGAGGAGCGCCTCAAGGCTCTCCGGGTGCACATGCCGGTGTTGCGCAACGAGCTGGTGATGCTGCTTTCCGGCCAGGACTTCGACAGTCTGCTCACCCCGGTGGGCAAGGAGATGCTGCGCCAGCAGGCTACCGCCAAGGTGCAGGAGCTGGCGCTGAAGGAGACCGGCCATCAGGTGGTCGAGCAGGTGCTTTTCACCAACCTGGTTCTGCAATAGGGGACATCCATGGCCGTACAGGATCTGCTCTCCCAGGATGAGATCGACGCCCTGCTGCACGGGGTGGACGACGGGCTGATCGAAGCAGAGGAAGTAGTCGAAGAGGGTGGCGTCAAGAGCTACGACCTGTCCAGCCAGGATCGCATCGTCCGCGGACGCATGCCGACCCTGGAGATGATCAACGAGCGTTTCGCCCGCTACACCCGCATCAGCATGTTCAACCTGCTGCGCCGCTCCGCCGACGTGGCGGTTGGCGGCGTGCAGGTGATGAAGTTCGGCGAGTACGTGCACTCGCTCTACGTGCCCACCAGCCTCAACCTGGTGAAGATGAAGCCGCTGCGCGGCACTGGGCTGTTCATCCTCGACGCCAAGCTGGTGTTCAAGCTGGTGGACAACTTCTTCGGCGGCGATGGCCGTCACGCCAAGATCGAGGGCCGCGAGTTCACCCCCACCGAGCTGCGCGTGGTGCGCATGGTTCTCGACCAGGCCTTCGTCGATCTCAAGGAAGCCTGGCATGCGGTGCTCGACGTCAACTTCGAGTACATCAACTCCGAGGTGAACCCGGCGCTGGCCAACATCGTCAGCCCCAGCGAGGTGGTGGTGGTGTCCACCTTCCACATTGAGCTGGACGGTGGTGGCGGCGACCTGCACATCACCCTTCCGTACTCGATGATCGAGCCGATCCGCGACATGCTCGACGCCGGCGTGCAGTCCGACGTGGATGACCAGGACGAGCGCTGGACCCGAGCGCTGCGCGAGGACATCCTCGACGTCCGTGTGCCGCTGTCGGCCACCGTGGCGCGCCGCCAACTGAAGCTGCGCGACATCCTCCACATGCAGCCGGGCGACGTGATCCCGGTGGAGCTGCCCGACGAAATGGTCATGCGCGCCAACGGCGTGCCGACCTTCAAGGTCAAGCTGGGGGCCCACAAGGGCAACCTGGCCCTGCAGGTGCTCGCGCCCGTCGAGCGTCAACGTTAACCGATCCGATTCAGAGCCAGCCGAGGACTTTCCATGGCAGACGAACATACCACCCCCGAGGAACAGGCCCTGGCCGACGAGTGGGCCGCCGCGTTGGCCGAGGCGGGCAACGCCAGCCAGGACGACATCGACGCCATGCTCGCCCAGAGCGAAACCAAGCCGGCCGCGCCGCGCGCGCCCATGGAGGACTTCGCCAGCGCGCCGAAGAACAAGGAGCCGGTCAACCTGGACGGCCCCAACCTGGACGTGATCCTCGACATCCCGGTGACCATCTCCATGGAGGTGGGCAATACCGAGATCAGCATCCGCAACCTGCTGCAGCTCAACCAGGGCTCGGTGATCGAGCTGGATCGCCTGGCCGGCGAGCCGCTCGACGTGCTGGTCAACGGCACCCTGATCGCCCACGGAGAGGTGGTGGTGGTCAACGAGAAGTTCGGGATTCGCCTGACTGACGTGATCAGCCAGAGCGAGCGCATCCGGAAGCTGCGCTGAGATGCGTGTCCTGATTGCAGTCGCCGCGCTGCTGCCGCTCGCCGCGCTGGCGGCGGAGGCCGAGAAGGCCGCCGCGCCTCTGTCCACCGCCGGAGTCAGCGGGCAGATCGGCCAGCTGCTGCTCGGCCTGCTGCTGGTGGTCGGCCTGATCTTCCTGCTCGCCTGGCTGCTGCGCCGGGTCCAGCAGATCACCCCGCGTGGCACCCAGGCGATCCGCATCGTCGCCACCCAGGCGCTGGGGCCGCGCGATCGCCTGGTGCTGGTCGAGGTGGGCAAGGAGCAGATCCTCCTTGGGGTCAGCGCCGGACGCATCAATACCCTGCACGTGCTCGCCGAGCCGGTGAGCACTGCGACGGGCGGGGAGGCCGCGGCGCCGGAGTTCGCCCAGCGCCTGCTGGAGCTGCTCGGCCGCGACCAGAAGGGCCGTTCCTGATGAGTCCGCTGCGCATCCTCCTGGGCCTGTTGCTGGCACTCGCCGCGCCGCTGGCCCTGGGCGCCGACAATCCGCTGTCGGTGCCGGCGATCACCCTGTCCACCAATGCCGACGGGCAGCAGGAGTACTCGGTCAGCCTGCAGATCCTGCTGATCATGACGGCGCTGAGCTTCATCCCGGCGTTCGTCATGCTGATGACCAGCTTCACGCGGATCATCATCGTGTTTTCCATCCTCCGTCAGGCGCTGGGCCTGCAGCAGACGCCGTCGAACCAGATCCTCATCGGCCTGGCGCTGTTCCTCACCCTGTTCGTCATGGCCCCGGTGTTCGAGCGCATCAACCAGGATGCCCTGCAGCCCTACCTGAACGAGCAGCTGCCGGCCCAGGAGGCCATCGCCCGCGCCGAGGGGCCGATCAAGGACTTCATGCTGGCGCAGACTCGCACTTCCGACCTGGAACTCTTCGTGCGGCTGTCCAAGCGCACCGATATCGCCAGCCCCGAGCAGGCGCCACTGACCATCCTGGTCCCGGCGTTCGTCACCTCGGAACTGAAGACCGCCTTCCAGATCGGCTTCATGATCTTCATCCCGTTCCTGATCATCGACCTGGTGGTCTCCAGCGTGCTGATGGCCATGGGCATGATGATGCTCTCGCCGCTGATCGTTTCCCTGCCGTTCAAGATCATGCTGTTCGTGCTGATCGACGGCTGGGCGCTGATCATCGGTACCCTGGCTGGCAGCTTCGGCACGGTGTAGGACCATGACCGACATGTTCTCCACGGCCGGCAGCGGCCAGGCAGCGAGGGATTGAGATGACTCCCGAAGTGGCGGTGGACCTGTTCCGCGAAGCGCTGTGGCTGACCGCGCTGATCGTCGGCATCCTGGTGGTGCCGAGCCTGCTGGTCGGCCTGGTGGTGGCGATGTTCCAGGCGGCCACCCAGATCAACGAGCAGACCCTGAGCTTCCTGCCGCGTCTGCTCGTGATGCTGGTCACCCTGATCGTCGCCGGTCCCTGGCTGGCCCAGCAGTTGATGGAGTACACCCAGACCCTGATCCACAACATCCCGCTGCTGATCGGCTAGCCATGAATCCGCTGCTGGCACTTTCCGATGCGCAGATCGGCGGCTGGGTCGGCAGCTTCCTCCTGCCGCTGTTCCGCATTGCCGCGCTGCTGATGAGCATGCCGATCATCGGCACCCAACTGGTGCCGACGCGCATCCGCCTGTACCTGGCCCTGGCGCTGACCGTGGTGCTGGTGCCCGGCCTGCCGGCGGCGCCGGCGGTGGAGGGCATCAGCCTGCAGGCCTTGGTGCTGGTCGCCCAGGAGCTGTTGATCGGGGTGATGCTCGGCTTCGCCCTGCAGCTGTTCTTTCAGGCCTTCGTGGTCGCCGGGCAGATCATCGCCACCCAGATGGGCCTTGGTTTCGCCTCCACGGTGGACCCTGCCAACGGCATCTCCACGGCGGTGGTCGGCCAGTTCCTGACCATGCTGGTGACCCTGTTGTTCCTCGCCATGAACGGCCATCTGGTGGTCATCGAGGTGCTTACCGAGAGCTTCGTGACCCTGCCGATCGGCGGCGGCTTCCTGGTCGGCCACTACTGGGAGGTGGCCGGCAAGCTCGGCTGGGTGCTGGGCGCCGGCCTGCTGCTGGTGCTGCCGGCGATCACCGCGCTCCTGGTGGTCAATCTGGCGTTTGGGGTGATGACCCGCGCGGCACCGCAGCTGAACATCTTCTCCATCGGTTTCCCGCTGACCCTGGTGATCGGCTTGGTGATCTTCTGGATCGGCCTGGCGGACATCCTCGGCCAGTACCAGACCCTGGCCGGCGAAGCCCTGCAGTGGCTCGGCGAGCTGGCGAAGACGCGCTAGGGGAGGGGCCCGCATGGCCGAGAACGAGAACGGCGCCGACAAGAGCGAACAACCCACAGAGAAACGCCTGCGTGAATCGCGGGAGAAGGGCCAGGTCGCCCGTTCCCGGGAGCTGAACACCCTGGCCATTCTGCTCGCCGGCTGTGGCGGCCTGCTGGCCTCCGGAGGCAGCCTGGCCGAGGCGTTGCTGAAAGTGATGCTCGCCAACTTCAGCCTGTCCCGCGACGTCCTCTACAGCGAGCAGAGCATGGCGCTGTGGTTGCTGGCGTCCGGTAAGCTGGCCCTGGAGGCGCTGGCGCCACTGTTCGTGGTACTGCTGATCGCCGCCATCGCCGGGCCCATCGCACTAGGCGGCTGGCTGTTCTCGGTGGAGTCCCTGCAGCCCAAGTTCAGCCGCCTCAATCCACTGGAAGGGCTCAAGCGGATGTTCTCGGTGCGCTCGCTGGTGGAGCTGCTCAAGGCCCTGGCCAAGTTCCTGGTTGTGCTGCTGGTGGCCCTGGCGGTGCTGTCCGGCGACCGCGCCGACCTGTTGGCGATCGCCCAGCAGCCACTGGAGCTGGCGATCCTGCACAGTGCCCAGGTGGTCGGCTGGAGCGCGCTGTGGATCTCCTGCGGGATCATCCTGATTGCCGCGGTGGACGTGCCCTTCCAGCTCTGGGATCACCGCCAGAAGCTGATGATGACCAAGCAGGAGGTCAAGGACGAGTACAAGGACAGCGAGGGTAAGCCCGAGGTCAAGGGCCGCATCCGCCAGCTGCAGCGCGAGATGGCCGAACGGCGGATGATGCAGGCGGTGCCCCAGGCCGACGTGGTGATCACCAACCCGACCCACTTCGCGGTGGCCCTCAAGTACGACGGCGACAAGGGAGGGGCGCCGGTGCTCGTGGCCAAGGGTGGCGATTTCCTGGCGCTGAAGATCCGCGAGATCGCCCAGGAGCACAAGGTCACGGTGCTGGAGTCGCCGGCCCTGGCCCGTGCGGTGTTCTACTCCACCGAGCTGGACCAGGAAATTCCCGCCGGTCTCTATCTGGCGGTCGCCCAGGTGCTCGCCTACGTCTACCAGCTGCGCCAGTTCCAGGCCGGCAAGGGCAAGCGCCCGGCGCCGCTGGCCGACCTGCCGATCCCGCCGGAACTGCGCCGCGACGCCTGAACCGGGTAGGAAATTCGTGCGGAGCAGCGGTCCGTCGCCGGGTTGGAATGCTTCTTGCCACTATCCCTTCATCACACCAATCAGCGTCAAAAGTTTGGACTTTCGTGGGGTAGGGACGTGGCACTGGATCGCGCTCAGTTGATAGGCAATATGCGCAACGGCCTGGCGGGCCTGCGACAGGGCAACATCGGCGTGCCGCTGCTGCTGCTGGCGATGCTCGGCATGATGACTCTGCCGATGCCGCCGTTCCTGCTCGACGTGCTGTTCACCTTCAACATCGCGCTGTCCATCGTCGTCCTGCTGGTCTGCGTATACGCCCTGCGGCCGCTGGACTTCGCGGTGTTCCCGACCATCCTGCTGGTCGCCACCCTGCTGCGGCTGGCGCTCAACGTCGCCTCCACCCCGGTGGTGCTGCTCCACGGCCAGGACGGCCCGGGCGCGGCCGGCAAGGTGATCCAGGCGTTCGGCGACGTGGTGGTTGGCGGCAACTACGTGGTCGGCATCGTGGTGTTCGCCATCCTGATGATCATCAACTTCGTGGTGGTCACCAAGGGCGCCGGGCGTATCTCCGAGGTGTCGGCGCGTTTCACCCTGGATGCCATGCCCGGCAAGCAGATGGCCATCGACGCCGACCTCAACGCCGGGTTGATCGACCAGGCGGAGGCCAAGAAGCGCCGCGCCGAGGTGGCCCAGGAGGCCGACTTCTACGGCTCCATGGACGGTGCCAGCAAGTTCGTCCGCGGCGACGCCATCGCCGGCCTGCTGATCATGTTCGTGACCCTGCTCGGTGGCCTGGGCATCGGCGTTCTGCAGCACGGCCTGACGGTGGCCGAAGCCGGGCGCATCTACTCGCTGCTGACCATCGGCGACGGCCTGGTGGCGCAGATTCCCTCGCTGCTGCTGTCTACCTCGGCGGCGATCATGGTCACCCGGGTGTCCACCGCCGAGGACATGGGCCAGCAGGTCAACCGGCAGATGTTCACCTCGCCGAAGGCCCTGGCGGTGTCCGCTGCCATCCTCATCGCCATGGGGCTGGTGCCGGGGATGCCGCACTTCTCCTTCCTCAGCCTTGGCCTGCTGGCCGGCGCCGGCGCCTACTGGATCGTCTATCGGCAGAAGCGCGCCAAGCAGCGGGAAGCCCAGGAGGCGCAGCGCCAGCAGGAGCTGCTGCCGGCGCAGAAGCCCCAGGAGATCAAGGAGCTGGGCTGGGACGACGTCACCCCTGTGGACATGGTCGGCCTGGAGGTGGGCTACCGGCTGATCCCGCTGGTCGACCGCAACCAGGGCGGCCAACTGCTGGCGCGCATCAAGGGCGTCCGCAAGAAGCTGTCCCAGGAGCTGGGCTTCCTGATGCCCTCGGTGCACATCCGCGACAACCTCGACCTGCAGCCCAACGCCTACCGGCTGACCCTGATGGGCGTCAGCGTCGCCGAGGCGGAGGTCTATCCGGAACGCGAGCTGGCCATCAACCCAGGTCAGGTTTTCGGCACTCTCAACGGCCTGGCCGCCAAAGATCCGGCGTTCGGCCTGGAGGCGGTGTGGATCGATCCTGGCCAGCGTGACCAGGCGCAATCCCTCGGTTACACCGTGGTGGATGCCAGTACCGTGGTCGCCACCCACCTCAACCAGATCCTCTACAAGCACGCCCACGAGTTGATCGGTCACGAGGAGGTCCAGCAGCTGCTGCAGCTGCTGGCCAAGACCTCGCCGAAGCTGGCCGAGGAACTGGTGCCCGGCACCGTGTCGCTGTCCACTCTGCTCAAGGTCCTGCAGTCGCTGCTCCAGGAGCAGGTGCCGGTCCGTGACATCCGTACCATCGCCGAGGCCATCTCCAACGCCGCCGGCAGGAGTCAAGATCCCGCCGCCATGGTGGCCGCGGTGCGCGTCGCATTGTCCCGCGCCATCGTGCAAAGCATCGTGGGGCTTGACTCCGAGCTGCCTGTGATCACCCTTGAGCCCAGGCTGGAACAGTTATTGCTAAATAGTCTCCAGAAGGCCGGTCAGGGCGCCGAGGATGGCATTCTCCTCGAACCGGGCATGGCCGAGAAGCTGCAACGCTCCCTGGTGGAAGCCGCGCAGCGCCAGGAAATGCTCGGCAAGCCGGCGATCCTGCTGGTGGCGGGGCCGATCCGAGCCATGCTGTCGCGGTTCGCCCGACTGGCGGTACCGACCATGCACGTCCTGGCGTACCAGGAAATTCCGGACAACAAGCAGGTCACCATCGTTGCCACGGTGGGCCAGAACTGAGGTCACTAGGCCATGCAAGTCAAACGCTTTTTCGCCGCCGATATGCGCCAAGCCATGAAGCTGGTCCGCGACGAGCTGGGCGCCGATGCCGCGATCATCGGTACCCGCCGGGTGGCCGGCGGCGTCGAGCTGACCGCAGCGTTGGACTACCAGGCCCCGGCCGCGCCGGTGCAGGCCAACCCGGCGCTGGAGGCCGAACTGCGCAAGACCCAGGCGAAGATCGCCTCGGCGCGGGCCGAACTGGCCTACCGCGAAGCCAGCGAGGCACCGAAGGACCGTCAACTTTTTGCCAATGAGTCCTTGCTGGCCCCTGAGCTGCCTGCCACCCCGGTCAAGCTGGAGCGACCGGCACCGGCCCCGGCGCCGGAGGCGCCGGCCCCATCCATCGACCCGACCGCTCTGGAGCAGATGCGCAGCGAACTGCACGGCCTGCGCGAGCTGCTGGAGATGCAGCTCGGCAGCATGGCCTGGAGCCAGCTGCAGAGCCGCCGCCCGCAACAGGCCGGTCTGTGGCGCCGCCTGCAGCGCATGGGCCTGCCCGCCGAGCTGGCCAACGGCCTGCTGGAGCGCGTGTCCAATATCCACGAGCCGCGCCAGGCCTGGCGCATGCTGCTGGCGCACCTGGCGCAATCGATCCAGACGCCGAAGGAAGAACCCCTGGAAGAGGGCGGAGTCATAGCTCTGGTCGGCCCCGCCGGGATGGGCAAGACCACCACCCTGGCCAAACTGGCTGCGCGTTACGTCCTCAAATATGGCGCCCAGAATGTCGCCTTGGTAACCATGGACAGCTTCCGCATCGGTGCCCAGGAGCAGCTGCGGACCCTCGGCCGCATCCTCGACGTGCCGGTGGTCCAGGTCGATCCCAGCCAGTCGCTGCTCCAGGCGCTGGCGCCCCTGGCGCGCAAGCGTGTGGTCCTGGTCGATACCGCTGGTCTGCCGGCCAACGATCCGGCCCTGCGCCTGCAGCTGGATGCCCTGGCTAACCGGAGCATTCGGGCGAAGAATTATCTGGTCCTGGCGGCCACCAGTCAGAGCCAGGTACTCAAGGCGGCCTACCATGGTTACAAGCGTTGCGGTCTGGCCGGCTGCATCATCACCAAGGTGGACGAGGCGGTGAGCCTCGGCGAGGCCCTGGGACTGGCCATCAGCCAGCACCTGCCGGTAGCCTATCTGGCGGATGGCCCGCGGATCCCCGAGGATCTGCAGGTGCCGAGAGGGCATCAGTTGGTGAGTCGCGCGGTCAGCCTGCAGACCCCGGAGGAGCCGAGCGAGGAGGCCATGGCCGACATGCTCGCCGGTCTCTACCAGGGTGCCGTACGGCGTGTGGGATGATGCAGGACGACAGGAAGCTGCCACATGAAAGACAAGGTTGAATGACATGGGAATGCACCCAGTACAGGTGATCGCGGTAACCGGCGGCAAGGGCGGCGTGGGCAAGACCAACGTTTCCGTCAACCTGGCCCTGGCCCTGGCCGACCTCGGTCGACGTGTGATGCTGATGGACGCCGACCTCGGCCTGGCCAACGTCGACGTGCTGCTCGGCTTGACGCCGAAACGCACCCTGGCCGACGTGATCAACGGCGAGTGCGACCTCAAGGATGTGATCATCCCCGGGCCGGGCGGCGTACGCATCGTCCCGGCGGCCTCCGGCACCCAGGCGATGGCGCACCTGTCGCCCATGCAGCACGCCGGGCTGATCCAGGCGTTCAGCGACATCAGCGACAGCATCGACGTGCTCATCGTCGATACCGCCGCGGGCATCAGCGATGCGGTGGTCAGCTTCGTGCGAGCCTCCCAGGAAGTGCTGGTGGTGGTCTGCGACGAGCCCACCTCGATCACCGACGCCTACGCGTTGATCAAACTGCTCAACCGCGACTACGGCATCAGCCGCTTCCGTGTGCTGGCCAACATGGCTCACAGCCCGCAGGAAGGGCGCAACCTGTTCGCCAAGCTGACCAAGGTCACCGACCGCTTCCTCGACGTGGCGCTGCAGTACGTCGGCGCCATCCCCTATGACGAGGCGGTGCGCAAGGCGGTGCAGAAGCAGCGCGCGGTGTACGACGCCTTTCCGCGTTCCAAGTGCTCCCTGGCCTTCAAGTCGATCGCCCAGAAGGTCGACGGCTGGCCGCTGCCGGCTAACCCGCGCGGTCACCTGGAGTTCTTCGTCGAGCGCCTGATCAAGCAACCTACCGCCGACTCGTCCGTATGACAGCAGCCACCGGTCTTCGTATGTACAGCAAGGCACAAGCGCGGGATAACCAGTACCAACTGGTCGAGCGCTACGCCCCTCTGGTCAAGCGGATCGCCTATCACCTGCTCGGCCGTCTGCCGGCCAGCGTGCAGGTGGAGGATCTGATCCAGGCGGGGATGATCGGCCTGCTGGAAGCCGCGAAGAAGTACGACTCCAGCAAGGGCGCCAGTTTCGAGACCTTCGCGGGCATCCGCATCCGCGGCGCGATGCTCGACGAGGTGCGCAAGGGCGACTGGGCACCGCGCTCGGTGCACCGCAACAGCCGTATGGTCAGCGACGCCATCCGCAAGGTGGAGGCGCGTACCGGGCGCGACGCTAAAGATCAGGAAGTTGCTGCCGAACTTAATTTGAGTCTCGAAGAGTACTACGGCATCCTTGGCGACACCTTGGGCAGCCGGCTGTTTAGCTTCGACGACCTGATGCAGGAAGGCGAGCACGGCGGTCTGGCCGAGGACGCCGAGCATTCCCATTCCCCAGCGCAGGAACTCGAGGAGCAGCGCTTCCAGGCTGCCCTGGCGGAGGCCATCGCCAATCTGCCGGAGCGCGAGAAGCTGGTCCTGTCGCTGTATTACGACGAGGAGCTGAACCTCAAGGAAATCGGGGAGGTCCTGGGGGTCAGCGAATCGAGGGTCAGCCAGTTGCATAGCCAGTGTGCCGCTCGCCTGCGTGCGCGGTTGGGTGAATGGCGCGCGCGCTAGGGGCTGTAGTTGCAAGAATTGATGACGTCCCTCCGAGGGGCGTTTAGGACTGACCGGAGGTCGAGTTGGACAAGAACATGAAAATCCTCATCGTCGACGATTTCTCGACGATGCGACGGATCATCAAGAACCTCTTGCGCGATCTGGGCTTCACCAACACCGCCGAAGCGGACGATGGCACCAGCGCGCTGCCGATGCTGCAGAGTGGCAATTTCGATTTCCTGGTGACGGACTGGAACATGCCCGGCATGACCGGCATCGACCTGCTCCGTGCCGTGCGTGCGGACGAACGCCTCAAGCACATGCCGGTGCTCATGGTCACCGCCGAAGCCAAGCGTGACCAGATCATCGAAGCGGCCCAGGCCGGGGTGAACGGGTATGTCGTCAAGCCGTTCACCGCTCAGGTACTGAAGGAAAAGATCGAGAAGATCTTCGAGCGCGTAAACGGCTGATCTTCGCCGCGAGGGCACCATGAATCACAGCGATTCCCTACTGGGTGACCTAGAGTCCACCCTGAAAACGCATGCCCGCGAACTTGTCGAAAACCTCGAGCAAGGTAATTTCGGCGAGGCCGTGCAGCTCATTCACGAGCTCAACAAGGCGCGCGATCGTGGCCTGTATCACGAGGTCGGCAAGCTGACCCGCGAGCTGCACACCGCCATCGTCAACTTCCAGATCGACCCGCGTACCCCGGTGGCCGAGGAGGTGTCGCAGATCACCGACGCCACCGAGCGCCTCAACTACGTGGTGACCATGACCGAGAATGCGGCCAACCGCACCATGGATCTGGTCGAGCAGAGCGCGCCGCTGGTCAACGAGCTCGGCGACGAGGCCAGCCGGCTGAAGGCCGAGTGGTCCCGCTTCATGCGCCGGGAAATCGACGCCGACGGCTTCCGCGACCTGGCCAGGCGCATCGACCAGTTCCTCGGCCGCAGCGAACGCCACGCCCAGACGCTGTCCACCAACCTCAACGACATCATGCTCGCCCAGGACTATCAGGATCTCACCGGGCAGGTGATCAAGCGCGTCACCCAACTGGTCACCCAGGTCGAGCAGGATCTCCTCAAGCTGATGCTGATGGCCAGCAGCGTCGACCGTTTCGCCGGCATCCAGCACAACCTCGACGAACTGCTCGAGGCGAAGAAGAAAGAAAAAGGGCCGACACAGGCTGAAGGTCCGCAGATTGCTGCCGATAAGCGTGATGACGTGGTGTCCAGCCAGGACGACGTCGACGACCTGCTGTCCAGCCTGGGTTTCTGACAAAACCGGTGCCAGACACCGCCGCGACTAACTGTCAACACAGATCCCGGGTTCCGGCTGAACCTTTTGGAGCACACACAGAATGAGTTTTGGCGCCGATGAAGAAATCCTCCAGGACTTCCTGGTAGAGGCCGGCGAGATTCTCGAGCAACTGTCCGAGCAACTGGTCGAACTTGAGTCTCGGCCCGACGATGCAGACCTGCTCAATGCCATCTTCCGTGGTTTCCACACCGTCAAGGGCGGGGCCGGCTTCCTCCAGCTCAACGAGCTGGTGGAATGCTGCCATGCCGCGGAAAACGTCTTCGACATGCTGCGCAAGGGCGAGCGCCAGGTCGATGCCGAACTCATGGACGTGGTGCTGGCTGCCCTGGATGCGGTCAACGGCATGTTCGCCGAGGTACGCGAGCGCACCGACCTGACCCCCGCCGATCCCGAGCTGCTGGCTGCCCTGGCGCGCCTGGCCGACCCGAGCGCCGCCGCCGCGGTTGCGGCCGCACCGGTGGCCGAGGTCGCTCCTCCGGCCGAACCTGAGCCTCAGGCAGCGAACGGCGATATCACCGACAGCGAGTTCGAGCAGTTGCTCCAGGCCCTGGACGACAAGCCCGCGCAGGCCGGCGAGCCGGCGTCTGGCGACGAGATCACGGATGCCGAGTTCGAGGCGCTGCTCGACCAGCTGCACGGCAAGGGCCAGTTCAAGCCGGAGGTGACTCAGGCGCAGGTCAGCGAGGCCCCTGCCGCCGCATCGAGCGCCTCCGACGAGATCACCGACGCCGAGTTCGAGGCGCTGCTCGACCAGCTGCATGGCAAGGGCCAGTTCAAGCCGGAAGCGGTGCAGCCCTCGGCGGCGGGCGACAAGCCGGCAGCCGGCGAAGCCGCGGCGGGGGGCGACGACCTGATCACCGACGACGAATTCGAGGCGCTGCTCGACCAGCTGCACGGCAAGGGCCAGTTCAAGCCAGAGGTGGCCCAGTCCCAGGACAAGCCGCAGGAGAAACCCCAGTCCCAACCGGCGGCGGCCGCCAAACCGGCCACCCCGGCGCCGGCCGCTGCCACGGCCCAGCCCGCGGCTGCCGCCAAGCCGAAGGCCAGGGCCGAGGGCAAGCCGGCGCGCAGCAGCGCGGCCAGCGAGAAGATCGCCGCCAACCCCGAGGTGGAAACCACGGTGCGCGTCGACACCGCGCGCCTCGACGAGATCATGAACATGGTCGGCGAGCTGGTGTTGGTGCGTAACCGCCTGGTGCGTCTGGGCGCCAACAGCCACGACGAGGCCATGGCCAAGGCGGTCTCCAACCTCGACGTGGTCACCGCCGACCTGCAGACCGCGGTGATGAAGACCCGCATGCAGCCGATCAAGAAGGTGTTCGGCCGTTTCCCGCGTCTGGTCCGCGATCTGGCGCGCAACCTGAAGAAAGAGATCAACCTGGAGCTGGTGGGCGAGGAGACCGACCTCGACAAGAACCTGGTCGAAGCGCTGGCCGACCCGCTGGTCCACCTGGTGCGCAACTCGGTCGACCACGGCATCGAGCTGCCCGACGAGCGCGAGGCCAAGGGCAAGTCGCGCACCGGGCGCATCGTGCTGTCCGCCGAGCAGGAGGGCGACCACATCCTGCTGTCGATCAGCGACGACGGGAACGGCATGGACGCCAACGTGCTGCGCGCCAAGGCGGTGGAGAAGGGCATGCTGGACAAGGATGCCGCCGATCGCCTGAGCGAGGCGGAGTGCTACAACCTGATCTTCGCCCCGGGCTTCTCCACCAAGAAGGAAATCTCCGACGTGTCCGGCCGTGGCGTCGGTATGGACGTGGTGAAGACCAAGATCTCCCAGCTCAACGGCACCATCAGCATCCATTCGGTGAAGGGCCAGGGCACCACCATCGCCATCAAGGTCCCGCTGACTTTGGCGATCATGCCGACCCTGATGGTCATGCTCGGCGACCAGGCCTTCGCCTTCCCGCTGGTCAACGTCAACGAGATCTTCCACCTCGACCTGTCGCGCACCAACGTGGTGGACGGCCAGGAGGTGGTGATCGTCCGCGACAAGGCGCTGCCGCTGTTCTACCTCAAGCGCTGGCTGGTGCCTTCGGCCGTCGAGGAGGAACAGCGTGAGGGGCACGTGGTGATCATCTCGGTAGGCACCCAGCGCATCGGCTTCGTGGTCGACCAACTGGTGGGGCAGGAGGAGGTGGTGATCAAGCCGCTCGGCAAGATGCTGCAGGGCACTCCCGGCATGGCCGGGGCGACCATCACCGGCGACGGGCGCATTGCCCTGATTCTCGATGTGCCGAGCATGCTCAAGCGGTACGCACGGCGCGGTTGATTGATCGGTCGCGGGTCTGGTGCCGCGACCTGCAGGAGTATTTATGGCAGTCAAGGTCCTGGTGGTCGACGATTCCGGCTTCTTCCGCCGGCGGGTTTCGGAGATTCTCTCCTCCGAATCCAGCATTCAGGTCGTCGGTACCGCCACCAATGGCCGCGAGGCGATCGACCAGGCGCTGGCCCTGCGCCCGGACGTGATCACCATGGATTACGAGATGCCGCTGATGGACGGCATCACCGCGGTGCGCAACATCATGCAGCGCTGCCCAACCCCGGTACTGATGTTCTCCTCGCTGACCCACGAGGGCGCCCGCGTCACCCTCGACGCCCTCGATGCCGGCGCGGTGGACTTCCTGCCGAAGAACTTCGAGGACATCTCGCGCAATCCCGAGAAGGTCCGCCAGCTGCTCTGCGAGAAGGTGCTGAACATCGCCCGCGCCAACCGGCGCCTGGGGCATCTCGCCACCCCGGCGCCGAGCGCCGCACCGGCGCGCACGGCACCGGCCGCCAGCCGCACGACGAGCCCGGCGACCGAACGGGCAGCCCCGGCCGCTTCCACCACCTCCGGCGGCAGCGCGCCGTCCCCCTCCAGCCCGGCGCCGCGGCGCAAGCACTACCGGCTGGTGGCCATCGGCACCTCCACCGGCGGTCCGGTGGCCCTGCAGCGGGTCCTCACCCGTCTGCCGGCCAACTTCCCGGCCCCCTTGGTGCTGGTCCAGCACATGCCGGCGGCTTTCACCAAGGCTTTCGCCGAACGCCTCGACAAGCTCTGCCAGATCCGCGTCAAGGAAGCCGAGGACGGCGACCTGCTGCGCCCCGGCGTGGCCCTGCTGGCCCCCGGCGGCAAGCAGATGATGGTGGACGCCCGCGGCCTGGTGAAGATCCTCCCCGGCGACGAGCGCCTCAACTACAAGCCCTGCGTGGACATCACCTTCGGCTCGGCGGCCAAGGCCTACGGCGACAAGGTACTGGCGGTGGTGCTCACCGGTATGGGCGCCGACGGCCGCGAAGGCGCGCGGATGCTCAAGCAGGGCGGTAGCCAGGTGTGGGCCCAGGACGAGGCCAGCTGCGTGATCTACGGCATGCCCATGGCGGTGGTGAAGGCTTCCCTGGCCGACGCCGTGTACAGCCTGGACGACATCGGTCCGAACCTGGTGGAGGCCTGCGGCTGATGGACGTGCTCAGCCTGATCGGCGTCATCCTCGCCTTCGTCGCCATCCTCGGCGGCAACTACCTGGAGGGCGGCAGCGCCAGCGCGCTGCTCAACGGGCCGGCGGCGCTGATCGTGCTGGGCGGTACCCTGGCGGCCTCCTTCGTGCAGACCCCGGTGCTGGTCTTCAAGCGCGGTCTGGCGATGCTGCGCTGGGTGTTCTTCCCGCCGCACGTCGACCTGGCCGGCGGCATCAACCGGGTCGTCGGTTGGGCCATGACCGCCCGCAAGGACGGCCTGCTCGGCCTCGAGTCGGTGGCTGACAGCGAGCCCGATCCCTATGCCCGCAAGGGCCTGCAGCTCCTGGTGGACGGCGCCGAGCCGGAGACCATTCGCAGCGTCCTCGAGGTCGACCTGTACACCCAGGAAAGCAGCGACCTGCAGGCCGCCAAGCTGTATGAGAGCATGGGCGGCTACGCGCCGACCATCGGCATCATCGGTGCGGTGATGGGCCTGATCCACGTGATGGGCAACCTCGCCGACCCGGGCATGCTCGGCAGCGGCATCGCCGTGGCCTTCGTCGCCACCATCTACGGGGTGAGCTTCGCCAACCTGTTCCTGATCCCCGTGGGCAACAAGCTGAAAGCGGT
The DNA here is from genome assembly GCF_000364625.1 of Pseudomonas thermotolerans DSM 14292. Lineage (GTDB taxonomy): Bacteria > Pseudomonadota > Gammaproteobacteria > Pseudomonadales > Pseudomonadaceae > Aquipseudomonas > Aquipseudomonas thermotolerans. The sequence continues at coordinate 69,100 of NZ_KB822617.1, forward strand.
GGTGCTGCGCCAGTCGCGCTACCGCGAAATGCTCCTCGAGGGCATCCTCTCCATTGCCGAGGGCGAGAACCCGCGTTCCATCGAGCTGAAGCTGCAAGGCTTCATGGACTGACGGGGCACGCCCATGGCACGCAGGCGCCACCACGAAGAACACGAGAATCACGAACGCTGGCTGGTCTCCTACGCGGACTTCATCACCCTGCTGTTCGCCTTCTTCGTGGTGATGTACTCCATTTCCTCGATCAACGAGGGGAAGTACAAGATCCTCTCCGAGACCCTGGTCGGCGTGTTCAACCAGCCGGACCGCTCCATCAAGCCGATTCCGGTGGGCGAGGAGCGACCGCGCACTCCGCCGCAGGAGCCGGAGAGCGAGAGCGGCATCCACGAGACCCGCGCCCTGCAGGACATCGCCGAAAGCATGCGCGAGGCTCTCGGCGAGCTGATCGACGGCGGTCAGGTGACCGTGCGCGGCCACGAGACCTGGGTGGAGATCGAGCTGAGCTCGGCGCTGTTGTTCTCCAGCGGCGACGCCATTCCGGCCAACCAGGCGTTCGGCATTCTCGAGAAGGTCGCCAAGGTTCTGGCGCCGTACCGCAACCCGGTACGCATCGAGGGCTTCACCGACGACCGGCCGATTGCCACGGCGCAGTTCCCCTCCAACTGGGAGCTGTCCGCCGCGCGTGCCGCCAGCGTGGTGCGCATGCTGATCATGAACGGCGTGGCTCCCGAACGCCTGGCCGCGGTGGGCTACGGCGAGTTCCAGCCGGTGGCCGACAACTCCACCGCCGAGGGCCGCGCGCGCAACCGCCGGGTGGTGCTGGTGGTGTCGCGCAATCTGGACGTGCGCCGCGAGGTCGGTGGCATGCAGGAGGAGCTGGCTGCAGGGCAGGGCGATTCGCAGGCTGGCATGCAACCTGCACCTGAGCTGTCAGGCGCGGCTTCGCCTGCAGAAGCCGTCAATTCTTCGTCGCCGCTGTGAGGCGGCATCCGGTTCCGGTAGAGCGAATCCGATGAGAGTCTGGGCAATCGCCAATCAGAAAGGTGGCGTCGGCAAGACCACCACCACCGTCGCCCTGGCGGGGCTGCTGGCCGACGCCGGCAAGCGTGTGGTGGTCGTCGACCTCGACCCGCACGGGTCGTTGACCAGTTACTTCGGGAGTGACCCCGATACCCTGGAGCGCAGCTGCTTCGATCTGTTCCAGTACCAGGGCGGGGTGCCCCAGGGGCTGCCGGCCGAGCTGCTGCTGCCCACCAGCCACGAGCGCATCTCCCTGCTGCCGTCGAGCACCGCGCTGGCCACCCTGGAGCGTCAGTCGCCGGGACAGAACGGCCTCGGCCTGGTAGTCGCCAAGAGCCTGACGCAGCTCTGGGAGGACTTCGATTTCGCGCTGATCGACAGCCCGCCGCTGCTCGGCGTGCTAATGGTCAATGCCCTGGCCGCCAGCCAGCAGCTGGCGATCCCGGTGCAGACCGAGTTCCTCGCGGTGAAGGGCCTGCAGCGGATGATCACCACCCTGGCGATGATCAACCGCTCGCGCAAGCAGGCACTGCCCTACACCATAGTGCCGACCCTGTTCGACCGCCGTACCCAGGCCTCGCTGAGCACCCTGAAGTTCCTCCGCGACAGCTACCCGGACAATCTCTGGCAGGCCTACATCCCGGTGGATACCCGCCTGCGCGACGCCAGCCGGGCCGGGGTGACGCCGTCCCAGTTCGACTCTAACAGCCGCGGGGTGATCGCCTATCGCGCGCTGCTCAAGTACATGCTGGCCCTGGTGCAGGCCAGCCGGGTGGCCTGAGATGGGCGGTCGCTCAAGTCTTGCCATGCCGCTGCCGATAGCTAGGGCAGTGAGACAGTCCAGGTCGTCGTCATGAATCGCCCCGTCGTTACCGCTACCCGCCCGCAGCTGGCCCTGCAGTCCTATCTGGACGGCCTGCTGCAGGAGGCCACCAGCGAGCTGGTCGAGGACTCCGTCAGCCTCGCCGAGTTCGAGGCGGCGGTGCGCGAGGAGCAGGCCCGCGATGCGCAGCTGACGGTGGCCGAGGCGCCGGTCGTGGCCGAGCCAGTGGTGCCGGTCGCGGTGCCGGTGGTTGAGGCACCGGTGCTGCAGCCGGTCGTCGCGCCGGCGGTGCCCGAGCTGGCGCCGGTCGGGGGGCCGACCCAGGAGCCTCCGCCTCCGGCGCCCCGCCTGGAAGGCCGGCCGGCCTGGGGCGAGGAACCCTTCGAGTGCCTGCTGTTCGACGTGGCTGGGCTGACCCTGGCGGTGCCGCTAGTCTGCCTGGGCTCCATCTATCCGCTGGCCGACCAAGAGCTGACACCGCTGTTCGGCCAGCCGGACTGGTTCCTCGGTCTGCTGCCGTGCCAGGCCGGCAACCTCAAGGTGTTGGACACCGCGCGCTGGCTGATCCCGGATCGTTACCGCGAGGATTTCCGCGAGGGCCTGCAGTACGTGATCTCGGTGAACGGCTACGACTGGGGCCTGGCGGTGCACCAGGTCCATCGCTCGATCCGCCTGGACCCGGCCGAGGTGAAGTGGCGCAGCTCGCGGACCCAGCGCCCTTGGCTGGCCGGCACGGTGATCGAGCACATGTGTGCGCTGCTGGACGTGGCGGCTCTTGCTGAGCTGATCGCTGGCGGTGGCGCCCGACATCCGGCCGGGAACCGGCCGCAATGATGCGAATCGAGCGTCTCGCCCCAGTGCGGGACTCTGTGTTAATAAGCGGGCTCGCCCGCGCGTACTACCGCTGAGCGGGCTACATGAGGTCAGAAATGAACAAAACGGCGATACAGAGCTCCGAAGATCCGATCCTGCAATGGGTGACCTTCCGTCTCGACAACGAGACCTACGGCATCAACGTGATGCAGGTGCAGGAGGTGCTGCGCTACACCGAGATCGCCCCGGTGCCGGGCGCGCCGAGCTACGTGCTGGGCATCATCAACCTGCGCGGCAACGTGGTGACGGTGATCGATACCCGCCAGCGCTTCGGCCTGATGCCGGCGCCGGTGACCGACAACACCCGTATCGTGATCATCGAGGCGGACAAGCAGGTGGTCGGCATCCTGGTCGACAGCGTGGCCGAGGTGGTCTATCTGCGCCAGTCGGAGATCGAGACCGCGCCGAACGTGGGTAACGAGGAATCGGCCAAGTTCATCCAGGGTGTCTGCAACAAGAACGGAGAACTGCTGATCCTGGTCGAACTGGACAAGATGATGACCGAGGAAGAATGGTCGGAGCTGGAGACCCTCTGAGTTGATCGAGATCGCGCTGCTGCTCCTCGCCCTGGCCTGTGCCGGTCTGGCGGCCACCTGCGTGTGGCTGGCCAGGCGCCTGCGTGCCCAGGCCGAGGAGCAGGCCAGGCGCGATGCCGAGCGCGACCGGCGTCTCAAGGAACTGACCAAGCGTCTCGACACCTACCTCGCCGGCAGCATCCGCATGGGCGAGGAGCTCTACGAGCTGCGCCGCACAGTGGCGCCGCTGCCGGACAAGCTGCAGCAGATGGAGCAGCGCGATCCGTCGAGCCTGTCCTTCACCCAGGCCGCGCGTCTGGTCGGGCTCGGCGCTAGCGTCGACGATCTCACCCAGGCCTGCGGGCTGAGCCGCGCCGAGGCCGAGCTGATCGCCAAGCTGCACCAGAGCAGGCCCAAGGGCTGACGCGCCGCTGAGCGAAAGGGTCAATCTCGGCTGGCCGCGCGAGTCATTGAGGGCTGCGGAATGGCTGCCTAACCTGAGAGCAGTGCATGCCCTCAGACCACAGGAGTGACCATGTCCGGCCCGCTGTCTTCGCTGAAAATCCTCGACTTCTCCACCCTCCTGCCGGGGCCCTTCGCCTCTCTGCTGCTGGCGGACATGGGCGCCGAGGTGCTGCGCGTCGAATCGCCGACCCGCCCCGACCTGCTGCGCGTGCTGCCACCCCATGACGGCGGGGTGTCCGCCGCCCACGCCTACCTGAACCGCAACAAGCGCAGCATCGCCCTGGACCTCAAGCGTCCGGAGGCCGTCGAAGTGGTCAAGCGCCTGGTCGAGGAGTACGACATCCTCATCGAGCAGTTCCGCCCCGGAGTGATGGAGCGCCTGGGGCTCGGCTACGAGGCGCTGCGGGCGATCAATCCGCGGCTGATCTACGTGTCCATCACCGGCTACGGGCAGACCGGCCCCTACCGGGACCGTGCCGGCCACGACATCAACTACCTGGCGATCTCCGGCATCGCTGCGCAGACCGGGCGCAAGGACAGCGGACCGCTGCCCCTGGGCGTACAGGTGGCGGACGTGGCCGGCGGCTCCTTCCATGCGGTGATGGGGCTGCTCGCCGCGGTGATCCACCGCCAGCAGAGCGGGGAAGGGCAGTACCTCGACATCAGCATGACCGACTGCGTGTTCGCCCTGCACGCCATGGGCGGCGCGGCCTACCTAGCCTGCGGCCAGGAGCCGTCGATGGAGAGCCAGCCGCTGAACGGCGGCAGCTTCTACGACTACTACCGCACCCGCGACGGCCGCTGGCTGGCGGTCGGTAGCCTGGAGCCGCAGTTCATGCAGCAGCTGTGTGCCGCCCTGGGCCGTCCGGAGCTGGCTTCCCTGGGCCTGTCGCCGGATCCAGAGGCGCAGCGCCAGCTCAAGCGCGAGCTGCAGATCGCCTTCGAACTGCACGACTTCGCCGAATGGTGCGAGATCTTCGCCGGCCTGGATGCCTGCGTGGAGCCCATGCTGAGCCTCGCCGAAGCAGTCGAGCACCCTCAGATCAAGGCCCGCGGCCTGGTGGTGGAGGTGCCCCGCGAGGGCGGTCCCGGACAGCGGCAGATCGGTTGCCCGATCCGCTTCTCCGGCGGCCTCCCGGCGCCGCGGCACATTGGCGTCAGGATCGGCGCGCACACCGAGGAGGTGCTGCGCGGCCTGGGCTACAGCGAAGAGCGGATCGCCGAACTCAGGGCCGGCAAGGTGGTGGCATAGGCGATTGGCTGGAGGAGCGCGTTATTCCAGGCGCTGCTCACCGCTGAATACCAGGGTGGCCTTGCAGCGCCGGCAGTAGTAGCGGCGGCCCTGAGCGACCAGCCGATGGCGCTGGGCGGAGAAGGGGAATTCGCCGTCCGGGCAGGCACAGCGGTAGATGAAGCGGGTGACCTGGCGACGCTGTACCTCGTAGTTGTGGCAGCGGTGCGGCGGCAGCTCGTAGACGCCGCGCATGATCAGCTGCCACTCCTCGCCGTGGGGCTGGATGCGCGGGCCGAACAGCTGGTGGGCGACCAGGTGAGCCACCTCGTGGGCCACCGTCTGGCGCAGGAAGTCCTCGCGGTTCTCGCGGTACAGCTGCAGGTTGAAGCGCAGCTTGTTTTCCTGCAGGTGCGCCACGCCGGCCTTCAGCCCGCGCAGCCTGAAGCTCACTTCAGGACGGGGAAAGCGGCGCTTGAAGAAGTCTTCCGCCTGCCGGTAGCAGGCTTCGACGCGGGCGTGGAGGAGTTCGGGCATGGGTGCAGATTATGCCGCAACAGCTCCGGCTTCAGCAGTGTCATCCGCCGGACAAGGAAAGGCCGCCCGCAGGCGGCCTTGGCAGGGAGGGGAATCGTTCGATAGTCAGTAGCATGGTCAGTAGCGGTAGACCGGGCCGATGCCCGAGCCCCACAGCACCACCGACAGGGCGATCATCGCCACCAGCACCACCAGGCCCACCGCCAGCACCGAGCTGGAGAACAGGAAACCTTCTTCCTTGGGAATGTTCATGAAGGTCGGAATGCCGACGTAGAGCAGGTACACCGTGTAGCAGATCGCCGCGGTGCCGACGATCATCGCCAGCCACAGATTGGGGTAGAGCGCGGCGAGACCGCCGATGAACAGCGGCGTGGCGGTGTAGGCAGCGAACACCACGCATTGGGTCATGGTCGGGTTGGCATCGTAGGTACGCGCCATCCAGTGGATGAAGGCCCCCATGACCCCCACGCCGACCAGCATGGCCAGGTAGGACAGGATGGTCATTGCCAGGGCGCTGCCCTCGGTGAGGGTCACCGGCGCTCCGCCGCCGATGCTCCAGCCGACCTGGGTGGTGCCGATGTAGGCAGAAATTGCAGGGATGGCGGCCAGGATCAGCACATGGGTCAGGTACATGTGGCTGATGGTTTCCTCTTCGCCACGGATCTCCTGCCACTCTTGATCGGGATGGGTGAAAAGCCCCACGACGTGATGGATCATGCCAAACACTCCTCTTGTTATGGCGATCGCCCCCCAGCAATGCGCCCGGCGCGCGTAGCACAGCGACGCCGGGTGCACAGGCCGATTCTCTGCGACCGTATGTCGCAGTATAGGTGGAGGCGGAAGGCGCGAATGGTGGGGCTTTAGAGTGAATCGCCCTATCGGATTCAGGAGTAATAGCGTTCCAGAATTTCCATGGCGAGATTGAGGGATTGCAGCCGCGAGGTGCTGCCGCCACGGTCGGGATGATGCTCGCTGACCAACTGCCGGTAACGGCGCTTGATGATGGCGAGGTTCAACGGCTCGCCGCTGTTCTCCAGGCCGAGCAGCTCCAGCGCCGCGCGCTTCTCCTCGCCGCCCTGCATGCGCGTCCAGAAGCTGGTCAGCAGCTTCTCCACGTCCTCCTCGCGGGTGTCGCGCAGTTGGTCCATGTCCAGGTAGTAGTCGCGCAGCGGATCGCGTTCTGCGAGCGCCGCACTGCCGGCGTGGTAGGGCTGCAGCTGGATGTGCAGGGCGCTGATCTCCAGGTAGGCGGCGCCTTCGCTCCACAGCCGCTCGCGCAGCCGGTAGAGGGCGTTGAAGACCAGGAAGTGGGTGCGGAACAGCACCAGCTTGTCGGCCAGCGGCAGGTTGGGGATGTGGGTGGAGTGGCGCGCCTTGAGGCGCTGGATAAGCTGGTACTCGCTCAGGCCGCCGGCTTCCTCGCGGAGCAGGACGAGCAACTGGTCGGCGAGGTCAGCCTCGCAATCGAAATAGGTGTTCATCGCCCGAGCCTAGCACGGGGCTGGGGGCGCCGCCGCTTTGTGCGTAAAATGTACGGCTTTCAGCTTCGTTTCGTGGACTCCGACACACCATGGGCACCCTTTCGGTCAACCAGAACAAACTGCAGAAACGCATCCGCCGCCTGGCCGGCGAGGCCATCGCCGACTTCAACATGATCGAGGATGGCGACAAGGTGATGGTCTGCCTGTCCGGCGGCAAGGACAGCTATACCATGCTCGATGTGCTGCTCTATCTGCAGAAGGTCGCCCCGATCAAGTTCGAGATCGTCGCGGTGAACATGGACCAGAAGCAGCCCGGCTTCCCCGAGCACGTACTGCCGCAGTACCTGGAATCCATCGGCGTGCCCTACCACATCATCGAGAAGGACACCTACTCGGTGGTCAAGGAGAAGATCCCCGAGGGCAAGACCACCTGCTCGCTGTGCTCGCGCCTGCGCCGCGGCACCCTCTATACCTTCGCCGACCAGATCGGTGCCACCAAGATGGCGCTAGGCCATCACCGCGACGACATCCTGGAAACCTTCTTCCTCAACATGTTCTACGGCGGCACTCTCAAGGCCATGCCGCCCAAGCTGCTGTCGGACGACGGCCGCAACGTAGTGATCCGCCCGCTGGCCTACTGCGCCGAGAAGGACATCGAAGCCTACGCCAAGCTCAAGGAATTCCCCATCATCCCCTGCAACCTCTGCGGCTCCCAGGAAAACCTGCAGCGTCAGGTGGTCAAGGAAATGCTCCAGGAATGGGAGCGCAAATGGCCGGGCCGCACCGAAATCATGTTCCGCGCCCTGCAGAACGTGCAGCCTTCCCAACTGGCCGACCGCAAGCTGTTCGACTTCGCCAGCCTGAAGATCGACGAACAGGCCACGCCACGCTTCGTGGACGTCATGAACCTCTGACAGCAAGAACACCCCAGAGGATGCAAAGAGCTACGCATCGCAGTATGCTAGCTCTCTGATAGCACCCGGCATCGGCGTCCCAGCCGATGGTCCCGGGGCCAGGGATTGAGTGCGCTGATGCCCCATCAACGCTTGTGCAGGGAGTGCACGAAATGCAGCAGTCACGCGAATACGCGAAAATCGATCATCCTTAGGGATGGTCTGAAAAACACTTCCAGAATCTGGTGAAATACGCCGGTAATCACGCCCCCGAGTTCTTCCATGAAGCAGATGACCTTCGCCGACGCCGAGTACGCCGGCAAGCGCAAGCAGACCCGTAAGGAATTGTTCCTGATCGAGATGGATCAGGTGGTGCCGTGGAAGGGATTGATTGCCCTGATCGAGCCACACTACCCAAAGGGTGAAGGTGGTCGTCCAGCCTATCCGCTGATGGCCATGTTACGTATCCATCTGATGCAGAACTGGTTCGGCTACAGCGACCCGGCCATGGAAGAAGCGCTGTACGAGACGACCATCCTGCGTCA
>NZ_KB822618.1 GCF_000364625.1 Pseudomonas thermotolerans DSM 14292
ACGGGGGTGGCGATCTACTTTTGCGACCCGCACAGCCCCTGGCAGCGCGGCAGCAACGAGAACATCAATGGACTGATCCGCCAGTACCTGCCCAAGGGCACGGACCTGTCGGTACACAGCCAGGAGGAACTGGATGCCATTGCCCTGCAATTGAACATGCGCCCCCGCAAGCGCTTCGACTACAAGTGCCCGATCGAAGTCATGAGCGAGGTCGTGCAGAAAGCGATCGCTATGCGGCATGATGCTCCGGCTTCAATTCAATGACTGTGTTGCACTCAGTTTCTGCATCCGCCCCTTCATGTGAAAGTAACTTCGGAAGTGAGTTGCGCGACTGGCTGGCAGAGCCTCCGCTTTGGTCGGCGGAGGATCTTCCGCTGTTCGAAGGCCAAGTGCTCGACCTGGCCTTTCGGACGACCAAGGGGGCCAGCCTGTACGCTCGCGGCTGGCTGGAGCGCCTGTCCGATGGCTGGGCGCTCCGTCTGCTGGATGTCAGCGATCAGATCGAGCGGGTACGGGCCGGAGAGCAGCGCCTGCAGTTGCTGGCCCATGCCACCAGGCTGGGCAGCCGGCTGTGGCAGGCGCGCACTGAAGATGTGGAGAGGCTCCTCGAGGAGTTTCTCGAAGGGCTGGTGCTGCGTCTGGGAATTGCCGCGGCGGGCCTGTTCCTGGCGCAGGGTGGAGGAGGCTGGGCTCGGTGCAGTCGCTTCGTGCGGCCTGGAACTCGGGCGGCACTCCCCGATGAAGCCGAGCTGCAGCCGCTGCTGGACAGTCACTGTGCCGCGCCCAAGCGGGTGGGCCAGGGGAATGACTCGCTCTGGCTGGTACCCTACGGCGAGCGCGGCGGCGTACAGGCCTGGCTGGTCTGTCTGGATGCTGAGTCCGCCATCCCGGTACTGAGTGGCGAGGACTGGCTGTACCTGCTGGCCGGGGTGGCCATGCCCTGGCTCCAGCGTCTGCGCCTCGAGGCGCATCGCGCGGAGGAAGAGCGTAGCCAGTGCCTGCAGGAGCTGCTCGACAGCAGCTGGTGGGAATATCTGCCCGCAGAGGATCGCTACCTGTTCGGACCGGGCTTCGCGGATCGCCTGTTCGGGACAGCGGCCGAGCCCATGGACATGCCGGGCCTGATGCATCCGGCCGACCGCGACGAGTTCCGGGTCCATCTGGCCGACACAGTTGCCCACGGCGGAATGTTCGATCAGGTCCTACGCCTGCGTTCCGGCGATGGCTGGCGCTGGTTCCGCTTGGGCGGGCGGATGCAGCGCGGGCGGATCATCGGTTTCGCCGTCGACATCGACGACTTCAAGACCAATGAGGCCCTTGCCGCCGCGGCCATCTCCCGTCTCGAGAACCTGGTGGACCGCGCCCCGGCGATCATCTACGTGGAGCGCTACAAAGACGGGGCGCTGACTCCGGAGTTCGTCAGCGCCAGCCTGGAGACGGTGCTGGGCTGGACATTGCCAGAGTTGCGCGAGCGCTCGGTGTTTTCCCTGGTGCACGAGGAGGACCGGGAGATCTTCCTGGAGCGTACCCGCTGCCTGCTGCGCGACGGCAAGGTGGGGTGCAACTACCGGCTTCGCGACCGTCTGGGCGGCTATCACTGGATACACGACGAAGCCAAGCTGCTGCGGGATGACGAAGGGCAACCGCTGGAGGCGGTGGGCCTGTGCCTGGACGTGACCGAGACCCGTGAGGCGACGGAGCGGGTACGGCAGAGCGAGGAGCGCTACCGTCTGCTGGTGGAGGACTCGCCCAGCATGATCTGCCGCTACAGGCCGGACCTCACCCTGACCTTCGCTAACCGCCCCCTGCTCAGGTACCTGGGCTGTGGGGACGAGGCAATCGGCACCCTGAACCTGTCGAAATTCCTGACCGAGGAGCAGTGCGAGGACTTTCGCAAGCGCCTCAGCGCGATGACCCCGGCGCAGCCACTCAGTACGGTGGAGATCCGCGTGCAGTTGCCAGGTCACGAACATGCCTGGTGGCTGTGGTCGGAACGCGGGGTGTTCGACGAGAACGGCTTCCTGATCGAGGTGCAGGCGGTTGGCCGCGACGATACCGAGCTGCACCGTTCCCGCCAGCAGCTCTATCAGAGCGCCAAGATGGCCACCCTGGGGACCATGGCCACGGGGATCGCCCACGAGATCAGCCAGCCGCTCAACGTGATGCGGGTGGCCCTGATGAACCTGCTCAAGCGCGTCGAGAACGGCGAGCTGACCGACGACTATCTGTTGACCAAACTGGGCCGCATCGAGGGACAGGTCCAGCGAGCCGCGCGAATCGTCGATCACATGCGAGTGTTCGGCCGGCGCTCGGAGATCGAGCGCCAGTACTTCCAGCCTAAGGAAGCTGTCGAAGGCGCGGTGGGGCTGCTCTGCGACCGACTGCAGCAGAAGGGGATAGCGCTGGACATGGAGCTAGGCGAACTGCCGGAACTTCTCGGCCACGCGGACCAACTGGAGCAGGTGCTGATCAATCTGCTGGTCAATGCCTCGGACGCGCTGCTCTCCCGCCAGGAGCGCGAGCCTGAGCTACGGCCGTGGATCCAGGTACGTGCCGGCCTGCGCGACGGCCGGGTGCTCATCGAGGTGGAGGACAATGCCGGCGGCATCGAGCCGGAGCTGCTGGAGCGGATCTTCGATCCCTTCTTCACCACCAAGCCCGTCGGCAAGGGGACGGGCCTGGGGCTGTCGGTGAGCTACGGGATCATCCGCCAGATGGGCGGCCAGCTGAAGGTGCGCAATGCCACCCGGGGAGCCTGTTTCAGCGTGGATCTGCCTGTCGGCTAGGCGGGCTCACTCCACCACGAAGAGCATGTAGATGCCCTTCTCGCCGTTCTTGCTGTAGATCAGCTTGTCGCCGCCGGCGTTGGGCACGTAGCTCAGCGTGCAGGCGACGATGGGGCCTTCGTAGCCATGGTTGGCGACCAGAACGTCGTCCAGCTTGCCGCCATTGCGGAGAATGCCGGCCTTCACCTGGTCGCGCAGGAAGGTGCAGGCGCGCAGGGTGTCGGCATGCTTGGGCAGGCTGGCGATCTGCGCGGTCAGGCTGGCCAGTTGCTCCTTGCCGACCTTGATGGTGTTGGAATAGAGCTGCGTGTGGCCGTCCGCGCCGACGCTGGTGAACTGGTGGCCGTTCTTGAGGATGTAGGCTTCCGGATCGACGGCCTCGGCGTGGCTGGTGAGAGGAAGGGCAAGGGCGGTGAACAGGGTGAGGAGATTCGACAGCTGGGTACGCATGGGATGGGTCCGGTTTGCCCGATAGGGGGAGATCGCAGCTCACACTAGCCAGCACTCTGGGGTGGGACAATATGAATAAAGTGTTAATGCCGGCGTCCCGCGACGGCGGGACCGAGCCAGACCGGCAGGTGATTGCCGGCTGAGCGCTCCGGGTCTAGCGTGTGCCTGTATCCATCCGAACAGAGGCTGCACCATGAAGACCATCCCATCCTGTGCCGTGCTGCTGCTCGCCGCCCTGACCGGCACGGCGCAGGCCGCCGAGTGTCCGGTCCTGCTGCAGGGGGAATTGCCCAGGCTGCGTGCCAAGGACAGCATCGATCTCTGCGAACGCTTCGCCGGCAAACCCCTGCTGGTGGTCAATACCGCCAGCTACTGCGGCTTCGCCCCCCAGTTCAAGGGGCTGGAGGCGCTCTACCAGGAATATCGGGCGCAGGGGCTGGAGGTGCTCGGGGTGCCCTCCAACGACTTTCACCAGGAGGATGCCGACAGCGCGAAGACCGCCGAGGTCTGCTACGTCAACTACGGGGTGACCTTCACCATGACCGAGCCCCAGGCGGTCAGCGGCGACCGGGCGATCCCGCTGTTCAGGGAGCTGGCCGAACAGAGTGGGCCGCCACGCTGGAGCTTCTACAAGTATGTGGTCGATCGCCAGGGCAAGGTGGTGGCCAGCTTCTCCAGTCGCACCAAGCCGGACAGCGAGCAGCTGCGCGCGGCCATCGAGCAGGCCATTGCATCCCGGCCCTAGACGGGGAGATCGGCAGCCCTAAAGAAGAAAGCCCCACGCAGGTGGGGCTTTCCTTTTGGCCGGGACGGCTCAGAAGCGGTAGGTCATCTGCGCCATCAGGCCCTGGGCACTGTTGGAGTAGCTGGCCTGGTAGCCCGGCTGCAGCGACGGGAGGCCAGGGAGGGCCGGCTCACGACCGGGCTGGTCGACCTTGGCGTCGTTTTCCCAGAGGTAGGCGTAGGCGACGTCGATGGTCAGGTCGGCGTTCGGCGACCAGCCGGCGCCCAGAGCAAAGACCTTGCGGTTGCCCACCGGGATGCGCACGTTGCGGTTGTCGTTGCTGGTCGGCGCGGCATCCACGGCGAAACCAGTGCGCAGCACCCACTGCGGGTTGAGCTGGTAGGAGGCCCCCAGAGAGAAGGCCCAGGTGTCATGCCAGTCGAGCTCTTCCGATACGGTGCCCAGTTGGCCAGCGATCAGCGGGTTCTGGATGCCGGAGTTTTTCACTTCCAGGGTGTCCAGGCGGCTCCAGCGGGTCCAGGTGGCGCCGGCGTGCAGCGTCCACTGGTCGTTCAGCCTGTGGGTGATGGAGGTGTCGACGGACTCGGGCAGGGTGATGCTCAAATCGGCGTCGTACTTGCCGTTGGCCAGGCCCAGGATGGGACCGTTGCCACCCTTGACCTTGGTATCGCCCTTGAGCTTGTAAGTGACCTTGGAGTGGTAGGTCAGGCCCCAGGTCGTGTCGTCGGTGAGGTCCACCATGATGCCGGCGTTGAAGCCGAAGGCGCTGTCGTGCCCCTTGATGTTCAGGGTGGCGTCGCCGCTGCCGAAGGCGCCGGCGTTGTTCAGATTGTTCTTCAGCTGACCGTCGATGCGGTTGATGGTCGGGCCGAAGCCGAAGGACACGCGGTCGGTGATCTTGTAGCTCACGGTGGGCTGCACGGTGATCACCTGGACCTTGCTGTAGCTGCCCAGGTAGCGACCTTGGAAGCTGCTCTCGTAGTCGTTGATGATGCCATAGGGCACGTAGACGCCCAGGCCGAAGGTGAGGCGATCGTCCACGGGGGTGGAGAAATAGCCGAAGGGCACCACGGATAGGGGCACGGAGTCGCCCTTGTTGGTGCCTTGGGCAGCGCCGTTGGCGTGGTCGATGTCGACCTTGGCGTCGATTACCGCCAGGCCGCCGCTCACTTCTCTGCGTTTGAGTTTGGAGAGGCCCGCCGGGTTGCCATAGATGGTGCTGGCGTCCAGGGCCGAGGAGGCGCGGCCGGCGTAGGCGGTGCCGGCGGCGCTGGCGCTCTGTTCGTTAATGGCGATGCCGTTGGCCAGGCTGTGGGTGGAAATGGCAGCGATGGAAAGGGCGAGGGTGGTCTTCAGCCATTGTTGTTTCATTATTGTTACTCCGGAACAGAAAACGGGCGAAAGCTAACAGCATTTCGGGCGGCTTTCCAGTCCGGATTATTCGAGGATTGTCGGACAATTTTCGGGAACGTGATGGCATCTTGCGATATTCTGCCGCAGCTCCCCGGGTTGTCGGACCAATTGGCCTGACCAGTCAGGCGGCATGACTGAGACGCCCCACGCAGTGCCGCCAGGCGTGCAGGAACTCGCGGACCTGGCCGTCGGGACGGAACACCTGTCGCCAGATCTGCGCCAGCCCCGGCAGGTCATCGGCGGCGGGCAGCGGGGTTTCCTCTACCTGCACCAGTAGCCAGGCGATGGCGGTGGCATAGCGTAGGTTTACGGTCAGCTCCAGATGCGGCGCGGCGAGGAAGGCATGCTGGCTGGCCAGGCCGCGCACCTTGCTGGCCAGGTCCGGATCCCGGGCCAGATGGTTGTCCCAGAGTAGACGGTGGCGAACTTCGTCGATCCGGTAGAGACCGTGGCCCTTGGCGTCGTCCAGGGCGCTGCCGAGGCCTGACTGGGTGGCGGCGATGCCGAGCAGCAGAGCTTCGGCGCTGGGCGAATGACAGCCGAGGTAGAGGAGGGTAGGGCGGATGACGTGCTGGCACAGTTCACTAGCGGCGATACCCATACCATCCTCCGGCGAAATAGATGCCGGTGAGGCCGGGCGCTTGGCAGCTTCTTCTGGTGTTCTCGGAAAGGCCCCACCGGAAGCGGGGTTAGCCGCTCACGTTGAAGTGTAGTGCGATCTTTCTGCTGTAAAGGCTTGTTTTTAAATCAATGGCAACTTTGTGGTTATAAGCCATATAGCCGCTGGTACTTAACAGACCCTGACACGTTGGGCTGGAGCTCGCGCAGGACGAGGGCCGTAGCGGGGCTGGGGGGATGTGCTGGACAGTGGGGCTGCGGCAGACGACCGACTAGCTTCCTCGCTCCCGGCCCTTCCCGGGGGAGAGGGAGGATTGGTGCCGGTCAGGTGTCCGAACAGCCCCATCCCCCGCGTTCGGGAGATGGGAAAAGAGGGCGGGGCGATTGTCAGCTGGCATCCGGCGAAGCTCCCTCCGGATCTCTCTCCTGTGAGGGGAGGGGCATGGAACGGTCAGCCGCCGGTGGCCACCGGTCGGGTAGGGTCGGTGATCCATTCGCTCCAGGAACCGGCGTACAGCGGGGCCAGCGGGTAGCCGGCGAGGCAGAGAGCGAACAGGTTGTGGCAGGCGGTGACTCCCGAGCCGCAGTAGGCCACCAGACCTTCAGGAGAGCGGCCGGCGAGCAGCTCGGCGAAGCGCTGGCGCAGGCGATCGGCGGGCAGGAAGCGACCGTCGCTGCCGAGGTTATCGGTGAAGGCTGCGCAGAGGGCCCCGGGGATGTGTCCGGCCACCGGGTCGATGGGCTCCACCTCGCCGCGGAAGCGCGGCAGGGCGCGGGCGTCCAACAGGGTCAGGCCGGGCTCGTCGAGGCTCTGGCGCAGTTGTTCGGCCGTTACTACCAGGCGTTCGTCCGGCTGGCCCTGGAAGCTGCCGCGACGGCTGGCCGGCGGCTCAGTGGTGAGCGGCAGCTGGGCGGCGCGCCAGGCATTCAGGCCGCCGTCGAGCAGATAGACGCCATCGCGCTTGCCCAGCCAGGCCAGCAGCCACCAGGCGCGGGCGGCGAAGGCGCCGGGGCCGTCGTCGTAGAGGACGATCTGGCTGTCGTCGTCGATGCCCCAGTCGCGGAGGCGCTCCACCAGGCGGGCCGGATCGGGCAGCGGGTGGCGGCCGGTCACGCCCTTGACGACGGGGCCGGAGAGGTCGCGCTCCAGGTCGGCGAACCGTGCGCCGGGCAGGTGTCCCTCGGCATGGCTGCGCTGGCCGTAGTCGACGTCCTCCAGGGCGAAGCGGCAGTCGAGGATCACCAGCCTGGGTTCGGCGAGGTGGGCAGCCAGTTGCTCGGCGGTGATCAGTTGCGCGAGAGGCATGACGAACTCCTGTATCGTTAGCGAGTGAGTGGGCATCATAGACCCGCGACGTGAAAAAAGAGATGGAGCTTCCATGCTGCGCCTGCAACCCGTTACTGAAAGCGCGACACTGGCCCGCCGCATTGGCGTGGTACTGGGAACCTGCGCGGTCACCCTCTATTACTGCCTGGTGGTCATCTTTCGTGCCCTGTTCGGCCGCCTGAGCCGCCGCGATATCGATAGCTATACACGGCGCTGGTCGTCCCTGCTGCTGCGCCTGGTGCGCGTGCGGCTGAGCGTGGAAGGGCAGGTGCCGGACTTCAACGACGGCCGCCGCTACCTGCTGCTGTGCAACCACAGCAGCCATTACGACATCCCGGCCACCTTCGTCGCCCTGCCGGGCTCGATCCGCATGCTGACCAAGAAGGAGCTGTTCCGCATTCCCTTCTTCGGCCGGGCCATGCGCCTTGCCGAATTCCCCTCGCTGGACCGCCACAACCGCGAGCAGGCGCTCAAGGACCTGGAAATCGCCAAGAGAATGATGGAAAGCGGCATCGTCCTCTGGGCCGCGCCGGAAGGCACCCGCTCCCGGGACGGCCGGCTGTTGCCCTTCAAGAAGGGCTGCTTTCACCTGGCCCTGGATACCCAGGCGGTGATCGTTCCGGTGGTCATCAACGGCATCCACCGCGTGCTGCCGGCGCGCACCTGGCAGTTCAACCTCGGCCAGGCGGTGTGCCTGCGAGTCGGCGAACCGCTGGACGTCAGCGGCTACGGCGTCGAGCAGTTGGAGGAGCTGATGGCCGAGACTCGCCGGCGCATGGAGGCGCTGTTCGATCAGCCGGCAGGCGAGCCGGCCACCGGCGACACCCCGCTGGCCGCCGAACAGCTGCGCTGACGGCCTGCAGTCAGGCCCGGCGGCCACCGCCTGCCGGGCACGTTCCTCAGTTGATCTTTAGGCGGCCGATCCGGTCGTTGTCCAGACTGCCCAGGTACAGGTAGTCGCCCACCGGCTTCACCGAGGTGACCATGCGCAGGTGTGCGCCGCTGGTGTCATGCAGGCTGCGGATGATCCGGCCGTTCTCGTCGAGGGCGATGACCAGACCATAGGGCGTCGCCTTCGGCCAGAGCGCGCGCGGCAGCTTGGCGAGCTGCGCCTTCAGCCAGGGATGCCGGTGCAGGAAGTCGGCGTTGGCCTTGCGTGGGCTGGGCAGGGCCACCCAGAAGGTCCCTGCGCGGTCGCCCTGCAGGTTGTCCGGCAGGCCCGGCAGGTTGTCGATGAAGACCTCGTGGCTGCCGGCCTTCGCGCCCTTCAGCCAGTAGCGCTGGATGCGGTAGCGGTAGGTCTCGTTGACCAGCACGAAGTCCTCGTTTTGGGACAGCGCCACGCCGTTGGCGAAGTAGAGATCGCCAAGCAGCGTCTCGGTCTTCCCGCTGGCCGGGTCGTAGCGCAGCAGACGGCCGTGGGGGCGGGCCTCCAGCAGGTCGAGCAGGTAGTCTGGCTGCCGGAACTTGGCCGAGGCGTCGGTGAAGTAGATGCGCCCGTCGCTGGCGATGTCCAGGTCGTCGGTGAAGCGGAACGGCACGCCGTCGGCCTCCGTGGTGAGCACCGCGATCCGGCCCTGTGGGTCGATGCTCAGCAGGCCCTTGTAAGCGTCGGCGACGATCAGGTTGCCCTGGGCGTCGAAGTCCATGCCCAGCGGCCGGCCACCGGTGTCCGCGAAAGTCTCCACCCGACCGTCCGTGCCGATGCGCACCACCCGGCCGTCGTGCAGGCCGGCGTAGACCCGTCCCTGGGCGTCCACCGCGGTGTCCTCCGGACCGTGGATCTGGCCCTGGGCGAGCAGCTCGGCCTTCATCAGGGTATCGTTGGGCTCCAGCACGCCGGTCAGCGGCGGGGCCGCGGGGGCGTCCCAGGGGAGGGGGTCGATGGGGCTGGGGGTGACGGCTAGGTAGGCGGCACCGGCGATGAGCAGCACGCAGGCCAGTCCGAGAATCTTTTGCATGGCATTCTCTTATGCTTCGTTATTTGTCGGACAACCGCCGGCAGCATAGTGACTGCGCGCAACTGCGGGCAACCGCGAATATCCGTTCATCACCAGGGTGGATATACTGCGCGCCTTCGCAAAGGAGAGCCCCGTGGCTATCGAAATCAACTGGATCCGCGACGACGCCAGCCTGGCACAGCGCTGCACCGAGTGGCAGCAGCTGCCCTTCGTGGCGCTGGACACCGAGTTCGTGCGGGTCGACACCTTCTATCCCCAGGCCGGCCTGGTGCAGGTCGGCGACGGCAGTCGCGCCTGGCTGATCGATCCGCTGCTGATCGGCGACTGGACGCCCTTGGCCCGGCTGCTGGAGAACCCGGCGGTGGTCAAGGTGCTGCACGCCTGCAGCGAGGACCTCGAGGTCTTCGCCCGGTTGACCGGCAGTCTGCCGTCGCCGCTGTTCGACACCCAGCTGGCCGCCGCCTACCTGAACCTGGGCTTCTCCATGGGCTACTCGCGGCTGGTACAGGAGCTGCTCGGCATCGAGTTGCCCAAGGGCGAGACCCGCTCCGACTGGCTGCAGCGCCCGCTGAGTGCCACCCAGCTCAGCTACGCCGCCGAGGACGTGCTGCACCTGGCCGAGGTCTACAAGGCCCTGCTGCCGAAACTGTCGGCGGAGAAGAATGCCTGGCTGCTGGAGGACGGCGAGGAGTTGCTGGCCAGCCAGCGCCGCGTCACTCCTCCCGAGGAGGCCTACAAGGAGGCCAAGCTGGCTTGGAAGCTGTCCCGTCAGCAGCTTGCCGTGCTGCGCGCCCTCTGCGCCTGGCGCGAGCGCGAGGCACGGGCGCGCAATCAACCTCGCAACCGGGTGCTGCGGGAGAACTCCCTGTGGCCTCTGGCGCGCTTCCAGCCGGACAACCTGAACAGCCTGGCGCGCATCGACGACATGCACCCGCGCACCGTGCGCCAGGACGGCGAGCTCATCCTCCGGCTGATCGCCGAGGCTGCCGCGCTGCCGCCCGGCGAATGGCCCGAGCCGCTGCCTGAGCCGTTGCCGCCGGAAGCCTCCGGGCTGCTCAAGAAGCTCCGTGCGGTCGGCCAGCGCGAGGCCGAGCGGCTCGACATGGCGCCGGAGCTGATGCTGCGCAAGAAGACCCTGGAAAGCCTGCTGAAAAGCGGTTTTCCCGCCGGCCCCTACCGGCTACCCGACTCGCTGCGCGGCTGGCGTCGCGAACTCATGGGGCAGGCGCTGCTCGACACCTTGGCCGGCCAGACGCCGGGAGAACAGGCATGAAACGTATCTGCTCGATCTACAAGAGTCCGCGCAAGAACGAGATGTACCTCTACGTGCTCAAGGCCGACGCCCTGAGCAGGGTGCCGGAGGCGCTGCTCAGCGTGTTCGGCCCGCCCCAGCACGTCTTCGACCTGGTCCTCACCCCGCAGCGCAAGCTGGCCCGGGAGGACATCAAACAGGTGCTGGAGAACCTCGACAAGCAGGGCTTCCACCTGCAGATGCCGCCGCCGGAGGACGACTACATCCAGCACCTGCCGGACGAGCTGCTGAGCCGCAACGACCCGGTCTGACCCCAACCTGGCCCGGCCTGCCGGCCGGGCACGAAGTCCCTTCATGTCCATCCTGATCGCCGAACACGACCATTCCCGCTACGCCGAACTGCTCCGCGCGGCCGAGCCAAGCCTGGAGCTGCGTGGCAGCGCCGACCCCGTGGAGCTGGCCGCCCTGGCTGCCGACTGTCCGATCTGGCTCGGCCAGCCGGACCTGCTGGTCCACCTGCTGCGTCGTGGCTGCAAGCCCATCTGGGCGCAATCCACCTGGGCAGGAATCACCCCGCTGCTGGCCGCCGGGCTGCCGCGCGACTACCGGCTGACCCGTGCCGTGGGCATCTTCGGTCAGGTGATGGCCGAGTACGTGCTCACCTACCTGCTGGCCCACGAACGCGAGGTGCTGGCGCGGCTGACCAGCCAGGCCCTGCGCCAGTGGAACGGCCGCCTGCCGCACAGCCTGGCCGGACGCCGGGCGCTGATCGTCGGCTGCGGCGACATCGGCCAGAGCGTGGCCCGCTTCCTGGCACCCTTTGGTCTTGAGCTGTACGGCATCGCCCGCCGGCCGCGGCCCCTGGAGCCGTTCCGCGAGGTGGCCGGGCTGGAGGCGCTGGGCCGCCTGGTGGGCGAGGCGGACTACGTGATCAATCTGCTGCCGGACACCCCGGAGACTCAGGACATCTACGATGCCGCGCTGTTCGCTCGCTTCCGCCCCAGCGCGCTGTTCATCAACGCCGGGCGTGGTAGCGCGGTGGTCGATGCTGACCTGGTGGCGGCGCTCAAGGACGGCCATCTGGCCGGTGCGGTGATCGACGTCTGCCGCCAGGAGCCGCTGCCCCCGCGCCATCCGTTCTGGATCGCCTACGGCCTGCTGCTCACCGGGCACAGCGCAGCGCCTACCCAGCCACCGCTGATGGCCCGGCTGTTCCTCGACAACCTGGCCCGCTACCAGGCAGGCGAGGCGCTGCGCGGCGAGGTGGACTTCGCCCGCGGCTACTGAGGCAGTCGTCCGCCCTGCGGTCCTTGGCCCAGGGCGCCGGGAGCGCTAGACTCGCGGCCTTTTAGCCAGCTCCACGCATGCCCATGGCCGCCAAAGTCGAACCCTTCTGGAAACGCAAGACGCTCGCCGAACTCGACCACGACGAGTGGGAGTCCCTGTGCGATGGCTGCGGCCTGTGCTGCCTGCAGAAGCTCGAGGACGAGGACGAGGACGACGGCAGCGTCTACTACACGCGCATCGCCTGCAAGCTGCTCGACCTGGAGACCTGCCGCTGCCGCGACTACCCGAACCGCCGGCAGTTCGTCCCCGATTGCATCCAGCTCACCCCCGGACAGGCCAGCGAGTTCCGCTGGTTGCCGCCGACCTGCGCCTACCGCCTGGTCGCCGAGGGGCTGGATCTGCCGCCCTGGCACCCGCTGGTCTGCGGCGACCCGCAGGCGGTGCACAAGGCCGGCATCTCCCAGGCCGGCCGCATGCTCAGCGAGAATGCGGTGAGCGAGGACGACTGGGAGGACTACATGATCTTCCGCGCTGGCTGAGGGGCGCGGAAGTTCCTGACTGGCAGACTCCCCAGCGCGACTCGCTAAACTCGCCGCATCCTCCATTGTCCAAGCGCCTCTGGCATCATGGTCCGTCCCGCCGCGCGGCGGGCGATGGACTGTCCACCGATCTCAAGGAGCCGTCAGCGTGAAAGCCTTCCGTACCCTGTTGCCCCTCGCCCTTGCCGCTGCGCTCTGCACGCCGGCGGGGGCGGCCGGCAAGAAAGTCGATCTCGACTATCTGGTGCGTTTCCTGCCGGAAAGCGACCAGGCCGAAGTGAGCCTGACCCTGGAGCGCGGCGACGCGCTGCGCAGACTGCGCTTCAATCTGGGCGACAAGGGCTACTACAGCGATTTCCAGGCTGACGGCGAGTGGAGCCTGGAAGAGGAGGGCCGTTACGGCACCTGGCTGCCCGGCGAGGGCAAGCGCACCCTGCGCTACCGGGTGCGGGTCAGCCACCTGCGCGAATCCGGCAGCTACGATGCGCGGATGACCGACAAGTGGGCCCTGATGCGGGGCGACGACCTGGTGCCCAGCGCCCAGGTGGACGAGGTACCGGGGATCGAGCTGGTCGCCCGCCTGCAGTTCGAGCTGCCCAAGGGCTGGAAGAGCGTGGAGACCGGCTGGCCGCGGATCGGCAAGAACCGCTTTCGCATCGACAACCCGACGCGGGTCTTCGACCGCCCTACCGGCTGGATCCTCGCCGGCGAACTGGGTACCCGGCGTGCCCGCCTGGGCGAGACCGACGTGACTGTGGCCGCGCCAGTGGGCGAGGGGGTGCGCCGCATGGACATACTGACCCTGCTGACCTTCGTCTGGCCGGAGGCTCAGGCGGTGTTCCCTCGCGACCCGGCCAAGCTGTTGGTGGTCGCTGCAGGCGATCCGATGTGGCGCGGTGGGCTGTCCGGTCCCAACTCGCTGTTCATGCACGCCGCACGCCCGCTGGTCAGCGAGAACGGCACCAGCTCGCTGGTCCACGAGCTGGTCCACGTGTTCAGCGGCATCCGTGACACCGACCGCAGCGACTGGATCACCGAAGGCCTGGCCGAGTACTACGCCATCGAGCTGCTGCGCCGCGCCGGCGGGATGACCGAGGGCCGCTACCAGCAGGTGCGCAAGTCGCTGGCCAAGTGGAGCCGCAAGGTCACCAGCCTGCGCACCGAGCGGTCCACCGGCCCGGTCACCGCCCGCGCCGTCCTGCTCCTCCAGGAATTGGACCGGGAAATCCGCCAGCGCAGCGACAAGCGTTACTCCCTGGACGACGTGGCCCGCGCCCTGATGCGCCTGGACAAGGTCAGTACCAAGGACTTCGTGACGCTCAGCGAGAGCCTGATCGGCGGCCCCTCCAAGGTGCTGAACACCCCGTTGCTGCGCTGACCGCCGGGGCGTTCCCGTCGGGTCGCGTGGCCTAAGCTGCAGGCACAGCCTGCGGGAGAACGCGATGAAGAGCCCAGCCCTGGCGCTGACCCTCGCCCTGGCCGGTCTGCCGGCCCTGGGCGCGGAGCCGGGCACGCCGGGAAACCCGACCCCGGCGCCCTACGTCCAGCCCGCCCCCTACCAGGTGCCGCGGGGGATTTTCCCTAGCCATCCGCCGCTGCTCGACAACCGCCCGCCCAGCAGCCTGACGTCCGACCCGCGTGCCCGAGAGCTGCCGCTTCTGGAAGAGCAGTTGCGTCGCAACCGCCAGGGTGAGGAGCCGGCCAGGCTACAGCCGCGCGACGACGCGTCGCGGCCGGACTAGCGCCGGACGCTACAGCCCATACTTCTTCACCTTGTCGAACAGCGTGGTCTTGGCCATGCCCAGGGCCTGGGCGGCCTGGCTGAGGTTGCCGCCGTGGCGCTCCAGGGCGTCGGCCAGCAGGCTGCGCTCGAAGGCCTCCACTGCTTCGGCGAAGGAGGGACCGCCGCTTTCCGCGCTGGCCGCGCCCTTCTTGAACACCGGCAGGCCGAGGGCGAAGCGTTCCGCCACGTTGCGCAGCTCGCGCACGTTGCCTGGCCAGTCATGGGCCATCAGGCAGGACAGGGTGTTGCGGTCCAGTTCCGGCGCGGGACGGTCGAAGCGCAGCGAGGACTGCTGGAGGAAGTGCTCGAACAGCAGCGGGATGTCCTCGCGGCGC
Source organism: Pseudomonas thermotolerans DSM 14292 (assembly GCF_000364625.1). Classification (GTDB taxonomy): domain Bacteria; phylum Pseudomonadota; class Gammaproteobacteria; order Pseudomonadales; family Pseudomonadaceae; genus Aquipseudomonas; species Aquipseudomonas thermotolerans. Next base: position 14,497 of record NZ_KB822618.1, read on the forward strand.
TCGCGCAGCGGCGGCAGCTCCAGGGTCACTACGTTGAGGCGATAGTAGAGGTCGCTGCGGAACTGTCCGGTCTTGCCCAGCTTGCCGAGATCGGCCTTGGTGGCGGCGATCACTCGGCAGTCCACCGGGATCGGTTGGTTGGAGCCCAGGCGTTCCAGGCTGTGTTCCTGCAGCACCCGCAGCAGCTTGATCTGCAGGTTGAGGGGCATGCTCTCGATCTCGTCGAGGAACAGGCTGCCGCCGTCGACGTGCTCGATCTTGCCGATGCGCCGCTTGTTGGAGCCGGTGAAGGCGTGCGCCTCGTGGCCGAAGATCTCGCTCTCGAAGAGGTTTTCCGGCAGGCCGCCGCAGTTGAGGGCGACGAACTGCCGGTCGCGGCGCCGGCTGAAGTCGTGCAGGCAGCGCGCCACCAGCTCCTTGCCGGTGCCGGTCTCGCCCTCGATCAGCACGTTGGCCGAGGTGTCGGCGACGTTGGCGATCAGCTCGCGCAGCTGCTGCATGGCCGGCGAGCGGCCGATCAGGCGCTGCTCCAGGGCCTGGCGGCCGGCCAACTGGCGACGCAGGGCGGACACTTCGCGGGCCAGGCCGCGCTGCTCCAGGGCGCGGCGTACCACGTCCACCAGGCGTTCGGGGGAGAAGGGCTTTTCGATGAAGTCGTAGGCGCCGTCGCGCATGGCGCCGACCGCCATGGAGATGTCCCCGTGGCCGGTGATCAGCACCACCGGTAGGCTGGGGTCGCGGGCCTTGAGGCGGCCGAGCAGCTCCAGGCCGTCGATGCCGGGCAGGCGGATGTCACTGATGACGATGCCGGCGAAGTCCTCGCCGACCTGCTCCAGGGCGGCCTCGGCGCTGCCCACGCCAATGCTGGGAATGTCCTCCAGGCTCAGGGCCTGCTGGCAGCCCAGTAGGACCAGGGGGTCGTCCTCGACGATCAGTACGGTCAGCGCTTCATTCATCGGCGGCGGTCTCGTTGGGGGCTGTGGCGAGGACCGGCAGGATCAGCACGAAGGCGGTGCCGCCTTCCTCCGGGTGACGGACGCTGAGGCTGCCGCCTGCCGCGGCGGCCAGGCTGGCGGAGAGGGTCAGGCCGAGGCCCAGGCCCTGCTCGCCGGGCTTGGTGGTGAAGAAGGGTTCGAACAGGTGGCTGCGCAGCGCCGGCGGGATACCCGGGCCATTGTCGCGCACGCCGAGCCGGTAGCGGCCCTGGTCGTCGAGGCGGCCCTCCAGCCAGAGCTGGCGGTCGCGTTGCGTGGCCATGGCGTCGATGGCGTTGACGATCAGGTTGACCAGGATCTGCTCCAGGCGGGTCTGGTCGATGGCCAGACAGGCCTCGGCGAAGTCGCGGTGGATGGTCAGCGGCGTGCGTTCCAGGCGCGGCTGGAGGAGGAACAGGGCGGCATCCACTGCCTTGCCCAGCTGCGCCTCGCCGGTGTCGTCGGAGCGCCGGGCGAAGGCGCGCAGGCTGGCGGTGATCCGCCCCATGCGGTCGACCAGCTCGTTGATGGTCTGCAGGTTGCTGCTGGCGGTCTCCAGGTTGCCGCGCTGCAGGAAGCGCACGCTGTTGCCGGCCAGGGTGCGCAGGGCGGCCAGAGGCTGGTTGAGCTCGTGGGCGATGCTGGTGGACATCTGCCCGATCACCGCCAGCTTGCCGGCCTGGATCAGGTCGTCCTGGGTCTTGCGCAGGGTTTCCTCGGCCTGGCGGCGCTCGCGGATCTGCGCGCGTAGCCGCTCGTTGCTGGCGCGCAGGTCGGCGGTGCGCTCGGCGATCTTGCGTTCCAGCTGGCTGTTGGCCTCTTGCAGGGCCTCGCGGGCGGCCAGGCGGGTGGCGATCACCTTGCGCCGTTCGTTCCAGGCGATCAGCAGGATGGCCAGCAGAGCGAAGGCCGCCGCCGCCAGCATGCCGTGGCTCATCGCCTCGCGGCGCACGTCCTGCAGCGGGGTGAGCAGGGTGAAGGTCCAGGCGCTGTCGTGGAGCGGCTGGCTCTGCGCCAGGTAGCGCACCGGGTGTTCCTCGCCGTTGGCGCTGCGGACCGGCAGGCTGAGCAGTTCGGCACCCGGGTTGAGTGGCTGGCGGTTCAGCGGCTGCAGCTCGTCGAGGCGCACCCAGTGGTACTGCAGACTGCCGGCCAGGCGGCTGCGGGTCTCGTCGTCCAGTGGGCGGACCGACCTGAGGCGGCGGGACGGATCACTGGAGAGGATGATGATGCCGTTCTCGTCACTGACGAAGGCGTCCAGGCGGGCGCGCTCCCAGCGCCGCTCCAGCCGGTCGAGGCGGATCTTGACCACCGCCACGCCGACGATCCGGCCCGCGTGGCGCAGGCCGTGGGCCAGGTAGTAGCCGGGCTCGCCGGTGGTGGTGCCGATCCCATAGAAACGCCCCGGGCGGCCGGCGATGGCATCCTGGAAGTAGGCGCGGAAGGACAGGTCCTCGCCCTGGAAGCTGTCGGCGTCCTGCCAGTTGCTGGTGGCCAGCACCCGGCCGCTGGGGTCCAGCACGTAGATCGCGCGGCTGCCGCTGCGCTGGTTGAGGCCTTCCAGGTAGCGGTTGACCCGCTCGCGGCGATAGGGCGTGGGTTGCAGCAGCAGGCGGATGACGTCGCCTTCCAGCTCCAGAAGGCTGGGAAGGTAGGTGTGGGTGCTGATCTCGCTTTCCAGCGCGCGGGCGTGCAGCTCCAGCTGGCGCGCGCCGTTCTCTGCCAGGGCGCGGATCCCGGCCCGCTCGCTGAGGCGTTCGGCCACGTAGCCGCAGGTCAGCATCAGCAGGAGGATCGGCAGCGGCAGCAGCAGACGGCGGATCAGGCGGGGCTTCATGGTCGGCAGGACGGGCAGCGGCGCACGAAGGTCGGAAGGCGGGGATTGCATCACAGATGTCTCGGGCTGACCAGTTGACCGGTGCGCCGGATTGCCGCCGGCCCCTCCGCCGCGGACGAACGGCAGAGGGGCCGGATGCTCAGTGCTGGAGGATCTTGGCGAGGAACTGGCGGGCGCGCTCGGAACGCGCCGAGAGGTCGCCGAAGAAAGCTTCCTTGGCGCAGTCTTCGACGATCTGCCCCTGGTCCATGAAGATCACCCGGTCGGCCACCTTGCGGGCGAAGCCCATCTCGTGGGTCACGCACATCATGGTCATGCCTTCCTGGGCGAGCTGGACCATGACGTCCAGCACCTCGTTGACCATTTCCGGGTCGAGTGCCGAGGTGGGCTCGTCGAAGAGCATTACCACCGGGTCCATGGCCAGCGCGCGGGCGATCGCCACGCGCTGCTGCTGGCCGCCGGAGAGCTGGCCGGGGTACTTGTGGGCATGGGCCTTGAGGCCGACGCGCTCGAGCAGGGCCAGGCCCTTCTCGGTGGCCTCGTCCTTGCCGCGGCCGAGCACCTTGATTTGCGCGATGGTCAGGTTCTCGGTGATGGAGAGGTGCGGGAACAGCTCGAAGTGTTGGAACACCATGCCGACCCGCGAGCGCAGCTTGGGCAGGTTGGTCTTCGGATCGGCGAGGGAGATGCCGTCCACCACGATATCGCCCCGCTGGAAGGGCTCCAGGGCGTTGACGCACTTGATCAGGGTGGACTTGCCGGAGCCGGATGGCCCGCAGACCACCACCACCTCGCCCTTGCTCACCTCGGTGCTGCAGTTGCTGAGCACCTGGAAGTCCCCGTACCACTTGTAGACGTTCTGGATGGAAATCATACGGCTAACCTTTTTTGCAGACGCTTGACCAGCAGCGAGGCGGCGAAGCTGACGGTGAAGTACACGAGGCCGGCGAAAATCAGAAACTCATGGGGCTGGCCGATGATGTCGCCGCGCGAGCGGGCGGCGTTGAGAAAGTCCATCAGGCCCACGGCGTAGACCAGCGAGGTGTCCTGGAACAGGATGATGCTCTGCTGCAGCAGCAGAGGGGTCATCTTGCGGAACGCCTGGGGCAGGATGATCAGCCGCATGCATTGCCCGTGGGTCATGCCGAGTGCCTGGGCGGCGCCCATCTGGCCCTTGGGAATCGACTGGATGCCGGCGCGGACGATCTCGCAGAAGTAGGCTGCCTCGAACATCAGGAAGGCCACCACGCAGGAGGTGAAGGCCCCTACTGGGGTGTCCTCGCCGGTGATCGCGCGGAGCAGGAAGGGCACCGCGAAGTAGAACCAGGTGATCACCAGCAGCAGCGGGATAGAGCGGAAGTAATTGACGTAGGTGGCGGCCAGGTTGGCCAGCAGGCGGTTGTGCGACAGGCGCATGACCGCCAGCAGGGTGCCGAGCAGCACGCCGCCGAGCACGCCCAGCAGCATCAGCTGCAGAGTGGTGAGCATGCCTTCCCAGAGTCCCGGCAGGGCCGGGAGGATCGCGCTGAAGTCCATCACTTGCCTCCCACGGCGATCAGGCCTGGCACCGCCACCTTCTTCTCCACCAGGCGCATGAGCAGCATCAGGCCCATGTTCAGGGTGAAGTAGATCAGGGTGGCCAGGGTGAAGGCCTCGAACAGGTTGGCGGTGAACTCGGCGGCCTGCTTGGTCTGCGCCAGCAGCTCCATGAGGCCGATCAGCGAGGCCACCGAGGAGTTCTTGAAGATGTTCAGGAACTCGCTGGTCAGCGGCGGGATGATGATGCGGAAGGCCTGCGGCAGGAGGATGTCCTTGTAGATCTGCGGCAGGCGGAAACCCAGCGCGTGGCCGGCAGCCAACTGCCCTCTGGGCAGGGCCTGGATGCCGGTGCGTACCTGCTCGCAGACCCGCGCAGCGGTGAACAAGCCGAGGCACACCACTACCGACAGGTAGGCAGAGGTGGCCGGCGACAGGTCCTGCTTGAACCAGAGCTCCAGCGGCTCGGGCAGCAGGTCGGGCACCAGGAAGTACCAGAGGAACAGCTGCACCAGCAGCGGCACGTTGCGGAAGATTTCCACGTAGCAGGTGGCGATGCCGGCAAGCCAGCGGTTCGGCACGGTGCGCAGAATGCCGAGCAGCGTGCCCAGCAGTAGGGCGATGATCCAGCCCGCCAGGGCGACGGCGATGGTCCAGCCCAGGCCGGCGACGAACCAGTCCAGGTAGGTTTCCTCGCCGATCCCGGTAGACCTGAAGAATACGCCCCAGTCCCAGTTGTAGTTCATCAGGGAGTTCTCTTGCTTGGTTCGGAAGGAGAGCGGTCGATTCGGAGATTGCACGAGGTCGGTCCGGGCAACCCTTCTCCCGAGGGAGCGAGGCCAAGGATGAGGGGGCGTGATCCCCACCCTCATCCCGACCCTCTCCCGCCAGCGGGAGAGGGTGCCCTGGCCGATTCTCCGGTCAGATCTCTTCCGCGGACTTGTCGGTTGGGTTGGCGATCAGCTTCTTCAGCTCGTCGCTCATCGGGAACTTGAGGTTCAGCCCCTTCGGCGGGATGGGGTTCTGGAACCAGCGGGCGTAGATCTCGTTGATTTCCCCGGAGGCGAAGGTGGCGCTCAGGGCCTTGTCCACCAGCTGCTTGAAGGCCGGGTCGCCCTTGCGCAGCATGCAGCCGTAGATCTCATAGGACTGCGGCTCGCCGACCACCACCCAGTCGTCCGGGTTCTTGGCCTTGGCCATTTCCCCGTAGAGCAGGGCGTCGTCCATCATGAAGGCCACCGCGCGGTTGGACTCCAGCATCAGGAAGGATTCGCCGTGGTCCTTGGCGGAGATGATGTTCATGCCCATGCGCTTCTCGGCATTCATCGCCTTGAGCAGACGCTCGGAGGTGGTGCCGGCGGTGGTCACCACGTTCTTGCCCTTGAGGTCGGCGAAGTCCCGGATGCCGGAGGTCTTGCGGGTCAGCAGGCGGGTGCCGACCTCGAAGATGCCCACCGAGAAGTCCACCTGGCGCTGGCGCTCCAGGTTGTTGGTGGTGGAGCCGCACTCCAAGTCCACGGTGCCGTTCTGCACCAGCGGAATGCGGGTCTGCGAGGTGACCAGGTTGTAGCGGACCTTCAGCTCCGGCAGGCCCAGCTCGGTCTTGATGGCCTCGACCACCTTCAGCTGCAGGTCGTGGGCGTAGCCGACTGGCTTGCCCGGCTCGGCGCCGAGATAGGAGAAGGGAATGGAAGCGTCGCGGTGGCCCAGGGTGATGGTGCCGGTTTCCTTGATCTTCTTCAGGGTGCCGGTGAGTTCCTCGGCGATGGCGCTGCTGGACAGCAGGGCGGCGGCCACGGCGGCGGCCAGGAACTGGGGAGCGATGCGCATGGATCTTGTCCTCGGCTTGTTGTTTTCGTGGTCTGCCCCGGGCGCGGCAGGCCGCCACGCGCCGAGGGCATTCGGCCAGGAGAAGAGCAGGTTGCGTGCCAGCCCCTTTCTTTTTGATCAAGTGATTGAAATTAAAGGGATTTTTTAGGATTTTGCGATGAGCTTCGGGACGGCTGCGTCCGGTCTGCCGAATATTCCAGCCTGGCGCGTTCGGATTTCCGAATGCCGGCGCCGCGCGCTACCGCGCTACCTGGTCAGGATGTTCCGCACGCTGGGCCGCAGGCGGCCCAGGTCGCGCAGCGGCGGGGCGCCGAACAGCCGGCTGTATTCGCGGCTGAACTGCGAGGGACTCTCGTAACCGACCCGGTAGCTGGCCGCCGCAGCCTCCAGGCCTTCGGTGACCATCAGCCGGCGGGCCTCCTGCAGGCGCAGCTGCTTCTGATACTGCAGCGGGCTGAGCGCGGTGACCGCCTTGAAGCGGTGGTGCAGGGTGGAAGGGCTGAGGTTCACCGTGCGGGCCAGCTCCTCGATGCGCAGCGGCCGGTGAAAGTTCTCGTTGAGCCACTCGATGGCCCGGGCGATGCGGTGGTCCTGACTGTCGGCGGCGGCGATGGCCTGGAGGATGCGCCCCTGGGGGCCGTTCATCACCCGGTAGAGGATCTCCCGCTGGATCATGGGGGCGAGGAAGGGGATGTCTCGCGGCGTCTCCAGCAGGCCGACCAGGCGGATCAGCGCATCCAGCAACGCAGCGTCGAGGCGGGTGATGGTCAGGCCGCACTCGCTGCCCTCGCCGTCCACCGCGAAGGGACCGGCCTCGGCGATCAGGCGGCTGATCTGCGCCGGTGCGAAGTCCAGGCGCATGCTCAGGTAGGGGCGTTCCGGCGAGGCCTCGATCACCTGTCCGGCGACTGGCAGGGTCACCGAAGCCACCAGGTAGTGGAGCGAGTCGTAGAGGAAGGTGGCATCGCCCACCCGGATTTCCTTGCGGCCCTGGGCGATCACGCACAGGCTCGGCTGGTAGATGCCCGGCATCGGCGGTGTGGGCTGGTTGCAGCGGACCACAAAGAGCCCCTCGATGATGGTGGGCCGGACGCCCTCCTCGTGGGTCAGGCGGTGCAGCAGGGCGACCAGTTCTTCCTGGCGCGGCCGCAGGTCGTCGGCAGGTCGGATCATGGCGGCGTCCTCGAATGCGGTGCGGCAAGCTTACCCCCGGGGTTTCGGGCAAGTCTGCATGCTTCGGTCAGCTGCGCAGAATCAGGCAAGTATTCGCCAGAATCAGGCAAGGACGAAGATTCCGCGGCTAATACGCTTCCCGGCAAGGCTTCCCGACCTGCGGCGCTCATGCAGGATCAGGCAAGAATCCTCCAGAAATCGGCTAACGCTGCCGGTCGATCAGGCCGTAGCTTTTCCCGGGTCGAACACCTACTGGAGGACACCAAGCATGACGGTCAGCCACGTGGCATGGGTACGCGCCCGAGCCGGGCGTTCGGATGAAGTGGGTCGCCTCCTGCTGCAGCTGGTGGCCCCCGTGCGCAGCATGCAGGGCTGCCTGGACTTCGCGGTGGAACTCAGCGCCGAGGAGCTCTGGCGGATCGAGGGGCGCTGGGCCGGTCAGCGCCACTACCAGGCCTTTTCCACCGCGCCCCTGGTGACGGGGCTGTTCACCCTGCTGCTGAACAGCGGCGCGCTGTTCAGCATCGAGTGCCGGAGCGAGAGCGCCGGGGTCCATGAAGAGACCCCGGCTCGCTCGGTCCGCTCCTTGTCCGCGCAGCCACGCCACTGGTGGCTGGCCGCCGCGGCTAGTCAGTGCTGACTTGGGTGGCCGGCTTCTTCGGCGCGAAGCGCGCGGCCAGGCGCATGGAGGTGACCACCAGGCGCTGGTAGAGGGCCGGCATCAGGCGCTGCATGCCGTCCAGCAGCCAGGCGTCGGGGCCGATCAGGATGCGCCGCTTGTTGCGCAGCACGCCATTGATGATCACCTCGGCGGCGCGGTCCGGGCTGGTGCGCAGCAGTTGCTCGTGGAACTGCCGGCGGGCCTGCTCCGGATCCTGGCCGGTGACCTGCGCCAGGCTGTCGTTCATCCGCGCGGTCCTGGCGATGTTGGTCTTGATCCCGCCGGGATGCACGCAGCTGGCCGACACCCCACAGTCGAGCATGTCCAGCTCCTGGCGCAGCGACTCGGTGAAGCCGCGCACGGCGAACTTGGTGGCGTTGTAGGAGCTCATTCCCGGCTGGGAGAACAGCCCGAACACGCTGGAGATGTTGACGATGTGGCCTTCGCCGCTGGCCTTGAGGTGCGGCAGGAAGGCCTTGGTGCCGTGCACCACGCCCCAGAAGTTGATGCCCATGATCCACTCGTAGTCGGCGTAGTCGTTGCCTTCCACGGTGCCGCTCTGGGCCACCCCGGCATTGTTGAAGATGGCGTTGACCCGGCCGTGGTCGCGCACCACCTGCTCGGCCCAGGCATGCACCGCAGCGCGGTCGGCGACGTCCACCTGCGCCTCGGTGACGGTCACCCCCAGCTGGCGCGCCTGCGCGGCGGTTTCCGCCAAGCCCTCGGCGTTGACGTCGGCGAGGGCCAGGTGGCAGCCCTGACGGGCCAGGCGGTAGGCGAGGGCGCGGCCGATGCCGGAGCCGGCGCCAGTGATTGCGGCGACCTTGTTCTCGAAGGATTTCATGCAGTGGCCTCCCTGGCGATGGCATGGCTCTGGGCGGGGTGGACGGCATGCCGTCGGCTGAAATGGTAGGCCGCCGGGTCGAAATGGCGGGTCAGCATGCGGAAGTGCCAGGTGAAGCCGGGCCAGATGGTGCAGTTGCGGCCGCTCACTGGGTGCAGGTACCAGCTCTTGCAGCCACCGGCGTTCCACACCGTGGTGTCGAGCTTGCCGAGCAGCCGGCGGTTGAATCTGTCCTGCACCTCGCGCTTGACCTCCAGGCTGCACAGGTCGCGCTCCGCGAGCAGGTCGAGCGCGCCCAGCACGTAGTGGATCTGCGACTCGATCATGTAGACCATGGAGTTGTGACCGAGACCGGTGTTCGGTCCCATCAGGAAGAACAGGTTGGGGAAGCCGGCGGTCATGGTGCCCTTGTAGGCCTCCGGACCTTCCGGCCAGGTGTCGATCAGATCGACGCCGCCGCGGCCGAAGATCACCCCGCGGGGAATCGGGTCGGTGGGCATGAAGCCGGTGCCGAAGATGATCGCGTCGATCTCCCGCTCGGTGCCGTCGGCGGTGACGATGCTGTGCTCGCGGACTTCCTGGATGCCGTCGGTGATTACCTCGACGTTTGGCTGGGCGAGCGCCGGGTAGTAGTCGTTGGAGAGCAGCACGCGCTTGCAGCCCATCACGTAGTCAGGGGTGACCTTGGCGCGCAGGGCCTCATCCGGGATCTGTTTGCGGATGTACCACTTGCTGTAGTTCTGGGCCAGCTTGAGCACCTGCGGGGCGAACGCGAAGGCCAACACCCGGCTTTCCAGCAGGGTGTAGATCAGCCCGCGCCAGAGCTTCTGGAACAGCGGGAAGTGGTGGAAGCGGGCGCGCTCCTTCTCGCTGATGCGGCGGTCCGGCTTGGGCATGATCCAGGGGGCGGTGCGCTGGTAGAGGTCGAGGCGGGCTACCTGCTTCTGGATCTGCGGCACGAACTGGATCGCCGAGGCGCCGGTACCGATCACCGCCACCCGCTTGCCGCTCAGGTCGTAGTCGTGGTTCCACTGCTGGGAGTGGAACTGGGTGCCCTTGAAGTTCTCCAGGCCCTTCAGCTTGGGAATCGACGGGGTGGACAGGGCGCCCATGCCGGATACCACGAACTGCGCGCTGTACTGGTTACCTTGGGCGTCCTCCAGGTGCCAGAGCTCCTCGGCGTCGTCCCAGCGCATGCGGACGATCTCGGTGTTCAGTAGGGTCTGTTCCTGCAGGCGGTACTTGTTCCAGCAGCCTTCCAGGTAGCTCTGGATCTCCGGCTGGCGGGCGAACATCCGCGTCCACTTCGGGTTCGGCTCGAAGGAGAAGGAGTACAGGTGGGACTGCACGTCGCAGGCGCAGCCCGGGTAGTTGTTGACACGCCAGGTGCCGCCGACGCCGGCCTCCTTCTCGAAGATCAGGAAGTCCGTTTCGCCGCGCTGCTTGAGGCGGATGGCCATGCCGAGACCGGAGAAGCCGCTGCCGACGATGGCGATCCGACAATGGCGGGTGGCGTTTGGCGGGGACACTGACGCATTCATGGGCCGAGCTCCTGTTATCTTTTTTGGATGGCGTATACGGCTGTCTACCAATGTAGACACGTGTATACTCCACGGCAACCTGGGTAACCGGCAGCCCATCTAAAGGTAGGGAAAGTATGGATAGGGATCGTGAAAATGCCGCCGCACCCGGCAAGCGCCTGCTGATGGAGGCGGCGCTGCGGCTGACCTCGACCAGTCGCAGCCTGAGCAGCCTGGGGCTGCGCGAACTGGCCCGCGAGGCGGGGTTGAACCCAAACACCTTCTACCGGCACTTCAAGGATGTGGACGACCTCGGCCTGGCGCTGATCCGCGACATCGCCGGCCGTCTGCGCCAGCCGCTGCGCGAACTGCGCCGCGAGGCAGCCCAGCGGGCGGTGACGGGCGAGGCGGAGGTCGCCCCCAGGCTGTTCGGCATCGACCTGGGCCGCGGCCGACGGGTCTGCCAGGAGACGGTGCAACTGTTCTTCGACTTCGTGGAGGCCCATCCGGAAACCTTCATCATCGGCGTGCGCGAGCTGCATGGCGCCTCACCGGTGCTGCGCGCTGCGCTGCGCGAGCTGATGGACGCCTTCGGTGCCGACATGGCCGAGGACATCCTCGAGTTCCAGCTGCTGCCGCCTCTGGTGGACCGTGAGGTGGTGCTGCGCATCTCCAATCTGGTGAGCCGCAACCTGTTCCAGATGTCCCTCGACTACCTGAGTGAGCCCGGGCAGCGCGAGGCCATCCGTCGCCTGGCCGAGGAGCAGGTGCTGATGCTGTTCACCGGCGCCAGCGTGCTGCAGGCCCTCGGTCAGCTGCAGCGCGCCCCGGTTGCCAGCGAGCAGGCTTAAATAAAAAAGCGGCGTCGTGGGGAAACGACGCCGCCCACTCGGGAGTGCGATCAGCTGCTGAAGCCGAGGCGCTGCCGCCAGTTGTTTTCCAGCGCCTTGGTTTCGTGGTCGAGGGGGTGGAAGCCCGGGCGATAGTAGGCCAGGTAGGGGCCGATCAGCCGGGTGAAGAAGCCGTTGCGTGGGCCGAGCAGGGTGGCCAGGCCACGCTTCCAGGAGCGCCAGTTGAACAACTGGCCGTCCTTGCGCAGCAGGTGGATCTGGAACCAACCGATCACCGCGAAGAAGATCAGGGTGGTCAGCAGCATCAGGATCACCCGGGTGAAGTAGCCGCCGCCGATCGCCTGGTAGGCGTCGTAGCAGACCGCCTTGTGCTCGTTCTCCTCGATGGCGTGCCAGAGCCACAGCTTGTACATCTTCGGGTCGTCGATCTGGGTGGTAAGGTCTTCGCGCTCCAGCAGCTGCTGAGCCATGGTCGCGGTGAAGTGCTCCAGGGCGCAGGTGATGGCCAGGCGGTGCTTCTTGGTGGTGAGGCGGGTGACCCACTCCAGCAGTACCCGGACGCGCTGCTCGAGGCGCTCCAGGTCGATGCCGTGGGCGGTGGCGTACTCGTTGTAGGTGGCGTGTTCCTTGGAATGCATGGCCTCCTGGCCGATGAAAGCGCTGATGTCCTTCTTCAGCTGCGGATCGCTGATCTGGTCGCGGATGGCACGCACGCTGTCGACGAAGAACTTCTCGCCATAGGGGAACAGGGACGACAGGTTGTTCATGAACTGGGTCAGGAAGGGGTCGTCGCTCCACCAGTACTTCTTGGTTTCGGCGAAGTTGAAGTCCATGCGGCGCACCGGGAAGCTGGCGTTGGGCAGCGGATTGGTGGCAGTGGTCGACATCGCGGAGTCCTCGCTCTGGGGCGGCAGGCCCACTGCCGCCGTTCTTGTTATGGATCGCATGACGCGGTCGGTGACGACTTTGTCATTGCCTGATGTAACTATTGAGCAAGACGGGACGGCCTGCGGCCAACTTTAGTTGTGTTGTCCGACAAAAAGGCAGCGGGCGCGGGAGTCGCAGCGGGCAGGGGCGGGCCCACGAACGTGGACCCGGCGGGCATCAGCGCTCGTCGAGAGTGAAGGCGGTCAGGCTGAAGGTGGGGATGCCGGCATCCTGCAGCTTCTGCGAGCCGCCGAGTTCCGGCAGGTCGATGATCGACGCCGCCTCGAACACCCGGGCGCCCATGCGTCGAACCAGCTTGGCGGCGGCCAGCAAGGTGCCGCCGGTGGCGATCAGGTCATCGAAGATCAGCACCGCGTCGCCCTCGCACAGGCTGTCGGCGTGGACCTCCAGGAAGGCCTCGCCGTATTCGGTCTGGTAGGGCTCGCTGAGCACCTCGGCGGGCAGCTTGCCCTGCTTGCGGAACAGCACCAGCGGCCTGTTCAGCTCGTAGGCAATGATCGAGCCGATCAGGAAACCGCGCGCATCCATGGCCGCGATGTGGCTGAAGTCGGCTTCCACGTAGCGCTGGATGAAGCTGTCGGCGACCATGCGCAGGGCGCGCGGCGACTGGAACAGGGGGGTGATGTCGCGGAAGATCACGCCGGGTTTGGGAAAGTCCGGTACCGGGCGGATCAGGGTCTTGATGCTGTATTCGTCGAAGATCATCGTGGTGCGGTCCTGGGCGCGGACCGGGCAGGCCCGCGCCGCCGAAATCAGCCGTCGAGACTGCCGCCAGCGGAGGCGCACAGTGCGATGGGGTCGAGGATGCGGATTTCCTTGCCTTCGGCGCTGATCAGACCGTTCTGCTGGAAGCGGGTGAATACCCGGGACACGGTCTCCACCGCCAGGCCCAGGTAGTTGCCGATCTCGTTGCGCGACATGGACAGACGGAACTGGTTGGCCGAATAGCCGCGGGCACGGAAGCGGGCCGACAGGTTGACCAGGAAGGTGGCGATGCGTTCGTCGGCGGTCTTCTTGGAGAGCAGCATCATCATCTGCTGGTCGTCGCGGATCTCCCGGCTCATCACGCGCATCAGCTGGCGGCGTAGTTGGGGCAACTCGGCGGACAGCTCGTCGAGGCGCTCGAAGGGGATCTCGCAGACCGAAGTGGTCTCCAGGGCCTGGGCGGACACCGGGTAGACCTCTCTGTCCATGCCGCACAGGCCGACCAGCTCGCTGGGCAGGTGGAAGCCGGTCAGTTGTTCGACGCCGTCGTCGCTGAGGCTGAAGGTCTTCAGGGTTCCGGAGCGCACCGCGAACACCGAATCGAAGGGATCGCCCTGGCGGAACAGGAAGTCCCCTTTCTTCAACGGTCGACCACGCTTGACGATCTCGTCGAGGGCATCCATGTCTTCGAGATTGAGCGACAGCGGCAGGCACAGGCTGGCCAGGCTGCAATCCTTGCAGTTCACCTGCGGCAAGGCGCGAACCTTGATGGTTTCGGACATTTGGGAGCGATTCCTGGGATACACGGACTTCGCGTAAGGGTACTCCAGGGACACCGGGACTGCCAGCGCGGAGGAAGTGGCGAATGACCACGCGCCCCCGGATCCAGAGGGGCGGGCTCTCAGATCACCCGCGAGAAGCGGACGTTCTCCGCCGGGTTGAGGTAGCGGTCGAACAGCATGCTCACCGCGCGGACCAGCAGGCGACCGGCGGGCAGCACGCGGAGGTGCTCGTCGCCCAGCTCGATCAGGCCGTCGGCGGCCATCTGCTCGAGATTCGGCCAGACGTTGGCGAAGTAGCGGCGGAACTCCAGGCCGTGGCGTTGCTCGATGCTGGCGAAGTCGACGCGGAAGTCGCACATCAGGCGCTGGATCACCTCGGCGCGGATATCGTCGTCGCGGCTGCTGTGCAGGCCGCGGCAGGTGGCGAGCTGACCCTGGTCGAGACTGTCCTGGTACTGGGCGAGGTCGCTGCTGTTCTGGCAGTACAGCGAGCCGACGTGGCTGATGGCGGAGACGCCGAAGCCGATCAGGTCGCAGTGGTCGTGGGTGGTGTAGCCCTGGAAGTTGCGGTGCAGGCGGCCGTCCTCCTGGGCGATGGCCAGGTCGTCGTCGGGCAGGGCGAAGTGGTCCATGCCGATGTGCCGGTAGCCGGCGCGCTCCAGCTGCTCGATGGTGCTGTGCAGCATGGTCAGCTTGTCGGCTGGTGAGGGCAGTTCCTGGCTGTTGATGCGCCGCTGCGGCATGAAACGCTCCGGCAGATGGGCGTAGTTGAACACCGACAGGCGGTTGGGCTGCAGGGCGATGATTTCCTCCACGGTGCGCGCGAAGCTCTCCGGGGTCTGCTTGGGCAGGCCGTAGATCAGGTCGATGTTCACCGAGCGGTAGTGCAGGGCATGGGCGGCGTCGACGATGGCGCGGGTCTCCTCCAGGCTCTGCAGGCGGTTGACCGCGCGCTGCACCGCTGGGTCGAGATCTTGGACGCCCAGGCTGATGCGGTTGAAGCCCAGCTCGCGGAGCAGACCCATTGTCGCCCAGTCGGCCTCGCGCGGGTCGATCTCGATGCTGAAGTCGGCGTTGTCGTCGTCCTGCAGGGTGAAGTTGCGGCGCAGCTCGCTCATCACCTGGCGTAACTGGGCGTGATCGAGAAAGGTCGGCGTGCCGCCGCCGAAGTGCAGTTGCTCGACCACCTGCTCGCGGCCGAGGTGATGGGCGGCCAGCTCGAACTCGCGGAACAGGCGTTGCAGATAGGGCGCGCTGCGGCTGCGGTCCTTGGTGATCACCTTGTTGCAGGCGCAGTAGTAGCAGATGTTGGCGCAGAACGGGATGTGCACGTAGAGCGACAGCGAGCGGCCGGCCTTGCGGCTGTCGCGCAGGGCCTGGAGCAGCTCGAACTGGCCAACACCGGGATGGAACTGCACGGCGGTGGGGTAGGAGGTGTAGCGCGGGCCGGGCAGGTCGTAGCGGCGAATCAGGTCAGGGTCCCAGTGGATGGTTTCGAGCATGGCAGCGCTCCGCATTCAAGGCATTCAGTGACGCGGAGTCTACGGAGCGCTACGGGGGGCCGCTTTGATCTGGGACAAGAGAAGCGGAAGCGCGGGCTGGTGCCACGGGGTGCGCCTCAGTGGCCCAGCAGCCAGGCCTGGTGTGGGCCGGGCAGGGTCCAGAGACCGAAGATAATCACCAGCAGGCCACCGGCCAGGCGTACCCCGCGACGGCGCAGCAGGGCGCCGAGACGTTCGGCGGCCAGACCGGTGGCGATCAGCACCGGCCAGGTGCCGAGGCCGAAAGCCAGCATCAGCAGGCCGCTGTGCAGGACGTCGCCTTGGCTGGCGGCCCATAGCAGGGTGCTGTAGACCAGGCCGCAGGGCAGCCAGCCCCAGAGCGTGCCGAGCAGCAGGGCGCGGGGCACGCTGGCCACCGGTAGCAGGCGCTTGGCGACTGGCTGGAGATGGCGCCAGAGACCGCGGCCGAGCGCCTCGACATGGGTCAGGCCGCTCCACCAGCCGGCCAGGTACAGGCCCATGGCGATCAGCAGCAGGCCGGCGATCACCCGCAGGAGCTTGGCCGCCGGGCTGCTGGCCAGCGCCCAGCCGGCCAGGCCGATGATCAGCCCGGCGGCGGCGTAGCTGAGGATGCGCCCGAGGTTGTAGGCGAGCAGCAGGCGAAGCCGCTGGGCGCGCCGTTCCGGCGGGATGGCCAGGGTTAGGGCGCCCATCAGTCCGCCGCACATGCCCAGGCAGTGGCCACCACCGAGCAGGCCAAGGATCAGTGCGGAAACCAGCAGCGGTAGCAGTTCAGCCACGTGGCGGTCCCTGCCGGTCCTCGGACTTGCCTTCGGCCTCGTCGACGCCGGCCTGGTGCTGCGGTTCGTCGTCGAACAGGATGCTGTGCGCCGGGCTGTCGAGGTCGTCGTACTGGCCGCTGTCCACCGCCCAGAAGAACACGTAGATGGCCACCGCGACGATCAGCAGGGCGACGGGAATCAGGACGTAGAGCGCAGGCATGGCAGTGTCTCGTCAGGAAGCGGCCCCAGACTACCTTCACTGGACCGCAATAAGAAGCCGGGCGGAGCCTGGGGCCGGGGTCAAGGTTTCGTCAGCCTGAGCGCGTTGAGCACCACGGTCAGCGAGCTGACGGACATGCCGATGGCCGCCCAGGCCGGGGTGATCCAGCCGAGGGCGGCGAAGGGCAGCATCAACCCATTGTACAGCCCTGCCCATAGTAGGTTCTCGATGATGATCCGGCGCGTGCGGCGGGCCATGGCGAAGGCCGCGCTCAGGGCCTCCAGGCGGTTGGAGAGCAGCACCGCGTCAGCGCTGGTCTTCGCCAGGTCGGTGGCCGAGCCCATGGCCACGCTGATGTCGGCGGCGGCCAGCACTGGCACGTCGTTGACCCCGTCGCCGAGCATTAGAACCCGGTGCCCCTGTTCGCGCAGTTGCTGGAGGACCGCCAGCTTGTCGTTCGGGCGCAGGCCGCCACGGGCTTCGTCGATGCCCAGCTCGGTGGCGACCCTGGCGACCATCGGCGAGCTGTCGCCGGAGAGCAGCAGGGTGCGCCAGCCACGCGCCCGGCAGGCGTCCAGCAGCTGAGAGGCATCGCCGCGCAGGCGATCGTCGAGAACCAGCCAGGCCAGCAGGCCATGGCTGTCGCCGAGCAGCAGCCACTGGCCGGCCTCGTCGGGGATCGCCGGTGCCGGCTGGCCGCTCAGTTCGGCGACGAATGCCGGCTGGCCGATGCGCAGACGGCGACCGGCTACCAGCCCTTCGAGGCCGAGGCCGGGGCTGGCGACCACTTCCTCGGCGGCCTCCGGGGCCTGGCCGAAGGCCTTGGCGATAGGGTGCTCGGAGCGATTCTCCAGGGCGGCGGCGAGGGCCAGGCAGGCGTCGGCGTCGACGCTACCCAGCGGGCGTATCTCGCGCAGGGTCAGCTTGCCCTCGGTGAGGGTGCCGGTCTTGTCGAAGATCACCGTGTCGATCTGGTTGAGGCCTTCCAGCACGTGGCCGCGGGTGAGCAGCAGACCGAGCTTGTGCAGGGTGCCGGTGGCCGCGGTGAGCGCGGTGGGGGTGGCCAGGGACAGGGCGCAGGGACAGGTGGCCACCAGCATGGCCAGCACCACCCAGAAGGCCCTCCCGGCATCCAGCTGCCACCAGATCAGACCGATGGCGGCGGCAGCCAGCAGGGAGAGCAGCAGGAACCACTGCGCGGCGCGGTCGGCCAGCTCGGCCAGACGCGGCTTCTCCGCCTGGGCACGCTCCAGCAGGCGGACGATGGCTGACAGCCGGGTGTCCTGGCCGAGGGCCTGGACCTCCACCACCAGCGGACCCTCGACGTTGAGGGTGCCGGCGGTCACCGTATCGCCGACGCCTCGCAGCTGCGGCAGGTATTCGCCGGTGAGCAGGGATTCGTCGACGCTGGACTGACCCTCGAGGATCCGCCCGTCGGCCGGCAGCACGGCGCCGGGCGGCACCTGCACGCGGTCGCCGACGCGCAGTTCGCTGAGCAGGATGCGCTCGCCGTGGCCTTCGGCATCCAGGCGTAGACAGGAGGCCGGCAGCAGGTTGACCAGTTGCGCGGTGGCCGCCGCCGTGCGCTCGCGAGCGCGGCGTTCCAGGTAGCGGCCGGCGAGCAGGAACAGGGCGAACATGCCGACGGCGTCGAAGTACAGCTCGCCGCGCCCGCTGATCGCCGTCCAGATGCCGGCCAGATAGGCGCTGCCGATGGCCAGCGACACCGAGACGTCCATGGTCAGGTGGCGGGTGCGCAGGTCGCGCAGGGCGCCGCGGAAGAAGGGCGCGCAGCTGTAGAAGACGATCGGCGTGGTGAGGAACATCGCCACCCAGCGCATGATCTGGTGCAGTTCGGGGCTGAGGTCGATGTTGAATTCCGGCCAGGTGGCCATGGTTGCCATCATCGCCTGGAACCACAGCAGGCCGGCGACGCCCAACCGGCGCAGGGCCCGGCGGTTTTCCGCGGCGAGCTGCTCGGTGGCGCGGTCCGGCTGGTAGGGGTGGGCGACGTAGCCGATCTTGCGCAGCGAGGTGAGCAGTTGGCTGAGCGGCAGCTGGCTGTCCGCCCAGCGCACCTGCAGGCGATGGTTGGAGAGGTTGAGGTGCGCCTCGGCGACCCCCGGCAGGCGCCCGAGGTGATGCTCGATCAGCCAGCTGCAGGCGGCGCAGCTGACGCCCTCCACCAGCAGGGTGGCTTCGGCCAGTTCGCCCTGGTGATGGACGAAGGGCTGCTGCACCTCGGGGCGGTCGTAGAGAGCCAGCTCGTCGGTGAGCTGCTGGGGCAGGTTCTGCGGGTTGGCGGACGGCTCGCTGCGGTGCCGGTAGTAGCTTTCCAGACCGCCGGCGACGATGGCCTCGGCCACCGCCTGGCAGCCCGGGCAGCAGAACTCGCGGGTTTCGCCGAGCACGGCGGCGCGAAAGCGGCTGCCGGCGGGCACCGGCAAACCGCAGTGGTAGCAGGGCAGGGGCGCGCTGGTTGGCGCCTGGCGGGATACGGCGGTGCCGTCGGCCGTGCTCATCGGCTCAGGTCTTCGGCTCCCGGAATGGCTTCGTCGCCCAGCACCAGCTCGGCGCCCGGGGCGACGGTCTCTTCCTCGAAGATGCGCCAGGTTCTACCGTCCTGTTCGCCGAGCAGTTCGATGAAGCGGCGGCCCTCGACGGCTTCGGTGAGCTGGCCGATGTAGCGGTCCGGCTCGCTGGCGCTGCGCATCAGACGGATGTGGCGGTCCTTCTCCGGCTGGGTGGGGGAGAACAGGTTGATCTCCAGCTGCTCGGGGGTGCTGGCGCCGCTGAGACGCAGGCTCAGCTCGCCGGTCAACTCGTCGATACGGATCTGCGCGCGCAGGCCGAGGTCGCGGGCCAGCCGCTCACGGTCCAGGGAACGGTTGATGCCCTTGCCGGCCTCGTAATAGTTGTCGTTGACCAGTGTGTCCTGGTTGTCGATGGCGATGCGGATCAGGTTGATGCTAAGCAGCACCGAGGTGGCCAGCATGCCGATGATGGCCCAGGGCCAGAAGTTCTTGTACCAGCGGGTGGTGTGTTGGGGTTGCACGGGCATTCAGGTGTTCTCGTGAAGGAAGCGGGCGCGCCAGGCGCGCCCGAGGCTATCAGTTGAGGCGCGGACCGATGAAGCGGGTCTTGGCTTCGACCTTGATGTCCGGATCGTCGGTGCTCTGCAGGGTGAAGAACACCTCGTTGGTGGTCGAGGGCAGCTTCTCCGGGGCTACCGAGAGCTGCGCCGGCAAGGTGACGATCTCGCCTGCGGCGACCTGCACTTCCTGCTTGCCGCCGAGCTGGATGCCATCCAGACCGTAGGCGCCGATCACGTAGGTGTGGTCGCGCTGGTCCTTGTTCATGATCTTCAGGCTGTAGACGTTCTCGATCCAGCCCTGGCTGTTCTCGCGGAACAGCACGCGGTCCTTGCTGACGTCGAAGCCGGCCAGCGGACGGGTGATCACAGCAGTGGTCAGGGTGGCGATGATCAGCAGCAGGGCGGTGGCGTAGCCGATCAGCCGCGGACGCAGCAGATGGGTCTTTTGTCCGGACAGGTTGTGTTCGGTGGTGTAGCTGATCAGGCCGCGGGGGTAGCCCATCTTGTCCATGATGCCGTCGCAGGCGTCGATACAGGCGGCGCAGCCGATGCACTCGATCTGCAGGCCGTCGCGGATGTCGATGCCGGTGGGGCAGACCTGTACGCACATGGTGCAGTCGATGCAGTCGCCGAGCCCCTGGGCTCGGTAGTCGACGCCCTTCTTGCGCGGGCCGCGCTTCTCGCCGCGGCGTGGGTCGTAGGAGACGATCAGGGTGTCCTTGTCGAACATCACGCTCTGGAAGCGGGCGTAGGGACACATGTAGATGCACACCTGCTCGCGTAGCCAGCCGGCGTTGCCATAGGTGGCCAGGGTGAAGAAGGCCACCCAGAAGTAGGCCCAGCCACTGGCCTCGCCGGTGAACAGGTCGATCACCAGCTCGCGGATCGGCGAGAAGTAGCCGACGAAAGTCAGGCCAGTGACGAAGCCGATCAGGATCCACAGGGCGTGCTTGGCGAACTTGCGCAGGAACTTGTTGACGCTCATCGGCGCCTTGTCGAGCTTCATGCGCTGGTTGCGATCACCCTCGGTGATCTTCTCGCACCACATGAAGATCCAGGTCCAGACGCTCTGCGGGCAGGTGTAGCCGCACCACACCCTGCCGGCGAATACCGTGATGAAGAACAGCCCGTAGGCGCAGGTGATCAGGATGCCGGAGAGAAGGATGAAGTCCTGCGGCCAGAAGGTGGCGCCGAAGATGAAGAACTTGCGCTCCGGCAAATCCCACCAGACGGCCTGGCGGCCGTTCCAGGTGAGCCACACGGTACCGAAATACAGCAGGAACAGGATGGCCCCGCCGAAGCGCCGCAGGTTGCGGTAGAAGCCGGTGAAGGAGCGGGTGTAGATCTTTTCCCTTGAAGCATAGAGATCGACGTTTCCTGTCGCGGGCTTGGCCTGCGGGGTCACGTCCTGAACCGGAATTTGTTTGCTCATCATGCGTACCACGGCAATGGGGAATGCCTCGGTCAGTGCAATGCCGACAGAGATCGGGGCTCGATTATACGCCGGAGGGACTGGCGGGATGTGCGACGCTACGTCGCGCGGAGGGATTCCGCCCGGCTCCGTGCGGAGCCGGGGGAGGGGGGAGGCTTACTCGGCGGCGGATTCGCCGTGGGACAGGCTGTACACGTAGGCCGCCAGGAGGTGGACCTTGTCGTTGCCCTGAAGTTCGGCCTGAGCAGGCATCACGCCGGTGCGGCCGTAGCGGATGGTCTGCTGCAGCTGGGTGAAGCTGGTGCCGTAGATGAAGGCATCCGGACGGGTCAGGTCAGGCGCGCCGAGCGCCGGGGTGCCCTTACCTTCGGCGCCGTGGCAGGCCGAGCAGACGGTGGCGAAGATCTGCTTGCCGGCCTCGACGTCCGCTTCCACGCCTTCCGGCAGCTTGCGGCCGTGCAGCTGGGTGAGGACGAAGGCGGCGACATTGTGCACGCCCTGGTCGCCGATCACCGGGCCCTGGGCAGGCATCATGCCGTGACGACCGTCCATGATGGTGGTCTTGATGGTTTCCGGCTCGCCGCCCCAGCGCCACACGTCGTCGGTCAGGTTCGGGAAGCCGTAGGCGCCGCGGGCGTCGGAACCGTGGCAGATGGCGCAGTTGGAGGCGAACAGGCGGCTGCCCATCTTCAGAGCCTGCGGGTCCTTGGCCACTTCCTCAATGGGCATGGCGGCGAACTTGGCGAAGATGGGGCCGAACTTGGCGTCGGCCTTGGCCATTTCCTTTTCCCACTCGTGGACGCCGGTCCAGCCCGGCTGGCCGTCGGCGAATTCCTGCTTGGTCTCGTTGTTCAGGTAGCTGTAGCCCGGCAGCATGCCTTTCCAGTTACCCAGGCCCGGGTACAGGAACAGGTAGCCTAGGGCGAACACGATGGTGGCGCAGAACAGCAGGAACCACCATTTCGGCAGGGGGTTGTCGTACTCTTCGATACCGTCGAAGGAGTGACCGACGGTTTCGTCGGTGGTGTCAGCGCGCTGGCCGCGACGGGTTGCGAACAGCAGCCACGTCAGGGCGAAGATGGTGCCCAGGGACAGTACGGTGACGTACAGACTCCAGAAGGGGGTCATTCTTTGTTACTCCTAGAAGCTTGCTCTTGCTGGACGTGCTTGATGGATTCGGGGTCGTCGGCGAACGGCAGCAAGGTGGCCTCGTCGAAGTCCTTCTTGCGTCTGGAGCTGAACGCCCAGAGCATCAGTCCGACGAAGGCTATGAAAACGACGAGGGTGCCAAGTCCGCGAATGGTCCCGATATCCATCACAGTCACCGTTTGCTCTTGATGATGGTGCCAAGGCTCTGCAGGTAGGCGACCAGGGCATCCATCTCGGTCTTGCCCTTGACGGCCTCGCGAGCGCCGGCAATGTCTTCATCGGTGTAGGGCACGCCCAGGGCGCGCATCGCTTCCATCTTCTTGGCGGTGTCCTTGCCGTCCAGCTTCCGTTCCACCAGCCAGGGGTAGGCCGGCATCACGGATTCAGGCACCACGTTGCGCGGGTTGTACAGGTGGGCGCGGTGCCACTCGTCCGAGTAGCGGCCGCCGACGCGGGCCAGGTCCGGACCGGTGCGCTTGGAGCCCCACAGGAAGGGGTGGTCCCAGACGCTTTCGCCGGCCACGGAGTAGTGGCCGTAGCGCTCGGTCTCGGCGCGGAACGGACGGATCATCTGGGAATGGCAGCCGACGCAGCCTTCCTTGATGTAGACGTCGCGGCCCTCCAGCTCCAGGGCGGTGCGCGGCTTCATGCCTTCCACCGGCTTGTTGGTGACGTCCTGGAAGAACAGCGGGACGATCTGGGTCAGGCCGCCGATGCTGACGGCCAGCACCATGCAGAGGATCAGCAGTCCCAGGTTCTTTTCGACTACTTCATGCTTGTTCATCGCGATTCTCCTCAGGCCAGCTGGGCGGCAGCGGCGGTTTCGGCCGGCTTGCCGGCGCGCACGGTGCGCCAGGTGTTGTAGGCCATCAGGAACATGCCGAGGAAGAAGATCGCCCCGCCGAGCATGCGTACCACGTAACCGGCGTGGCTGGCGGCGACGGTCTCGGCGAAGGAGTAGGTCAGGGTGCCGTCGTCGTTGATGGCGCGCCACATCAGGCCCTGGGCGATGCCGTTGACCCACATGGAGGCGATGTACAGCACGGTGCCGATGGTGGCCAGCCAGAAGTGGGCGTTGATCAGGCCCAGGCTGTACATCTGTTCACGGCCGTAGACGCGCGGGATCAGGTGGTACAGCGAGCCGATGGAGACCATGGCCACCCAGCCGAGGGCACCGGCGTGCACGTGGCCGATGGTCCAGTCGGTGTAGTGGGACAGGGCGTTGACGGTCTTGATGGACATCATCGGGCCTTCGAAGGTGGACATGCCGTAGAAGGCCAGGGAGACCACCAGGAAGCGCAGGATGGGGTCGCTGCGCAGTTTGTGCCAGGCGCCGGAGAGGGTCATCATGCCGTTGATCATGCCGCCCCAGGACGGCGCCAGCAGCACCACCGACATCACCATGCCGAGGGACTGGGCCCAGTCGGGCAGGGCGGTGTAGTGCAGGTGGTGCGGACCGGCCCAGATGTACACGGCGATCAGCGCCCAGAAGTGGACGATGGACAGGCGGTAGGAGTAGACCGGGCGTTCGGCCTGCTTGGGCACGAAGTAGTACATCATGCCCAGGAAGCCGGCGGTCAGGAAGAAGCCCACGGCGTTGTGCCCGTACCACCACTGGACCATGGCGTCGGTGGCACCGGAGTAGAGGGAGTAGGACTTCCAGAAGGTGACCGGCATTTCCAGGCTGTTGACGATGTGCAGGATCGCCACGGTGACGATGAAGGCGCCGAAGAACCAGTTACCCACGTAGATGTGCTTGGTCTTGCGGGTGGCCAGGGTGCCGAAGAAGACGATGGCGTAGGCGACCCAGACTACAGTGATCAGCAGGTCGATCGGCCATTCCAGTTCGGCGTATTCCTTGGAGGTGGTGATGCCCAGCGGCAGGGTCACCGCCGCCAGCAGGATCACCAGCTGCCAGCCCCAGAAGGTGAAGGCGGCAAGTCCAGGTGCAAAGAGGGGGGTCTGGCAGGTACGCTGCACGGTGTAGTAGGAGGTCGCGAACAGAGCACAGCCGCCGAAGGCGAAGATCACCGCGTTGGTGTGCAACGGTCGCAGTCGGCCGAAGCTGGTCCATGGGAGATCGAAGTTGAGTTCCGGCCAGACCAGCTGTGCGGCGATCAGGACTCCCATCCCCATCCCCACTATCCCCCAGACCACGGTCATGAGGGCAAACTGGCGGACCACCTTGTAGTGATAGGCGGTACTTGTTGCTGTGGTCATTTGCGTTGGCTTCCGTCCACGGTTCGATTGGTTATTTCTTGCACGAGGGTGCACGGCAAGCATGTCCAACCCCCCTTCCACCAACATTGATCTGGGTCAAGGGCAATACCGTCCTGCCGAGCTGCTGTGGCAACACGCCGCAGCCGGTGGCCGGTTCACCCTGATTCTCGCCCACGGCGCCGGCGCGCCCATGGACAGCGACTTCATGCAGGGCATGGCCGAGCGCCTGGCGGAGCGCGGCGTGAATGTGGTGCGCTTCGAGTTCGCCTACATGGCGGCACGCCGACTGGACGGGCGTCGGCGGCCGCCGAATCCCCAGGCCCAACTGCTGGAGCGCTGGCGCGAGGTGCATGCCCAGGTGCGTGCACGGGTGGACGGGCCGCTGGCCATCGGCGGCAAGTCCATGGGCGGGCGGATGGCTAGTCTGCTGGCCGACGAGCTGGGAGCGGATGCGCTGGTCTGTCTGGGCTACCCCTTCCACGCCGCCGGCAAGCCGGAGAAGCCGAGGGTAGGGCACCTGGCGGAACTGCGCACGCCGACTCTGATCGTCCAGGGCGAGCGCGATGCCCTGGGCAACCGGCCGACCGTGGAGGGTTACCGGTTGTCAGGCGCCATAGAGCTGTGCTGGCTGCCGGCTGCAGACCACGACCTCAAGCCGCTCAAGGCATCCGGCTTCAGCCATGCGCAGCATCTGGATCGCGCGGCGGATGCGGTGGTGGGGTTCCTGACGAGGATGGCCGGCTAACGGCCCGGCGGAGCGGAAGGCCTGCCGAGGTGGTGGCAGGCCTGCGCTTCGTGAAGGGGCGCTCAGCGGTTGAAGCGTTCCACCAGCGCCGACTGGCTGTGCGCCGTGGCGGTCAGGGCGCGGCTCAGTTCCGTGGTGTTCTGCGCCTCGGTGGCGGTCTGGTCGGCCAGTTGGGCGATGGTGGTGATGTTGCGGCTGATCTCGTCGGCCACCGAGCTCTGTTCCTCGGCGGCGGCGGCGATCTGGTTGGCCATGTCGGTGATGTTGGCCACCGCCTCGCTGATGCCGTGCAGCGCCTGGTCGGCCTTTTGCACGCGTTCGACGCCCTCGTCGGCCTGCTTGCGACCGATCTCCATGGTCAGTACCGCTTCTTCGGCGGTGCGCTGCAGCTTGGCGATCAGTTGGTGGATCTGCTCGGTGGACTCGGCGGTGCGCTGGGCCAGCGAGCGCACCTCGTCGGCCACCACTGCGAACCCGCGGCCCATGTCGCCGGCGCGCGCCGCCTCGATGGCGGCGTTGAGGGCCAGCAGGTTGGTCTGGTCGGCGATGCTCTTGATCACGTCCACCACGCCACCGATCTCGTTGCTGTCCTGGGCCAGGCGGGTGACGGTCTCGCCGGTCTCGCTGACGGCCTCGGAGAGGCGCAGGATCGCCTCGCGGGTCTCGGCGGCGATGGCACGGCCCTCGCCGGACAGGCGGTTGGCCTCCTGGGTGGCGATGGCGGCGCGCGCTACGTTGCTGGCCACCTCCAGTGTGGTGGCGGCCATCTCGTTGATGGCGGTGGCGACCATCTCGGTCTCGGCGCGCTGGCGCTCCAGGCCGTTGGAGCTGTTCTGTGCCAGCTGGTTGGCCTGGTCGGCCTGACGGGTCAACTGCTCGGCAGTGTCCTGCAGGCGGGTCAGGCAGGTCTTCAGGCGCGCGTCCTGGCTGAGCATGGCCATTTCCAGGCGGGCTTCGGCGCCGCGGCTGTCGGTGTACATCTGGGCGATCAGCGGGTCCGAGGTGACCTGATCGGCGATGCGCAGCAGGCGGCGCACGCCGCGCGACTGCCAGATCAGGCCGAGCATGCCCAGCGGCACGGAGAGCAGGGCGGCGATCAGGAAGCCCCAGGTGCTGCCGATGAAGTGGCCGATGAGGAAGCCGATCTGGCTAACCAGGATGAACGGCAGCCAGGCCTGGAGGATCGGTAGCCAGCGGTCCTGGTGGGGGATGGCCGGTCTGCCGGCATTGATCCGCCGGTACAGGGCCTCGGCGCGGCGCACCTGCTCGGCGGTGGGCTTGACGCGCACGGACTCGTAGCCCACCACCTGGCCGTTCTCCAGCATCGGGGTGACGTAGGCATTCACCCAGTAGTGGTCGCCGTTCTTGCTGCGGTTCTTGACGATGCCCATCCACGGGCGGCCCTTCTGCAGAGTGCGCCACATGTGGGCGAACACGGCCGGCGGTACGTCCGGATGGCGCACGATGTTGTGTGGCGAGCCGACCAGTTCCTCCCGGCTGAAACCGCTGATGTCGACGAAGGCGTCGTTGCAGTAGAGGATCTGGCCCTTGAGGTTGGTGGTGGAGATCAGGCGCTGCTGGGCGGAAAACGTTCGCTCGCGCTGGGTGACCGGCTGGTTGTTACGCATGGCAAGGGTCCGTGTGGTGGTTCCCTGTTATCGGCAGCAGGCTATTGGAGTTGAGGGCTGCCAAGGGCCGGCGAGTGTATACGTTTTCTGAATCGCGTCACATTCTCCTGGCGTATGGATCTTCCCTGATCCAGCGTCCGGTCTCTGTGGGGCGGATCAGCGGCCGATCATCTGCCGCAGCACGTAGTGGAGGATGCCGCCGGCCTTGAAGTACTCCACCTCGTTGAGGGTGTCGATGCGGCAGAGCACCTCGAAGCTGCTGCGGGTGCCGTCCGGGCGGTGCACCTCCACGGTCAGGCGCATCTTCGGATGCAACTCGACGCCGTCTAGCCCGCGGATGTCCAGCGTTTCCTGGCCGGAAAGCCCCAGGGAGCGGCGGTCCTGGCCGGGCAGGAACTGCAGCGGTAGCACGCCCATGCCCACCAGGTTGGAGCGGTGGATGCGCTCGAAGCTCTCGGCGAGCACCGCCTTCACGCCCAGCAGGTTGGTGCCCTTGGCCGCCCAGTCGCGCGACGAGCCGGTGCCGTATTCCTTGCCGGCGACGATCACCAGCGGCGTGCCGGCCTCCTGGTAACGCATCGCCGCGTCGTAGATCGCCAGCTTCTCGCCGCTGGGGAGGTGCAGGGTGTAGCCGCCTTCCTCGCCCCCGAGCATCTCGTTCCGGATGCGGATGTTGGCGAAGGTGCCGCGCATCATCACCTCGTGGTTGCCGCGCCGCGAGCCGTAGGAGTTGAAGTCTTCCGGCGCCACGCCGTGCTCGCGCAGGTAACGACCGGCCGGGCTGTCGGCCTTGATGTTGCCGGCCGGGGATATGTGGTCGGTGGTTACCGAGTCGCCGAGCACGGCGAGGATGCGCGCCTGGTGGATGTCGCCGATGTGCGGCGGGTCGCCGGCGATGTTCTCGAAAAAGGGCGGCTGGCGGATGTAGGTGGAGTCCGCCTGCCACAGGTAGGTGTCGCTCTGCGGCACCTGGATGGCCTGCCACTGGGCGTCGCCGGCGAACACCTCGGCGTATTCCTTGCGGAACATGCCGCTGTCGACCCGGGCGATGGCCGCGGCGATCTCCGCCTGGCTAGGCCAGATGTCGTGCAGGTACACCGGCTGGCCGTCCTTGCCGGTGCCCAGCGGTTCGCGACTGAGGTCGAGGCGCACGCTGCCGGCCAGGGCAAAGGCCACCACCAAAGGCGGCGAGGCCAGCCAGTTGGTCTTCACCAGTGGATGCACGCGGCCCTCGAAGTTGCGGTTGCCGGAAAGCACCGAGGCGACCGTCAGGTCGGCCTGCTGGATGGCCTTCTCGATGGGCTCGAGCAGCGGCCCGGAGTTGCCGATGCAGGTGGTGCAGCCGTAGCCGACCAGGTGGAAGCCGAGCTGTTCTAGGTAGGGGGTGAGGCCGGCAGCCTGGAAGTAGTCGGTGACCACCTTGGAGCCGGGCGCCAGCGAGCTCTTCACCCAGGGCTTGCGGGTCAGACCCTTTTCCACCGCCTTTTTCGCCAGGAGGCCGGCGGCCATCATCACGCTGGGGTTGGAGGTGTTGGTGCAGCTGGTAATGGCGGCGATCACCACGGCGCCGTCCTCCAGCTCGTAGCGCTGCCCGTCGTGCTCGACCAGCGGCTTGCCGGCGCCGGCCTGGTCGGCAGCCTTGGGCTGCAGGGCCAGGGCATCGGCGAAGGCCTTGGGCACCTGGGGAAGCACCACGCGGTCCTGCGGGCGTTTCGGGCCGGCCAGGCTGGCCTCGACGCTGCCCAGGTCCAGCTCCAGGGTGTCGGTGAACAGCGGCTCGTGGCCCGGCTCGCGCCACATTCCCTGGACCTTGCTGTAGGCCTCCACCAGCTGCACGCTGTCTTCCGGACGGCCGGACAGGCGCAGGTAGGCGAGGGTGACCTCGTCGACCGGGAAGAAACCGCAGGTGGCGCCGTATTCCGGGGCCATGTTGGCGATGGTGGCGCGGTCGGCCAGGGGCAGGTCGGCCAGTCCGTCGCCGTAGAACTCCACGAATTTCCCCACCACGCCCTTCTGGCGCAGCATCTGGGTGACGGTCAGCACCAGGTCGGTGGCGGTGATGCCTTCGCGCAGCCTGCCGGTGAGCTTGAAGCCGATCACCTCGGGAATCAGCATGGATACCGGCTGGCCGAGCATGGCCGCTTCCGCCTCGATGCCGCCGACGCCCCAGCCGAGCACGCCGAGACCGTTGATCATCGTGGTGTGCGAGTCGGTGCCGACCAGGGTGTCGGGGAAGGCGTACAGCCGGCCGTCTTCTTCCCGGGTCCACACGGTGCGGGCCAGGTACTCCAGGTTGACCTGGTGGCAGATGCCGGTGCCCGGCGGCACCACGCGGAAGTTGGCGAAGGCGTGCTGGCCCCAGCGCAGGAAGCTGTAGCGCTCACCGTTGCGGCGCATCTCCAGGGCCACGTTGTCGGCGAAGGCCTGCGGCGAGGCATAGCGGTCGACCATCACCGAGTGGTCGATGACCAGATCCACCGGCGACAGCGGGTTGATCTTCTGCGGATCGCCACCGGCCGCGGCCATGGCCGCGCGCATCGCCGCCAGGTCGACCACTGCCGGCACGCCGGTGAAGTCCTGCATCAGCACCCGGGCCGGGCGGTACTGGATCTCGTGCGCGGAGCTGCGGGTCTTCTGCCAGTCCACCAGGGCGCGGATGTCCGCGGCTCTGACGGTGGCGTCGTCCTCGAAGCGCAGCAGGTTTTCCAGCAGCACCTTCAGGGATATCGGCAGGCGGCTGATGTCGCCCAGGCTGCGTGAGGCGCTGGGCAGGTCGAAATAGTGGTAGACCCGACCGCCGACCTGCAGGGTGCGGCGGCAGTTGAAGCTATCCAGGGACGGCATTGCAGACTCTCCTCACAGGCCCTCACGGCTCGGGCCGGTTCACGGACTGGAACCAACAAGCTAGACCGCTTTGCCGCCTTTTGCCAGTCCGCCCGGTCAGAACCCCGGCGATTCCGCTATCATGCGCGGCCTCAGGAGACTTTCCCATGAATTCTTTGCTACTGCACTGCCGTCCAGGCTTCGAGGGAGAGGTGTGCGCGGAGATCACTGAGCACGCCGTCGGCCTGGGCATCGCCGGCTACGCCAAGGCCAAGCCGGGCACCGCCTATGCGGAGTTCATCTGTGCTGAGGCCGACGGCGCCGCGCAACTGATGCGCCGGCTGCGTTTCGCCGGGCTGATCTTCCCCCGCCAGTGGGCGCGCGGGCGTTTCGTCGGCCTGCCGGAAAGCGACCGGGTCGGCGCACTGCTCGAGGCCCTGGCCGACTACCCGGTGTGCGGCAGCCTGTGGCTAGAGGTGTTCGACAGCAACGAAGGCAAGGAGCTGTCCACCTTCTGCCGGAAATTCGAGATGCCGCTGCGCAAGGCCCTGGTCAAGGCCGGGCGGCTGGTGGAGGACGCCGGCAAGCCGCGCCTGCTGCTGACCTTCCGCAGCGGCCGCGAGGCCTTCCTCGGCCTGGCCGAGGCGGACAACTCGGCGATGTGGCCCATGGGCATCCCGCGTCTGAAGTTTCCCCGCGAGGCACCGAGTCGCTCGACCCTCAAGCTGGAGGAGGCCTGGCACCACTTCATCCCCCGTGACGAATGGGAAAACCGCCTGGCTCCGGCGATGACTGCCGTGGACCTGGGCGCTGCCCCCGGCGGCTGGACCTGGCAGCTGGTCAACCGGCACATGCGGGTCACCGCCGTGGACAATGGCCCCATGGCGCCGAGTCTGATGGACTCCGGGCTGGTCGAGCACCTGCGCGCCGACGGCTTCGTGTTCCGTCCTCGCAAGCCGGTGGACTGGATGGTCTGCGACATCGTCGAGAAGCCGGCGCGCACCGCGGCGCTGATCGAGACCTGGCTGGGCGAGGGGCTGTGCCGCGAGGCGGTGGTCAACCTCAAGCTGCCGATGAAGCAGCGTTACGCCGAGGTGCGCCGCCTGCTGGAGCGCATCGCCGACGGTCTGCAGGGCCGTGGAGTCAGGGTCGTCATCGGCTGCAAACAGCTCTACCACGACCGCGAGGAAGTGACCTGCCATCTGCGGCGGTTGTGAGTGGCCGTTCCGCTCCATGCCGGCAGCGTCTCGCGCGGAGAGGGCAGGCGCCGGTGCGGCAGGGCGTGGAAGCGCAGGGTCGAATGGTCGGCGCGGGCAGCCTGCGGCCGGAAAACCGCAAGCCCCGCGCTTTCATTCGTGGCTTACGAGCTTGGCTCGGCGATCCGGGCTCGACGGCGCAAGCCGAACGCGCTTAGACGCAGCCCCGCAGGGGGGGAGGCCCGTTAGGGCCGAATAACCGGGGACGCAGTCCCTGGTGAGAGTTCCAGAGCCGCCAATGAAAAAGCCCCGAGCTTTCACTCAGGGCTTTGAAGTTTGGCTCCGCGACCTGGACTCGAACCAGGGACCCAGTGATTAACAGTCACTTGCTCTACCGACTGAGCTATCGCGGAACAACGGTGCGTATCCTACTGATTAAAAAGGGGAAGTCAAGCGTTGCCGACTTCCCTCAGCGGATTTTTTTTCACAGTACCTGTGCGATGGCGCGGGTGACCGCGTCCAGATTGCTGTCGTTCAGCGCGGCGACGCAGATGCGCCCGGTCCCCACTGCGTAGATGCCGAACTCGCTCTTCAGGCGCTCCACCTGCTCGGCGGTCAGGCCCGAGTAGGAGAACATGCCGCGCTGTTCGGTGACGAAGCCGAAGTCGCGCTTGGCGCCCAGTTCGGCCAGCTGCTTGACCATGGCCAGGCGCATGTTGCGGATGCGCTCGCGCATCTCGCCCAGTTCCTCTTCCCACAGGGCGCGAAGCTCGGGGCTGTTGAGCACCGCGGAGACCACGCTGGCGCCGTGAGTCGGCGGGTTGGAGTAGTTGGTGCGGATTACCCGCTTGACCTGCGACAGCACGCGGACGGCCTCGTCCTTCGAGGCGGTGACGATGGACAGGGCGCCGACGCGCTCGCCGTACAGCGAGAAGGATTTGGAGAAGGAGCTGGAGACGAAGAACTGCAGGCCGGAGGCGGCGAACAGGCGCACCGCTTCGGCGTCCTGATCGATGCCGTCGCCGAAGCCTTGATAGGCGATGTCCAGGAAGGGCACGTGCTCGCGCTCACGCAGCACCTCCAGCACGGCTTTCCAGTCCTCGGGCTTGAGGTCCACGCCGGTCGGGTTGTGGCAGCAGGCGTGCAGCACCACGATGGAGCGGGCCGGCAGGGCGCGCAGGTCTTCCAGCAGGCCGGCGCGATCCACGCCGTGGCTGGCCGGGTCGTAGTAGCGGTAGTTCTGCACCGGGAAGCCGGCCGCCTCGAATAGCGCGCGGTGGTTTTCCCAGCTCGGGTTGCTGATGGCCACCACGGCATTCGGCAGCAAGCGCTTGAGGAAGTCGGCGCCAATCTTCAACGCGCCGGTGCCGCCCAGGGCCTGGGTGGTGACCGCGCGCCCCTCGGCGAGCAGCGCGGAGTCGTTGCCGAACAGCAGTTTCTGCACCGCCTGGTCATAGGCGGCGATACCTTCGATCGGCAGGTAGCCGCGTGGGGCGTGGGCCGCCAGGCGGGCCTTCTCGGCCTCGGCGACGGCGCGCAGCAGCGGAATGCGGCCTTCTTCGTTGTAGTAGACGCCCACGCCCAGGTTCACCTTGGTGGGACGGGGATCGGCATTGAACGCTTCGTTGAGGCCCAGGATGGGGTCCCGGGGGGCCATTTCTACGGCGGAGAAGAGACTCATGATGGATGCGGCTGCTCGAAGGTGAGGGTGGAGGCCTTGCGTCCCCCTCTGGGGCGTTGGGGACGCCTGAACGGGGCGCTAGTATAGCGGTCCCCTGTGTACGGGGCGACAGTGAAAACGCCCGAATTAAAGGCTTTTCTCCCGAGAAACGGCTGGCGGGGCACAGCCCCTGCCCGGCGTCGTTTCCCATCCCGGTACACGGGACTTTGACGTAGTCTGTCGGGGGGCGTCACAGTCGCCGATCCGCATCGCGTTCGTTGCCCGGCGCGCGTGCCATTGCATAGAGGAAAGCCATGTCTCAGTTCCAGCTCGTGACCCGTTACCAGCCTGCGGGCGACCAACCGGAAGCCATCCGCCAGATGGTCGAGGGGCTGGAGGCCGGCCTCTCGCACCAGACGCTGCTAGGGGTGACCGGTTCCGGCAAGACCTTCAGCATCGCCAACGTGATCGCACAGGTACAGCGCCCGACCCTGGTGCTGGCCCACAACAAGACCCTGGCCGCGCAGCTGTACGGTGAGTTCAAAGCGTTCTTCCCGCACAACGCAGTGGAGTATTTCGTCTCCTATTACGACTACTACCAGCCGGAAGCCTACGTGCCGGCCTCGGACACCTTCATCGAGAAGGATGCCTCGATCAACGACCACATTGAGCAGATGCGCCTGTCCGCCACCAAGGCGTTGATCGAGCGGCGCGACGTCATCGTGGTGGCCACCGTCTCCTCCATCTACGGCCTGGGTAGTCCGGAGGAGTACCTGAAGATGGTCCTGCACATCGACCGCGGCGACAGAATGGACCAGCGTACCTTGCTGCGCCGCCTCACCGAGCTGCAGTACACCCGCAACGACCTGGACTTCGCCCGCGCCAGCTTCCGGGTGCGCGGCGACGTGATCGACATCTTCCCGGCCGAATCCGAGCTGGAAGCGGTGCGCGTCGAGCTGTTCGACGACGAGGTGGAGAGCCTGGCGGCCTTCGACCCGCTGACCGGCGAGGTGATCAAGAAGCTGCCGCGCTTCACCTTCTATCCGAAGACCCACTACGTCACCCCGCGCGAGACCCTGCTCGGCGCGGTGGAGCAGATCAAGGTGGAGCTGGCCGAGCGCCTGGAATGGCTGCGTGCACACAACAAACTGGTGGAGGCGCAGCGCCTGGAGCAGCGCACCCGCTTCGATCTGGAGATGATCCTCGAGCTGGGTTACTGCAACGGCATCGAGAACTACTCGCGCTACCTTTCCGGGCGCGCCCCGGGGGAGCCGCCGCCGACCCTCTACGACTACCTGCCGGACAACGCCCTGCTGGTGATCGACGAGTCCCACGTCACCGTCCCGCAGGTCGGCGCCATGTACAAGGGCGATCGCTCGCGCAAGGAAACCCTGGTGGAGTACGGCTTCCGACTGCCCTCGGCGCTGGACAACCGGCCGCTGCGCTTCGAGGAGTGGGAGGCGGTCTGCCCGCAGACCATCTTCGTTTCCGCCACTCCGGGGCCCTACGAGGCCGAGCATTCCGGGCGGGTGGTCGAGCAGGTGGTGCGTCCCACCGGCCTGGTGGACCCGGAGATCGAGGTGCGTCCGGCCACCACCCAGGTGGACGATCTGCTCTCGGAAATCCGCAAGCGGGTGGCCGCCGACCAGCGCGTGCTGGTCACCACCCTAACCAAGCGCATGGCCGAGGACCTCACCGACTACCTGGCCGACCACGACGTACGGGTGCGCTATCTGCACTCGGACATCGATACCGTGGAACGCGTGGAGATCATCCGCGACCTGCGCATCGGCGCCTTCGACGTGCTGGTCGGCATCAACCTGCTGCGTGAGGGGCTGGACATGCCCGAGGTGGCCCTAGTGGCGATCCTCGATGCCGACAAGGAAGGCTTCCTGCGCTCCGAGCGCTCGCTGATCCAGACCATCGGCCGCGCCGCGCGCAACCTGCACGGCAAGGCGATCCTCTATGCCGACACCATCACCGGCTCGATGCAGCGCGCCATCGACGAGACCGAGCGGCGTCGCGCCAAGCAGATAGCCTTCAACGAGGCCCACGGCATAGTGCCCAAGGGGGTCAAGAAGGAGGTCCAGGACATCCTCGAAGGCGCCACCGTGCCCGGCTCGCGCGGCGGCAAGCGCAAGGGCGTGGCCAAGGTGGCGGAGGAGAGCGGCCGCTACGAGAGCGAGCTGCGTTCGCCGAGCGAGATCACCAAGCGCATCCGCCAGCTCGAGGAGAAGATGATGCAGCTGGCCCGCGACCTGGAGTTCGAGGCCGCCGCCGAGGTGCGCGACCAGATCCAGGCCCTGCGCGAGCGCCTGCTGCAGGTGTAGGGGGCGGCGGTCCGGGCTCTCAGACCGGCAACTCCACCTCGGCGATGAAGCCGCCCTCGGGGTGGTTGTCCAGCCGCAGCTTGCCGCCATGCCGCTCGATGGCGCGGCGGGCGATGGCCAGGCCGAGGCCGTGGCCGGGGGCGCTCTGCTGGGGCGCGCGGAAGAACGGCTCGCCGAGCTGGCCCAGGTGCTCCGCCGGCACGCCCGGGCCGTGGTCGCGGATGCGGATGCGGATGCGCCCGGCGTCGCGGCGGATGTCGATCTCCACCGGCCGATCCTCCGGATTGAAGCGCAGGGCGTTGCGCAGCAGGTTGTCCAGGGCGCGGTTGATCATGTCCGGCCAGCCCTGCAGTTCCAGGCCTTCGCCGCCGCTGATGCGGATCTCCTGGCGCGGGGCGACCAGCCGGGCGTCCTCGCGCAACTGTTCGAGCTGGGCGCGCGGGACCACCGGCTGGCGGGCGCCGGGCTCGGCATCCAGGCGGGCGAGGGCGAGGATCTCGGCGATCAGCGCCTCCAGGCGGTCGCATTCCTGGCCGAGGCGTGGCCAGAGATTCTCGCGCTCCTCCGGCGAGGCGCGCTCGGCCAGGGCCAGGGCGATGCGCAGGCGGGCCAGTGGCGAGCGCAGTTCGTGGGAGACGTCGCGCAGCAGCTGGCGCTGGCTGGCGATCAGCCCCTGCAGGCGCTGGCCCATGCGGTTGAAGTCGCTGGCCAGTACGCCCAGCTCGTCGCGCCGGCGGCCCAGGCGCTCCAGGCTGTTTTGCTGGTAGGCGGTGCGCCCCAGGTCATGCACGGCGCGGCGCAGGCGATCCAGCGGGCGGGTGATGGACAGGGTCAGCAGCAGGCTGAACACGGTGAGCACCACCAGGGCGATGCCCAGGGCGGCGAGTGGCCAGGCCAGGCTGCTGCGGTGCCAGGCATCCAGCTCCGGGTGGGGGATGCGGTAGATGAACAGATAGGATTCGCCGTCGGGGCCTCTGTATTCCTGGGTCAGCCGACGCCAGGGCAGGGGGGCGCGGTGGCGCGCCTCGAACGCTGCGGCGCGCGGCGGCAGGGTACCGCGCACCAGGGGTTCGCCGCTGCTGTCGAGCACCTGGGTGTCGACCCGGTAGCGCCGCTTGCGTTGCTCCAGCAGCTTCTGGGCCGCCTCGGGGCCGTGTTCCCGGTAGACCTGTACCCAAGTCTCCGGCAGCTCCTTGAGCGCCGGATGGCGGGCGATGATCCAGGCGTCCTGATTCAGCGCGTGGCCGAACAGCAGCGACAGCCCGGCGACCAGGGCGATGGCCAGCCAGAAGCTGGCGAAGATGCGCCAGAACAGGGAACGCACGGCGACTCCTCGGAAGATGACGAAACCCGCCTGGCCGTTGTGGCCAGGCGGGTGGGATCAGGGGCCGATGCTCTCCATGGCGGGGGAGTACCGGCGGTTTTCGGCTCGGGATTACTGGGCCTTCTTGGCCTTCTCGGCTTTCCAGGCCTCGAACTCGGCGCGCTCGGCACGTTTCTCCTCGAGCTTCTTCAGGTGCTCGTCGAAGGCTTTCTGCTGGTCTGCGTTCAGCAGGGCGCGGATACCCTTCTGGGTTTTCTCGCGGTTTTCCTGCAGGTCCTTCTCCATGGCCTTCTTCTCGCTCTCCGGCAGCTTGTCCAGGTAGCGCTTGGTGATCTTGCGCTGATTCTTCATTTCATCGCCCATCAGCTTGGCGATTTCACGCTGCTGCTCCTTGGTCAGGTTCAGCTCGTGGAAGTGGCGCGGGCCGTGGTCGCCACCGCGGGGGCCATGGTGGCCGAACGGATTGGCCAGGGCGGCAGCCGGCAGGCTGATGGCGAGGAGGGTAGCGATAAGGGTCTTGCGCATGGGGTATCTCCTTTCAAGGATCCGGCCGCTTGCCGGATGAGCTCAGTCTAGGGAGGTCAAGGTCAAGCGCAGTCAGGTGTGGGTAAAGACTGGGTAAAGGTGAATGGGGGTTGGAGAGCGCCGGGGCGGGGCTGGCCCGCCGTCAGGGCGCGTAGTAGTAGCCGCGGCTGCGCAGCGCGAGGATGCGCGGGCGGCCGTCCGGATGCGGACCGATCTTCTTGCGCAGGTTGCTGACGTGCATGTCCAGGCTGCGGTCGTAGAGGGTCAGCTTGCGGCCCAGGGCCAGCTGGGCGAGTTCCTGCTTGTCCAACGGCTCGCCGGGCTGGCGCAGCAGGGCCTCGAGGATGCGCCCCTCGGAGAGGGTGAGGAAAACCTCGTGGTTGCCGATGTTGACCACTCCGCGGGCCGGGCTGAAGCACAGGTCGCCGACCTCCAGTTGCCCGGAGACGCTCGGCGGTTGGCTGCTGCGGCGCAGCACGGCGCGCAGGCGGGCGGTCAGCTCGCGGGGATCGCAGGGCTTGGCCAGGTAGTCGTCGGCGCCGAGCTCCAGGCCGATGATGCGGTCCAGCGGCTCGCCGCGCGCCGAGAGCATCAGCACCGGCAGTTCGGGGTGCTCGCTGCGCAGCCGTTTGAGCAGCTCCAGTCCGCTGCCGTCCGGCAGCATCACGTCTAGAACCACCGCCGCCGGCGGGGTGGCGGCCAGCGCGGCGCGGGCGGAAACACCGTCGTGGCAGGCGCGGACGTGGAAGCCTTCCTGGGTCAGCCAGGCGACCAGCAGTTCGCAGAGTTCCTGGTCGTCGTCGATCAGCAGCAGGTCGCTCATAGAGGATTCAGTTCAACCATTCCCGGCGGGTCCTGCGCCGGCCACGCAGTAGGGCTCCGAGCAGCACGCCGAGCAGGGCCACGCCGCCGCCGGCGGCGAACCATTGCTGCCGCTCGTCGAGCCAGCGGGGCTGCCGTTCGGCCAGCGCTTCATTGAGTTGCAGCTTGAGGCGCCGGTTTTCCTGGAGCAGGCGCGTCAGCTGGGCGTCGCCGTCCTTCCGAAGACTCTGCAGGCGACTATCCAGCTCGCCACGCAGACGTTCGCTCTCGGCCAGGCGCTGTTCCAGCGCGACGAGTCGTGGATCGGGGCTGGCCGGTACCGCGGCTTCCTCGGCCATCAGGCCCGGAGCGGCCAGCAGGCCGGCGAACAGCAGGGACAACGTACGGCGCATTGGAACTCCCCTTTCCAGCAGGTTGTCGGCAATCTCGCGGCTGGCGCTCCGGCCATCCGGCTGTCCGTCAGGGCAGGACCTTGCGGAACGGCTTGACGATCACCTGACCGTACACGCCGGCTTCGCAGTAGGGGTCGGCATCGGCCCAGCGCTGGGCGGCTTCCAGGGACTCGAACTCGGCCACCACCAGGCTGCCGGTGAAGCCGGCGGCGCCCGGGTCGTTGCTGTCCACGGCCGGGTGCGGGCCGGCGAGGACCAGACGGCCTTCGGCCTTCAGCTGCTCGAGGCGGGCGAGGTGGGCCGGACGGGCGGCCAGGCGTTTTTCCAGGGAGTTGGCGACGTCGGTGGCGATGATGGCGTACAGCATGTCAGTCCTTGCTCTTGGTGGCGGAGGGTACGGCCCCTTGGGCGCCGTCGTGGATGTGGCGGGCCAGGAATAGGCCCTGGCCGATCAGGAACAGCAGGGTCATGCCCAGGCTGCCGAAGACCTTGAAGTCGACCCAGATGCTTTCGAAGGTGAAGGCCACGAACAGGTTGGCCGCGCCGCTGATGATGAAGAACAGCACCCAGGCGACGTTCAGACGGTTCCAGATCGGCTGCGGCAGTTGCACGGCGTGACCCATCATGCGCTGGATCAGCGGCCTGTCGCCGATGAAGTGGCTGGCGGCGAAACCGATGGCGAACAGCCAGCTCACCACCGGGGCTTTCCACTTCAGGAAGGTTTCGTCGTGGAACAGCAGGGTCAGGGAACCGAAGGCCAGGCAGCCGATCAGGGTCAGCCACTGCCCCTTGTCGAGGCGGCGCTGGATCGCCAGCAGGCTGCCGTACACCACCAGCGAGCTGAGGATGAGTACCGCCGTGGCGCTGAAGATGCCCCCGAGAGTCAGTTCATGGCCGGCCAGTTCGATGCTGCGCGGATCGAGCTTGTAGACGATGAAGAAGAGGATCAGGGGGATGAAATCGATGAATTGTTTCACGGTGGCAGCCAGGTGCGGGATGTGCCGGCATAATATCAAACAACCCGGGGCTGTTGAGGTTCCGTCTCGGCCATATCCCTGAATGGAAAACCTGCCCCATGTC
The DNA here is from genome assembly GCF_000364625.1 of Pseudomonas thermotolerans DSM 14292. Taxonomy (GTDB): domain Bacteria; phylum Pseudomonadota; class Gammaproteobacteria; order Pseudomonadales; family Pseudomonadaceae; genus Aquipseudomonas; species Aquipseudomonas thermotolerans. Next base: position 53,082 of record NZ_KB822618.1, read on the forward strand.
CATCGACCTGCATTGTCACAGCACCGCTTCGGACGGTGCGCTGACGCCCGCTGCTCTGGTCGCCCGAGCCCACGAGCGAGGCGTGCGCCTGCTGGCCCTGACCGACCACGACACTCTGGAGGGGCTGGACGAGGCGCGGGCGGCGGCCGACAGTCTGGGGCTGCGCCTGATCAATGGCGTGGAGCTGTCCTGCACCTGGGGAGGGGCGACCATCCACGTGCTCGGCTACGGTTTCGCCGCCGACGCGCCAGCCTTGCGCCGGGCGCTGGCCGAACTGCACGAGGGCCGCTGGCGGCGTGCCGAGGAGATCGGCCGGCGCCTGGAGGCCAAGGGCATGCCAGGAGCCTTCTTCGGCGCCCGGCAGGTCCAGTGTGAACTGGGCGACAGCGAGAACGCCCCGGCTCGTCCGCATTTCGCCGAATACCTGGTGCGCGCCGGCCACGTGCGCGACCGCGCCGAGGCGTTCCGCAAGTGGCTGGGGGCCGGCAAGCTGGGCGACGTCAAGCAGCATTGGCCGACGCTCGAGCAGACGGTTGCTACGCTGAGAGAGTCGGGTGCCTGGATCAGTCTGGCGCACCCTTGGTATTACGATTTCACCCGCAGCAAGCGGCGCCGGCTGGTGGCCGAATTCGTCGCCGCGGGAGGGCATGCTCTGGAGGTGGTCAACGGCATGCAGCCGGCTGAACAGGTCGGCAGCCTGGCGATTCTGGTCCGGGAGTTCGGTCTGCTGGCGAGCGTCGGCAGTGATTTCCATGCCCCGGGGCAGTGGTCCGAACTGGGCCTGTTTCGCGCCTTGCCGGAAGATCTGCCGCCACTCTGGACGCGTTTCGACTATGGCCAATGCGTTTCCGTTGCACGCTGAACAGGGAGTCAATGTGAGCCAATTCTTCCAGGTCCACCCGGAAAACCCGCAACCCCGTCTGATCAAACAGGCCGTGGAGATCGTCAGGAAAGGCGGGGTGATCGTCTACCCGACGGACTCCTCCTACGCGGTCGGTTGCCGGATCGGCGAGAAGAGCGCGGTGGATCGTATCCGCCACCTGCGCCGACTGGACGACAAGCACAACTTCACCCTGGTATGCCGTGATCTCTCGCAGCTCGGCCTGTTCGCCAAGGTGGACACCGTTGCCTTCCGCTTGCTGCGCACCTACACCCCGGGGTCCTACACCTTCATCCTCAACGCCACCCGCGAGGTGCCGCGCATGCTGCTGCATCCCAAGCGGCGCACCATCGGTCTGCGCGTGCCGGTACATCCCATCGCCCAGGCATTGCTCGCCGAGCTGGGCGAGCCGCTGATCAGTAGTAGCTTGATCCTCCCCGGCGAGGAACTGCCTATGAGCGATCCTTACGAGATGCGCCAGATCCTCGAGCATCAGGTGGATCTGGTCATCGACGGCGGTTTCGGCGGGTTGGAAGCCTCCACCGTGGTCAGCCTGGTGGACGACGAGGTGGAGGTGCTGCGCGTCGGTTGTGGCGACCCGACACCCTTCGCTGAGCTGGCCTGACAGGCGAGGCTTCCGACCTCGGGCCGGGGCGGACGAGGCGATCGGGCCTAGAGGATCAGTACCACCAGGATCGCCACCAGGAGGATGATGATCACGTCGGTGCCGCTCAGCGCGCCGCCGACCGGCAGGCTGTCGATGCGCTGCGCCAGGCTGGCGACTTCCGCGGGAGTCAGGGCGTCGACCCGGCTGCGCGCCGCCGCGGCGTCTACGCCGAGCACCTTCATGCGTTCTTCCACGCTGGCCCGGCTCAGGAAGTCGCGGACTTTGTCGCGGTCGGCCTCCACCTGCTGGTTGGCGACCACCTCGTCGGTGGCGATCATCGCGGCCTGGGCCGGCAACTGGGCCAGGCTGAGCGTCAGCAGCAGCGCGCTGAGCATCGTCATCAGGATTTTCATCTGGCAGTCCCTCATCATTGCGTCGGGCGGGAAAGGCTCCGAGCAGCGGCGGCAGGCCTGAGGCAACTCGATATAGAATGCCGGGGCGGCTCTCGAAGAGTTCGACCCGTCCGGCAAATCGCCGGTTCCCCATTCGGTGCATGAGGACGCCATGCAGGACAGCACGCCAGACCCCGCCGACAGCCAGGCCGACGCCCAGCAGGAGCTGCCGTTCGCCCTGGTCTACGGTCAGGCGATCACCGAGCTGCCCCAGGACCTGTACATCCCGCCGGATGCCCTGGAGGTGTTCCTCGAGGCCTTCGAGGGACCGCTGGACCTGCTCCTCTACCTGATCCGCAAGCAGAACATCGACATCCTCGACATCCCGGTGGCGGAGATCACCCGTCAGTACATGGGGTACGTCGAGCTGATGAAGGCGGTGCGCCTGGAGCTGGCCGCCGAGTACCTGGTGATGGCCGCCATGCTCGCCGAGATCAAGTCGCGCATGCTGCTGCCGCGCTCGGCGGAGGCCGAGGAGGACGAGGAGGATCCGCGAGCCGAGCTGATCCGCCGCCTGCAGGAATACGAGCGCTTCAAGAGTGCCGCCGAGGAGCTCGACGGCTTGCCGCGGGTCGGTCGCGAGATCGTCGTGCCGCGCCTGGAGGCCCCGGAAGCGCGGGCGCGCAAGCTGCTGCCACAGGTCAGCCTGGAGGAGCTGCTGCTGTCCATGGCCGAGGTGCTGCGTCGCGCCGACATGTTCGAGAGCCACCACGTGACTCGCGAGGCATTGTCCACCCGCGAGCGCATGAGCGAGGTGCTGGAACGTCTCAAGGACGGCGGCTTCGTGCCCTTCGTCGCGCTGTTCCGCGCCGAGGAGGGGCGCCTGGGGGTGGTGGTGACCTTCATGGCGGTCCTCGAACTGATCAAGGAATCCCTCGTCGAGCTGGTGCAGAATGAGCAGTTCGGCGCCATCCACGTGCGGGCAAGAGTGGAATAGATGAACCTGACCGATCCCAAGGAACTGGCCTCGCTGCTGGAGGCGATCCTCCTCGCCGCCGGCAAGCCGCTGTCCCTGGAGCGCCTCCAGGAGCTCTTCGAGGAGGGCGAGCGCCCCGAGCCGGCACTGTTCCGCGAGGCTCTGGGACTGCTCGGCAAGTCCTGCAAGGGGCGTGGCTTCGAGCTCAAGGAGGTGGCTTCCGGCTACCGCCTGCAGGTCCGCGAGCGCTTCGCTCCATGGGTCGGGCGACTCTGGGAGGAGCGACCGCAGCGCTATTCCCGCGCCTTGCTGGAGACCTTGGCGCTGATCGCCTACCGGCAGCCGATCACCCGCGGCGAGATCGAGGAGATCCGCGGCGTGGCGGTCAACAGCCAGATCATCAAGACCCTCCAGGAGCGCGAGTGGATCCGCGTGGTCGGCTACCGTGACGTACCCGGCAAGCCGGCGATGTTCGCCACCACCCGGGCGTTCCTCGACCACTTCAACCTGAAGAGTCTCGACGAACTGCCGCCTTTGGCCGAGCTGCGCGAGCTGGAGGCGGAACCCGAGTTCGCCCTTGACGAGGAGGCGCCGGTGCCCGCCGATCTGCAGGCGCGTGCCGACCTGGCCGCGGCCGGCGACGAGCCGCCGGCGCGCAGCGAGACCAGCTTCGGTACCCTCCTGGCCGAACTGGACGCCATGGAGCAGGGCCTGAAGACCGACTTCGACGACCTGCTGCAGGCGGCCGAGCCGGAGGCGACTCCGCAGGACGCGGCGGTGGATGCCGACGATCCGCTGCATTGAGGGGATTGAGACTTTCAATCCCGATGCCGGCCCTCGTGCCTTATGCTGGCGGCGCTTTCCCCAGTGGCAGGTTGCCGACATGAGTCAGAATCCCTGTATCAAGGTCTGCGAATTCAAGCAGGACGTCTGCCTGGGCTGCGGGCGCAGCCGCCAGGAGATCAAGGAGTGGAAGACGCTCGACAAGGCCGAGCGGCGCACCCTGCTGGCGATCGCCGACCTGCGCCTGCTGGCCATGGAGGCCACCGGGCGGCGCAAGCGGCGCTGAGCGGCTAGGCTGGAGGGGCTGCCTGCAGGAAAACGTCACCGCAGCCTGCGATCCGTGCGCCGAAGCGGCGAAGCGCGTATGATGCGCGCCCTTCATCACAGAGATACACCGGGAGGTGCCCAGATGAGTGAGTCCCCATCCAGACCCGGCGGCGAGAAGCTTCAGAAGGTCCTCGCCCGTCTCGGCCTGGCGTCGCGCCGCGATGCCGAGGCCTGGATCAGCGAGGGCCGAGTCAAGGTCAATAGCGTGGTGGCCAGCCTCGGCCAGCGCGTCGAACCGAGCGACGCCATCAGCGTCGACGGCCGCCTGATCAAGCGCGAGGAGCGCGCCGAAATCGTCCGCCGCGTGCTGATCTACAACAAGCCGGAGGGCGAAATCTGCACCCGCGAGGACCCGGAAGGCCGCCCGACCGTGTTCGACCGCCTGCCCAAGCTCAAGGAGGGTCGCTGGATCAACATCGGCCGCCTGGACATCAATACCACCGGCCTGCTGCTGTTCACCACCGATGGCGAGCTGGCCAACCGCCTGATGCACCCTTCCTACCAGATGGACCGCGAGTACGCGGTGCGCGTCCGCGGCGAGGTTACCGAGGAGATGATCGAGCGCCTCAAGGAAGGCGTGATGCTCGAGGACGGCCCGGCGCGCTTCACCGACATCCAGGCGGCGCCCGAGGGCGAGGGCCTGAACCGCTGGTACCACTGCGTGGTGATGGAGGGGCGCAACCGTGAGGTGCGGCGCCTCTGGGAATCCCAGGGCGTGGTGGTCAGTCGCCTTAAGCGCGTGCGCTTCGGCCCGGTGTTCCTGACTTCCGAGCTGACCATGGGCCGCTGGCGCGAAATGACCCAGGCTGAGGTGGACATCCTCAGCGCCGAGGTCGGGCTCAAGCCGGTACCGCTGCCGGCTATGAAGGAGAAGATGCGCGACAAGCTCGATCGCCTGCAGCGCAAGTCCGCCAAGCCGGTGCCGGCCGCTCGTGCGGGCCGCAAGGAGCGCGTGCTGCGTCCGCCCCTAGACGAAGCCGAGCGGCCGGCGCGCAAGCCGCGCGGCGAGGCGCCGCGTCCGACCAAGCGGGGTGGTACGCCGCTGGCGGAGCGTCCCCGTGACGTGGGCAAGAAGAAGCACTCCGGGCACGCCGTGGAGCTGGGCGAACGCCCGACCCGCAAGCCGGCTCCGGCCAAGCGCCGCCCGCCGGCCCACGAAGGGCAGCGTCCGGGCTTCGACCGCAAGCGCTGAAATTGCAAGAACAGAAAAGGGGCTCCGTGGAGCCCCTTTCTGTTTGGTCGTGCCGCAGAAGTGGCGTAGGCGGTGCTTAGTTGACCTTCAGCAAGCCGCCGGTACCCAGACCACCCTCGACTTCCTGAGCGCGGTAGTTCTTCAGCGAGACGATCATCTTGTTCCAGGCGTCGTTGAAGGCGGCGACGGTGGCCTTGCCTTCCGGAGTGCGCGAGAAGCCGCTCAGGCTGCCAGCGGTGCCGCCGGTGAAAGCGGACAGGGCAGCGCCATAGTTGGTCGCGGTGGCGCTGCCTTCGGAGCTGGAGATCTGCACCGAGGAGCGGATATCGAACAGCGACAGGGTCACCACCGAGGCCTTCGACTGCATGGCGCCGGCAATGCCAGCGACGGCGCTGTTGCCGATCAGGCCGCTCAGGGCCGAGCCCAGGCCGCCGACCGAGTCGTTGTTGATGATGATCTTCGGTTCCAGGAAGTAGTCGGCGGCTACGCGCTGACCTTTCTGCTGGTTGGAGCCGGCGCGGTATTCGCCGGAGTTGCGCTGCTGGTCGGTGATCCGGCTCAGGCGGCTGTCGAGCTGCTGGTTGCCGATGGAGGTGATGACGAAGCAGTTGGACTGCTGCACGGCGAGGCGCAACAGCGGCTCGATGGTGGTGACCTGGGTGGCGCTGCCGAACTGGCCGTACCAGTCGGAGTTGCGGCCGTCGTCGATGGCGATGGTGCCCAGGGTTCGCTCGCTGCGTTCCAGTTCCGGGTTGGCGCCGACGCTGGTGCTGCCGCCAGCGGAGCCGGACATGGCGGTGGACTGGTTGCCGGTGGTGACGATGCCGCCGCAGGCGCTGAGGGTGGCGCCCAGCAGGCACAGGCCGAAAAGTTTGGCGGCCTTTTGCGAGTAGAAAGGAATGTTCATCGCGGGGGGCTCCGTTTCTTCTTGGTGTTGGCAGGACAGGGGCCTCGACGGCCAGGCCGAGCCATGTGCCGGCATGGCTCGCCATGTTTTTCTTCTGGATTCAGTGGTAGTACCAGTGGCCGTGGGCCCAGTGTCCCAGGTAGGGGTACCCGCGATACCAGTAACCGCGGAAATACTGCCGCCAGTGTTGGCGCCAGCGGTAGTCCTCGACTTCAGTGCGCTTGGCTTCGGCGGCCTGCTCCAGCAGCTCGGCGGATTCCCGGTCGCCCTGAGCAGCGGCCAGGGACAGCCACTTCTCGGCCTCCTGCGGGTCGCTGCCGGTTTCTTCCAGACCGCTCAGGTAGAAGCCGCCCAGGGCCTTCTGAGCTTCCAGCAGGCCGCCATCGCCGGCCTTGCGCATCCATTGCAGCGCCTGGTAGCCGTTGCGCGCCACGCCATCGCCGCAGTAGTAGCGCAGGCCCAGGTCATAGGCGGCCTTGGGATTGGATGCCGCAGCCTGTTCGAGCTGGAGAATCTGTTCGCTCTTGCTGGCGGGAAGCTGGCGCAGGTAGTCGGCGCTTGCCGTGGTGAGCGGCCGTTCCGAACAGCCGGAGGTGTCGCAGAAGCGTGCGGTCTGCTTCGAGCCGCTGCAGCCGATCAGCAGGACGCAGAGGCCGGTCAGCAGGATGGAGCTCTTGGGCGAGGAAGGGCTGGGAGTGCTATCCATGGCTGGGCAGTCCTTGGTGAAGAAGCCGCGAGGATAATTGTCCGACAGGCGGTGCAGCAGCGTACCGGCTCTCCCGGTTGCCGGGGGATGCGCATGAATGCCCAGAAGCGTGAACTAGTTATCGGTTCTGGCACGCTCTCGCGTAGCCGAGAGGGCCGCCGAACCCTCCGCCGACGATCGGCTCAGCGGTCTTCTTCCGCGTCCTTGGCCTCCTGCTCGCGGTTGCGCTGGCGGATGCGCTCCAGCTGCTCCTCGCTGAGCGGCAGCTTCTTCGCCGTGTCGCGCAACAGGAGCAGGCCGCCGAGGATGGAACCAAGGGCGAGGATCAGGATCAGCCAGGCATACCAAGGCATCTGCGTTCTCCTTCGGGGATATGGCCTCACCATAACCCCGTCGCAGGCGCTTGTCAGGCGGCTTATCCGCAGTGCGTGCGGGCGGGCGGCACGCCGGGCAGGCTTCCGCTACAATGCGCGCCGTTTTCGACTTGCTGAGAGCCCGCCATGTCCGCCTGCCAGACTCCGATCATCGTCGCCCTCGACTTTCCCGCCCGCGAGCCCGCCCTGGCTCTCGCCGACCGGCTCGATCCGCGGCTGTGCCGGGTCAAGGTCGGCAAGGAGCTGTTCACCCGCTGCGGCCCAGCGGTGGTGGAGGCGTTGCAGGCCAGGGGCTTCGAGGTGTTCCTCGACCTGAAGTTCCACGACATTCCCAACACCACCGCCATGGCGGTGAAGGCCGCCGCCGAGCTGGGCGTATGGATGGTCAACGTGCACTGCTCCGGCGGGTTGCGCATGATGGCCGCCTGCCGCGAGAGCCTGGATCAGTGCGCCGGCGCCCGGCCGCTGTTGATCGGCGTCACCGTACTGACCAGCATGGAGCGCGCCGACCTGGCCGGCATCGGTCTGGACGTGGAGCCCCAGGAGCAGGTCTTGCGCCTCGCCGCGCTGGCCGAACGGGCCGGGCTCGACGGCCTGGTCTGCTCGGCCCAGGAGGCGCCGGCGCTGAAGGCCGGGCATCCGCGCCTGCAACTGGTGACTCCGGGGATCCGCCCGGCCGGCAGTGCCCAGGACGATCAGCGGCGCGTCCTCACCCCACGCCGGGCCATCCAGGCCGGTTCCGACTTCCTGGTGATAGGCCGGCCCATCACCCAGGCTGCCGACCCGGCCCAGGCCCTGGCCGCGGTGGTCTCAGAGCTGGCCTGATCCCCGGGCTGCCCGGGTCTCGCTTCAGTGCCCATGGCTGTTGGCCAAGTGGGAATGTCCGGGCGGGGAGAGGTCCTCCACCGCCCCAGCCTCGTTCAGTCGCCGCAGGATGCCGCAGGCCTCGCCGCCGGCCCGGCACTGCCGGCGCAGCTCCAGCAGTTGCTGCTCCATGGCCTGCAGGCTGGCGATGCGTGCCCGTACGTGGGCGATGTGCTCGTCGATCAGCGCATTGGCGTCAGCGCAGCCGGCCCGCGGCTGCTCGCGCAGTTCCAGCAGGCGGCGGATTTCCTCGTGGGTCATGTCTAGGCTGCGGCAGTTGCGGATGAAGGTCAGCCGCTCGACGTGGGCGTCGCCGTAGGCGCGGTAGTTGTTCGCGCCCCGCGCCGCGGGCGGCAGCAACCCCTCGCGCTCGTAGTAGCGTATGGTCTCCACGCTGCAGTCGGTCAGTCTGGCCAGTTCACCGATCTTCATGACGGGTCCTCCAGTGGCTTGACCCTATAGTGACTACAGGGTGTTAACTCGACAACAACCCCGAAACGGAGTCGTTGTCATGAGCCAGTGCTGCAGACACCAGCATCAGCATCCCGAGCGTCAGCCTCAGGCCCATTCGTCCAGCCCGCTGCCGACGGCAGGCGCCGGCGGAGAGGCGCGCCTGAGCCGGGTGCGCATCCAGCAGATGGACTGTCCCACCGAGGAGGCGCTGATCCGCAGTCGCCTGGAGGGCATGCCCGGAGTCTTCGCCTTGGAGTTCAACCTGCTGCAGCGGGTGCTTGGCATCCAGCACGGCCCCGGTGCCCTGGAGGGCATCCTGCAGGCGATCCGCGAGTTGGGCTTCACTCCACAGCTGGAGAGCGATTCCCGGCCTGAGCTGCCCGAGGATGCGCCGCAGCGCAACTGGCAGTTGGCCCTTGCTGGGCTGGCGGCGCTGCTTGCCGAGGCGCTGCACTTCGCCGGCCGGTGGCCGGAGTGGACGGTGGCCGGGCTGGCCCTGGCGGCCATCCTGATCTGTGGCCTGGGTACCTATCGCAAGGGTTGGGTGGCGCTGAAGAACCGCAACCTCAACATCAACGCGCTGATGAGCATCGCGGTGACCGGTGCGTTGCTGATCGGCGAGTGGCCGGAGGCGGCCATGGTCATGGTGCTCTTCGTGATCGCCGAACGCATCGAGGCGCGTTCCCTGGAGCGCGCCCGGCGGGCGATCCGTGGTCTGCTGGCCCTGACCCCGGAGCGTGCCAGCGTGCAGCAGGCCGATGGTGCCTGGCGGGACGTGGCGCTCGCCGAGGTGCCCATCGGCGCCCGGGTGCGGGTGCGCCCCGGCGAGCGCATCGGTCTCGACGGCGAGGTGCTGGAGGGGCGTTCCAGCGTCGACCAGGCGCCGATCACTGGGGAAAGCCTCCCGGTGGAGAAGGGTGTCGGCGATCTGCTGTTCGCCGGCACCATCAATCAGAGCGGCGAGCTGGAGTATCGGGTCACCGCGCTGGCGAATGACAGCACCCTGGCGCGGATCATTCACAGCGTCGAGGAGGCCCAGGGTGCCAAGGCGCCGACCCAACGCTTCGTCGATCGTTTCGCGCGCATCTACACCCCGACGGTATTCGTTCTCGCCCTGCTGGTGGCGCTGTTGCCGCCGCTGTTCGGCGGCGCCTGGCTGGACTGGCTGTACCGCGCACTGGTTCTGCTGGTGGTGGCCTGCCCCTGCGCCCTGGTGATCTCCACCCCGGTGACCATCGTCAGCGGCCTGGCCGCCGCGGCGCGCCACGGCCTGCTGATCAAGGGCGGCGTGTATCTGGAGAGCGGCGGCCGCCTCGACGTGCTGGCCCTCGACAAGACCGGCACCATCACCCACGGCCGCCCGGCGCAGACCGACTTCGTGCTCCTTGCCGGTGACGCGGCGCTGAGTCGCGCGGTGGCCGCCAGCCTGGCGGCGCGCTCCGACCACCCGGTGTCTCTGGCCCTGGCCTGCCAGGCCGAGGCGGAGGCCATCGCCCTGCTGCCGGTGCGCGCTTTCGCGGCCCTGCCGGGACGCGGCTGCCGCGGCGAGGTGGAGGGACGCCTCTACCATCTCGGCAACCATCGCCTGGTGGAGGATCTGGGCCTCTGCTCGGCGGAGCTGGAAGCACGCCTGGAGGCGCTGGAGCGCCAGGGCAAGAGCGTGGTGCTGCTCTGCGCCGAAGGCCAGGTGCTCGCCCTGTTCGCCGTGGCCGACACCCTCAAGCCGACCAGCCGTGCGGCCCTTGCCGAACTGCACGCGCTGGGCATCCGCAGCCTGATGCTGAGCGGCGACAACCCGCACACTGCGGAGAGCATCGGCCGCCAGGTGGGCATCGACGAGACCCGCGGCAACCTGCTGCCGGCCGACAAGCTGGCCGCTATCGAAGCACTGCAGGCCCAGGGGCTGGTGGTCGGCATGGTCGGCGACGGCATCAACGACGCCCCGGCCCTGGCCCGCGCGGACATCGGCTACGCCATGGGCGCGGCGGGCAGCGACAGTGCCATCGAGACCGCCGACGTGGCGGTGATGGACGACGACCTGCGCAAGCTGGCCACCTTCGTGCGCCTGTCCCGCGCGACCGCGCGCATCCTCCGGCAGAACATCGCCCTGGCGCTGGGCGTCAAGGGGCTGTTCCTGGCGGTCGCGGTTGCTGGCGAAGCGACCCTGTGGATGGCCGTGTTCGCCGACATGGGCGTCAGCCTGCTGGTGGTGTTCAACGGCCTGCGCCTGCTGCGCCGTTAGGGCAGAGGGAATCGCGATTGGCGGGCAGGAGATAGCGCTATATAGTTTTCGCTATAGCGCTACGACAAGCATGCCAGGAGCCCACCATGCGCCGCCGTTTCCTCACCGCACTGTTCGCCTTGATCGCTATCGGCCGGCTGTCGGGGGCGGCAGCCGACGAGGTGCAGGTGGCGGTGGCCGCCAACTTCGCCGGTCCGCTGCAGGCGATGGCCGAGGATTTCCGGAACACCACCGGTCACAGGCTGGTAGCTTCCTTCGGCGCGACCGGACAGTTCTACGCACAGATCAGGCACGGCGCGCCTTTCGAGGTGTTCCTCGCCGCCGACGCGGCCACCCCGGCCAGGCTCGAAGAAGAGGGCGAGGCGCTGCCCGGTTCACGCTTCACCTATGCCATCGGCACCCTGGCGCTCTGGTCGGCAAGGCCGGGCTACGTGGACGCTGGGGGCGAGGTGCTCAAGGGCCAGGGCTTCCGTCACCTGGCCATCGCCAACCCGAAGACCGCGCCCTACGGCCAGGCGGCCATCCAGGTACTGGAGCGCCTGGGGCTGCGCGAGGCGTTGGCCGGCAGGCTGGTGGAAGGGCAGAGCATCACCCAGGCGCACCAGTTCGTCGCCAGTGGCAATGCCGAACTGGGCTTCGTGGCGCTTTCGCAGATCCAGCAGGACGGGCGCCTCGGCAGCGGTTCCGCCTGGATAGTGCCGGCGGGGCTTCACGAGCCGATCCGTCAGGATGCGCTGATCCTCGCCAAGGGCAGGGACAACCCGGCGGCCCAGGCCTTCCTCGACTACCTGAAGGGCGAGCGAGCCGGCAGGCTGATCGAGTCCTTCGGCTACGGCCGCTGAGGTGCCGCCATGCCCCTCGGCCCCGCTGACCTGGCCGCCATTTGGCTGACTCTCAAGCTGGCGACCCTGACCACCCTGCTGTTGCTGCTGTTGGGCACGCCCATCGCCTGGTGGCTGGCCCACACCCGTTCGCGCCTTAAGGCGCCGGTGAGCGCCCTGGTCGCCCTGCCGCTGGTGCTGCCGCCGACGGTGATCGGGTTCTACCTGCTGGTCGGCATGGGGCCCAACGGCCCCATCGGCCAACTGACCCAGAGCCTCGGTCTCGGTCTGCTGCCGTTCAGCTTCGCCGGCCTGGTGGTGGGCTCAATGATCTATTCGCTGCCCTTCGTGGTGCAGCCTCTGCACAACGCCTTCGTCGCCATGGGTACGCGCCCCCTGGAGGTGGCGGCGACCCTGCGCGCCGGGCCCTGGGATCGCTTCTTCACCGTGGCCCTGCCGCTCGCCCGGCCGGGGCTGTTCAGCGCCGGGGTGCTCGGCTTTGCCCATACGGTGGGCGAGTTTGGGGTGGTGTTGATGATCGGCGGCAACATCCCGGAGAAGACCCGGGTGGTCTCGGTACAGATCTACGATCGTGTCGAGGCCCTGGAGTACGCCCAGGCGCACTGGCTGGCCGGTGGCATGCTGGCGTTCTCCTTCCTGATTCTGCTGGCGCTCTACTCGTCGAGGCGTCTGCGCCCGGCCTGGGGGAACTGAATGGCTGAAGGCATAGAAGCGCGTCTGCGCCTCGACTACCCGGGTTTCGTTCTGGACGTCGACCTGCGCCTGCCGGGGCGCGGAGTGACCGCGCTGTTCGGTCCCTCCGGCTCCGGCAAGACCAGCCTGCTGCGTTGCATCGCCGGGCTGGAGCGGGCCGGACAGGGCTTTCTCAGGGTCAATGGCGAACTCTGGCAGGACAGCGCCGCGCATCTGCTGCTGCCGACCCACAGGCGCGCCCTTGGCTACGTCTTTCAGGAGGCCAGCCTGTTCGAGCACCTGAACGTGCGGCGCAACCTGGAGTACGGCTGGAAACGCATCCCGGAGGCCCAGCGGCGGGTCGGTCTGGAGCAGGCGGTGGCGCTGCTGGGCCTCGGCCATCTGCTGGAGCGCATGCCGCAGCGCCTCTCCGGCGGCGAGCGGCAGCGGGTCGGCATCGCCCGGGCGCTGCTCACCAGCCCGCGCCTGCTGCTCCTCGACGAGCCGCTGGCGGCCCTCGACGTGCGCCTGAAGAACGAGATCCTGCCTTATCTGGAGCGCCTGCACGACGAGCTGGACATCCCAGTACTCTATGTCAGCCACGCTCCGGACGAGGTGGCGCGTCTGGCCGACCACCTGGTGCTGCTGGAGCAGGGGCGGGTGCTGGCCAGCGGGCCGCTCGGCGACACCTTGGCACGTCTCGACCTGCCCCTGGCGCTGGCCGAGGACGCCGGGGTGGTGGTGGAAGGCCGGGTGGTCGGCCATGACGCCCACTACCAGTTGCTCAGCCTGGCGCTGCCGGGCGGTGGGGAGCTCCTCCGGGTGGCCCATGCGCCGCTGGCCACAGGGCGGCAGCTGCGCTGCAAGATCCAGGCGCGGGACGTCAGCCTGAGCCTGCAGCGCCCCGAGGGCAGCAGCATTCTCAATCTGTTGCCCGCGCAGGTGAGCGGCGAGCTGCCGGCAGCGGGCGGCGCCCACGTGCTGGTACGTCTGGAGGTGGCGGGTACGCCCCTGCTGGCGCGCATCACCCGTTATTCGCGGGATCAGCTGGGGCTCTTCCCCGGCCAGCGCCTGTGGGCGCAGGTGAAAGCGGTGGCCGTGCTGGCCTGAGGCGGGGCCGTCCCTGGCCCCGATGGGATCAGGAGCGCGGCGCGGCCGCGTCCTGCAGGTCGGCCTGCTGCTCGGTCCAGCCGCCGCCCAGTGCCTTGTAGAGGTTCACTTCGCTGGTCAGCTGGGCCAGGCGGTCGATGATCAGCGCCTGTTGGGCGTTGAACAGCGAACGCTGGGCGTCGAGGAAGGTCAGGCTGCTGTCGATGCCGATCTGGTAGCGGCGCTCGGCCAGGTGGTAGTAGTCCTGGCTGGCGGCCACCAGGTCGCGCTGTGCCTGCAGCTGCTCGCGGTAGGTGTCGCGCGCGGCGAGGCCGTCGGCCACTTCGCGGAAGGCGGTCTGGATGGCTTTCTCGTACTGGGCCACCTGGACGTTCTTCTGGATCTTCGCGTAGTCGAGGCTGGCCTTCAGGGACCCGGCGTTGAAGATCGGCAGGCTGATCTGCGGGCTGAACAGCCAGGTGCCCGAGCCAGCGTCGAACATGCCCGACAGGTCCGGGCTCAGGGTGCCGGCGTTGGCGGTCAGGCTGATGTTCGGAAAGAAGGCCGCGCGGGCCGCGCCGATGTTGGCGTTGGCCGCCTTCAGCTGGTGCTCGGCGGCGAGGATGTCCGGACGCCGCTGGAGCAGCTCGGAGGGCAGGCCGGCGGGCACTTCGCCGAGCAGCTCGGCGTTCAGGTCGAGCGGCTTGGCCAGATCCTCCGGAATGCTGCTGCCGAGCAGCAGGGTCAGGGCGTTGCGGTCCTCGGCGACCAGGCGCTGGTACTGGGCCAGGCTGACCCGTGCGCTTTCCACTGCGGTGCGCGACTGGCTGAGGGCCAGTGCGGAGGCGACGCCGACGTCGTAGCTGCGCTTGGTCAGCGCGTAGCTGTCTTCGTAGGTGCGCAGGGTCTCGCGGGTCAGATCGAGCAGGGCCTGGTCGGCCTGCCAGGTCAGGTAGGCGTTGGCGACGCTGGCCACCAGGCTGATCTGGGTGCTGCGGCGCGCCTCCTCGGTGGCCAGGTACTGCTCCAGGGCGGCGTCGCGCAGGCTGCGCAGACGGCCGAACAGGTCCAGTTCCCAGCTGGTGCCGATGACCGCCGAGTACTGGCTGCTGATGGTCGACTCGCCGGTCTGCGACAGGCGCCTGGGCAGGCGCTGGCGGGTCGCGCCGCCTTCCGCGGAGAGCGCTGGGAACAGGTCGGCGCGCTGGATGCGGTAGAGCGCCTGGTAGGCCTCGACGTTCAGCGCCGCGGTGCGCAGATCGCGGTTGTTGTCCAGGGCGATCTGGATCAGCCGGTGCAGCGCCGGGTCGCGGAAGAATTCACGCCAGCCGAGCAGGGCGGCGGGTTCCCCGGCGGTGGTTCCGACGGTCGCCGGATAGGCGTCGGCCACTGGCGACTCGGGGCGCTGGTAGTCGGGAATCAGGCTGCAGCCGGCGAGCAGGGTGGCGGCTACGGCCAGGGGCAACAGGGACGGCCTCACGGCGTCACCTCCTTAGTAAGTGCGGTATCTACGGCCTTGGGCTGCTTCTTCTCGAACAGTGAGCAGATCAGCACGTAGAACAACGGAATCCAGAAGATCGCCAGGACCAGAGCGCTGAGCATGCCGCCGATCACCCCGGTGCCGATGGAGTGCTTGCTGCCGGCGCCGGCGCCGGCGGAGATGGCCAGCGGCAGCACGCCGAAGATGAACGCCAGGGAGGTCATGACGATCGGACGCAGTCGCATGCGGCAGGCCTCGATGGCCGCGTCGACGTAACTCATGCCCTGTTCGTGCAGGGTCTTGGCGAATTCCACGATGAGAATCGCGTTGCGCGCCGACAGGCCGATGGTGGTCAGCAGGCCGACCAGGAAGAACACGTCGTTGGACAGCCCGCGCAGGCTGGTGAACAGAAGCGCGCCGACGACCCCCAGCGGCACGGTGAGGATCACCGCGAAGGGGATCGACCAGCTCTCGTAGAGCGCGGCCAGGCAGAGGAACACCACCAGCAGGGAGAGGACCATCAGGGCCGTCTTCTGCGAGCCGGCCAGGCGCTCCTCGTAGGACAGGCCGGTCCAGGAATAGCCGATGCCTTCCGGTAGCTGCCTGGCGATTTCTTCCACGGCGAGCATGGCGTCGCCGGAGCTGTAGCCGGGTGCCGCCTCACCGAGGATCTCCACCGCCGAGACGCCGTTGTAGCGCGACAGCTTGGGCGGGCCATAGGTCCAGCGGCCGCTGGCGAAGGCGCTGAAGGGTACCATCTCGCCCTTATCGTTGCGCACGTACCACTTGCCCAGGTCTTCCGGGGCCATGCGCGAGGAGGGGTCGCCCTGCAGGTAGACCTTCTTGACGCGGCCGCGGTCGATGAAGTCGTTGACGTAGCTGGCACCCCAGGCGATCGACAGGGTGTTGTTGATGTCGGACAGCGACAGGCCGAGGGCGCGGGCACGCTCGTCGTCGATCAGCAACTGGTACTGCGGCTCATCGCGCAGGCCGTTGGCGCGCACGCGGTTGAGCACCGGGTGCTGGCTGGCCAGCTGCAGGAACTTGTCGCGAGCCTCGTTGAGCACCTCGTGGCCGACGCCGGCCTGGTCCTGGAGGAACAGGTCGAAGCCGGTGGCGTTACCCAGCTCCATCACCGCCGGCGGCGCGAAGGCGAACACCAGGGCGTCGCGGAAGCCGAAGAAGCGCATCTGTGCACGCTGGGCGAGGGCGAACACGCTGTTCTGCTCGCCGGGGCGCTCGGACCAGGGCTTCAGGCCGATGAACGCCATGCCCGAGCTCTGGCCACGGCCGGCGAAGTTGAAGCCGGTGACGGTGAACACCGAGTTGACCACGTCCTTCTCTTCGGTCAGCAGGTACTCGCGCATCGCGTCGACCACCGCCTGAGTGCGCTGGGCACTGGAGCCGGCCGGGGTCTGCACCTGAGCGAACAGCACGCCCTGGTCTTCCTCGGGGAGGAAGGCGGTGGGGATGCGGCTGAACATCCAGGCCGCCAGGCCGACGATCACCAGGTACATCAGCACGTATGGTGCCTTGCGGCGCAGCACCGCGGCGACGCCGCGCTGGTAGGCATGGCTGCTGCGTTCGAAGGTGCGGTTGAACCAGCCGAAGAAGCCGCGTTTCTCGTGGTGCTCGCCCTTGGCGATGGGCTTGAGGATGGTGGCGCACAGCGCCGGGGTGAAGATCAGCGCGACCAGCACCGAAAGGCTCATGGCCGAGACGATGGTGATCGAGAACTGTCGGTAGATCACCCCGGTGGAGCCGCTGAAGAAGGCCATCGGCAGGAACACCGCGGAGAGCACCAGGGCGATGCCCACCAGAGCGCCCTGGATCTGGCCCATGGACTTGCGGGTGGCCTCCACCGGCGGCAGGCCTTCCTCGCGCATCACCCGCTCGACGTTTTCCACCACCACGATGGCGTCGTCCACCAGCAGACCGATGGCCAGCACCATGGCGAACATGGTCAGGGTGTTGATGCTGAAGCCGCAGGCCGCCAGCACGCCGAAGGTGCCGAGCAGCACCACCGGTACCGCCAGGGTGGGGATGATGGTGACGCGCAGGTTCTGCAGGAACAGGTACATCACCAGGAACACCAGGCCGATGGCCTCGAACAGGGTCTGTACCACGCCCTTGATGGAGGCGGAGATCACCGGAGTGGTGTCGTAGGGGTAGACCACCTCCATGCCCTGCGGGAAGAACGGCTTGAGGCTGTCGAGGGTTTCGCGCAGCGCCTGGGCGGTATCCAGGGCGTTGGCGCCGGTGGCCAGTTTCACCGCCAGGCCGGAGGCCGGCATGCCGTTGTACTGGGCGTTGATCGAGTAGTTCTCGCCGCCCAGTTCGACCCGGGCGACGTCGCCCAGACGCACCTGCGAACCGTCGCTGTTGACCTTGAGGAGAATATTGCGGAACTCCTCGGGGGTCTGCAGACGGGTCTTGCCGATGATGGTGGCGTTCAGCTGCTGGCCGGGCACGGCCGGCAGGCCACCGAACTGGCCGGAGGAAACCTGCACGTTCTGCACCTGGATGGCGTTCTTCACGTCCACCGGGGTGAGCTGGAAGTTGTTCAGCTTGGCCGGGTCGAGCCAGATGCGCATGGCGAACTGCGCGCCGAACACCTGGAAGTCACCCACGCCACGGGTCCGCGAGATGGGGTCCTGCAGGTTGGAGACGATGTAGTTGGACAGCTCCTCGCGGGTCATGCTGCCGTCGGTGGAGACGATGCCGATCACCAGCAGGAAGTTCTTCACTGCCTTGGTGACGCGGATGCCCTGCTGCTGCACTTCCTGCGGCAGCAGGGGAGTGGCCAGCTGCAGCTTGTTCTGCACCTGCACTTGGGCGATGTCCGGGTTGACCCCCTGTTCGAAGGTCACGGTGATGGTCATGCTGCCGTCGGAGTTGCTCTCCGAGGTGATGTAGCGCAGGCCGTCGAGACCGTTGAGTTGCTGTTCGATCACCTGAATCACGGTGTCCTGCACGGTCTGTGCAGAGGCGCCGGGGTAGGTGACCTGAATGCCGATGGCCGGCGGCGCGATGCTCGGATACTGGTTGATCGGTAGCTTGAGGATCGACAGGGCTCCGGCCAGCATGATCACCAGGGCGATCACCCAGGCGAAGATCGGGCGGTCGATGAAGAATTTCGACATGTGGCTTTACCTCAACGCGCGGGCTGCGCGGCCGCGGCGGAGATGGGCTGGGTGACGTTGCCGGCGGGCATGGTCTCGACCTTCACGCCCGGCTGCACGAACTGCAGGCCTTCCGTGATCAGTCGGTCGCCGGCCTTGAGGCCGGAATTGACCAGCCAGCGGTCGCCGACGGTGCGTTCGGCATCCAGCTTGCGCAGCTCGACCACGTTGTCGTCGTTCACCACCAGGGCGATCGGCGTGCCGCTGGGGTCGCGGGTCACGCCCTGCTGCGGGGCGAGGATGGCCTGCTCCTGCAGACCCTCGACCAACTGGGCATGGACGAACATGCCTGGCAGCAGTTCGTGCTCGGGGTTGGGGAACACCGCGCGGAGCACCACGGAACCGGTACCGGCGTCCACCGACACTTCGGAGAACTCCAGGGTGCCCTCGTGGGCGTAGAGGCTGCCGTCCTCCAGCTTCAGCTTGACCTTGGCGGCGGATTCGCCGGCCTTCTGCAGCTTGCCGCTGGCTAGCTCCTTGCGCAGGCGCAGGATGTCTTTGGAAGACTGGGTGACGTCTACGTAGATCGGGTCGAGCTGCTGGATCACCGCCAGGGCTTCGGCCTGGCCGTTGTTGACCAGCGCGCCCTCGGTCACCGCGGAGCGGCCGATGCGTCCGGAGATGGGCGCCAGCACCTTGGTGTAGCGCAGATTGATCTGCGCGCTTTCCAGGGCGGCCTGGTCTCGCAGGAAGTTGGCCTGGGCCTGGTCGTATTCCTGGCGGCTCACCGCCTGGTCGGCGACCAGCTCCTTGTAGCGTTCGGCCAGCGCCTTGGACGACTGCAGCGCGGCCAGGGCGCTCTTGTAGGTCGCCTCGTAGGTGGCCGGGTCGATCTGGTACAGCTGCTGGCCGGCCTTCACCTCGCTGCCCTCGGCGAACAGTCGCTTGAGGATGATGCCGTTCACCTGCGGACGCACTTCGGCGATGCGGTAGGCAGCGGTGCGTCCCGGCAGCTCGGTGGTCTGTGCGAAGGGCTGGGCCTCCAGGGTGACGATGCCGACCTTGGGCAGGTCCGACGGGGCTTGTTCGGTCTGTTGCTCGCAGCCGCCGAGCAACAGCGCCGCAAGGGCAATGCTGGAGACCAGGGCGGGAATGGTAGGTTTGAAAGACATGGAGTGCTCTCGTCTCTGAGCTCTATCGGCTCTCTGTGCGTGAAGGAATTTTATGGAGGAAACGAAAAATCAGGAGACCGACTACGATACTTACGTTCAAGAATGTCTGTAAACGACTTTCGACGTACAGATCGCCCCTTCCGGCCCGCCGCGGGCGGCTGAGTACGGAGCCTGGAGCAGCCCGTTGCGGAGGCACTGGAGAGACTGCTCTCGTTTACCCAAGATCGGCACAGGCCGCGGATTACGGTTGTGTCCGGAATTTCCGGGTGCAGTGCCGCTGCGCGGAAAGTGTGAAGTCGTGGGGTGGAATTGGCTAAAGGTCGCGGATTGTGATGATTCTCGCAACAAAGTTTTGCCATCCTTGGTCGCTCGCCTCTCCGCCTGCCTAGACCCCATCACTCAGGGGAACTGCTCATGGACGGCCCTCCCAACGGCTCGCTGCCGTGAGCCTGTTCCGCTGAGCCTCTTCTGAAGTCGTTCCGAATCGATGGCAAGTATCGGAATAGGAAATTCGGAACTTCCCCCACGGATTGGAGGACTAATCGACTGGTGGCGATATGCAAGCGCTATTGGGCGATGCACCACTGCGGTCGCGCGGTTCGCAATAAATGCTGTCGTCTGGCGGCCGCAAAAACTGAGTGCAACACCTGACCTTTCCGGTACGGTGTTGCCCCTATGTCCTATTCCGAACTCAGCGTTGAAGAACGCGCCACCATTCAAATCGGTCATGCCCAAGGCCTCAGCCTGCGCAGGATCGCCAGCCTGATCGACCGCTCTCCCTCGACCATCAGCCGTGAGGTGCGTCGCAACCGTGACGCCTGCGGGCACTACTCGGCCCGGACGGCGCAGCGGCGAATGCAAGCCCGTCGCCAGGCGTGTCGGCCGACGCGCAAGCTGGTGCCCGGCA
>NZ_KB822619.1 GCF_000364625.1 Pseudomonas thermotolerans DSM 14292
TCAGTCCTTCCTGATTCAATCGAATCTGCAAACGCTCAAGAACTTGGTCGAACGTACCGTCATCCCGCCAGTCACGAAACCGTTGATACACCGTCGACCATGGGCCAAACCGCTCTGGCAGGTCACGCCAAGCTGCGCCTGAGCACAGGATCCAGAGGAGGCCGTTGAGCATCAGCCGGTCATCACTGCGGGGTCGCCCCATTTTCTGCTCGGGGGAAACCAGATCCGCGATCAGCTCCCAAGCTGCATCCGGGAGTTCGTAACGCTTTGCCATGCGGGCCTCCAGCCGGTCATGGCGCCGATTCTACCCGTTCGGACTTTTCGTACAGAACCTAGTCCCGGGCCGCGTTCTCGCCGGGGGTCAGTGGCCCTGCTGGTACTGGCGGGCCAGCTCGCGCAGCGCGGCCTCGGCGGCGAGCACCTTGTCCACCGCCTCCTCGGCCTTCTCGCGGCTCAGTCCCAGGCCCTCGTAGAGGCTCGGCGGGATTTCCGCCGGCGACATCTCGCCGATGCCGCGGTTGGCCAGCAGGCGCACCGCCAGGCACACCAGGTTGGCGTAGGCGGCGTTGTCGCCCCGGTAGTCCGGGTCGTTCTGGAAGCGCAGGGCGTCGGCCAGTTCCTCGGGCATCGCCCAGTGGCGCATCAGCCAGGCGCCGATCTGCTCGCGGGTGATGCCCAGCAGATGCTGCTCGACGTAGCTGTGCGGCAGGTGCGGGTTGGCCTCCAGGTGCCGGCAGATCAGCGAGAAGTGCGGTGGGAAGACGTGGGCGAGGACCAGGTAGCCGAAGTTGTGCAGCAGCCCGGCCAGGTAGGTCAGGCCGGCTTCCGGGCGCACCGCGCGGGGCACGGCGCGGGTCAGGCCCTCGATCACCGCGGCGGTATAGATGGCCTGCTGCCAGTAGGGGGTGGCCTGCTGCGGCTGGTCCTTGGGCAGGCTGAGGGTCTTGCCGAGGGCCAGGCCGAGGGCCAGGTTGATCACCAGGTCGAAGCCCAGCACACGGACGATGGCGTCCTCCACCGAGCGGATCTTGCCGGGTGCCGCGTAGTAGGGCGAGGCCGCCCAACTGACCACCTGGGCGGCCAGTGCCGGGTCGGTCTCCACCACGCCGGTGATGTCGTCCAGCGTGGCGTTGGGATCGACGCGCAGCTTGACGATGCGCTGCGCGGTTTCCGGCAGCGGCGGGATCTCGATGGTTTCTTCCAGACGTTGCTGGATGCGCCGGGCGGTGAAGGCCTGCACCGCCTGGGAGATTTCCGCACGATCGTCGTGCGGTCGGTCGAGGTTCGGACGGATGCCGTTCAGTGGCTCGCCGAAGTGCGCCGCGCTGGCCTTGGCGAGCAGACCCTTGTAGGCGTCGCGGGGAATCTCCAGGAGGATGCCGGGGGTGCCCGACTCGATTAGCAGGGAGTCCTCCGCCAGCAAGCGTTCGTCGTACAGGCAGGGGGCGCTGGTCAGCGGCGGCAGGGCCGGTAGGCGCTCCAGGCCGTGCTTGCCGAGCAGGCGCTCTTGGCGTTCGGCGCGGAGCGCGGTGAGCTGGCGGCCGGTCAGTTCGGTGAGACGCTTGAGGTCGAGCAACTGGTTGCGCGGAAAGAGCACCAGCAGCGGCCCAACGGTGTCTTCCAGAAGCACCGCCTGGATCCGCCGCGAGCCGTCTAGGCCGGACGATTCGCGGGTGATCCGATAGGGGACACCGAGCCTGTCGAGCTGTTGCAGGATCACTGAGGGTGGCTGTGGCGGGATGGGGGTGGAGCGGGCAAGTTCGGTCATGAAGGAGTCCGGCTGGGGCGACGATGCTGCCGAGTATAATGCCGCGCGGGCGAAGATCGTTGGATGGTCAGACCTGGCCGTACTGCTGGCCGTGGCGCAGCCAGCGCTCGAGCAGCGGGCTGACGTGCTGCGGCCAGCGCGCCAGCAGGGTCTGCGCGGCGTCGCGTACCGCCGGCAGCAGCTCGGCGTCGCGCATCAGGTCGGCCACCTTGAACTGCAGCAGGCCGGTTTGCCGGGTGCCGAGCATCTCGCCTGGGCCGCGCAGCTCCAAGTCCTTCTCGGCGATCACGAAGCCGTCGCAGGTCTCGCGCATGATCGCCAGGCGCTCGCGGCCGAGCTGGGAGAGCGGTGGGTGATAGAGCAGCACGCAGTGACTGGCCGCGCTGCCGCGGCCGACCCGCCCGCGTAGCTGGTGCAGCTGGGCCAGGCCGAGGCGTTCCGGGTTCTCGATGATCATCAGGCTGGCGTTGGGCACGTCGACCCCCACCTCGATCACCGTGGTGGCCACCAGCAGCTGCAGCTGCCCGGTCTTGAACTGTTCCATCACCGCGGCCTTCTCGGCGGCCTTCATGCGCCCGTGGATGAGCCCGACGCGCAGGCCAGCCAGGGCCTGGGACAGCTCCTCGTAGGTGGTCTCCGCGGCCTGGCAGGTGAGCTCCTCGGACTCCTCGATCAGGGTGCACACCCAGTAGGCCTGGCGACCCTCCCGGCAGGCGGCGCGGACCCGCTCGATCACCTCCGGGCGGCGGCTGTCGGCGATCACCAGGGTGTTCACCGGGGTACGCCCGGGCGGCAGCTCGTCGAGGATCGAGGTGTCCAGGTCGGCGTAGGCGCTCATCGCCAGGGTGCGCGGGATGGGCGTGGCGGTCATGATCAACTGGTGCGGGCAGAGCCGCCCGGCGACGCCCTTCTGGCGCAGGGCCAGGCGCTGCTGGACGCCGAAACGGTGCTGCTCGTCGATGATCACCAGAGCCAGATTGCGGAACTGCACCTCGTCCTGGAACAGCGCATGGGTGCCGACCACCATGGGCACGCCGCCGGCGATCTGCGCCAGGGCCGCGGCGCGCGCCTTGCCCTTGAGCTTGCCGGCCAGCCAGGCGACTTCGATGCCCAGCGGAGTCAGCCACTTGCTGAAGTTCAGGTAGTGCTGCTCGGCGAGGATCTCGGTGGGCGCCATCAGCGCCACCTGGTAGCCGGCCTCTAGGGCCTGCAAGGCGGCCAGGGCGGCGACCACCGTCTTGCCGGCGCCGACGTCGCCCTGCACCAGGCGCAGCATGGGTTCGGGCTGCGCCAGGTCGTAGGCGATCTCGGCGCCGACCCGCTGCTGGGCGCCGGTGGGGGTGAAGCCGAGGTTGGCGAGGAACTGCTGCGGCAGGCGTCTGGCCGGCGGCAGGCAGGGTGCCTGCTGGGCACGCAGGGTCTCGCGCAGGCGCTGTAGGGACAGTTGGTGGGTGAGCAGCTCCTCGAAGGCCAGGCGCCGCTGCGCCCAGTGGCGGCCCTCGGCGAGCTCCTGCAGGTTGGCATCCGGCGGCGGCCGGTGCAGGTAGCGCAGCGCCTCGTCGAGGGGGCCCAGGCGGTACTCCCGGGCCAGCTCGGCGGGCAGCCAGTCCGGCAGACTGTGTGGCCCGAGCCGGGCCAGGGCCTGGGCGCTAAGCTGGCGCAAACGCTGCTGGGTGAGCCCCTCGGTGGTCGGATAGATGGGCGTCAGGGTCTGTTCTACGGCGATCGGCTCGTGGCCGGAGGTGGCGCGGTATTCCGGGTGATAGATCTCCAGCCCCGAGGCGCCGGGGCGTACCTCGCCGTAGCAGCGTAGCCGGGTACCGCGCTTGAGGCCGTCCTTCTGCGCCTGGCTGAAGTGATAGAAGCGCAGGGACAGGGTGCCGCTGCCGTCCTGCAGGCGCACCAGCAGGCTGCGCCGGCGGCCCATGACCACGTCGGCGCCGGCCACCACGCCCTCGACCACCGCGTCCTGGCCGGGGCGCAGGGCGCCGATGGGGGTGATGCGGGTGCGATCCTGATAGCGCAGCGGCAGGTGGAAGAGCACGTCCTGCAGGGTTTCCAGGCCGACCCTGGCGAGCTTTTCCGCCAGCGCGGCGCCCACGCCCTTGAGCGCGGTGACCGGCAAGGTCGCCAGTTCCGTCATGGCCTTCAGGCGGCTTGGGGGTTGCGTGCCACCGAGCACAGACGGATCGAGTCGGCCAGCACGTCGATGGCCTTGGGCCTCGGGAAACTGGCGCGCCAGGCGATGGCCACGGTGCGGTAGGGCGCCGGCGGGGTCAGCGGGCGGACCTCGAAGACGCCCGGCGCGTAGTGGTGGCTCTCAACCGCGGAGAGCGGCAGGATCGAGATGCCCATGCCGGAGGCGACCATGTGGCGGATGGTTTCCAGGGAGCTGGATTCCACCGTGGTGAACTGGGTGCCTTCCTCTCCGTGGCGACGCAGGGTCGGACAGGCCTCCAGCACCTGGTCGCGGAAGCAGTGGCCCTCGCCGAGCAGCAGCAGGCTCTTGTCGTTGAGCTGGGAGCTGTCGATAGTCTCCTGGCGACTCCAGGGGTGGCCAGCCGGCAGCAGGACCTGGAAGGGCTCGTCGTAGAGCGCCATGGTCAGCACGTCGGCTTCCTGGAAAGGCAGGGCGATGATGATCGCGTCCAGCTCGCCGTTGCGCAGCTTGTCGCGCAGCACGTGGGTGAAGTTTTCCTCGATGTACAGCGGCATCTGCGGCGCCACCTTGTGCAACTGCGGGATCAGGTGCGGGAACAGGTAGGGGCCGACGGTGTAGATGGCGCCCACCTTGAGCGGCGCGGCCAGTTGGTTCTTGCCGGCCTGGGCCAGCTCGCGGATGCCTTGGGCCTGCTCGAGGACCTTCTGGGCCTGGGCGATGATGGCCTCGCCCACCGGGGTCAGGCGCACGGCGCTCTTGCTGCGTTCGAAGATCAGCACGCCGAGTTCGTCCTCCAGCTTCTTCACCCCTACCGACAGGGTGGGCTGGCTGACATGGCAGCGCTCGGCCGCGCGGCCGAAGTGCTGTTCCTGGGCGAGGGTCACAATGTAGCGCAGTTCGGTCAGGGTCATAGGCAAATTCCATGAGATTGCTGCCTATCATAGCCTCAGTTGCTGAGGGACACAAAAATAGGTGGCGATTTTTTGGCCGTGACCGGTCGCGCCGCGGGCGCGACCCTCAGGAGGCGGGGCGGGCAGGGGACCGCCAGGGAAGGAGGGTATCCGCCGCGCTGCGGCGGCGGATACCTCAGTGGCGGCGGTCCAGCGAGTAGACGAAGGGTGCCACCACTTCCAGGCTGTTGCCCTTGAGCAGCTCGACCGGCGGCTTGGGTACCGGCTGGGCGCGGCGGATCATTGCCAGGGTGGCGCGGTCCAGCGAGGCGCTGCCGGAGCTGCCGACCACTTCCACGGACAGCACCCGGCCGTTACGGTCGATGCTGAAGCGCACCTTGGTGGTGCCCTCGAAACCGCGCCGGCGGGCGTCTTCCGGGTAGCGCTTGTAGCGGCTCAAGTGGCTGAGCAGGCGGCTCTGCCAACTGATCTCGGCCTTCGACGGGCGCTGCACTGAGGCCAGCTGCTGGGCGGCCGGCTTGCTCTGGTTCTCCGCGGGCGGTGCTGGCGGCGCGGCTTCCTGCGGCGGCTCCTCGACCGGCTTGGGTTGCGGCTTTTCGACCGGCTTCGGCGGTTTCGGCTTCGGCTTGGGTTTCGGCTTCGGCTGGTGGATGGCGATCTTCGGCTTGGGCACCTCGACCAGCTTGGGCGGCTCAGGCTCGGGTTCCGGTTCCACCACCTCGGGGGGCGGCGCCGGCTTGGGCGCGGCCGGCGGTAGTGGCGCCAGTTCGATCATCACGGCTGGCGGGGGCATGTCCACGGGCTTGGCCTGGGGGTGCCAGAACAGCGCCCAGAAGGCCAGGGCTCCGTGCAGGCCGAGCACCACCAGCAGACTCAACCCGTAGCGGGACAGCGAGCGGGTAGGTGTCGTCATTGCACGGTCTCGAGTCCTACCAGCCCGATCTTCAGGTAGCCGGCGCCGCGCAGGGCGTCCATGACTTCCATCAGCCTGTCGTAGTTCACGTCCTTGTCGCCGCGGACGAAGATGGTCTTGTCCTTGTCGGCCTGGGTCAGTCTGTCCAGCGCCGCGCCGAGCTCTTCCTTGCTGACCGGGTCGTTGCCCAGGTACAGGCTGTGGTCTTCCTTGATGCTCAGGTAGATCGGCTTGTCCGGGCGTGGCGCCGGCTTGGCGGTGGACGCCGGCAGGTCGACCTTGATGTCCACGGTGGCCAGCGGTGCGGCGACCATGAAGATGATCAGCAGCACCAGCATGACGTCGATAAAGGGGGTGACGTTGATCTCGTGGGCTTCGACGAGATCATCGCCACCTTCGTTCAGATGCAGTGCCATCGAATTACCCCAGTTTCACCACATTGGCCTGCAGGTTGCGCTCGCTGGCAGGCAGGTGGTCCAGGTCGCGGCTGAGCAGCAGCAGGACCTGTGCCGAGCAGTCGGCCACCTGGGCCTTGTAGGCCGAGATGGAGCGGGAGAAGACGTTATAGATCACCACGGCGGGGATCGCCGCGACCAGCCCCAGGGCAGTGGCCAGCAGAGCCTCGGCGATGCCGGGGGCGACCACGGCGAGGTTGGTGGTCTGGGATTTGGCGATGCCGATGAAGCTGTTCATGATGCCCCACACGGTGCCGAACAACCCGACGAAGGGTGCGGTGGAACCGATGGTGGCGAGCGGACCGGTGCCCTTGCTCATGTGCCGACCGCTGGCCGCCACCAGGCGCTCCAGGCGGAAGCTGACGCGCTCCTTGATGCCTTCCTTCTCGCGGGCGTTGGCGGAAAGCTTGACCTCCTCCAGGGCTTCCTGGACCAACTGGTGACTCAGGCAACCGGGCCGCGCGGTGCCTTCGTCGGCCTCCTTGAGGGTGCGCGACTGCTTCAGGCCGGCCAGTTCGGCCACCAGGCGGCGACGTGCGGTGAACAGTTCGAGGCCTTTGGCGATCCAGATGGTCCAGGTGATGATCGAGGCGATCACCAGGCCGATCATCACCGCCTTCACCACCACGTCGGCATTCTGGTACATGCCCCAGGGCGACAGGTCATGGGTCATGATCGACGGCTCGCCGGCCGCCGGCGCGGCGGGATCGGCGGCGCCTTCGCTACCGCTCGCTTGGGCGGCCGGGGCCTCGCTGGTTGGCTGGGCGGAGGCGGCGGGGTCGGCCGGGGCGCTGGCGGCGGCCGGCTGGGCGACGGCGCTGGGCTCCTCGGCGCTAGCCAGCGGCGGCATCAGCAGCAGGCCGCAGAGCAGTGCGGCCAGGCCGCGTGAGGCGCGGGAGTGGCGAAGGGGTTGAGCGGAGGCGTTCTGAGTGTTCATGCTGGCCGGACCCTGTGAAAAAGAAGTCGCTGGACTGCCGGCACGGGCCGGTAGTGAGAAAGGGTCGCTATTATTGCAAGTAATTCTTGTTAACAAAAGTAAGGGCGTGACTTTTTAACGCGCTTCCTGCGCTCTGGAGCCTTCGATGACCTCCTCGCCTTCCCTGCTGATCGCTGGCTGCGGCGACGTCGGCTGCCGTCTCGCCAGTCGCATGCGTGATGCCGGCTGGCGCGTGCATGGCCTGCGCCGCAACGCCGATGCCCTGCCTGCCGGAGTGCGACCGGTGGCCGCCGACCTGACCGCCGCCGAGTGCCCGCGGGCCTGGCCGGAGGGGCCGCTGGACTATCTGGTCTACAGCGCCGCCGCCAGCCGCCATGACGAGGCCGGCTACCGCGCGACCTACGTCGACGGGCTGCACAACCTGCTCGACTGGCTGGCCGCCCGCGGCCAGCGGCCGCGGCGCCTGCTGTTCGTCTCCAGCAGCGGCGTCTACGGGCAGGACACCGGCGAATGGGTCGACGAGGACTCGCCGGCCGAGGCCGCGGGCTTCTCCGCGCGGATCATGCGCGAAGCCGAGCGTCTGGCCCTAGGCAGTGGCCATCCGGCCAGCGTGGTGCGCCTGGCCGGGATCTACGGCCCGGACCGCGAATGGCTGCTGCGCCAGATCCGCGAGGGCTGGCGGGTGCGCCGCGAGCCGCCGCTGTACGCCAACCGCATCCATGCTGAGGACGCCGCGGGGCTGCTTGCCTGCCTGCTGGAGGCCGCCGCTCGCGGCGAACGCCTGGCCGACTGCTACCTGGGCGTCGACGACGAGCCCGCGCCGCTGCACGAGGTGGTCGACTGGCTGCGTGCCCTGCTCGGCGTCCGCCACTGGAGCGCCCAGGAGGAGATACGCCGCACCGGCAGCAAGCGCTGCCGCAATGCCCGCGCCCGGGCTCTGGGCTGGATGCCGCGCTACCCGAGTTACCGCGAGGGTTACGCGGCGCTGCTCGACGCCGGGGAGCGGTCATGAACAACCGCCTGCTGGTGCGTTCCTGGCTGCCCGGCGTGGAGCTGTTCCACGCCGACTTCTCCGGCCAGCCGTTCGGCCGTCACAGCCACGATGCCTTCGCCATCGGCGCCATCCTCCACGGCGTCGGCGGCTACCAGTGCCGCGGCGCCCGCCATGCGCTGCCGGCCGGTACCCTGTCACTGATGAACCCGGAGGAACCGCACACCGGGTATGCCGAGTCGCCGCGGCTGGTCTATCGGATGCTCTACGTCGAGGAGTCCCGGCTGCCCCGGCTGCTCGGACGCAAGCGCCTGCCGCGCGGCTTCGCCGAGCTCAACCCGCGCGACGACGGTGCGGTAGCGACGGCCCTCGGCCGCCTGGCCGCGGAGTTCGAGCGCGGCGATGCCCTGGCCGTGGAGTCCGAGCTGCTCGGCCTGCTGGAGCTGGTGTTCAGCCGCCACGGCGGGTTGCGCGAGGCCGGGCCCGCTCCGCGCGACGGCGGTGTCACCGAACGGTTGCGCGACTACCTGGAGGCGCACTACCGCGAGGCGCTCAGCCTGGAGGCGCTGGCGGCCCAGCTGCAGCGCCATCCGCGCCACCTGATCGAGGCCTTCCGGCGGGCCTACGGGGTGCCGCCGCATACCTACCTGCTACAGCGGCGTATCGCCGAGGCCAAGCGCCGTCTGCTGGCCGGCGCGCGGCTGGCCGACCTGGCGGTGGAGCTGGGCTTCTACGACCAGGCACACTTCTCCTCGACCTTCCGGCGCTTCACCGGGGTGACGCCGGGGCATTACCGTCGCGGCGGCGCCTGAGTTTTTTCCAAGACTACGCGCCTTGCCACGCCCGAGACTGGCCTTCCGTGTTCATCGGAGGGTCGTGATGCTCGCCTGGTTCGCTCTGGTCGCCAGTACTCACTTCGCCGCCCTGCTGTCGCCGGGGCCGGACTTCTTCCTGCTGATCCGCGCCACCCTGCTGCAGGGCCGTCGGCATGCCGATGGATGCGCCTGCGGCATTGCCCTGGCCAACCTGCTGAGCATGGCGCTGGTGCTGGGCGCCCTGCATCTGCTGCCAGAACAGGGCGGCGGACTGTGGCGCGGCCTGCAGTGGCTGGGCGGCGGCTATTTCCTCTGGCTCGGCCTGCAGGCCCTGGCCGTCCGCCGTGAGCTGCGCATGCCGGAGGACGAAGCCGCGGCACGCGGTGACTGGCGAGCGGGGCTGCTCCAGGGACTGTTGGCCAGCAGCCTGAATCCCAAGCTGCCGATCTTCTACGCCGGGCTGTTCGGGGTACTGCGCCAGGCGGCCATGCCGGCTTGGGGGCTGGCCCTGAGCATGCTCTGGATGGGGCTGGTGGTGCTCTTCTGGGATCTGCTGCTGGTGCGCCTGCTGGGACGGGAAGGCTGGCGACGCTGGCTGGCGCGGCGGGTCGCCTGGCTGGACCGGCTGTGCGGTGCGTTCCTGTTGCTGCTGGGAGCGTGGCTGCTGCTGGGTGCCTGAGGGCGGCGCGGAAGCAGGGGGATGGCGGGGCGAGCGCCCCGCCGGAAGGCTCTCAGGACAGCACCAGGATGCCGTCCATCTCCACCTGGGCGCCGCGCGGCAGGGCGGCGACGCCGATGGCGGCGCGGGCCGGATAGGGCTGCTCGAAGTAGCGGCCCATGATTTCGTTGACCTTGGCGAAGTTGCCGAGGTCGGTGAGGAAGATGTTCAGCTTGACCAGGTCCTTGAAGCTGCCGCCGGCAGCCTCGATCACCGCCTTGAGGTTCTCGAACACCTGGACGGTCTGGGCTTCGAAGCCGTCCACCAGTTCCATGGTCTTCGGATCGAGGGGGATCTGTCCGGACAGGTACACGGTGTTGCCGACCTTGATGGCCTGGGAGTAGGTGCCGATGGCGGCGGGGGCCTTGTCGCTGTGGATGACGCTCTTGCTCATGGGAACTCCTTGGAAAGGGACAGCCCGGGGCTCTGGCCTTCGGGCAGCGGTAAGGACGGGCGTCAGGCTACAGGCGGGAAGGCGGAGCGGCAACACCCTGGCGGGTGACAGGCGCGGGGCTCAGGCCCGCACGCGGGTGATGCGCACCACGCCCTTCAGGGTGCGCAGCTTCTTGATCACTCGGGCCAGGTGCACGCGGTCGTGCACGCTGACCACCAGCTGGACCACGCTGATGCGCCCGTCGCGCTCGTCCATGCTGATCTTCTCGATGTTGCCGTCGGCGGCGTTGACGCTGCTGGCCAGCAGGGCGATCAGGCCGCGCTGGTGCTCCAGCTCGACGCGCAGCTCGACGTTGAACTCGCCGGCCACGTCCTTGGCCCAGGATAGCTGGATGCATTTCTCCGGGTTGTGGCGGATCTCGGCGATGTTCCTGCAGTTGTCCAGGTGCACCACCATGCCCTTGCCGGCGGACAGGTGGCCGACGATGGGGTCGCCGGGGATCGGCGTGCAGCACTTGGCGTAGCTGAGCACCAGACCCTCGGTGCCGCGGATCGCCAGCGGGCCCTGGCTGGCCGGCAACTGCTCGTGATCGTCGGCCAGTAGGCGGCGGGCCACCACGTAGGCCATACGGTTGCCAAGGCCGATGTCTTCCAGCAGGTCTTCGACCACCTCCAGCCGGTACTCGGCGAGCACCTGCTGGAGGCGCTCGGCGGGGACCTTGTCGAGGTGGCTATCGAAGGCGGACAGGGCCTTGTTGAGCAGGCGCTCGCCGAGACTGATGGATTCCGAGCGGCGCTGCTGCTTGAGGGCGTGGCGGATGTGGGTACGCGCCTTGCCGGTGACCACGAAGTTCAGCCAGGCCGGGTTCGGCCGCGCCCCGGGTGCGGTGACGATCTCCACCGTCGAGCCGCTTTCCAGGGCCTGGGACAGCGGCGCTAGACGACGGTTGATGCGACAGGCGATGCAGGCGTTGCCGATGTCGGTATGCACCGCGTAGGCGAAGTCCACCGCGGTGGAGCCCTTCGGCAGCTCCATGATGCGGCCCTTGGGCGTGAACACGTAGACCTCGTCGGGGAACAGGTCGATCTTCACGCTCTCGATGAATTCCAGCGAGTTGCCGGCGCGCTGTTGCAGCTCCAGCACCCCCTTGACCCACTGCCGGGCACGCGCGTGGCTGCCTTTCGGCGAGTCGTCCTCGGACTTGTACAGCCAGTGCGCGGCGATGCCGTTGTTGGCCATCTCCTCCATCTCGCGGGTGCGGATCTGGATTTCGATGGGCACGCCGTGCATGCCGAACAGGGTGGTGTGCAGCGACTGGTAGCCGTTGGCCTTGGGAATTGCGATGTAGTCCTTGAAGCGTCCCGGCAGCGGCTTGTAGAGGTTGTGCACGGCGCCCAGCACCCGGTAGCAGGTGTCCACCTTGTCGACGATGATGCGGAAGGCGTAGACGTCCATGATCTCGTTGAACGCCTTGCGCTTGCTGCGCATCTTTTTGTAGATGCTGTACAGGTGCTTCTCGCGACCGACCACCTCGCCGCTCATTCCCTCGCGCTGCAGGCAGTTGATCAGGGATTCCTCGATCTTGGCGACGATCTCCTTGCGATTGCCGCGCGCCTGGCGCACCGCGGCGCGGATCCGCTCGGAACGCATCGGATGCATGGCCTTGAAGCCCAGGTCCTCGAACTCCACGCGCATGCTGTGCATGCCCAGGCGGTTGGCGATGGGCGCGTAGATCTCCAGGGTTTCCTTGGCGATGCGCCGGCTCTTCTCGTGCGGCATGGCATCGAGGGTGCGCATGTTGTGCAGGCGGTCGGCCAGCTTGACGAGGATCACCCGGATATCGCGGGCCATGGCCAGGGCCATCTTCTGGAAGTTCTCGGCCTGCGCCTCGGCCTTGCTCTGGAAGTCCATCTGGGTCAGCTTGCTGACCCCGTCCACCAGCTCGGCGACGGTCTCGCCGAACTGCGCGACGAGTGCTTCCTTGGCGATCCCGGTGTCCTCGATCACGTCATGCAGCATGGCGGCCATCAGGCTCTGATGGTCCATATGCATGTCGGCGAGGATGTTGGCGACGGCCAGCGGGTGGGTGACGTAGGCTTCGCCGCTGCGGCGGCGCTGGCCGTCGTGGGCCTGTTCGGCGTAGAAGTAGGCGCGGCGGACCAGATTGATCTGTTCCGGTCCGAGGTAGGTCGAAAGGCGTTCGGCGAGGGCCTCTATGCCAGACAAGGGTTCACCCCCTGCCGGGCATCCGGCCATGCCGTCGCGACGCTTCGGCCAGGCATAGGCTTACAGGCCCTCGTTGGCCTCTTCCTCGAAGTTGACGAAGATCGGCTCTTCCTCGACCAGCTCTTCCTCGGCGATCACGGTGGAGTCGACCAGGCCGGCGGCGATCTCGCGCAGGGCGACCACGGTCGGCTTGTCGTTTTCCCAGGCTACCTTGGGTTCCTTGCCGCCGGTGGCCAGCTGACGGGCGCGCTTGGTGGCGAGCATGACCAGCTCGAAGCGGTTATCGACGTTGTCCAGGCAGTCTTCAACGGTAACGCGGGCCATGGTGTTCCTCTAGCGACAAAAAGTAGGCGGAGCCGGACCCGGGTGGTCCGGCGGATTGATTAGTTTAAAAAATAGACAGCCTCAAGGGAAGAGAAAACCGCGGGGAATGGCCGCTCGCTGCGCTTTCCCGCGGTTCCGGAGCCTCAGGTCAGCAGCTCGCTGAGCAGGCCGGCGTGGCGGCGTTGCTGGTGTTCCTGGCTGAGCTGGTTGGCGCGGAAGATCGCCTTGAGGTCCTCGAGGGCATGGGCGAAGTCGTCGTTGATCACCAGGTAGTCGTACTCGACGTAGTGGCTCATCTCGCTGACCGCCTCGCGCATGCGCCGCTCGATCACCTCGGCGCTGTCCTGGCCGCGGTTGGTCAGGCGGTGGCGCAGGGCTTCTTGGGTCGGCGGCAGGATGAAGATGGATCTGGCCTGGGGCATCAGTTTGCGGACCTGCTGGGCGCCCTGCCAGTCGATCTCGAGGATCAGGTCGTAGCCCTCGGCGAGGGTCTGCTCGACCCAGCGCTGCGAGGTGCCGTAGAGGTTGTCGAACACCTGGGCGTGTTCGAGGAACTCGCCGCGCTCGAGCATGGCGGTGAACTGTTCGCGGCTGACGAAGTGGTAGTTGACCCCGTCTACCTCGCCGGGGCGCATGGCCCGGGTGGTGTGCGAGACGGACACGCGGATCTGCGGCACGGCGTCGACCAGGGCCTTGACCAGGCTGGTCTTGCCCGCGCCGGAGGGGGCGGAAATGATGTACAGGATGCCTTGGGTGGTGGCCATGCTGGGAATTCCGAAAGGGGTTGCCGGGATGATGCCCGAGGGCGTCACTCGATGTTCTGCACCTGTTCGCGCATCTGCTCGATCAGCACCTTGAGGTTGACCGCCGCCTGGGTGCTGCGCGGGTCGAAGGCCTTGGAGCCGAGGGTGTTGGCCTCGCGGTTGAGCTCCTGCATCAGGAAGTCCAGGCGCCGCCCGGCCGCGCCGCCGGCCTTGAGCACCCGGCGCACCTCGGCGACGTGGGTGGTCAGGCGGTCCAGCTCCTCGGCCACGTCGCTCTTCTGGGCGAGCAGCACCAGCTCCTGCTCGAGGCGCTGCGGGTCCAGCTCGGCCTTGAGTTCGGCGAAGCGGTCGAGGATCTTCTGGCGCTGCGCGGCGAGCATCTGCGGCACCAGTGCGCGCAGCGCGCCGACCTCCGCGAGGATGCCGTCCAGGCGCTCGTTGAGCAGCCGGGCCAGCTCGGCACCTTCCCGCGCGCGGCCCTTCTTCAGCTCCTCGAGGGCGGCCTCGAAGACCTCCATGGCGGCCTTGTTGAGCGCCTGCGGATCGGCGGCATCGGCCACCAGCACGCCCGGCCAGGCCAGCACCTCCAGCGGATTGAGCGGCGCCGGCTGCTGGATCAGCGCGGCGATGCTCTCGGCCGCGGCGACCACCTGGGCGGCGCGCTCGCGGTCGATCTGCAGGGGCTGGCCGGCGCTGTCCTCGGCGAAGCGCAGGGTGCACTCCACCTTGCCGCGCGACAGGCCCTGGCGCAGCGCCTCGCGCACCGCGCCCTCGAGGTCGCGGAAGGCGTCGGGCAGGCGCAGGTGCGGCTCCAGGTAGCGGTGGTTGACCGAGCGGAGTTCCCAGCTCAGGGTGCCGTGGGTACCCGCCCGTTCGACGCGGGCGAAAGCGGTCATGCTGTGCACCATGGGGAGTCCTCGCGAGTGACTGGGGATTAAAAGGTCGGGATTGTAGCGCAGTGCGCCGGCCCGTTGGGCGGTCGCGGCGCACCGCCGTTCGCGGGCGGAGGCCAACAGCCCCTATAATGGCCGGCAGACTCACGTTCCCATAGGTAGTTCGACATGATTCGTCCCAGTGGCCGCGCGCCCGATCAACTGCGTCCGATCCGCATCACCCGCAACTACACCAAGCATGCCGAGGGCTCGGTGCTGGTGGAGTTCGGCGACACCAAGGTGATCTGCACGGTCAGCGTCGAGAGCGGCGTGCCGCGCTTCCTCAAGGGCCAGGGCCAGGGCTGGCTGACCGCCGAGTACGGCATGCTGCCGCGCGCCACCGGCGAGCGTAACCAGCGTGAGGCGAGCAAGGGCAAGCAGGGTGGGCGGACCCTGGAGATCCAGCGGCTGATCGGCCGTTCCCTGCGCGCCGCCCTGGACATGAGCAAGCTCGGCGAGATCACCCTGTACGTCGACTGCGACGTGATCCAGGCCGACGGCGGCACCCGTACCGCCTCCATCACCGGCGGCATGGTGGCGCTGGTCGATGCCCTGCGCGTGCTGAAGAAGCGCGGCGCCCTGAAGGCCGGCGACCCGCTCAAGCAGCTGATCGCCGCGGTGTCGGTGGGCGTCTACCAGGGCGAGCCGGTGCTCGACCTCGACTACCTGGAGGACTCCGCCGCGGAGACCGATCTCAACGTGGTGATGACCGACTCCGGCGGCTTCATCGAGATCCAGGGCACCGCAGAAGGCGCACCCTTCCAGCCCGAGGCCCTGCAGGCCATGCTCGACCTGGCCCGCAAGGGCATGGCCGAGCTGATCGAGCTGCAGCGCGCCGCCCTGGCCGCCGACGCCTAAGCCCGTTTCCTCTTCTCAGCAAGGAGCACCCAAATGAGCGACGAACCGCTACCGGCCGTGCCGGTCAGTCAGGAAGCCCGTCAGTGGGCGATGTTCTGCCACTTCGCGGCCTTCTTCGGCCTGGTCTTCCCCTTCGGCAACCTGATCGGGCCGCTGATCGTCTGGCAGCTCAAGAAGGATCTCGCCCCCTTCGTCGATGCCCAGGGCAAGGAGGCGCTGAACTTCCAGATCACCGTGACCCTGGCGATCCTGGCGAGCTTCCTGCTGTTGCTGGTGGTGATCGGTTTCCTGCTGCTCTGGGCGGTGCCGCTGATCGCCCTGGTGCTGACCATCATCGCCGGCATCAAGGCCAACGAGGGCCAGGACTACCGCTATCCCTTCTGCTGGGGGCTGGTGAAGTAGGCCGCCTCGCCCGAACGACGAAAGCCGGCTCGCTGCCGGCTTTTCGTTTGTCCGGAATCCGGGCGGCCGTGGGCCTGGTGCCGCCCCGGTGGTCCGTCAGACCGTCAGGGTCCAGTCGTAGTCGACGATCAGCGGCGCGTGCTGGGAGAAGCGTGGCTGACGCGGCAGGCGGGCGTTGCGCACGAAGCGGCGCAGTCCGGGGGTGAGCAGCTGGTAGTCGAAGCGCCAGCCCAGGTTGAGCATCTGCGCCTGCTCGGTATCCGGCCACCAGCTGAACTGTTCGCCCTCGCGGCTGACCTCGCGCAGGGCGTCGACGTAGCCCATGTTGCCGATTACCTCGTCCAGCCAGGCGCGCTCGGGAGCGAGGAAGCCCGGCGACTGCTGGCAGTCTCGCCAGTTCTTCACGTCCATCTTCTGATGGGCGACGAACAGCGAGCCGCAATAGATGTATTCGCGGCGCTTGCGGCGCTGCTTGTCCAGGTAGTGGGTGAAGTCGTCCATGAACTTGAACTTGTGGTTCAGGTGCTCGTCGCCGCCCTGCCCGGAGGGCAGCAGCACGCTGGCGATGCTCACCTTGTCGAAATCGGCCTGCAGGTAGCGCCCGTAGCGATCGGCGGTCTCGAAACCGAGTCCGCTGATCACCGCCTTGGGTTGCAGCCGCGAGTAAAGTGCCACGCCACCTTGTTCGGGCACTTCGGCTTCGCACGCATAGAGGAAATAGCCATCCAGCTGGAAGGCCTGATCGTCCAATTCATAGGCAGAAGCGCGGGTATCCTGCAGACAGATGACATCGGCATTCTGCGCTTGCAGCCAGCTGAGGAGACCCCGCTCGACTGCTGCGTGAATACCGTTCACGTTCACACTGATAATCCGCATAAATGGCCCCCAAAAACACGTCCGTGTATGATACCCGAGCTCATCCCAATTAGCTAAATCCGTGCCGTCCGGGGCTTTTCATGCAGGCGTATCAGCGCGACTTCATTCGTTTTGCCATCGAGCGCGGGGTGCTGCGTTTCGGTCAGTTCACCCTCAAGTCCGGGCGCGTCAGCCCCTATTTCTTCAATGCCGGGCTGTTCAACAGCGGCGCCGCCTTGGCCCGCCTCGGCCAGTACTACGCGGAGGCGCTGATCGCCAGCGGCGTGGCTTTCGACGTGCTGTTCGGTCCGGCCTACAAGGGCATCCCGCTGGCCGCGGCCACCGCCGTGGCGCTGGCCGACAAGCACGGCCGCGACTTGCCCTGGTGCTTCAATCGCAAGGAGGCCAAGGATCACGGCGAGGGCGGCACCCTGGTCGGTGCGCCCCTGGAAGGGCGTGTGCTGATCATCGACGACGTGATCACCGCCGGCACCGCGATTCGC
Organism: Pseudomonas thermotolerans DSM 14292; assembly: GCF_000364625.1. GTDB lineage: Bacteria > Pseudomonadota > Gammaproteobacteria > Pseudomonadales > Pseudomonadaceae > Aquipseudomonas > Aquipseudomonas thermotolerans. The sequence continues at coordinate 16,928 of NZ_KB822619.1, forward strand.
GAGGTAATGCAGATCATCCGCGCCCAGCAGGCCCAGCCGGCCGGCGTGCTGATCGCCCTCGACCGCCAGGAGCGCGGCCAGGGCGAGCTGTCGGCGATCCAGGAGGTCGAGCGGGATTTCGGCATGCCTGTGATCAGCATCGTCTCGTTGGCACAAGTCTTGGAGTATCTTTCCGAGGATGCCGAGCTGAAGCGGCATCTGCCGGCGGTACAGGCGTACCGCGACCAGTACGGGATCTAACTTCGCCGACGGGAATCGTCCATGCTCAAACCGGCTTCGCTGTGCGTGACGTTGTTGGGGACGCTGTTGCCACTGGCGGGCCAGGCCGCCGAGCTGTATCGCTACGTGAACGACAAGGGTGTGGTGGTGCTCGACCGCCAGGGCGTCCCGCCGCAGTACGTCGCCAAGGGCTACGAGGTGCTCAACGAGCAGGGCCGGGTGATCCGGGTGATTCCCCCGGCGCCGAGTCCCGAGGAGATGCAGCGGCGCCTGGCCGAGAAGGCCCGCGAGCGCTCCGACGCCCAGCTGCTGCGCCTGTACAGCTCGGCGGAGGACGTCGAGCGCGCCAAGGCGCGCAAGCTGGCGGAACTCGACGGACTGATCAGCGTGGCCAGCGGCAACCTGCAGTCACTGCGCACCCAGCAAGCCAACCTGCAGAGCCAGGCCGCCGACCATGAGCGTGCCGGCCGCGAGGTGCCGGCGCACCTAGTGGCGCAGATCGAGAACCTCAAGGCCGAGCAGGCGCACACCCTGCGCGACATCGAGCGCTACCGCAAGGCCCGTGCCGATGCGGAAGTGAGCTTCGACGCCGACCGCCAGCGGCTGCTTGAGCTGCTCGGCAACCGCTGACCCCCACATGCCTCGGGCTGACCGCACCCTCGGGTGGGCGGTACGGCCCTTTCCGCGCACGAACGGTCGAATGCTCGCGCTCAGCCATCGTGGCGTAGCGCAGACCTGTCCGTGGTCGTTGCAGGTGCTGCCGCGCGGCCGGTTTTCTCCCACTGCCCCCGCTGGGGCCGCGCGAAGCGGAAGCCAGCCATGCGCCCGGGCTCAGGCCTTCTTGCGATTGCAGATCAGGGTGCCGACGCCGCTGTCGGTGAAGATCTCCAGGAGCACCGCGTGGGGCACCCGCCCGTCGATGATGTGCGCGCTGGTCACCCCTCCCTGCACCGCTTCCAGGGCGCAGCGGATCTTCGGCAGCATGCCGCCGTAGATGGTGCCGTCGGCGATCATCTCGTCCACCTGGGCGGTGGACAGGCCGGTCAGCACCTTGCCTTGCTTGTCCAGCAGGCCGGCGATGTTGGTCAGCAGCATCAGCTTCTCGGCCTGCAGTGCCTCGGCCACCTTGCCGGCCACCAGGTCGGCGTTGATGTTGTAGGACTCGCCGTCCGCGCCTACGCCGATGGGGGCGATCACCGGGATGAAGTCGCCCTTGACCAGCATGTTCAGCAGCCCGACGTTGACCCCGGTGACCTCGCCGACCTGGCCGATGTCGATGATCTCCGGCTGGGTCATTTCCGGGGTCTGGCGGGTGACCTTGAGCTTCTTGGCGCGGATCAGTCCGGCGTCCTTGCCGGTCAGGCCGATGGCGCTACCGCCGTGGCGGTTGATCAGGTTGACGATGTCCTTGTTGACCTGGCCGCCGAGGACCATCTCCACCACGTCCATGGTCTGGCTGTCGGTGACCCGCATGCCGTCGATGAAGCGGCTCTCGATGGACAGGCGCTTGAGCAGGTCGCCGATCTGCGGGCCGCCGCCATGGACCACCACCGGATTGATGCCCACCGCCTTCATGAGCACGATGTCACGGGCGAAGCCTTCCTTGAGTTCGTCGCTTTCCATGGCGTTGCCGCCGTACTTGATCACCAGCGTCTTGCCGACGAAGCGGCGAATGTACGGCAGCGCTTCGGAAAGCACTTGGGCGATGTTGGTGGCGGCTTCACGATCGAGGGTCATTCGGGGCTCCAGAGGAACGGATAGGGATCAGAACGGCAGATTGAGGCTGGGGTCGACGGCCAGCAGCTGGGTGCGGAACAGCTCGCGGATGCGCTCCAGTTCCGCCTGGGTGTCGCCTTCGAAGCGCAGCACCAGCACCGGGGTGGTGTTGGAGGCGCGCACCAGGCCCCAGCCCTTGGGATAATCGACGCGTACACCGTCCAGGGTGGTCACGCTGCCTTCGCCCCATTCGCCGGAATGCTGCAGGCGCTCGATGATGCGGAACTTGCTCTCTTCGGTGACCTGGATGTTGATTTCCGGGGTGGAAACGTCCACCGGGAAGGCGGAGAACACGTGCTCGGCGTCGCGCTTGTCGAGGCTGAGGATCTCCAGCAGGCGGGCGGCGCTGTAGATGCCGTCGTCGAAGCCGAACCAGCGTTCCTTGAAGAAGATGTGGCCGCTCATCTCGCCGGCCAGCAGCGCGCCGGTCTCCTTCATCTTCTTCTTGATCAACGAGTGGCCGGTCTTCCACATCACCGGGCGGCCGCCGTAGCCGCTGATCAGCGCGCCCAGGCGGCGGGTGCATTTGACGTCGAAGATCACGTCGGCGCCGGGGTTGCGCGACACCACGTCCTTGGCGAACAGCATCATCAGGCGGTCGGGGTAGATGATGGTGCCCTCGTTGGTCACCACGCCGACGCGGTCGCCGTCGCCGTCGAAGGCCAGGCCGAGGTCGGCCTGCTCCTCCCTGACCTTGGCGATCAGGTCCTGGAGGTTCTCCGGCTTGCCCGGGTCCGGGTGGTGGTTCGGGAAGGTGCCGTCTACCTCGCAGTACAGCGGGATCACCTTGCAGCCCAGGGACTCGATCAGGCGCGGGGCGATCACCCCGGCGACGCCGTTACCGCAGTCCACCACCACGCGCAGCGGCTTGGCCAGGGCGATGTCGTCGCGGATCTGCTTGAAGTAGCGCTCGAGGATGTCGACTTGCTCGACGCTGCCGACGCCGCTGACCAGGTCGTTGTGCTCGATGCGCTGGCGCAACGCCTGGATCTGCTCGTTGGCCAGGGTGTCGCCGGCGATCATGATCTTGAAGCCGTTGTAGTCCGGCGGGTTGTGGCTGCCGGTGAGCATCACCCCGGACTTGCCTTCCAGGACATGGGTCGCGTAGTAGAGCGCTGGGGTCGGCACCATGCCGACGTCGCTGACCTGGCAGCCGGTGTCGACCAGGCCCTGGATCAGCGCTTGGACCAGCTCGGGGCCGGACAGGCGGCCGTCGCGGCCGACCGCGACGCAGGGCTCACCGCGGGCGAGACTCTCGGATCCGACTGCGCGGCCGATCCAGTAGGCGGTTTCGTGAGTCAGGGTGTCGCCGACCACTCCGCGGATGTCGTAGGCGCGGAAGATGCTGGCGGGCAGTTTGGGGGGGGTGATGGCGTCATCGGCCATGGGGTTTTGCTCCAGTCCCAGGAGATCCTGGTCTTCGTCGAGAATGTCGATATCGAGGATATCGGTGTCCTGAAATAGCGGGGCGCTCAGCTCGCTGTCGCGGGCCGGTGCGGGGGGCGCCGCTTCGCTGCTGGTTGCGCTCTTGATGGCGCCGTTGCCATTGGCGGCGGCAGCGGCGGGGCGTGGCAGGCGTGCCAGGCTCTGCGCCAGGGCGTTGAGCTCCGGCAGGCGCAGGCTGAAGGTTTTGACGCTCTTGCCGCTGGAGAGTTCGCGGAGCAGTTGGCCGAGCTGCTCGACGTCATCGTTCAGGCGGCGCTGCTGGGCACGCTGTACTAGGAGCAGGCCGAGCAGCAGGCCGCTGAGTGCCAGCAGGATGGCCGAGGCCAGCACCCAGAGCGGCACGCCGTCATGCGCCAGAGCGCTGCCGGGGGTGAAGCTGAGCTGCCAGTTGGGGTTGCCGCTGTTCAGCGGCAGGGGTGGGGCGTCGGCCGCCTCGCCGCGCTGGCTGAGCAGCTGGGCCGGGCCGTTGGCGAACTGCTGGGCGAGCTGCAGCTGGCCGACCCCGGCGGGCAGTGGCGGCAGGCTGGCCAGCAGGCGCTGTAGGTCGACGCCGAGCAGCAGGGTGCCGACCGGTGGCTCGCCGTCCGCGGCGTGCAGCGGGGCGACGCTGTAGACCAGCCAGCGCTCGCCGATCCGGTAGGCCTCCGGGGCGGGGATCTGGCCGTTCTCGGCGCGGCGGATCAGGTCGAGGGCGGCGAAGTTCACCGGCACCGCGCCGTGGCTGTCCTGGGTGGCCTGTCCGCGCAGGTTGAGGCGTGCGCCCAGCACCCCGTCCCAGTGCCGCAGGCTGCGCTCGGCGGCGCGCAGCTGCTCGCCATCCTCGCTGTGCAGGGCATGCAGCAGCTGCGGGTCGGCCGCGGCGGCCTGGGTGTCGGCCTGTAGCTGCCTGAGGGCCTGCTGCAGGGCTCCGGCCTGGCTGCCGCCCCAGGCTTCGGCGAGGCGCTGGCGCTGTTCGGCCTGCTGGCTCTGCAGGGCGCCGAACCAGAGCAGCGCGGCGGCGGCGAGCAGGCCGACGAGGCCGGCGCCGAGGCCCGGCAGCAGGGCCGGGAAGTCGGTGCGGCGGGGTTCCGTCTGGGGCTGTTCGGGATTGATGGGGGCCGGTTCCTGGTTGGCGCGCTTGAAGAGTTTCACGCGGTGTCTCCTCGACGATTCATCCTGAACGGGGACGCAGTGGGCCTTAGTGGCTGCCGGAGTGGCCGAAACCTCCGGCGCCGCGCTCGCTGGCGTGGAACTCATCGACCAGGTCGAAGTGCGCCTGGACCACCGGGACCAGCACCAGCTGGGCGATGCGCTCGCCCACGGCAATAGTGAAGGCACTTTGCCCACGATTCCAGCAGGAGACCATCAGTTCGCCCTGGTAGTCGGAGTCGATCAGCCCGACCAGGTTGCCGAGCACGATGCCGTGCTTGTGGCCGAGGCCGGAGCGGGGCAGGATCAGCGCGGCCAGGCCCGGATCGGCGATGTGGATGGCCAGGCCGGTGGGGATCAGCAGGGTCTGTCCGGGCTCGACCAGGGTGTCGCGGTCGAGCATGGCGCGCAGGTCGAGCCCGGCGGAGCCCGGCGTGGCGTATTGCGGCAGCGGGAAATCGCGGCCGAGGCGAGGGTCGAGGATCTTGGCTTGCAGGGAGTGCATGGTGGTCTCAGGCCTGGTTGAGGCGGTCGGCGATGAAGGCGATCAGTTGGCGGGCGATCTTGCCCTTGCTGGTCTGTGCGAAGCTGATCTGCTGCTGCGCGCGGTCGATGATGGTGATGGCGTTCTCCTCGCTGTTGAAGCCGATGCTCGGGTTGGCCACGTCGTTGGCGACGATCAGGTCGAGGTTCTTGTCGCGCAGCTTGCGCGAGGCGTAGTCGAGGAGGTTCTCGGTCTCCGCGGCGAAGCCGACGCTGAACGGGCGGTCCGGGCGGCCGGCCAGGGTGGCGAGGATATCCGGGTTGCGCACCAGCTGGAGGAGCAGGCCCTCGCCGCTGGTCGGGTCCTTCTTCATTTTCTGCGGGGCGACCACCTCGGGGCGGTAGTCGGCCACCGCGGCGGCGGCGATCAGCAGGTCGCAGGGCATTGCGGCCTCGCAGGCGGCGAGCATGTCGCGGGCGCTGACCACATCGATGCGGGTAACCCGATCGGGGGTCGGTAGATGCACCGGGCCGCTCACCAGGGTGACCCGAGCACCGGCCTCGGCGGCCGCCTCGGCGAGGGCGAAGCCCATCTTTCCGGAGCTGTGGTTGGTGATGTAGCGCACCGGGTCGATGTTCTCCTGGGTCGGCCCGGCGGTGATCAGCACGTGTCTGCCGTCGAGGCTGCCGCGCTGGAAGCAGTCGGCGGCGAGCAGGGCGAGGTCGTCGGGCTCGAGCATCCGGCCGAGGCCGACGTCGCCGCAGGCCTGGGCCCCTGAGGCCGGGCCGAACACCAGCATGCCGCGCTGCCTGAGCAGTTCGAGGTTGGCCTGGGTGGCCGCATCGCGCCACATCGCCTGGTTCATCGCCGGGGCCAGGGCGACCTGGGCGTCGGTGGCCAGCACCAGGGTGGTCAGCAGGTCGTTGGCCAGACCCTGGGCTAGGCGCGCCAGCAGGTCGGCGGTGGCCGGGGCGATCAGCACCAGGTCAGCCCAGCGGGCCAGCTCGATGTGGCCCATGGCCGCCTCGGCGGCAGGGTCGAGCAGGTCGAGGTGGACCGGATGGCCGGACAGCGCCTGGAGGGTCAGCGGGGTGATGAATTCGCGACCGCCCTGGGTCATGACCACGCGCACCTCGGCGCCCTGGTCGCGCAGTCGGCGGATCAGCTCCGCGCTCTTGTAGGCAGCGATGCCGCCACCCACGCCGAGGACGATGCGTTTCCGATACAAGCGCTGCATAGCATTGCCTTAAAAAACAGATGGTGGAAAGTTCGCCGACGCTGCCTGCCCAGGCCGGTCGCCGCTGGAAAAAAGAGCGGCTACGATAGCACAGCGCCCGCAGGGGAGCAGCGGGCGCAGGGCATTCCCAGGGAGGGTACGACGATGAGCATTCGCGATTGGCCCGCGGCCGAGCGCCCGCGGGAAAAACTGCTGGCCCAGGGGGCGGCCAGCCTGAGCGACGCCGAGCTGCTGGCGATCTTCCTGCGCACCGGGGTGGCTGGGCGCAGCGCGGTGGACCTGGCTCGCCAGCTGCTCGCCGAGTTCGGCAGCCTGCGCGCGCTGCTGGAGGCCGACCTGGCCACCTTCAGCCGCCATCTGGGCCTCGGCGCGGCCAAGTACGCGCAGCTCCAGGCGGTGCTGGAAATGGCCCGCCGCCATCTGGCCGAGCGGCTGCGCCGGGAATCCGCGCTGGAATCGCCGCAGGCGGTGCGCGACTACCTCAAGGCCTGCCTGCGCCACGAGCCCCACGAGGTGTTCGGCTGCCTGTTCCTCGACGCCCGGCACCGGGTGCTGGCCTTCGAGGTGCTGTTCCGCGGCACCGTGGACGGCGCCAGCGTCTATCCCCGGCAGGTGATCAGGCGGGCCCTGCACCACAACGCGGCGGCGCTGATCCTCACCCATAACCACCCCTCGGGCGTCGCCGAGCCCAGCCAGGCGGATCTGCAGCTGACCCGCCGCCTCAAGGAGCTGCTGGCGCAGATCGACGTGCGCCTGCTGGACCACTTCGTGGTCGGCGACGGCGAGCCCCAGTCCATGGCCGAGCTGGGCTGGCTGTGATCAGCGTTTCACGGCGACCTTGGCGAAGTCCTGGCGGCCGAAGGGGCTGACCTGGTAGCCGCTGACTTCCTTGCGGGCCAGCACGCTGGCCTGGGGATGGGCCAGGGGCAGCCATAGCGCCTGCGCGCGGATGATCGCCTGCGCTTCCTTATATAGGCGGCTGCGTTCTTCGCGGTCGGTGCTGCGCTTGCCGGCGGCGATCAGTCGGTCGAGGGCCGGGTCGCAGTAGCGCGCGAAGTTGGTGCCGGACTGCACCGCCGCGCAGGAGAACTGCGGGGTGAGGAAGTTGTCCGGGTCGCCGTTGTCGCCGGCCCAGCCCATGAACAGCAGGTCGTGTTCGCCGGCCTTGGCGCGGCGGATCAGCTCTCCCCACTCGACCACGCGGATCTCCGCGCGGATGCCCACGTCGGCCAGGTCGGCCTGCAGCAGCTGGGCGCCCAGGCTGGGGTTGGGGTTGAGCAGGCTGCTCGACGGGCGGGTCCAGATGGTGGTGCTGAAGCCCTGCGCCAGGCCGGCCTCGGCGAGCAGGGCGCGGGCCCGCTCGGGGTCGTGGGGGTAGCCGGGCGGCTCGCCGGCGTAGCTCCAGGTGTTCGGCGGGAAGGGACCGTCGGCCGGGGTGGCGCCTTCCTCGAACACCGCCTTCAGGTAGCTGGCCTTGTCGAAGGCCAGGTTGATCGCCTGGCGCACCTTGGGGTCGTCCAGCGGCGGGTGCTGGCTGTTCAGGGCCACGAAGGCGGTCATGAACGCCGGGGTTTCCAGCACCTGCAGGCTGGGGTCCTTGGCCGCGGCCTGCACGTCCAGCGGCTTGGGCGACAGGGCGATGTGGCACTCGCCGCGGCGCAGCTTCTGCAGGCGCACGTTGGCGTCCGGGGTGATGGCGAATATCAGGGCGTCGGCTGCCGGCTTGCCGGCGAAATGCTCGGGGTTGGCCACGTAGCGGACCAGGGCGTCCTTCTGGTAGCGCTTGAGGATGAAGGGGCCGGTGCCCACCGGTTGGCTGTTGAGCTTCTCCGGGGTGCCTGCGGCGAGCAGCTGGGCGGCGTACTCGGCGGAATAGATGGAGGCGAAGCCCATGCTCAGGGTGGCCAGGAAGGTGGCGTCCGGGTGAGCCAGGGTGAAGCGCACGCTGAGCGGGTCGGGGGCCTCGATAGCCTCGATCAGCGCCGGCAGTTGCATGGACTGGGCGTGCGGGTAGCCGTTCGGCGCGCTCGCGTGCCAGGGATGCGTGGGGTCGATCATGCGCTGGAAGCTGAACAGCACGTCCTCTGCGTTCAGCTCGCGGCTCGGGGTGAACCACGCGGTACGCTGGAACCTCACCCCGGGGCGCAGGCGGAACAGATAGCTGCGCCCGTCCGCGGAAACTTCCCAGCTTTCCGCCAGGCTGGGCACCAGCTGGCCGCTGGCGGCATCGAACTCCACCAGGCGGTTCATCAGCACGTCCGCCGAGGCGTTGGCGGTGGTCAGTGAGTTGTACTGCACCACGTCGAAGCCTTCCGGACTGGCTTCGGTACAGATGCTGAGCGCGGCGGCCTGGGCGATCAGCGGGGCGAACAACAGCAGGGGCAGGGCGGCGAGGCGCATGAAGCAGGACTCCTGTCGGACTGAGCGGCCTACCCTAGACCAAGGCGCGCCCCGGGACAACGGCAGCGCGGCGACGGACGACGATCCGGACGCGGGCCGGTGTCGGGCGCATTCCGTCGCGCCGGTCCAGTCGCGGCGCAAGGTTATTCTTGTTGCCCGTGGGCCTTTCTGGTATAAAGCAGCGCTCTTTTCTCGGGGCCCGGTTGCCATGCTGGTTCAGGAAGCCGGTAAGACCCCAGGAAACGCGGCGCAGCGCGCCAATGACATTGAGTTCAAGCGGCCAACCCATGCCGGGTTGGGCATGTGGTTTAGAGGGCTGAGGTATGTCGAGAGTCTGTCAAGTGACCGGTAAGGGTCCGGCTGTGGGGAACAACGTTTCTCACGCGAACAACAAAACCCGTCGTCGTTTTCTGCCGAACCTGCAGTATCACCGTTTCTGGGTCGAGTCGGAAAAACGCTTCGTGCGTCTGCGCGTTTCCGCCAAGGGCATGCGCGTGATCGACAAGCGCGGTATCGACGCCGTGCTGGCTGAGCTGCGCGCTCGCGGCGAGAAGGTTTAAGGAGACAATCATGCGTGAACTGATCCGTCTGGTGTCCAGCGCCGGTACCGGCCACTTCTACACCACCGACAAGAACAAGCGCACCACCCCCGACAAGATCGAGATTAAGAAGTACGATCCGGTCGTGCGTAAGCACGTGATCTACAAGGAAGCCAAGATCAAGTAATTGATCGGCCTCCCACGAAAGAAACCCGCCTGAGTGCGGGTTTTTTTCTGTCCGATCTTTGGGCCGGCAAGAAAAGACCCGCACCAGGCGGGTCGAGGTCTTGCGGGGAGAGTGAAGCGGTTCAGGCCTTCGGTTCGAAGATCACGTAGACCTTGCGGGTCGGCTCCAGCACCTCCCAGGTGCCCTGGAAGCCAGCGGGAATCACGAAGCGGTCGCCGGCGCGCAGGGTCTTGCTGTTGCCCTCGCGGTCGGTCAGCACCGAGACGCCCTGGAGGATCTCGCAGTACTCGTGCTCGGTGTAGTTCACCTTCCACAGCCCCGCCGCGCCTTCCCAGCTGCCGCTGCTGAACTGCCCGCAGGGGCTCGAGTAGTGGTTGCGCACGCTCTGCTCGGGGTCGCCCTTGAGGATCTTATCCGCTGCCGGGCGGTAGTACTCGGTGGGGGTGTCGGCCTGGGCGAAATCGACGATCTGCTGGATGTTCATGACGATGCCTGCATTGTTGGCGATTGGTATGGGCGTCGGAAGCCGGCAGTCTATGTTTAAAAAAACGCACATGACAAGGCCGTGAGCGGTGCTTTGTCAAAAATATTGAAAAGCCGTCGGGCGCTGGTTTAGTGTTGGACGAATCGGCCGTTCAGGCCTCATCCGAATTCGGGCGGCCGCTTTCCGGGCCGCCACCACAACAAGACAATGAGGAAATCCCCATGACCAGCTTGACCCGTGCCGACTGGGAACGCCGCGCCCAGGCCCTGGAGATCGAGGGCCGCGCCTACATTCAGGGCGAATACACCGCCGCCGCCTCGGGGGCGACCTTCGAGTGCATAAGCCCGGTGGATGGCCGGCTGCTCGGCCAGGTGGCCAGCTGCGATGGTGCGGACGCCGACCGTGCGGTGGCCGCGGCGCGGGCCGCTTTCGAGGCTGGGGTGTGGTCGCGCCTGGCGCCGGTCAAACGCAAGCAGATCATGATCCGCTTCGCCGAGCTGATCGACGCCCACGGCGAGGAATTGGCCCTGCTGGAAACGCTGGACATGGGTAAGCCCATCAGCGACTCGCTGGGCATCGACGTGCCGGCTGCCTCGCGGGCGATTCGCTGGAGCGGCGAGGCGATCGACAAGATCTACGACGAAGTGGCGGCCACCCCGCACGACGAGCTGGGCCTGGTGACCCGCGAGCCGGTGGGCGTGGTGGCGGCCATCGTGCCGTGGAACTTCCCGCTGCTGATGAGCTGCTGGAAGCTCGGCCCGGCGCTGGCCACCGGCAACTCGGTGATCCTCAAGCCCTCGGAGAAGTCTCCGCTGACCGCCATTCGCCTGGCCCAGCTGGCCAGCGAAGCGGGCATTCCCGCCGGGGTATTCAACGTGCTGCCCGGTTACGGGCATACCGTGGGCAAGGCTCTGGCCCTGCACATGGACGTCGACACCCTGGTGTTCACCGGCTCGACCCGGGTGGCCAAGCAACTGATGGTCTACGCCGGCGAATCGAACATGAAGCGCGTCTGGCTGGAAGCTGGCGGCAAGAGCCCGAACATCTACTTCGAGGACATCATGCAGGCCGAGCCGGCGTTCATCGAGAAGGCCGCCGAGGGGCTGGTGCTCGGCTTCTTCAACCAGGGCGAGGTGTGCACCGCCGGCTCGCGCCTCTTGGTGGAAAAATCCATCAAGGATGAGCTCCTGCCCCTGGTGGTAGAGGCGCTCAAGGCCTGGAAGCCGGGCCACCCGCTGGACCCGGCGACCAACGTCGGAGCCCTGGTGGACAGCCAGCAACTGAACACCGTGCTCGGCTACATCGAGGCCGGGCATGCCGACGGCGCCCGCCTGCTGCTTGGCGGCAAGCGCACCCTGGAGGAGACCGGCGGGGTGTACGTGGAGCCGACCCTGTTCGACGGGGTGACCAACGCCATGCGCATCGCCCGCGAGGAGATTTTCGGCCCGGTGCTCTCGGTGATCGAGTTCGAGACGGAGGAAGAGGCGATCCGCATCGCCAACGACACCATCTACGGTCTGGCGGCGGCGGTGTGGACTCGCGACCTGTCCCGGGCGCACCGCACGGCGCGGGCGCTGCGTGCCGGCAGCGTGTGGGTGAACCAGTACGACGGCGGTGACATGACCGCGCCGTTCGGCGGCTTCAAGCAGTCGGGCAACGGCCGCGACAAGTCGCTGCATGCCTTCGACAAGTACACCGAGATCAAGGCCACCTGGATCAAGCTGTGATCCTCCGCTAGTCGGCGCGGCCACGGCCGGCTGCCGCAGGCGGCGCGAACGCCGTCTGTGCCTGCCGGCCGTGGCTGCTCGTCGTTCGGGAGCGAATCTTGCCATGGCCTGGAAAACCTATTTCGCCGTGTGCGCGGCGGTGATCAGCATCGGCCTGGCCCTCGGGGTGACCATGCCGCTGGTCTCCCTGCGCCTGGAGAGCTGGGGCTATGGCGGCTTCGCCATCGGCGTGATGGCCGCCACCCCGGCGCTCGGCGTGCTGCTCGGCGCCCTGGTGGCCAGCCGCTGGGCGGCAATCCTCGGCACCACCCGGCTGATGCAGGCATGCCTGCTGTTCAGCGCCGTCTCGGTGGCGCTGCTCGCCCTGCTGCCGCATTACTGGCTGTGGCTGGCGCTGCGCCTGGTGATCGGAGTGGCCCTGACCGTGGTGTTCATCCTCGGCGAGAGCTGGATCAACCAGCTGGCCGTCGAGCAGTGGCGCGGCCGCCTGGTCGCCCTCTACGGCACCGGCTACGCGCTTAGCCAACTGGCCGGGCCGCTGCTCCTGGGCGCGATCGGCAGCGGCACCGACCTGGGCTTCTGGGTCGGCACGGCGCTTTTGGTCGGTGGCTCCCTGGTGCTGCTCGGCCGCACGGGGGCGCCCAGGACCGAGGCTCACGGCGGCGCGGGGCGCGGCCTGCTGGCCTTCTGCCGCCAGCTGCCGGCGATCGCCTGGGCGGTGACCCTGTTCGCCGCCTTCGAGGCCATGGTGTTGACCCTGCTGCCCGTCTACCTGCTGCGCGAGGGCTTCGCCGAACAGCTGGCGCTGACCATGGTCGGCGTGGTGGTGGTCGGCGACGCGGCCCTGCAGCTGCCAATCGGCTGGCTGGCCGACCGGCTGTCGCGCTCCGCGCTGTTCCGCGCCTGCGGGCTGGTCCTGCTGGGCTCCAGCCTGGCTCTGCCGCTGCTGCTCCACGGCCCGCTGGCCTGGCCGCTGCTGGTGCTGTTCGGGGCCAGCGCCGGTGGCCTGTTCACCCTGGCGCTGATCCTCATTGGCGAGCGCTTCCGCGACGACGCCCTGGTGCGCGCCAATGCCCACGTCGCCCAGCTGTGGGGCACCGGCTGCCTGATCGGCCCGCTGTTCACCGGTGCCGCCAGTCAGTGGCTGAGCAGCCATGCCCTGCCGCTGCTGATGGCTGCCGGGGCCTTCGGTTTCGTCTGCCTGGCCTGGCGCCGTGACGCCTTCAGCGTGCCGCTGGCCGAGGCGCGGCCGGGCGGCTGAACTGCCGGGCTTCGACCCTGCCGCTCAGTGCGACAGGGCCAGATCCAGGCGCTCCTTGAGGCGATACCAGAGCATGCCCAGGGCGAGCAGCGGCGAGCGCAGGTACCTGCCGCCGGGGAAGGTGATGTGCGGCACCTGGGCGAACAGCTCGAAGCCGCGGCTTTCCTGGCCGGCGATGGCCTCGGCGAGCAGCCGCCCGGCCAGGTGGGTGGCGTTCACCCCGTGGCCGGCGTAGGCCTGGGCGTAGTAGACGTTGGGCTGGTCCTTGAGACGGCCGATCTGTGGCAGGCGGTTGGCGCCGATGCCGATCATCCCGCCCCACTGGAAGTCGATGCGCACGTCGGCCAGCTGCGGGAACACCGCGAGCATCTTCGGCCGCATGTAGGCGGCGATGTCTTTGGGGTCGCGCCCGGAGTAGTGGCAGGCGCCGCCGAACAGCAGGCGATGGTCGGCGGACAGGCGGTAGTAGTCGAGGGCCACGCGCTGGTCGCAGAGCGCCATGTTCTGCGGGATCAGGCTGCGCGCGCGGGCCTCGCCAAGCGGTTCGGTGGCGATCACGTAGCTGCCGGCCGGCAGCACCTTGCCGCCCAGCTCGGGGTTGAGGTCGTTCAGGTAGGCGTTGCAGGCCAGCACCAGGGTCTTCGCCCGTACCCAGCCCTGGGCCGCGTGCACCCTGACTTCCGGACCGTAGTCGATGCGCGTCACCGGCGAGTGCTCGAACAGCCGCACGCCCAGGGACTCGGCCGCGGCGGCCTCGCCGAGGGCCAGGTTGAGCGGGTGCAGGTGCCCGGAGCCCATGTCGATGAGGCCGCCGCAGTAGCGGTCGGAGCCGACTACCCGGTACATCTCGTCGGGTTTGACCACCAGCAGCTCGTGGCGATAGCCGAGTGCGCGCAGCTCCTCGCGATCCTCGAGGAAGCCCTCGAAGTGCTTCGGGGTGTTGGCCAGGTCGCAGTAGCCCCAGGTCAGGTCGCAGTCGATGGCGAAGTGCTCGATGCGCCGGCGGACGATCTCAACCGCCTCCAGGCCGAGCAGCTTGAGCTCGCGCACGCCGTCCGCGCCGATGAGGTTGGCGAACTGGTCGAGGTCGTGGCCGACACCGCGGATCAGTTGGCCGCCGTTGCGTCCGCTGGCTCCCCAGCCGATCCGCCGGGCTTCCAGGAGGACCACCGAGAAGCCGCGCTCGGCCAGCTCGATGGCGGTGTTCAGACCGGAGAAGCCGCCGCCGACGATGCACACGTCGGCCAACTGCTCGCCGGCCAGGGGCGGGTAGTCGAGCTGGCGGTTGGCGGTGGCGGCGTAGTAGGAGGGCGCGTGCTGGTCGCTGTGCACGGGGCGGTGAACGCGGGCGTTCATGTGCGGAATCCTGCTTGTTGTGTTTTGGAAATTGAACGGAGCATATGCGGGCCGTCGTCCGGCCACAAGTCACCGGCCGCCGGTCGCCGCGTCCGGCGGCGGTCGCAGGCTCAGTCCGGCACCGGCAGGGCGAGGGTTTCCTTCACCTCTTCCATGACGATGTAGGACTTGGATTCGCGCACGTGGGGCAGCTTGAGGAGGATGTCGCCGAGCAGCTTGCGGTAGCTGGCCATTTCGCTGATCCGCGCCTTGATCAGGTAGTCGAAGTCGCCGGACACCAGGTGGCACTCCAGCACGTGGGGCAGCTTGAGCACGGCGCGGCGGAATTCCTCGAAGGTGTCGCCGGACTTGTAGTCTAGGCTGATTTCTACGAAGACCAGCAGGTTGGCCTTCAGGTGGTGCGGGTTGAGGCGCGCTGAATAGCCCATGATGATGCCTTCGCGCTCGAGGCGGCGGACCCGCTCGGTGCAGGGGGTGGTGGACAGGCCGACGCGTTCGCCCAGCTCGGTGAAGGACAGGCGTCCGTCCTGCTGGAGGATGCGGAGGATGTTGCGGTCGATCTTGTCCAGCTCGCGGCGACTCTGGTGCTGGGTACGCATGATGGCTGCCACTCCATGAAAGGGATTTTTAACGGTGAATCTCACCAAATATAGCCGTAACAATAGTGAAAAGCACTGGATTGGGATTCATATACTGCGCGTATCTCATGCCTAGATAACAAACGCCAGCGTATTATCGCGGCGAGGAGAAGACGATGCGTGTGATGGTTCTCGGCAGCGGTGTGATCGGCACCGCCAGCGCCTACTATCTCGCCCGGGCCGGTTTCGAAGTGGTCGTGGTCGACCGCCAGCCGGGGCCGGCCCTGGAAACCAGCTTTGCCAACGCCGGCCAGGTGTCGCCCGGTTACGCCTCGCCCTGGGCCGCCCCCGGCGTGCCGCTGAAGGCCATCAAGTGGCTGCTCCAGGAACATGCGCCGCTGGCCATCCGGCTCACCGCCAGCCTCGACCAGTACCGCTGGATGTGGCAGATGCTGCGCAACTGCACCGCGGCCCGTTACGCGGTGAACAAGGAGCGCATGGTGCGCCTCTCCGAGTACAGCCGTGACTGCCTGGACGAGCTGCGCGCCGAGACCGGCATCGCCTACGAAGGCCGCCAGCTGGGCACCACCCAGCTGTTCCGTACCCAGCAGCAGCTGGACGCCGCGGCCAAGGACATCGCCGTGCTGGAAGCCTCTGGGGTGCCCTACGAGGTGCTCGACCGTGACGGCATCGTGCGTGTCGAGCCGGCCCTGGCCAAGGTCGTCCACAAGCTGGCCGGCGCCCTGCGCCTGCCCAATGACCAGACCGGCGATTGCCAGATGTTCACCACCCGCCTGGCCGAACTGGCTGCCAAGCTGGGCGTCGAGTTCCGCTTCGGGCAGACCATCGAGCGCCTCGACGTAGCCGGCGACCGCATCAACGGGGTGTGGATCAACGGCAAGCTGGAGACCGCCGACCGCTACGTGCTGGCGCTCGGCAGCTACAGCCCGCAGCTGCTCAAGCCGCTGGGCCTGAAGCTGCCGGTCTACCCGCTGAAGGGCTACTCGCTGACCGTGCCGATCAGCAACCCGGCGATGGCGCCGACCTCGACCATCCTCGACGAGACCTACAAGGTGGCCATCACCCGCTTCGACGACCGCATCCGGGTCGGCGGCATGGCGGAGATCGCCGGCTTCGACCTGAGCCTGAACCCGAAGCGCCGGGCGACCCTGGAGATGATCACCCGCGACCTCTACCCGGAAGGCGGCGACGTGTCCCAGGGCACCTTCTGGACCGGTCTGCGCCCGGCCACCCCGGACGGCACGCCGATCGTCGGCGCCACGCCGTACCGCAACCTGTTCCTCAACACCGGCCACGGCACCCTTGGCTGGACCATGGCCTGTGGCTCGGGCCGCTACCTCGCCGACCTGATGGCGAGCCGCCGGCCGCAGATCAGCACCGAGGGCCTGGACATCTTCCGTTACGGCAACTGCAAGGAGGGCTCGGCCCATGGCCATCCAGCGCCTGCACACTGAGACCCGTTACAGCGAGGCGGTGATTCACAACGGCACTGTCTACCTGGCCGGCCAACTGGCCGACGACCTGAGCGGCGACATCCGCCAGCAGACTCGCGAGACCCTGGCCAGCATCGAGCGCCTGCTGGCCGAGGCCGGCAGCGACAAGTCGCGGATCCTCTCGGCGACCGTCTACCTCAAGGACATCGCCGCCCACTATGCGGGGCTGAATGCCGAGTGGGACGCCTGGCTGGTGCCGGGTACCGCGCCTGCGCGCACCTGCGTCGAAGCCAAGCTGTATGCGCCCGAAGTCCTGGTGGAAATCACCGTGGTCGCCGCGCTCAAGTGACTCCTACCAGCCCGGTACTTGCGCCGGGCTGGCCTGCCCTCCGGCCGCGCTACGCCGCGGCCGCTTCCATCAGAATGACGAAGTAGTGATATAGCCATGCGTCCCGCCCGTGCCCTGATCGATCTGCAAGCCCTGCGTCACAACTACCGGCTGGCCCGCGAACTCTCCGGCGCCCGCGCCCTGGCAGTGGTCAAGGCGGATGCCTACGGGCACGGCGCGGTGCGCTGCGCCGAGGCGCTGCAGGGCGAGGCCGACGGCTTTGCGGTGGCCTGCATCGAGGAGGCCCTGCAGCTGCGTGAGGCGGGCATCCAGAAGCCGATCCTGCTCCTCGAGGGCTTCTTCGAGGCTGGCGAGCTGGAGCTGATCGATCGCCACGACCTGTGGTGCGTGGTGCATTCACCCTGGCAGCTGGCGGCCGTCGAACAGGCCCGCCCGCGCCGGCCGCTGACCATCTGGCTGAAGCTCGACTCCGGCATGCACCGGGTCGGCTTCCATCCCGAGCAGTACCAGGCCGCCTACCGCCGCCTGGAAGCCAGCGGCAAGGTGGCGCGCATCGTGCTGATGACTCACTTCGCCCGCGCCGACGAGCTGGACTGTTCGCGCAGCCGCGAACAGCTGGTGACCTTCCAGCAGGCCGCCCAGGGCCTCTCCGCCGAGATCAGCCTGCGCAACTCGCCGGCCTTGCTCGGCTGGCCGGAGATCCCCAGCGACTGGGTGCGTCCCGGCATCATGCTCTACGGCGCCACTCCCTTCGCGCAGCCGCACCCGCTGGCCGAGCGCCTGCGGCCGGTGATGACCCTGGAGTCGAAGATCATCAGCGTCCGCGAACTGCCGGCCGGCGAGCCGGTGGGCTACGGCGCGCGCTTCGTCAGCGAGCGGCCGACCCGCGTCGGGGTGGTCGCCATGGGCTACGCCGACGGCTATCCGCGCCATGCGCCGACCGGCACCCCGGTGGCCATCGACGGCCAGCCGAGCCGGATCATCGGCCGGGTGTCCATGGACATGCTCACCGTGGACCTCACCGACCTGCCCCAGGCTGGCCTGGGCAGCCGCGTCGAGCTGTGGGGCAAGCAGGTGCCGGCCAGCGAGGTAGCGACCTGCGCCGGAACCATCCCCTACCAGATCTTCTGCAACCTGCGCCGGGTGCCGCTGAGCTACTTCTGAGGCGGCGCCCGCGGGCATCTCCCGAAACAGGGCAAAGCGCTCAGAAAAATGAGCGGAAACCGATAAAACCCCTCTAGAACAAGGCTTTCGCGAGAAAGTTACTCGTTTGGAGGGGTGTTTTCGCGACATTGGTCGCCGGCGTGTTGAAAATTCTGAACGCCGTTGCCATGATACTCCGGCACTCAAGTCCCGTTCCCAGAGGAGGAACCCGCCATTGGACGTCGGCGTTCGACTGCAATCCATCCGCAAGCTGAAAGGCCTTTCCCAGCGTGAGCTCGCCAAGCGTGCGGGCGTCACCAACAGCACCATTTCGATGATCGAGAAGAACAGCGTCAGCCCCTCCATCAGTTCGCTGAAGAAGGTGCTGAGCGGCATTCCCATGTCCCTGGTGGAATTCTTCTCCCTCGACCTGGAGCAGGAAAGCCACACCCAGGTGGTCTACCGGGCCGCCGAACTCACCGACATCTGCAGCGGCGCCATCACCATGAAGCTGGTCGGCAAGGCGCATCCGAGCCGGGCCATCTCCTTCCTCGACGAGACCTACCCGCCGGGTAGCGACACCGGCGACGAGATGTACAGCCACGACGGCGAGGAGGCCGGGATGCTCATCGAGGGCCGCCTGGAGCTGACCGTCGGCAGCGAGGTGTACATCCTCGAGCCGGGCGACAGCTACTACTTCGAAAGCAGCAAGCCGCACCGCTTCCGCAATCCGTTCGACGTGCCGGCACGGCTGATCAGCGCCACCACGCCGGCAAATTTCTAGGCCGCGGCAAGCCGCACTCCCCGGAGCAGTACTGAGGCGCCTGTGCACCATCTGCCCGGGGCCCCGGACGGAATTCCTGCGACAATCTGGTTATTCCGGCCAGGCAGGCTTGCCGCTATACTGTCGCCCGCTCGCGAAACCGTGGCCGCGGGCGTGACTAGCCACGATGAGGGTGTACCGTGAATCCAATTAGCAAAATGCTGGCGGCGCCGGTTGCCGTGATGGCCCTGTGGGCAGTGTCTGCTCAGGCCACGACCGATGAGGCCATTGCCGAGCGTCTCAAGCCGGTCGGCGAAGTGTGTATCCAGGGTCAGGAATGCCAGGGCGTCGGCGCCGTGGCGGCGGCTGCCGGCGGCGGCAACCGTAGCGCCGACGACATCATCGGCAAGCACTGCAACGCCTGCCACGGCGCAGGCCTGCTGGGCGCGCCGAAGATCGGCGACAGCGCAGCCTGGAAAGGTCGTGCCGACGGCAAGGGCGGTGTAGAGGGGCTGGTGGCCAGCGCCGTCGCCGGTCTCAACGCCATGCCGCCGAAAGGCACCTGCGCGGACTGCTCGGACGACGAGCTGCTCGCCGCCATCAAGAAGATGTCCGGTCTCTGACCGACGCCTTCCGACGAAAAAACCGCCTTCGGGCGGTTTTTTCATGCCTGGGATCCGCCCTGGGGCCGTAGCGCCTGCGGCCCGCGCGGGTCAGTCGAGGAAGTGCACCTGACCATCGGCCAGCGAGCGCACCCGGGCCAGGGATTCCACCCGGTAGCCCTCGCGCTCCAGCAGGGCGCGGCCGTCCTGGAAGGACTTCTCGATGACGATGCCGATCCCGGCGACGCTCGCCCCGGCCTGCTGGATCAGGTCGATCAGCGCCTTGGCGGCGTGGCCGTTGGCGAGGAAGTCGTCGATCACCAGCACGTGGTCGGTGCTGCTCAGGTGCCGCGCGGAGATGGCGATGGTGCTCTCGGTCTGCTTGGTGAAGGAGAACACCTTGGAGATCAGCAGGTCGCTCTTCAGGGTCAGCGACTGGAACTTGCGGGCGAAGATCACCGGGATGCCCAGCTCCAGGCCGGCCATCACCGCCGGGGCGATGCCCGAGGCCTCGATGGTGACGATCTTGGTGATGCCCTGGCCGCGGAAACGCTCGGCGAACTCGTGGCCGATCTGTTGCATCAGGGCCGGGTCGATCTGGTGGTTGAGGAAGGCGTCGACCTTCAGCACCTGGTCGGAGAGCACGATGCCCTCCTCACGAATCTTCTGTTTCAGCGCTTCCACGCTTTGTTCCTCTCAGTGACATTGGGCCCGGCGGCGGCCGGGGGTGGTTCGGGTGGCCGGGCTCATTCCAGCGCCGGTCGCTTCAGCATGGCGCGCATCGCCGCCAGGGCGTCGTTGCCGCGGGCGGCCTTGACCTCCACGGGGGTGTCCTCCTGGCCTTCCCACTGCAGATCCTCCTGGGGCAGTTCGTCGAGGAAACGGCTCGGCGAGCACTCGATGATCTCGCCGTACTGCTTGCGCCGCGCCGCGTAGGTGAGGGTCAGGTTCTGCCGCGCACGGGTGATGCCCACGTAGGCTAGGCGGCGCTCCTCCTCGATGGTGTCGGCCTCGATGCTCGAGCGGTGGGGAAGGATGTCCTCTTCCACGCCGATGATGAACACTTGGGGGAACTCCAGACCCTTGGAGGCGTGCAGGGTCATCATCTGTACGCCCTCGGCGCCTTCCTCCTCCTCCTGTTGGCGCTCCAGCATGTCGCGCAGCACCAGCTTGCCAATGGCGTCCTCGATGGTCATGTCGCCGTCCTCGTCCTTTTCGAGGGTGTTCTTCAGCGCGTCGAGGAGGAACCAGACGTTGCCCATGCGCGCCTCGGCGACCTTGTCGCTGGAGGCGTTCTGGCGCAGCCAGTTCTCGTAGTCGATGTCCATCACCATGCTGCGCAACACGGTGATCGGCTCCTGCTCGGCGCACTGCTGGCGGATCCTGTCCATGAAGCGCTTGAAGCGCTGCAGGCGCTCGATGTAGCGGCTGTCGAGATGCTCGGCGAGGCCCAGCTCGTCGATCGCCGCGTACATGCTGATCTGCCGCTCGCTGGCGTAGTTGCCGAGTTTCTCCAGGGTAGTCGAGCCGATCTCGCGGCGCGGCACGTTGATCACCCGCAGGAAGGCGTTGTCGTCGTCCGGGTTGACCAGCAGGCGGAAGTAGCTCATCAGGTCCTTCACCTCCTGACGGGCGAAGAAGCTGGTGCCGCCGGACAGTCGGTAGGGGATCTGGTGGTGCTGGAGCTTCAGCTCCATCAGCTTGGCCTGGTAGTTGCCGCGGTAGAGGATGGCGAAGTCGCTGTACGGCCGGCCGGTGCGGAGGTGCTGGGTGAGGATTTCCATGGCCACCCGCTCGCACTCGGCGTCCTCGTTCTTGCAGCGGATCACCCGGATCGGGTCGCCGTGGCCCATTTCCGACCACAGCTGCTTCTCGAACACGTGCGGGTTGTTGGCGATCAGCACGTTGGCACACTTGAGGATGCGGCTGGTGGAGCGGTAGTTCTGCTCGAGCATCACCACCTTCAGGGAGGGGAAGTCCTCCTTCAGCTGCATCAGGTTCTCCGGCCGTGCGCCGCGCCAGGCGTAGATCGACTGGTCGTCGTCACCCACCACGGTGAACTGCGCGCGCTCCTTGACCAGCAGTTTGACCAGCAGGTACTGGCTGGCGTTGGTGTCCTGGTATTCGTCGACCAGCATGTAGCGCACTCGGTTGCGCCATTTTTCGAGGATCTCCGGGTGCTCCTGGAACAGCTTCACCGGTTGCAGGATGAGGTCGTCGAAGTCCACCGCGTTGTACGCCTTGAGGGTGCGCTGGTAGTGCAGGTAGACGATCGCTGCGGTCTGCTCGCGGGGCGAGCGGGCCTTGGCCAGGGCCTCCTCGGGGAGGATCAGGTCATTCTTCCAGGCGCCGATCAGGTTCTTCACCTCGTCGATGCCGTCGTCCCCGGCGTACTCCTTCTGCATGATGTCGCTGAGCAGCGCCTTGATGTCCGACTCGTCGAAGATCGAGAAGCCGGCCTTGTAGCCGAGTACCGCGTGCTCCTTGCGGATGATGTTCAGCCCCAGGTTGTGGAAGGTGGAGACGGTAAGCCCCTTGCCCTCGCCGGGGCGCAGCAGGCTGCTGACGCGCTCCTTCATCTCGCGGGCGGCCTTGTTGGTGAAGGTCACCGCCACGATGTACTGGGCGCGGATGCCGCACTGCTGGATCAGGTAGGCGATCTTGCGGGTGATCACGCTGGTCTTGCCGGAGCCGGCGCCGGCCAGCACCAGCAGGGGACCGCCGACGTAGTTCACGGCTTCCTGTTGCCGGGGGTTGAGTCGGGACATCTCGCAGTCGGGGAACGGGAAAGGATGGGCGCGCATTCTAGCAGGCCGGGGCCGGCGATGCCCTAACCGTCCGGAAGGCGCCGCCTGGCGGTGCGGTCGCGCGACGGGTCTGCCCGGTTGGGCGCGATGCCACTATGCTTTCTTCGATCCGAGGATGAGATGCAGTAGGCTTTGTTGCACCGTCAGGGCTTGTCGCCCGACGGACGATGCCGCAGGATGCTTCGATTCGCCATGGGAAGGGCGAGCTAGACACCTGGAAAGGTGCGCCGGGGCGGTTCGAACCGCCATTGTTCTTGTGTCGGGGGGATGCTTGTCCGCGTTCATTGAGCCCTTGCGGATGGTGCTGCTGGCCGATGGGTCGGACTGGGGGCGCCTGCTGCGTGAGCAGCTGGCGGCGCTGGGCAATCCCTCCGCGCTGATCACCGCGCCGTCATGGGAGGCGGCCAGCGCGCTGTTCGACGACCATCCCCAGGGGCTGCTGCTGACCACCCCGCGCTTCCAGCCGGCGCCGGAGCGTTGCTCGCTGCCGGTGGTCCTGCTTCTCGACGAGGAACCCCGCGAGCCGCCGCTGGGCGCCTGCGACTGGCTGGTGCGCGACGGCTTCTGTGCCGACATGCTGCGTCGTTGCCTGCGCCACGTGCGCGAGCAGGTGCAGCTGAAGCTCAGCCTGCAGCGCCTGGCTGAGCAGGACCCGCTGACCGGCATCGCCAACCGCCAGGGCTTCCAGGCCCTGCTGGCCGCCCGTCTGGCCGAGTCCGGCGGGCGCGGTCTGGCCCTCGGCCACCTCGACCTGGACAACTTCCACCACGCCAACGACGCCCTCGGCCACCGTGCCGGCGACCGTCTGATCCTCCAGGTGGTGGCCCGCCTGCAGGCGCAACTGGCTCCCGGCGACCAGCTGGCGCGTCTGGGCAGTGACGAGTTCGCCCTGCTCATCGACACCCGCCGCGACCCACAGCGCGCCGAGCGCCTCGCCGAGCGGCTCACCGAAGCGCTTTCCGAACCCTACCTGGTGGACGGCGAGAGTCTGCTGCTCGGCTGCAGCCTGGGCATCGCCCACGCCCGCGCCGGTGCCGGCGCCGACCCGCTGATGTGGCATGCGCACATCGCCATGCAACAGGCCAAGAGCGCGCAGGGCTGCACCTTCCACATCTTCGACGAGCGCATCAACCGCAGTGCGCGCAGCCTCGCCGACCTGGAGGGCGAGCTGCGCCACGCCCTGCGCCGCGACGAGCTGGAGCTGCACTACCAGCCGCGCCTGAGCCTGGCCAGCGGGCGCATCGTCGGCCTGGAGGCGCTGGTGCGCTGGCAGCACGCCGAGCGCGGCCTGCTCGGCCCCGACCAGTTCATCCCCCTGGCCGAGCAGAGCGGGCTGATCGTGCCGCTCGGCTACTGGGTGATGGCCCGCGCCCTGCGCGACATGCAGTGGCTGCGCGGCCGCGGCCTGCCGGCCATGCACATGGCGGTCAACCTGTCGTTCCGGCAGTTCCAGGACAGTCAGCTGCTGTCCACCCTGCAGCGGCTGATCGCCGACCGCGGCGTTGAGGCGCGCTGGCTGGAGTTCGAGCTCACCGAAACCGCGGTGATGCGCCGCCGCGAGCCGGTGCAGCAGACCATGCACGGCCTGGCCCAGCTGGGCGTGCGCTTCTCCCTGGACGACTTCGGCACCGGCTTCTCGTCCTTCGTGCACCTCAACAGCCTGCCGATCACCCTCCTGAAGATCGACAAGAGCTTCGTCGCCGACATGGGCAAGCACGGGGAGAACCATCAGTTGGTGCGGGCGATGATCAACCTGGCGCACAACCTCGGCCTCGAGGTGGTCGCCGAGGGCGTCGAGCACAGCGATCAGCTGGCCCTGCTGCGCCGCTATGGCTGCGACCAGGTGCAGGGCTACCTGATCAGCCCTCCGCTACCGCTCGCCGAGCTGGTGCGTTTCCTGATGCAGAGCGAGCGCCAGGCGCTGCTCGCCGAGCAGTCCTGACTCCGGTCACTCAGGCCGGACACCCTTCCGCCGCCGGCTCGCGCCGCGCCCGGCGCAGCAGACGCGCGCACTTGGCCTCGAAGCCGAGGCTCAGGCCCAGTGCCGCACAGGCCAGGCCGGCGGCCAGGCCCCACCAGACCCCGTGGGCGCCCCAGCCGAGCGGAAAGGCCAGCCCCCAGGCCAGCGGGATGCCGATCAGCCAGTAGCAGCCGAGGCCGACCAGGAGAGTGGTCTTGCCGTCGCCCAGGCCGCGGATGGTGCCCATGGCGATGCTCTGGGTGCCGTCGAACAGCTCGAACACCGCGGCCACCGCCAGCAGGCCGACGGCCAGGCTGACCACCTCGGTGAAGGCCGGGTCGTGGCGGTCGACGAACAGGCCGATCACCGGCTCCGGCAGCAGCCAGAACAGCAGGGCGAAGACCAGCATGCAGGCGGCGCCGCTGGCGATGCCCAGGCGTCCGGCGCGGCGCAGCAAGGCCGGGTGGCCGGCGCCGAGGTGCTGGCCGACCCGGTAGGTCACCGCGTAGGACAGCCCCTGGGGCAGGATGAAGGCCAGGGTCACCGCCTGGAGGGCGATCTGGTGCGCGGCCAGTTGCACGCTGCCCAGGGCGCCCATGCACAGGGTGGCGAAGCTGAACATGCCCTGCTCGGCGGCGTAGGTGCCGCCGATCGGCAGACCCAGGCGCAGCAGCGCGCCCAGCTCGGCGCGGCGCGGGCGCAGCAGGCCGCGCAGTACCCGGTACTGGCGATAGACCGGCGCGCGCAGGATGTACAGGGCCAGTGCCAGGGCCATGCCGCTGCTGACCAGCGCGGTGGTCAGGCCGATGCCGGCCAGGCCCAGCCGGGGCAGGCCGAACCAGCCGCGGATCAGCGCGTAGTTGATCAGGAGGTTGGCCGCCGCGCCGGCCAGGCCGATGGTCATCACCGGACCGGGATGGCCGATCGCGCTGGTAAAGCCGCGCAGGGCCATGAAGGCTAGGTAGCCGGGCAGGGCGAGGGCCAGTGGGCCGAGCAGCTGCATGGCGCGCGTCGCCACTTCCGGCTGCTGGCCGAGATACGGCAGCAGCGGACCGAGGGAGCGCAGGCACAGGGCGCCGCCGATGCCGAGCAGCAGGGCCAGCCACAGGCCGTTCTGCAGCAGGCGCGTGGCACCCGCGGCGTCCCCGGCGCCGTGGCGGATCGCCACCAGGCTGCCGACCGCCGCCACCATGCCGACGCAGAACAGCGAGAGCATGAAGTAGCAGGTGGCGCCCAAGGCGCCGCCGGCCAACTGCTCGGGGCCGAGCAAGCCCATCATGATGGTGTCGGTGAACACCATGAGTACGTGGGCCAACTGTGCGGCGATCAGCGGACCGGCGAGACGGAAGAGGGCGACCAACTCGTCGCGGGTGAGGTTCGACATGATGAGTCAGGCTCAGGCAGTGGCTTGCCGGCAGAACGCCGGCAGCAGGAGAATGTCTTAATTTTCCAGGGCAGGCACGCTGCGGACAAAGGGAAAAAAGCCATGCCTGTCATGACACAGACTCATGGGATGCCGCCATGGCCCGTCGCCTGCCGCCGCTCTATGCCCTGCGTGCCTTCGAGGCCGCTGCCCGGCACCTGTCCTTCACCCGCGCCGCCGAGGAGCTGGCCATCACCCAGAGCGCGGTGAGCCGGCACGTGCGCACCCTGGAAGAGCACTTCGCCTGCCGGCTGTTCGAGCGCGCCGGTCGCCACCTGCGCCTCACCGAGAGCGCGCGTCTGCTGCTGCCCGGCCTGCGCGACGGTTTCGACGCCCTGGAACGGGCCTGCGCCAGCCTGCGCAGTGAGGAGGGCGCGCTGCGCCTGAAGGCGCCCTCCACCCTCACGGTGCGCTGGCTATTGGCGCGCCTGTCGCGCTTTCGCATGCACAACCCCGACATCGAGGTGCAGCTGACCAGCGCCTGGATGGACGTGGACGGCGTGGACTTTCAGCACGAGCCCTACGACTGCGCGGTGCTGCTCAGCGACGGCAGCTTTCCCGATGACTGGGAGAGCGCGCTGCTCTTCGAGGAATGGCTAATCCCGGTCTGCGCCCCCGAGGCGGCGGCCGACGGGCCCTGGGACCTGCCGCGCCTGCAGGCCGCCGACCAGTTGCACCCGACCCCGGACCGCCGCGACTGGCGGCGCTGGCTGAAGGCCATGAAGCTGGACCGCCAGGTGCCGCTGCGCAGCGGGCAGACCTTCGACATGCTGGAGCTGGGCATAGTCGCCGCGGCGCGCGGTTACGGGGTGTCCATCGGCGACCTGCTGATGGTCGCCGAGGACGTCGCCGACCGGCGCCTCGGTCTGCCCTGGCCGAGCGCGGTGTTCAGCGGCAGCGGCTACTACCTGGTGTGGCCGAAGGCGCGTCGCGGCCAGGAGCGCTTCCGTCGCCTGCGCGACTTCCTGCAGGCCGAAGTGGCGGCGATGCGCCTGCCGCAGGTGGAGTTCGTCCGGTCCTGAGCGCTAGCTGTGTAAACCCAGTACGTGGTCCAGTGGATGTGGCGCGCGGCTGATGGGAGGGGGCTAGCCAAGGCTGGCGCGAGGCTTGTGCCAGGAAGTGATCGACCGGGTGCGCGTCGATCCGGCCAACGCCTTGCGCGGCGTCCGCACAACGTCGGGGCATCAGGCGTTCGCGCTGGGTGCCGCTGCTTTCATGCGGGTCCATCCGGAGCTCCTGGAGGGCACACGTCCAGAATCCGGGAATGCTCCGGATGAACAACCTACGGAGAGATCTCGCAGCTAGCGCACCAGGTGCAGGAAGTGCATGTGCTTCTCGTACTGGTCGAGGATATCGCTGATCACCTCGTCGCGGCCCCAGCCCATGACGTCGTAGTCCTGGCCGCCCTCGCGCAGGTAGACCTCGGCGCGGAAGTACTTGCGCTCCTCGCTGCCGGCGTCGCTGGTGTCGCGCAGGGCGAAGCTGGGCTGCACGAAGGCGCGTGGGCGCACCTCGTAGCGGAAATCGATCTCCGTGCCGTGGGCTACCTCCAGGCCGATGCGGCCGTCCTCGCCGTCGATCACTTGGGCGTCCAGACCCTGCTTGCGCAGTTCCTCAGCCACGGCCTGGCAGGCCGGTTCCACCACCTCGCTGATGAAACGGGTGACATGAGCGCGGCGCGGGAACATCACCAGGCTGCGCAGGCGGCGCTGCCAGCCGCCGGGGTGGCGCGGCGCGGGCCGCGAGCTGTTCAGCGCCTGGTAGCGGATGCCGCGCTTGGTGGCATCCAGGCGCAGGGCCTTGAACAGTCCCCAGGTGGCCGCCAGTAGGACCATGGCGAACGGCAGGGCGCTGGCGATGGTGGCGGTCTGCAGGGCCTTGAGGCCGTCGGCGAGGAGCAGGGCGACGGCCACCACGCCGATCAGGATCGACCAGAACAGGCGCTGCCAGAGTGGCGTGCGCTCCTGGCCGCCGGAGGCCAGCATGTCTACCACCAGGGCGCCGGAGTCCGCCGAGGTGACGAAGAAGATCACCACCATCAGCACCGCCAGGCTGGACATCAGGCCCGACAGCGGCAGCTGTTCGAGGAAGGCGAACAATGCCAGCGAGCTGTCGGCGCGCACCGTGTCCAGCAGGCTGCCGACGCCCTCCTGGAGCACCAGGTGGATGGCCGTGTCGCCGAACACCGTCATCCACAGTAGGGTGAAGCCGGCGGGCACGAAGAGCACGCCGCAGACGAACTCACGGATGGTCCGCCCGCGGGAGATGCGCGCGATGAACAGGCCGACGAAGGGCGACCAGGACAGCCACCAGCCCCAGTACAGCAGGGTCCAGCCGCCGATCCAGTCGGTCGGTTCGTAGGCGTACAGGTTGAAGGTCTTGCTGACGATCTCCGAGAGGTAGCTGCCGGTGTTCTGCACGAAGGTCTTGAGCAGGAACACCGTGGGCCCGAGGACCAGCACGAACAGCAGCAGGAGCACCGCCAGGCCCATGTTCAGCTCGGAGAGGATGCGGATGCCGCGGTTCAGGCCGCTGGCTACCGACAGGGTAGCCAAGGCGCAGGTGCCGGCGATCAGGGTGACCTGCACCGGCACGCTGACCGGCACGCCGAACAGGTGGTGCAGGCCGCTGTTGATCTGCAGCACCCCGTAGCCCAGCGAGGTGGCCACCCCGAACACGGTGCCAAGGATGGCGAAAATGTCCACCGCATGGCCGATGGGCCCGTGGATGCGTGCTCCGATCAGCGGGTAGAGCGCCGAGCGCAGGGTCAGCGGCAGGCCGTGGCGGAAGCTGAAGAAGGCGAGGATCAGCGCCACGATGGCGTAGATCGACCAGGCATGCAGACCCCAGTGGAAGAAGGTCAGCTTCATTGCCTCGCGAGCCGCCTGCACGCTTTGCGGCTCGCCCACCGGCGGCGCTGCGTAGTGCATCAGCGGCTCGGCCACGCCGAAGAACATCAGGCCGATGCCCATGCCGGCGCAGAACAGCATGGCGAACCAGGTGAGGTTGCGGTATTCGGGTTGGCTATGGTCGGGACCCAGCTTGAGGTCGCCGTAGCGGCTGGTGGCGAGGAACACTACGCTGATCAGAATCAGTGCCACGGCGAGCACGTAGAACCAGCTGGCGTTGTTGACGATCCATTCCTGGACCTGGCCGAAGGTCTGCTGCGCCTGCGTCGGGAACAGCATGCAGTACGCCACCGTGGCGCAGATCAGGATGGCGGAGCCGAAGAAAACCGGCGGGTTGAGCGAAGACTGCTTGGCCTCCATTGAGACAGCTCTCCTTGTGATCGGATGGGCGCCCAAGGGCGGAAAAGTGTCCCATGTTAACCAATTTCGATAGCTTTTTACAATCTAATATTTCGCATCGATAGTTTTTTGCTTGCTCCATCCGTCGCCGTCGCCGCTCCGTCTGCGACCATCGCCTACCATGGGGCCACGCCGCCGGACTCCAGAGCCTAGGCGATGCGCTGAGCCCGTAGCGGAGCGCGTCATGCGGATCCCCGCGCCGCGTCGAGGTGCGCCGGTAGGCCAGCCGCAGCTGTGAAGCATCGAGCCCGACCATGACAACCAGAGGAAATCGCCATGACTACTGTCTCCGACCGCGACCAGATCCTCGCCCTGCTGGATACCTGGGTGAAGGGCTTCATCGACAAGGACGTCGCCACCGTGGTGGCCACCTACGCCGAGGACATCGTCGCCTTCGATGCCATCCAGCAGCTGCAGTTCAAGGGCCGCGACGCCTACCGCGCGCACTGGGAGTTCTGCATGGGCCTCTGCGAGGGCAAGCCGATCTACGAGACCCGCGAACGGGAACTGCAGGTCGACGGCAACCTGGCCTTCGCCCACTACCTCTCCCATTGCGGCGGGGTCGATGCGCAGGGCAACGTGCAGGGCTGCTGGTGCCGCGTCACCCAGGGCTTCCGCAAGATCGAAGGGCGCTGGCTGATCGTTCACGAGCACTTCTCCTTCCCGATCGACCTGGAAAGCAACAAGGCGCTGGTCGACGCTCAGCCCTGAGCCCCCGGTCTTGGGGGCCCGCCAGCCGCTCCCTTTCCCTTGGCGAGGGGCCAAGCCAGCCCCAAGTCCGTCTAAGCCCCCAGCCCCGGCCGATACTGCAGCGCCTCTGCCAGGTGCGGCCGGGCGATGGTCTCCTGCTCGTCCAGGTCGGCGAGGGTGCGCGCCACCTTGAGCAGCCGGTGGGTGGCGCGCAGGGATAGGCCGAGGCGCTCGCAGGCCTGCTCCAGCCAGTGCCGGTCGGCCGTGCGCAATGGGCAGTGCTGTCGCAGTCCGGGCAGGTCGAGGGCGGCGTTGGTACAGCCCTGGCGGGCCAGCTGGCGCTGCCGCGCGGCGGCCACCCGGGCGGCGACGCTAGCGCTCGTCTGAGCGGGTTCGCCGCTCGCCTCGAGCGAGGTGGTTTCCCGCGCCACGGTGATGTGCAGGTCGATGCGGTCGAGCAGTGGTCCGGACAGCTTGGCGCGGTAGCGCTGCACCTGTTCCGGGGTGCAGCGGCAGCGCCCGCCGGGGTCGTGCAGATAGCCGCAGGGGCAGGGGTTCATCGCCGCGACCAGTTGGAAGCGCGCCGGGAAGCGTACCCGGTCGCGGGCCCGGGCGATCACGATGTGTCCGGTTTCCAGGGGCTCGCGGAGCACCTCGAGAACCTTGCGGTCGAACTCCGGCAGCTCGTCGAGGAACAGCACGCCGTGGTGCGCCAGGGTGATCTCGCCGGGCTGCGGGCGGCTGCCGCCGCCGACCAGAGCGGGGCCGGAGGCGGAATGGTGTGGGGTACGGAACGGCCGCTGCGGCCAGGCCTCCAGCGGCGTCTGGCTGGCCACCGAGTGGATGGCGGCCACCTCCAGGGCCTCGGCTTCGGTGAGCGGCGGCAGCAGGCCAGGCAGGCGGCTGGCCAGGAGGGTCTTGCCGGTGCCTGGCGGGCCGCTGAGCAGGAGGTTGTGTGCGCCGGCGGCGGCCACCAGCAGGGCACGCTTGGCGGCCAGTTGGCCCTGTACCTCGGCGAGGTCCGGATAGGGCGTCGGCTGCTGCGGCAGGCCGCGGGCCTGATAGGCGGCCAGCGGCGCGCTGCCGTTGAGGTGCCCGGCCAGCTCCAGTAGGTGGTCCACCGCCAGCACCTTTAGGCCCGAGGCCAGGCTGGCCTCCTCGGCGTTGGCCCGCGGCACCACTAGGGTGCGTCCACTGGCGCGGGCTGCCAGG
This sequence comes from Pseudomonas thermotolerans DSM 14292, assembly GCF_000364625.1. Classification (GTDB taxonomy): domain Bacteria; phylum Pseudomonadota; class Gammaproteobacteria; order Pseudomonadales; family Pseudomonadaceae; genus Aquipseudomonas; species Aquipseudomonas thermotolerans. Next base: position 47,461 of record NZ_KB822619.1, read on the forward strand.
GCCGCCGGCAGCACGCCCTGCACCGGGCGCAGGGCGCCGGAGAGGGCCAGCTCGCCGAGGCATTCCAGGTCGTCCAGGGCCTCTCCCGGAAGCTGTCCGCTGGCGGCGAGAATGCCCAGGGCGATGGCCAGGTCGAAGCGTCCGCCGTCCTTGGGCAGGTCGGCGGGGGCCAGGTTGAGGGTGATGCGCCGCGCTGGGAAGTCGAAGCCGGCGTTGAGAATCGCGCTGCGCACGCGGTCCTTGCTTTCCTTGACGCTGGTTTCCGGCAGGCCGACCAGGGTCAGGGACGGCAGGCCGTTGGCGAGATGGGCCTCGACGGTGACGGCCGGCGCCTCGACGCCGACCAGTGCGCGGCTGTGGATGATGGCCAGGGACATGATCGCTCCTTGATCGACTGTCCCGCCTGCGGGGTCACTCGGCGGGCGGGTTCTGCTTGGCTTCCAGCTCGGCGACCCGCGCCTCCAGCGCCTCCAGGCGCGCACGGGTGCGGGCCAGCACGGTCATCTGACTGTCGAATTCCTCGCGGCTGACCAGGTCGAGCTTGCTGAAGGCGCTCTGCAGCAGGGCCTTGAACTGGCTTTCCAGCTCCGTGCGGGGCAGCGGGCTGTCGGTGCCGAACAGGCGGGTGGCTTGGCTGGCGAGGGCGTCGAGCAGGGCTTTGGGTGGCAGCATGGCGATGGTTCCGATGAAGACGCTCGCAGTGTATCACGCCGCCCGGCGGCCAGAATTTGCACAGCTATTGAGCGAGCCCGTCGGGTTGGTTGCACCAATATGGTGCGCGTGTCGTGGCAAATTGCCCCGCATGCCGTCCGGGGACGCGCGCCATGCCTCGAAAATCCTGGACTGCACGGACATGGCAAGGTTTCTGCTTGGTAAGCGCTGACGCATGCACTGATGCAGTTCGGTGCAGGGTGGAACGGGGGGAGTCGTTCCACCGGAAGGCGGTTGGTTGTTGTCGGGATGGCCGAGCCAGGGCTCCCGATGCGTTACAAAGCCAGACACTGCGCATAGACTTGAACCGGGTTCGTTTATTTCCTGGGGCGAGTCCACCAAAACGGGAGAGATTTCATGAAGCTAGTCACTGCCATCATCAAGCCGTTCAAGCTGGACGACGTGCGTGAGTCGTTGTCCGAGATCGGCGTGCAGGGCATCACCGTTACCGAGGTCAAGGGCTTCGGACGGCAGAAGGGTCATACCGAGCTGTATCGCGGTGCCGAGTACGTCGTCGACTTCCTGCCCAAGGTGAAGATCGACGTGGCGATCGCCGATGACCAGCTCGACCGGGTGATCGAAGCCATCACCAAGGCTGCCAATACCGGCAAGATCGGTGACGGCAAGATCTTCGTGGTCAATCTGGAACAGGCTATCCGCATCCGTACCGGCGAAACCGGCACAGACGCCATCTAATTCGCCGAACCCAAAGCCCCAGGAGAAAACATATGACTCTGCGTAAGCTCGCAGGGCTAGGAGCCCTCGTGTCCCTGTTCACCGCACCCGGCCTGGCCATGGCCGAGGAAGCGGCCACCCTGAACGCCGGCGATACCGCGTGGATGCTGACCTCCACCGCGCTGGTGCTGTTCATGACCATCCCCGGCCTGGCGCTGTTCTACGGCGGCATGGTGCGTTCCAAGAACATCCTCTCGGTGATGATGCAATGCTTCGCCATCACCGGCCTGATGAGCATCCTGTGGTTCGCCTACGGCTACAGCCTGGCCTTCGACACCACCGGCATGGAACAGGGTGTCGTCAACTTCAACTCCTTCGTGGGTAGCCTGAATAACGCCTTCCTGAGCAACCTGACCAAGGACAGCCTGGTCGGCGCCTTCCCGGAAAGCGTGTTCGTCACCTTCCAGATGACCTTCGCGATCATCACCCCGGCGCTGATCGTCGGTGCCTTCGCCGAGCGCATGAAGTTCTCCGCGATGCTGGTCTTCATGGCCATCTGGTTCACCATCGTCTACGCCCCCATGTGCCACATGGTGTGGTCCGGCGACGGTGCCTTCCTGTGGGATGAAGGCGTGATCGACTTCGCCGGCGGCACCGTGGTGCACATCAACGCCGGTATCGCCGGCCTGGTGGCCTGCCTGGTGCTGGGTAAGCGCAAGGGCTATCCGACCACCCCGATGGCCCCGCACAACCTCGGCTACACCCTGATCGGTGCTGCCATGCTGTGGATCGGCTGGTTCGGCTTCAACGCCGGCTCCGCGGCCGCCGCTGACGACACCGCCGGCATGGCCATGCTGGTGACCCAGATCGCCACCGCTGCTGCCGCACTGGGCTGGATGTTCGCCGAGTGGGTCACCCACGGCAAACCGAGCGCCCTGGGCATCGCCTCCGGTGTGGTGGCCGGTCTGGTGGCCATTACCCCGGCTGCCGGTGCGGTCGGCCCGGTGGGCGCCCTGGTGATCGGCATCGCCGCCGGCGTGATCTGCTTCTTCTCCGCCACCAGCCTGAAGCGCAAGCTGGGCTATGACGACTCCCTCGACGTGTTCGGCGTGCACTGCATCGGCGGTATCGTCGGCGCGATCCTGGTCGGTGCCTTCGGCGCCCCGTCCCTGGGCGGCTTTGGCGAGATCGAGAGCATCGCCAGCCAGCTGTGGATCCAGACCGAGAGCGTGCTGTTCACCATCGTCTACACCACCGTGCTGACCTTCATCATCCTCAAGGTCGTGGATGCGGTGATGGGCCTGCGTGTCAGCGAAGAGGAAGAGACCGTCGGTCTCGACCTGGCCCTGCACAACGAGCGCGGCTACAACCTGTAAGCCTCGCCTGCGGTACCCGAAACGCCCGGCTCTCGCCGGGCGTTTTGCTGTCTGCGGACATGACCTGCCAGGCCCGGCCAAGGTCGCTCTTTGCTTTTCCACGGGGCACGCTAGAATGCGCGCCAAACTGGAGGGCTCAGTATGTGGCAGCAGCGCCTGATCCGCCTGCAACCGCGGCCGCGGGGGTTTCACCTGGTTACCGAGGAGATCCTCGCCGCCTTGCCGGAACTGCGTGACTGCCGCGTCGGTCTGTTACACCTGTGGCTGCGCCACACCTCGGCTTCGCTGACCGTCAACGAGAACGCCGATCCCGCGGTGCGCCGCGACTTCGAGCGCTTCTTCTCGCGGCTGGCGCCGGAGGGCGAGGGCGGCTACGAGCATGACTACGAAGGGCCGGATGACCTGCCGGCGCATTTCAAGGCCAGCCTGCTCGGTTGCCAGCTGAGCCTGCCGGTGGCCGATGGCCGCCTGGCGCTGGGTACCTGGCAGGGCATCTACCTCGGCGAGCACCGAGAGCATGGCGGCTCACGCCAGGTCATCGCCACCCTCTATGGCGAGACCGTTTGAAATTTTCCGGCGGCGTTCTATAGGTACGTGGCCGGGCTATAACTAACCTGCTTTTCGCAAGTCATGAGGTTGAACATGAGCGACGAAGAACTGGAACAAGACGAGCTGGAAGGCGTCGAGGACGACGGCGAAGAGCTGGCGGCCGCCGATGACGGCGATGTGGAGATCGACGACGGCGACGAGGGCGAAGCCGTCCTCAAGCCCGGCAAGAAGGCCAAGGCGGCCGTGGAGCCGGAAGAGCTGCCCAGCATCGAGGCCAAGCAGAAGGAGCGCGAAGCCCTGGAACGCGCCATGCAGGAATTCCTCGCGCGTGGCGGCAAGGTCCAGGAGATCGAGCCCAACGTGGTCGCCGACCCGCCCCGCAAGCCGGACAGCAAGTACGGCAGCCGGCCCATCTGAGTCAGTCGCCCAGGTCCGTCGCGGACCTCGGTGGTTTGCCCGACACCCTGCGAGAGCGCTGCTTTCGCGGGGTGTCTTCGTTTCAGGGGCAAAGTGGCCCTTCAGCCGCCCCAGCGCGCCAGCAGTCCCGGCAGTTCGGCGAGACTGCGGATTTGCCCATCCGGGGCGTCCTCGCCTTCCCAGTCCAGGCCGCCCGGATTGAACCACACGGCGCGCAGGCCGGCGGCCAGGGCGCCGCGGATGTCGTCGCCGGGGTGGTCGCCGATGTGCACCGCCTGGTCGGGGTGCGCCCCGACCCGCTTCAGCGCCTCGCGGAAGGGCGCCGGATCCGGCTTGCCGACGCCCAGCTCCTCGGCGCAGAGGGCGAACTGGAAGTAGTCGGCCAGGCCCAGGCGGCGTACGTCGGCGTTGCCGTTGGTGATCACCCCCAGGTGGTAGCGGCCGGCGAGGGTTTCCAGGGTCGGTACCGTGTCCGGGAAGAAGGTGATGCGGTGGCGGGCGCTAAGCATCGCCTGGAAGGCGCCTTCGGCCAGTCGCAGGGCCTCGTGGTGGGGGTAGCCGACCTCCGTCAGGGCGTGGAACAGCGTGCGTCGGCGCAGCTCGCTGAGCCGGTGGCGCAGACCGGGCTCGTGCGCCACGAGGCGGCTGCGGATCGCCCAGAGGAACTCCACCGGCCGTTCGACCAGGCGCGGGGCGTGGACCGCCAGCCAGTCGCGCATCGCCGCCTCGGCGCCCTGGATCACCGGGCGGTTGTCCCACAGGGTGTCGTCGAGGTCGAAGGTGATCAGGCGAATGCTCATTCGCTCGCTCCGCTGCGGCGCTTGGCGCGCGGATGGGCGCTGTCGTAGACCTTGGCCAGGTGCTGGAAGTCCAGGTGGGTATAGACCTGGGTGGTGGCGATGTCGGCATGCCCGAGCAGCTCCTGCACCGCGCGCAGGTCCTGGGAGGATTCCAGCAGATGGCTGGCGAAGCTGTGACGCAGCATGTGCGGGTGGAGGTGCTGGCCCAGCTCGCGGATCCCCGCCTGGCGTACCCGCAGCTGCACGGCGCGGGGGCTCAGGCGGCGGCCCTGCTGGCTGACGAACAGGGCGCCGTCGGCCGGGCGGCTCTGCGCGCGCAGCGGCAGCCACTCTTCGAGGGCCGCGCGGGCCTTGCTGCCCACCGGCAGGACGCGGGTCTTGCTGCCCTTGCCGCGTACCTCCACCAGCCCGGCGGCCAGGTCGAGCTGCTCCAGGTTCAGGCCGACCAGCTCGGAGAGGCGCAGCCCGGAGGAGTAGAAAAGCTCCAGCAGCGCCTGGTCGCGGCGGGCGATGAAGTCGTCCTCCACCGCGCCGTCGAGCAATTGGGCGGTACGGTCGGCATCCAACAGGCGCGGCAGGCGCCGTTCGCCCTTGGGCGGGCGCAGGCCGCTGGCCGGATCGTGGCGGCAGCGGCCCTCGCGGTTCAGGTAGCGGTACAGGCCGCGCACCGCCGAGAGTAGGCGGGCCAGGGAGCGGCTGGACTGGCCCTGGCCGTGCAGGCGGGCGACGAAGCCGCGCAGGCGGCGCCCGTCCAGATCGGCCCAGGCGGCGATCCCGGCCTGCTCCGCGAGATCGCGGACCTTCTCCAGGTCGCGGCGGTAGCCGTCCAAGGTATGGGCGGACACCTGGCGCTCGCTGCGCAGGTGTTCCAGGTAGGCGGTAAGGTCGGCTTCCAGCGTCACGCTCGTGCTCCCGGCGGGGCCTGTCCCGTAGCTTGAGGCCTGCGCCGCGCGGCGTCTAGCGCGCCGACGGCTGAGGAGCGACGAAGCGCGGCAGGATGCGGGCCAGGACCTCGGCGATGTAGCCGAGGAACAGGGTGCCCAGCGAGCTCTTGTAGTGCTGCGGGTCGGGGCTTCCGATCGCCAGCACGCCGTGCAGGCCCTGGTGGGCCAGGGCGACCATGGCCGCCGAGCCGACCTGTGGGGCCTCGGCGCCGAACAGGAATTCCAGCTCGTTGGCGCGCAGCACGCCGCAGACCGTCTTGCTGCCGCCGAGCAGGCCGCCGATGGCCTGGTGGGCCTCGGCGTCGCTGACCCAGCGGCCGACGCCCAACGGCGTGTCGTTGAACAGGATCAGGCTGACGTGGGGCACCTGGAAGGCATGCCGCAGGTTGTCCTCCACGGCGCCGACCACTTCCTCCAGGCTGGTGGCGTCGAGGATGTCGAGCACCAGGCGGCGGGTCTTGTCGAACAGCCGGTCGTTCTCGCGGGCCACGTCCATCAGCTGCGACAGGCGGTGGCGCATCTCGATGTTGCGCTCGCGGAGCAGTTTGACCTGGCGCTCCACCAGCGATACCGCCTCGCCCGGCTGGTGCGGAATGCGCAGCTCGGGGATCAGCTCCTCGTGGTCGACGAAGAATTCCGGGTGCTGGCGCAGATAGGCGGCCACCTGCTCGGCGTCGAGGGCGGCGGGCTGTTGCTGATCGGTCATAGACGAACCTGTCCTTCGTACACGCGAACGGCCGGGCCGGTCATCATAACCGGCTGTCCCGGGCCTGCCCACTCGATGGACAGCTTGCCGCCGGGCAGCTCGATCTGTACCGGGGAGTCCATCCAGCCCTGGCGGATCGCCGCAACCGCCGCGGCGCAGGCGCCGGTGCCGCAGGCCTGGGTCTCGCCGGCGCCGCGTTCCCAGACGCGCAGTTTGGCGTGGTGGCGGTCGAGCACCTGGAGGAAGCCGACGTTGACCCGCTGCGGGAAGCGCGGGTGATGCTCCAGCTTCGGCCCCAGCTCGTGCACCGGCGCCGTGCGCACGTCGTCGACGCGCAGCACCGCGTGGGGGTTGCCCATGGACAGCGCGGCCAGCTCGATGCTCTGGCCATCCAGCTCCACCAGATAGCTGAGCGCCTCGTCGTCGGCCTGGAAGGGCACCTGCGCGGGGGCCAGGCGAGGCGCGCCCATGTTCACGGTGACCTGGCCGTCGGGGCGCACGTTGAGCTCGATGATCCCGCCCTTGGTCTCGACGCGGATCCGCTTCTTCACGGTCAGGCGCTTGTCCAGCACGAAGCGGGCGAAGCAGCGCGCGCCGTTGCCGCACTGCTCCACCTCCGAGCCGTCGGAGTTGAAGATGCGGTAGCGGAAGTCCACCTCCGGGTCGGACGGCGCCTCGACCAGCAGCAGTTGGTCGAAGCCGATGCCGGTGTGGCGGTCGCCCCAGGCCTTGGCGTGCTTGGGCTGGATGTGCGCGTGCTGGCTGATCAGATCGATGACCATGAAGTCGTTGCCGAGGCCGTGCATCTTGGTGAAACGCAGCAGCATGGCATCACTCCGGCAGCAGGCTTTCGCCGGCGAACAGCTCGGTCAGGGTCTCGCGGCGGCGCACCTCGAAAGCCCGGGTGCCGTCCACCAGCACCTCGGCGGCGCGGCCGCGGGTGTTGTAGTTGGAGCTCATGACGAAACCATAGGCGCCCGCCGAGCGCACGGCCAGCAGGTCGCCTTCCTCCAGCACCAGGTCGCGCTGCTTGGCGAGGAAGTCGCCGGTCTCGCAGATCGGCCCGACCACGTCGTAGCAGCGCGACTCGCCGTCCCGCGGGCGCACCGGGACTATGTCCATCCAGGCTTGGTAGAGGGCTGGGCGAATCAGGTCGTTCATCGCCGCGTCGACGATGGCGAAGTCCTTGTGGGCGGTGTGCTTGAGGTATTCCACGCGGGTCAGCAGCACCCCGGCGTTGGCTACGATGGAGCGCCCTGGCTCGAACACCAGAGCCAGGTCGCGACCGGCGAGGCGCTCGCGCACCGCGCGGATGTAGTCGCCAGCCAGCGGCGGCTCCTCGTCGCGGTAGCGCACGCCGAGGCCGCCGCCGAGGTCGAGGTGGCGGATGCGGATGCCGCGCACGGCCAGGCGGTCGATCAGCGCCAGCAGACGGTCGAGGGCATCGAGGAAGGGCGGCAGGCTGGTCAGCTGCGAGCCGATGTGGCAGTCGACGCCAACCACCTCGAGGTTCGCCAGCTCGGCGGCGCGGGCGTAGACCGCCTCGGCCTCGTCGATGTCGATGCCGAACTTGTTCTCCTTGAGGCCGGTGGAGATGTAGGGGTGGGTGCCGGCATCCACGTCCGGGTTGACGCGCAGCGACACCGGGGCCTTGACCCCTAGCTCGGCGGCCACCTGCTGGAGGCGTTCCAGCTCGACGCTGGATTCCACGTTGAAGCAGTGCACGCCTACTTCCAGGGCACGGCGCATGTCCTCGCGGCTCTTGCCGACTCCGGAGAAGACGATCCTGCCAGGTTCGCCACCGGCGGCCAGGACACGCTCCAGCTCGCCGCGGGAGACGATGTCGAAGCCCGCGCCGAGGCGCGCCAGGACGTTCAGTACGCCGAGGTTGGAGTTCGCCTTGACGGCGAAGCAGACCAGGTGCGGCAGGCCGGTCAGGGCCTCGGCATAGGCACGGTACTGCGCCTCGATGTGGGCGCGGGAATAGACGTAGGTGGGGGTGCCGAAGCGGGCGGCCAGCGCGGACAGGGCCACGCCTTCCGCGTACAGTTCGCCGTCGCGGTACTCGAAGGCTTCCATCAGAATGCCTCCCTGCTCAGAGTCCGAAGACGTCTTTGTCGCGTTTCTCGACGGTTTCCTGATCGTCAGGATGGTACAGCGGGCCCTTCTGGCCGCAGCCGGCGAGGGTACCGCCGAGCAGGGCCAGGGCGAGCAGGGGAAGCAGCAGGCGCTTCATGGGTCGAATCCTTGTAAAAGCGGGAATAGCGCCGGAGTATACCGGCCCCCCGGCGCATTGCCTATGTCGCGGCTGCCCGTCCGGCGGGGCCGGGCCGGGGCTGGCGCGGCTTCCCGGGGCGGCCTCCCGGCGGGGAGAATGTCGCCGCCCGACCCGGGGCCATTCGGGGTTTCGTCGAGGAGAGTGCATGGACAGTCCGCCGCCACTTGCCGGTTCCGTCTCGGTGGCCTACCTGCAGGGGCTGCTCGGCCACCTGGAGCAGCGCGGCATCGCGCCGGCGGCGCTGCTCGCCGAGCTGCGGCTGGACCCGGCGCTGCTCGCCCGGCGCGAACAGCGCATCGCCGCTTCGGCGTACCTGCGCCTGCTCGGTCGTGGCGTCGAGCTGAGCGGCGACGACTGCCTCGGTCTGCACCTTGGCGAGGCGGTGTGCCCCGGCTACTACGGGGTGCTCGGCTATCTGGCGATGAGCTGCGCGACCCTCGCCGACGCCCTGCACCGGCAGGCCCGCTACGCCGAGCTGGTCGGCAGCCTCGGCTGGGTCAGTCTGGTCGACGAACCGCCGCGCCCTGGCCTGGAGCCACAGGTGGCGCTGACCTGGCAGCCGCTGCTGACCCTGCAGCGCCGCCAGGCCAGCGAGGAGACCCTGGCTGCCTGGCTGAGCTTCGGGCGCTGGATCAGCGGGCTGCAGGTGGCGCCCACCGAGGTGCGTTTCCAGCACGCTGCGCCGGCCGAGGTGAGCGAACATGATCGGATCTTCGGCTGCCCGGTACGCTTCGATCAGGCCGACAACGCCCTGGTGTTCCCCCGCCGGCTGCTCGCCACCCTGCTGGGGCAGGCCGACCACCAGGTCCGGAAGGCCCTCGACGCCTATGCCGAACGTCTGCTTGGCGAGCTGCGTGGTGCCAGCGTGCCGGACCGGGCACGCCGGGAGCTGGCCGGTCTGCTCGGCGCGGAGCGGCTGCCCGACCTGGAGTCCCTGGCCGGACGCCTGGGGCTCAGTCCGCGCACCCTGCAGCGCCGCCTGCGCGAGGCCGGGCTGTCGTTCAGCGCGCTGCTGGACGAGACGCGCCAGCAGCTGGTCCTGCATCACCTGCGCGATCCGGCGCTGGAGCTGGCCGACATCGCCTTCCTGGTCGGCTTCAGCGAGCCCGGCTCGCTGGTTCGCGCCTTCCGGCGCTGGACGGGGCAGAGCCCGAACGAGTACCGTCGCCGCCTGCCCGCCGAGTGAATCCTTTGTTGCAGCGAGGAGCCTTTCCGATGAGTTTGAGCGAATCCCGTTTCCACGATCTGGTCGATGCCGCCCAGCAGGCCGTGGAGGACATCTTCGATGACAGCGATCTGGACGTGGACCTGGAAAACTCCGGCGGTGTACTGACCGTGCGCTTCGCCAACGGCAGCCAGCTCATCCTCAGCCGCCAGGTGCCAATCCGCCAGCTGTGGCTGGCAGCGCGTTCCGGCGGCTTCCACTTCGACTATGACGAGGACGGCCAGCGCTGGGTGTGCGACAGCAGCGGGGAGAGCCTCGGCGAGATGCTCGCCCGCACGACCCTGGAGCAGTGCGGCGAGGAGCTGGACTTCAGCGAGCTGTAAGGCTGTAAGACGGCCTGCGCCAGGCCGATGCACTCGCGCGCTCTTGCTTATTGCCGCCACTGTGGTAGCTTCGATTGCACAATTTCTGTGCACAAACCCCGTCTTCGGTCGGGGTTTTTGCTTTTTTGGTCTCTTTGTCCAAGGAGTCAGGCTATCGCCATGAACAACAATGCACCTGCGATCACCGTTACTCGTCTCGATCTGCAACGCCTGGAGCGTCTGCTCGATAGCCTGGAGGAATACGGCCCTGGCGCCGAGGCCCTCGAGCGGGAGCTGGCGCGCGCCCATGTGGTGGGCCTGGACGAGGTGCCGGCGGGCGTGGTGACCATGAACTCCCGGGTGCACTGCCGCGACGAGACCACTGGCAAGGAATACCGCCTCACCCTGGTCTATCCGGAAGACGCCGGCCCCGAGGGCACCGTGTCGGTGCTCGCGCCGGTGGGCTGCGCGCTGCTCGGCCTGTCGGTGGGCCAGCAGATCGACTGGCCGGCACCGGGCGGCAAGACCATCAAGCTGACCCTGCTGGACGTCGAGTACCAGCCCGAAGCCGCCGGCGACTACGGCCTCTGAGGGCGGGCGAGAGCCTCCAAGCCTGCCGGGCTTCGCACGTCCCGCGAGCCCTTCCCGCCGGCCCGCCGCGCCGGTGCGCTCAGGGGGCGGCGTTCTCGCCGCCCCGATAGCCCTTCAGCAATGCCTGGTTCAGCGCGTGTTCCAGCCGCGCCTTGTAGCGCAGGTAGTGGAGGGTCTGCGCCGCTTGGCGGTCGAGCAGCCGCGACAGGTCGAGGTCGGTGAGGTAGCAGGGGTAGTGCTCGCCGCCGCTGCGGCGGGCGAGGATGTGCCGGGCCACGCTGCGGTACAGCTCGGCGCCGTGTTCCAGCTCGGAGAATTCCCGGTGGTCGCAGTAGAGGGTGACTCGCAGGCGGCTGCCGGGGCCGGGTTCGAGGATCGCCTGGACGTCGTAGAAGGGGTTGCTGACTCCCGTCTCGGGCGGTTCGATGCGCTCCACCTGACGGGCGCGCAACGGCGCGGCGGGGAGGATCCGGTGGTAGCGGATCTCCAGCGGGCTGCCGCCGGTCGGGTCGGCCAGGCTGGCGTTGCGCCGGTAGAGCAGCGACTGCAGGAAGCGGTGCAGCGGGGTGAGCAGGCTCTGTTCGTCGTGGAAGGGCAGGCGCTGGCGCCACAGCGAGTTGTGCTCGTCGAGCACGCTGAGTTCGGCTTGCTCGCCGTGCAGCCGGTAGAACACCTGGATGCCGTCTGGGCGGCCGAGCGGCAGGATCAGCGCCAGCTCGTCGTGCCCCAGGGCGTGGGAGTCGAGGTACAGCGGCGAGAAGGCCGGGCGCGGCTCGCCCAGGTAGCCTAGCAGTGCCGGCAGGTCGGCCAGCACGCGATGCCCGACCTGGCCGGGCTGCAGGTCCAGCACGTGGTATTCCTGGCGCAGCTGCACCAGATGGCGGGCCGGCGGCGTCGCCCCGAAGTGGCCGAGCGCCTCGCTGAACAGCGCCTCCAGGCGGCGGGCGATGGCCGGCGCGCGGTTGCGGCAGAAGCAACGGATCCGCAGGTTCGGCCGGGGCCCCTCGGCCGGCAGGGCGGCGAGGTAGTCGCGCAGGCAGTCCAGCGGCGCGTTGGGGCCGTCATAGCGGCTGACCAGCAGCTCGTTCCAGCTGTTCAGGCTGATCTGGTCGATGCTCTGCACCAGGTTCTCGCGCATTCCGGCGTAGCCCAGGGCGTCGGTGCGCTCGCTGGTCAGGTGGACATTGAGCTGGCTGTGCGCCTTGAGCGGGTCGATGCCGACGTTGACCAGCAGCAGCACCTCGCGCGGCACGGCGGCTTGCAGCAGGGCGCTCTCCTCGACCGCAGCGAGCGGCATCGGGAAGCTCTGCCGCAGGCTGTCCAGCAGCTTGTACAGCTCCGTCTCGGAAAGGTCGCTGGTGCCGGGGTGTAGGGTCAGCCGGGTGCTGGCGTCGATCACCCCGTTGCGATGGCTCCAGGCTAGCAACTCGACCAGCGAGCGGCTGCGCTTGAGCGGCGCGAAGTCCTGCCAATCGCGGGCGCCGAGGCTGCCGGGAAGCAGCGCCCAGAGGCTCTCGCCGTCCTCTGCGGCCGGGCAGTGGACCAGGGTCAGGGTATCTTCGGCCAGGTCCGGGGCGATCCCCGGGTTGATGAACTCCACCTTGCCCGCCTTGCGCTCGAAGGCGGCGTACAGGCGCCGGCCGAGCACCCCCAGGTCGCGTTCGTTGAGCGGGCTGGCGACCTGCAGGCGGCGGGCCAGCTGGGACAGGAAGCGGTAGCTGTAGGTCAGCTCGTTGACCAGGATGCGCCGCTCACCGGCCACCTGGCGAACCTTCCACTGGCTGCGGCTGTCCAGCCGGGCGAGCTGGCGCTGATCCCAGCGCCAGTCGGCGGTGAGCCGTTCGAGGAGCAGGCGCTGCCAGCTCTTGCGACGGTTGTGCGGCGGCCGGCTGAGACGCTTGCCGACCTTGAGGTAGAGGCAGCGACGGACCAGCTCGAGGCGCTCGACCTCGCCGCGTGCGCTCAGGTATTCCTCGAGGCGCCGGTAGACCATCAGGTAGGGGTCCAGCTCGTCGAGGTCCAGACGGTTGGCGTACACCGCCTGCTTGAAGCGCAGCGCCAGGCAGTTCACTTGCGGATGCTCGCTGGCGTAGACCTCGGTGAGCAGCAGCTTGAGCACCGCCTTGTAGGGCGAGTCGATGCCTTTGAACAGCTGCCACATGCCGGCGCCGAGGAACTCGCCGGGCGGGATCTGCGCCAGGTGGCCGAGGTCGAGCACCTCCTGTTCGCGGACGAAGCGCCGCGACAGCAGCTTCTCGCAGTACTCGGCGTAGCGGCCTTCCTCGTAGGCCGGCACCAGCCACCACAGCGGGGTGCGGCCGCCGAGCCAGATCGCCGTGCGGTAGAACTCGTCGAGCAGCAGGTAGTGCTGGGTGGTGCCACAGTCGTCGGAGGTCAGCCGGGCGTCGCGGGCGCCGCGGGTGAAGCGCTGCGGGTCGACCAGGAAACAGTGCACCTCGGCGCCCAGGGTCGCCGCCCAGGTCTCCAGGGCGGCGCACTTGCGGCGCAGCTCGGCGAGCGCGGCCTCGGGCAGTTGCGGGTCGTGGCAGACCCAGAGGTCTAGGTCGCTGGTCTCGGCCTGCGCCAGGGTGCCCAGGCTGCCCATCAGGAACAGGCCCTGGATCGGCTGCGCCGGGCCTTCGCCGCGGCGTGGCCGGTAGCTGAAGGAGCGGGTTAGCCGCTGTGCCTCGGCGAGCAGCGCCTCGTCCGGCTCGAAGCCGCACAGCCCGGCCGGTGCGCTGGCCGAGACGTAGCCGGGGAGCAGCGGATGGTTGACATGGAAGAGCAGCGGCAGCAGGCGCAGGACCAGCTGCTGGCGGCTCGACAGCGCCTCGTTGGCGCGGGCCAGGCGCCCGGCGTTGATCTGCAGGAAGCGCGCGCGCAGCCGGGCGAGGACCTTGCGGTCGATGCCGTCGTCGATGTCGGGGCGGATTTCCTGGCGATGGGGCATGGCCTGTCGGGCTGGGGCAGACAACGCCCCCTGTATCGGCAGGCCCGGGAGTGGGCTTTAGACGCCGGGCGCTCCGCCCGTCGGCGCGGCTAGCCGGCCGGCCTGCTGGCGAGGATGGTCAGCAGCGCCTGGGCGTGTTCGGCGGCGTCCACGCCGAGGCTGGTAAGGTAGCCGCCATCTGCCTGGGTGACCAGTCCCTTGCCGTACAGGCGGGTGATCGCGCGCTGGGCCCGGGGATTGGCGTTGTTGTGGACCTTGAGCCCTTCCTGGTGGTTGTTCAGGTTGTACAGGGCGAGGATTTCCAGTTCGGCGATCAGCTCGGGGGTGAAGGTCATGGGCGCTCCGTGGGTCTTGTCGTCTGCCTTGGCAGTGTAGACCCGCCGCGGGCGCCCGGCCGGCCGCGGACTCAGGTCTCCTCGCCGGGCAGCTCGGGCAGGGCGCGCAGCAGGCGCTCGTAGCCGGCGAGATCGAAGGGCCGGTCCTCGCGGAGCATGGCGTCGATCTCGTGGGCCAGCACCAGGGCAATCAGGCGCAGGGCCTCGTCGCGCGGGTAGCCGACCAGGGTCAGCTTGTTGAGGGTCGCCTGAACCGCGGCCGGCTCGCCGGCCGCCAGCTGGTTCTCGATGGCCTCGAGCAGGGTGGCCTCGGCAAAGGCCTCGTCTTCGTCGTCGTGCTCGTGCATGTGGGGTCAGTCCTCGCCGGCGGCGAAGTCGAGCAGCGCCTGGCCGGTCAGCCGGTAGATGGTCCACTCCTCCTGGGGGCGTGCCCCGAAGGATTGGTAGAACTCGATGGCCGGTGTGTTCCAGTCCAGCACCGCCCACTCGAAGCGTCCGCAGCCGCGTGCCACGGCAAGCTTCGCCAGGTGGCGCAGCAGCGCCTTGCCGGCACCCTGGCCGCGGGCCGCGGGGCTGACGTAGAGGTCCTCGAGGTAGAGGCCGTGCCTGCCCAGCCAGGTGGAGTAGTTGAAGAAGTACACCGCATAGCCGATCGGCTCGCCGTCGCGCTCGCAGATCAGGGCGTGGGTGGTGGAGTCGGCGCCGAACAGGCTCGCGCGGATCCCGGCGGCGTCGGTCTTCACCTCGTGTTCGGCCTTCTCATAGATGGCCAGCTCGGTGATGAAGCGCAGGATCAGCTCGGCGTCGTCGGAGGTGGCGGGGCGGATGTGCAGGCTCATGGCGGCTCGTGGGGCAGGGCGGGAGGATGGGTGCGGGCGGTCGCAGCCGCCCGCACGGGGACGGCTCAGCGGCTGGCCAGCAGCGCGCGGCCGCGGGCCACGGCGGCGCGCACCTGGTTCGGTGCGGTGCCGCCGATGTGGTCGCGGGCATTCACCGAGCCCTCCAGGGTCAGCACGGCGAACACGTCGTCGCCGATCTGGTCGCTGAACTGGCGCAGCTCGTCCAGGCTCATCTCGGCCAGGTCCTTGCCGGTCTGCACGCCGTACTTCACCGCGTGGCCGACGATCTCGTGGCAGTCGCGGAACGGCAGGCCCTTGCGCACCAGATAGTCGGCCAGGTCGGTGGCGGTGGAGAAGCCGCGGCGGGCTGCCTCGCGCATCACCTCGCGACGCGGCCTGATGGCCGGCACCATGTCGGCGAAGGCGCGCAGGCTGTCGCGCAGGGTATCGGCAGCGTCGAACAGCGGTTCCTTGTCTTCCTGGTTGTCCTTGTTGTAGGCCAGCGGCTGGCCCTTCATCAGGGTCAGCAGGCCGGTCAGGTGGCCGAACACCCGGCCGGACTTGCCGCGCACCAGCTCCGGCACGTCGGGGTTCTTCTTCTGCGGCATGATCGAGCTGCCGGTGCAGAAGCGGTCGGGCAGCTCGATGAAGTTGAACTGGGCGCTGGTCCACAGCACCAGTTCCTCGGAAAAGCGCGACAGGTGCATCATCGCCAGGCTGGCGGCGGCGCAGAATTCGATGGCGAAGTCGCGGTCGGAGACGCCGTCCAGGGAGTTGCCGCCGATGGCCTCGAAGCCGAGCAGCTGGCAGGTGATCTCCCGTTGGATCGGGTAGGTGGTGCCGGCCAGCGCCGCCGAGCCTAAGGGCATGCGGTTGACCCGCTTGCGGCAGTCGACCAGGCGCTCGTAGTCGCGGGAGAGCATCTCGAACCAGGCCAGCAGGTGGTGGCCAAAGGTCACCGGCTGGGCGGTCTGCAGATGGGTGAAGCCGGGCATGATGGTGTCCGCCTCGCGCTCGGCCAGGTCCAGCAGACCCTGCTGCAGGCGGGTGATCTCGGCGAGGATGGTGTCGATCTCGTCGCGCAGCCAGAGGCGGATGTCGGTGGCCACCTGATCGTTGCGGCTGCGCCCGGTGTGCAGCTTCTTGCCGGTGATGCCGATGCGCTCGGTCAGGCGCGCCTCGATGTTCATGTGCACGTCTTCCAGGTCCACGCGCCAGTCGAAGCTGCCGGCTTCGATCTCCGCCTGGATCTGCTTGAGGCCGTCGATGATGGCATCGCGCTCGGCCTCGCTGAGCACGCCGACCTGGGTCAGCATGGTGGCGTGGGCGATGGAGCCCATGATGTCGTGGCGGTACAGGCGCTTGTCGAAATCGACGGAGGCGGTGAAACGGGCGACGAAGGCATCGACGGGCTCGCTGAAGCGGCCGCCCCAGGACTGGTTGGTTTTTTCGCTGCTCATGGGATTCGCTCGGCTGACGGGCAGGCCGCAGGTGGCGGCCGGCGTTGAACTGTGGCGCATGATAGCAGGCTCGGCGCCCGCGGCGGCGCCCGGCCGTAGCCGAGATGCCCGGATTCTCAGGATGTGCGCGAATTCTGGCAGCACCCGGCGTTTCGGTGCTTTTATTGGCGCTGCCTGGCCGGCATGGCGGTTTGTCGGCGCTTTCCGATGGACATCCGATGCGTAGCGACTGGTTCAGATTCAAGGACAGCCCGGCGGCGAGTACCGCCGACGACTTCTTCCTCCCCGAGCTGTGCGCGCCAGAGGCCCTGCTGGTGCTGGTGGTGCTGGCCGAGCTGCTGGTGCTGGTGCTGGTGCTCGCCGAGCCCATGCCGGGCGGCTTCGACTGGGTGCGCCTGGCGCTCACCTCGCTGTTCGTGCAGTGGAACGTGCTGCTCTCGGCGGCCCTGCTGTGCCGCCTGCGGCCACTGCTGGCGCGCCTGCGTGCGGCCTGGGCGGGGCTGCTCTGCAGCCTGCTGGTGGTCGCCCTGACCTTGGCCTGTACCGCGGTGACCGACTACTTCCAGCTGTTCCAGCTCGCCGAGGGCGGCGATACCGGCCGCTACCTGCGCCATGGGCTGATTGGCCTGATCATGTCGGCGCTGCTGCTGCGCTACTTCTATCTGCAGAGCCAGTGGCGCCGCCAGCAGCAGGCCGAGCTGCGCGCCCGCCTGGAGGCCCTGCAGGCGCGCATCCGCCCGCACTTTCTGTTCAACAGCCTAAACAGCATCGCCAGCCTGGTGGCCAGCGACCCGCGCAAAGCCGAGCAGGCGGTGCTAGATCTCTCCGACCTGTTCCGTGCCAGCCTGGCCAAGCCGGGCAGTCTGGTGACCTGGAAGGAGGAATTGGAACTGGGTCGCCGCTACCTGTCCATCGAACAGTACCGCCTGGGCCCGCGCCTGCAGCTGGAGTGGCAGGTGGACGGCGTGCCGGACGACCTGCCGATCCCCCAGCTGACCCTTCAGCCGCTGCTGGAGAACGCCCTGATCCACGGCGTGCAGCCGCGCATAGAGGGCGGCTTGGTGCGCATCGAGGCGGAGTACCGTGACGGCGTCTTCCAGCTCTGCGTCAGCAACCCCTGTGCCGACGGTACCCAGCCACAGTCCTCGCGCGGCACTCGCCAGGGGCTGGCCAACGTCGAGGGCCGACTTGCGGCACTTTTCGGCCCTGCTGCGAGTCTCAGCGTGGATCGCCGTGACGGTCGCCACTACACCTGTCTACGCTATCCTTGTGCGAGACTCTCGCAGGAAGCCAGAGCACTATGAATGTCCTGATCGCTGATGACGAACCACTAGCCCGCGAGCGCCTGACCCGCATGGTCGGCGAAATCGACGGTTATCGAGTCCTGGAGCCCGGGGCCACCAATGGCGAAGAGGCCCTGACGCTGATCGACAGCCTGAAACCGGATGTGGTGCTGCTGGACATCCGCATGCCCGGTCTCGATGGTCTGCAGGTGGCGGCCAAACTGTGTGAGCGTGAGGCACCTCCGGCGGTGATCTTCTGCACAGCCCACGACGAGTTCGCCCTGGAAGCTTTCAAGGTCAGCGCGGTGGGCTACCTGGTCAAGCCGGTGCGCCCGGAGAACCTCGCCGAGGCGCTGAAGAAGGCCGAGCGCCCCAACCGCGTGCAGCTGGCTGCGCTGACCCGTCCGGCGGCGCAGTCCGGCACCGGCCCGCGCAGCCACATCAGCGCGCGGACCCGCAAAGGCATCGAGCTGGTGCCGCTGGACCAGGTGATCTACTTCATCGCCGACCACAAGTACGTGACCCTGCGCCACGAAGGCGGCGAGGTGCTCCTCGATGAGCCGCTCAAGGCCCTGGAGAGCGAATTCGGCGAGCGCTTCGTGCGCATCCACCGCAACGCCCTGGTCGCCCGCGACCGCATCGAGCGCCTGCAGCGCACGCCGCTCGGGCATTTTCAGCTGTACCTCAAGGGCCTCAACGGCGAGGCCCTGACCGTCAGCCGCCGGCATGTCGCCGGTGTGCGCAAGCTGATGAGCTCTCTCTAGGCGCAGGCTGCGCGCCGGCTCGGCCGTTCCGCCTGCCGAGTCGCTTGAGGCCGGAGGGTCGGGGCCTGTTATCATCCCGGCATTCCCACATCCCGAGTGCCGTCATGTCGTTTCGCGAAATTCGTATCGCCACCCGCAAGAGTGCCCTGGCCCTGTGGCAGGCCGAATACGTCAAGGCTCGTCTGGAACAGGCCCATCCCGGCCTGGCGGTGAGCCTGGTGCCTATGGTCAGCCGTGGCGACAAGCTGCTCGATGCACCGCTTGCGAAGATCGGCGGCAAGGGCCTGTTCGTCAAGGAACTGGAAACCGCCCTGCTGGAGAACCAGGCGGACATCGCCGTGCACTCCATGAAGGACGTGCCCATGGAGTTTCCCGAAGGGCTGGGCCTGTACTGCATCTGCGAGCGCGAGGACCCGCGCGACGCCTTCGTCTCCAACACCCACGAATCCCTGGATGAGCTGCCCGCCGGCAGCGTGGTCGGCACCTCCAGCCTGCGCCGCCAGGCGCAGCTGCTGGCGCGCCGTCCGGACCTGGAGATCCGCTTCCTGCGCGGCAACGTCAACACCCGCCTGGCCAAGCTGGATGCCGGCGAGTACGACGCCATCATCCTCGCCGCCGCCGGGCTGATCCGCCTCGGCTTCGAGGCGCGCATCCGCTCCTTCATCGGCGTCGAGGACAGCCTGCCGGCCGGCGGCCAGGGCGCGGTGGGCATCGAATGCCGCAGCGCCGACAGCGAATTGCATGCCCTGCTGGCCCCCCTGCACCACCGCGAGACCGCCCTGCGGGTGACCGCTGAGCGCGCCCTGAATCGTCGTCTCAACGGCGGCTGCCAGGTGCCCATCGCCTGCTACGCGGTGCTGGAGCACGACCAGCTGTGGCTGCGCGGCCTGGTCGGCCAGCCGGACGGCAGTCAGCTGCTGCGCGCCGAGGCGCGGGCCAGCGCCGAGCAGGCCGAGGCGCTCGGTGTGCGGGTCGCCGAGGATCTGCTCGGCCAGGGCGCCGATGCCATCCTCAAGGCCGTCTACGGCGAGGCCGGACACCCGTGACGGGCTGGCGCCTGCTGATCACCCGCCCCGCCGAGGAGTGCGCGGCCCTCGCCGCGACCCTTGCCGAGCAGGGGGTGTACGCCAGCAGCCTGCCTCTGCTGGAGATCGAGCCGTTGCCGGAGACAGCCGAGCAGCGCGCCCTGATCCTCGAGCTGGACCGCTACCCGGCGGTGATCGTGGTCAGTAAGCCGGCCGCACGGATCGGCTGCGAGCTGGTCGACCGCTATTGGCCGCAGCCGCCGGCGCGCCAGGTGTGGTTCAGCGTCGGCGCCGCCACCGGCCAGCTGCTGCAGGACTACGGCTTCGAGACCTGCTGGCCGACGCAGGGCGACGACAGCGAGGCGCTGCTCGACTTGCCGCGCCTGGCCGAGGTACTCGCTGTGCCCGATCCCCGAGTGCTGATCCTGCGCGGCGAGGGTGGCCGGGAATTCCTCGCCGAGCGCCTGAGCGGCCAAGGCGTGAGCGTAGATTATCTGGAACTCTATCGGCGCAGCCTGCCGGACTACCCGTCCGGCACCCTGCCCAGGCGGATCGCCGAGGAAGGCCTGAACGGTCTGGTGGTGAGCAGCGGCCAGGGCTTCGAGCATCTGCGCCAGCTGGCCGCCGAGGACTGGCCGGCGCTGGCCCGGCTACCCTTGTTCGTGCCCAGCCCGCGGGTCGCCGAACTGGCCCGCGCGGCCGGGGCCGAGAATGTTGTGGACTGTCGCGGCGCGAGTGCCGTGGCCTTGCTGGCGGCCTTGCGGGCCACTCCCGCAGCCGCGTTCTGACGCGAAGGACGGATACGTGAGCGAAGAAGCATCCTTTCCCCAAGACGACAAGCAGGTCCTGCCGGCAGCCCCGGCGCCCACTCCGGCCCGCCGCGGGGGAGGCGTCGCCATCCTCGCCCTGCTGATTGCCCTGGCGGGCGCCGGTGCCGCCGGCTGGGGGCTCTGGCAGGTGCGCCAGCTGGAGTCCCGTGATCAGCACCAGCTCGGCCTGCTCGACGAGACCCGCGGCGAGGCCCGCTCGCTGGCCCAGCGCGAACAGGCTCTGGCCGCGCGCCTCGCCGAGTTGCCGAGTGCCGAGGAACTGGAGGAGCGCCGCCGCCTGCTCGCCCAGGTGCAGGGCGACCAGCAGTTGCTGGCGCGGCGTCTGGAAAGCGTGCTCGGCGCCAGCCGCCAGGACTGGCGCCTGGCCGAGGCCGAGCACCTGTTGCGCCTGGCCAGCCTGCGTTTGTCGGCCCTGCAGGACATCAACAGCGCCGCGGTGCTGGTACAGGGCGCCGACGACATCCTCCGCGATCAGGACGACCCGGCCGCCTTCGCTGCCCGCGAGCAGTTGGCCAGGGCGCTGGTCACCCTGCGCGGGCTCTCCGAGGTGGACCGCACCGGTCTGTTCCTGCAGCTCGGCGCGCTGCGCGCCCAGGCCGCGACCCTGAGCAGCCTGGCGCCGGGCTTCCAGAGCAATGGCGAGGGCAGCTTCAGCATGGTCGCCGACGGCGACGGGAGCAGCCGCTGGATGCAGTTGTGGGAGGCCCTGTCGCGCTACGTCCGCATCGACTTCGACGTCGACCAGCAGGTTCGCCCGCTGCTCGCCGGGCAGAGCCTGACCCAGGTGCGCCTGGCATTGACCCTGGCCCTGGAGCAGGCCCAGTGGGCCGCCCTGAACGGCCAGCAGGCGGTCTACCAGCAGGCCCTCGACCAGGCCCGCGAGCTGCTGGAGTCGGCCTTTAACAGCGACAACCCGGACAGCCAGGCGCTGCTTGCGCGCATCTCCGAGCTGAGCCAGCGTCCGGTGGCGATCGAGCCGCCCGACCTGGCCCCGGCGCTGAATGCCGTGCAGGCCTACATCAGCCAGCGTCAGGCCGCGCGCAGTCAGAGCAAGCTGGTCGAGCCGGCCACCGAAACGTCGGTTGAAGCTCCGGCCGAGGCCGCCGAAGCTGTCGAGACGAGCGAGGCGGAGGAGGGCAGCCAGCAATGAAAGTCCGGACCCGCGTGCGTGTGCTGCTGAGCCTTCTCCTAGTCGTGGCGGCCATCGCCGGGCTGGTCTGGGCCTTCTCCGAACATGCCGGCTACGTGCTGATCGCTTTCAAGGGTTTCCGCTACGAATCCAGCCTGTGGGCTTTCCTGGCCGTGCTCGCGGTGCTCTGGGTGACGCTCTGGCTGCTCCGACTGGTACTGCGCCTGCTGTTCGTCTCCACCGGGGTGGTCAACCCCTGGTCGCGGCGCAACCGTCGGCGGCGTATCCGGCTCGCCTCCGAGCAGGGCCTGATGGACCTCATCGAGGGCCGCTGGGAGCGCGCCCTGCGTCATCTCAAGCGCGCCGCCGAAGGCGCCGAGCAGTCGCTGATCTACTACCTGGGTGCGGCCCGCGCGGCGCACCGTCTCGGTGAATACGAGGAAAGCGATGACCTGCTGGAGCGTGCCTTGCAGCGCGAGCCGCAGGCCGAGCTGGCCATCGCCCTGGCGCATGCCGAGCTGCAGGCGGACCGTGACCAGCTGACCCAGGCGCTGTCCACCCTGCAGGTGATGCGCGAGCGCCATCCGCACCATCCGCAGCTGCTGCGTCAGCTGCAGGCCGTGCTGGTGCGGCGTGGCGAGTGGTCGGTGCTGGTCGGGCTGCTGCCGGAGCTGCGCAAGTACCGGGCGCTGCCGGAGGACCAACTGCTGGTGCTCGAGCGCCGGGTCTGGCGGGAGCGCCTCGACGAGGCCGGCAGAGCCGGGCTGAACGCCGGCGAGGCGGCCCTGCAGCCGCTCACCCAGGCCTGGCATCACCTGCCCGCCGAACTGCGCCAGGATCCGGAGCTGGTCGCCGCCTATGCCGAGCAACTGCGCCGCCTGGGTGCCCAGGAGGAGGCCGAGTCGCTGTTGCGCAAGGCCATCCGGCAGCATTACGACAGCCGTCTGGTACGCCTCTACGGGCTGGTGCGCGGCAGCGATCCGGCGGCTCAGCTGCAGGTTGCCGAGAGCTGGCTGCAGGCGCACCCGGAGGATGCCGAGCTGCTGCTCGCCCTCGGCCGGCTGAGCCTGCAGAACCAGCTGTGGGGAAAGGCCCGCGACTACTTCGAGAGCAGCCTGAGCTTCGCTCGCAGCCCGCAGGCCTGCGCCGAGCTGGCGCGCCTGCTGGCCCAGCTGGGCGAGACCGCGCGCAGCAACCAGCTGTTCCTCGAAGGCCTGGGGATGCTCGACGCGCAGCTGCCCAGCCTGCCGCAGCCGGAGACGGCGCGCACCTGAATCAGCCGTCCCTTCCGCTGGTACGGAAGGGACGGCGTGCCCGCCCTGCGGCAAATCTGCGCGCCCTGCATTGCGCTCGGGCGCTTGTAAGCGCGAAGCGCTTTCCTCTACCGTAATCTCCCTTTCCCTTCCTCTTCCCCGGAGACGCTATGCCGCTGGCCAGCCCACGTTCCCTGTTCCTGCTCGGTTTTCTCGGCGCTCTGACCCTCATGGGCGTCGCGCTCTATCTCGAGCACGTGGTCGGCCTGCAACCCTGCCCGCTGTGCATCGTCCAGCGCATCTGCGTGATCGCCTTCGGCCTGGTGTGCCTGGTGGCCGTCCTGCATGCGCCGGGCGCTACCGGGCGGCGGATCTACGCGGCACTCGGCCTGCTCAGTGCCGCCGCTGGAGCGGCTACCGCCGGGCGTCAGGTGTGGCTGCAGGGCGTGCCCGCCGATCAGCTGCCGGCCTGCCTGCCGAGCCTCGAGTACATGATGGAGGCGCTGCCCTTCCAGGAGATTGTCCGCCTGCTGCTGCACGGCACCGCCGACTGTGCCGAGGTGGGCTGGACGCTGTTCGGCCTGAGCATTCCGGAATGGACTCTGCTGGCCTTCGCGGCGATGATCCTGCTGGCCCTCTACCAACTGCTGCGTCGCGCCTGAGGCGCTTTCCGCCGGCGCTGCAGGTAGGCCTCGTCAATTTTTCGGCGCGCCTCGCCGCCCAGCATTTTCGCGGTTTCCGGGTAAAACGCGCGTATGAAGTTTTTTTTGTTGACGCCTTGAAGAGGTGGCTGTAGGGGCATACTCTGGCCTTCACGCTCCAGCGGAACCCGCAGTGCGATGGAGCCTTCCCGCGACTTCGGCACCGATTGACGGAACAGCGTCTCGGAGCAGACGTACGTACAGATCAACGACAAGGGAAGAGGGGTCATCATGCTTGAGAGTTGTCAGAACGCCCAAGAGCGTTGGGGTGGGGTCAACCTGCTGATCGACCGTTGGCTGCAGGAACGTCAGGAACTCATCGAGGCCTATGAGAAGGTGCAGTGCGGCGGCCAGTCACTGACGGTGACGGCCGAGTCGCTGCAGAACTTTTGCGAACTGCTGGTGGACTACGTGTCCGCCGGGCACTTCGAAATCTACGAACAGCTGACCACCGAGGCCCAGATGTTCGGCGACCAGCGCGGGCTGGAATTGGCCGAGCAGCTCTATCCGCGCATCGACGCCATCACCCAGGCGGCACTGGCCTTCAACGATCGCTACGACAACGGCGACAGCCGCGACAACCTGACCATGTGCAGCGAGCTGAAGCGCCTGGGGCAACTGCTCCACGAGCGCTTCGAGTTGGAGGACTGCCTGATCGAGGTGCTGCACAACGCCCATCAGGCTCAGCTAGGCGCGCAGCGGAGTCAGGCCCGTCAGCCGGCCATGCCGCGGGCCTAGCTGTGTAAACCCAGTACGTTGTTCAGTGGAAGTGGTACGCGGCTGATGGGTGGGTTGTAGCCAAGGCTGGCGTGTGGTCTGTGCCAGTTGTAGTGGTGCAGCCACGGCAGCAGGTGAGCGGCGCGTTGCTCGGAACTCTCATAGCTGCGGGCGTATGCCCACTCGCGCAGGCTGGTCTGGATGAAGCGTTCGGCTTTGCCGTTGGTACGTGGGGTATAGGGCCTGGTCCAGAGATGGCGCAAGCCCAGCCGGCGAACCAGGCGACGGAAGCGTCTGGAGCGGTA
>NZ_KB822620.1 GCF_000364625.1 Pseudomonas thermotolerans DSM 14292
CCTTCCTGGGCGCGGATGCAGCCGGCGAAGTAGCGGAAGTGGTCGGCGGCCAGCGGCACGTCGGCATTCAGGGTCTCGCGGACCGCCTTGCCGTTGTCCCAGGTCTCGGTGACGGCCAGCAGTTCCAGGTTCTGCTCGATGCGGTCGGCGATCTTCAGCAGGATGTTGGAACGCTCCTGCACCGAGGTGCGCCCCCAGGCATCGGCCGCGGCGTGGGCGGCGTCCAGGGCGCGCTCGATGTCGGCGGCGTCGGAACGGGGGAACTCGGCGATCACTTCGCCGTTCACCGGCGAGGTGTTGGTGAAGTACTGGCCATTCACCGGCGGGACGAACTCACCGCCGATGTAGTTACCGTAGCGAGACTTGAAGGAAACGATGGCGCCAGGGGTGCCGGGATGCGCGTAGATCATGGAAGCCTCTCTCGTGCTGGATGCGCCTGCAGGCGAGGGGAAGAAGGGGGTATCCCTTAAGGCTTAGCAGAAGATGCACTGCCTGACGGGAGCGCCGATGGGTGGCCGCCCGATCTTTTCCGCCGTGCCGCGGTCGAACGGGGATTCGCAAGCGGCGCACGTCCTGGATTGGGGGCAACAGGCCGAGGCCCGGAAGCCCCGGTCGCTGTGCTAACCTGCGGCAAGATTTTCCGGGCGCCGACGCCCGCTCCAGAGGCCATTCATGCACATCCACATTCTCGGTATTTGCGGCACCTTCATGGGCTCGTTGGCGGTACTCGCCAAGGAGCTCGGCCATCGCGTCACCGGCTCTGACGCCAACGTTTATCCGCCCATGAGCACCCAGCTGGAGGCCCAGGGCATCGAGTTGCTGCAGGGCTACCTGCCCGAACACCTGAATCCGGCGCCGGACCTGGTGGTGATCGGCAACGCCCTGTCGCGTGGCAACCCGGCAGTGGAGTACGTGCTGAACAAAGGGCTGCCCTACGTCAGCGGTCCGCAGTGGCTGGCCGACCATGTGCTGCAGGGCCGCTGGGTGCTGGCGGTGGCCGGCACCCACGGCAAGACCACCACCAGCAGCATGCTGGCCTGGGTGCTGGAGCATGCCGGGATGAGCCCGGGCTTCCTGATCGGCGGAGTGCCGCGCAATTTCGCGGTGTCGGCGCGCCTCGGCGGTACCCCCTTCTTCGTGGTGGAGGCCGACGAGTACGACAGCGCCTTCTTCGACAAGCGCTCCAAGTTCGTCCACTACCGGCCACGGACCGCGATCCTCAATAACCTGGAATACGATCACGCGGACATCTTCCCTGACCTGGCGGCCATCGAGCGGCAGTTCCACCATCTGGTGCGGACCATTCCCGGCGAGGGGCTGATCATCCATCCGCAGGGCGAAGAAGCCCTGCAGCGGGTCATCGCCATGGGCTGCTGGACCCCGGTGCAGACCACCGGCGAAGGCGGCCAGTGGCAAGCGCGACTGCTCAGCGAAGACGGTTCGCGCTTCGAGGTACTCCATGAGGGGACCGTGCAGGGCGTGGTGGACTGGGAACTGAGCGGCCGCCACAACGTCAGTAACGCCCTGGCCTGCCTGGCCGCCGCCCGTCACGTCGGCGTGGTGCCGGAGCTGGGCATCGCCGGGCTGTGCAGTTTCAAGAGCGTCAAGCGGCGCATGGAGAAGGTCGCCGAGGTGCGCGGCATCACCCTCTACGACGACTTCGCCCACCATCCCACCGCCATCGCCACCACCCTGGACGGTCTGCGCAAGCGGGTCGGCGACGCTCCGGTGATCGCGGTGATCGAGCCGCGCTCCAACTCCATGAAGCTCGGCGCCCACCGCGAGGGGCTGGCGGATTCCGTGGCCCAGGCCGACCGGGTGTTCTGGTACGCGCCACCGAACCTCGGCTGGGACCTGGCCGCCACCGTGGCCGGCTCCGGGGTGCCCACCCAGGTGTGCGACTCCCTGGAGGCGATCATCTCCGGGGTCAAGGCCCAGGCCACTCCGGGCAGCCATGTGGTGATCATGAGCAACGGCGGTTTCGGCGGCCTGCACGGCAAGCTGGCTGCGGCGCTGGAGGCGTAGTTCTACTCCTTCTCCCCAGCGGGGAGGGGGAGGCCCTTTCCGGAGAAGGGGCATCTGGATTGACGAGGAGACTTCATGAGCGGTCCCGAACGCATCACCCTGGCGATGACCGGCGCTTCCGGCGCCCAGTACGGCCTGCGCCTGCTCGACTGCCTGATCCAGGAAGATCGCGAGGTGCACTTCCTGATCTCCAAGGCGGCGCAGCTGGTGGTCGCCACCGAGACCGACGTCAGCCTGCCGTCCAAGCCGCAGGCGATGCAGTCCTTCCTCAGCGAGTACACCGGCGCCGCCCCGGGACAGATCCGCGTCTACGGCAAGGAGGACTGGATGGCTCCGGTGGCCTCCGGCTCTGGCGCTCCCGGCGCCATGGTGGTCGTGCCCTGTTCCACCGGCACCCTGTCGGCGATTGCCACCGGCGCCTGCAACAACCTGATCGAGCGCGCCGCCGACGTGGCCCTCAAGGAGCGCCGCCAGCTGATCCTGGTGCCCCGGGAGTCGCCCTACTCGAGCATCCACCTGGAGAACATGCTCAAGCTCTCCAACCTGGGCGCGGTCATAGTGCCGGCCTCGCCGGGCTTCTATCACCAGCCGCAGACCATCGACGACCTGATCGACTTCGTGGTGGCGCGCATCCTCAACCTACTGAACATCCCCCAGGACATGCTGCCGCGCTGGGGCGAGCACCATCAGGTCAGCAGCGATGACTGAGTCCGGCGTGCCTGCTCGCCGATTCCGCGCCCTTGGCCTGGCGCTCGTGGTGCTGCTGCCCGGCTGCGCCACCGTGCGCGCCCTGGATGCCGCCAAGCCCGGCGCGCCCCTGGTGTATGCCGGCACCCGGCTGGACTGGTACGCACTGAACGGCGGCTGCTGCCCGGTGGAGCGCTTTGGCGCCGAGGCGCCCAGGCATGCCGTCCTCGACCTGCCCGGCAGCCTGCTTCTCGACACCCTGCTGCTGCCTTTCTCCCTGGCCGCCGTGCTGGGCATCAGCCTGGGCGTCACTGGCGGCTACTGAGCCTCCGTTGCCGTTCGTTCCCCTGGACGACCCGAGCGTCCGGGCGGGGCGTTCCCGTCCCGGAATCGGCTCGCATTTTCGCGATGGCGGGTTGGCACTACCCAATCATCGACTAGGCTGACCAAAAAAAACACAGCCTTCGTGAGGCAATGGTTATGCCCAGGGCCATCAGGATTTACGTCCGCGTCGTCAACCGGATCAACCTGTACGTCGGGCGCGCCACCATGCTGCTGTTCTTCGTGATGCTCGGCGTGCTGCTCTATTCGTCGATCTCCAAGGGGCTGCACATGCCGGCGATCTGGACGCTGGAGGTCGCCCAGTTCCTGATGGTCGCCTACTTCCTGCTCGGCGGCGGCTACTCCCTGCAGAGCGACGCCCACGTGCGCATGGACCTGCTTTACAGTCGCTGGTCGCCGCGCACCCGGGCCGTGGTGGATGCCTTCACCGGTCTGCTGCTGCTGTTCTACCTGGGGATGCTGCTGTACGGCGGGCTGTCCTCGACCCTGTACGCCATCCAGTACAACGAGACCAGCTATTCCACCTGGTCGCCGTACATGGCGCCGATCAAGATCGTCATGACCCTGGGCGTGGGCCTGATGCTGCTGCAGGCGCTGGCCATCTTCTTCACCGATCTCGCAGCCGCCAAGGGGGAGAGACTGGAATGAGCTACGAGATGATCGCCCTGCTGATGTTCTCCTCGATGATGCTCCTGCTGCTGACCGGCAAGCGGGTGTTCGGGGCCATCGGCTT
Organism: Pseudomonas thermotolerans DSM 14292; assembly: GCF_000364625.1. GTDB lineage: Bacteria > Pseudomonadota > Gammaproteobacteria > Pseudomonadales > Pseudomonadaceae > Aquipseudomonas > Aquipseudomonas thermotolerans. The sequence goes on from NZ_KB822620.1 coordinate 3,788, forward strand.
CGTCGGGGTGCTGGCGGCCCTGCTGCTGTGGGGCGATGGTGGTGCGGAGATGGGCTTCAGCGCGGCCATGAAACTGATGAAATGGTATCCGCTGCTGACCGTGCCGATGTTCATCTACATGGGCTACATCCTCTCCGAGTCCCATGTGGCCGACGACCTCTACCGCATGTTCCACGTCTGGATGGGCCCGCTGCACGGCGGCCTGGCCCTGGGCACCATAGGCCTGATGGTGCTGATCTCGGCGATGAACGGACTGAGCGTGGCCGGCCTGGCCATCGGCGCCACCATCGCCCTGCCGGAGCTGCTGCGCCGCGGCTACGACAAGATCATGGTCACCGGGGTGATCCAGGCCGGCAGTACCCTGGGCATCCTGCTGCCGCCCAGCGTGGTGCTGGTGCTCTACAGCATGATCGCCCGCCAGCCGGTGGGCCAGCTGTGGCTGGCCGGGGTCTTCCCGGGGCTGCTGATGGCCCTGCTGTTCCTCGTCTACATCGCCATCCGTTGCCGCCTGCAGCCGCATCTGGGGCCGCCCTTGCCGGCGGAGGAGCGCCAGCAGATCACCTGGGGGGAGAAGGTCCGCCTGCTGCGCGCCGGGCTGGTGCCGCTGTTCGTGTTCTTCGCCATGAGCGGGCTGTTCCTGATGGGCGTCACCAGCCTGGTGGAAAGCTCCGCGGTGGGGGCCCTGGCTGCCACCCTGGCGGCTTTCGTACGCGGCCGGCTGACCCTCGGGGTGATGAAGGAAACCCTGCGCAAGACCCTGGGCGTCACCTGCATGTTCATGTGGATCATCCTCGCCGCGCTGTGCTTCGGCGCGGTGTTCGACGGCCTGGGCGCGGTCAGGGCGATCGAGGGGCTGTTCGTCGAGGAGATGGGCCTGGGGCCCTGGGAGATCATCATCCTGATGCAGCTGTCGTTCCTGGTTATGGGCATGTTCCTCGACGACACCGCCATGCTGGTCATAGTGGCGCCGCTGTACATCCCCCTGGTGGGGGCGCTGGGCTTCGACCTGGTGTGGTACGGGGTGCTCTACACCATCACTTGCCAGATGGCCTACCTGACCCCGCCGTTCGGCTACAACCTGTTCCTGATGCGCGCCCTGGCACCGCCGGAGGTGACCCTGCGCGACATCTACGTTTCCGTGGTGCCTTTCGTGCTGATCATGGCGCTCGGTCTGGCGCTGATCATGATCTTTCCGCAAATCGCCCTGTGGTTGCCGCAGCGCTACTACGGGCTTGGTTGAGGGGGAAAGGACGCACTTGGGGGGCTTCGCGCCGGGCTGGGCGAAGGCGTGCGTTCATCGTGCATCTGAGTCGACACTTACTGGAGAAGCAGCATGAGTACGAGACGCAAGTTCCTCAAGGACGCTGCCGTCGCCACGGGTGCCGCGGTGGGTACCGCGGCCCTGGGCTCGGCGCACATCTACGCCGCCGAGCCGAAGAAGATCACCTGGCGCCTGCAGACCTACGCCGGGCCGGCCCTGGCCGAGCACGTCATCAAGCCCTCCATCGAGGCCTTCAACAAGGTGGCCAGGGGCGAGATGGAGATCCAGCTCTACACCGCCGACCAGTTGGTGCCCACCGGCGAGCTGTTCCGCGCCATGCAGCGCGGCACCATAGACGCGGTGCAGAGCGACGACGACTCCATCGCGGCGCCGGTGGACGTTTCGGTGTTCGGCGGCTACTTCCCCTTCGCCAGCCGCTACAGCCTGGACATCCCGGTGCTGTTCGAGCAGTACGGCCTGCGCAAGATCTGGGAGGAGGCCTACAGTGAGGTGGAAGGCGTCACCTGGCTGGGTGCTGGGGCCTGGGACCCCTGCAACTTCGCCACCGTGCAGCCGATCCGCAGCCTGGCGGATCTCAAGGGCAAGCGCATCTTCACCTTCCCCACCGCCGGCAAGTTCCTCACCCGCTTCGGGGTGATCCCGGTGACCATCCCCTGGGAGGACGTCGAGGTGGCGGTACAGACCGGCGAGCTGGACGGCATCGCCTGGTGCGGCATCACCGAGTACACCACGGTGGGCTGGGCCAACGTCACCAAGTACTTCCTCACCAACAACATCTCCGGCGCCTGGATCGGCTCCTACTTCGCCAACAGCGAGAAGTGGGAGGCGGTGCCCGAGCACCTGAAGACCCTGTTCAAGCTGTGCATGGACAGCTCCCACTACTACCGGCAGTACTGGTACTGGGGTGGCGAGGCGCAGATCCGCGTGGAGGGCAAGAAACTGGAGCTGACCACCATCCCCGAGGCGGAATGGCGCACGGTGGAGGAGGAGGCCAAGAAGTTCTGGGACGAGATCGCCCAGACCAGTCCACGCTGCAAGCGGGTGGTGGAGATCTTCCGCAAGTACAACGCGCTCATGGCTGAGGCGGGGCCGCCGTACCGCTACAGCTGAGACGGCGGGGGTGGCGCACGGCGGAGCGCCACCCGGCTCGCCCGGGGACGGGCAGCGCGGGCTCAGAGCCCGCCGTCGTCCTCCAGGTCCACGTCCTCGCTGCTGGCCACCAGGGCCTCCAGACACTTGAGGCGATGCTCGCGCTCGCCCTCGGTGAGGATCCAGGTGTCGCTGGCCGCCTCGTAGCGCGCCTTCTCCACCGCCGCGCGGCTGAAGCGCCACTGCCGGCGGGTGCTGCCATCCATGGCCTCGATGCTCAGCAGGTGCTCCGCCTGGTCGCCGCGCAGCTCGAAATGCCAGGCGTAGAGGCCGTCGATCTCCAGCATGTCGGTGGTCTTCAGGGTGGCGAGCAGGGTGTCGGCTTGGCTCATGGTCGGCTCTTCGGACAGGGAATGATGGATCAGTTTACCGCCCCAGGCGGCGCAGCTCATCCGACTCCACCACCCGCACCCCGTCCTGCTCCTCCAGGGCCAGGCGCCACAGCGCGCGGGCCAGGGTGCAGGCGTGAATGCTGCGGTACTTGCCGGGGATCAGCCGCGCCAGCGGCGCCGCCAGCTGTTCGACCAGGCGCGTCTCGCTGCGCTCGCCGAGCAGCAGCGAGGGACGGGCGATGGTCAGCTGCGGCCAGTCCATGGCGCGCAGGGATTCCTCCATCTCGCCCTTGACCCGGTTGTAGAACACCGAGGACCTGGGATCGGCGCCCAGCGCGCTGACCACCAGGAAGTGACGGGCGCCGAGGGCGCGGGCGCGCTGCGCCACGGCCACCACCAGGTCATGGTCGACGGCGCGGAAGGCCTCCTGGGAACCGGCCTGCTTGATGGTGGTGCCCAGGCAACAGAAGGCGATGTCGAGTGGCCCGCCGAGCGTCGGCAGCAGGCTCGGCAGTTCGCCTTGCGGATTGTCCAGGCGGGGGTGTTCGGCCAGCGGGCGGCGCGTCGGGGCCAGCACGCGAAGGACCGTGGGTTCGCTGAGCAGACGGTCGAGCAGGTGTTCGCCGGTCAGCCCGGTGGCGCCGGCGAGCAGGATTCGTTGTGGCGTCAGATACATGGAGGACTCCCCCTATCCGTTACCAGCAAGCTTAGAAGCTAAGGACGCGGCTTGCCGACGGCCAGGGTGCCCATGGCTTCGCGCGCCTGGTTCTCGCGCAGCTGCCGCCAGCGTTGCAGGACACCCTGCGGTGCCCAGATCTGCGGTTCTGAGGGCTCGAAGCCGTCGCTTCTTTCGCGCTCGGCGATCAGCTCGCGGGCTCGCTGGAAGGCCCGCTCCAGATCGTCGGTCTCGTTCAGTGCCTGGCCGAAGAAGGCCTTGCCGAAGTAGGTGAAGTCGTTCTCCTCCGAGCAGCCGAAGGACACCCGGTCGGCGCGCGCCGCGGTGATCACCAGGGTGCGTTCGTCCTTGAGACCGGGCAGGAAGCCGCCGGAATAGCAGGCGGAGATCACCACCACCTTGTCGCGTTCGCGCAGCGGCGCGAGCAACTCGGCCAGCTCGGCGGCCGGCAGGTCGGCCAGGGCCAGGCGTGGCTGGTCGAGGACCAGCTCGTGGCCGGGGCTGCCGTGGCTGGTCAGGTAGATGAAGATCAGATCCTCCGCACCGCTGCGTTCGGCCAGGGTCTGCACGGCGCGGCGCAGGTTCTCGCGGGTGGCCAGTGGTCGGTCGACCAGGTGGTCGCGGTGGTTGACCAGGGTGATCTGGCCGAAGGCGCCGAAGCGTTGGCGCAGCAGCCGGCTGACGTAGTCTGCCTCGCGGAGGAACACGCTCTGCTTGCCGTCGCCGGCCAGGCTCAGGCTGTACAGCTCCAGCGCCGGGGTGGAGGCGGGCAGGGCGGCGAGGCTCGCGTCGAGCAGCGCGCCCTGGCGCAGCAGGCCGAGCTCCAGCGGGTCGGGTAGCGGGCGGTCCTGCTCGTCGCGGACGCGCTGGCCCTCGCGCCAGAGGCCGCCCAGCACGCTGCCGTCGGCGCGACTGAGCCTGCCCCGGCCGTGGAACTGGCCCTCGGCGAAGTGACCCTCGTAGACGCTGCCGTCAGGCTGGCGCAGGACGCCTTCGCCGTGGAACAGCCAGTCGCGGAAGTGGCCCTGGTAGTGGCTGCCGTCGGCGCCGAGGAATTCGCCCAGGCCGTTCAGTGCGCCGTCCCTGAACTCGCCGCTCCAGATGTCGCCCGCGGCGCTCTGGTAGCGGCCCTTGCCGGCGAACTGGTCATCGACGAAGGTGCCGCTGTACTGGTCGCCTTCCTGGCTCTGGTAGGTGCCCTGACCGTTCAGCCGGCCGTTCCTGAAGGAGCCGGCGAACTGGCTGCCGTCGCTGTCGATGCGCACCCCGGTGCCGTTGGGCTGGCCGTTGCTGAACTGGCCCTGGAAGCTGCTGCCGTCGTCGCGCTCCAGCTTGCCGAGACCGTTGAACTGATCATTGCGGAATTCGCCCTGGTAGCGAGAGCCGCTCTGCTCAAGGCGCCCCAGGCCGTGCATCCGGCCGTTCTCGAAGGCGCCCTGGTAGCGGGTGCCGTTGCCGTAGGTAAGGGTGCCGTTGCCGTGGAACAGGCCACGGCGGAACTCGCCGACGTAGCGTTCGCCGTTGGGCCCGTGCCACTCGCCGGGGCCGTCGAGCAGGCCGTCCTTGAAATGTCCCTCGAACCAGCTGCCGTTGGCGTAATCCAGGCGCCCCGGGCCCTGCAGCAGGCCGTCGACGATCTGCCCGCGGTAGCGGCCGCCGTCGGGCAGCAGGGCATCGGGCGGAGTCAGGGGGTCGCCTTCGCCGCAGGCGGCGAGTAGCAGGACGAGGAGGCAGGGAACGAGCAGACGGGGCATGGTGGAAAGCCGTTACCGGTCGGGAAATGCCGGAAGTATGCCCCAGAAAGGCGACGGGGCGCGCCTGGCGCCCCGTCTTGGGCCGTGCTCCGTTCAGACGAAGCAGAGGGCCAGGGTCTCGGCGACGAAGGCCGGCTTGGCCTGGCCCTCGATTTCCAGGGTGCAGCGGTTCTTCAGCAGCCACTGGCCGGGGTTCTTCTCGGTGACCTCGAGCAGGGTCATGGCCAGGCGCACCCGCGAGTCGACCGGCACCGGCTGGATGAAGCGCAGGCTGTCGAGGCCGTAGTTGACGCCCATCTTCATGCCCTGCGGGAGCACCGCAAGGTTCTCGCTGAGCTTCGGAATCAGCGACAGGGACAGGAAGCCGTGAGCGATGGTGGTGCCGAAGGGGGTCAGTCTGGCCTTTTCCGGATCCACGTGGATGAACTGGTGGTCCCCGGTGCACTCGGCGAACTGGTCGATGCGCGCCTGATCGATGGTCAGCCAGTCGGAATGACCGAGATCCTTGCCGATGTAGTTGTTCAGTTCGGAAACGGGTACGAACGGCATGCTGCCTCCTTGCCTGGGCGGTGCGTTGTTGTTGTGGAGCCTGGCCCGGCCAACCTCAGCACGGGCGATTGCGGTGGTCAAGCCGTCATCCATGCTGCAAATGCCCTGCCATGGATGCCGCCTGCCTATAATGGGGCTCTGCCCGCTCCCGGGGGAGGCGGGCATCGTTCCGGAGGTATCCCGATGCTGTTACGTGGCCTGACCTGGCTGGTGTTCTTCCAGCTGCTGGGTACGGTGCTCAATGTGCTGCTTTTGCCCATGCTGCCGGGGCCGATCATCGGCCTGGTGCTGCTGCTGGTGTTCCTCAAGCTGCGCGGCGAGGTGGGCGAGCCGTTGCAGCAGGCCGCGTCCAGCCTGCTGCGCTACCTGCCGCTGCTGCTGGTGCCGCCGGCGGTGGGTGTGATGGCCTACGCGAAGGACATCGCCGCCGACTTCTGGGCGGTGATGGGCTCGCTGATCCTCTCGCTGCTGCTCGCGGTGGCGTTCATCGGCTGGCTGATGCAGAAGCTGATCGACCGCCAGGCGCGGCACAGGAGCGAGCCATGAGTCTCGACTGGGCGGGCGCCTGGCAGGCGCTGATCCACCATCCGCTGTTCGGCATCGGCATAACCCTGGCGGCCTATCAGCTGTCCCTGGCCGCCTACGAGAGGACCCGCTGGGTGTTCCTCCAGCCGGTGCTGGTGTCCATGCTGCTGGTGATCCTAGTGCTGCTCGCCTGCAACATCGACTTCCCCGAGTACCGCGCCAGCGTGCAGACCCTCACGGTGCTGCTCGGGCCGACCACGGTGGCCCTGGCAGTGCCGCTGTTCCTCAACCTCCGGCGCATTCGCCAGCTGTTCTGGCCGATCCTGGTGACCCTGCTGGTCGGCGGGGTGGCGGCCACCGGGCTCGGCGTGCTGCTCGCCTGGCTGTTCGGCGGCGAGCACCTGATGCTGATGAGCCTGCTGCCGAAGTCGGTGACCTCGCCGATCGCCATGCTGGTGGCCGACCAGATCGGCGGAATTGCCGCCCTGGCCGCGGTATTCGTGATGATCACCGGGGTGCTCGGCGCCATCTGTGGTCCGGCGGTACTGCGCCTGTGCGGCGTGCGCCATCCGGCTGCGCAGGGCATGGCGCTGGGCATCACCGCCCATGCGGTGGGCACCTCGCGGGCCCTGCAGGAGGGCGAGGAATGCGGGGCCTTCGCGGCGCTGGGCATGAGCCTGATGGGCGTCGCCAGCGCGGTGCTGCTGCCGCTGCTGATGGCGCTGATCGTCTGAGGCGCCCCGGTGCAGACCCAGACTCTATGCTTGCTATGACCGGTCCATGCAGGAAGTCCCCATGAAGCTGCCGCTGTTCCCCCTCAATACCGTGCTGTTCCCCGGCTGCACCCTCGACCTGCAGATCTTCGAGGCGCGCTACCTGGACATGCTCGGCCGCTGCATGAAGCAGGGTAGCGGTTTCGGCGTGGTGGCCATCATCGAGGGCCAGGAGGTCGGCAAGGCCGCCCAGCGCTTCGCCGGGATCGGCTGCGAGGCGCAGATCCGCGACTGGCAGCAGCTGGCCAACGGCATGCTCGGCATCCGCGTCGAGGGCGGCCGGCGCTTCCGTGTGCTGGACGCCGAGGTACAGCGCGACCAGCTCACCGTGGCCGAGGTGGCCTGGCTGGAGGAGCCGGCGGACCAGCCGCTGCTCGCCGAACAGGCCGACCTGGCAGCGCTGCTCGCGGCCCTCGCCGAGCACCCGATGGTCTCCGAGCTGGGCATGGGCGGGGTGGTGAGCAGCCAGCAGGCGCTGGCCAACCAGCTGGCCTACCTACTGCCGTTCTCCCTGCTGCACAAGCTGGAGCTGCTCAGCCTGGACACTCCCGCTGAGCGCCTGGGGCGTCTGCAGCGGCTGATCGAGCAGCTGCAGGACGGCCAGCCGGCCTGAGCCCTATTCCTCACGGGGCTTCCAGTTAGCCAGCAGGCTGTCGAACAGGCTGTCGATCAGCGCCGGGGTGTCCTGCAGCGGATCGAAGGAGCGCGGGTCGCGCAGCCAGTCGGTGAACAGCCCGATCAGCATGGCGTGCAGGGCGCGCGCGGCGAGCGGCGGGCTGATCCCCGGGCGCAGCCGCCCGCCGGCGTGGGCGTGGCGGAAGATGTTCTCGCAGAGCGCGATGAACTGCTCGATGAAGGTGTTGTGGCGTTCCTCGGCCTCGCGCAGCTCGTCGGTGAACTCGCAGCGGTGCAGCAGGATGGTGAAGATGCGCCGCTTCTGCTCGTCGCGGGCCAGGTCCTCGAGGGCCTCGATGCACATGTCGCGCAGCGCACGCAGCGAGTCGCAGGCGTTCTCGCCGCCGAGCCGGGCGGTGAGGATCTCCGGCGGCAGGCGCACCTGGTTGAGCATCTCGTTGAACAGGTGGGCCTTGTTCTGGAAGTGCCAGTAGACCGCTCCGCGGGTCACCCCGGCGTGCCGGGCGATGGTTTCCAGGCTGGTGTGCGCCACGCCCCGTTCTAGGAACAGTACCTCGGCGGCCTGCAGGATCGCGTGTCGGGTCTTCTCGGCATCTTCTTTGGTTCGGCGCATGGCGGCGGGCGGTTTACTGACTAGTCCTGGCAGGGAGTTTACAGACTTTATCTCTCCGGCAGTTCGGGCGGCTGTGGCGAGCCTGGCAGTCCGCGCGGGCCGAGGGCTTGGGGCAGGCTGACAGTCCGGCTATGCTGTCCGCCCCATCCGTCACGGATCCTCCATGAACTTCCGTCTCCTGCTGATTCTCGGTGCCCTCAGCGCATTCGGCCCGCTGGCCGTGGACATGTACCTGCCGAGCTTTCCGAGCCTGGCCGCGGCCTTTGCCACCGACATCGAACATGTGCAGTTGAGCCTGGCGGTGTACTTTGCCGGCCTGGCCCTCGGCCAGCTGTTCTACGGCCCGCTGGCCGACCGCATCGGCCGCCGTCTGCCGCTGCTCGCCGGGGTGGCGCTGTTCACCCTGGCCTCGCTGGGCTGCGCCCTGGCGCCGAGTCTGGAATGGCTGATCGCTGCGCGTTTCGTGCAGGCTCTCGGCGGCTGCGCGGGCATGGTGGTGACCCGTGCGGTGGTGCGCGACCTCTGTGACCCCATCGCCTCGGCCAAGGTGTTCTCGCAGATGATGCTGGTGATGGGCCTGGCGCCGATCCTGGCGCCGCTGATGGGCGGCCTGCTGCTGAAGACGGGCGGCTGGCAGTGGATCTTCCTCGCCCTGAGCCTGTTCAGCGCCCTCTGCGGCCTGGCGGTGGCGCTCTGGCTGCCGGAGACCATGCCGGCGGAGCAACCCAGGGCGCCTCTACGCGGCGCCCTGGGCCGCTACCGCCGGCTGTTCGGCGACGGCATCTTCCTCGGCCACGCGCTCACCGGCGGCCTGGTGATGGGCGGGATGTTCGCCTACATCTCCGGCTCGCCGTTCCTGTTCATCGAGCTCTACGGGGTGCCGGCGGAACACTACGGCTGGCTGTTCGGCCTCAACGCCCTGGGCTTCGTGCTGGTCAGCCAGCTCAACGCCCGTCTGCTGCACTGGCGCGGTCCGGACTTCTGGCTGCGGCGGGTGATCTGGATCTACCTGGGCGCCGCTCTGGCGACCCTGGGCCTGGCGCTGCACCAGCCGGCACAGCTCTGGCCGCTGGCGCTGCCGCTGTTCGGTGGCATCGCCTGCCTGGGCGCCATCCTGCCCAACACCACCGCCTGCGCAATGGCCGGGCAGGGGCAGAACGCCGGAGTGGCCTCGGCGCTGCTCGGTTCGCTGCAGTTCTGTATCGCCGCCGGCAGCTCGGCGCTGGTCGGTGTTCTGCACGACGGTAGTGCGGCCCCCATGGGCGAGGCCATCGGCCTCTGCGCACTGGCCGCGTTCGCCGTGGCCTGGCTGACCCGCCGCCTGGAGCTGCGCCAGGGACGCCTCTGAACGGCCGCGGCGCCAGGCGCCAGGTGTACGCAGGCGTCGAGACCGTCGGGGCCGGCCGAACGCCGATCTTCACGGCGGGCCTTCTCCCGTGGGCTCGGGGAGCGTCCCGCGCAGTCCCATACCCGCTCCGGCCCGGCGCACTGGCCGGCCACCGACTTCGGCGAAGAAGGGGAACGGCCGAGGGCGGTCGCCCCCGGCCGGTGCGGCGCTGCTCAGAAGCCTTCCAGGACGATCTTGCCCTTGGCCTTGCCGCTTTCTAGCAGGGCGTGGGCGCGGCGCAGGTTGGCCGCCTCGATGCGTCCGAAGTGCTCGGCCAGGGTGGAGCGGATCACCCCGCGGTCCACCAGTTGGGCGACCCGCTGCAGCAGGCGGTGCTGCTCGATCATGTCCGAGGTCTGGAACAGCGAGCGGGTGAACATCAGCTCCCAGTGCAGCGACAGGCTCTTGCGCTTGAGCTTGAGCACGTCCAGCCCATCCGGATCGTCGATCAGGCCCAGCTTGCCCTGGGGCTCCAGGGCCTCGACGATCTGCTCGAGATGCTGGTCGGTGTGGGTCAGGCTGGCCACGTGGCTCACCGCGCCGAGTCCCAGCTGGCGGAGTTCCGCGGCCAGCGGCTGGCTGTGGTCGATTACGTGGTGGGCGCCCAGCTCGCGCACCCAGTCGCGGGTTTCCGGCCGCGAGGCGGTGCCGATCACGGTCAGTCCGGTGAGCTGGCGGGCCAACTGGGTGAGGATGGAGCCGACCCCGCCGGCGGCACCGACGATCAGCAGGCTCTGCCCGGTCGGCGCCTGGCCCTCGGCGATGCCCAGACGGGTGAACAGCAGTTCCCAGGCGGTGATCGCGGTCAGCGGCAGAGCGGCCGCCTGGGCGAAGTCCAGGCTTGCCGGCATGGGGCCGACGATGCGCTCGTCCACCACGTGCAACTCGCTGTTGGCGCCGGGGCGGTCCAGGGCTCCGGCGTAGAACACCCGGTCACCGGGGCGGAACAGACTCACCTCGGCGCCCACCGCGCGGACCACGCCGGCCACGTCCCAGCCCAGCACCTTGGCCTGGCCGGGCTCCGGGGCGACGCCGCGGCGCACCTTGGTGTCCACCGGGTTGACCGAGATGGCGCGAACCTCCACCACCAGATCGCGCGGGCCGGGCTGCGGCTCGGGTAGCTCGACGTCCTGCAGGGAGCGGGGATCGGCGATGGGCAGGGACTGGTAATAGGCGACGGCTTTCATGGCGACCTCCTGGGATGGCATGCCGTGGTTGGGAGTGGCCATGCTGGTCTTTCTCGCTGGCAAGAAAAAGCGGCGGGAGATAGAGTCTCTTTCAACGTAATTTTGAAAATCCTCCCATGCTGCGCCTCGACGACCTGGAGCTCTTCGTCCGCACCGCCGACACCGGCAGCCTGTCCGCCGCCGCGCGTGCCCTGGATGTGTCCCCGGCGGTGGCCAGCGCCGCCCTCAAGCGCCTGGAGCAGGCCCTGGAGGTGCGCCTGCTGGTGCGTTCCACGCGCAGCCTGCGGCTCACCGCCGAGGGTGAGCAGTTCCTCGCCCATGCCCGCGCCGCCCTGCGCAGCCTGGAGGAGGGCCGCGGCCTGCTGGCCGGCGGCAAGACGGCGATCAGCGGCGAGCTGCGCCTGGCCGCGCCCTCGGACTTCGGCCGCAACGTGCTGCTGCCCTGGCTGGACGCCTTCCAGGCCGAGCACCCGCAGCTTCGCGTGCGGCTGCTGCTCGGCGACCGGGTCAGCGACCTGTTCCGCCAGCCTGCGGACATCGCCCTGCGCTACGGCATCCCCGACGACTCCAGCCTGGTGGCGCTGCCCCTGGCGCCAGCCAACCGTCGGGTGCTGTGCGGCGCGCCCGGCTACTTCGCCTGCCACCCGGCGCCACGTCAGCCGGATGAGCTGCGCGAGCACAACTGCCTGCTGTTCATGCTCGGCGAGCGGGTCCATGACCGATGGCACTTCTACCGGGGGCGCCGCGAGGCCAGCGTGACGGTGCGCGGCGACCGCAGCAGCGACGACGCCGACGTGGTGCGCCGCTGGGCGGTGGCCGGACGCGGGCTGGTCTACAAGTCCTGGCTGGACGTGGCCGGCGACGTTCAGGCCGGGCGCCTGCAGCTGGAGCTGGTCGACTACCAGGGCGAGCCGGCCCCGCTCAACCTGATCTGCACCCACCGCGCCCAACTGACCCGCCCGGTGCGCCTGTTGCGCGATTTCCTGCAGGCGCGCTGTGCCGAACTGCTTGCCGCCGCGCCCTGGTAGCGCAGACTGCGACAACCCGGTCGTTCTCAAAGGCGCCGGCGCGCTGCTAGAGTCCGGACATCGACCTGAGGGATGCCATGTCGTCCACCTTCGCCCACCGCCCATCGCCGACCGTCTGGATGCTGTACTTCAGCGTCCTCCTTGGCGTGCTTCTCTGCGGCCTCGGCCACGGGCAGATGCAGGGTCTCCGGCTGAATGGCGTCGGCGGCACCTTCTGCTCTCTGACCGAGCCGAACCGCCCGGCCCCGACTCCGGCCGTCGGCGGCGCGCTGGACGAACGGTTCGCTGTCGCCAGCTTCGACTGCCCGCTGTGCGCCAGCCCGGGCCTCGTCCCGGCGCTGCCTCTGGCCCTGTGCTGGCCGCGTGCCGCCAGCCCGCTGCGCGGCCGGCAGTGCGACAAGGCGTCGCCGCGCCACGTCTGGCCATCGGCCAATCCCCGCGCTTCTCCTGCCGGCTGACTCGCCACCTGCCCGACCCGTTCGGACCATTTCCGAGTCATTCGTTTGCAAGGAGAACCTTCATGAACTTTGCCAAGATCCTGCTGCTCGCCGCCCTGCTCGTGCCCTGCGGCCCGCTGTTCGCTCACCAGTACCAGGCCGGGGAGCTGCATATCGACCATCCCTGGTCGCGGGAGATGCCGCCCAGCGCGCCGACCGCCGCCGCCTATTTCGTGATCCAGAACCGGGGCGCCGAGGCCGACCGCCTGCTCGGCGTGGCGACCCCGGCGGCTGGCAGGGCCGAGCTGCACGAGCACGTGCACGTCGGCGGGATGATGAAGATGCAGCCGGTGGCCAGCGTGGCGGTTCCCGCTCACGGCGAGGTGCGCTTCGCCCCCGGCGGCTACCACGTGATGCTCTTCGAGCTGCCCCGGCAGTTCCGCGACGGCGAACGCTTTCCGCTCACCCTGCGCTTCGAGAAGGCCGGCGAGGTCGAAGTGGCGGTGGCGGTGCAGAAGGACGCCCCCGCCGCGGCCCCGCACGGCCATGACCAGGGCGCCGGCCATGACCACTGAGTGAGGCTCAGCGCCGTCGGTTGCCCAGCCAGTCCAGCATGCCCAGCCCGGCGGCGCGGCCGCTGGCGAAGCAGGCAGTGAGCAGGTAGCCGCCGGTGGGCGCCTCCCAGTCGAGCATCTCCCCGGCGCAGAACACCCCCGGCAACTCGCGCAGCATCAGGCGTTCGTCGAGGGCCTCGAAGGGGACCCCACCGGCGCTGCTGATCGCCTCGTCCAGCGGCCGCGGACGCAGCAGGCGCAGCGGCAAGGCCTTGATGGCCGCCGCCAGGCGCGTCGGATCGGCGCGGGTCGCGGTATCGCTCAGCTCGCGCAGCAGCCCGGCGCGCACCCCGTCGAGGCCCAGCCGGCCGCGCAGGTGGTTGCTCAGCGACTTGCTGCCGCGCGGCTTGCGCAGCGCCGCCTCGACCTGCTCCAGGCTCTTCTGCGGCAGCAGGTCGAGGCGCACGGTGGCGCTGCCGCCGCGGGCGATGCGCTCGCGGATCTCCGCCGACAGGGCATACACCAGGCTGCCTTCCACCCCGTGCGCGGTGATCACGAACTCGCCTTGGCGCGGCGTACCGTCCTCCAGGGCGATGCTCACCGGCTTGACCGGCGCCCCGGCGAAGCGCTCGGCGAAGGTCGTGCTCCACCCGGCCACCTCGAAGCCGCAGTTGCTCGGGCGCAGCGGCGCTACGGGAATGCCGCGTGCTTCCAGCAGAGGCACCCAGGCACCGTCCGAACCGAGCCGCGCCCAGCTGCCGCCGCCCAGGGCCAGCAGGGTGGCCTCGCTCGCTATCGAGCGTTCGCCCTCCGGGGTGGCCAGGCGCAGGCTGCCGTCCGGCTGCCAGCCCAGCCAGCGGTGCCGGGTGTGGATGTTCACCCCCAGTTCGCGCAGCCGGCGCAGCCATGCGCGCAGCAGCGGCGCGGCCTTCATGTCGGAGGGGAACACCCGTCCGGAGCTGCCCACGAAGGTGGCGATGCCCAGGCCGTGGATCCACTCGCGCAGAGCGGCGGCGTCGAAGTCGGCGAGCAGTGCGGCGATCTGTGCCTGGCGCTCCCCGTAGCGGGCGAGGAAGCGCTCCCTGGCCTCGGCATGGGTGATGTTCATCCCGCCCACCCCGGCGAGCAGGAACTTGCGCCCCACCGAGGGCATGGCGTCGTAGAGGTCCACCGTGGCGCCGCCGCGAGCCAGTACCTCGGCGGCCATCAGCCCGGCGGGGCCGCCGCCGATGATGGAGGTGCGCAGGGTCGAGGACGGGGCGGTATGAGGCATGGGGCTGGCATCCGGACGAAGGGGCGGCCATGTTACCGCGCCTGTAGCAGTGTGTCGCAGTGACAGGGCCGGGCGATGCCGGCAGCATGGCGGATGCGTTCCGTGCGCAGACACGGACGTTCCCCAGCCTCGCCTGCGTGCCCAGTGGAAACAGCGAGGACGCCCATGAGCATCACATCCGCCGACATCTGTCAGGCCGCCGACGCCCTGCGTGGCTGCGTCGGCTTCAACCGCAAGACCAGCCGCTACATCGTGCGCTTCAGCGAGGACGCCTTCGGCATGGAGGTCGCCGAGGACAGCATCGTCCCGGCCAGTGAGTTCGTCTGGCGCGAGCATACGCCCGGGGTCATGGTCCTGGCCCGCGAGCATCTGCGGGTGCTGCTGGACATGAACATCAACGAGCGTCTCAACGTCAGCGAACCGCTCCTGATCTACATGCGCCGCGAGGACCTGCCGGAGATCCTCGCCCAGCGCACCCTGTGCCGCTCGCCCTGAGCACTTGCCTCGTCAGGCGAACTCGGCCCGGACGCGCGCCGCGGCGTGGTGCAGCAGGCCGTGGCGCCGGGCCAGCGCCTGGCGGTCCTTGTCGTAGCCGCCGCCGATCAGCCCCGCCACGGGAATCTCCCGGGTCAGGCAGTGGCGCAGCACCGTCGCGTCGCGGTCGGCGATGCCGGCGTCGCTGAGCTGCAGCAGGCCGAGGGCGTCATCGCGGTGCACGTCCACTCCAGCGTCGTAGAGCACCAGGTCCGGCTGGTAGAGGGGCAGCAGGTAACTCAGGGTGTCGTCCACCACCTTCAGGTAGTCGGCGTCGCCCATGCCCACCGGCAGGGGGATGTCCCAGTCGCTGCGGGCCTTGCGCGCCGGGAAGTTCTTTTCGCAGTGCAGCGAGACGGTGACGGCCTCGGGCACGTCTTCCAGCAGCCGCGCGGTGCCGTCGCCCTGGTGCACGTCGCAGTCGAAGATCAGCACCCGGTCCACCTTGCCGGCTTCCAGCAGGTAGCGGGCGACGATTGCCAGGTCGTTGAAGATGCAGAAGCCCGAGGCGTGGTCGTAGTGGGCATGGTGGGTGCCGCCGGCCAGGTGGCAGGCCAGGCCGTGCTCCAGGGCCAGCTCGGCGGCCAGCAGCGAGCCGCCCACCGCGCGCACCGTGCGCCGCGCCAGGGCTTCGCTCCACGGCAGGCCGAGGCGGCGCAGCTCGGCGGCATCCAGTTCGCCGTTCAGGAAGCGCGCGACGTAGGCCGGGCAGTGGGCCAGTTCGAGGATCTCCCGCGGGCAGGGTTCGGGGCGCAGCAGTTCGGCGTCGCGGGTCAGGCCGCTGGCCACCAGATGGTCGCGCAGCAGGCGGAACTTCTCCATGGGAAAACGGTGTCCGGCAGGGAAGGGTGGGCTGTAGTCGTCGTGGTAGACCAGCGGCAGGGGCATACAATGAAGGCTCCGGGGCGATGCCCGGAGTATGACCGAGATGCCCCGGAGTGCCGAGATGGTCGAGCCGATCGAACTGCAACGCCCCCGCCTGTGGCTACGCCGCTGGCGCGCCGAGGACCTGCCGGCGCTGGCCGCGCGGGTGTCTTTCAGCACCGCCGGCAATGAGCGCGCGCGTCGGCTGATGGAGGCCATCGGCCTGCGCCGCGATCCGCCCGGCGACTTCCTGCATCCGCGCCTGTCGGACGGCCGTCCGCTGCGTCCCCATCCGCTCTACCGGCTGTGCCGCGAGGATTGGGAGGCCGCCCATGGATGAGCCGCGCGCCTACCATGAGCTCAGCAAGCATCGCCCGGAGCGCTTCGCCCCCGGCCCCGGGCACCTCGACTGGGCCACCCAGCCGGCGCCTTTCCGCCGCTATGCCGGGGCCCGGCTGATCGAGCTGTGGCACCGCCCGCTGGAGGAGTCGCCGCGCTACGACGCGGTGTTTGCCGGTCCAGTCGGTGCTCCGGCACCGCTCGATCGCTCCAGCGTCTCCCAGCTGCTCTACGACAGCCTGGCGCTCTCCGCCTGGAAGGCGGCCGGCGGCAGCCGCTGGGCGCTGCGGGTCAACCCGTCGTCCGGCAATCTGCACCCCACCGAGGCCTACCTGCTGCTGCCGCCCGGTGCCCTGGAGGAGCAGGGGCTGCTGGTCCACTACGCGCCGGACGCCCATGCCCTGGAGGTGCGCGCCGAGCTGCCGGCGCCCCTAGGCGAGCAGTTGCGCGCGGCCCTGCCGGCCGGCGGCCTGCTCCTCGGCCTGGCCAGCATTCCCTGGCGCGAGGCCTGGAAGTACGGCGAGCGAGCCTACCGCTACTGCCAGCACGACCTCGGCCACGCCCTGGCCTGTCTGGCCATCGCCGCCAGCGCCCTGGGCTGGCAGGTGCGCCTGCTGCGTGGCATCGCCGAGGCGCGTCTGGACGGCCTGCTCGGCCTGGACCGCGCAGGCTTCGCGGAGGCCGAGTGGGCCGATTGCCTGCTGTGGATCGGCCCGTCGCAGGACGCCGAGCCGCGCCTGCCCGAGGCGCTGCTCGCGGGCCTTGCCGCCCTCGACCTGCAGGGCCTGCCGAACCGCCTGTCGCGCCACTATCGCGACTGGCCGGAGCTGGCACGCATCCACGCCTGGTGCCGCGCTCCGGCCCTGCCGCCGCTGCTCTGGACGCATTCGCCCGCGCTGGTGCGCGAGGACAACCCCGGCCTGCCGCTGCGCCCGCTGCTGCACCGCCGGCGCAGCGCACAGGCCATGGACGGCCGCAGCGGCATCCAGGTGGAGCTGTTGCGTGCCTGGCTGCGCCGCCTGCTGCCGGAACACTCGCCGGTGCCCTTCGCCCTGACTGGCGAGCCGCCGCGGGTGGATCTGCTGCTCTTCGTCCACCGTGTCGCGGGGCTGGCGCCCGGGCTGTACTGGCTGGGGCGCTGCGAGGACCGCCCGCAGGCGCTGCGCGAGGATTTCCTCTGGCAGCGCCTGGACGGCGAGCTGCCGCTCTACCGCCTGCTGGAAGGCGATGCCCGGCAACTCGCCGGGTTCCTCTCCTGCGGCCAGGAGATCGCCGCCGACGGCTGCCTGGCGGTGGCCATGCTGGCGCGCTTCGATGCGGCCCTGGCGGTCGGCCCCTGGGGCTATCCGCGGCTGTACTGGGAATGCGGGCAGATCGGTCAACTGCTCTACCTGGAGGCCGAGGCGGCCGGGCTGTCCGGCACCGGGATCGGCTGCTTCTTCGACGATGCCCTGCACGAATTGCTCGGAATTGCCGACAGCCGCTGGCAAAGCCTTTACCATTTCACCCTTGGCCGGGCGGTATGGGACGGGCGCCTGACGTCCCTGCCGGCCTATCAACAACTTCGAAGATCGCCGAAGAGCGGTAGCGCAGAGGAGACGTAGTCGGATGAGTCGCGTGCTGGATGATCTGGTGGCCTTGCTGAGCCTGGAATCCATCGAGGAAAACCTGTTCCGGGGCGCCAGCCAGGACCTGGGCTTCCGTCAGCTGTTCGGTGGCCAGGTGCTCGGCCAGTCGCTGTCCGCCGCCAGCCAGACGGTGGAGGAGGCCCGTCACGTGCATTCCCTGCACGGCTACTTCCTGCGTCCCGGCGACGCCAGCCTGCCGGTGGTCTACAACGTCGACCGGGTGCGCGACGGCGGCAGCTTCAGCACCCGGCGGGTCACCGCCATCCAGAAGGGCAAGCCGATCTTCTTCTGTAGCGCCTCCTTCCAGTACGAGGAGGAGGGTTTCGCCCACCAGCTGAGCATGCCCGAGGTGCCGGCGCCGGAGAGCCTGCCCACCGAGCTGGAGATCATGCAGCGCAACGCCGAGCGGATTTCCGAGCGGGTGCGCGACAAGCTGCTCTGCGCCAAGCCCATCGAGATCCGCCCGGTGACCGCCCACAACCCCTACGACCCGGCCCCCGGCGAGCCGGTCAAGTATGTGTGGTTCCGCGCCGACGGCAGGCTGCCGGACGTCCCGGCGCTGCACAAGTACATCCTCGCCTATGCCTCGGACTTTGGGTTGCTGACCACCTCGCTGCTGCCCCACGGCGTGTCCATCTGGGATAGGTTCATGCAGGTGGCCAGCCTCGACCACGCGCTGTGGTTCCACCGCGACCTGCGCGCCGACGACTGGCTGCTCTACGCCATGGATAGCCCCTGGAGCGGCAACGCCCGCGGCTTCGCCCGCGGCAGCATCTTCAACCGTCAGGGGCAGTTGGTCGCCTCGGTGGCCCAGGAAGGTCTGATCCGCAAGCGCGAGGACTGGCAGTGAAACTGCGCCAGGCCCGCCACTGGGTGTTCGACATGGATGGCACCCTGACTGTGGCGGTGCACGACTTCGCGGCCATCCGCCGTGCTCTGGGGATTCCCGCCGAGCAGGACATCCTCCACCACCTGGCCGCGCTGCCCGAGGCGGAGGCGGCGGCCAAGCACGCCTGGCTGCTGGAGCACGAGCGCGAGCTGGCGATCGGCTCGCAGCCGGCGCCCGGCGCCGTGGCGCTGGTCCGCGAGCTGCACGAGCGCGGCTGCCGGCTCGGCATCCTGACCCGCAACGCCCACGAGCTGGCGCTGCTGACCCTGAGCGCCATCGGCCTCGGCGACTGCTTCGCCAGCTGCGATGTGATCGGTCGCGGCGAGGCGCCGCCCAAGCCGGATCCGGCCGGGCTGCTGCGCTTGGCCGGGCAGTGGGGCGTGGCGGCGGAGGAGTTGGTGATGGTCGGCGACTACCGCTTCGACCTGGAGTGCGCGCGGGCCGCCGGGGCCTACTCGGTGCTGGTCAACCTGGCGGAGAACCCCTGGCCGGAGCTTAGCGACGCCTTCGCGCGGGACTGCGCGGAACTTCTGGCGATGCTATGAACGGCAGCCGGGCTGCGCCCGGCGCGAGCGGAGCGGGAAGTTACAGGCGTGCCGCGGCGAAGGTGTCGCACTTGCCGACCTGGCCGCCCTCGAAGCCCAGCTTGAACCAGCGCATGCGCTGCGCCGAGGTGCCGTGAGTGAAGGAGTCCGGCACCACGCGACCGCGGGATTGCTCCTGCAGACGGTCGTCGCCGATGGCGTTGGCGGCGTTCAGGGCCTCCTCGATGTCGCCGGGCTCCAGCCAGTTCAGGCGCTGCTGGGCATGGTAGGCCCAGACCCCGGCCAGGCAGTCGGCCTGCAGTTCCTGGCGGACCAGCAGGCCGCTGTCGCCCTCCACCCGCTCGCCGCGCTGGCGGGCGGCGTTGACCCTGGCGCTGATTCCCAACAGGGTTTGCACATGGTGGCCCACCTCGTGGGCGATCACGTAGGCCTGGGCGAAGTCGCCGGCCGCAGAGAAGCGCTGTTCCATCTCGCGAAAGAACTCCAGGTCGAGGTACACCTGACGGTCGCCGGGACAGTAGAAGGGGCCGGTGGCCGAGGAGGCGAAGCCGCAGGCGGAGCTCACCCCGCCGCGGAACAGCACCAGCTTGGGATCCTGGTACTGGCGGCCGGCCTGCTGGAAGATCGCCCGCCAGGTATCCTCGGTGTCGCCGAGCACGGCGCGGACGAACTCGGCCTGCTCGTCGTCGGCCGCCGGGGCGCGGCCCTGGGTGGAGGAGGGCACGCTGACCGACTGCTGGCTCATGCTCACCACGTTGCCGAGGATCTGCAGCGGGTCCTGGCCGCTGAGCAGGCCGATCACCACCACCACGGCCACCGCGCCGAGGCTGAGGCCCTTGCCGCCTCCCATGCGCATGCCACCGCTGCCGCGGGCATCCACCACGTTGTCGCTGCGACGGGCTTTTTTCCAGAGCATCTCGCAATCCTCAGAAGAACCTGGCCTTCAAAGTGTCGTCCCTGTGCGGCCCGGCTGCCAGGCTACCGGTCCGGAATCCGGCCTCAGCGGCCCGGGTAGTCTGCCAGCAGTTGCTGCCGGCCGTCGCGGCCTACGCCGATCACCTGGTAGGCGTCCTGGTGGTCGCCCATCTCCATGCCCGGCGAGCCCATGGGCATGCCCGGCACCGCGGCGCCTAGCAGGTCGGGGCGCTGGCGTAGCCTGAGGATGTCGGCGGCCGGCACGTGGCCCTCGACGAACTTGCCGTCGATCACCCCGGTGTGGCAGGAGCCGAGACTGTAGGGCACGCCGAGGCGCAGTTTGACCGCCGCCATGTCCTGCTCGACGTGGTCGCGGACCGTGAAGCCGTGCTCCTCGAGGTGGCGGACCCATGCTTTGCAGCAGCCGCAGTTGGCGTCGCGGTGGACATCGATGACTGGAGCCTCGCTCGCCTGGGCGAGGCCGGTGAGCAGGCCGGCGAGAAGCAGCAGCTGGCGCATGGAAGCTCTTCCTGTGTGGGTAAAGCGGGCAGCTTAGCCGCCACTGGGGGAAGCGCCAAGCGTCGTCGGTTATGGGATGCATTTGGCAGTTTCGGGCAGGCGGTGCGAACGAAAACGCGTTCGGCGGGTCTGTGCAGGGTCACAAGAGGCAAACCCCAATGACTTTCGCACGAATCATCCTGGCCATTCAGATCCTGATTCTGGGTGGCGTGGGCATGGCCTATTGGGTGCGACCCTACGAGATGGCCAATCTCAACGGCCTGCTGCTCATGGAAAGCATTTCGGTGATCAACGTGCGGGTCTGGTTAGGCGGCCTGCAGGTCGGCCTGGCGCTGTTCCTCGGCTCGACCCTGCGCGACCGCGCCAGCATCCGCAGCGGCCTGATGCTGGTCATGCTGCTGCAGGGCACCCTGGCCCTGGCGCGCATCACCGCGGTGTGGCTGGACCGCGACAGCCTGCTGCTGGAGGACTATTCCGCGCTCTCGGTGAAGGTGTTCACCGCTCTGCTGGCCGGCCTGGCACTGTGGCGCCTGGACCTTCTGGAGCGCCGGGAAGCCCTGGCGGCGCAGCGCCTGCTGGCCGCGGACGGCGGCGAGGTGCCGCCGCAGGACTGATTGTGCGGGCTCGCTAGGTGGCTTCGGGGGCATCCTGGGAATGCCCGACCGAGGTATCCGCGTCGTCTGGAAATAGCCGGGCGCAGGTCAGCCGGGTCGTCCTTGCGGGCACGCGCATTCCCTCTCCCGTTACGGGAGAGGGGGCTCTCTTCCCGGGGGAGAGGGAAAGGGGATGGCCCGGCTCTAGCGGCGTTCCAGAAGCACGCCGGCTTCCATGTGCGGGGTGTAGGGGAACTGGTCGAACAGGGCGCAGCGCACGACGCGGTGGGTGTCGTGCAGTTGGGCGATGTTCGCCGCCAGCGTCTGCGGATTGCAGGAGATGTACAGAATGCGTCCGAAGCGCCGGGTCAGCTCGCAGGTGTCCGGGTCCATGCCGGCGCGCGGCGGGTCGACGAACACGGTGCCGAACCGGTAGCTCTTCAGGTCGATGCCGGCCAGGCGGCGGAACGGACGCACCTCGTTCAGCGCCTGGGTGAGTTCCTCGGCGGACAGGCGCACCAAGGCCACGTTGTCGATGCCGTTGTCGGCCAGGTTGGCCAACGCGGCCTGCACCGAGGTCTTGCTGATCTCGGTGGCCAGCACCTGGCGCACCCGGGTGGCCAGCGGCAGGGTGAAGTTGCCGTTGCCGCAGTACAGCTCCAGCAGGTCGTCGTCGCGCTCGCCGAGCATCTCGTAGGCCCAGCCGAGCATCTTCCGGCATACCTCGCCGTTGGGCTGGGTGAAGGCACCCTCCGGCTGACGGTAACGGAAGCGCCGGCCGGCCACCTCCAGTTCCTCCTCCACGTAGTCACGGCCGATCACCAGGCGCTGGCCGCGCGAGCGGCCCACCAGGCTGACCCCCAGCTCGCCGGCCAGGCGCTCGGCCTCGGCCTGCCAGGCGGCGTCCAGCGGACGGTGGTAGCAGAGGGTGATCAGTGCGTCGCCGGACAGGGTGGTGAGGAACTCCACCTGGAACAGCTTGAAGCCGAGCACCTGACTGGCCTGCCAGGCGGCCTGCAGGGACGGCATCAGCTCGTTGATGCGCCGGCTGGCGATGGGGAAGCGGTCGATGAGGATCGGCGTGCGCTTGTCGCCGGGGGCGAACATCGCGTAGTGGCGCCGCTCACCCTCGCGCCACAGGCGGAACTCGGTGCGCAGGCGGTAGTGCTCGCGGGGCGAGTCGAATACCTGCGGTTCGGGGGCGTCGAAGGGCGCCAGCAGTTCGGCGAGGCGGCGGGCCTTGTCAGCGAGCTGGCGGTCGTACTGCGCGGGGTTGAAGTCGGGAGCGCTCATCAGTGCGGGAAGGCCATCTTGATCACGAACAGGATGGACAGGATCACCAGGGCCGGGCTCAGCTCGTTCCAGCGGCCGGACAGGGTCTTGATCGCCGCCCAGGCGATGAAGCCGAAGGCGATGCCCTCGGCGATGGAGTAGGTGAAGGGCATGGCCAGGGCGGTGACCAGCACCGGCGCGGCGGTGGTCAGGTCGCTCCAGTCGATCTCCGCCAGGCCCGAGGCCATCAGCACGGCGACGAAGAACAGCGCCGGCGCGGTGGCATAGGCCGGGATGCTGCCGGCCAGCGGGGAGAGGAACAGGGCCAGGAGGAACAGCACGGCGACCACGCAGGCGGTCAGCCCGGTGCGCCCGCCGACGCTCACCCCGGCGGCCGATTCGATGTAGCTGGTGGTGGTCGAGGTGCCCAGCAGGGAGCCGCCCATGGCCGCCGTGCTGTCGGCGATCAGCGCGCGCCCCATCTTCGGCATATGGCCGTCGGCGCGCATCAGTCCGGCCTTCTTGGCCACCGCGATGAGGGTCCCGGAGTTGTCGAACAGGTCGACGAACAGGAAGGCGAAGATCACCGTGACCAGACCGATCTCCAGGGCGCCGCGGATGTCCAGCTGCAGGAAGGTGGGGGCCAGGGACGGCGGCATGGAGATCAGCCCGCCGAATTCGGAGATGCCCAGCAGGATGCCCACCACGGTTACCGCAAGGATGCCGATCAGCACCGAGCCGGTGACCTTGCGGGCGTCCAGGGCGACGATCAGGAAGAAGCCGAGCACCGCGAGGATAGGCTCTGGTCTGGTGAGGTCGCCGACGGTCAGCATGGTGGCCGGGTGGGCGGCGACGATGCCGGCCTTCTGCAGGGCGATCAGGGCGAGGAACAGGCCGATGCCGGCGGCGATCGCCGAGCGCAGGGCCAGCGGGATGCTGTTGATGATCCACTCGCGGATGCGCAGGATCGACAGGACGAAGAACATCACCGCGGAGAGGAACACCGCGCCCAGCGCCACCTGCCAGCTGTGCCCCATGTGCAGCACCACGGTGTAGGTGAAGAAGGCGTTGAGGCCCATGCCGGGAGCCAGGGCGATCGGGTAGTTGGCGATCAGGCCCATGATTGCCGAGCCGATGGCGGCGGCCAGGCAGGTGGCGACGAACACCGCGCCCTTGTCCATGCCGGTCTCGCCGAGGATCGCCGGGTTGACGAAGAGGATGTAGGCCATGGTCAGGAAGGTGGTGACCCCGGCGAGGACTTCGGTGCGCACGTTGGTGTTGTGGGCGTGGAGTTGGAATAGTCTTTCCAGCATGAGAGGCTCCCGGGCAGCGGAGGGTGCAGGCACAAGCTAAGCACGTCTGCCTGCGGCCTGCCGAAAGGCGGCGCATCATACCAGCTGGCCCGCAGCCGGTGAATTTCGCCGGCGCGGGCCGCCCATCGACCCCATTACAGGATGAGAGCCATGACAGTCCGAGCCCTGATCGCCGTCGCCGACGGCGTGGAAGACCTGGAAACCGTGACCCTGATCGACGTGCTGCGCCGCGCCGAGGTGGAAGTGGTAGTGGCCAGCATCGAAGCGCGGCGGATGATCACCTGCGCTCGCGGCACCCGGCTGACCGCCGACGCCATGCTGGTCGACCTGCTGGCACAGGACTTCGAGCTGATCGCCCTGCCCGGCGGCATGCCCGGGGCGGAGCGCCTGGCCGGGCACGGCCCGCTGGGCGAGCTGGTGGTTCGCCAGGCCAAGGCCGGCAAGCTGTTCGCCGCGATCTGCGCGGCGCCGGCGCTGGCCCTGCAGCAGTACGGGGTGCTGCGCCAGCGGCGGATGACCTGCTACCCGGCGTTCAGCGACCGGCTGTCCGGCTGCAGCTTCGTCGACGAGCCGGTGGTGGTGGACGGCAACTGCATCACCAGCCAGGGGCCGGGCACCGCGCTGGCCTTCGCACTGACCCTGGTCGAGCAGTTGGCCGGCAAGGGCAAACGCAACGCGGTGGCCAAGGCGATGCTGGCCGCCTGACCTTCGTTACCTCGCTTCCTCGGGCTCGTGCATGTGGTCGCGGCGCGCCAGGGTGGGGAACAGCTTCACCCAGAGGCCGGCGACCAGCACCGCGCCGATCCCGCCGATCAGCACCGCCGGCACGGTGCCGAACCAGGCGGCGCTGAGCCCGGCGCGGAAGTCGCCGAGCTGGTTGGAGGCGCCGATGAACAGCGAGTTCACCGCGCCGACCCGGCCGCGCATGTCGTCCGGAGTCTGCAGCTGCACGAAGGCGCCGCGGATCACCATGCTCACCATGTCCGCCGCGCCCATCAGCACCAGGCTGGCCAGGCTGAACCACAGCGAGGTGGAGAGGCCGAAGGCGATGGTCGCCACGCCGAAGATCGCCACCGAGATGAACATCACCGGGCCCACCTTGCGTTCGATGGGGAAGCGCGCCAGCCAGATCGACATCAGCAGCGCGCCCACCGCCGGCGCCGAGCGCAGCAGGCCGAGGCCCCAGGGACCGGTGAGCAGGATGTCCTTGGCGAACACCGGGAGCAGGGCGGTGGCGCCGCTGAGCAGCACCGCGGCCATGTCCATGGACACCGCGCCGAACACGTCGGCACGGCTGCGCAGGAAGCGGAAGCCGGCCAGCAGGGAGCGTAGCGAGGGTTTCTCGTTGCTCGGCGTCTGGTTGTTGGGCAACTGCAGCATCAGGCACAGCGCGGCCAGGTAAAGAACCGCCGCAGGGCCGTAGACCCATAGCGGGGAGAGGGCGTAGAGCAGGCCGCCGAGCGCCGGCGCGACTATGGTGGCCATCTGCATGGCCGAGGCCGAGGCGGCCACCGCGGCGGGGAACAGGCTGCCGGGGACGATGTTCGGCAGCAGCGCCTGAGTGGTGGGCATCTCGAAGGCCCGCGCGGTGCCGAGCAGGAAGGCGATCAGGAAGATCAGCTCACGGCTCAGGCCGTCGCCGAGCACCGCGACCAGCAGGCTGAGCGCTACCAGGCCCTGGCCGGCCTGGCAGAGGGCCGCCACCTTACGGCGATCGAAGCGGTCGGCGACGTGCCCGGTGAGCAGGATGAACAGTACCTTGGGCATGAACTCGATGAGGCCGACCAGACCGAGGTCCAGCACGTTGCCGGTCAGGCTGTAGAGCTGCCAGCCGATGGCCACGGTGAGCATCTGGAAGCCGCTGGCGGTGAAGACCCGGGCGAACCAGTAGGCGAGAAAGGGTCTCTGATGACGAAGCAGGAGTTTCTGGTGGGTGGACATGGCAGGGACCGATGCTTAGCGAGCTAATAGTTTGCCAGCGTCGCGGCCTGCCTGTAACCGGGGGCTGTGATAATCGCCCGTTGCGTGCGGGGACGGCGCGCAGCCGGCTCCGTGACAATCCGTCACAGCGGCAATCCACCACAGCGGAAAGCGTGTCGGACGGAGTTAGGCTTTCTGGCATATCTTGATCCGGGTCAAGACCTCGGCCCGGACTTTCCGGTAGGCACCTGCCGCGTGACGACGGGCGGATCCGGAACTCCCGAACGTGCGGCTGCCCTCGGGCCGGTCGCAGCAACTGAGCGAGGAGGCCCTATGTTTGGTTTGGATGCCCTGGAACTGGCCCGCATCCAGTTCGCCTTCACCGTGTCCTTCCACATCATCTTCCCGGCGATCACCATCGGCCTGGCCAGCTACCTGGCGGTGCTGGAAGGGCTGTGGCTGAAGAGCGGCGAGGAGGTGTACCGCGACCTCTACCACTTCTGGTCGAAGATCTTCGCGGTCAACTTCGGCATGGGCGTGGTTTCCGGGCTGGTCATGGCCTACCAGTTCGGCACCAACTGGAGCGCCTTCTCCGACTTCGCCGGCGCGGTCACCGGGCCCCTGCTGACCTACGAGGTGCTCACCGCCTTCTTCCTCGAGGCGGGCTTCCTCGGCGTGATGCTGTTCGGCTGGAACCGGGTCGGCCCCGGCCTGCACTTCCTCTCCACGCTGATGGTGGCGCTGGGCACCCTGCTGTCCACCTTCTGGATCCTCGCCTCCAACAGCTGGATGCACACGCCGCAGGGCTACGAGATCCTCGACGGCCGGGTGGTGCCGGTGGACTGGCTGGCGGTGATTTTCAATCCCTCCTTCCCCTACCGGCTGGCGCACATGGCCACCGCGGCCTTCCTGGCCACCGCCTTCTTCGTCGGCGCTTCGGCGGCCTGGCACCTGCTGCGCGGGCGCGACACCCCGCCGATCCGCAAGATGCTCTCCATGGCCATGTGGATGGCCCTGCTGGTGGCGCCGCTGCAGGCCTTCATCGGCGATCTGCACGGCCTCGACACCCTCAGGCACCAGCCGGCGAAGATCGCCGCGGTGGAGGGCCACTGGGACAACAGCAGCGGCGAGCCGACTCCGCTGATCCTGGTCGGCTGGCCGGACATGGCCCGCGAGGAGACCCGCTTCAAGGTGGAGATCCCCTACCTGGGCAGCCTGATCCTCACCCACAGCCTGGACGAGCAGGTGCCGGCGTTGAAGGAGTTCCCGCCCGAGGACCGGCCCAACTCGCTGGTGGTGTTCTGGTCGTTCCGCCTCATGGTGGCCCTCGGCCTGCTGATGATCCTCACCGGCGTCTGGAGCCTCTGGCTGCGCTGGCGCGGGCGGCTCTACCAGACGCGGCCGTTCCTCCACCTGTGCCTGTGGATGGGGCCCGCGGGGCTGCTGGCGATCCTCGCCGGCTGGTTCACCACCGAGGTGGGTCGCCAGCCCTGGGTGGTCTACGGGCTGTTGCGCACCGCCGATGCGGTGTCCGGCCACGGGGCGCTGCAGATGGGCGTGACCCTGGCGCTGTTCGTGGTGGTGTACTGCGCGATCTTCGGCGTCGGCATCAGCTACGTGTTGCGCCTGGTGCGCAAGGGGCCGGTCAGCGCCGAGGGCCGGTTGCCCAGTCCCGGCGGCCCCGGCCAGCCGCGCACCCCGGCGCGGCCGCTATCGGCTCCCGACGAGGGGCTGGACGAAAGCGTCGCCAGCGACGCGCTGCACGGGAGGAACTGAGTCATGGGCATCGATCTTTCCCTGATCTGGGCGGTGATCATCATCTTCGGGGTGATGATGTACGTGGTGATGGACGGCTTCGACCTGGGCATTGGCATCCTCTTCCCCTTCGTCAGGGACCGGGGCGAGCGCGACCTGATGATGAACACCGTGGCGCCGGTGTGGGACGGCAACGAGACCTGGCTGGTGCTGGGCGGCGCGGGGCTCTTCGCGGCCTTCCCGATGGCCTACTCGGTGGTGCTCTCGGCGCTCTACCTGCCCATCGTGTTGATGCTCATCGGCCTGATCTTCCGCGGCGTGGCCTTCGAGTTCCGCTTCAAGGCCAAGCTCAGCCGCCAGCACCTGTGGGACAAGGCGTTCATCGGCGGTTCCCTGGCGGCGACCTTCTTCCAGGGCGTGACCTTGGGCGCCTTCATCGACGGCCTGGCGGTGGAGAACCGCGTCTACGTCGGCGGCGCCCTGGACTGGCTGACGCCTTTCTCGGTGTTCTGCGGCCTGGCGCTGATCGTCGCCTACGCGCTGCTCGGTTGTACCTGGCTGATCATGAAGACCGAGGGGCGCCTGCAACGCCAGATGCACGATCTGGGCAGCCCGCTGGTCTGGGCGCTGCTGGCGGTCACCGGTATCGTCAGCCTGTGGACACCGCTGGCACACCCGGCCATCGCCGAGCGCTGGTTCAGCCTGCCCAACCTGTTCTGGTTCCTTCCGGTGCCGCTGCTGGTGCTGCTGTGCACCTTCGCGCTGCTGCGGGCGATCCACCGCAACGCCCACTACGCGCCTTTCGTCCTCACCCTGGCGCTGATCTTTCTCGGCTACAGCGGCCTGGGGATCAGCCTGTGGCCGCACATCATCCCGCCGGCGGTGAGCATCTGGGACGCCGCCGCGCCGCCGCAGAGCCAGGGATTCGCACTGGTCGGCGCGCTGTTCATCATCCCCTTCATCCTCATGTACACCGCCTGGAGCTACTACGTGTTCCGCGGCAAGGTGACACCGGATCAGGGCTACCACTGATGGCTGGACCGCCGCGTTCCCCGCTCTGGCAGCGCCTGGCCTGGCTGCTGGCGATCTGGACGGCCAGCGTGCTGGCCCTCGGCGTGGTGGCCTGGCTGCTGCGTCTGCTGATGACGGCTGCGGGGCTGCGCGCCTAGGACTTCCCCCGCCCGACACCCCCCGGGAGGGCCAGCCGTTACTTGCGCGCCTTCAGCACCACGAACTTGGGCGTCGCCGCCACCTGTTCCACGCTGCGGAACAGCCGCTTGAGCTTGACGTGGTAGCCCAGGTGGCGGTTGCCGACGATCCACAGTTCGCCGCCGCTCACCAACGCCGCGCGAGCCTGCTGGAACATGCGCCAGGCGAGGAAGTCGCCGACCACCTGCTGCTGGTGGAAGGGCGGGTTGCACAGCACCAGGTCCAAGGACTCCGCCGGCTGCCCGGCCAGGCCGTCGGCGGCGCGGATCTCCACCGGTCGCGCGCCGAGCGCGGCCTGCCAGTTCTCCGTGGCGGACTGCACCGCCATGTAGGACTCGTCCACCAGGGTCAGCTGCGCCTCGGGGTTGGCCAGCGCGCAGGCGATACCGAGCACGCCGTTGCCGCAGCCGAGGTCCGCCACCCGCGCCGTGCCCAGTCCCGTGGGCAGATGGGGCAGGAAGGCGCGGGTGCCGATGTCCAGCCCTTCTCGGCAGAACACGTTGGCATGGTTGGCCAGCTCCAGCTCGGACGGCGGGGAAGCTACCGCGCTAGGCGATAGTGCGTTGGAACCAGGCCCTAAATGCTCATTCGCACCCGGCAAGCTGCGCTTTTTCGCCTGGTTCCGGCTTGCCTCGCCGCCGCTCGTCACGCTTCCCAGCCGCCCTAGATCCAGGCGGTAGCGGGTCGGGTAGGGCGACACCGGCGCCGGGCGCGGCTCCGGCGTGGCGAACAGCAGGCGGGCCTTCTTCACCGCCAGGGAGGCCTGCACCGAGCCGATGTATTGCTCCAGCAGGTCGCCGGCGGCGCGCGGCAGGTGCTTGACCATGCCCGCGGCGATCACCCGCGCGCCGGGTGCCAGCCGGCCGTGCAGGCGAATCAGCTGTTCCTCGAGCAGCGCCAGAGTCTTGGGCACGCGGATCAGCACCAGGTCGAAGGGCCCTTCCGGGGTAGCGCTGGCCGGCACGAAGCGTACCGAGTCCGTGTCCAGGCCGTTGCGCGCCAGGTTCTTGCCGAGGGCCAGGCAGCCCAGATGCGAGTCGCCGCTGCTGGTCACCCGAGCGTGGGGCGCCAGCGCGCAGGCCAGGGCGCCGAAGCCGTCGTTGAGCAGCAGTACCCGGGTCTCGCGGTCCAGCCCCTGCTCGTGCAGGTGGTTGAGCAGGTACTCGTCGGCGGCGTCGAAGGCCTGCAGCGGGTCGTCGCGGCGCTCCGGCTGGCGGATCAGGTCGAGGCTGGCGAAAGGCGTAGCGAATATAGGCATAAGAACTGGCGGTGTTTCCCGGCGCGCATTTGCGCGAGACTGGCTGGGCAAAGAGGAGCGCAAGTATGACCGCCAGCGCAGAGAAGTTCACCCGCCAGACCATCCGTGACATCCGCCCCCTGACGCCCAGTCTGTTCACCTTCCGCACCAGCCGGGACCCGGGCTTTCGCTTCCGCGCCGGACAGTTCGCCCGCCTGGGGGTGGCCAAGGCCGACGGCAGCCTGGTCTGGCGCGCCTACTCGATGGTCTCCGCGCCCCACGACGAGTTCCTCGAGTTCTTCTCCATCGTGGTCCCCGACGGCGAGTTCACCAGCGAGCTGGCCCGCCTGCGTGAGGGCGACTGCCTGCTGGTGGACCGCCAGGCCTTCGGCTTCCTGACCCTCGACCGCTTCCCGGACGGCCGCGACCTCTGGCTGCTCGGCACTGGCACCGGGCTGGCGCCCTTCCTGTCGATCCTCCAGGACTTCGAGGCCTGGGAGCGCTTCGACAACATCGTGCTGGTCTACAGCGTGCGCAATGCCCGCGAGCTGGCCTACCAGGAGCTGATCGCCGGGCTGAAGGAGCGCGACTACCTGGCCGAGCACGTCCACAAACTGCGCTACATCCCGGTGGTGACCCGCGAGCCCTATCCCGGCGCGCTCAACCGACGCATCACCACCCTGATCGACGACGGCGAGCTGGAGCGCGCCGCCGGCCTGGAGCTGGACCCGGCCCGCTCGCGGATCATGCTCTGCGGCAACCCGCAGATGATCGAGGACACCCGGGCGGTGCTGAAGAAACGCGGCATGAGCCTGGCGCTGACCCGCAGGCCGGGGCAGATCGCGGTGGAGAACTACTGGTAGGCGGGAAAGCAGGGGATGGGCGGCCGACGTTGCCGGTCGGCCGCCCGGGGGAATGCTACTTCTGCTGGTTCTTGAGCAGGTCGCGGATCTCGGCCAGCAGCTCCTGCTCCTTGGTCGGTGCCGGCGGCTCTTCCGGCGCGGCGGCCTCCTCGCGCTTCAGCTTGTTCAGTGCCTTGATGCCCATGAAGATGGCGAAGGAGATGATGGTGAAGTCGATGACCGTCTGGATGAACTTGCCGTAGCCGATCGCCACCGCCGGGTTGTCGTCTTCCGCGGCCTTCAGGGTGATGGCCAGATCGGAGAAGTCCACCCCGCCGATCAGGATGCCCAGCGGCGGCATGATCACGTCGCCAACGAAGGACGAGACGATCTTGCCGAACGCCGCGCCGATGATGATGCCCACTGCCATGTCGACGACATTTCCCTTGACCGCGAAGGCCTTGAACTCGCTGAGCAGACTCATTGTGTGACTCCCTGTGTTTTGAGTGAGGTGCGCGCAGTGTAATCCAGGCGGCCCCGGTTGCGGAGCGCCGTGTCGCGGATCGTCCCGACAGGGCGGCTTTCGTCGCCAGGCCGGGGCATTCGCGGTGCGCTGAACTAGTCTTCTGGATGACCATCATCCGCGAGGAGGGGCCACCAATGCCGCTCGAACACCATCCGTTGCACCGCGAATTCCCCCAGTACCAGAACCAGCTGCGCGCCCTGATGCAGGCCGATGCCAAGTTCTCCCGCCTGGTCGAGGAATACCAGGCCATCGACCAGCGGATCTACGACGCCGAGGACGGCCGCCAGCCGCTGGACGACCAGGCTCTGCAGGGCCTCAAGCTGCAGCGGGTCAACCTCAAGGATCAGATCGTCCGCATGCTCCAGCAGTCGGGGGCATGACCAGCCCTTGACCTCCGTCAAGCGAGGGATCGGCCGACAAGGCTAGGCTTGTCGACAGATTTTTTCCTGGAGTAGCGACCATGCCTGACAAGCACCGCTCCCACGGTACCGTCCGCCTGCCGCGTGGCGCTTCCCTCGGTCGGCAGCGTGAACGCCTGGCCCGCCTGCAGCAGCAGTTCGAATCGGTCGAACGCCGGATCTTTCGCATCGAAAGCGGCCTCGAGCCGCCCGAGACCCTCAGCCTGACCGCGCTGCGCCTGTATCGCAGCG
Source organism: Pseudomonas thermotolerans DSM 14292 (assembly GCF_000364625.1). Classification (GTDB taxonomy): domain Bacteria; phylum Pseudomonadota; class Gammaproteobacteria; order Pseudomonadales; family Pseudomonadaceae; genus Aquipseudomonas; species Aquipseudomonas thermotolerans. Next base: position 35,493 of record NZ_KB822620.1, read on the forward strand.
GACTGCAGGAGGACATCACCCGCCTGCGCAACCAGCTCGGCCTGCCGGCTCGGCAATCCATTCGCCTGTCGCTGGTATGATGCGCGCTTTCCCCTTCACGGAGAGCATCCATGGCCAAGGCCAAGCGCATCTATGGCTGCACGGAGTGCGGCGCGACCTTTCCCAAATGGGCCGGCCAGTGCGCTGACTGCGGGGCCTGGAACACCCTGGTGGAGACCGTCGAGCCGGCCGGTGCCGGCTCCGAGGCGCGCGGCGGCTGGGCCGGCCAGCAGGCCCAGGTGAAGACCCTGGCCGAGGTCAGCGTCGAGGAAATGCCGCGCTTCCCCACCGGCTCGGTGGAGCTCGACCGGGTGCTCGGTGGCGGCCTGGTGGACGGCTCGGTGGTGCTGATCGGCGGCGACCCGGGGATCGGCAAGTCCACCATCCTGCTGCAGACCCTGTGCAACATCGCCCAGCGCTTCCCGGCGCTGTACGTCACCGGCGAAGAGTCCCAGCAGCAGGTCGCCATGCGCGCGCGGCGCCTGGGCCTGCCGGAGGACCGCCTCAAGGTGATGACCGAGACCTGCATCGAGGCGATCATCGCCACTGCCCGCCGCGAACAGCCCAAGGTCATGGTGGTGGACTCCATCCAGACCATCTTCACCGAGCAGCTGCAGTCCGCCCCCGGCGGCGTCGCCCAGGTGCGCGAGAGCGCCGCCCTGCTGGTGCGCTACGCCAAGCAGAGCGGCACGGCGATCTTCCTGGTCGGCCACGTCACCAAGGAGGGCGCGCTGGCCGGCCCGCGGGTGCTCGAGCACATGGTCGACACCGTGCTCTACTTCGAGGGCGAGTCCGACGGCCGCCTGCGCCTGCTGCGCGCGGTGAAGAACCGCTTCGGCGCGGTCAACGAGCTGGGCGTGTTCGGCATGACCGACCGCGGCCTCAAGGAGGTCTCCAACCCCTCGGCGATCTTCCTGACTCGTGCCCAGTCGGAGGTGCCCGGCAGCGTGGTGATGGCCACCTGGGAGGGCACCCGGCCGATGCTGGTGGAGGTGCAGGCCCTGGTGGACACCAGCCACCTGGCCAACCCGCGGCGCGTCACTCTGGGCCTGGACCAGAACCGCCTGGCCATGCTGCTCGCCGTGCTGCATCGCCACGGCGGCATCCCCACCCACGACCAGGACGTGTTCCTCAACGTGGTGGGGGGGGTGAAGGTGCTGGAGACCGCCTCGGACCTGGCGCTGATGGCCGCGGTGATGTCCAGCCTGCGCAACCGGCCGTTGCCCCACGACCTGCTGGTGTTCGGCGAGGTCGGCCTGTCCGGCGAGGTGCGTCCGGTGCCGAGCGGTCAGGAGCGCCTCAAGGAAGCCGCCAAGCACGGTTTCAAGCGCGCCATCGTGCCTAGGGGCAATGCGCCCAAGGAACCGCCGGCCGGCCTGCAGGTGGTTGCCGTGACCCGTCTGGAGCAGGCCCTCGACGCCCTCTTCGAGTGACCTGCGACGCTCTGTCGCTGCCCCGGCGCAGGCGTGCTTGTCGCAGATCAATGTCCGCTGCGCCCTGCGGCAGGAGCATGGAGTCGACTTCATCACGGAGGTGGAATCCATGTTCCTGTTCTTCGACCTCTTCGCCAAAATCCTCAACTACGAACCGGGCCGTCCGCGCGACAGCGCCGAGGAGCGTCGCGAGGCGAGCATCGGCGCACGACGGGTTGCCCGTCGCCGCGCTGCGCTGTGATGCCTGAGGGGAAGACGGAAGGGCGCCTGGTGCGCCCTTTCCTGTCCTGGGGGGCGCTCATGGCCTGCCCAGGGCGGCCAGTTCCCGGTCCAGCAGCCGTGCGTCGCCGAGGTTGAGCTCCACCAGGCGGCGCAGGTGGCTGAGCGAGTCCAGGTCGATGGCCCGGCACTCGAAGCCGAGCAGGCCATCGCGGCTGTGCGCCAGGCGCACTTCCATCTGCACCACCACCTCGGCGGACAGCGCGATGCGTACCGCGAAGGGCGCGTCGGCATCGCCGGCCCAGCCCGCCGGCCGCTCGACCAGCAGGCCCTTGAGCGACAGGTCGTGGAGCACCACCGGCCAGCAGCGTCCGGCCTGGCAGAGCTGGGTGTCGGCGTCGAAGGCCACGCGCTGGAAGCGTCTTCGTTCGGGCTGGGAATCGTTCATCCGGGAAATCCTCCGTGTTGCGTCCCACCACTATAGCCAGCGCCGCACGCGGGCACGGTAGCGCCGGTAGGCGTCGCCGAACAGGCGCTCCAGCACGGCCTCCTCGTGGACGATCACGGCGCGGTTCATGACAAGGATCAGCAGCGGCAGGAGGAGCCACGGCCACCAGCTGTGCAGCAGCAGGCCGATACCGGCGTAGATCAGGGTGAAGCCCAGGTAGATGGGGTTGCGCGAGTAGCGGAAGGGACCCCTCTGCAGCAGGCGTTTGGGCTTCTTGTAGGGATTGAGGGTGGTGTCGTGCTGGGTCAGGGCGAGGGCCGACCAGGCGGCCAGCAGGATGCCGGCGTCGATCAGCCCCCAGCCGAAGTAACGGGTCCAGTCGTTCTCGGCGAGGGGGAGGGGTAGGAGTTCCGCCAGGGCCCAGGCGAGGGCCACGAAGATCAGGTAGATCAAAGGCGGCGGGAGCAGGACGCGATCTTGACGGGTGGACATGGTGCCTCCTGGCAGGAATCGATAGCGGCAACTTTGTCTTTCTTCTGGATTGACAGCACGGGAAGTGTCGCTAAAGCTGCTGAGGGCTGTCGATGCCTGAGCCGTAGTCGTGGGTCGGGAGCCTAGGAAAGAGTGTTACCAACGAAGAAAATGGAGTGATTTATGGACAAGCGACTGCTGAGCAAAGGTTTGATCATCGGCATGCTGAGCGCTGTGAGCCTCGGCGCCCAGGCCGACGCCGCCGGCGGTAACGGCTGCGGTTGGGGCAACATGCTGTTCGAAGGCCAGCGCGGTCTAGGGCCGCACATCCTGGCCACCACCACCAACGGCACCTCCGGTAACGCCACCTTCGGCATGACCTCCGGCACCAACGGCTGCGACACCAGCGGGCGTCTTGGCTACAACGGCCGCTCTTGGCTGGCCATGAACGGCATGCTTGACTCCATCGCCGAAGACATGGCCCAGGGCCAGGGCGAAGCCCTGGACGCCTACGCCGTGCTGCTGGGCGTCGAGAAGCAGGACCGCGCCCACTTCGCCAAGGTCACCCACGAGAACTTCAACGTGATCTTCAGCAGCCCCGACGTGACCAGCGAGGAAGTGCTGAACGCCACCCTCGAGGTGATGAGCCGCGATGCGCAGCTGGCCCGCTACGCCAAGCAGTCCGCCTGATCGACAGCCGCATCAGCGAAGCCGGGCCCATGCCCGGCTTTCGTTTTTTCGGACGGTCGCTTGCGACTTTCGTAGGGTCAAGAATGGCCAACTCCGAGCAAAGCGCTAAGCTAGGGCGCTTGCAGTCCGAAAAACCATCCGGAGTAACCCATGAACAATAACAATAGCGTCCTGCGGCACCTGCCCTGGGTGGTGGTGGCCGTGATCGGCGCCTTCGCCTTGGGGGTGGTCGCCTTGCGTCGTGGCGAAGCGATCAACGCGCTGTGGATCGTGGTCGCCGCCGTAGCCATCTACCTGATCGCCTACCGCTACTACGCTCTGTTCATCGCCAATCGGGTGATGCAGCTCGATCCGAGCCGCGCTACCCCGGCACTGATCCACAACGACGGCCTGGACTACGTGCCCACCAACAAGCACGTGCTGTTCGGCCACCACTTCGCCGCCATCGCCGGCGCCGGCCCGCTGGTGGGCCCGGTGCTCGCCGCGCAGATGGGCTACCTGCCCGGCACCCTGTGGCTGATCGCCGGGGTGGTGCTGGCCGGCGCGGTGCAGGACTTCATGGTCCTGTTCCTTTCCACCCGCCGCAACGGCCGCTCGCTGGGCGAGATGGTTCGCGAGGAGATGGGCCAGGTGCCCGGCACCATCGCCCTGTTCGGCTGCTTCCTGATCATGATCATCATCCTCGCGGTGCTCTCGCTGATCGTGGTCAAGGCCCTGGCGGAAAGTCCCTGGGGCATGTTCACGGTGATGGCGACCATCCCCATCGCGGTGTTCATGGGCCTCTACATGCGCTTCATTCGCCCCGGGCGGATCGGCGAGATATCGGTGATCGGCGTGGCCCTGCTGCTCGGCTCCATCTGGCTGGGCGGGCAGATCGCCCAGGATCCCGAGTGGGCGCCCGTGTTCACCTTCACCGGCGTGCAGATCACCTGGATGCTGGTGGGCTACGGCTTCGTCGCCGCGGTGCTGCCGGTGTGGCTGATCCTCGCCCCGCGCGACTACCTGTCCACCTTCCTGAAGATCGGCACCATCGTCGGTCTGGCCATCGGCATCCTCATCGTCATGCCGGAGCTGAAGATGCCAGCGCTGACCCAGTTCGTCGACGGTACGGGGCCAGTGTGGAAGGGCAGCCTGTTCCCCTTCCTGTTCATCACCATCGCCTGCGGTGCGGTATCGGGCTTCCATGCGCTGATCTCCTCGGGCACCACGCCCAAGCTGTTGGCCAGCGAGGCTCATGCCCGCTACATCGGCTACGGCGGCATGCTGATGGAGTCTTTCGTGGCCATCATGGCGATGGTCGCCGCCGCGGTGATCGAGCCGGGCATCTACTTCGCCATGAACAGCCCGGCGGCCATCGTCGGTGCGGACACCGCCAGCGTCGCTGCCACAGTGAGCAGCTGGGGCTTCCTGATCACCCCCGAGCAGCTGGAGGCCACCGCCCGCGACATCGGCGAGACCACTATCCTGTCCCGTGCCGGCGGCGCGCCGACCCTGGCGGTAGGCATCGCCTACATCCTCCATCAGGTGCTGCCGGGCGACGGCGCCATGGCCTTCTGGTACCACTTCGCGATCCTCTTCGAGGCGCTATTCATCCTCACCGCGGTGGATGCCGGTACCCGTGCCGGCCGCTTCATGCTCCAGGACCTGCTCGGCGAGTTCGTGCCGGCGCTGAGCAACACCGAGTCCTGGGCCGCCAACATGCTGGCCACCGCCGGTTGCGTGGCGCTCTGGGGCTGGCTGCTCTACCAGGGCGTGGTGGATCCGCTGGGCGGCATCAATACCCTGTGGCCACTGTTCGGCATCTCCAACCAGATGCTCGCCGGCATCGCGCTGATGCTTGGCACTGTGGTGCTGATCAAGATGAAGCGTCAGCGCTATGCCTGGGTGACCATGCTGCCGGCCCTCTGGCTGCTGATCTGCACCACCAGCGCCAGCCTGATCAAGCTGTTCGACTCCAACCCGGCGGTCGGCTTCCTGGCTTTGGCCGACAAGTACCGCGCCGCGCTGGATGCCGGCGAGGTGCTGGCTCCGGCGAAGAGCATCGAGCAGATGCACCACGTGATCTTCAACGCCTACACCAACGCGGCGCTGACCGTGCTGTTCCTGCTGGTGGTGTTCAGCATCCTGTACTATTCGGTGCGCGTCAGCCTCCGGGCCCTGCGCGAGGAGCAGCGTTCCGACCAGGAAATGCCGTTCCAGCCGATTCCCGAGGTATGAGAGGATTCCGGCCCCCGAGCGGGGCCGGAACCGTCAGGTGGCCGCTAATGTTCAACGACTTGAGTCGACTGGGTAAGTATCTCGGCCAGGCCGCCCGCCTGATGGTGGGCATGCCGGATTACGACAACTACGTCGAACACATGCGCAGGAAGCATCCCGGCCAGCCGGTGATGAGCTACGAGGAATTCTTCCGCGAGCGCCAGGAGGCGCGCTACGGCGGCGGCAAGGGCAAGCCCTTCCGCTGCTGCTGATGTCCGACGCCACGCCCCTACGTGGCGCTTTTCTTTCCGGACCCGATAGGGGTCTTCAGCGTTGCTTTCCAGGAATAGCCATGTCCCAGACTCCCATTCCCGTCACCGTGCTCAGCGGCTTTCTCGGCGCGGGCAAGACCACCCTGCTGCGCTACCTGCTGCGTGCCGAGCACGGCCTGAAGATTGCGGTGATCGAGAACGAGTTCGCCGCCAGCGGGATTGACAGCCAGCTACTCGGCGACGCCCCGGCGCAGGTCGTCACTCTGGCCAACGGCTGCGTGTGCTGCAGCATCCACGGCGACCTCGAGCGCGCCCTGTTCCTCCTCCTGGAGCGTCTGGACAGCGGCGAGATCGCCTTCGACCGCCTGGTGATCGAGTGCACCGGCCTGGCCGATCCGGCACCCATCGCCCAGACCTTCTTCGTCGATGAGGAACTGCGCGAGCGCTACCTGCTGGATGCGGTGGTCACCCTGGTGGACGCCGCGCATGCCGAGGTTCACCTGCAGCAGGCCATCGCCCAGGCGCAGGTAGGTATCGCCGACCGCATCCTGGTCAGCAAGCGCGACCTGGTGGACGCTGCCGCCTTCGAGGCGCTCTGCGAGCGGCTGACCCACATCAACCGCCGGGCGCCGATCCAGGTGGTTGAGCACGGGTGCATCGACCTGAGCCAACTGCTCGACGTGCGTGGCTTCAACCTCAACGCCGAGATGGGCCTGAGCCTGCGCCCTCTGCGCCCGGTGGCCAAGGCCGACCGCATCGCCAGCCTGGTGCTGCGCAGCGAGCGGCCGTTGGACCTCGGCCGACTGAGCGACTTCATGAACGATCTCCTGGAGAATCACGGCCTCTCGCTGCTGCGCTACAAGGGCGTGCTGAATATCGCCGGCGAGGCACGGCGCCTGGTGTTCCAGGGCGTGCTCAGGCTCTACGGCTTCGACTGGGACGCGGAGTGGGGCGCCGACGAGCCGCGCGAGAGCGTGCTGGTGTTCATCGGCGACGAGCTTCCGGAGGAGCGGATTCGCGCCGGGTTCGCGGCGGTGGCCGGCGACCTGGCCTGAGTCTCGCCAGTATGGAGGGAGGCTGCGGCCTCCCTTGGCGTTTGCGCTGTGCTCGGTAGGGCGGTCGGCGGCGTCCTACCGGAGCTGTGCCCGCGGTGCTGTACGTCGGGTTGATAGTTGGCTTACTAACTTTGTGGTAATATGGGGCATCTCCGCAATCGGTATCTCACCGTGTTTCTGTTCTTCGACATCTTCGCCAAAAACCTGCAGATCGACCTTCCTCGCCGCGAGCACCTGGCCTTCAAGGAACGCCAGCAAGCCAAGCTCCTCCGCCGCCGCCACCGCAAGTCCGAGCGCCCGCGCTGACCCGGCGCATCCCGCCTGAGGGCCTCCGGCCTGCACTGACTTGCCTGACCTGTCGGCAGGTTTTCCAAACGTCCAGCCAGTAGATGATCCCGCACGGGCCGTCGGCTTCTGTCAGCGTGCGTTCCTGTGCCAGCGCCGCTGGCCGGTCGCGAGGCCTGCCGGCAGCGTTGACGCGGCAAAAGAAAAGGGAGGCCGAGGCCTCCCTTTTTCTTTCGGGGCTGTGCCGTTCGCTCTTAGTCGAACAGGCCGAAGGTCAGGTAGCTCCACCAGGAGCGGCCGCGCCGCGGTATGCTGGCTTCTGCGTCTTCCTCGTTTTCCTCGTTGGCGTCCTGGTTCTCCGGCAGCAGCTCTTCGGGAATCGCGTCCTGGGCGTCCTGGAACTGCTTGAGCACGTCCTGGCTGGCACGGGTCTCGCCCGGGGGCAGCGGTGCGTCGCTCTCGATCAGGCCGAGGGTCATGCGGCTCAGCCAAGAGCGGTGGTCTTCCTCGGTCTCGCGCGGCTTGAACTCGCCGTCCTTGATCGAGGGGTGGTCCGGGTAGTTGAGCTTGAGGGTTTCCAGGCTGGTGGCGGCCAGGTCGTCGAGGTGCAGGCGCTGGTAGGCCTCCACCATGATCGCCAGGCCGTCGCCCACCGCCGGAGTTTCCTGGAAGTTCTCCACCACGTAGCGGCCGCGGTTGGCGGCGGCCACGTAGGCCTGGCGCTTCAGGTAGTAGTTGCCGACATGCACCTCGTAGGCGGCCAGCAGGTTGCGCAGGTAGATCATGCGCTGCTTGGCGTCCGGCGCGTAGCGGCTGTTCGGGAAGCGGCTGGTGAGTTGGGCGAACTCGTTGAAGGAGTCGCGCGCCGCGCCCGGGTCGCGCTTGGTCATGTCCAGCGGCAGGAAGCGCGAGAGCAGGCCACGGTCCTGGTCGAAGGAGGCCAGGCCCTTGAGGTAGTAGGCGTAGTCGACGTCCGGATGCTGCGGATGCAGGCGGATGAAGCGCTCGGCGGCGGCGCGCGCGGCTTCCGGTTCGCCGTTCTTGTAGTAGGCGTAGATCAGTTCCAGCTGGGCCTGTTCCGCGTAGCGGCCGAACGGATAGCGGGACTCCAGAGCCTTCAGCTTGTTCACGGCGCTGGTGTAGCTCTTGTTGTCCAGGTCGGCCTGGGCCTGCCGGTACAGCTCCGCCTCGCTGAGGTTCTCATCGACCTGTTCCTTGGTCGAGGAACAGGCGGCGGTAAGGGCGAGGATGGCGATCAGCAGCAGGTGTTTCACTTGCATGGCGGCTTGCGTCCCTGTGACGGCCGGCTGTCGTGGCCGGAACCGTCCTGTTATGATGAGCCCCCGGCAAAACCGGGGCTAAAAGACGCCGTATTTAACCACAAGCGCGCAGCCGAAACCAAAGGCCGCGCCCCGCCGTTACCGAGCATGTCCTCCATCGAATCCCAGTGCATCCAGCTACGAGCCGAAGTGCCCTCCGAACTGGGCGGGCAGCGCCTCGACCAGGTCGCCGCGCGGTTGTTCTCCGACTATTCCCGTTCCCGGCTCACCGCCTGGATCAAGGACGGCCGGCTGACCGTCGATGGCGCCGTGCTGCGCCCGCGCGACATCGTCCATGTCGGCAGCCAGCTCAGCCTGGATGCGGAGCAGGAGGCCCAGGGCGAGTGGCTGGCCCAGGACATCGAACTGAACGTCGTCTACGAGGACGAGCACATCCTGGTGATCGACAAGCCCGCCGGGCTGGTGGTGCACCCGGCTGCCGGCCACGCCGACGGCACCCTGCTCAACGCCCTGCTGCACCATGTGCCGGAGCTGGTCAACCTGCCGCGCGCCGGCATCGTCCATCGCCTCGACAAGGACACCACCGGGCTGATGGTGGTGGCCAAGACCCTCAGCGCCCAGACCCGCCTGGTCGAGCAGCTGCAGGCGCGCAGCGTCAGCCGCATCTACGAGGCCATCGTGATCGGCGTGATCACCTCCGGCGGCACCATCGACGCGCCCATCGGCCGCCACGGTACCCAGCGGCAGAAGATGGCGGTGACCCAGGGCGGCAAGCCGGCGGTCAGCCACTACCGGGTGCTGGAGCGCTTCCGCTCGCACACCCACGTGCGGGTCAAGCTGGAGACCGGGCGCACCCACCAGATCCGCGTGCACATGAGCCACATCGGCTATCCGCTGGTGGGCGATCCGCTGTACGCCGGACGCTTCCGCATCCCGCCGGCGGCCAGTCCGACCCTGGTGGAGGAGCTCAAGAACTTCCCCCGCCAGGCCCTGCACGCGCGCTTCCTCGAGCTGGAGCATCCGGCCAGTGGGCAGCGCATGAAGTGGGAGTCGCCGCTGCCCGACGATTTCGTCTGGCTGCTCACCCTGTTGCGGCAGGACAGCGATGCCTTCGTTGGCTGAGAGCTGCATCATTCCCGACTGGCCGGCGCCCGCTCGGGTGCGCGCCTGCGTGACCACCCGCGCAGGCGGGGTCAGCGTCGGGCCCTTCACCAGCCTGAACCTCGGCGACCACGTCGGCGACGATCCGCAGGCGGTGGCCGAGAACCGTCGCCGGCTGGTCGCGGCGCTGGGCTGCCGGCCGGCCTGGCTGCGCCAGGTGCACGGCATCCGGGTGGTGGAGGCGGATCCTGCGCAGGTCGCCGAGGCCGACGGCTGCTGGACGGCCGCCCCTGGCATCGCCTGCTCCTCGATGACCGCCGACTGCCTGCCAGTGCTGTTCTGCGACCGCGCCGGCAGCCGGGTGGCCGCCGCCCACGCGGGCTGGCGCGGGCTGGCCGGCGGCGTGCTGGAGGCCACCCTGGAGGCTCTGGCGCTGCCGGCGGAGCAGGTGCTGGCCTGGCTGGGACCGGCCATCGGCCCGCAGGCCTTCGAGGTCGGTCCCGAGGTGCGCGAGGCCTTCCTCGCCAGCCATCCCGAGGCCGCCCAGGCCTTCGTTGCAAGTCACAACCCCGGCAAGTTCCTCGCCGACCTCTACCAGTTGGCGCGCATCCGTCTGGCCGCCCGTGGCATCACCGCGGTGTACGGTGGTGGCTTCTGCACCTTCAGCGATCCGCGCTTCTTCTCCTACCGGCGCGCCGCCCGCACCGGGCGCTTCGCCAGCCTGGTCTGGCTGCAGCCTTAGGGTGTCGCTGACCCATATCAAGTTCCGCCGGCTTGAATCGCAGGAAACTGTCCACATCTAGTCTTCAACTCCGCGGGCTTTTCGTCGTAGGGCGTTCATCGGCCCGGCCCGCTTCTTCAGGAAGGAAAGGACAGATCCATGCGAATCGACCGATTGACCAGCAAGCTGCAGCTTGCCCTCTCCGACGCCCAGTCCATCGCCGTCGGCCTCGATCATCCGGCCATCGAGCCGCTGCACCTGATGCAGGCCCTGCTCGAGCAGCAGGGTGGCTCCATCAAACCGCTGCTGATGCAGGTGGGCTTCGACATCGCCGCCCTGCGCCAGGCGCTGAGCCGTGAGCTGGAACAGCTGCCCAAGCTGCAGAACCCCACCGGCGACGTGAACCTCTCCCAGGACCTGGCGCGCCTGCTCAACCAGGCCGACCGCCTGGCCCAGAAGAAGGGCGACCAGTTCATCTCCAGCGAGCTGGTGCTGCTCGCCGCCCTGGACGAGAACACCCGGCTCGGCAAGCTGCTGCTCTCCCAGGGGGTATCCCGGAAGGCCCTGGAGAACGCCATCAACAACCTGCGCGGCGGTGCCACCGTCAGCGACCCCAATGCCGAGGACGCCCGCCAGGCCCTGGACAAGTACACCATCGACATGACCAAGCGCGCCGAGGAAGGCAAGCTGGACCCGGTGATCGGTCGTGACGACGAGATCCGTCGTACCATCCAGGTCCTGCAGCGGCGCACCAAGAACAACCCGGTGCTGATCGGCGAGCCCGGCGTCGGCAAGACCGCCATCGTCGAAGGCCTGGCCCAGCGCATCGTCAACGGCGAAGTGCCCGACGGCCTCAAGGACAAGCGCCTGTTGGCTCTGGACATGGGCGCGCTGATCGCCGGCGCCAAGTTCCGCGGCGAGTTCGAGGAGCGCCTCAAGGCGGTGCTCAACGAGCTGGCCAAGCAGGAAGGTCGGGTGATCCTGTTCATCGACGAGCTGCATACCATGGTCGGCGCCGGCAAGGCCGAGGGTGCCATGGACGCCGGCAACATGCTCAAGCCGGCCCTGGCCCGTGGCGAGCTGCACTGCGTGGGTGCCACCACCCTGGACGAGTACCGCCAGTACATCGAGAAGGACGCGGCCCTGGAGCGGCGCTTCCAGAAGGTGCTGGTGGACGAGCCTTCCGAGGAGGACACCATCGCCATCCTGCGCGGCCTCAAGGAGCGCTACGAGGTGCACCACGGGGTGAGCATCACCGACGGCGCCATCATCGCCGCGGCCAAGCTCAGCCACCGTTACATCACCGACCGCCAACTGCCGGACAAGGCCATCGACCTGATCGACGAGGCAGCCAGCCGCATCCGCATGGAGATCGACTCCAAGCCCGAGGAGCTGGACCGTCTGGACCGCCGCCTGATCCAGCTGAAGATCGAGCGCGAGGCCCTCAAGAAGGAAGACGACGAGGCCACCAAGAAACGCCTGGCCAAGCTCGAGGAGGACATCGCCAAGCTGGAGAAGGAATATTCCGATCTGGAAGAGATCTGGAAGTCCGAGAAGGCCGAGGTACAGGGCTCGGCGCAGATCCAGCAGAAGATCGAGCAGGCCAAGACCGAGCTGGAGCTGGCCCGGCGCAAGGGCGACCTGAACCGCATGGCCGAGCTGCAGTACGGGGTGATCCCGGATCTGGAGCGCAGCCTGCAGATGGTCGACCAGCACGGCAAGCAAGAGAACCAGCTGCTGCGCAACAAGGTCACCGAGGAGGAGATCGCGGAGGTGGTCTCCAAGTGGACCGGCATCCCGGTGGCCAAGATGCTCGAGGGCGAGCGCGAGAAGCTGCTGAAGATGGAGGAACTGCTGCATCAGCGGGTGATCGGCCAGAACGAAGCGGTGACCGCAGTGGCCAACGCCGTGCGGCGCTCCCGCGCCGGTCTTGCCGACCCCAACCGGCCGAGCGGCTCCTTCCTGTTCCTCGGCCCCACTGGCGTGGGCAAGACCGAGCTGTGCAAGGCGTTGGCCGAGTTCCTCTTCGACACCGAGGAGGCCTTGGTGCGCATCGACATGTCGGAGTTCATGGAGAAGCACAGCGTGGCCCGCCTGATCGGTGCGCCGCCCGGCTACGTGGGCTACGAGGAGGGCGGCTACCTGACCGAGGCGGTGCGCCGCAAGCCCTATTCGGTGGTGCTCATGGATGAGGTGGAGAAGGCCCACCCGGACGTCTTCAACATTCTTCTCCAGGTGCTCGAGGACGGCCGCCTGACCGACAGCCACGGGCGCACCGTGGACTTCCGCAACACCGTGGTGGTGATGACCTCCAACCTCGGCTCGGCGCAGATCCAGGAGCTGGCCGGCGACAAGGAGGCCCAGCGTGCCGCGGTGATGGATGCGGTAAGCAGCCACTTCCGCCCGGAGTTCATCAACCGCATCGACGAGCTGGTGGTGTTCGAGCCGCTGGGCCGCGAGCAGATCGCCGGCATTGCCGAGATCCAGCTGGGCCGCCTGCGCAAGCGTCTGGCCGAGCGCGACCTGAGCCTGACGCTGGCGCCGGAGGCGCTCGACAAGCTGATCGCCGTCGGCTACGACCCGGTCTACGGTGCGCGGCCGCTCAAGCGAGCCATCCAGCGCTGGATCGAGAACCCGCTGGCGCAGCGCATCCTTGCAGGGCAGTTCGCCCCGGGGGCGACCATCACCGCCAAGGTGGAAGGCGAGGAGATCGTCTTCGTCTGAGGACGCAAGCCGTCCGCGCCCGTCCAGGACGCGGGCGAACCCGGCGGAAAAGCCACGACGGCCGCTCAGCGATGGGCGGCCGTCGTGCGTTTACAGGCGTCGTAGCAGGGCTTGCAGGGCGGCGGTCTGCTCGTCGGCCAGGTCGATGATGTGGAAGCCCGCCCAGTAGTGGCTGCCATCCGCCGCCGAGCGGGTCCACAGGCAGTCGGCGCCGAGGGTCACTTCGCGCACTCCTTCGATCGGCTCCGCCGGGGCCAGGCAGCATTCGTAGACGTTGTCCACCTGCAGCGGGGAGTCGCCGAACAGCATGAAGCCCTCCGGGGACAGGTCGACCACCCGGCCAAGCCGCTGGGTCGTGTTGAGGTCGAATACTTCCAGTCGCAGCTCGGTAGTATGGCGGTTGTGCTGGCGACGATCTTCCATTGCGACTCCTCAGCTCGAGGTGATGCGGCCGGTGAACCGCTGAAGGACACGGTAGATGGCAGTCAGGGCGCGATCCATCAGGGGGGCGCTGCGTTCGGGCGGCACCACGCGTGCCAGGCCCTGTTCCATTTCACTGGCCAGCAGGGTCAGCGGCTTGATCGCCACCCGCTGGCCGCTCTTGTCGACGAACATGTAGTTGTGGGTGGTGGGGCTGTACCAGGAGAGCTTGAGCTGGCGCACCTGGTCGCCGCTGCCGAACTCGAACCAGGTGCCGAACTCCACGCGGCTCAGCTCCTTGGCCAGCAGCTGGGCGCGTGGCGACATGCCGGAAGTGGGCATGCGCTCGAGCAGCTGGACGTCCTCGCCGAGCATGGCGCCCAGTGGACTCTCCGGGAACTGTGCCTCGAGCTGGTCGACCACCTCCGGCTGCTTGGCCTGCACGGCATGCTGACAGGTGACCAGATCCTGGAGCAGCTTGCGGATGCCGTCCTCGTGGTAGCTGCCGAGTTGCTCCAGGCCGTGGCGCAGGCTCTCCAGCAGGCCGACGCGGATCTGCTTCAGGCGCTCCCGACCTTCTTCGTCCAGCGGCGTGGTGCTCCACGCCAACTGCTCGGCCACCTCGCTGGCGCGCTGCCAGTCCGCGCTATGCGCGCCGTGTCGCAGCTGGATGAACACCAGCACGTCGGTCCAGGTGAGCTCCAGGAAGTTGCGGATCAGCGTCGGCACCTCGCGCTCGTGCAACGCACGCTCGACCACGTCCAGCGCTTGCTGGCGGGCTTCCAGGAGCCGGTCGCGGCCCTTGGCGGCCTCCACGGCGCGGCGCTCGCGCAGGTCCACCTTCTGCCTGAGCGCGGAGACGAATTCGTTGAACTCATCGTGCAACTGGTCGAACAGCGCCAGGTCGCCGGCGTAGTCCTGCACCACCCGCTCGACCACCCAGTGCATCTTCTCCAGCAGGGCCTGGCTTTCGCCTTCGCCGCCGTAGAGCACCCCGGCCTGGGCCATGGCGTTGAGCAGCCGACGCGCCGGGTGATGGTGCTGAGTGAACAGCGCCTTATCCTGCAGAGCCACCTTGAGCAGCGGGGTGTGCAGGTGAGAGAGCGCGGTCTTGCAGACGTCCGGCAGGTTCTCGTCGTCGAGGATGAAGTCGAACAGCATGCCCACCAGGTCGATGACGTCGGTTTCCTGTTCGGACAGCTTCTGCTGGCCGGGCAAGCTGCTGTGGGCCTCCAGTTGGGCTTGCAGGCTGGCCTTGAGCTCTTCCACCGGCTGCGGCTGCCGGATGCGCTGGGCCAGCTCGCGGGCCGACTTCTCCTGCAGGCGGTTGAGGGCGTCCAGCAGATCCTTGGCGCTGTAGGTGCGGGTGGCTCCGTGCGGGGCGAAGCTGGCGATGCTGCGGGTGCGCCCGAAGGTGGCGTTCTCGCCCTCGCGCTGGCGGTATTCGCTGAGCAGGGCGGCCAGTCCGCTGAACAGCATGCCCGGATCGCTGGGCGGCGGCTCGCTGAGGTCGCTCGGCGGCGGCACGTCGTGGAAGCGCGGGGCGGTCTGGGATGGCGTCTCGCCGCTGCTGGCTGTCGGAGCGGCGGCAGTCCGGGAACCATGTGCGGAGGCAGGCGCCGCCGGGGGCGGTCGGTCTGTCTGCGGTGCGGCTTCCGGGGCGGCTGCGGCCTGCGGCGTGGCTGGTCGCGCCGGGCTGTTCGGGCTGCGCTGTACGCTGTATTTCAGGTTGGGCAGGATGCCGGCGTCGACCAAGCGCTTGTTCATCGCTTCGTACAGGCTGTCGAGGCTCTGCATCACGTGGCGGTCGAACAGCATGTATAGGATGGTCTTGATGCGCAGTGGGAAGGGGCAGGGCGCCAGGGCGTCACGGAAGGCCTGGGCGATCGCCTGTGGGCCGAAGGGGTTGCTGTCCTCGCCGAGCTTGCGGCCGTTGTTGAGCACCGCCAGGCGCTGCTCCAGGGCGAACAGCTGCTGGGCGCAGCGCGCCTTGACCCTGCTGACCATGTTGGCCACCTGCAGGGTCTCCTCGTAGTCCTCGGTCTGCACCAGGGACAACTGCTCGGCATCCACCTGCGGTGGCGCCTCCGGCTGACTGAGCCTGCCCTCGAGGAAGTCGTTGAAGTTCTGCGCGATCTGCTGGTGGTAGGTGCGCTCGATGCGGGGGCGCTGGCGGCGGATTTCCCGCATGTTGTCGAAGAACAGGGCCTGGACCTGGTTGTTCTCGGCTTTCTCGGCCCCTTCGAAGAGGGCGTCATCGACTTGCCCGAAGACTCCGGCCAACTGCTCGGCCAGGCGGTTCATCGCCAGTTTCCGGCAGGATTGCACCAACTCGCCGAAGCGTGGCTGGATGACCCGGCTGGCAACGGTGCTGGCTACCGCAGGGGTGGGTTTGTGGGGCGGGGTGTCCTGACCTTTGCTCATGGACATTCCTAGGCGTTAGCCGGAAGGCGCACATCCGGTGTGGACGAATGCGGCAAACATATAGCAGTCCATCGGATGCCTGCAAATCATTGTCTACCAAGCGCTTTGGGGGGGGTTGACAGGCGTTTCGCGAAACGTAAAATGGCGCGCCTCTGAAGCGCGAATCCACTTGGAAGTGCCACAGAGTCGGGAATACCGTAGTTCCGCGATAGCTCAGTCGGTAGAGCAAATGACTGTTAATCATTGGGTCCCTGGTTCGAGTCCAGGTCGCGGAGCCAAATTCTAGACGGGGTATAGCGCAGTCCGGTAGCGCGCCTGCTTTGGGAGCAGGATGTCGGGAGTTCGAATCTCTCTACCCCGACCAATCCGAATCTCCGGGTCGTTAGCTCAGTGGTAGAGCAGTTGGCTTTTAACCAATTGGTCGTAGGTTCGACCCCTACACGACCCACCATGTCGAAATCCCCCGTGACGCCAGTCACGGGGGATTTTTCTTTGTCCCGCCGTCTCGTCCGGCAATGCCGGGAGCACGGCGTGGCCGTCCTCCCGAAGCCCGGGCTCAGTGCAGCTTCAGACGCGGCTCGGTGCTGCGTCCGATGCGGTCGCCGAGCATCAGCAGCAGGGTACGCAGCGGGCCGTACAGGGCCATCTGGTGCATGCGGTACAGCGAGACGTAGAACATCCGCGCCAGCCAGCCCTCAAGCTTGACGCTGCCCATCAGGTTGCCCATGAGATTGCCCACCGCGCTGAAGCGCGACAGCGAGATCAGCGAGCCGTAGTCGCGGTACTGGTAGTGCGGCAGCGGCCTTCCGGCCAGGCGGTGGCGGAAGCTCTTCACCAGCAGCGAGGCCTGCTGGTGGGCGGCCTGGGCGCGTGGCGGCACGTTGCGTCCCGGTTCGCCGGGCTGCGGGCAGGCGGCGCAGTCGCCGAAGGCGAAGATGTCGTCGTCGCGGCTGGTCTGCAGGGTCGGGCGCACCACCAACTGGTCGATGCGATTGCTCTCCAGTCCGTCCAGCTCACGGAGGAAGGCCGGGGCGCGGATGCCGGCGGCCCAGACCTTGAGGCTGGCCGGGATGATCCGCCCATCCCTGGCGCGCAGGTGCTCGGCGGTGACCTCGCTGACCGCGGTGTTGGTCAGCACTGTGACCCCCAGCTGCTCCAGGCTGCGGTGTACCGGCTGGCTGATGCGCTCTGGCAGTGCCGGCAGGACTCGCGGGCCGGCCTCGATCAGGGTGATGCGCATGTTCTCCGGGCGGATGCTGTCCAGGCCGTAGGCGGCCAGCTCGCGGGCCGCGTGGTGCAGTTCGGCGGCCAGCTCCACGCCGGTGGCCCCGGCGCCGACGATGGCCACGCTGATGCCCTGGTCCTCCGCCTGCCCGGCATGGGCGCGCAGGTAGTGGTTGAGCAGTTGACGGTGGAAGCGCTCGGCCTGGGCGCGGGTGTCGAGGAACAGGCAGTGTTCGGCGGCGCCCGGAGTGCCGAAGTCGTTGGTGGTGCTGCCCACGGCAATCACCAGGCTGTCGTAGGGCAGTTCGCGTTCCGGGAGCAACTCGGCGCCGTTGTCGTCGAAGGTCGCGGCCAGGCGGATGCGCTTGCGCGCGCGGTCCAGCCCGATCATCCGGCCCAGCTGGAACTCGAAGTGGTTCCACTTGGCCTGGGCCAGGTAGTTGAGCTCGTTCTCCGAGGAGTTCAGCGAGCCGGCCGCCACCTCGTGGAGCAGGGGCTTCCAGATGTGGGTGAGGTTGGCGTCGACCAACAGGATGCGCGCCTGGCCGCGGCGGCCGAGGCTTCTACCCAGGCGGGTGGCAAGCTCCAGGCCGCCGGCGCCGCCGCCGACGATCACGATGCGGTGGGTCATGGAAAGGTCTCGCAAGGCTTTGGGAAATTCGGGCGGGCGCCGAACAGGCGAGCGCAAGGCAGCTCATAGCACTAGACGGCTCAGCAGGCGGCTCAGTAGGCCGAGGCCGATGACCACGGCGAGGACCACGCCCAGCAGCAGCCAGGGGCGGAAGGGCCTGCGTGGCACCTGATGCTGGGGAGCGCTCAGGTAGCGGTCGACGCGGGCCTGGTCTTCGGGGCTGAGGCGGCTGGCCATGTCGGGGCTCCTCGCTGGGGATTGCCGGCATTCTAGGATGGCGCGCAAAGGAGCGTCCAATCCTCACTTGGTAGGACTACTAGATGCCTATGCCCAGGTCGAACAGCACGGTGCGGCCGAGGTTGCTGCGCAGGAAGGGTGGCGCATCGCCGTGGGCGAACAGCACCCGGGCGAAGTTGGGGCCGACCAGGGACAGCGAGCGCCAGCCCTGGCGGAGGTACTCGCTGGGGGGCGGGAAGCTGCTGTTGAAGTCGGGGGCGACCCTTTTCAGGTTGATGTAGGCGAGCATGTCGAGCTCGCCCAGATCGATGCCGCGCTCCCGATAGTTGTGGGCCTTCTTGCGCAGGGTGGGGGCCAGCAGTCCCTGCAACTCCGCGGCGGAGATTCGCCTGGGACGGGGTTCGCGGCGGATCAGTTGGCTGAGGGAGAAGGCGTTGCGACGTCGCTGCAGCTCCTCGCGCCACTCCTCGTTGAGCCGCCGGCCGGCATCGAGAACCAGGAACACCTCGAAGCTCGCCTCGCGGAACAGCACGTCCGGCGGTTCTTGGCCGGGCCCGAACTCGTCCGTGCCGTAGTCGATGTTCAGGGCGTCGAGCAGGCGCTGGCAGACCCAGCGCTCACGTTCCCACTTGCGGGCATTGGACAGCATCAGATTGGCCTGCTCGGCCTGGAAGGTCAGCAGGCGCAGGTAGTCCGACTCGTTCATGATCGACAAGTTTAGGGCCTGATGCGAAAGGAGCCCATCTGCTTCCGGCAATGAAAAGCGCCGCGCTGCGCTGGGATAGGGGAAAAGCGCAAGCGTGCCTATCGAATATTTGGCAAAGCGCCCTCAATTGTGCCGAAAACCCTGGAAGTGCCGAATGGGGCGAGTGCAAGCCGGAGGAGCCGATTGGGGGCCGATGGATGGTCCGTCGGTGTAGACTGACCGCCACCTGCGCTGAGGCTTGTTCATGACATCGATCCGACCCATCCGGCCCGAAGATCATTCCGCCCTGCTGGCGCTCTGGCAGCGCACGCCGGGGATCCAGCTGCGCGACGAGGACGGCTATGCGCCGTTCTGCGCCTACCTCGAGCGGAATCCCGGCCTGAGCTTGCTCTGCGAGCGCGACGGACAGATTCTCGGCTGCCTGCTGGTCGGGCACGACGGCCGCCGGGGCTATCTGCAGCACCTGGTGGTGGACGCACCCCATCGCGGCCAGGGGCTGGCGCGGGCCATGCTGGATGAGGCGCTGGCCCGCCTGGCCGAGCTGGGCATTCGCAAGTCCCACGTGTTCGTCCTGAGCGACGCGCCCGAGGCGCTGGCCTTCTGGGAGGCCCAGCGGGGCTGGGGGAAACGCACCGACATCCAGGTGTATTCGACCGGGAGCGCCGGATGATCGCCGCCGAACTGCTGTCCACCGAGAGCATGACGCTTGGCTGGTGCCTGTATCTGCCGGCGCTGCTCTGGGCGGTGTGCCGCGCCCCCTGGGTCGAGCTGTTCAGTGACAGCCGGCGCCAGCATCTGCTGTTCGGCACCATCTTCGCGCTGTTCCTGCTGTGGCTGGTGCGCCGCGACTTCGCCTCGGGGTTGTCCTATCACTTCATCGGCATGACGGCAGTGACCCTGCTGCTCGACTGGCCGCTGGCGCTGCTCGGCGGCCTGGTGGCGCAGCTGGGCCTGGTGCTGCTTGGGCGGCAGGACTGCGCTGCGCTGGGGGTGAACGGCGTGCTGCTGGTTCTGGTGCCGGTGCTGCTCGCCGAAGGCTTCGCCAAGCTGGTGGAGCACTATCAGCCGCGCAACCTGTTCGTCTACATCTTCTGCTGCGGCTTCTTCCCGGCCGCGCTGACCGCCCTGGTGTGCCTGCTGCTGGGCATGGGCGTGCTGTGGATCGGTGGGCTGTTCGAGATGCCGCCCTGGCTCGACGAGTTCGCCGGCTACCTGTGGATGGTGATGTTCCCCGAGGCGTTCATCAACGGCACGGTGATCAGCGCTCTGGTGGTGTTCCAGCCGGAGTGGCTGGAAACCTTCAATCGCACCCGTTACCTGCAGGCGCCCTGGAAGGAGGATGACGAGCGCCGTTAGGGGCGGACCATCCTGCTCCTCGGCCTCTTGCCCCTCCCTGGGGCAGGGCGAGGGTGGCGTGAGGGCGTATCAGTGCTGCCGTGGCGGCAGGCTCTCCGAGAACAGATCGTCCTCCTGGGGATCGCCGGGAATCGCATGCTCCTCGGCCGCCCAGGCGCCGAGGTCGATCAGCTTGCAGCGTTCCGAGCAGAACGGCCGATTGGGGCTCTGCGGGCCCCATTCGACGGGGGCCCCGCAGGTCGGGCACTTGACGATGGTGGGTTGGCTCATGATTCCCGGCCTCCACGCAGGGTCAGATAGAAACGGTGCAGACGCTCGACTTCGCTCTTCAGCCAGCCGAGGTCGCGGTCGTTGACCAGTATGTCATGGGCATGGCGCAGACGCTCCTCCCGGCTGGCCTGGGCCTTGAGAATGGCTTCGACCTGCTCGGGCGAGCTGCTGTCGCGCTGCACGGTACGTTGGATCTGCAAGGCTTCCGGGGCGTCTACCACCAGCACGCGTTGGGTGGTGCGATGCTGTCCGGACTCGATCAGCAGCGGCGACACCAGAATGGCGTAGGGCGATTCGGCTTGGGCCAGATAGTCGCTGATCTCCTGGCGGATCAGGGGGTGCAGCAGGGCTTCCAGCCAGCGTCGCTCGCTTTCGTCGCGGAAGATGCGCTCCCTCAGGGCAGGGCGGTTCAGGGTGCCGTCGGGCAGTAGGACGCCTTCGCCGAAGTGCTCGACTATCTTGCCCAGGGCCGGGCGTCCTGGCTCCACGACCCAGCGGGCGGCCTGATCGGCATCCACGGTATGCACGCCGAGGTCGATGAAGTGCCGGGCGACGGCGCTCTTGCCGCTGCCGATGCCGCCGGTAAGGCCGAGGATCCAGGGTTTGGTCACTGCGTCGTGGCTCCTGCCATTGTTTGTGGGCGGCAATTATAAAGGAGCCGTCCAGGAGAAAGAGCGCAGCGGAGTTGGATCAGGGGCTTACCTGAACCCGGCAAACTGCAGATAGGTGTCGGTAATCCAGTCACCCCAGAGCAGGGTGATCCAGCCGGCGATCGCCAGATAAGGGCCGAAGGGCATGGGCGTGCTGGTTTCGGCGTTGCGCAGGCGCAGCAGGATCATCCCCAGCACGGCGCCGACCACCGAGGACAGCAGGATGGTCAGTGGCAAGACCTGCCAGCCGCCCCAGGCACCGAGCATGGCCAGCAGCTTGAAGTCGCCGTAGCCCATGCCTTCCTTGCCGGTGATCAGCTTGAACAACCAGTACACCGACCACAGGCTCAGATAGCCTGCCACCGCCCCCCAGAGTGCGTCGCCCAGGCTGGTGAACAGGCCGAAGTAATTGACGATCAGGCCGAGCCAGAGCAACGGCAGCACCAGTACGTCGGGCAGCAGCTGGTGATCGACATCGATCAGGCTCATGGCCAGCAGGCCCCAGGTCAGCATCAGGAAGCCACCGGTCTGCCAACTGAACCCGAAATGCCAGGCGACATAGGCCGACAGCAGTCCGCAGGCCAGTTCCACCAGCGGATAACGCAGGCCGATGGGCTGCTTGCAGGCCGAGCACTTGCCGCGCAGGAGCAGATAGCTCAGCAGCGGAATGTTCTCCCAAGGCCTGATCTCGTGGCTGCAATGCGGGCAGCGGGAGTTCGGCAGCACCAGGTTGAAAGTCTCGCCGACCGGCTCGGCGGGTAGCTCCAGGACTTCCCTGGCCTGCGCCCGCCAGTCGCGGAACATCATCTTCGGCAGGCGATACACCAGCACGTTGAGGAAGCTGCCGACCAGCAGGCCCAGCAGCAGTGCACAGAAAACAAAGGCCAGCACGTGGCTGGCCAGGAAGTCGATTACGAACATCTTTAGACGACGGAGCCCAGTTGGAAGATCGGCAGGTACATGGCGATGATCAGGCCACCGATCAGTACGCCCAGAACGGCCATGATCATCGGCTCCATCAGGCTGGTCAGACCGTCCACCTTGTTGTCGACCTCTTCCTCGTAGAAGCTGGCCACCTTGCCGAGCATATCGTCCAGCGCACCGGACTCTTCACCGATGGCGGTCATCTGCACGGCCATGGAAGGGAATATTCCAGTCGTACGCATGGAGAAGTTGAGCTGCATGCCGGTGGAAACGTCGGACTTGATCTTGTTGGTGGCATTGCGGAACACCACGTTGCCGGTGGCACCCGCTACAGAGTCCAGAGCATCGACCAGTGGCACACCAGCGGCGAAGGTGGTGGACAAGGTGCGGGCAAAGCGGGCGACTGCCGACTTGAAGAGAATGTCGCCGATGATGGGCAGCCTGAGAACACTACGATCAACCCAGTCGCGGAATTTCTCGGAGCGTTTATGGGCTTCCTTGAGGAGGAAGGCTGTACCGAACATCAGCAGTAGAACGATGAACCACCATTCCTGAAGCAGTTCGGAAAGGCCGATCACCATCATGGTAAAAGCCGGCAGTTCGGCGCCGAAGCTAGCGAATACCTCCTGGAATTGCGGCACCACCTTGATCAGCAGGATCGCCGAAACGACGATGGCAACCACGATAACCGCGACGGGGTAGACCATCGCCTTCTTGACCTTTGCCTTCAGCGATTCGGTCTTTTCCTTGTAGGTGGCGATGCGATCCAGCAAAGTTTCCAGGGCGCCGGACTGCTCGCCCGACTCCACCAGGTTGCAGTAGAGGTCGTCGAAGTACTGGGGCTTCTTGCGCAGGGATGCCGCCAGGCTGTTGCCTGCCGCCACTTCCTGCTTCACCTCGTCCACCAACTTGCGCATGTTGGGGTTGTCGAAGCCTTCGGCGATGATGTCGAAGCTCTGCAGCAGCGGCACGCCGGCCTTCATCATGGTCGCCATTTGCCGGGTGAACAGGGCAATGTCAACCGGCTTGATCTTCTTGCCGGCGCTGAGTAGCGAAGTGGACTTCTTGCGAACCTTGGTCGGGTTGATGCCCTGCTTGCGCAGCTGGGCCTTGACCAGCGCCGGGTTCTGTCCGCTCAGTTCTCCCTTGACGCGGACGCCCTTGCGGTCTGTGCCCTCCCAGGCAAACACGCTGGTTTTCAGTGCTTTCTCAGCCATCTCTTAGCCCTAGCGATAGCGCCTGTTCAGTGGTGGCAGACAGGCTGTTCTTGATTTTCGGTGGTCAGGCAAGTCAATCCTTGGTTACCCGGTTGACCTCTTCCAGGCTAGTGATGCCCTGCATCGCCTTCAGCAGGCCGGACGTGCGCAGATCGTTGAAGCCCTCTTTGCGCATCTGCGCGGCGATATCGATGGAGTTGCCTTCTTCCATGATAATCCGTTGCAGTGCCGGGGTGATTTTAACCACTTCATAAATACCGACGCGGCCCTTGTAGCCGCCCTTGCACTGATCGCAGCCCACCGGCCCATAGAGCTTGAAGGTGCCGATCTTGTCCTCTGGGAACCCCTCGTGGAGCAGGGTCTCGCGAGGGACCTCGACTTCCTTCTTGCAGTGGCTGCACAGCTTGCGTGCCAGACGCTGGGCGATGATCAGGTTGACCGAGGTAGCGATGTTGAAGGCCGGAACCCCCATGTTGCGCAGGCGGGTCAGGGTCTCGGCGGCACTGTTGGTGTGCAGGGTGGACATCACCATGTGCCCGGTCTGCGCGGCCTTGATGGCGATCTCGGCGGTTTCCAGGTCGCGGATCTCGCCGACCATGATGATGTCCGGGTCCTGACGCAGGAAGGCGCGCAGTGCCTGGGCGAAGTCCATGCCCTGCCGGGGGTTGACGTTGACCTGGTTGATCCCCTCCAGGTTGATTTCCACCGGGTCTTCGGCGGTGGAAATGTTCACGTCGGTGGTGTTGAGGATGTTCAGGCCGGTATAGAGAGAGACCGTCTTGCCCGAGCCGGTGGGGCCGGTCACCAGGATCATGCCCTGCGGTTGCTTGAGCGCCTCGAGATAGAGCGCTTTCTGGTCCTCTTCATAACCCAGCGCATCGATACCCATCTGGGCGCTGGTGGGGTCGAGGATGCGCAGCACGATCTTCTCCCCCCAGAGGGTGGGCAGGGTGTTGACGCGAAAGTCGATGGCCTTGTTCTTGGACACCCGCATCTTGATGCGCCCGTCCTGAGGCTTGCGGCGCTCGGAAATGTCCAGGCTGGCCATCACCTTGAGGCGCGCCGCGATGCGCGGTGCCAGCTGGATCGGCGGGCGGGCCACCTCGTGGAGAATGCCGTCGGTGCGGAAGCGGACCCGGTAGATCTTTTCGTAAGGCTCGAAATGCAGGTCCGAGGAGCCACCCTTGATGGCATCCAGCAGCATCTTGTTGACGAAGCGAACGACTGGCGCATCGTCGGCATCCTGCCCGGCCGCAGTATCCTGCTTGTCCTCATCGACTGCTTCGACGTCCAGTCCGTCCAGATCGACATCGCCGAGGTCGTCCAGGCCGCTGTTGGCGCTATCGAAGAACTTCTCGATGGCATGGCCCAGCTTGTCGTCCTCCACCAGAATGGCTTCGGTGGTCAGGCCGGTGCTGAACTGGATGTCGGTCACGGCCTGGTGGTTGCCGGGGTCGGACACCGCCACGAACAGCTTGTTGCCGCGGCGCCAGAGCGGTAGAGCGCGGTGCTGGCGAATCAGCTTCTCGCTGACCAGGTCCTTGGGCTGGCTCTCCTTGTCGATGCTGGAGAGGTCCATGAAGGCAATGCCGAACTGCTCGGCGGCCAGCTCGGCCAGGGCGCGGCTTTTTACCAGCTTGTTCTGCACCAGGTAGGTCACCAGCGGCAGCTTGTTGCGCTGGGCCTGCTGCTGGGCCTGCAGGGCGGTTTTCTCATCCAGCAATTTCTCGGCGACGAGTTGCCGGGCCAGACCGGAAAGGGAAATGCTGTCGTTCATCTCGCGCTCCACGAACAATGCCCCGCCTTATAACGTAGTTGCCCATGGGGTGCCAAACCTGGCTATTGAGGGTGACGAAAATTGGCAGTTAGTGCCGGTGTGAGATTTCGCAGGACGGGTGGCGGAGAGGGGAAATGAGCCGAGGGCGCGGGGCCTGATGGGCTGGCACGACTTCTGCTTGATGGTAGCCAGGTCGCAGGACCTGACCTCAATTTAGGAGAGAAAAATGAAAGCTCAAATGCAAAAGGGTTTCACCCTGATCGAGCTGATGATCGTCGTGGCGATCATCGGTATTCTGGCCGCCGTTGCGCTTCCGGCATATCAGGACTACACCGTGCGCTCCAACGCTGCTGCGGCGCTGGCTGAAATCACCCCCGGTAAGGTCGGTTTCGAGCAGGCGCTGAGCGAAGGTAAAACCCCTTCGGTCACTCCCACTGATCCTGGTTTCATCGGTATTGCTTCTCCGACTGCCTACTGCAGCAAGGTCGATCTGGCCACCACCGCTCCGTATAAAATTGAATGCACTACCCAAGGTGGTAACGCCGACAAGTTCAACGGCAAAACCCTCACCCTTACTCGCACCGCTGATGGCGTTTGGACCTGCACCACCACCCTGGAGGCCAAGTACAAGCCGGGCAAGTGCTCCTAAGATCATTTCTTGGGTGAATAAAGGGGTGGCCTAGGCCACCCCTTTTTGTTGGGTCTGGTTCATGCCCGGAAGGCGAAGATGGAATTTACTAGCTTTGGCAAGGCCATTTTCTGGCTGGCGTTGTTTTTCTTTGCCAGCACGGCTTTGGTCTACTGGCCATTCAACAGCTGGCTGGAGCAGCAGCGGGTTGGCGAGCTGGTGTTGGGTGCCGTTGGGCTGGCTTTTCTGGTGGGTGCCCGGCAGCTGCATATCGGTTCTGTGAGCAAGGGATTGCTGCTAATGGCAGTGCTGCTCGGGCTGATATCCAGTCTGCAGGCGGCATACCCCTTATGGGCGTTGCACGAGTGGAGCAAGACAGTAGGCCTGATAGCTGTTGTTCTGTGCTGCTCGATGCTTTTTGAAAAAAGGGGTTTTGTTGGTGCCCTTCTTGTAACTATCGGAGTCGTGACCACCGTTCTGGCTGTTCAGTTTCTGCTTTTCTATCTGGCAGCTCTAGGGAAACTCTGAAAAAGACTTCCTGATTTGGCAAAATCCGCCGACTTCACCCGCAGAGCTTTCCGATGAAGCAGATGACCTTCGCCGACGCCGAGTACGCCGGCAAGCGCAAGCAGACCCGCAAGGAACTGTTCCTGATCGAAATGGAACAGGTGGTGCCGTGGCAGGGCCTGATCGCCCTGATCGAGCCGCACTACCCGAAGGGTGAAGGCGGTCGTCCCGCCTATCCGCTGATGGCGATGCTGC
>NZ_KB822621.1 GCF_000364625.1 Pseudomonas thermotolerans DSM 14292
GCTGATAATCTTGCGATCACCAGTCTTACCCCACAAGCACCCACACGAATTGCTTGATTCACTTGTTAAAGAACAGTTGGGTGAGCCTTTCGCCTCAACCAAGGCCGCGCATTCTACAGCAGCCCTACTCCCCGTCAAGCGCTTTTCGAAAACTTCTTTTCTACCTCAACCGCTTGCGTGCCACCGAACTCTTCGCTCTTCGCTCCGCCCGGCAGCGGGAGGCGAATCATACAGCATCAATTCCTGCTGTCAACCTCCCGAAGCTCGCTTCCCGCACCGACCAACATTGGCCTTCCGCCCCCTCCGAAACCCCGATAACCCTTTGATTATCAAGTGTTTTTTCGTTGGCTGCGCGCCGGAAGTGGTGCGCATTATAGGGACCTAATTTCAGCCGTCAACAGGCGAAGCGAAAAATATTTACTCGGCCTTCAGGTTAATGCGCGCGAATGCCTTACGCCCCGCTTGACAGACGTGCACAGCACCGAGCTTGAAGACGAAGCTGCGATCCACCACTTCACCGTCGACTCTGACGCCTCCGGAATTCAGCAGGTCGCGCGCGGAGGCCGCATTCTTCACCAGTCCGGCGCGATTGATCACCGCAGCAATCGGCAGATCCTCACCTGCCGTCAGCTCGACTTCCGGCAGGTCGTCCGGCAACTCGCCGTCCTTGAGGCGGTTGCCTGCCGCACGGTGCGCGGTGGCCGCGGCCTCTTCGCCGTGGAAGCGCGCCACGATCTCCTCAGCCAACTTGATCTTGATGTCCCGAGGGTTGGCGCCGCGCTCGACGTCGCGCTTGAACTCCTCGATCTCCGCCATGGAGCGGAAGCTGAGCAGCTCGAAGTAGCGCCACATCAGCGAGTCGGGGATGGACACCAGCTTGCCGTACATGACACCCGGCGGTTCCTGGATACCGACGTAGTTGCCCAGCGACTTGGACATCTTCTTCACACCGTCCAGCCCTTCGAGCAGCGGCATGGTGACGATGCACTGGGACTCCTGGCCGTAGGCGCGCTGCAGTTCGCGGCCCATCAGCAGGTTGAACTTCTGGTCGGTACCACCCAGCTCCACGTCGGCACGCAGAGCCACCGAGTCGTAGCCCTGAACCAGGGGATAGAGGAACTCGTGGATGGCGATCGGCTGGTTGCTGGTGTAGCGCTTGTGGAAGTCGTCGCGCTCGAGCATGCGCGCCACCGTGTACTGGGAAGCCAGGCGGATGAAGTCGGCCGGGGTCAGCTTGTCCATCCAGGTGGAGTTGAAGGCCACCTCGGTCTTTTCCGGGTCGAGGATCTTGAACACCTGAGCCTTATAGGTCTCGGCGTTCTCCAATACCTGCTCGCGGGTCAGCGGCGGACGGGTGACGCTCTTGCCGCTGGGATCACCGATCATCCCGGTGAAGTCACCGATCAGGAAGATCACCTGGTGCCCCAGCTCCTGGAACTGGCGAAGCTTGTTGATCAGCACTGTGTGTCCGAGGTGCAGGTCCGGCGCGGTCGGGTCGAAGCCCGCCTTGATGCGCAGGGGCTGGCCGCGCTTCAGCTTCTCCACCAGCTCCGATTCGACCAGGACCTCTTCCGCGCCACGCTTGATCAGCGCGAGCTGCTCTTCGACCGACTTCATGACAGGACTCGCCACCAACTGAAAACCAAAAGGGGGCCCAAACATACAAGATCGCGAACCAATTACAAGTTTGGCCCTCTCATCCATGCCATCTTGGCGGCGACCAATCCAAGGGTTGCCCCCGAGGGCTTTTGGTTATATTTTATACAGTTACTTCATCATCTTCATCTTCACCTTTTCTTTTTTCACCTTTTTTGAAGCCGCCCAATGACTACTAGAACGCCCGAATCACCGCCGGTTTACCCCAAAAGTCACCTACTAGCGGCGAGCGGCGTCGCGGCCCTGCTGAGTCTTGCACTTCTGGTTTTCCCCTCTCGCGAGGTCGAGGCCAAGCGCACCACCCTCAATCTGGATCTCGACAACGGCGTCGAACAGATCCTTCAGGAGAAGGATGACCTGCGACAGACGCTCAGCCTGGGGGAAAAAGACACCTCGCCCTTCGCCAACGTCGAGGGCGCCGACAATAACCAGAACAGCGCCCAGCAAGACAAGGAAGACCAGAACGACAACGGCTCCGCCGCCTCCACCTCCGAACCCCAGCCTCCTCAGGACTCCCGTTACCGCACGGTGACCGTGGCCAATGGCGACACCCTATCGACCCTGTTCGCCAAGGTGGGACTGGACGCCAACGAAATGCATGCGGCCCTGTCCAGCAGCAAGCAGGCCAAGCAGTTCAGCCACCTGAAGATCGGTCAGGTGCTGGAGTTCAAGCTTACCGAGGATGGCCGCCTGGAAAGCCTACACAGCCGGCTGTCCCCGCTGGAAAGCATTGCCCTGATTCGCAACGCCAAGGGCTTCCGTTTCGAACGCGAGACGACCAAGCCGGACGTGCGCAGCGCCTATGCGCGCGGCGTGATCAACAGCTCGCTGTTCCTCTCCGCCAAGCGCGCCGGACTGCCGCACAACCTCACCCTCGACCTGGCCAACGTGTTCGGCTACGACATCGACTTCGCCCAGGACATCCGCGAAGGCGACGAATTCGAGGTGATCTACGAGGAGAAGGTGGTGGACGGCCAGCGCGTCGGCACCGGGCACATCCTCGCCGCCCGCTTCACCAACCGTGGCAAGACCTACACCGCGGTGCGCTACACCAACAAGCAGGGCATCACCAGCTACTACACCGCCGACGGCAACAGCATGCGCAAGGCCTTCATCCGCACGCCGGTGGACTTCGCGCGGATCAGTTCGCGCTTCTCGCTGGGCCGCAAGCACCCGATCCTCAACAAGATCCGTGCCCACAAGGGGGTCGACTATGCAGCGCCACGCGGCACCCCGATCAAGGCGGCCGGTGACGGTAAGGTGATCCTCGCCGGTCGCCGTGGCGGCTACGGCAATGCGGTGATCATCCAGCACGGCAACAGCTACCGTACCCTGTATGGCCACATGCAGGGCTTCGCCAAGGGCATCCGTACCGGCAGCACCGTCAAGCAGGGCCAGATCATCGGCTACGTCGGCACCACCGGCCTATCCACCGGACCACACCTGCACTACGAGTTCCAGGTCAACGGTGTGCACGTCGACCCACTGAGCCAGAAACTGCCGATGGCTGACCCGATCGCCCGTTCCGAACGGCAGCGCTTCCTGCAGATGAGCAAGCCGATGCTGGCCCGCATGGATAAGGAACGCGCCACCATGCTGGCGATGAACAAGCAGCGCTGAGCCATGCCGCGCTACCTCGGCGTAATGTCCGGCACCAGCCTGGATGGGCTGGACATCGCCTTGATCGAACAGCAGGAGCGCCCGCGCCTGCTCGCCACTCATTACCTGCCGATGCCTGCCGAGCTACGCGAGGAGCTGCTCGCCCTCTGTGCGCCTGGTCCAGACGAACTAGCCCGCGCCGCCCTGGCCGAACGGTGCTGGGTAGAGCTGGCCGCCCACGGTATCGGCGAGCTGCTCGCGGCCCAGCAGCTTGAGCCCAGCGACATCCGCGCCATCGGCAGCCATGGCCAGACGGTACGCCATGAACCGGCACGCGGCTTCACCATCCAGATCGGCAACCCGGCCCTGCTCGCCGAACTGACCGGGGTCTGCGTGGTCGGCGACTTCCGTCGCCGCGACCTGGCCGCTGGCGGCCAAGGCGCGCCCCTGGTGCCGGCCTTCCACGAGGCGCTGTTCGACGACGGCCAGGCGCACCGCGCGGTCCTCAACGTCGGCGGCTTCAGCAACCTCAGCCTGATCGATCCCGGCCAACCGGTGCGTGGCTTCGACTGCGGCCCCGGCAACGTGCTGCTGGATGCCTGGATCAAGCGCCATCAGGGCCTCGACTTCGACCGCGACGGCGCCTGGGCGGCCAGCGGCCAGGTGCATGAGGAGCTGCTCGCCACCCTGCTCGGCGATCCCTTCTTCAGCGGGCGTGGCCCGAAAAGCACCGGCCGCGAGCTGTTCAACCTGCCCTGGCTGGACGCCCATCTGCAGCAGTTGCCGCCCATCGCCGCGAAGGACGTGCAGGCCACCCTGCTGGAGCTGACCGCGCGCAGCATCGTCGAGGCCCTGCAGGCAGCCCAGCGGGATACCGAGGAACTGCTGGTCTGCGGTGGCGGCGCGCGCAACGCGCGGCTCATGGAGCGTCTGGGCGAGCTGCTGCCCGCCTGCCGGGTATCCAGCACCGCGACCTACGGGGTGCCGCCGGACTGGGTCGAGGCGATGGCCTTCGCCTGGCTGGCGCACTGCTGTCTGGAAGGCATTCCGGCCAACCGCCCGAGCGTCACCGGAGCCCGTGGCCCGCGCGTGCTGGGCGCCATCTACCCGGCCTGAAAACGCGAACGCCGCACTCAAGGTGCGGCGTTCGGCATGGAAACAGGTGGATCAGATCGAGAAGGACGAACCGCAACCGCAGGTGGTGGTGGCGTTGGGGTTCTTGATCACGAAGCGGGAGCCTTCCAGGCCTTCCTGGTAGTCCACCTCGGCACCGACCAGATATTGGAAGCTCATGGGGTCGACCACCAGGCTGACGCCTTCGCGCTCGACCACGGTGTCGTCCTCGGAGACTTCCTCGTCGAAGGTGAAGCCGTACTGGAAGCCCGAGCAGCCACCGCCGGTGACGAACACCCGCAGCTTCAGACGCGGGTTGCCCTCTTCCTCGACCAGGGTCTTCACCTTTTGCGCCGCGCCCTCGGTGAACAGCAGGGGGGTGGGGGTGAAGGATTCAACGCTCATGCTGCAATTCTCCCGGCTCTCGCCGTCATGAATCATTGGGACTGGCGGCATTATCCGCTTTCCCCAGAAAAACGGTCAACTATTGACCGGCCAGCCTCTTCAACTTCCCTCAGGGCAGCAGCGCAGCATGGGACAGCCCCAGGCGCTCGTCCAACCCGAACAGGATGTTCATGTTCTGCACCGCCTGGCCGGAAGCGCCCTTGACCAGGTTGTCGATCACCGACAGGACCACCACCAGATCACCGCCCTGGGGCCGGTGCACGGCGATGCGGCAGACGTTGGCGCCGCGCACGCTGCGGGTTTCCGGATGGCTGCCGGCCGGCATGACATCGACGAAGGGTTCGTTGGCGTAGCGCTGCTCGTAAAGCTGCTGCAGGTCCACCGAGCGATCGGCGACGATGGCATAGAGGGTGGCATGGATGCCGCGAATCATCGGCGTCAGGTGCGGCACGAAGGTCAGCCCCACCTCTCCCTTGGCTGCACGACGCAGGCCTTGGCTGATTTCCGGCAGATGGCGATGCCCCTTCACCGCGTAGGCCATCATGCTTTCCCCGGCCTCGCAGAGCAGCGAGCCCACCTTGGCGCCACGCCCGGCACCGCTGACGCCGGACTTGCAGTCGGCGATCAGACGCATAGGATCGGCCAGACCGGCCTCCAGCAGAGGCAGGAAGCCCAGCTGGGTGGCGGTCGGGTAGCAGCCGGGCACGGCGATCAGACGCGCCTGGCGGATCTGCTCGCGGTTGACCTCCGGCAGGCCGTAGATCGCCTCGCCGAGCAGCTCGGGTGCACCATGAGGCTGGCCGTACCACTTGGCCCATTCCTCGGCGTCCTGCAGGCGAAAGTCGGCGGACAGGTCGATCACCCTGGTGCCCGCGTCCAGCAGCTCGCCGGCCAGGGCATGGGCGACGCCATGGGGCGTGGCGAAGAACACCACGTCGCAGGTTCCCAGGGTGGCCACGTCGGGCACGCTGAAGGCCAGGTCATCGTAGTGGCCGCGCAGGTTCGGGTACATGTCGGCGACCTTCACGCCCGCCTCGGAACGCGAGGTGATCACCGCCACCTCCGCCTGCGGATGCTGCGCCAGCAGGCGCAGCAGCTCCACGCCCGTATACCCCGTACCACCTACGATGCCGACCTTGATCATTTGTCCACCACTCCGCCCTGCCGGGCCCATCGGAAAAAATCGCAATCATAAGAGCCACGGGGCCCGCTGAACAGCGGCGAGCGCCCTGCGGGCAGGTGACGGCCGGCACACTGACCTTCTACTATCGGGAAAACCCGTCGTCATGAGGCCATCATGCTTTACCTGTGGATCAAAGCCCTGCACATCATCGCCGTTGTCTGCTGGTTCGCCGGCCTGTTCTACCTGCCACGCCTGTTCGTCTACCACGCGATGAGCCAGGACACGCTCAGCCGCGAGCGCTTCTGCACCATGGAGCGCAAGCTGTACCGCGGCATCATGCTGCCCTCGATGATCGCCACCCTGGTGTTCGGCCTCTGGCTGCTGCACCTGAATCCGGCCTGGCTGAAGATGGGCTGGCTGCACGCCAAGCTGCTGCTGGTGCTGCTGCTGATCGGCTACCACCACGTCTGTGGAGCCCAGCTGAAGCGCTTCGCCCGCGGCGAGAACCCGCGCAGCCACGTGTTCTACCGCTGGTTCAACGAGGTGCCGGTGCTGTTCCTGCTGGCCATCGTCATCCTAGTGGTGGTCAAACCCTTCTGAGTCCGACACGAGAGGAAAACGCCATGTCCCTGCCTGCCCTGCTCGAAGGTCGTCTGCGCCTGCCGGTAGTCGCCGCGCCCATGTTCCTGGTGTCCAATCCGAAACTGGTGCTGGCCTGCTGCAACAACGGTGTGGTGGGCAGCTTCCCGGCCCTCAACCAGCGCGAGAGCGGCGGTTTCAAGGCCTGGCTGGAGGAAATCGAGGCCGGCCTGGAAGACGATGGCGCGCCCTACGCGGTCAATCTGATCGTCCACTACACTAACCCGCGCCTGCAGGCCGACCTGGCGATCTGCGTGGACCACAAGGTGCCTATCGTGATCACCAGCCTCGGCGCGGTGCAGGAGGTGGTGGATGCGGTGCACGGCTACGGCGGCCTGGTATTCCATGACGTGACCACCCGGCGCCACGCCGAGAAAGCCGCCGAGGCCGGGGTGGACGGGCTGATCGCGGTGGCCGCCGGCGCCGGCGGACATGCCGGGACCTGGAGCCCGTTCGCGCTGATCGCCGAGATCCGCCAGTTCTTCGACAAGACTCTGCTGCTCTCCGGCTGTCTCAACCACGGCCACGAGGTACTCGCCGCCCAGGTGCTGGGCGCCGACCTGGCGTACATGGGCACTCGCTTCATCGCTACCCGGGAAAGCGCCGCCGAGGAGGCCTACAAGCAGATGATCCTCGACGCCAAGGCCGCCGACATCATCCACACCCCGGCGGTATCCGGGGTGCCGGCGAGCTTCATGCGGCAGAGCCTGGAGCGCGCCGGCTACGACATGAAGCGCCTGCAGGACAAGGCCGACATCAACTACGGCGAGAAGCTCAAGCCGCTCAACGACGAGGCCAAGGCCTGGAAGTCCGTGTGGTCGGCCGGTCAGGGGGTCGGCGCGATCGACGACCTGCCCAGCGTCGGCGAGCTGATCGAGCGCCTCGACCGCGAGTACCGCGAAGCCCGGAAGCGCGCGTTCTTCCTGCACTGAGGCGCCGCCCGACGTGATGGCAAAGTGCTTGGCAGCGCACAGACCGGACGGCTACCCTGTGGCTGAATGTCCCGCCCACCCCGACTCCAGGCTGACAAGGAAGCCCGCATGAGCGAACCTCGCTACAAGATCGTGTTCGACGGCGAACTGCTGCCGAACATGTCTCTCGACACCGTCAAGGACAACTTCGCCCGACTGTTCAAGCTGGACCCCGCCCGCGTCGAACCCTTGTTCGGCCGGCGCGCCGTGGTGCTCAAGCGCGACCTCTCGGCCAACGACGCGGACAAGTACCTCAGCGTCCTGGAACGCGCCGGCGCGCTGGTCCGCAAGGAACAGGACCTGGCAGCCAGCCTGACCCTGGCGCCGACCGACGAAGAGAAGCAAGAGGAGGCTGCGGCCCAGCCCTGCGAGACCATGCGCTGCCCGAAGTGCGGTCACGAGCAGCCCAAGTCCGGCGAATGCTCGGCCTGCGGGATCATCATCGAGAAATACTTGGCGCGCCAGGCGCAACAGCCGCAGACGGGCACCAACGACGGCCGCGTGCCGGCCGGCAGTCCGTCGCCCTATGCCCCGCCGCAGGCGCGGGTCGGCGAGGAGCTGCCGGAATTTGGCGAGCTGCGCCCCTTCACCACCGACGGGCGGATCGGTCGCCTGCGCTACCTGGCCTGGTCGCTGGTGCTGGCGGTCGCCGGCGCCGTGCTGTTCGCCGTGGCCGGGATCGGCATGGCCATCCACGTGGCCGTCGGTTCCCTACTGATCGCCGCGGCGTCCATCGCCCTCTGCGTGGTGGCGGTGATGATCGGCGTGCAGCGCCTGCACGACATCGGCTGGTCCGGCTGGCTGCTGCTGCTCAATCTGGTGCCGGTGGTCGGCAGCGTGTTCTCGCTGCTGATGCTGCTGATGCCCGGCAGCGTCGGCGCCAACCGCTACGGCCCGCCGCCGCCGGCCAACAGCACGGCGGTCAAGGTGCTCGCCGCGCTCTGGCTGATCCCCATCGCTGCGCTGCTGCTGGCCCTGGTGTTCGGCGGTTTCGCGGCCATCACCGGCATGCTGCCGCCGGTCTGACCCCAAGTCCGAGAGAGAAGTGCCTCGTTATGCCCTGATCACCGGCGCATCCCGCGGCCTCGGCCTGGCCCTGGCCGAGGCGCTGGCCCGGCGCGGGCGTAACCTGATCCTGGTGGCCCGTCAGCGTGAGGCGCTGGAAAGCATCGCCTGCGAACTCACCCAGCGCTTCGGCATCGAGGTGCTGTTCCGCACCTGCAACCTGGCCAATCCGCTGCAGCTGACCGGCCTGCTCCAGGAGCTGGAGGAAAGCGGCCTGGTCATCGACCTGCTGGTCAACGGCGCCGGCAGCGGCCTCGCCGGGCCCTTCCTGGCCCACGACTGGGGCGACGAGCAGCGGCTGCTGGAACTCAACGTCCTGGCCCTCACCCGCCTGTGCCACGGCATCGGCAACCTGATGGTCGCCGCCGGCGGCGGGCAGATCCTCAACGTGGCCTCACTGACGGCCTTCCAGCCGGGCCCCTGGTTGAGCAGCCACTGCGCCAGCGCCGCCTACGTGCTGCACCTCTCGGAAAGCCTCCGCGAGGAGTTCAAGGACTACGGGGTGAAGGTCTCGGTGCTCTGCCCCGGCCCGGTGCCGACCGCCTTCTTCCGCCTCACCGGGCTGGACGAACAGCGCCTGCGCCATAGCAGGCTGCTGCTCAGCCCCGAGGAGGTGGCCCTGCATGCGGTCCGGGCCCTGGACCGCGACCGCGCGCTGATTATCCCCGGCTGGCGCAACCGCCTGGTGGCCAGCCTGCACCGCCTGCTGCCACGCGCCCTGGTGCGCTGGACAGTCGGCCGCCTGTACCGTTCGCTGCTCAGTCGGCGCTGACCGTCCGTCCCTGTGCCCAGGCACGCAAGGCGGCAAGGCGTTCGGCCATCAGCACGGAAAGCGGCACCGTGCCTTGCGCGGTGGCCAGCAGCAGGGCCTGGTCGACCGCCTGCTGGCGGGCCTGGGCGGCGTACACCGCGCTGACCACTACCTGCTCGATCTCCGCGCCGGAGAAGCCCTCGCTGGCCGCCGCCAGCTGCTCCAGATCGAACTGCTGGGGCTCCAGCTCGCGGCGTTTGAGATGGATACGGAAGATCTCCGCACGCACCGCGGCACCCGGCAAGTCGACGAAGAACACCTCGTCGAAGCGCCCCTTGCGCACCAGCTCCGCCGGCAGCCGCTCGATGGCGTTGGCGGTGGCCACGGCGAACACCGGGGCCTTGCGCTCGGCCAGCCAGGTCAGCAGGGTACCGAGCACCCGCTGGCTGACCCCGCCGTCGTGATCACCGCTGGCCAGGCCCTTCTCGACCTCGTCCATCCACAGCACGCAGGGCGCCATCTGCTCGGCCAGACGCAGGGCCTCGCGGAGGTTGCGCTCGGTCTCGCCGAAGTACTTGTTGTACAGGCAGGCGAAGTCCAAACGCAGCAGCGGCAGCCCCCAGAGCCCGGCCACCGCCTTGGCCGCCAGGCTCTTGCCGGAGCCCTGTACGCCGACCAGCAATACGCCGCGCGGGGCGTCCAGCCCCTTGTGGTCGGCCAGGAAGGCACTCTGCCGCTCGGCCAGCCAGCGCTTGAGACTGGCCAGCCCGCCGACCTCGGCGAAGCGCGCGGTATCCGACTCGAAGCTAAGCACGCCGTCCAGATCGAGGAGCTGGAACTTGGTGCGGTTCAACTCGGGCAGATCCTCCTGGGTGATAGCGCCGTCGTCGCAGATCAGGTTGCGCGCCAGCAGGCGCGCCTCACCGTGGCTGAGCCCGCGCAGGTTCTTCACCACCTGGCGCAGGGTACGATTATCGGTGCGCACCCGGGCGCCGTTGTTGCGCTCGCTCCAGCGCGCCGCCTCCTCGCGGACGATGGCCAACAGCTCATCCTCGGAGGGCAGCGACAGGCTGAAGCGCGCCGCATAGCGCTGCACTTCAGGGGGCAACCTGAGGGCATGGGAGACCAGCACCAGAGTCGGCCGCTGGGCCCCCTCGGCCATGGCGATCTCCTTGAGCAGGCGCACCAGCCGGGGGTTATCGGCGAGAAAGGGATGCAGGTCGCAGAACACGTAGAGGTTGGCCTGCGGGTCGTGCTTGACCAGCTTGAGGGCCGCCTCGGGGTCCTGGGTCGGCTCGCTGCCCAGCGGTTCGCCGCCGAAGCCCAGGCGCCGCACGCCCTCAGTCACCGACCAGGTAAAAAGGCCGAGACCACGCTTGATGGCCAGCCCGGTGAGGGTCTCCAGGACCCGGGGCTCGTCCCAGGACTCGATGACGATCAGCTTCACCTTCGACTCGAGGACCAGGCCGAGGTCATGGATGTCGTTCTTCACCGTCGCTCCTTGTCTGCTGGCCGCGGCCGCAGCCGGCCGCTACACTCGGACAGCTGCCGAATGAGGAGGAGTCATCCGTGGACTGTCTGTTCTG
Source organism: Pseudomonas thermotolerans DSM 14292 (assembly GCF_000364625.1). Taxonomy (GTDB): domain Bacteria; phylum Pseudomonadota; class Gammaproteobacteria; order Pseudomonadales; family Pseudomonadaceae; genus Aquipseudomonas; species Aquipseudomonas thermotolerans. The sequence goes on from NZ_KB822621.1 coordinate 10,909, forward strand.
CAAGATCGTCGCCGGGGAGATTCCCTCGCGCAAGCTGTACGAAGACGAACATGTGATCGCCTTCTACGATATCGCCCCCCCAGGCGCCGGTGCATTTCTTGGTGGTGCCACGCAAGCACATCGCCACCCTCGACGACCTGCAGGAAGAGGACAAGCCGCTGGCCGGCCACATCCTCTACACCGCCCAGCGCCTGGCCAGGGAACGGGGCTGCGAGGAAGGCTTCCGGGTGGTGATGAACTGCCGGGAGCTGGCCGGGCAGAGCGTCTTCCACATCCACATGCACGTACTCGGCCAGCGGCGGATGGCCTGGCCGCCAGGCTGATCGCGATCAAGCCGCTGCCGGGCGCATGGGGTAAACTGCCCGCCACAGAGAGTTCCGGAGGTGCCCCATGGCTACCGAACGCCACTACTCCCCCGCCGATCGCCTGCTGCTGCAGGCCGACGCCGCGCTGCGCACCCTGCTGCCATTCAGCGGCCAGCCCTACCGGCCTTCGCCGGCAGTCACCGAGCCCGAGGCCGAGCTCGACGCGGACGATGCCCGCCACGTCGCCGGGCTGATGCGCATCAACCACACCGGCGAGGTTTGCGCCCAGGCGCTGTACCAGGGCCAGGCGCTGACCGCCAAACTGCCGGAAGTGCGCCAGGCGATGGAGAAGGCCGCCGAGGAGGAGATTGACCATCTGGCCTGGTGCGAGCAGCGGATCCGCGAGCTGGGCAGCCGGCCGAGCCTGCTCAACCCGCTGTTCTACGGCATGTCCTTCGGTATCGGCGCGCTCGCCGGGCTGGTCAGCGACCGCGTCAGCCTGGGCTTCGTCGCCGCCACCGAGCAGCAGGTGTGCAAGCACCTGGACGAGCACCTGGCGCAACTGCCGGCCGAGGACAGGAAGTCCCGGGCGATCCTCGAACAGATGCGCGAGGACGAGCAGCAGCATGCCGAGAACGCCCTGGAAGCCGGCGGGTTGCGCTTCCCGGCGCCGGTACGCTTCGGCATGACCCTGCTGTCCAAGGTGATGACCAAGAGCACCTACCGGATCTGAATCTTCCGGACACGAAGAAGCCGCCCTCAGGCGGCTTCTTCGTTTCGGCCAGGGCGCTCAGCCCAGCTCGACGATCTCGTAGTCGTGGGTGATCGCCACGCCAGCACGGCCGAGCATGATCGACGCCGAGCAGTACTTCTCAGCCGACAGCTCAACCGCGCGCTTGACCTGTGCCTCCTTGAGGCCGCGGCCCTTGATCACGAAGTGCACGTGGATCCTGGTGAACACCTTGGGATCCTCGCCAGCCCGCTCGGCATCCAGGAAGGCCTCGCAACTCTCCACCGGCTGACGGGATTTCTTCAGGATGCTGACTACGTCGAAGCTGGTGCAACCGCCAAGCCCCAGCAGCATCATCTCCATGGGCCGCACGCCGAGATTGCGCCCGCCGTTCTCCGGCGGGCCGTCCATGACGACCACGTGCCCACTGCCGGACTCGCCCAGGAACATGGCCTCGCCGGCCCACTGGATACGCGCTTTCATTGACACGACTCCGCTGAAAAAAGGGCCGCCAGCTTACCACAGCACTTCCGGATGGCTGAGTGCCGGTTTACGGGGCGGGCGCCCTGTGCGAATGTTAGCTTCGTCGCAAAATCGACTGCAGCCGGCGAATGGCTGTTAAGCTGGCGTCGGTTTACTGGCACACTGGTTCAAATAACCCAGAGGGTCGCGGAGGTTTCGCAGCAGTTGCCTGCAACTACCACGGCCTCTCCATAAAAAACCCGGGCGTGTCATCAATCCTTCCTCGAGCCGTTTCGGTGCCAGCTTCACGCAACCTCCGGGCTCTGCGCGAAGGCAAGTCCCGAGCTCAGTTGCTGGGTGACGGCACCGCAGGGGAAGGATCGATGACCTGCCCAGGGAATAACGAAGATCTGCACACTTTTTTGGGGGCTCGGGCATGGTAGCGATCTCGCTTTCACCCAAGATCAAGCATCTCGACAAACTTCTCGCACACTGTCACCGCCGTCGTTACACCGCCAAAAGCACCATCATCTACGCAGGCGATCGCTGCGAAACCCTGTTCTTCATCATCAAGGGCTCGGTGACCATCCTCATCGAGGATGACGACGGCCGCGAGATGATCATCGCCTACCTGAACGCCGGCGACTTCTTCGGCGAGATGGGCCTGTTCGACAAGGAAGGCAGCGAGAAGGAACGCAGCGCCTGGGTGCGCGCCAAGACCGAGTGCGAGGTGGCGGAGATCAGCTACGCCAAGTTCCGCGAGCTGACCCAGCAGGATCCGGAGATCCTCTACGCGCTGGGCAGCCAGATGGCCGACCGCCTGCGCAACACCACCCGCAAGGTCGGCGACCTGGCCTTCCTCGATGTCACCGGACGGGTCGCCCGCACCCTGCTCGACCTGTGCAAGCAGCCGGACGCCATGACCCACCCGGACGGCATGCAGATCAAGATCACCCGCCAGGAGATCGGCCGCATCGTCGGCTGCTCGCGGGAGATGGTCGGTCGCGTGCTCAAGTCCTTGGAGGAACAGGGCCTAGTACACGTCAAGGGCAAGACCATGGTGGTGTTCGGCACCCGCTGAATCTGCTGGGACCACGACGAAAAACGCCGCTTTCGAGCGGCGTTTTTCGTTTCCGGTGGATCGTGGGAAGCCGGCTCAGTCCGGATCGCTGATCGACACCACCCGGCGCTCCGGGAAGAACAGCCGCTGCAGCTCGGCGCCCGGGTTGTCGGCGCGCATGAAGGCCTCGCCGACCAGGAAGCCGTAGACCTCGTTGATCTTCATCAGCTCGACGTCGGCGCGATTGAGGATGCCGCTCTCGGTGACCACCATGCGCTCGCGGGGAATGCGCGGGAGCAGGTCCAGGGTGGTCTCCAGGCTGACTTCGAAGGTGTGCAGGTTGCGGTTGTTGATGCCCACCAGCGGGGTATCCAGGGTGTTCAGCGCACGCTCCAGCTCGTCACCATCATGCACCTCGACCAGCACGTCCAGCCCCACCCCCTTGGCCACCGCGGCCAGCTCGGCCATCTGCGCGTCGCTCAACGCGGAGACGATCAGCAGCACGCAGTCGGCGCCCAGGGCACGGGCCTCGACGATCTGGTAGGGGTCGATCATGAAGTCCTTGCGGATCACCGGCAGCGCGCAGGCCGCTCGGGCCTCCTGCAGGTAGCGGTCGGCGCCCTGGAAGAAGTCGACGTCGGTGAGCACTGACAGACAGGTCGCCCCACCCTCCTCGTAGCTGCGGGCGATGGCTGCCGGGACGAAGTCCTCGCGCAGCACGCCCTTGCTCGGCGAAGCCTTCTTGACCTCGGCGATCACCGCCGGCTGCTTGCGCGCGGCCTGCTCCAGCATGGCCCGGGCAAAGCCGCGCGGCGCCGGGGCGGCGCAGGCGGCACGCTCCAGCTCGGCGAGGCTGACCAGCGCGCGACGCTCGGCGACCTCCTCGGCCTTGCGGGCGAGGATCTTGTTCAGGACGGTGGGGGCACTCACGCTCGATTCTCCTCGCGGAACACGCCGGTGAAGGCGGCCAGTTCATCCATTTTTTCCCGCGCCAGGCCCGTGTGCAGGGCATCGTGGGCGAGCTGCACGCCTTCGTGCAGGCTGGTCGCCAGATCGGCGGCATAGAGCGCCGCGCCGGCGTTCAGCACGATCAGGTCGGCGGCCTTGCGACCGCTCTCGGTCCTGCGCCGCCCCAGGGCGTCGCGAATCAGCTCCAGGGAAGCCTGCGGGCCGTCCACTTCCAGGCCCATCAGGGTCTGGCTGTGCAGGCCGACGTCCTCGGGACGCAACTCGTACTCGCGCACCTCGTCGTCCTTCAGCTCGGCGACGTGGGTCGGCGCCGCCAGGCTGAACTCATCCAGGCCGTCGCGCGAGTGCACCACCAGCACGTGCCGGCTGTCCAGGCGCTTGAGCACCTCGGCCAGCGGCCGGCACAGCGCCTGGGTGAAGACCCCGACCACCTGGTGCTTGACCCCGGCCGGGTTGGTCAGCGGGCCGAGCATGTTGAACAGGGTACGCAGGCCAAGCTCGCGGCGCGGCCCGGCGGCATGACGCATGGCCTGGTGGTGGACCTGGGCGAACATGAAGCCGACGCCCACCGCTTCGATGCAGCGCGCCACCTGCTCCGGAGTCAGTTCCAGGTAGATGCCGGCCGCCTCCAGCAGGTCGGCGCTGCCGCTCTTGCTGGACACCGCGCGGTTGCCGTGCTTGGCCACCTTGCCGCCGGCCGCGGCGACCACGAAGGCGGAGGCCGAGGAGACGTTGAAGATGTTGGCGCCGTCGCCGCCGGTACCGACGATGTCGACCACGTGATCCAGGCTGGAAAGCTCAACCTTGCTGGCCAGCTCGCGCATCACGCTGACCGCGCCGGCGATCTCCTCGATGGTCTCGCTCTTCATCCGCATGCCCATCAGGAAGGCGCCGATCTGCGCGTCGGTGCACTGGCCGGTCATGATCTGGCGCATGACCGCCTGCATTTCCTCGGTGGTCAGATCCAGCTGGTTGGCCACCCGGTTCAGTGCCGTCTTGATGTCCATCTCAGCGTACCCCGCCCTGCTGCTTGAGGAAGTTGGCGAACAGCTCATGGCCCTGCTCGGATAGGATGGATTCCGGGTGGAACTGCACGCCCTCGATGTTCAGGGTCTTGTGGCGCAGGCCCATGATCTCGTCGATCGAGCCGTCCGCGTGCTGGGTCCAGGCGGTGATCTCCAGGCACTCGGGCAGGGTCTCGCGCTTGACCACCAGGGAATGGTAGCGGGTCACGGTGAGCGGGTTCTTGAGTCCTTCGAACACCCCGCTGTCGCTGTGGAACACCGGGCTGGTCTTGCCGTGCATCACCTGGCGGGCGCGCACCACGTCGCCACCAAACGCCTGGCCGATGCTCTGGTGGCCGAGGCAGACTCCGAGGATCGGCAGCTTGCCGCCGAAGTGGCGGATCACCTCCAGGGACACCCCGGCCTCGTTGGGGGTGCAGGGGCCGGGGGAGATCACGATGCGCTCGGGCTTCAGGGCCTCGATCTCGGCGACCGTCAACTCGTCGTTGCGCACCACGTGGACGTCCGCGCCCAGTTCGCCGAGGTACTGCACCACGTTGTAGGTAAAGGAATCGTAGTTATCAATCATCAGCAACATGGCGACATCCTCAGGCGTGGTTCTTGTGGCTGTGTTCGGCCAGGGCGACCGCGCGGAACATGGCGCGGCGCTTGTTGATGGTCTCTTCCCACTCCAGGGCTGGCACCGAGTCGGCGACGATGCCGCCGCCGGCCTGCACGTGCAGCTCGCCGTTCTTGATCACCGCCGTGCGGATGGCGATGGCGGTGTCCATGTTGCCGTTCCACGCCAAGTAGCCGACCGCTCCGCCGTAGACGCCACGCTTGACCGGCTCCAGCTCGTCGATGATCTCCATGGCGCGGATCTTCGGCGCGCCGGAGAGGGTCCCGGCCGGGAGGATGGCACGCAGCGCGTCCATCGCCGAGAGACCCGGCTTCAGCTGGCCGCTGACGTTGGAAACGATGTGCATGACGTTGGAGTAACGCTCGATCACCATCTTCTCGGTGAGCTTCACCGTACCGATCTGCGCGACCCGGCCGACATCGTTGCGGCCCAGGTCGATGAGCATCAGGTGCTCGGCGATCTCCTTGGCGTCGGAGAGCAGATCCTCCTCCAGGGCCCGGTCGGCTTCCTCGGTGGCGCCGCGCGGCCGGGTGCCGGCGATCGGCCGCACGGTGACCTGACCATCCTCGACCCGCGCCAGCACCTCCGGGGAGGAGCCCACCACGTGGAAGTCGCCGAAGTTGAAGAAGTACATGTAGGGGGTCGGGTTGAAGCAGCGCAGCGCCCGGTACAGGTCGATGGGCGCGGCCTCGAAGGCAATGCTCATGCGCTGCGAAGGCACCACCTGCATGCAGTCGCCGGCGAGGATGTATTCCTTGATGGTCTCCACCGAGCGTTCGTAGTCCTCACGAGTGAAGCTGGAGCGGAAGCTCGGCTCGGGGGCGTTCACCGCACTGAAGTCCAGGCCCCGGCGCGGCGCCAGCGGCTGACGCAGGCCGTCGAGCAGCGCCTCCAGGCGGGCCTGGCCGGCCTCGTAGGCGTTCGGTTCGCCGGGATCGACCAGGACGATGGCGTGCAGCTTGCCAGCCAGGTTGTCGAACACTACCACCGAGTCGGAGACCATCAGCAGGATGTCCGGATTGCCGATCGGGTCCGGGTTCGGGCAGCGCGCCAGGCGCTTCTCCACGTAGCGCACGCAGTCGTAGCCGAAGTAGCCGACCAGGCCGCCGTTGAAGCGCGGCAGGCCGGGGATGCTCGGCACCCGGTAGCGGGCCTTGAAGGCCTCGACGAAGGCCAGCGGGTCCTCGCACTCCAGGCTTTCGATCTCCTCGCCGTCGCGGGTCACGCTGACCCGCTGCTCGTAGGCGCGCAGCACGGTACGGCAGGGCAGGCCGATGATCGAGTAGCGGCCCCATTTCTCGCCACCCTGCACGGACTCCAGCAGGTAGGTGTTGGACGCGTCGGCCAGCTTGAGGTAGATGGACAGCGGGGTGTCGAAGTCGGCGAGGACTTCGCGGGCAAGCGGGATGCGGTTGTAGCCGGCAGCAGCCAGGCGCTGGAATTCTTCGCGGGTCATGAGCAGCCTCGTGGCAATCAGGAGGATTCGGGTCGGGTTACGGGCAAACGGTGCCGGTCAGGCCGGCGAGGATAGGTCAGGCGCGCCAGCGCCAACGGGCCAGGGCCTTGATCACCTTCATCCAGTGTTTGCGGGCAACGACCACGATGCTGTCTCTTGGTGGTGGGTTTGCTGCGGAGTCTCGCGACATTACCCCAGCGTTCGACTCCAGGCAACCTTCCGGCAGCAGTTCGCGCAGATCGTCAATCACCAGGGTGGGCGACTCCTCGTGGATCGGCCGGCCGTGGTTGTAGCCGTAGGACAGTGCCACGCAGGGCACCCCGGCGGCGCGGGCGGCCAGCACGTCGTTGCGCGAGTCGCCGACGAACAGGGCATCCTCGGCCTTCACCTCAGCCATCTGCATGACGTACAGCAGCGCCGCCGGGTCGGGCTTCTGCTGCGGCAGGGTATCGCCGCCGATGATCCAGCGGAAATAGCGGCCAATCTTCATGTCGTCGAGCAGCGGGCCGACGAAGCGCTCCGGCTTGTTGGTGATCAGCGCCATTTCCACGCCCTGGCGCTTCAGCCACTTGAGGGTCGGCTTGACCCCCGGATAGACATAGGTGTGGGCGTGGCTTTCGGCATAGGCGTCCATGAACAGCGCCAGGGCCTGCTCGGCCTCTTCGTCGCTCACCGCGCCGTGGTCGAGGCCGCCGGCCAGGGCGCGGCGCACCAGCACCCGGGCGCCGTTGCCGACCCACTGGCGCACCGCCTCGACGCCCGCCGCCGGGCGCCCCAGGGCGTGCAGCATGCGGTCCACCGCGGCAGCCAGATCCGGCACCGAGTCCACCAAGGTGCCGTCCAGATCGAACATCACCAGGCGCGGCAGGCGTCCGGGAAACAGCAGTTCGAGACTCATGCTTGCCGGGCCAGCGCCAGCTCGCTGCGCATGGCGTCGATCACGGCCTTGTAGTCGGGCTGGTTGAAGATCGCCGAGCCGGCGACGAAGGTGTCGGCGCCGGCCGCGGCGATCTCACGGATGTTCTGCACGTTGACCCCGCCATCCACCTCCAGGCGGATATCCAGGCCCGAGGCGTCGATCAGCGCACGGGCCTCGCGCAGCTTGTCGAGAGTGCCGGGGATGAACTTCTGGCCACCGAAGCCGGGGTTGACGCTCATCAGCAGGATCATGTCGACCTTGTCCATCACGTACTTCAGGCAGTCCAGCGGGGTGGCCGGGTTGAACACCAGGCCGGCCTTGGCGCCGCCGCTCTTGATCAGCTGCAGGGAGCGGTCGATGTGCTCCGAGGCTTCCGGGTGGAAGGTGATGTAGCTGGCGCCGGCCTCGAGGAAGTCGCCGATGATGCGGTCTACCGGCTTGACCATCAGATGCACGTCGATGGGTGCGCTGATGCCGTACTTGCGCAGCGCGGCGCAGACCATGGGGCCGATGGTCAGGTTGGGTACATAGTGGTTGTCCATCACGTCGAAATGGACGATGTCGGCGCCGGCGGAGAGCACCCTGTCGACATCCTCACCCAGGCGGGCGAAATCGGCGGACAGGATCGACGGAGCGATGGCGTAGGGTTGCATGGAGAATGGGCCTCAGGGCGAGATCGGGTGGCGCGAATTGTAGCCCGACTCGCTCCCTGGCGGGCTGCCCCAGGTCAGCGAATCCTATGAAAAGAAAGCCCCGGAACACCGCCAGGGGCGTCCCGGGACCTTGGGGAAAAGGAGCGTGCGGAGCGCTGGCGCGCCTTACTCCACAGGCGCGGTGCGCAACTTCTCGCTACGCCCGCGCAGCCATTCCAGGGTCAGCAGCAGGACCACCGAGAAGCCGATCAGCAGGGTGGCCGCCGCGGCGATGGTGGGGCTCAGGTTCTCGCGGATTCCGCTGAACATCTGCCGCGGCAGGGTGGCCTGCTCGGGGCCGGCGAGGAACAGCGTGACCACCACCTCGTCGAAGGAGGTGGCGAAGGCGAACAGCGCGCCGGAGATGACCCCGGGGGCGATCAGCGGCAGGGTCACCCGGCGGAAGGTAGTCAGCGGCGAGGCGCCGAGGCTGGCCGCGGCGCGCACCAGGTTGTAGTTGAAGCCCTGCAGGGTGGCCGACACGGTGATGATCACGAAGGGTACGCCGAGCACCGCGTGGGTGACGATCAGTCCCAGGTAGCTGTTGCCGAAGCCCAACGGAGCGAACGCGAGGTAGCAGGCCACGCCGACGATCACCACCGGCACCACCATGGGGGAGATCACCAGGCTCATGATCAGCGCCTTGCCGGGGAAGTCGGAACGGGTCAGGCCGATCGCCGCCAGGGTGCCGAACACCATGGCCAGCAGAGTGGCGGCCGGGGCGACGATCAGGCTGTTCTTCAGCGAGCGCATCCACTCCGCGGAACTGAAGAAGTCCTGGTACCAGCGCAGCGAGAACTCCTGGATCGGGTAGACCAGGAAGGTGCCGCTGGTGAAGGACAGCGGCACGATCACCAGCACCGGCAGGACCAGGAATAGCAGGATCAGAGCGCAGATCAGGCGCAGGCTGTAGTACCAAATGCGTTCGATCGGAGACATGTAGGGCGTGAGCATCTCGATTCTCTCCTTAGCTCAGGCGCATCCGGCTGGCGCCGACCAGCCAGCCGTAGACCATGTAGAGCACCAGGGTGGCGAACAACAGCAGGCCGCCCAGTGCGGTAGCCATGCCCCAGTTGATGCTGGTGTTGGTGTAGAAGGCGACGAAGTAGCTGACCATCTGGTCGTTCGGACTGCCCAGCAGCGCCGGAGTGATGTAGTAGCCGACCGAGAGGATGAACACCAGCAGGCAGCCGGCACCGACCCCGGCGACGGTCTGCGGGAAGTACACCCGCCAGAAGCTGACGAACGGGTGGCAGCCGAGGGAGATCGCCGCGCGCATGTAGCTGGGCGAAATGCCCTTCATCACGCTGTAGATGGGCAGGATCATGAACGGCAGCATGATGTGCACCATGGCGATGTACACCCCGGTGCGGTTGAACACCAGCTCCAGCGGCTGGTCGATCAGCCCCAGCTTGATCAGCGCGCTGTTGATCAGGCCACCGGACTGCAGCAGCACGATCCAGGCCGCCACGCGGACCAGGATGGAGGTCCAGAACGGCAGCAGGACGAGGATCATCAGCAGGTTGCTCTGGCGCGCCGGCAGGTTGGCCAGCAGGTAGGCCAGCGGGTAGGCCAGCACCAGGCAGATGACGGTGATCACCAGGCTCATCCAGAAGGTGCGGGCGAAGATTTCCAGGTAGATGGCCTGATCCGGAGTGGCTGCGGCCAGTTCGCCGAGGTCGTCGATGCGGTGGTCGAGCGCGGCGAGCAGGTAGTAGGCGGTGAAGGCACTGGCGTTGCGGCGGATCACCTGCCAGTAGGCGGGGTCACCCCAGCGCTCGTCGAGGGTCTCCAAGGCCTCCTTGTAGGACGCCGGTTCCTGCTTGAACGGCAGGGCACGGGCGGTCTTGGCCATCAGGCTGCGGTAGCCGGCCAGCTCCATGTTCAGACGCTTGGACAGGTCGCCGATGGTCTGCTGCTTGCGCGCCTCCACCAGATCCTGACTGAGGGCCTTGTAGACGGTCTCGTCGGGCAGGGCCTTGCCATCCCACTCGGCGATCGCCTCCACGGTGCGCGGCAGCGAGCCGACCACCTCGGGGTTGCTGACGCTCTTGTAGAGCAGCATGGCGATGGGCAGGACGAAGACCAGCAGCAGGAAGACCAGCAGCGGCAGGACCAGCGCCTGGGCCTTCAGGCGGTTCATGCGCTCGGCCCTGGCCAGGCGCTGCTTGAGGCTCGGGCCGGAGACGGGTTCGGAGAGGACGGCGGTAGTGGCCATGGTGGGCTCCGGTAGCTGAATCGTTAGTGACTTCGAGGAGCGAGCCCTGCTCGCAAAGCATTCGGTGGACCGGCCGGGACGAGACAGGCTCGCCCGGCCTGGCCGTGCCGGTCGGAGCCGAAGGCCGCGACCGGCAGGTGGGGACTTACTTGGCCGCCCAGGCGTTGAAGCGCTGTTCCAGCTGCTCGCCGTAGTCAGCCCAGAAGGTCACGTCCATCGCCACCTGGTGGGCGATGTTCTCCGGGGCGGTCGGCATGTTCTTCAGCAGGCTCGGATCCAGCAGGTCGATGGCCTTGGCGTTGGCCGGACCGTAGGCGATGTTCTCCGAGTAGGCCTTCTGCTGCTCGGGCTGCAGGGTGAAGGCGATGAACTTCCGCGCCAGGTCCGCGTCCTTGGCACCCTTCGGGATGGCCCAGGCGTCGAAGTCGTAGATGCCGCCGTTCCACACGATCTGCAGGTTGCTCTCGTTCTGCACCGCGGCGATGCGGCCGTTGTAGGCGGAGCTCATCACCACGTCACCGGAGGCGAGGAACTGCGGCGGCTGGGCGCCGGCCTCCCACCACTGGATGTACGGCTTGATCTGGTCCAGCTTGGCGAAGGCGCGGTCCTGGCCTTCCTTGGTGGCGAGCACCTCGTAGACGTCCTTGGGCTCGACGCCGTCGGCCATCAGGGCGAATTCCAGGGTGTACTTGGCGCCCTTGCGCAGGCCACGCTTGCCCGGGTACTTCTTCACGTCCCAGAAATCCGCCCAGCCGCTCGGGGCGCTCTGCAGCTTGTCGGCGTTGTAGGCCAGCACTGTGGACCACACGAAGAAGCCCGCGCCGCAGGGAGTCAGGGCGCCCGGCACGAAGTCCTCGGGATTGCCGAACAGGCTGGCGTCCAGCTCCTCGAACAGACCCTCGTCGCAACCGCGGGCCAGTTCCGGCGATTCCACCTCGACCAGGTTCCAGGTCACGCTGTTGGTGTCGACCATGGCCTTCACCTTGGCCATCTCGCCGTTGTACTCGCCGGCGATGATCTTGCCGTTGCCGGCCTGTTCCCAGGGCTTGTAGAAGGCTTTGGTCTGGGCGTTCTTGTTCGCCCCGCCGAAGGAAATCACGGTCAGGTCGGCGGCCAGCAGCGGCGCCGCACAGGCCATCCCCAGGGCCAGAGCAGAGATCTTCAGTACTTTCTTCATTGTTCTTCTCCCACGTTGACAGCGATTGGAACGCCTTACTCGGCCTGTAGCGGGTCGAGGGCGCGGACGTGCTCCACCTGCCAGCCGAGCGGTACCACGTCACCCACCGCAAGGGCGGGATCGAGCTCGGCAATCGGCTGCTTGACGAAGAAATCCGAGTGACCGCACACCTCCATGCGGATCCGCACGTGATCACCCAGATAGATGAACTCCTCGACGCGCCCGGTGAAGCGGTTGATGCACTGTTCGCTGCGACCGTTAAGGCTGACCCGCTCGGGACGGATCGACAGGGTGACCGGCTCACCCGGCTGGCCGACGTTGATCGCCAGCGCCTCGACCCGCTCGCCACGGGGCAGAGCCACCACGCAACGGTCGCCGTCACGGCTGACCAGTTGCCCGGTGAGGCGGTTGTTCTCGCCGATGAAGTTGGCGACGAAGCTGTTGCACGGCTGTTCGTAGAGTTCCCGCGGCGGGGCGATCTGCTGGATCTCGCCCTGGTGGAACACCGCGACGCGGTCGGACATGGTCAGCGCCTCGCCCTGGTCGTGGGTGACGTAGACCACGGTGACGCCGAGGCGCTGATGGATGTGCTTGATCTCCATCTGCATGTGCTCGCGCAGCTGCTTGTCCAGCGCGCCCAGCGGCTCGTCCATCAGCACCAGCTGCGGTTCGAAGACCAGCGCACGGGCTAGCGCCACGCGCTGCTGCTGACCGCCGGAGAGCTGCCCCGGATAGCGGTTGCGGAACTTCTCCAGCTGCACCATGGCCAGGGCGCGCTTGACCCGCTCGCTAGCGTCGCTCTTGTTCACGCCGCGCACCGACAGCGGGAAGGCCAGGTTCTCGGCCACCGTCATGTGCGGGAACAAGGCGTAGTTCTGGAACACCATGCCGATGTCACGCTTGTGCGGCGGCACGTTGTTGATCGCCCGACCGGCGAGGAGTATCTCGCCCGCGGTCGGGGTTTCGAAGCCGGCCAGCATCATCAGGCTGGTGGTCTTGCCGGAGCCGGAGGGCCCCAGCAGGGTGAGGAATTCGCCCTTGCGAATGTCCAGGTTGAGATCTTTGACGATCAGGTTCTCGCCGTCGTAGCTCTTCTGCACGCCACGAAAGCTCACCAGCACATCGGCATTCCCGGACTGATTGGTCACAGCCTCGCTCATAGCCCACACCTTCGAATTTCTTGTAAGCCGTGGGTGAATCCTAGATAAGCCGGTGGGCGTGGCAAATCGGGGCGCAGGAGAGATTGCTATCAGCCAGAAAGAAGCCCCTTTGTAGGGAAATCCCTACACAAGGTCGGGAGATGGGACGACCGCCGACCAGCCAGCCGGGACGGCATGCTAGAGCTTGTGCTCCAGGGCGTAGCGGACCAGATCGGCCACCGAGTTGGCGCCCAGCTTCTGCATCAGGCGCGCCTTGTGGGTGCTGATGGTCTTGCTGCTGAGGGCCAGTTCCTGGGCGATGTCGTTGACGCTGTCGCCGCGCACCAGGCGCTCGAACACCGAGAACTCCCGTTCGGAGAGCAGCGCATGGGGCGGACGCTCGTCGGTCAGACCGACCTCGAAAACCATGCGGTCGGCCAGCTCCGGGTCTATGTAGCGGCCGCCGCTGGCCACCTTGCGGATCGCGGTTAGCAGCAGGGCCGGGTCGCTGTCCTTGGTGGCATAGCCGGCCGCCCCTGTCTTCAGGGCGCGGGCGGCCATCTGCGCCTCGTCGTGCATCGACAGCACCAGGATAGCCGGCGGCTCGCTGAGCGCGCGGATCCGCGGAATGGCCTCCAGGCCATTGACTCCGGGCATGGAGATGTCCAGCAGCACCACTTCGCAGGGGGTGTGGCGCAGCGCTTCCATGAGCTGCTCGCCATTGGCGGCCTCGCCGGCCACTTCCAGGTCCTTGGCCAAGCCGATCAGTTGCTTGATGCCCTCGCGGACGATGGTGTGGTCCTCGGCGACCAGTACGCGAATCACTTCGTTCTCTCCTCGTCAGTCAGCTCGCCCGGTCGGCAGCGGCTCTACCGCTGCGTTCGTCGCCGTGCGCTCCCCGGCGCCGCCCGCCGACTCCAGCGGTACCCGTACGCTCAGGGTACAGCCCTCCCCCGGCCGGCTGGCAATGTCCAGGCTGCCGCCGAGCATCAGCACCCGTTCGCGCATGCCCACCAGCCCGAAGGACTGCTTGCCCGCCGCGGTCGGGTCGAAACCGCAGCCGTCGTCGGCAATTTCCAGCACCAGAGTAGCGCCTTCCACCTGCAGGCGCAGTTCCACGCTATCCGCCCGGGCGTGGCGCAGCACGTTGGTGAGCGCCTCCTGGAGAATGCGAAACAGGCCGATGGCTTTGGCATCGTTCAGCTCGGGCAGTTGCTCGGGCACCGCCACCAGGCAGGGAATACCGCTACGCGCCTCGAAGCGCCGGGCCTGCCACTCGATGGCCGAGGCGATGCCGGCATCCAGGATCGGCGGGCGCAACGCGGTGGCCACGTCGCGCACCAGCTGGAACAGCTGGGCGATCAGCCGCTTCATGCTGCCCAGGCGCTCCTGCAGGCCGGGGTCGAGGGCGCCGTAGGCCAGCTCGCACATGGACACCTCCAGCTTGAGCACGGTGAGCACCTGGCCCAGCTCGTCGTGCACTTCGCGGGCGATGCGCGCCTTCTCCTCCTCGCGGACGCTCTCCAGATGCGCCGACAGCTCGCGCAGTCGCGTCCGGGACTCGGCCAGCTCCAGCTCGATGCGCTTGTTCTCGCTGATGTCCCAGACCACCCCGTCCCACACCGTGCGGCCTTCGCCGAGGCTGCGCGCACTGGCCTTGATGTCCGCCCAGCGCACCTGGCCGTCGCGGGTCAGGATGCGCCCCTGCCATTGCCAGTCGCGACCTGCGGCGATGGCGGCATCCTGGGTGGCATGGTAGGAGGCACTGTCCTCCGGGTGGACCAGGCTGCGGATGCCAAAATCCGCCGCCTGGATGGTGGCCGCCGGGTAGCCCACCAACTGCTCGCTGCCCTCGCTGATGAAGGCGAAGTCCACCGGCGCCCCCGGCTCCGGCTGCTCGAGGCGGAACACCAGCCCCGGCACGTTGCCGGCGATGCCCTTCAGGCGCGCCTCGCTCTCCGCCAGGGCGGCGCGGGCGCGGCGCTGCTCGGTGACGTCGGTGAGGTAGACCACCAGGTACTCGGCGTCGCGGAAGCGCAGGAAGCTCAGGGTGACGTCTACCGGCAGCAAGCTGCCGTCGCTGCGTCGGCATTCGTTCTCGAAGTGCAGCGCCTCGCCGCCGCTGCTGCGTACCCGGCGCCACAGGTTGAGCCAGCGGTCCATGTTCAGATCGGGCTGGAACTCCTGCAGTGGCCTCTCCACCAGGCCGCCGGGCGCGTAGCCGAGGATCTGCTCGGCGGCGCGGTTGGCGTAGCGCACATGGCTGTCCCAGTTGACCCAGAGGATACCCACGGTGCTCTGGTCGATGGAGAACTGGGTGAGGCGCAGCGCCTCCTCTGCCAGCTCGCGCTGCTCCAGAGTGCCACGCGCCTCGCGCAGGCGCCGTTCGAGCCCCTGCAGCTGGCGGCGCTGCCAGGCGATCACCGAGGCGCAGGCCAGCAGTAGGGTGAACAGCAGCAGGCTGAGGTTCTGCCAGACGCCCGGCGCGGCGCTCAGGTGCTGCCGCGGTATGGTCAGCCAGCGGCTGCGCAGCTGCTCGAGTTCCTTGGGCGGCAGGGCGTGCAGGGCGCTGTCGAGGATCGCCGAGAGCTGCGGCCAGTCGCGCCGCGAGGCGATACGCAGGAGCTGCGGCAGGCCGACGTCGGCGACCACCACCAGCTCGGCGAACTCCGGCTCGCGGGACAGCCGGGTGAGCTGCGCCTCATCGATCACCGCGTAATAGGCGCGGCGCTCCAGCACGCGGCGCAGCGCCTCGCGCTCGCTCTTCACCGGCTGCAGGCGCAGGTTGCTATAGGTGCCACGCAGGAAGTCCGCCACGCTGCTGGGCATGCGCACCGCCACCGGCTCCTCGACGGTGAGGCGCTCCAACTCCACCGCCCCGGCGGCGCTGCGCTCACCCACCAGCAGGTTGGGCACCCGCAGGTAGGGGTCGGTGAACAGCCACTGGCGCAGGCCCGCGGGGGTCTGGCCGAGCCCCGGAGCGACGTCCACCCTGCCGGCACGGCGGGCCGCCTCCAGTTCGTTGAGATCGGCATAGGTCTGCCAGCGCAGCTCCACCTGGAGCACGGATGCCAGCCACTCCATGAGTTCGATGTTGGCCCCGGAGAGCTTGCGCAGGCGACGATCCTGCTGGGCATAGGGCGCCTGCAGCACCACGCCGACCCGCCACTCGCGGTGCTCGGCCAGCCAGGCGCGCTGCTCGGCGCTCAGCCGCACCTCCACCGGCTCCGGCGCGGCCAGGGCGGCAGTCGCCAGACAACAGCAGAACAGCAGGTACAGCCAACGGCTCATCGGACATCCCCGGACAGACAAGAGCGCTACCTTACTCCAGACGCCCCCTCGGAGGCGAAACCCGGACTGACAAAAAGTGGGCGACACAGTAGGCTGCGCCCATCGTCCCTACCGGAATACCAGGATGCGCCATCCCCTGCGCCCGCGACTGACCGCCCTGTGCCTGTCCCTGCTGCTCGCCGTGCTGCCCCCGGCGCAGGCCGAGGACACCCCGGCGGACGAGGCACCGCCCGCCGCGAGCGAGCGGCCGTTCAGCGAGCGCAGCGCGGATGCGGCGGCCACCCTGCAGCAGCGTCTGCCGAACGAGGAACAGCAGTGGCTGGAGGCCGACGGGGAACGCTTCCTGGCCCTCTGGCAGCCGGCCAACGTGGAGCAACCCAGCGGCGTGATCATCCTCATCCCCGGCGACGGCGAGACCGCCGACTGGCCCAGGGCGATCGGCCCGCTGCGCCGCAAGCTGCCGGACACCGGTTGGCACACCCTGAGCCTGACCCTCCCCGACCCGCAGGACGGCCTGCCACTACGCGCCGCCGAGCCGCCGACACCGGAGGAAGCGCCGGATGCCGCCGCGGATGAGCCGCAAGCCGACGAGCAGGCCGCCGCAACGGACGCTCAGGCCGAAGCCCCCGTGGACAGCCCTGCCGCGGCAAGTCCGGAGGCGCGCCTGGAACGCCATGCCGCCCGGGTACTGGCCCGCCTCCGCGCCGCGCTGGCCTTCGCCGAGCGGCAGGAGCCGGAGAGCATCATCTTCCTCGGCCACGCTAGCGGCGCCTACTGGGCAGCCCGCTACCTGGCCGAGGAACCCGCGCCACGCATCCACAACCTGCTGATGGTCGCCGCCCGAAGCCCCGAGGGCTTCGGGCCGGCCCTGGAACAGCTGATCCCGAACCTCAGGCTGGCCACCGGCGACTTCTACTACAAGGACGACCCGGCCGCCCGCACGGCCGCCCGCAAGCGCCTCCAGACCGCCCGCCGGCAGCCGCTGCCGGCCTACCTGCAGATCGCCATGACCAGCCTGCCGGGCAATCCGGCGGTGGAGCAGGAACAACTGTTCCGGCGCATCAAGGGCTGGCTGCTGCTTCAGCTGCGCGCCCAGCACGCCAGCGGCACCTAGTGCCGCCAATCAATCAGCGGAAGCCCCGGCGCTCGCGGATCAGCCGGTAGGCGTTGTGCAGCTCGCGGGTGCGCTCGGTGGCCTCGCGCACGCGTGCCGGCGTGGCACCGCTGCCGGCTAGCTTGTCCGGATGGTTCTGGCTGAGCAGCCTGCGGTAGGCACGCTTGATGGTCGCCGGATCAGCATCGGCGCTGACCCCGAGCAGACGCAGCGCCTCCTGATAGGCATTGCCGGGCGCCACCGGCTGACCGGCCGCTTGGTAGTCGCGACCGAGACGCTGCACCGCCTCCGTCGACCAGCCCAGCCAGCGCCCCCACTCCAGCAGCAGTGCCTGCTCGTTGCGCCCCAGCCGACCATCCGCCCAGGCCATCCGCCAGCAGGCGCGCAACAGCGCCTCGCCCCGCTCGCGGCGGGTACGCAGCGCGCTCAGCGGACGCTTCAGGTCGTCCAGGCCCTGCTTGCCGCGGGTGAAGGCTTCAATGGCCTCGCGCTGCGCCGCCGCATCCAGGTGCAGGCGCTGCATCTCGCCGCGGGCCATCTGGATGTGGCTTTCCTGCACCACGCCGTCGCTCTTGGCCAGGCGGCCGAGCAGGCGGAACAGCAGCTCACGCTCGTCGATCTGCACCGGCGCCTCGTGCAGCGCCGAGCCGCGCAGGTGGGCGAGCAGATCGCGCCAGCTGCGCAGGTTCAGCCGGCGGTCCACCACCTGCCCGAGCAGGGCGCCGAGCAACGCTCCGGGAATGCTGGCCAGGACCAGGCCCGCGACACTGCCGATCAGGGTGGCCGGCCAGAGCATCTCAGCGGGTCTCCGCCAGCAGCCGTTCGACTTCCGCCAGGCGCTCGTGGGTGCCCACGTCGATCCAGCGCCCGGCGAAATGCTCACCACTCACCAGTCCGTCGGCCATGGCACGGCGCAGCAAGGGTGCCAGCTTGAAGGCCCCAGGCTGGCAACCGACGAACAGCGCCGGGTCGAGCAGCGCCAGACCGCTGTAGGTGAGCGCCGGGGAGCCGGCCTCGGCATCGCGGACCTGCCCGGCCTGCAGGCGGAAGTCGCCCTGCGGGTGATGGGGCGGGTTGTCCACCAGCACAAGATGGGCCAGGCCGCTCAGCGGCCGGCGCAGGGCGGCGAAGTCGTAATCGGTCCAGACGTCGCCGTTGACCACCAGGAAGGGCGCCTCACCGAGCAGCGGCAGGGCATGCAGGATGCCGCCGCCGGTCTCCAGCGGTTCGCCTTCCGGCGAATAGGCGATGCGCACCCCGAAGCGCGCGCCATCGCCCAGGTAGTCCTCGATCTGCTGACCGAGCCAGGCATGGTTGATCACCAGCTCCTCGAAGCCGGCGGCGGCCAGGGCGCGCACGTGGTACTCGATCAGCGGCTGGCCGCCGGCGCGCACCAGCGGCTTGGGGGTGTGCAGGGTCAGGGGGCGCAGGCGCTCGCCCTTGCCGGCGGCGAGGATCATCGCCTTCATGCCGGCTGCCCCTCGCCACGCGGCAGAGCGGCGAGCAGTCCGCCCAGCTCGGCCAGCTCCGGACGCCGCGCCAGCACGGTGTCGATGTAGGCGAAGAAGCGCGGCACGTCGGTCAGGTAGCGCGGCTTGCCGTCGCGGTGGCAGATGCGCGCGAAGATGCCGATCACCTTGAGGTGGCGCTGCACGCCCATCAGGTCGCTGGCGCGCTGGAATTCCGCGAAGCTCGCCTGCACCGGGATGCCCGCGGCGCGGGCCTGGCTCCAGTAGCGTTCCAGCCAACCGTGCACGCGCTCCTCCGGCCAGCTCAGGAAGGCGTCCTTGAACAGGCAGGTGACGTCGTAGGTGACCGGCCCGTAGACCGCGTCCTGGAAGTCCAGCACTCCGGGGTTGGGCGTGCTTTCCATCAGGTTGCGCGGCATGTAGTCGCGGTGCACCAGCACCCTGGGCTGGGCCAGGGCACTGTCGATCAGCAGCGCGCAGCAGCGTTCCCAGGCGGCCAGCTGCCCGGCCTGCCAGACGATGCCCAGGTGGCGCCGCACGTACCACTCGGGGAACAGCTGCAGCTCGCGGCGCAGCAGGGCCTCGTCATAATGCGGCAGGCCGGCGTCCAGGGGCAGCCGCTGGAAGGCCAGCAGGGCCTGCAGGGCGTCGCCGAACAGCGCATCGGCGTTGTCGGCATCGATCACTTCCAGGTAGGTGCGGCGCCCCAGATCGTCGAGCAGCAGGAAGCCGCGCTCCAGGTCGGCGGCGAGGATGCGCGGCGCGTGCACCCCAGCGGAAGCCAGCAGGCCGGCGACCTTGACGAAGGGCCGGCAGTCCTCCTGAGGCGGCGGCGCATCCATGACGATCAGGCTGCGACCGTCCGCCTGCCAGCGGAAATAGCGACGAAAGCTGGCATCGCTGCTGGCCGGGGTCAGGCTGCCGGTGGGCACCGGGCCCCAGCCCTGGCGCGCGAACAAATCCGGCAAACACTGATCCAACCAGGCACTCAGCAGGCCCAGGCGTACATCTTCTTGAGGCATCGGGTGGTCTCCGGCGGCGCTAGCCGTTGTGCGGGTCATGCTTTATTATCCAGCATCTTTTTCAGCCCATCGAGTGGCGTGCGGCCTCACCGGCCGAAGGCGCGCAGGAAGCCCGGACTTATAAGATGGCAGTAAACAGCCCTTCGTTTCGCAGAAAGTTCCCGCTCATGATCACCGGCGGCCTGCTGGCCATCCACAGCGTAGCCGCCCAGCAGGTCACCGCCGCCGAGCAGTTCGACTGTCAGGTTTCCCCCTCCGGCGGCTGGGCCTGTGCGCCCAGGACGCCCACCGCCGCCCTGCCGCCACGTCCGGCGCACAGCGCCTCGGCGGTGAGCAGTGCCGCGCCCGGGGCCAAGCCCGCGGAAGCGGACGGCAAGCCGGCCGAGCCCGCCACCGCCCTGGTCAGCGAAAGCAAGGGCAAGGGCCTGCAGTCGCGCAGCGCCGACTACAGCCACCTGGACTGGGTACCGCGCGACCAACTGACCCCTGCCCAGTTGGCGGAAACCGGCCCCTACTGCGCCGGCGCCTACGTCGAGCCGCAGCGCCCCGGCATGGACGACACCACGCCGTTGGACGAAGCGCCCATGTACATCTCCGCCAAGGCCTCGCGCTACGAGCAGGAGAAGCAGATCGCCACCCTCGCCGGCGACGTGGTGCTGCGCCAGGGCAGCCTGCAGGCCGAGGCCGACGAGGCCAACCTGCATCAGGCGGAGAACCGCGGAGAACTGGTCGGCAACGTACGCCTGCGCGACAAGGGTTCCCTGGTGGTCGGTGACCGCGCCGAGATCCAGCTGGACAACGGCGAGGCCCAGGTCGACAACGCCGAGTACGTGATCCACGCTGCCCATGCCCGCGGCAACGCGCTCTACGCCAAGCGCGAGGAAACCGCGATCATCCGTCTCAAGGACGGTACCTACACCCGCTGCGAACCGGGCGAAAACACCTGGCACCTGAAGGGCAACAACGTCACCCTCAACCCGGCCACCGGCTTCGGCACCGCCACCAACGTGACCCTGCGGGTGAAGGACATTCCGGTGTTCTACACCCCCTACATCTATTTCCCGATCGACGATCGCCGGCAGTCCGGCTTCCTGCCGCCGAGCGTGGGCAGCTCCAGCGACACCGGGTTTTTCGTCAAGACGCCCTACTACTTCAACCTGGCGCCCAACTACGACGCCACCCTGTACCCCACCTACATGGCCAAGCGCGGCCTGCTGCTGGAAGGTGAAGGCCGCTACCTGACCAAAACCAGCGAGGGGCAGATCGGCGCCGCCTGGCTGGATGACCAGGAAGACGAACGCAAGCGGCAGTCCGACTACAAGGACCAGCGCTGGATGTACAGCTGGCAGCACCAGGGTGGCCTGAACTCGCGACTGCTCGCCGAGGTGGACTACACCGACGTCAGCGATCCCTACTACTTCCAGGACCTGAGCACCGACCTAGGCATCGACACCCCGGACTTCCTCAACCAGCGCGGCAGCCTGAGCTGGCGGGGCGACAGCTACACCGCTCGGCTGAACCTGCACGCTTACGAGCGCACCAGCGTCATCGACGTCACCCCCTACGAGCGCCTGCCGCAGATCACCCTGGACGGTCGCCTGCCGTTCCAGCCAGGCGGCTTGCAGTTCAACTACGGCACCGAGTTCGTCAGCTTCCAGCGCGACCTGCGCAGCGGCGACTTCATCAACGAGAACGGCATTCGCCAGTCCTGGTACGACAACAACCTGCGCGGTCTGAACCGTGCGGAAGGCGAGCGCATCCATCTGGAGCCTGGCGTCAGCCTGCCGCTGAACTGGACCTGGGGCTTCCTGAAGCCGTCAGTGAAGTACGCCTACACCCAGTACGACCTCAAGCTGGACAGCAAAGGGCTGGACCCGGGGCATGGCGGCATCGCCAAGTCCGACTTCGACGATTCCCCGGACCGCGGCCTGCCCATCGCCAGCCTGGACGGTGGCCTGTACTTCGACCGCGACACCCAATGGTTCGGCAAGGCGTTCCGCCAGACCCTGGAACCGCGCATGCGCTACCTGTACGTGCCCTACGAGAACCAGAAAGACATCCCGATCTTCGACTCTGGCGAGAGCACCTTCAGCTACGCCTCGCTGTGGCGCGACAACCGCTTCTCCGGGCGTGACCGCATCGGCGACGCCAACCAGCTGTCGCTCGGCGTGACCAGCCGCTGGATCCAGCCCGACGGCTTCGAGCGCCAGCGCCTGAGCCTCGGACAGATCATCTACTTCCGCGACCGCAAGGTGCAGCTGCTGGGCATCGACTACAAGGACCGCGAGGATGCCCAGTCCTCGGTGTCGCCCTACGCCCTGGAGTACCTGTACCGCTTCAACCGCGACTGGAACTTCAATTCGACCTTCAACTGGGACCCGGACAGCCACCACACCCGCTCGGGTAGTGCGATGTTCCACTACCAGCCGGAGGACAACCCCAACAAGGTGCTCAACCTGGGCTACCGCTACCGCAACGACGTGGTGCGCTTCGACCAGGCCACCGGTACCTGGGGCTTCAACAACGACTTCGGCCGCCCCGGCAGCCCCAACTACATCAAGGACTACTACAAGATCGACCAGCACGACTTCTCCATCATCTGGCCGATCGTGCCGCAGTGGAGCGTGCTGTCGCGCTGGCAGTACGACTATGGCCGCAACCGTACCCTGGAGGCCTTCGGTGGCTTCGAGTACGACAGCTGCTGCTGGAAGATGCGTCTGGTCAGCCGCTACTGGGTCGACTACGACGAGACCGACCTGAACCCCTCCGAGAACGACAAGGGCGACCGCGGCATCTTCCTGCAGATCGTCCTCAAGGGCCTCGGCGGCGTGTTTGGCAACCAGACCGAGACCTTCCTCGACAAGGGCATTCAAGGTTACCGTGAACGTGAAGAACAAGCTTTCTGATTGCATGCGCCCGCTGCTGCTGGGCGCGTTGTTGCTGGGCCAGGGGCTGCTCGCGCAGGCCGAGGTGCGCCTGCTGGACCGCGTGGTGGCGATCGTCGACAACGACGTGGTGATGCAGTCCCAGCTCGACCAGCGTCTGCGCGACGTCCAGCAGACCATCGCCAAGCGCGGCGCGGCCCTACCGCCGGAGCACGTGCTGACCCAGCAGGTCCTCGAGCGCCTGATCATCGAGAGCATCCAGCTGCAGATCGGCGAACGCTCGGGCATCCGCATCACCGACGAGGAGCTGAACCAGGCGCTGGAAACCATCGCCCAGCGCAACGGCTTGAGCCTGGAGCAGTTCCGCCAGGCCCTGGCCCAGGACGGCCTGTCCTTCGCCGACGCCCGCGAGCAGGTGCGCCGCGAGATGATCATCAGCCGCGTACGCCAGCGCCGGGTCGCCGAGCGCATCCAGGTCACCGAGCAGGAGGTGCAGAACTTCCTCGCTTCCGACCTGGGCAAGATGCAGCTGTCCGAGGAGTACCGCCTGGCCAACATCCTCATTCCGGTGCCAGACGGCGCCTCCCCGGAGACCCTACAGGCCGCCGCCCGCCAGGCTGACGAGCTCTACCAGCAACTGCGCCAGGGCGCCGACTTCGCCCAGCTGGCGATCGCCCGCTCGGCCAGCGAGACCGCCCTGGAAGGCGGCGAGATGGGCTGGCGCAAGGCCGCCCAGCTACCGCCGCCGTTCGACAGCATGATCGGCGCGCTGCAGCCGGGCGAGGTCACCGAGCCGGTGCGCACCCCGGGCGGCTTCATCATCCTCAAGCTGCTGGAGAAGCGCGGCGGCGGCGGCCAGGTGCGCGAGGAGGTGCACGTCCGCCACATCCTCATCAAGCCCAGCGAAATCCGCAGCGAGGCCGAGGCCCGGCGCCTGGTCGAGCGCCTCTATGAACGCATCCAGGCCGGCGAGGACTTCGCCGAACTGGCCAAGAGCTTCTCGGAAGACCCGGGTTCGGCGCTCAACGGCGGCGATCTCAACTGGATCGATCCCAACGCCCTGGTGCCGGAATTCCGCGAGGTGATGGCCAACACCCCCAGCGGCCAGCTGTCCAAGCCGTTCAAGACCCCCTACGGCTGGCACGTGCTGGAGGTGCTCGGTCGCCGCGCCACCGACAGCAGCGCCCAGGTCCGCGAACAGCAGGCGGTCAACCTGCTGCGCAACCGCAAGTACGATGAGGAGCTGCAGGCCTGGCTGCGGCAGATCCGCGACGAGGCCTACGTCGAGATCAAGCTCTGATCCGCACTTCGCCCCCCCCCCCCGAAGCCCGGCCCAGCGCCGGGCTTTTTCGTAACAGCGCCGGCCTGGTGCATACTGGCCCCCGGCACCAGCCCCTGTGAGAGTCCTGCGATGAGTAATCCCTTCGTCTTCGCCCTGACCCCCGGCGAGCCCGCCGGCATCGGCCCCGATCTGTGCCTGCTACTGGCCGCCCAGGCCCAGCCCCATGCCCTGGTAGCCATCGCCAGCCGCGTCCTCCTGGCCGAGCGGGCCGCCCAGCTGCAACTGGCCGTGAAACTCGTCGAGGTGGGCCCCGGCCACTGGCCCACACAGCCGGCGCCGGCCGGCAGCCTCTACGTCTGGGACTGCCCACTGCGCGCCGCCGTGGAGCCCGGCCGCCTGGACCCGGCGAACGCCACCTACGTGCTGGAGACCCTGACCCGCGCCGGCCAGGGCTGTCTGGACGGCGCCTTCGCCGGGATGGTCACCGCGCCCGTGCACAAGGGGGTCATCAACGAGGCGGGCATCCCCTTCTCCGGGCACACCGAATTCCTCGCCGAGCTGACCCACACCGAACAGGTGGTGATGATGCTGGCCACCCAGGGCCTGCGCGTGGCCCTGGTCACCACCCACCTGCCCCTCAAGGACGTAGCCGCGGCCATCACCCCGGAGCGCCTGGCCCGCGTCAGCCGCATCCTGCACGCCGACCTGCGCGACAAGTTCGGCATCGCCAAGCCGCGCATCCTGGTCTGCGGCCTCAACCCCCACGCCGGGGAAGGCGGCCACCTGGGCCGCGAGGAGCTCGAGGTGATAGAACCGACCCTGGAGCAGCTGCGCGGCGAGGGCCTGGAGCTGATCGGCCCGCTGCCCGCCGACACCCTGTTCACCCCTAAGCACCTGGAGCACTGCGACGCGGTACTGGCCATGTACCACGACCAGGGCCTGCCGGTGCTCAAGTACAAAGGCTTCGGCGCGGCGGTGAACGTCACCCTGGGCCTGCCGATCATCCGCACCTCGGTGGACCACGGCACCGCCCTCGACCTGGCCGGCAGCGGCAAGGTGGACACCGGCAGCCTGCAGGTGGCCCTGGAAACCGCCTACCAGATGGCCGAAAGCCGGCGTCAGGTCTAGGCGGAGGCGTCGCGCCGAAGTACTACGCCGCCTGGCGAGGTCTTCCAGCCCGGGCGCGCAGGTGCGGACCAGCCCTGCCCGCACCTGCTAAACTGCGCGCCTTTCCCATCCCATCCAGCTGCCCGCAGCTCCCCCGGAGCCGTCCATGTCCGAACTCTACCAACACCGCGCCCGCAAGCGCTTCGGCCAGAACTTCCTGCACGACGCCGGCGTCATCCACCGCATCCTGCGCGCCATCCAGCCGCGCGAAGGCGAGCACCTGGTGGAGATCGGCCCCGGTCAGGGCGCGCTGACCGCCGGACTGTTAGGCAGCGGCGCGCAGCTCGACGTGATCGAGCTGGACCAGGACCTGATCCCCCTGCTCAAGCTGCGCTTCGGCCTGGAAAAGCGCTTCACCCTGCACCAGGGCGACGCCCTCAAGTTCGACTTCGCTAGCCTGGGCGACAAGGCCCACACCCTGCGGGTGGTTGGCAACCTACCGTACAACATCTCCACGCCGCTGATCTTCCACCTGCTGGATCAGGCCGGGCTGATCCGCGACATGCACTTCATGCTGCAGAAGGAGGTGGTCGAGCGCCTGGCCGCCGAGCCGGGCAGCGGCGACTGGGGACGGCTGTCGATCATGGTCCAGTACCACTGCCGGGTCGAACACCTGTTCAACGTCGGCCCCGGGGCCTTCAACCCGCCGCCCAAGGTGGACTCGGCCATCGTCCGCCTGGTACCCCACGCCGAGCTGCCGCATCCGGCCCGTGACCACCGCCTGCTCGAACGGGTGGTGCGCGAGGCCTTCAACCAGCGCCGCAAGACCCTGCGCAATACCCTGAAAAACCTGCTCGACGCCGAGGCCATCGAGGCCGCCGGGGTGGACGGCAGCCTGCGCCCGGAACAACTCGACCTGGCCGCTTTCGTGCGCCTCGCCGACCAGTTGGCAGCGCAGGCGCCTGCCCCCTAAACTCACCCAGCAGATTGCCCGAGCCGTACCCCATGAGCGATCCTCGCTACCGAATCGACGTCAGCGTCATCACCCGCTTCCTACCGGAACAGTCGCAGCCCGAACAGCAGCGCTACGCCTTCGCCTACGTGGTGACCATCCGCAACCTGGGCAGCCTGCCAGCACGCCTGCTCAGCCGCCACTGGATCATCACCGACGGCAACGGCGAGGTGCAGGAAGTCCGTGGCTCCGGGGTGATCGGCCAGCAGCCGCTGATCGAGCCGGGGGCGGCCCACGTCTACACCAGCGGCACCGTACTGCCCACCCGGGTCGGCAGCATGCAGGGCAGCTACCAGATGCTCGCCGCTGACGGGACCTACTTCGAGGCCCCCATCGCCCCCTTCCGTCTGGCCGTGCCGGGAGCGCTGCACTGATGGCCACCTACGCCGTCGGCGACCTGCAAGGCTGCCTGGAACCGCTCAAGTGCCTGCTCCGTCAGGTGGCCTTCGACCCGGCCAGGGACCGCCTGTGGCTGGTCGGCGACCTGGTCAACCGCGGCCCCCAGTCCCTGGAGACCCTGCGCTTTTTGTACGCCATGCGCGACTCCCTGACCTGTGTGCTGGGCAACCACGACCTACACCTGCTGGCCGTGGCCCACGACGTCGAGCGGCTGAAGAAGTCCGACACCCTGAAGGAGATCCTCGAGGCCCCGGACCGCGCCGACCTCATCGACTGGCTGCGCCAGCAGAAGCTGCTGCACTACGACGCCGAGCGCGACACCGCCCTGGTGCACGCCGGCATCCCACCGCAGTGGACGCTGAAGAAGGCCCTGGCGCGTGCCGCCGAGGTGGAGGAAGTGCTCAGGGACGACACCCGCATCCGCGAATTTCTCGACGGCATGTATGGCAACGAACCGGCCCGTTGGCACAAGAACCTGCGCGGCATCGAGCGTCTGCGGGTGATCACCAACTACTTCACCCGCATGCGCTTCTGCAAAGCCGACGGCACCCTGGACCTGAAGAGCAAGGAAGGCCTGGGCAGCGCGCCCAAGGGCTACGCGCCCTGGTTCAGCCATCTGGAGCGCAAGACCCGCGGCCTGAAGATCGTCTTCGGCCACTGGGCCGCCCTGGAAGGCCGCTGCGACGAGCCCGGGGTGTTCGCCCTGGACACCGGCTGCGTATGGGGCGGTGCCATGACCTTGCTGAACCTGGACAGCGGCGAGCGGATCCGCTGCGAGTGCAAGGGCGCCCTAGCCCCGGATGCCGGCCGCGCGCGCAACTGATAAGCTGAGCGTTCCCATCAACCATTGCTTTGGCTGTTGCGTGCGACCTGCAGCTTGAAGCCTGGAGCTGCCCATGACCGACTTCAAACGTATTTCCCCCGAGCAGGCGCAGGCCCTGCGCCAGAACGGCGCCGTGGTGGTGGACATCCGTGATCCGCAGAGCTACGCCCTCGGCCACATCAGCGGGGCGCGCCACCTGGACAACTACTCGCTGGCCGAATTCATCGCCCAGGCCGACTTCGACCAGCCGCTGATCGTCGCCTGCTACCACGGTAACTCCAGCCAGGGTGCCGCCGCCTACCTGGCCAGCCAGGGCTTCGCCGAGGTGTACAGCCTGGACGGCGGCTTCGAGCTGTGGCGCAGCCTCTATCCCGGAGACGTCAGCCAGCAGACGGGCGACTGAGCCCCGCCCATTCCCTCTCGCCTAAAAAAATTTACAGTCTCCCGCAGCGCCCGCCACCGCTGGCCTGCCCGCCATCCCGGACGAACGGCCAGCCCCCGTTGGCGTTCCCCGATGCTTGACCCCGCCGAATCCGAACTACTCTTTAACCGAGGCCATCCCAAAGGAGAGCCGGCCTACCGGTTCCGGGCCATCGGAGTGACCATTGCGGTGCGTGTACTGGGGGACTATTCCAACGGCCGACTTCCCGGCCACAGCCAACACTCGCACAACCGATCGTTCCGGCGCCGACTTTCCGCATCGAGCGAGGTGACGACATGAGCATTTTCAGCCACTTCCAACAACGCTTCGAGGCGACGCGCCAGGAGGAGTACTCGCTGCAGGAATACCTGGACCTGTGCAGGCAGGATCCCAGCGCCTACGCCACCGCCGCCGAGCGCATGCTGATGGCCATCGGCGAGCCGGAACTGGTGGATACCTCTCTCGATCCCCGATTGTCGCGGATCTTCTCCAACAAGGTGATCCGCCGCTATCCGGCCTTCGCCGACTTCCACGGCATGGAAGACAGCATCGACCAGATCGTCGCCTTCTTCCGACATGCCGCCCAGGGCCTGGAGGAGAAGAAACAGATCCTCTACCTGCTCGGCCCGGTGGGGGGCGGCAAGTCATCCCTGGCCGAGAAGCTCAAGCAACTGATGGAGAAGGTGCCCTTCTACGCCATCAAGGGCTCGCCGGTATTCGAGTCGCCCCTCGGCCTGTTCAACCCGGACGAGGACGGCGCCATCCTCGAGGAGGAGTACGGCATCCCGCGCCGCTACCTGCGCACCGTGATGTCGCCCTGGGCCACCAAGCGCCTCAACGAGTTCGGCGGCGACATCAGCAAGTTCCGGGTGGTCAAGCTCTACCCGTCGATCCTCAACCAGATCGCCATCGCCAAGACCGAACCAGGCGACGAGAACAACCAGGACATTTCCTCGCTAGTCGGCAAGGTGGATATCCGCAAGCTGGAGGAATTCCCGCAGAACGACGCCGACGCCTACAGCTACTCCGGCGCCCTGTGCCGCGCCAACCAGGGCCTGATGGAGTTCGTCGAGATGTTCAAGGCGCCGATCAAGGTGCTGCATCCGCTGCTGACCGCCACCCAGGAGGGCAACTACAACAGCACCGAGGGGCTCGGCGGCCTGCCGTTCAACGGCATCATCCTCGCCCACTCCAACGAGTCGGAATGGCACAGCTTCCGCAACAACAAGAACAACGAAGCGTTCATCGACCGCATCTACATCGTCAAGGTGCCCTACTGCCTGCGCGTCAGCGACGAGATCAGGATCTACGAGAAGCTCCTGGCCAACAGCTCCCTGGCCCACGCCCACTGCGCCCCGGACACCCTGAAGATGCTCGCCCAGTTCTCGGTGCTGTCGCGCCTCAAGGAGCCGGAGAACTCCAACATCTACTCGAAGATGCGCGTCTACGACGGCGAGAACCTCAAGGACACCGATCCCAAGGCCAAGTCGATCCAGGAATACCGCGATGCCGCCGGAGTGGACGAGGGCATGACCGGCCTGTCCACCCGCTTCGCCTTCAAGATCCTCTCCAAGGTGTTCAACTTCGACCCCCACGAGGTCGCCGCCAACCCGGTGCACCTGCTCTACGTGCTGGAACAGCAGATCGAGCAGGAACAGTTCCCCGCCGAGGTGCGCGAGCGCTACCTGCGCTACATCAAGGAATACCTGGCGCCGCGCTACATCGAGTTCATCGGCAAGGAAATCCAGACCGCCTACCTGGAGTCCTACAGCGAGTACGGACAGAACATCTTCGACCGCTACGTGCTATACGCCGACTTCTGGATCCAGGACCAGGAATACCGCGACCCGGAAACCGGCGAAATCCTCAATCGCGTAGCCCTCAACGAGGAGCTGGAGAAGATCGAGAAACCGGCCGGCATCAGCAACCCGAAGGACTTCCGCAACGAGATCGTCAACTTCGTGCTGCGCGCCCGCGCCAACAACAACGGCAAGAACCCCTCCTGGCTCAGCTACGAGAAACTGCGCGTGGTCATTGAGAAGAAGATGTTCTCCAACACCGAGGACCTGCTTCCGGTCATCAGTTTCAACGCCAAGGCGAGCAAGGAGGACCAGCAGAAACACAACGACTTCGTCAAACGCATGGTCGAGCGCGGTTACACCGAGAAACAGGTACGCCTGCTTTCCGAGTGGTACTTGCGGGTACGTAAATCGCAGTAACAGCAGTCGCGGGCGGCAGGCCCCGGGCTGCAGGACGGGCGGGAGCCGGCAGGCCTCCGCCCGCTCCGCCAAGCTTGCGGCCTGACGCGGCCCGGAGGGCCTCTATGAGCTACGTGATCGACCGCCGTCTGAACGGCAAGAACAAGAGCACGGTGAACCGGCAGCGCTTCCTGCGCCGCTACCGCGAGCACATCAAGAAGGCCGTCGAGGAGGCCGTCAGCCGTCGCTCCATAACGGACATGGAGCACGGCGAACAGATCAGCATTCCCAGCCGCGACATCGACGAACCCATCCTTCACCACGGCCGCGGGGGACGGCAGGTGATCGTCCACCCCGGCAACAAGGAGTTCGTCGCCGGCGACCGCATCCCGCGCCCCTCGGGCGGCGGCGGGGGCAGCGGCAGCGGCCGGGCCAGCAACAGCGGCGAGGGCATGGACGACTTCGTCTTCCAGATCACCCAGGAGGAGTTCCTCGACTTCATGTTCGAGGACCTCGAGCTACCCAACCTGATCAAGCGCCACCTGGCCGGCGCCGACTCCTTCAAGACGGTGCGCGCCGGCATCAGCAACGAGGGTAACCCGTCGCGCATCAACATCGTCCGCACCCTGCGCTCGGCCCACGCGCGGCGCATCGCCCTGTCCGGCAGCAGCCGCGCCAAGCTGCGCGAGGCGCAGGCGGAGCTGGAGCGCCTGAAACGGGAAGAACCGGACAACTTCGGCGATATCCAGCGGATCGAGGCGGAAATCGAGCGGCTGCGCGCGCGCATCAAGCGGGTGCCGTTCCTGGATACCTTCGACCTCAAGTACAACCTGCTGGTCAAGCAGCCCAACCCCACCTCCAAGGCGGTGATGTTCTGCCTGATGGACGTCTCCGGCTCGATGACCCAGGCCACCAAGGACATCGCCAAGCGCTTCTTCATCCTTCTCTACCTGTTCCTCAAGCGGAACTACGAGAAGATCGACGTGGTGTTCATCCGCCACCACACCAGCGCCAAGGAGGTGGACGAGGAGGAGTTTTTCTACTCCCGGGAAACCGGCGGCACCATCGTCTCCAGCGCGCTCAAGCTGATGCAAGAGATCATGGCCGAGCGCTATCCGGTCCACGAGTGGAACCTGTACGCCGCCCAGGCCTCGGACGGCGACAACTGGAACGACGACTCGCCGATCTGCCGGGATATCCTGATGAAGCAGATCATGCCGTCCATGCAGTACTTCACCTACGTGGAGATCACCCCACGGGAGCACCAGGCCCTGTGGTACGAATACGAACAGGTGCGCGAAACCTTCCCGCACACCTTCGCCCAGCAGCAGATAGTGTCGGTGGCGGACATCTACCCGGTGTTCCGCGAGCTGTTCCAGCGCCGACTCAGCGCATGAGGGCCCGAGAATGAAGCGTCAGCCCATTTCCACTGGTTCGGAATGGACCTTCGAGCTGATCCGCGCCTACGACCGGGAGATCGCCCGGTTGGCCGAGCGCTACGCGCTCGACACCTACCCGAACCAGATCGAGGTAATCACCGCCGAACAGATGATGGACGCCTATGCCTCGGTGGGCATGCCCCTGGGCTACCACCACTGGTCCTACGGCAAGCACTTCCTGGCCACCGAGAAGGGCTACAAGCGCGGGCAGATGGGTCTGGCCTACGAGATCGTGATCAACTCCGATCCCTGCATCGCCTACCTGATGGAAGAGAACACCATGTGCATGCAGGCCCTGGTGATCGCCCATGCCTGCTACGGCCACAACAGTTTCTTCAAGGGCAACTACCTGTTCCGCACCTGGACCGACGCCAGCTCGATCATCGATTACCTGGTATTCGCCAAGCAGTACATCATGCAGTGCGAAGAGCGCCACGGCATCGACGCGGTAGAGGAACTGCTGGACTCCTGCCACGCCCTGATGAACTACGGCGTCGACCGCTACAAGCGCCCCTACCCGATCTCCGCCGAGGAGGAGCGGCGTCGCCAGAAGGAGCGTGAGGAGCACCTGCAGCGGCAGATCAACGACCTCTGGCGGACCATTCCCCAGGGCTCCCGCAAGAACCACGAGGAGGACAGCAAACGCTGGCCGGCCGAGCCCCAGGAGAACATCCTCTACTTCATCGAGAAACACGCCCCGCTGCTCGAGCCCTGGCAGCGCGAGGTGGTACGCATCGTGCGCAAGATCGCCCAGTACTTCTACCCGCAGCGCCAGACCCAGGTGATGAACGAGGGCTGGGCGACCTTCTGGCACTACACCCTGATGAACGATCTGTACGACGAGGGCCTGGTCACCGACGGC
Organism: Pseudomonas thermotolerans DSM 14292; assembly: GCF_000364625.1. Taxonomy (GTDB): domain Bacteria; phylum Pseudomonadota; class Gammaproteobacteria; order Pseudomonadales; family Pseudomonadaceae; genus Aquipseudomonas; species Aquipseudomonas thermotolerans. The sequence goes on from NZ_KB822621.1 coordinate 43,004, forward strand.
TTCATGCTGGAATTCCTCCAAGCGCACACCAGCGTGATCTACCAGCCGGGCTACGACAGCCCCTACTACAGCGGCATCAACCCCTACACCCTGGGCTTCGCCATCTACAGCGACATCCGCCGGATCTGCGAGAACCCCACCGAGGAAGACCGCCACTGGTTCCCCGACTTCGCCGGGAGCGACTGGCTGGAGACCATCAAGTTCGCCATGCGCAGCTTCAAGGACGAGAGCTTCATCCTGCAGTTCCTGTCGCCCAAGGTGATCCGCGACCTCAAGCTGTTCAGCGTGCTCGACGACGACCAGAAGGACGAGCTGGTGATCCCGGCGATCCACGACGAAGCCGGCTACCGGCTGATCCGCGAGTACCTGGCCGCCCAGTACAATCTCGGCAACCGCGAGCCCAACGTGCAGATCTGGAGTGTCGACCGCCGCGGCGACCGCTCGCTGACCCTGCGCCACCAGCAGCACGACCGCAAGCCGATCGGCGAGTCCACCGGCGAGGTGCTCAAGCACCTGCACCGCCTGTGGGGCTTCGACATCCACCTGGAGAGCGTGCGCGGCGACCAGATCGTGCAGAGCCTGCACATGCCACCGCGCGGAGAACAGGACAGCGACGAACACACTCGCCTAGAGCTGGCGCTACCGCCCATTTGATCGGTTGACCCTCACCCCGGCGGGGCCGAGCATGGCCCCACCGCCCGAGGAGGCCCCGCAACATGCGCGTCATCGCCCTCATCCTGCTGTGCCTCGGGCTGGCCACCTGCGCCAGCCACATCCCGCAGATCCACGTCGTGCAGAGCGCGACACCGGAGCTGGCCGGCCGCCAGAGCTTCCAGCTGATGCCGCCGGAACAGGCCAAGAGCGCCCCCGCCCCCTACCCGCAACGCTACGCCGAGCTCGGCCCACTGCTTCGCCAGGGGCTTCTCGAGCGCGGTTACCGCGACAGCCAGACTCCGCAGTTGCTGGCCTACTACTGGCTGACCCTGGACGACCACCCGCTGGAATACCGCGTCGACATCTCCCCGCCCGAGGAGCTCGGCCCCTACCAGGCCGTCCACCGCCTGCGCGACGAAGCGGGCACCCTGCGCCTGCGCCTCGCCAGCCCGGACGGCCAGGTGCTCTGGGAAGGCACCGTGAGCACCGGGCTGAGCCCGGGCCGCTACCGCGTCGACTACTTGCAGCGTGCCGTGCGCGCCCTCCTGCAGCAGCTGCCCGAGGCGCATCCCTAGGCTTTTCCCGGGCCGCGGAGCCCGGGAAGGGGTATCCTGTTCTCCTCCACGGAGGACAGTTCATGCAGATCTACAAGGTTGGCGGTGCCGTGCGCGACCGCCTGCTCGGCCGGCCGGTGACGGACATCGACTGGGTGGTGGTCGGCGCCAGCATCGAGGACATGCAGGCCCGCGGCTTCCGCCCGGTGGGTGGCGACTTCCCGGTGTTCCTGCATCCGCAGACCGGCGAGGAGTACGCCCTAGCCCGTACCGAACGCAAGAGCGGCCGGGGCTACGGCGGCTTCACCTTCTACGCCAGCCCCGACGTCAGCCTGGAAGAGGACCTGCTGCGCCGCGACCTGACCATCAACGCCATGGCCGAAGACGATCAGGGCCGGATCATCGACCCCTACGGCGGCCAGGCGGACCTCCAGGCCCGCCTGCTGCGCCACGTCTCGCCGGCCTTCGCCGAGGACCCTCTGCGCGTGCTGCGAGTCGCCCGCTTTGCCGCCCGCTACGCACCGCTGGGCTTCCGGGTGGCCGAGGAAACTCTGCAGCTGATGCGCCGGATCGCCGACTCCGGCGAACTGCAGGCGCTGACCGCCGAGCGTAGCTGGAAGGAGATCTCCCGCGCCCTGATGGAGCCACGCCCGGACGTGTTCATCCAGGTGCTGCGCGACTGCGGAGCCCTGGCCCACCTGCTGCCGGAGCTGGACGCCCTGTTCGGCGTGCCGCAGCCCGAAGCCCACCATCCGGAAGTGGATACCGGCGTGCACTGCCTGATGGTGCTGCGCCAGTGCGCCCTTCGCGAGCAGCCGCTGACCGTGCGCTGGGCCTGCCTGCTGCACGACCTGGGCAAGGGCCTGACCCCGCCCGAGCAATGGCCACGGCACATCGCCCACGAGCAGCGCGGCGTGCGCCTGATCCAGGCAGTTAACCAGCGCTGCAAGGCGCCGCGCGACTGCGCCGAGCTGGCCGTGCTGGTCGGCGAGTTCCACACTCACGCCCACCGCGCCCTGGAGTTGCGCCCAGCCACCCTGCTGGAGCTGCTGCAGCGCTTCGACGCCTACCGCCGGCCGCAGCGCTTCGAGGAATTCATCGCCGCCTGCGAGATGGACGCCCGCGGCCGCCACGGCCTGGAGCAGCGCGACTATCCCCAGGCCGCCTACCTGCGCGGCGCGGCTGACGCGGCCCGCACGGTGGCCGTACAGCCCCTGCTGGAGCGTGGTCTAAAGGGAGCGGAGCTGGGCGAGGCACTGGCCCGCGAGCGCCTCGCCGCGCTCAAGGCGTACAAGGCGGAACGGGCCTAGCCGCCCTCAGACAGGCAGCGGGTGGGCCAGCAGCAGCTCCTGCGGGGTCAGCTCGACGCCTCGCCACTGCAGAGCCACCGGCCACAGGCGCTGCTCGCTGCGCATCTCCCGCCACAGCTCGGCGAAGCTGCGCCCCGCCTCCGGGTGCAGCTGGTCCGGCGCCAGCAGGGCCAGCGGCCAGAGCACGAAGGCGTTGCGGAGGATCTCCGGGCGCGGCAGCACCAGACCGTCGAAATCACCGACCTGGTCGCCATAGAGCAGCACGTCGATGTCCAGCGGCAGCCCCTGGCGCCCCGGCGCGTAGCGGCCGTTGTCCGCCTCGATGGCCTTCAGCCGGCGATCCAGCTCGTGCAGCGGCAGGTCGGTGAGCGCCACCACCGCCAGGTTGTAGAAATGCCCGCTCTTGATACCCACCGCCTCGCTCTCGAACACCGGCGAGCAGCGCAGCTCATGGAGGAAACCGGCCAGGGCATCCAGGCCAGCGAGGATATGCTTCTCGCGCTGGACATTGCTGCCCAGACCGAGGAAAACCGGGGTTAGCGACATCCGCGCTCGATCTCCACGCCGACGCCCGCCGCCGCGGGATTGGCGCCCGGCTTGGTGACCCGCAGACGCAGCCAGCCAATGCCGAACTCGCTCATCAGGGCTTCCGCCAGGCGTTCGGCGAAAGTCTCCACCAGTTCGAAGCGCGCTGCGCGGGCGAACGCCTCGATGCTTGCCGACACCCTGGCATAGTCCAGCGCCTTGCCCAGGTCATCGTCGGCGGCCGGCCCACTGACGTCCCAGGCGAAGGTCAGATCCAGGCGAAGGCACTGGCGGATGCTGCGCTCCCAGTCGTACGCCCCGATCAGGGTGTCGACCTCCAGGCCCTCGATAAATACGTTGTCCAACCGCTCTGCTCCACGACAAGGGCTCGGTGCCCCGTTAGAATCGGGGGCATCCCTGCCCGGAATGGATACCATGTTTTGGCTGCTGGCGATCCTCGCCTACCTGCTCGGTTCCCTGTCCTTCGCCATCCTGCTCAGCCACCTCGCCGGCGGCCCGGACCCACGTACCAGCGGCTCGGGCAACCCTGGCGCCACCAACATGCTGCGGGTCGCCGGGAAGAAGCTCGCCATCCTCACCCTGCTCGGCGACCTGCTCAAGGGCCTGCTGCCGGTGCTGGCCGCCACCCTGCTCGGCCTCGGCGTCCAGCAGCAGGCCTGGATCGGCCTCGCCGCGGTGATCGGCCACCTCTACCCCCTGTACTTCCGTTTCCGCGGCGGCAAGGGCGTGGCCACCGCCGCCGGGGTCCTGCTCGGTCTCTATCCGCCCGCCGCGCTGCTGTGCATCTGCGCCTGGCTGCTGGCCTTCGCGCTGACCCGCACCAGCTCGGTGGCCGCGCTGATCGCCACGCCGCTCAGCCTGCCACTGCTGGCCTGGCAACAGGCCGGGGCGCTGCTGCCCATGGCCCTGCTCACCGTGCTGATCGTCTGGCGGCATCGCGGCAACCTGCGCGATCTGTTCGCCGGGCACGAACGGCATTTCTAGCCGGCAACCACCTACGCCTGGCAACTCGGCAGGCTGTCCATCGGCCAGCGGGCCCTGACACCGATCTCCGGACCGTCGTGCTGTCCGGCCAACAGGCGCTGACAGCCAGCGTAGGCGATCATCGCGCCGTTGTCGGTGCAGAAGCGCGGCCGGGCGTAGAACACCCGCCCCTTCAGGCGTGCCAGCATGCTTTCCAGGGAGGCCCGCAAAGCCCTGTTGGCGCTCACTCCGCCGGCGATCACCAGGCTGTTCAGGCCTGTCTGCCTAAGGGCACGCTGGCACTTGATGGTGAGAGTCTCCACCACCGCCTGCTGGAACGCCAGAGCGATGTCGCAGCGGGTTTGTTCGCCGTCGTCCCCGGACGCCTGGCACTGCTGCCAGGTGTTCAGGGCGAAGGTCTTCAGGCCGCTGAAGCTGAAATCCAGGCCCGGGCGGTCGGTCATCGGTCGCGGGAAGACGAAGCGCCCCGGGGTACCACGCTCGGCCAGACGGGCTATCTCCGGACCACCGGGATAGCCCAAGCCGATCAGCTTGGCGGTCTTGTCGAAAGCCTCGCCGGCGGCGTCGTCCAGGGACTCGCCGAGCAGTTGGTAGCGACCGATGCCGTCGACCCGCACCAGTTGGGTGTGACCGCCGGACACCAGCAGGGCGACGAAGGGAAACTGCGGCGGGGCTTCCTCCAGCATGGGCGCGAGGAGGTGGCCCTCCATGTGGTGCACGCCGAGCGCCGGGACGCTCCATGCGAAGGCCAGGGCCTGGGCGCAGGAGGCGCCAACCAAGAGCGCACCGACCAGACCGGGACCTGCGGTGTAGGCGATGCCGTCGATCTGCGCGGGGCGCACGCCGGCCTCGTCCAGCACCTGGCGAATCAGCGGCAGCAGGCGCTTGACGTGATCACGGGAAGCCAGCTCCGGCACCACGCCGCCGTACACGCGGTGCAGGTCGATCTGGCTGAACAGGGCATCGGCTAGCAGGCCGCGCTCGCTGTCGTAGAGGGCGACGCCGGTCTCGTCGCAGGATGTTTCCAACCCCAGCACTAGCATGGGTACGTGCCTTCAGGTCCCAGCAGACTAAAATGAGGGGCGCATGATAATCGCCGCCCGCCGCCCACGACCAGCGGTTTTCTATCGGAGGCTTTGCATTCCGGGCGGCGAGGCGGTAACATCCGCAGCCCTTGAAAACGGACGCACCCGTGCCGCCTGCCGGGAGCGCGCCCCAATACCGGTAATCAATTGTAGGTACGACCTGGATGCCTTCCGTCAAAGTCAAAGAAAATGAACCCTTCGACGTAGCCCTGCGTCGCTTCAAGCGCTCCTGCGAGAAAGCCGGTGTGCTGGCCGAAGTCCGCAGCCGCGAGTTCTACGAAAAACCGACCGCTGAGCGCAAACGCAAGGCTGCCGCCGCCGTCAAGCGTCACGCCAAGAAAGTGCAGCGCGAACAGCGTCGCGCCGTTCGCCTGTACTGATACGGCGCGCAACGTCCAGAATGCCCGGCTAGCCCGGGCATCGCACGCAGCAGACACGGACTCCGCTTCGCCCATGGCGAATACGCGGAGTTTTGTTGTTTCCGTGCACTGCCAGCGCCAGTATCCTGAATCCCCATGGCCGGCCTGATTCCGCAATCCTTCATCGACGACCTGCTCAACCGCACCGACATCGTCGACGTGGTGAGCTCGCGCGTCCAGCTGAAGAAGACCGGCAAGAACTACAGTGCCTGCTGCCCCTTCCACAAGGAAAAGACCCCCTCCTTCACCGTCAGCCCGGACAAGCAGTTCTACTACTGCTTCGGCTGCGGCGCCGGCGGCAACGCCCTGGGCTTCCTTATGGACCACGACAACCTGGAGTTTCCCCAGGCCGTCGAGGAACTGGCCCGCGCCGCCGGCATGGAGGTGCCGCGTGAGGAAGGCCGGCGCAGCGGCACCCCGCGCCAGTCTGGCGATTCGCCACTCTACCCGCTGCTCGCCGCCGCCGCCGAGTACTATCGCCAGGCGCTGAAAAGCCATCCGGCCCGCAAGGCCGCGGTGGACTACCTGAAGGGCCGCGGCCTGTCCGGGGAGATCGCACGTGACTTCGCCCTCGGCTTCGCCCCACCCGGCTGGGACAACCTGCTCAGACACCTGGGCGGCGACGCCTTGCAGCAGAAGGCGCTGATCGAGGCCGGCCTGCTGATCGAGAACGCCGACACCGGCAAGCGCTACGACCGCTTCCGCGACCGGGTCATGTTCCCCATCCGCGACAGCCGAGGGCGGGTCATCGCCTTCGGCGGCCGGGTGCTCGGCAACGACAAGCCGAAGTACCTGAACTCCCCGGAAACCCCGGTGTTCCACAAGGGACAGGAACTCTACGGACTATTCGAGGCGCGCCGCCATAGCCGCAACCTCGACGAGATCATGGTGGTCGAGGGCTACATGGACGTGATCGCCCTGGCCCAGCAGGGCATCCGCAACGCAGTGGCCACCCTCGGCACCGCCACCAGCGAGGAGCACGTCAAGCGCCTGTTCCGCCTGGTGCCGAACATCCTGTTCTGCTTCGACGGCGACCAGGCCGGGCGCAGCGCCGCCTGGCGGGCCCTGGAATCCACCCTGCCACACCTGCAGGACGGCCGCCGCGCGCGCTTTTTGTTCCTCCCCGAGGGCGAGGATCCAGACAGCCTGGTACGCCGCGAAGGCACCGACGCCTTCCGCGCACGCATCACCCAGCATGCCCAGCCGCTGGCCGACTACTTCTTCCAGCACCTGATGGAAGAGGCCGATCCGCGCTCCCTGGAGGGCAAGGCCCACCTGGTCACCCTGGCCACGCCGCTGCTCGAGCGGATTCCCGGCGCCAACCTGCGCGCCCTGATGCGCCAGCGCCTTAGCGAGATCACCGGGCTGAGCGGTGAAGCCCTCGGCCAGCTGGCCCAGCAGACGCCACAGCCCGCACCGACCAGCGAGGCCCCGCCCGGCGCCCATGACTACTACGAGGCCCAGGCCGACTACGCCGACATCGCCGACTACGCCCGACACCTCGAGCCGCCTGTCGACAGCTTCGCCCCTCGCAAGCCCTGGCAGAAGGGCAATGGCAAGGGCTGGAGGAAGGGCGACCGCGACCATTTGCCGCACCCTCCACGCAAGCCGATCAAGGTGGAATCGCCGACCCTGACCGCCCTGCGCACCCTGCTGCACCACCCGCAGCTGGCCCAGAAGGTAGAGGATGTCAGCCACTTCGCCGACGAAGGCGACACCTACGCCCAGTTACTGGTCGCCCTGCTCGGCGCACTGCAGAAGAACCCGAAGCTCAGCGCCCTGCAGCTGATCGCCCGCTGGCACGGCACGGAACAGGGTCGCCTGCTCAAGGCATTGGCCGAAAAGGAGTGGCTGATCAGCGCCGACAGCCTTGAACAACAGTTTTTCGACACTATAACTACTCTTGCCGCCCGCCAACGCGAGCGCAGCTTGGAGCAACTGCTCCGCAAAGCGCGTAACAGCGAGTTGAGCGCCGAGGAAAAGTCCTTGCTGCGCGACCTTCTCAGCCGCAACGCCTCCGCCATCACGCCGAACCCAACTGGCGCGTGACGCCCGTGCTCGGCTATAATGGTCAGCTTGTTTTCAGCCCGCCTAGACCTTCAATGGATAGGGTGTTATGTCCGGAAAAGCGCAACAGCAGTCTCGTTTGAAAGAGTTGATCAGCCGTGGCCGTGAGCAGGGCTACCTGACTTACGCCGAGGTCAACGACCACCTGCCAGAAGATATTTCCGATCCGGAACAGGTGGAAGACATCATCCGCATGATCAATGACATGGGCATCAACGTATTCGAGAGCGCCCCGGATGCGGATGCCCTGTTGCTGGCCGAAGCGGAAACCGACGAAGCCGCCGCCGAGGAAGCCGCCGCCGCCCTGGCCGCGGTGGAAACCGACATTGGCCGCACCACCGACCCGGTACGCATGTACATGCGCGAGATGGGTACCGTGGAACTGCTTACCCGCGAAGGCGAGATCGAGATCGCCAAGCGCATCGAGGAAGGCATCCGCGAGGTGATGAGCGCCATCGCCCACTTCCCCGGCACCGTGGACACCATCCTGTCCGAATACCAGCGCGTCACCACCGAGGGTGGCCGCCTGGCGGAAGTGCTCAGCGGCTACATCGACCCGGACGACGACATCGCCGAACCCAGCGAGGCCCCGGTGCCCGAGCTGAAGAACGGCAGCGCCGCGGTGGCCGATGACGACGACGAGGACGAGGACGCCGAAGCCTCCGACGACGACGAGGCCGAAGGCGACGGCGGTCCGGACCCGGAAGAGGCCGCCCGCCGCTTCAGCGCCGTGGCCGAACAGCTGGAGAAAACCCACAAGGCCCTGGAGAAGTACGGTCGCGGCAGCAAGCAAGGCATCGCTGAACTGCAGGCGCTGGCTGACCTGTTCATGCCGATCAAGCTGGTGCCCAAGCAGTACGACGCCCTGGTCGCCGTGGTGCGCGATGCCCTGGACCGCGTGCGCGCCCAGGAACGCGCCATCATGCAGCTCTGCGTGCGTGACGCGCGCATGCCGCGCGCCGACTTCCTGCGCCTGTTCCCGGGCAACGAGGTCAATCTCGACTGGGCGCCCGAGATCGCCAAGAGCAAGGCCAAGTACGCCGAGGCCATCGGCAACCTGCAGGCCGACATCCAGCGCTGCCAGCAGATGCTCGCCGAGCTGCAGGACGAGACCAAGCTGACCATCGCCGAGATCAAGGACATCAACCGCCGCATGTCCATCGGCGAGGCCAAGGCCCGACGCGCCAAGAAGGAGATGGTCGAGGCCAACCTGCGCCTGGTGATCTCCATCGCCAAGAAGTACACCAACCGCGGCCTGCAGTTCCTGGACCTGATCCAGGAAGGCAACATCGGCCTGATGAAGGCCGTGGACAAGTTCGAATACCGCCGCGGTTACAAGTTCTCGACCTACGCCACCTGGTGGATCCGCCAGGCGATCACCCGTTCGATCGCCGACCAGGCGCGCACCATCCGCATCCCGGTGCACATGATCGAGACCATCAACAAGCTCAACCGCATCTCCCGCCAGATGCTCCAGGAGATGGGCCGCGAGCCGACTCCGGAAGAGCTGGGCGAGCGCATGGACATGCCCGAGGACAAGATCCGCAAGGTGCTGAAGATCGCCAAGGAGCCGATCTCGATGGAGACGCCCATCGGCGACGACGAAGATTCGCATCTGGGCGACTTCATCGAGGACTCCACCATGCAGTCGCCCATCGAAGTGGCCACGGTGGAAAGCCTCAAGGAAGCTACCCGCGAGGTGCTGGCCGGGCTCACCGCGCGCGAGGCCAAGGTGCTGCGCATGCGCTTCGGCATCGACATGAACACCGACCACACCCTCGAGGAGGTCGGCAAGCAGTTCGACGTGACCCGCGAGCGTATCCGCCAGATCGAGGCCAAGGCGCTACGCAAGCTGCGCCACCCGACCCGCAGCGAGCACCTGCGTTCGTTCCTCGACGAGTGACCCCCTCCAGAACCCCGACCAGCCGGTCGGGGTTCTGCTTTTCGGGCAGGCTTCCGGCCTCCCCCGCCGCCGATTACACTCTGGCGACAAGCCACTGCTCGGGGACGGGACACCATGCCGCGACTGCCGGCCATTCTGCTGTTGTGTCTGACGTTCCTGAGCACGCCGGCAGTGGCGCTCGACCTCAGCCAGGAGGAACGCACCTGGCTCGCCGAACACCGCCAGTTGCGCCTGGGCATCGACACCTCCTGGCCGCCCTTCGAATTCCGCGACGAGCACGACCAGTATAGGGGGCTGGCCGCGGACTACGTGCGCCTCATCGAACAGCGCCTCGGCATCCGCCTGCTGCCGGTCGAGCCACGCAACTGGAGCGAGGTCCTGGCCCAGGCCCGGCGCGGCGAACTGGACCTGCTACCGGGCATCATGTCCACCCAGGAGCGGCGCGCCTACCTGCGCTTCACCCGCCCCTACCTGGACTTCCCGATCATCATCCTGGCCCGCCAGGGTGGCCCACAGCCACGCACCCTGCAGGAGCTCTACGGCCTCAAGGTCGCCGTGGTGCAGGACTACGCCCCGCACGAGCTGCTGCGCAGCCGGCACCCCGACCTCAGCCTGCTGCCCCTGCCCAACGTCGGCGCCGCCCTGCAGGCGCTGGCCACCAGCCAGGTGGACGCCTTCGTCAGCGACCTCGCCTCCAGCGTCTGGAGCCTGCGCCAGTTCAGGCTGGACGGCCTGCACGTCAGCGGCGAGACGCCCTACCGCTACCAGCTGTCGATGGCCGTGCCGCCCCAGCACGAACGGCTGGTGGGGATCCTCGACAAGCTGTTCGCTGAACTCAGCGCCGCGGAAGTCGACGCCCTCCAGGCCCCCTGGGTCGGCTCGGTGCAGGAGCCCCACCACCGCTGGCGCGAAGTCCTGCTCTACGGCCTGCCGATCCTCCTCGCGATGCTGGCCACGCTCGCCATCATCCTGCGCATCAACCACCGCCTGAGCAGCGAGATCAGCCGCCGCGTGGTGCTGGAAGCGCAGTTGCGCAACAGCGAGCAGCACTATCGCGGCCTGCTGGAAAGCCTCTCGGCCATCGCCTGGGAGATGCGCCGCGCCGACTACCGCTTCACCTACGTCTCGCCGCACGCCGAGACACTACTCGGCTACCCCCTCGACGAATGGCTCGAGCCCGGCTTCTGGGAGCGCACTCTGCATCCCGAGGATGCCGCCCAGGCCATCGCCTACTGCACCTGCGAGAGCGAGGCCGGCCGCGATCACACCTTCGACTACCGGATGATCGCCGCCGACGGCCGGGTGGTCTGGATACGCGACATCGTCACCCTCATCGACCAGGCCGGCACGCCTCTGCTGCGCGGGCTGATGATCGACATCACCGAAGCCATGCAGACCGAGCGTGCCCTGCGCCTTTCCGAACAGCAGTTCTCCTCGGTGTTCCACCATTCTCCGGACCTCCAGGTCATCGCCCGCCGCACGGACGGCCGCCTGCTCAAGGTCAACCGCACCTTCGAGGAACAGCTGGGCATCAGCGCCGTTGAGGCGATCGGCAAGACCACCAGCGAACTGGGCATCTGGGACACCCCGGAAATCGCCCTGACGCTGCTGCAGCGCATGCAGCAGCAGAGCCTGCACAACATGGAAATGTCCTTCCGCCGACGCAACGGCGAATGCTTCACCGGGCTGATCTCCTCCCAGCACATCCAGCTCGACGACATTCCCGCCCTGGTGGTCGCGGTACGCGACATCTCCCAGCTCAAGGAAGCCCAGGAGCAGCTGCGGATCTCCGAGGAAAAATTCGCCCGCACCTTCCATGCCTACCCGGACGGCATGCTGATCTCCCGCCTGAGCGACGGCCGGCTGATCGACGTAAACGAAGGCTTCACCCTGATCAGCGGCTACAGCGCCGAGGAAGCGCGGGAACGCACGACCCTCGAGCTCGGTCTGTGGGTCGAACCCGGCGAGCGCCAACGGATGATCGACCTGCTGCAGCGCGACGGCAGCGTGCGCGACTTCCTCGCCAGCATCCGCACACGCAGCGGTCAGATCAAGCTCTGCGAGCTGTCGGTGCAGACCCTGCTGATCGGCAACGCCCCCTGCATGCTGACCATCGCCCGCGACATCACCGAGCGCCAGCAGATGCAGGAGAAGCTGCGCCAGGCCGCCACGGTGTTCGAAAGCACCGCCGAAGGGGTGATGATCACCGACACCCGGCAGCGCATCACCGCGGTCAACCGCGCCTTCACCACCATCACCGGCTACAGCGAGGCGGAAGCCCTCGGCCAAACCCCGCGCATGCTCGCCTCCGGGCAGCACGACAGCGCCTTCTACCTGGCCATGTGGCACCGCCTCACCGACCAAGGCCACTGGCAGGGGGAGATCTGGAACCGCCGCAAGAACGGCGAGATCTACCCGGAATGGCTGACCATCAGCACGGTGCGCGACACCCACGGAGAGATCACCCATTTCGTCGGGGTGTTCGCCGACATCACCATCCTCAAGCACGCCCAGGCACGCCTCGACTACCAGGCCCACCACGACCCGCTCACCGGCCTGCCCAACCGCCTGCTGTTCGAAAGCCGCCTGCTCGCTGCCCTGGCCGACGCGCAGACCGACGGCCGCCTGGGCGCCGTGCTGTTCCTCGACCTGGACCGCTTCAAGCACATCAACGACAGCCTCGGCCACCCGGTCGGCGACGAGCTGCTGAAGGGCATCGCCCAGCGTCTGCGCGAGCAACTGCGCGACATCGACACCGTGGCCCGCCTGGGCGGCGACGAGTTCATCATCCTGCTGCCCGGCCTGCACCAGGCCGACGACGCCGTGGCGGTCGCCAACAAGCTGCTCGACTGCTTCAAGGCCCCCTTCCCGGCCGAAAGCCACGAGTTCTTCATCAGCGCCAGCATCGGCATCAGCCTCTACCCGCAGGACGGCCAGGACGTCGCCACCCTGGTGAAGAACGCCGACGCCGCCATGTACCGCGCCAAGGCCGGCGGCCGCAACCGCGTCGAGCTCTACACCCGCGACCTCACCTACCAGGCCACCCAGCGCATGGCCCTGGAGAACGAGCTGCGCCGCGCCCTGGAACGCAACGAGCTGAGCCTCCACTACCAGCCCAAGCTGCGCCTCGCCGACCTGCGCCTGACCGGTGCCGAGGCACTGATCCGCTGGCACCACCCGGTGATCGGCGAGGTGCCGCCCGACCGTTTCATCCCGCTGGCCGAAGAAAGCGGCCTGATCCAGCAGATCGGCGACTGGGTGCTGCGCGAGGCCTGCCGGCAGATGAGCCAGTGGCACCACCAGCACGTCCCCTTCGGCCCGCTGTCGGTCAACCTCGCCAGCGCCCAGCTGCGCCATCCGCAACTGACCCAGCGCATCGCCGCCCTGCTGGACGAATTCGCCCTGCCCGCCGAACGGCTCCAGCTGGAGATCACCGAAGGCTTCATCATGAGCGAGACCGAGGAGGCCCTGGCCATCCTCCACGAACTCAAGGCCCTCGGTCTGGAACTGGCGATCGACGACTTCGGCACCGGCTACTCCTCGCTCAGCTACCTGAAGCGTCTGCCACTGGACAGCCTGAAGATCGACAAGTCCTTCGTCCGCGGCCTGCCAGACGACTCCAACGACGTCGCCATCGTCCGCGCCATCATCGCCCTGGCGCGCAGCCTGCAGTTGACGGTGATCGCCGAGGGCGTGGAGAAGGAGGCGCAGAAGACCTTCCTCGCCCAAGAAGGCTGCGAGCAGATCCAGGGCTTCCTGGTCAGCCCGCCGCTGCCGGCCGAGGACTTCACCAGCCTGTTCCTCGGCAACGGCCAGCCAGTTGGCTCCGCCGACAAGGCGCCGCTATAATCCGGCGTCCTTCGGGCCTATAGCTCAGTCGGTTAGAGCAGAGGACTCATAATCCTTTGGTCCACGGTTCGAGTCCGTGTGGGCCCACCACCTCCAAAGCCGCGCATTGCGCGGCTTTGTTCTCATTACGGTAGTGGCATCTGGATCAGTCCCATGGTCCAAAGGTACAAAATCGGTACAGTGCTGGTACGCCAGCCTGCCTTTGGAGTCCTTTCAGATGGCCACGATCGTCAAACCCCTGCCGGCACCTGGAAGGCCGTAGTCCGCAAAACGCGGCTGGCCGACCAACACCAAAACCGTCCGCACCAAGCGCGACGCCGAAGACTAGGCACGCCGCACCGAAGACGAGATGGTGCATGGCGTGTACATCCAGCAGCGGCTCAGGCTGCCTGAGAGGGGGAAGGTTCCCTGACCATGGACCAGGGATTCGCTGGCGTTTCCAGGCATTGAGCATGCCTGATGCGCGCCGCGAGCCCAGGCGCCGGATCATTGCCAGAGAGCAAAAAGAACATCACGCAAAGGACAAGAACAGCATGACAAAGAAAAGGGTCGCCAAAAACGCCAACGGCGCCTCCCTCGGTTTTGAGGCCGAACTCTTCAAGGCCGCCGACAAGCTGCGCGGCAACATGGAGCCCTCCGACTACAAGCATGTCGCCCTCGGGCTCATCTTCCTCAAGTACATTTCCGACGCCTTCGAGGCCAGGCACCAGGCGCTGCTGGCCGAAGACCCGGCCGCCGCCGAAGACCGCGACGAATACCTCGCCGACAACGTGTTCTGGGTGCCCAAGGAAGCGCGCTGGTCGCACCTGCAGGCCAACGCCAAACAGCCCGCCATCGGCACCCTGATCGACGACGCCATGCGCGCCATCGAGAAGGAGAACGAATCCCTCAAGGGCGTGCTGCCCAAGGACTACGCCCGCCCCGCCCTCAACAAGGTGATGCTGGGCGAGCTGATCGACCTGATCTCCGGCATCGCGCTGAACGAGGATGGCGACAAGTCGAAGGACGTCCTCGGCCGCGTCTACGAATACTTCCTCGGCCAGTTCGCCGGCGCCGAAGGCAAGCGCGGCGGCGAGTTCTATACCCCGCGCTCGGTGGTGCGCGTGCTGGTGGAAATGCTGGAGCCGTATTCCGGCCGCGTCTACGACCCTTGCTGTGGTTCGGGCGGCATGTTCGTGCAATCGGAAAAGTTCGTCGAGGAGCACGGCGGCCGCATCGGCGACATCGCCATCTACGGCCAGGAGTCCAACTACACCACCTGGCGCCTGTGCAAGATGAACCTGGCCGTGCGCGGCATCGACGCCGACATCCGCTGGAACAACGAAGGCAGCTTCCACAAGGACGAACTGCGCGACCTCAGGGCCGACTACATCCTTGCCAACCCGCCGTTCAACATCTCCGACTGGGGCGGCGAGCGTCTGCGCGAAGACGTGCGCTGGCAGTTCGGAGTACCGCCCGTGGGCAATGCCAACTATGCGTGGCTGCAGCACATCTACCATCACCTCGCCCCCAACGGCACCGCGGGTGTGGTGCTGGCCAACGGCTCCATGAGTTCCAACCAGAGCGGCGAGGGCGAAATCCGCAAGGCCATGCTGGAAGCCGACGCGGTGGACTGCATGGTGGCGCTGCCGGGGCAGCTCTTCTATTCCACCCAGATCCCCGCCTGCCTGTGGTTCCTGGCCCGCAACAAGAACCCCGCAAACAGTAAGAAGGGTGGCCTGCGCGACCGCCGCGGGCAGGTGCTGTTCATCGACGCCCGCAACATGGGCGTGATGGTGGACCGTACCCGGCGCGAACTCACCGACGAGGAAATCAAAAAGATTGCCGACACCTACCACGCCTGGCGCGGCGAAAAGGACGCCGGCGAATACGCCGACGTGCCGGGTTTCTGCAAGTCCGCCATGCTGGACGAGATCCGCAAGCACGACTACGTGCTCACGCCGGGGCGCTACGTGGGCGCGGCGGAGCAGGAAGACGACGGCGAACCGTTCGCGGAAAAGATGGCGCGGCTCTCGGCGTTGTGGCGCGAGCAGCGGACAACAGCGGCCAAACTGGACGCGGCGATTGAAGCCAACCTGAAGGAGCTTGGGTATGGCGAATGAGTGGCAGACAGTTCGTGTTGAAGACATCGCAGAAAAGATAGCGATGGGGCCGTTCGGCTCGGACATTAAGACTGACAACTTCGTGCCAAAGGGTGTGCCAGTAATCCGCGGCGTCAACCTGACCAATGGGCGATTTCACGGCGAAGGCTTCGTTTTTCTAACGGAGGAAAAGGCCAACGACCTTGCTAACGCTAATGCATTTCCCGGCGATCTGGTGTTCACGCATCGAGGCACGCTTGGGCAGGTTGGCCTGATTCCAAATCAACCATTTTCTCGCTACGTCGTTTCGCAAAGTCAGATGAAACTGGCCTGCAACAAGCAAAAGGCGCTCTCTGAATTCATCTACTACTTCTTCAAGTCGCCCGCAGGTCAAGCTGCACTGTTAGCGAACACTTCGCAAACCGGCGTCCCAGCCATCAGTCGGCCGGTGACTTCGCTCAAAGCAATTCGACTGCGGTTGCCGCCCATCGCCGAACAACGCGCCATCGCCCACATCCTCGGCACGCTGGACGACAAAATAGAACTCAACCGCAAGCAAAACGAAACGCTGGAAGCCATGGCCCGCGCGCTGTTCAAGGCGTGGTTCGTGGACTTCGAACCCGTGCGCGCCAAGATGGAAGGCCGCTGGCAGCGCGGCCAATCCCTCCCCGGCCTCCCCGCCCACCTCTACGACCTCTTCCCCGATCGCCTCGTCGAATCGGAGCTGGGGGAGATTCCGGAGGGGTGGCGCGTCTTCTCGTTCGGTGATGTGGCCCAGCAAGGAAAGGGGGCTGTGAATCCTACCGACGAACCAGGGGAGAGATTCACGCACTACAGCATTCCTGCCTTCGATGCCAGCAAGATGCCTGTCATTGAACTTGGCGGATCGATCAAGAGTAACAAGACGCCGGTTCCAGACGGGGCTGTACTGGTGTCAAAGCTCAATCCTCACATCCCCCGTGTCTGGTTGGTTGGTCAAGCGGGCGATAGGGCGGTTTGCTCGACGGAGTTTATTGTTTGGGCTCCGAAGCCTCCCGCAAACAGCGCCTTCCTGTATTGCCTCGCATCATCGTCTGAGTTCGTCGAATCCATGTGCCAACTGGTGACAGGGACATCGAACAGCCACCAACGGGTCAAACCGGATCAGCTTCGTGAAATCCGGGTCTTTGCTGCCAACGAGAACGTCATCGCGGCGTTCTCCAATATGGTTGAGGCATTGATGAACCAAGTTCTGCAAAATAGTCAGCAATCCAGAACCCTCGCCCAGCTCCGCGACACGCTGCTGCCCAAGCTGATCTCCGGCGAACTGCGCGTGAAGGATGCCGAGCGTTTCTTGGAGGCCGCGACATGACCAACGTCTGGTGCGTTCGAGCCGAATTCGGCACTTTCACCAAGCATTTCGTCGAGGGCGGTTACGTCGCCATTGGCTGGTTGCCAAACACGGATCTGTCTGCGATCAGGTCGCGCGACGAGCTGTATCCAATCTACAAAGCCGAACACCCAGACGACACGAGCAACATCGTCATTGGGCAACAGGTTGGGCAGATTGCGCGCTTCCTCTTGGAGATTGCGGCCGGCGACTATGTCATCACGCCTGCTGCCGATACCGAGTGGCTGCACTACGGGCAGGTCGCGCCAGAGCCCTCGTATTACTTTGCACCAGGTGATGATGGCTGCCCTTATCGCCACCGCCGTCGGGTCGTGTGGGCAAAGGAACGGCTCAAGCGTGGGGACTTCTCCGTGCCCTTCCAGAACACGATCCGTTCTTCTCTGACCGTATTTGCCGTTTCCCAGCGCGACGAGTTTCTGGCGGCCATTGGCCGCTCGGATCTGGCGCCCAAGTCGGCTCCTTCATTGTACGACCCCTACCGCGTTGTGCTGGAACAGGTGCTAGAGCTGGACGACAAGGAGTTCGAGATTCTGGTCGGGCATCTGCTCACCGCGCTGGGCTTCGAGGGTTCGGAGGTCACCGGCAAGACGGGCGATGGCGGCGTCGACGCCACGGGGGAGCTGAATGTCGCCAACCTCGCCAAGGTCAAGGTCTTTGTGCAGGCCAAACGTTACAAGCTCGGCGCCAAGGTCAGTGCGAACACGGTGCGACAGCTTCGGCAGGCCATCCCTTTCGGTGGACAGGGCGCTTTCATCACCACCGCCGACTTCCAGAATGCCGCCGCCGACGTGGCGCTGGAGCCCGGCTTCCCGCGCATCGGCCTGATCAACGGGTGCGGATTCCACGCCATCCGGCCACCCAGTCCGCTCTCATCTGGCCAGGCATTCCACGGCCATCTGGCCACCTGTTCCACGGCCATCCGGCCGGGCAGTCGGAGCGCAGCGACGCAGGGGTTGCATTGTTAGTCTGAGGTGCCCGGTGTCGTCAATTTCTTCACCCGCTTTCTCATCGATTCGCCCTTGAGGTTGATCCGGTAGGCGTTGTGCACCAGGCGGTCGAGGATGGCGTCGGCCAGGGTTGGATCGCCGATCAGTTCGTGCCAGTTGTC
>NZ_KB822622.1 GCF_000364625.1 Pseudomonas thermotolerans DSM 14292
CCGATCTGCACGCTGACGGCAATCTGGCGAGCCGATAGCCCGACCTCGAACTTGAGACGAAGTACTTCGCGAATCTTACGCATGGATAAACGCTCCACGACGACCTCTCTGCTTCGAAAAAGAGGTCGATGGTAGTGAAGAAATCCTGCGTTACTGCCTGCCCGGTTGAGTGGCCGGATGGCCGTGGAATCAGTGGTCGGATACGCGTGGAATGGGTGGCCGGATCACCGTGGAATCGGTGGTCAGATGCTCATGGAATGGGTGGCCAGATGACCGTGGAATCCGCACCATCGCCTGCACCGAGGACGGCTACGTGCCGACCCACAACCTGGCGTTCAGCGCGCCGCCCAGCGGCGATCCGGCGATCGATACCGCGAAAAGTCGCAGCAAGCGCCTGTTCAACGACCGCACCGGGATCCGCTGCGGCAGCCACCGGCAGCCGCTGCTGCTGCAGACCTACACCCGGGACACAGGCGAGCTGATGCACGACCTCTCGGTGCCGATCTTCGTCCACGGCCGGCACTGGGGAGGCCTGCGCCTGGGCTATCGGCCGGAGAGCGCAGGCGAGCAGGCCTAGCCGGCCAGGAAGCGCTGCAGCTGCATCTCCTTCAGGCGGCTCAGGGTGCGGCGGAAGGGGAAGGCCAGGTAGCCCTCGGTGTACAGCTCGTCCATCGGCACCCGGGCCTCCAGGTAGAGCGGCACGCGACGGTCGTAGCACTCGTCGACCAGGGCGATGAAGCGCCGCACGCTGTCGTCGTGGCGGGACAGCTCGGGCAGTTGGCGGTCGCCGGCTGCCACCTGCTCCACGCCGTCCTCGGTGCCGCGGGCGATCCGCGCCGGACGCTGGCGGGCGCTGAGGCCGGGCACCTCGCCGAGCAGGATGGTCGCGAAGCGGTCGCACAGGGCGATGAAGTCCAGCGCCGCCAGGGGCTGTTGGCAGAGATCGGCGAAGCGCAGCCAGACCACGTCCTCGCCGCAGCGCACCACCGGGATCTGCCGGTGGCCCAGCACGATGGGCGCCGTGCTCACCGCCTGTCCGGCGCTCAGGCGCTGGAACACCGCCTCCAGAGCGCTGGCCCGGCCGTCTGTGGCGACCCAGTAACGCTGCTGCGGCGCGCCGGGGTGCAGGCGGTGATCCTGGCCGCCGTCCACGCAGAGGATGCGCATGTGCCGTTCGATGGCGGCGATTGCCGGCAGGAAGCGCTGGCGGTTGAAACCATCGGCGTACAGCTGCTGCGGTGGCTGATTGGAGGTGGCCACCAGGGTCACGCCCTGCTCGAACAGCTCGCCGAGCAGACGGCCGAGGAGCATGGCATCGCCGATGTCGCTGACGAACAGCTCGTCGAAGCTCAGCACCCGGACCTCGCCGGCCAGTTCGTGGGCCAGGGCGCGCAGCGGGTCGGCGGTACCGCTGAGCTGGAACAGCCGCTGGTGCACCCAGCGCATGAAGTGGTGGAAGTGCTGGCGCCGCGAGGGCATCCGCAGGCTCTGCTGGAAGCGGTCCATCAGCCAGGTCTTGCCGCGGCCCACCGGACCCCACAGATAGACCCCCGGCACCGCCCGACCGCCGGCGTGCAGCGCCTGGTGGCAGCGCTCCAGCTCCTCGGCTGCCTGGCGCTGGGCGGGATCCGGCCGGAAGCCGTCCTGGTCGAGGGCCTGCCGGTAGGCGGCCAGGGGCGTGAGTCTCTGCATGGGGGGCCGTGGGCGATCGGGGCTTGTAATTTCTTTTTTGAATAAAAGAATAATTAAAGATAATTTTTCAAGATAAGAAGAAGCCTCCATGATAGCGCCATGCCGGGCTCCACCCCAGCGCAAGCGACTGCCTGCGCGCTGGAGTTCCCCGGTAGGCAGCATCATCGGAGGTTTTCGGTCGCCACCTTTCAGGCAGGGAGGGGCGACCTTTTTTATTTCCGTCATCCAGCGCCGAGCGGCGCACCGGATTGCCCATCCCGCGCCCATTCTCAGCAACGCACGCCCCTGTCGGGATCGTCCCGGTGGGGCGTGTGCGTATGGGGGCGGCGACCGGCAGCGCTGCCCGGCAGGCAACAGCGAACGGGCAGTTTGTCCGGCTCGACAGCGGGGCGATTGTCGAGGTGCTTCGATAACTTGTTGAATATAAAGGACTTTATCGTCTGGCACGGTTGTTGAGATGGGGCGCCGGCACCTTCGGGTGCTGGATGTCACGACTCTCACAGGAACCGCCATGCACCTTCACGACAAATCCCTCGCTGTCCTACCTCTCGCCCTGAGTCTGGTCCTGCCGGCCCTCGCGGCCGCCGACGGGAGCTTTCTCGACGACAGCAGCTTCCGACTGACCAACCGTAACTTCTACTTCAACCAGGGCTACCGCAACGGCGACTTCGCCCTAAATCCGCACAACGGCGAGCGGCAGAGCCGGCGCACCGAGTGGGGCCACGGCATCATCGCCGACTTCCAGTCCGGCTATACCGACGGCACGCTCGGCTTCGGCGTCGACCTGCTGGGCCTGGTCGGCCTCAAGCTGGACGGCGGCAACGGCCGGGTGGGTAACGGCGTCGGCGTACCGGGCATCGTCTCCCGCGCCGGGGAGAACTTCGACGGCGAGCCCAAGGACGAGTACGGCAAGCTCGGCGGCGCGCTGAAGCTGCGCCTCTTCGACGACACCGAAGTGCGTTACGGCGACGTGCGCCCTACCAGCCCGGTGCTGCACGCCAGCGATATCCGCCTGCTGCCGCAGACCCTCCGCGGCCTGGTGTTCGACAACCGCTCCCTGCCGGGCCTACATCTGCAGGGCGGCAAGCTGGAATCCAGCAGCGACCGCAATGCCAGCAGCCACCGCGGCGACCTCGGCACCGTCTACGCCGGGCGCTTCAAGGAAGCCGACGATGTCCTCTACCTGGGCGGCGACTACCGCTTCAACGATCAGCTGAGCTTCAAGCTGCACACCAGCAAGCTGGACGACATCTGGACCCAGTCGTTCTTCCGCGTCGACTTCAGCCAGCCGCTGGCTGAGGGCCTGAGCCTCAACACCGGCCTCAACTGGTACCGCACCCGCGACACCGGCAAGGCGCTGGTTGGCGAGATCGACAACGACTCCTGGAGCGCCCGCCTCGGCCTCAAGGCCGGCGCCCACGCTGTCACCCTGGCCTACACGCGCATCGACGGCGATACCCCCTTCGACTACGTGTGGAACACCTACGACCTGGAGCTGGACAGCGCCTCCCAGGTGTCCGACTTCAACAACCCCAACGAGCGCTCCTGGCAGCTGCGCTACGACTACGACTTCGCCGCCCTGGGCGCGCCCGGCCTGAGTCTCACCGCCCGCTACGTGCGCGGCAGCGACATCGACGGACGCAACGCCGGCCCGGCCTACGGCTACTTCACCGGCATCGAGGACGGCAAGCACTGGGAGCGCAACCTGTGGCTCAGCTACGTGCTGCAGGACGGCCCGGCCAAGGGGCTGTCCTTCAATCTGCTGCAGGCCACCCACCGGGTCGGCGGCGACCATACCGCCGAGGCCAACGTCGACGAGTTGCGCTTCATCGTCCAGTACCCGCTGCAGGTGTTCTGAACCGCTCCGTCGTGCTGTTTCCGGGCGGACAGCGGTTCAACAGGCTGCCGCCCGGGCTACACCGAGGCTTTCCTTGGTTTTATATAAGTCTTTGAAAATTAACAATTTTTTATCTGGCATGGATCCTGTAATGGCACTGTCAGGCGCGCCGCAGCAGGCGGCGCAGAGTTTCATCGAAGGAGGTTGCAGCCATGTCGCGGGAAATCCGCCTGAATGCGTTCGAGATGAATTGCGTCGGTCACCAGTCGCCGGGTCTCTGGGCCCATCCGCGTGACCGTGCCTGGCAGTACAAGGATCTGGAATACTGGACCGAGCTGGCCAAGCTGCTCGAGCGCGGCCGTTTCGACGGCATCTTCATCGCCGACGTGATCGGCATCTACGACGTGCTCAACGGCAATGGCGAGGCGGCCATCCGTCAGTCCACCCAGGTACCGGTCAACGATCCGCTGGCGCTGATCACTCCCATGGCGCTGGTCACCGAGAACCTCGGCTTCGGTCTGACCGCCTCGCTGAGCTTCGAGCATCCCTATCCGTTCGCCCGCCGCCTGTCGACCCTGGACCACCTGACCAAGGGGCGCATCGGCTGGAACATCGTCACCTCCTATCTGGACAGCGGCGCCCGCAACCTCGGCCAGAAGGCGCTGAGCGACCACGACGCCCGCTACGACTACGCCGACGAGTACCTGGAGGTACTCTACAAGCTGTTCGAGGGCAGCTGGGAAGACGGCGCGGTACTGCGCGATCGCGAGCGGCGGATCTTCAGCGATCCCAGCAAGATTCACGAGATCCGCCATCACGGCAAACACTTTCAAGTGCCCGGCATCCACCTCTGCGAGCCTTCGCCGCAGCGTACCCCGGTGCTCTACCAGGCCGGCGCCTCCAATCGCGGCAAGCAGTTCGCCGCCGAGCACGCCGAGTGCGTGTTCGTCGCTGCGCCCTCGAAGACCATCCTCAAGAAGACCGTGGCCGACATCCGCCGCCGCGTCGCCGAGGCCGGACGCGACCCGCGCAAGGTGCTGATCTTCAACCTGCAGACGGTGATCCTCGGCGAGACCGACGCCGCTGCCCAGGCCAAGTGGCGCGACTACAAGCAGTACACCAGCTACGAGGGCGCCCTGGCGCTGATCTCCGGCTGGACCGGCATCGACTTCGGCCAGTACCGCCCCGACCAGGTGCTCAAGCACATCCACACCAATGCCATCCAGTCGGCGGTGGAGGCCTTCTCCAGCGCCGACCCGAGCAAGCAGTGGACGGTCCAGGAGCTGGCCGACTGGGTCGGCATCGGCGGCTTCGGCCCGCTGATCGTCGGCAGCCCGCAGACAGTGGCCGACGAACTGCAGAGCTGGGTCGAGGAAACCGACGTGGACGGCTTCAACCTGGCCTACGCGGTGACCCACGAGACCTTCGTCGACGTGGTCGAGCTGCTGGTGCCGGAGCTGCAGAAGCGCGGCGTGTACAAGACCGAGTACGCCCCGGGCAC
The DNA here is from genome assembly GCF_000364625.1 of Pseudomonas thermotolerans DSM 14292. GTDB lineage: Bacteria > Pseudomonadota > Gammaproteobacteria > Pseudomonadales > Pseudomonadaceae > Aquipseudomonas > Aquipseudomonas thermotolerans. The sequence goes on from NZ_KB822622.1 coordinate 5,031, forward strand.
CCTGCGCGAGAAACTGTTCGGCGACGGCCCGCGTCTGCCGGCCAGCCATCCGGGTGCCGCCTACCGCGACCTCGGTCGCCTGCACGGTCCGCTCGCCGCCGCGGCGCTGGCCTGAGGTCGGGGAGGGCTGTGATGAGCGTGCACGAACTGAACCTGCCGCCGGACGAGCCGCTGCCGGCGTTCCCCCTCGGCCAGCTGCAGCGCTGGGCGGAGCAGCGCCCGCTGCAGATCGCCCTGCGCCACCGGCGCCGCGGGGTGTGGAAGGCCTGGCGCTGGATCGACGTGCAGCGTGAGGTGGAGCGCCTGGCCGCCGCGCTGCGCGAGCAGGGCCTGGAGCCCGGCGCCCGGCTGGCGCTGTGCGGGGCCTTCGAGCCGACCCTGCTGCTGCTGGCCCTGGCCGGCCAGCATCTGGGTGCCCGAGTGCTGACGGTGTCGCGTCAGGCCAAGGGCGAGGCGTTGCGCCGCCTGCTGCGCCAGGCGCGTCCGGCATTCGCCTACGTGCAGCGCCGCGAGAACGTCTCCGACTGGCTGGAGGCCGGCGATACCAGCCAGCCGCTCCGGCTGTTCTCCGCCCAAGCGGCGGCCCGCGTGCGGGGCGCCTGGCAGGTGTTGCCGCTGAGCGTGCTACTCGCCGACGAGCCGGCCGAGGCCCTGAGCCTAGGCTGGCGGCAGGCAGCTGGCGCGCCGCTGGCCTGGTGCGACGAGGGCACCGAGTGGCGCGACGGCCTGGGGCACATCCTCGCCCTCTGGCTGAAGCAGGGCACCGGCTTCGCCTTTCCGGAAACCAGCGAGTCGGCCAGTCGTGACCGCCGCGAGGTGGCGCCGGCCGTGCTGCTGCTCTCCGAGCCGCGCCTGCAGGCCCTGGCCGCGGAGATCGATAGCCGTCTGGCACCGCCCGGCAGTTGGCGGCGCCGCCTGTGCGACTGGACCCTGGCCAACCCGCAGCAGGCTCCGCGCCGCTGGATCAAGGCGCGGGTCCGCGAGCTGCTCGGCTTTCGCCGCCTGCAGCGCATCCTGGTCGGCGCCCCGGCGCCGGCGGCCAGCGGCCCGGTGTGGCTGAGCGAATACCTGGAGCGCGCCGCATGAGTGATGCCGAGATTCTCCAGGTGCGCAACATCTCCCTGTCCTTCAAGGGGGTGAAGGCGATTTCCGACCTGTCGTTCTCCGTGCGTCGCGGCGAGATCTGCGCGCTGATCGGCCCCAACGGTGCCGGCAAGAGCTCGCTGCTCAACGTGCTGAATGGCGTCTACCGTCCGGACTCCGGGGAGCTGATCTTCGAGTCCGAGCGCCTGCGCCGCGTGCATCCGCTGGAAGCGGCGCGGCGCGGCATCGGCCGTACGTTCCAGAATAACGCCCTGTTCAAGAAGATGAGCGTGGTCGACAACCTGCTCACCGGGCTGTCGCGCTACATGCGCAGCGGCTTCCTGGAGCAGGCCCTGGGCCTGCCGCGGGCGCGCCGCGAGGCACGGCTGTTCCGCGAGCGCGCCGAGGAGGTGCTGGAGTTCCTCGAACTGCAGCCCTGGCGCGACGTGGAGGTGGGCAGCCTGGCCTACGGTCTGCAGAAGCGCGTGGAACTGGGCCGGGCGCTGATCGCCGCGCCCAGGCTGCTGCTCCTGGACGAGCCGATGGCCGGGATGAACGCCGAGGAGAAGCGCGAGATGAGCCGCTTCATCGCCGACATCAACCGTGATCTGGGCACTACGGTGGTACTGATCGAGCACGACATCGGCGTGGTCATGGGCCTTTCCGCCCACGTGGTGGTGCTCGACTACGGCCGCAAGGTGGGGGACGGCACGCCGGCCGAGGTGCAGGCCAACCCTGAGGTGATCGCGGCCTATCTGGGGACTGTGCATTGATGAACGTCTTTCTGGAAACCCTGATCGGCGGGCTGCTCGCCGGCACCATGTATTCCCTGGTGGCCATCGGCTTCGTGCTGATCTACAAGGCCAGCGGGGTGTTCAACTTCGCCCAGGGGGCCATGCTGCTGTTCGCCGCGCTGACCTTCGTCAGCCTCCGCGAGCAGGGCGTGCCCACCGTGCTGGCGCTGCTGCTCACCGTGCTGGTGATGATCGTCGGCGCCCTGCTGATCGAGCGGACGGTGCTGCGACCGCTGGTCAACCGCTCGCAGATCACCCTGTTCATGGCCACCCTGGGGCTGTCCTTCATCATCGAGGGCCTGGCCCAGGGGCTGATGGGCGCCCAGGTGCGCGCCCTGGACCTGGGCATCGAGGACGTGCCGCTGTTCTTCGGCGAGATCATGGTCAGCCAGTTCGACCTGGTCGCCGCCGGCACCGCGGTGGCCCTGGTGATCCTGCTGGCCCTGCTGTTCAACAAGACGCGGATCGGCATCTCGCTGCGCGCGGTGGCCGACGACACCCGCGCGGCGCTGTCCATCGGCATCAACCTGAACCGCATCTGGCAGATCGTCTGGGCCGTGGCGGGGATCGTCGGGCTGGTCGCCGGGCTGCTCTGGGGGGCCCGTCAGGGCGTGCAGTTCTCGCTCTCCCTGGTGGTCCTCAAGGCCCTGCCGGTGCTGATCATCGGCGGCTTCACCTCGATCGGCGGGGCCATTGTCGGCGGGCTGATCGTCGGCGCCGCGGAAAACCTCGCCGAAGCCTATCTGGGCCCGCTGATCGGCGGCGGCATCACCCCCTGGTTCGCTTACTTCCTGGCCTTGGTGTTCCTCTACATCCGCCCCGCCGGCCTGTTCGGCGAGCGCACCATCGAACGAGTCTGAGTCATGACCACGAGCATTCCTTCCATCGCCGCCGCCTACGACGAGGCACCCGTGACCCTGCTCCGCCGGCGCCGCCTGCTGCTGCTCGGCGGCCTGCTGGCACTGGCCTTCGCGCTGCCGCCGCTGCTCGGCAGCGACTACTGGCTGAACGCCATTCTGATTCCCTTCCTGGTGCTGTCCCTGGCTGGGTTGGGACTCAACCTGCTGACCGGCTACACCGGGCAGACCTCGGTGGGCGCCGCCGGCTTCATGGCGGTGGGGGCCTTCGCCACCTATGGCCTGCTGCTGCGCGTGCCGGGCCTACCGCTGCCCCTGGCGCTGCTCGGCGGCGGGCTGATCGCCGCGGCGGTGGGCTGGCTGTTCGGCATCCCCAGCGCGCGGATCAAGGGCTTCTACCTGATGGTCACCACCCTGGCCGCGCAGTTCTTCCTCGAGTGGGTGTTCGCCAAGTTCCCCTGGTTCTACAACCATGCCTCCTCGGGGACCATCAGCGCGCCGCGCCTGGAACTGTTCGGCTACAACCTGGCCACGCCGGCCGGCCGCTACCTGCTGGCGCTGTCCTGCGTGGTGCTGCTCACCTGGGTGGCGCACAACCTGGTGCGCAGCCAGATCGGCCGCAACTGGATGGCGATCCGCGACATGGACACCGCCGCCGCGGTGATTGGCATCCCGGTGGAGCGCTACAAGCGCCAGGCCTTCGCGGTGAGCTCCTTCTACCTGGGCATCGCCGGCGCGCTCTGGGCCTTCGCCTATCTGGGCACCGCCAGCGCCGGCAGCTTCGACATCAACCGCTCGTTCCAGATCCTGTTCATCATCATCATCGGCGGCATGGGCAGCATCGCCGGCAACTTCCTCGGCGCCGCCTTCATCAGCCTGCTGCCGATCTTTCTCAACCATGCCGGGCAATGGCTGTCCGGCGGCCACGTCGATACCGGCCAGCTGCAGAACCTGCAGAAGGTGATCTTCGGCGCGCTGATCATCTGGTTCCTGGTCAAGGAGCCGGAAGGCTTGATCCGCCTGCTCCGCAACCTCGCTGAACGCTTGCGGCGCTGGCCCCTGCGTTTCTGAACCCGATCCTGACTCGACCCGACCACGGGAGGGACGCCACGCCAACACGACAGACAAAAGAGAATCCCATGCGCAAGACCCTGATCGCGACCCTTTGTGCCCTTGGCCTGCAGGCCGGTTTGCCGGCCCAGTCCTGGGCGGCCGCCGACCAACAGTTCATCCCGCTACCCACCTACCGGGTCGGCCCCTACGCCTCCAGCGGCATTCCCTGGTGGGCCGGCACCCTCGATTACCTGCGTTACGTCAACGAGGTGGAAGGGGGCGTCAACGGTGTCAAGCTGGTCTGGCAGGAGTGCGAGACCGAGTGGAGCGTCGATCGCACGGTGGAATGCTACGAGCGCCACAAGAACGGCCTGGACGGCGCGCCGGTGGCCTTCTTCATCACCCACAGCACCCCGGCCTCCTACGCGCTGATGGAGCGCGGCCATGCCGACCGCATCCCGTTGCTCGATCCGGCCGGCGGGCGCACCGAGTCCACCGACGGCAGCGTCTTCCCCTACGCCTTCCCGCTGCTGCTCACCTACTACGGCCAGGCCTCGGTGGGCATCAACTACATCGCCCAGCGCGAGGGCGGCTTCGACAAGCTCAAGGGCAAGAAGATCGCCACCGTCTACCACGACTCGCCCTACGGGCGGGAAACCCAGGCGGCGATCGAGCTGCTGGCCAAGAAGTACGGCTTCGAGAACATCCAGATCCCGGTGGCCCACCCCGGCAACGAGCAGTCCGCGCAGTGGCGCCAGGTCCGTCAGGAGAAGCCCGACTGGGTGTTCCTGCGCACCTGGGGCGTGTCCACCCCGGTGGCGATCAAGACCGCGGCGCGCTTCGGCTACCCGGTGGAGCGGATCATCGGCGACGTCTGGGCCGGCTCCGAGGCCGACGTGCTGCCCGCCGGGGCGGCCGCCAAGGGCTATCAGGCGCTGGCTCCCTTCCCGGGCGGCGCCGACTTCGAGATCCACAAGCGCCTGAAGGAGCACATCCTCGACCAGGGCAAGAGCGACCTCAAGGACCCGAGCTTCTTCGGCAAGGTCTACTACAACATCGGCCTGGTCAACGCCGCGATCATGGTCGAGACCCTGCGTGCCGGGCAGGCCAGGTTCGGCAACCGGGCGCTCAATGGCGAGGAAGGGCGCTGGGCGTTGGAGCATCTCAAGGTGGACGAGGCGCGCCTCAAGGAGATCGGCTTCGACGGTCTGCTGCAGCCGCTCGAACTGTCCTGCGCCGACCACGAGGGCGGCGGCGCGGCGCGCGTCCAGCAGTGGGACGGCGAGAAGTGGGTGCTGGTGACCGACTGGATCCAGGCCGACCGCGAGACCCTGCGCCCGCTGATCGACGCCAAGTCCACCGCCTACGCCGCGGAGAAGGGCATCACCCCGCGCGACTGCCGCGCCGAGGGCTGAAGCCACCCCCTCATCACCAGCAAGCGAGAATCCGAACCATGCAAGCCATCCGCAAACATGGCCTGGCCGCGGCGTCCCTGGCGCTGCTGCTGGCCGCCGCGCCGCCCGTGTCGGCGGCGCCCGGCGAACAGTTCCTCCCGCTGGCCACCTACCGGGTCGGTGCCTATGCCTCCAGCGGCATCCCGGTATGGGCCGGGATGATCGACTACCTGCGCTACATCAACGAGGTGGAGGGCGGGATCAACGGCGTCAAGCTGGTCTGGCAGGAGTGCGAGACCGAATGGACCGCGGAGAAGGGCATCGAGTGCTACGAGCGCTTCAAGAACGGCCTGAATGGCGCCCCGGTGGCGGTCTACCATCCCAACGGCGCGCCGGCCGCCTATGCCCTGAGCGACAAGGCCGCTGCCGACCGCATCCCGCTGATCACCCTGGGTTACGGGCGAACCGAGGCCACCGACGGCAGCGTCTTCCCCTACAACTTCCCGGTGATGCTGACCTTCTACAGCGAGGCCTCGGTGGTGATCAACTACATCGCCCAGCGCGAGGGCGGCTTCGACAAGCTCAAGGGCAAGAAGATCGCCACCGTCTACCACGACTCGGCCTACGGCCGGGAAACCCAGGGCCCGCTCAAGCTGCTGGCCGAGAAGTACGGCTTCGAGAACATCCAGATCCCGGTGGCCGACCCCGGCAACGAGCAGTCCGCGCAATGGCGCCAGGTGCGTCAGGCCAAGCCCGACTGGGTGTTCCTGCGCACCTGGGGGGTGTCCACCCCGGTGGCGATCAAGACCGCGGCGCGCTTCGGCTTTCCGGTGGAGCGGATCATCGGCGACATCTGGGCCAGTTCCGACGAGGACGTGCTGCCCGCCGGGGACGCCGGCAAGGGCTACCTGGCGCTGACCCCCTATCCGGGCGGCGCCGACTTCGAGATCCACAAGCGCCTGAAGGAGCACATCCTCGACCAGGGCAAGAGCGACCTCAAGGACCCGAAGAGCTTCGGCAGCGTCTACTACAACTCCGGGCTGGTCAACGCCGCCATCGCCGTGGAGGCGATTCGCGCCGGGCAGGCCAGGTTCGGCAACCGCCCGCTCACCGGCGACGAGGGCCGCTGGGGGCTGGAGCACCTCCGGCTGGACGAGGCGCGCCTCGAGGAGATGGGCTTCCTCGGCCTGCTGCAGCCGCTCGAGCTGTCCTGCTCCGACCACGAGGGCGGCGGCGCGGCTAAGGTGCAGCAGTGGGACGGCGAGAAGTGGAACCTGATCACCGACTGGGTGGCTGCCGACCGCGCGACCCTGCGTCCGCTGATCGACGCCAAGTCCGCCGAGTACGCTCGCGAGAAGGGCGTCATCCCGCGCGACTGCCGCGCCGAACAGTGAAGGAGAGTGGCCATGAGCAATGCCATCCAGGCCCGGCCCGCGGCGAGCGAACTGCTCGCCGTGGAGGGCATCGAAGTGATCTACGACGGCGCCATCCTCGCCGTGGCCGACGTCTCGCTGCGCGTCGAGCAGGGCGGCATCGTCGCCCTGCTGGGCGCCAATGGCGCCGGCAAGAGCACCACCCTGAAGGCCATCTCCGGGCTGGTCGGCGCCGATCGCGCCCAGGTCAGCCGCGGGCGCATCCGCCTGGGCGGCGAGGACATCGTCGGGGTGGCGGCCAACCAGCTGGCCGGCCGCGGGCTGGTCCACGTACTGGAGGGACGCCATGTGTTCTCGCACCTGAGCGTCGAGGAGAACCTGCTCAGCGGCGGCTTCCTGCGCCGGCCCAGGCGCGGCGAGTTGGAGCAGGACCTGGAACGGGTCTACGCCTGGTTCCCGCGTCTGAAGACCAAGCGTCGCACCCAGGCCGGGCTGACCTCCGGCGGCGAGCAGCAGATGCTGGCCATCGGCCGGGCGCTGATGACCCGGCCCAGGCTGGTGCTGCTCGACGAGCCCTCCATGGGGCTGGCGCCGATCATCGTCGAGGAGATCTTCGAGATCGTCGCCCAGTTGAACGCCCGCGAGGGGGTGGGCTTCCTGATCGCCGAGCAGAACATCAATGTCGCCCTGCGCCACGTGCACTACGGCTACGTGCTGGAGAACGGCCGGGTGGCGGGCGAGGGACCGGCCGCCGAGCTGGCGGCGCGGGAGGACATTCGCCACTTCTACCTGGGCGGCGGCTAGTCCAGGCAGCCTTCGCTTGTCCACGGCTTTGCCCCGCAGCTTTCGGGCCGCGGGGCTTTTTTTGCAGCTTTTGGTCTCGGGCAAGAAAAAGCCCCGGCCGCGCTAACGGCCGGGGTGACGCCCTCGTCAGTTCCAGGGATGGCGCGGCGGCTTGACGCCGTTCAGCAGGTAGTTGCCGAGGATGTGGTACTTCCAGCGCACCGGGTCGTGCAGGGTGTGCACCCGGGCGTTGCGCCAGTGGCGGTCCAGGCCGTACTCCTCCAGGGTGGAGCGCGCGCCGGCCAGCTCGAACAGGCGGTTGCTGGCGAGGATGGCTACCTCGGTGGTCAGCACCTTGGCCTCGGCGGTGCGAATCGAGGCTTCCGCCACGCTGTCCTCGCTCGGCTCGCGCAGGGCCAGGTCGATGGCGTCGGCGGCCAGGTCGAGGACCGCCTCGGCGGCGCGCAGGCGGACCTGCAGGTCGCCGAGCTGCTGGAGGATGTAGGGATCCTCGCTGGCCTTCTCCAGTCCCGAGTCGATCCATGGCCGGGTATGCCGACGCACGTAGTCCAGGGTGTCGTCCAGGGCGCCGCGGGCCAGCCCGGCGTCGATGGCGGCCTGGATGAACTGGGAGATGGGCCCGCCGGCGGTGGGCCGCTCGAAGGCCTTCCAGATCGGCACCACGCGGCTGGCCGGCACGCGTACCTGGTCGATCAGCACGGTGCCACTGGCGGTGGTGCGCTGGCCGAAGCTGGACCAGTCGTTGATCACCTTGAGCCCGGGGGTATCGCGCGGCACCACGGCCAGCTGCGGGCGGCCCTCGGCGTCCACCGCCACGATGGGAATCCAGTGGGCGAGCAGGGCGCCGGTGGAGAAGAACTTCTGACCGCTCACCACGAAGCCGTCGCCGTCGGGCTCGATGCGTGTCTGGAAGTCCGCCACGTTCTTGCTGGAGCGCTCGGAGAAGGCGTTGCCGAAGCGTGCCCCGGACAGCGCCAGGTCGAAGAAGAAGCGCTTCTGCTCCTCGCTGGCATCGAAGCCGATGTGGGCGAGCACCACGAAGTGGTTCTGCGGCAGCTGGCCGAGGGAACCGTCGGCCGCGGAGATCAGCTTGAACACCTCGCCGACCGTGCGGTAGCTGGCGCCCAGGCCGCCGTATTCCCTGGGCACCACGATGCTCCACAGGCCGCTCTGGGAGAAGGCATCCAGCTCGGCGACCGGCAGCCGCCGCTCGCGGTCGCGCTGGATGGCCTCGCGGCGGAACTCGGCGGCCAGGCGGCGCGCCGTGGCGATGGCCTCGGCCTCGCTGGTCAGACGTCGGGCCGGGGTGGCCGGCTGGACTTGCAGGTAGGGATCGGCCTGGCCGGTCGGGATGTCGTGCAGTTCGCTCATGGGCGTCTCCTTCAGAAGCGGTAGGCGAGGTTGAGGCTGTAGACGAAGGGATCGACGTCGACGCTGCCGACCCGTTGGCCGTCGATCTTCACGTCGCTGTCGATGCGCGCGTAACGCAGGTCGGCGCCCAGGCTCCAGTGTTCGTCTAGGGTGAGGTCGAGGCCGGCCTGCAGGGCCAGGCCCCAGGAGTCGGACAGTTCCAGCTTGGCGCCGTTGTCCAGGTGCTCGTCGTAGAAGTAGGTGTAATTGACCCCCACCCCGACGAAGGGGCGGAGCTGCGCCTCGGGGGCGAAGTGCCACTGCAGCGAGACGATCGGCGGCAGTTGCCTGGTGTCGCCCACCTTGGCGCCGTTGAGCTTGATGTCGTGGAGGAACGGCAGGCCGCCGAGCACGTCGAGGGCCAGGTTGGGGGTGAAGAAGTAGACCAGGTTGAAGGTCGGCCCGGTGTCGGAGTCGATGTCCACCTCGCCGGGCAGGATGCTGCCGGGGTCGGAGGTGGGGACGATCTTGCTGACCCCGAGGCGCAGCAGCCAGGGGCTGTCGGCGGCCAGGGACGGGGTGCCGCAGCCGAGCGCCAGGCTGCCGATCAGCAGGTGACGGAACCAGTGTCGTGGCATGGGATGCTTCCTTGTCTGTTGCAGGGAGTCGGCGCGCGTCTGGACGCGCCGGTTGGTGCGCTGCGTCCGTTCGTCCGGTGGACAGGCCAGGTGGGCATCGCATCATCCGTGCCAATGGCTAATTGGTTGATTTGGAAGTCTTTTTCGTTTTTGTGGGGAGGCGCCGCTGTGCGTGGCGCAGCACTCTGTAGGCGGCCCTGTTGCCCGGCGGGCAGCCGGCGGACATGAAAAGGCCGGCACAAGGCCGGCCTCGCTGGGGTAGGGGAGACTCAGGCCTGCTTGGCGCCGCCGCCGATCTGCCAGACGTAGGGCGGTTCGCTGCCGTTGACCTCCCAGTCGCCGATGATCCGCTCCTTGTAGATCAGCGGGTTGTGGGAGGCCGCGGTGCGCGCGTTGCGCCAGTGGCGGTCGAGCTGCTTGGCGGTGCTGGTGCCCGAGGCGCCCAGGGCGTTGAACAGGTCGGTGGTGGCGCGCAGTACCAGTTCGGCGACCGCCACCTGGGCCTGGGCGGACTCCAGCTCGGCGAAGATGTTGGCCTGGCGTTCGGCCTCGGCGTCGCCGCCGAAACGGCTCTCGTAGGCGCGCTGCGCGGTCAGCGCGGCGCGCAGGGTGGCGGCCTCGGCGGCATAGACCTGGCCGGAGGCCTTGCCGATTACCTGCAGCACCTGCGGGTCCTGGCTCACCGCCGGGGCGTTGCCGTGGCTGAAGATACGTGTGCGCTTGCCCACCTCGGCGGCGAAGTCGCGCACCGCGGCGCGCCCGGAGCCGGCCAGCACGGCGAGCAGGACCAACTGGTAGAAGGCCGTCTGGTATTTGAAGCGGGTGGCGAAGTCGATGATGTTTTCTTCCTCGACCACCGCGTCCTCGAACACCGAGGTACCGCTGCCGGTGGTGCGCTGGCCGAAGCCGTCCCAATCGTCGCTCTGCTTGACCCCCGGCTGGTGGGTGCTGATCGCGGCGATCACGTCGCCTCCGGTGTCGTCGCGGCGGGCGAACAGGTCGATCCAGTCGGAGAAGATGCTCCCGGTGCTGTAGTACTTGGTGCCGTTGACCACCCATTTGTCGCCCTTGCGCGAGACGCGGGTGAGTACGTCGCCGATCTTCACCGAGCCGATCTCGGTCCAGGCGCAGCCGACCAGGTCGCCGGCTACGAAGCGCTTGAACCAGACCTCCTGGGACGCGTTGGCGTGGGCGTTGAGGCGGTCCTCGACGAAGGCGAAGTGGCCGCGCAGGGCCTGGGGAATGTTGGAGTCGGCCTCGGCTAGCTCGATCAGCAGTTGGAACAGTTGGGGCAGAGAAGCGCCGGCGCCACCGAACTCGGTGGGCACGCGCACGGCGCCGAAGCCGGCCTGCTTCAGCCAGCCGATCTGCTCATGGGGCAGGGTGCGGTTGCGCTCGCGCTCCACGGCGCCCTCGGCGATGCGCTGGAAGATGGGCCGGAAGCGCGCCGCCAGGCTCTCGTAGTCGGTACCGGTGGAAAGCTGTGCGGGCAGGTGCTGCTGGTGAACGGTCATCGGAATGCTCCTTGGCAAATGGGGGAAGGCGCCCCGACGGCTCGCGGCCGCCGGTTGCCGAGACCAGTGCACGGGGCGTGCCCGATGGCCGAAAGCCAGGCGTCATGCGGCCTGGCGAGGTTTTCGCCGCTCCGGCGTGCTGTTCGCGGCCGGGCAGCTTGCTGATGCGCTGCTGACGGGGCAACAGCCGCCGGTGATGTCGCTCGGCCAGCCGTCATGGCGCCGCTGTTGGCGGAGCAACAAGGGATCAGCAGCCTGCCCGCCCGGGCACAGCGGTGGAATCCACCACGAATTTCATAACTCGTTGATATTCCTTGAATTTCATGGGGTGGCACGCTTGCTGCTCAAGGCCTTGCAGCGGGTGTCCCGTCGACCCCGTGCAGAAAGAGGCCCTGGAAAGAAGATGAGTAGAACCCTGAAGGTGGTGGCGGTTTCCGGCAGTCTGCAGACGCCGTCGCGCACCCTGGTCCTGGTCGAGGCGCTGCTCGAGCGTCTGGCCGAGCGGCTGCCTCTGGAGGTGCGCCTGGTGAAGCTGACCGACATAGGTCCGGACTTCGCCGGGGTATTGCGCCGCGAGGAGCTGCCGGCCGAAGTCCGCGAGCAGATCGCGGCCATCGAGACGGCGGACCTGCTGATCGCCGCCAGCCCCGTGTACCGCGCGTCCTACACCGGCCTGTTCAAGCACCTGTTCGACTTCGTGCACTACGAGGCGCTGCGCAACCGGCCGGTGCTGCTGGCCGCTACCGGCGGCTCGGAGCGCCACGCGCTGGTCATCGACCACCAGTTGCGCCCGCTGTTCGGCTTCTTCCAGGCCAACAGTCTGCCGCTCGGGGTGTACGCCACCGAGAGCGATTTCGACAACTACAGGATCGTCAGTCCCGCCCTCGAGGAGCGCATCGAGCGAGCCCTTGAGCCCCTGGTGGCGCTGTTCGACCGCCCGGCCTTGCGTCAGCCCGCCAGCCTCGTCTGAGCACTGCCCCCCACTTCCCTACGGAGAATGTCATGAGCCAAGCACAACCGATCAAGTTCGCTTACTGGGTTCCCAACGTCAGCGGCGGTCTCGTCGTCAGCAAGATCGAGCAGCGCACCAGCTGGGACATCGACTACAACCGCAAGCTGGCGCAGATCGCCGAGCAGGCCGGCTTCGAGTACGCACTGTCGCAGATCCGCTTCACCGCCGGCTATGGCGCCGAATACCAGCACGAGTCGGTGGCCATCAGCCACGCCCTGCTGGCGGCCACCGAGAAGCTCAAGGTGATCGCCGCCATCCTGCCTGGCCCCTGGCACCCGGCGGTGCTGGCCAAGCAGATCGCCACCATCGACCAGCTGACTGGCGGACGCATCGCGGTGAACATCGTCTCCGGCTGGTTCCGCGGCGAGTTCCACGCCATCGGCGAGCCCTGGCTGGAGCATGACGAGCGCTACCGTCGCTCCGAGGAATTCATCCGCGTCCTCAAGGGCATCTGGACCCAGGACAGCTTCAGCTTTCACGGCGACTTCTACCGCTTCCACGACTACAGCCTGAAGCCCAAACCGTTGCAGCAGCCGCACCCGGAGATATTCCAGGGCGGCAGCTCGCGGGCCGCGCGCGACATGGCGGCGCGGGTCTCCGACTGGTACTTCACCAACGGCAACAGCGTGGAGGGCATCAAGGCCCAGGTGGACGATATCCGCGCCAAGGCCGCGGCCAACGGCCACCAGGTGAAGATCGGGGTGAACGCTTTCATCATCGCCCGCGACACCGAGGAGGAGGCCCGCGCGGTGCTCCAGGAAATCATCGACAAGGCCGACCCCGAGGCGGTCAACGCTTTCGGCGCCGAGGTGAAGAATGCCGGCGCAGCCAGCCCGGAGCGCGAGGGCAACTGGGCCAAGTCCACCTTCGAGGACCTGGTGCAGTACAACGATGGCTTCAAGACCAATCTGATCGGCACTCCGCGGCAGATCGCCGAGCGCATCGTCGCCCTCAAGGCGGTGGGCGTGGACCTGATCCTCTCCGGCTTCCTGCACTTCCAGGAAGAGGTGGAATACTTCGGCAAGCACGTCCTGCCCCTGGTCCGCGAGCTGGAGGCCCAGGGCGCGCTCAGCAAGGCCGTGGCCTGAGGAGCGTGGCATGAGTGACGCGACCACGCTGCCGGCTTGGCTGGCCCACCAGGCTCGCCAGCGCCCCCATGGCATCGCCCTGCGCCACAAGCGCCTGGGCATCTGGCAGGCCTACACCTGGGCCGAGGTGGAGGCGGAGGTGCTGGCCTTGGCCGGCAGCCTGCGCGCGCGTGGTTTCGGCGCCGGCGCACAGCTGGCGATCCTCAGCGGGCCGCGCCCGGAAGCCTTGTTCGCCACCCTGGCGGCGCAGTGGCTGGGCGGCGCGGCGGCGCTCTTCGATCCCCAGGAGGAGCTGGCGGCGCAACTGGCCGCCCTGCGCGAAGTGCGCGCCGGCTTCGCCCTCGCCGAGGGCGTGACGGAGCTACAGCGCCTGCGCGCTGCTGGCCTGGGGTCGGTGCTGCTCGCCTACGCCGACGGCCGCGGTTTGGCCGCGCTCGACGAGCGCGCCGGCCTGCAGGGCTACGCCGAGCTGGTCGCTGCCGAACCGCATGGCGTCGCCCCCCAGGCGCAGCCCGGGGAGAGCGCCTTCGTCTTTTATCGCCAGGGAGCGGAGGGCATCGAACGTCAGGACCTGAGCCACGCCGAGCTGCTCGGCGAGGGCCGCCGACTGGTCGCCGCCGAGGGGCTGGGAGCGGGCGAGGAGGCCTTGGCCGCCCGGGCCTTCGCGGCCAGCGGGCAGGCCCGCTACCTGCTGGCCCCCTGGCTGCTGGCCGGCTTCCGGCTGAACTTCCCCGAGCGCCTGGAAACCCGCGACCGCGACCGCCGCGAGCTGGGCCCGACCCTGGTGCTCGGCACCCGCGAGACCTATGGCCGCCTGTACGCCTGGGCGAGCCAGCGCCTGCCGCTGCCCGGCAGCGCCTCCCGGCGCCTGGTGGACTGGGCGCTGGCCGGGCAGGGCGGGCCGCTCGGCCGGCTGCTCGGCGATCTCCTGGTGCGCCGGCCACTGTGCGACGTGCTGGGCTTCAGTCGCACCCGCGTGCCGCTGCTGATCGGCGCGCCTCTGGACGAGCCGGCGCGGCTGTTCTTCGCCGCCCTCGGCATCGAGGTGCGCAACTGGGCGGCCCCGGAACGCTGGCAGGACTGCCAGCCCCAAGCAACCCCGGCCTGGCACCTGGGCCAGCCGCAGACTGCATAAGGAGTGGAGTCCATGAGTGCCGCCGCACTGCTGGAACTGCAGGACATCTCGCTATCCTTCAAGGGGGTCAGGGCGATCAGCGACATCAGTTTCGCCGTGGCGGAAGGGGAGATCTGCGCACTGATCGGTCCCAACGGCGCCGGCAAGAGTTCGCTGCTCAACGTCATCAACGGCGTCTACCAGCCGCAGCAGGGGCTGATCCGCTTCGCCGGTCGGGAGTGCCGCGCCATGCGGCCCCATGACGCGGCGCTGGGCGGCATCGCCCGTACCTTCCAGAACATCGCGCTGTTCAAGGGCATGAGCGTGCTCGACAACGTGCTCACCGGGCGCAACCTCAAGCGTCGCGCCGGCTGGCTGGAGCAGGCCCTGCGCCTGGGGCGCGCCCCCGGCGAGGACGACCGCCAGCGCGAGGCCGCGGAGCAGGTGCTGGCCTTCCTGCGCATCCAGCCCTGGCGCGACGCCATCGTCGGCAGGCTGCCCTACGGTCTGCAGAAGCGCGTCGAGTTGGCCCGCGCCCTGGCCGCCGAGCCGCGTTTGCTGCTGCTCGACGAGCCGATGGCCGGGATGAACGCCGAGGAGAAGGCGCAGATGAGCCGTTTCATCCTCGACATCAACCGCGAGTTCGGCACCACCGTGGTGCTGATCGAGCACGACATCGGTGTGGTGATGAGCCTCTCCGACCACGTGGTGGTGCTCGACTACGGCCGCAAGGTTGGCGACGGCCCGCCCGACGAGGTCCGTCGCAATCCCGAGGTGATCGCCGCCTACCTAGGCACCCGACACTGAGCTTTCCGCCCGTCCGCCCCCGTTCGCGTCAACGGGTGGGGCCGGCCTTGCCCGAAAAAAAGCAGGAACACGCAGCAATGGAATTCTTCTTCGAGGTACTGATCGGTGGTCTGCTGGCGGGGGTGATGTACTCCCTGGTGGCCATCGGTTTCGTGCTCATCTACAAGGCCAGCGGGGTGTTCAACTTCGCCCAGGGCGCTATGGTGCTGTTCGCCGCGCTGACCTTCGTCAGCCTGCTGGAGCGCGGCGTGCCATTCTGGGCGGCGTTCGCCGTCACCCTGGCGCTGATGGTGGCCCTCGCCCTGCTGATCGAGCGGGCGGTACTGCGGCCCCTGGTCAACCGCTCGCCGATCACCCTGTTCATGGCCACCCTGGGCCTCTCCTACGTGATCGAGGGCGCCGCCCAGGCGCTCTGGGGCGCTCAGGTGCACGGCCTGGAGCTGGGCATCAGCGACGAGCCGCTGGAGCTGGGCGGCCTGCTGCTTTCCCAGTTTGACCTGTTCGCCGCGGCCACCGCCGCCGTGCTGGTGATCGCCCTGTCGCTGCTGTTCAACCGCACCCGCATCGGCCTGGCCCTGCGTGCGGTGGCCGACGATCCCCTGGCCGCCCAGGCGGTCGGGGTGCGCCTGCAGCGGGTCTGGGCGGTGGTCTGGGCGGTGGCCGGATTCGTCGGCCTGGTCGCCGGGTTGCTCTGGGGCGCGCGCCTCGGCGTGCAGTTCTCGCTGTCCCTGGTGGTGTTGAAGGCCCTGCCGGTGCTGATCATCGGCGGCTTCACCTCGGTCAGCGGAGCCATCGTCGGCGGCCTGC
This sequence comes from Pseudomonas thermotolerans DSM 14292, assembly GCF_000364625.1. Taxonomy (GTDB): domain Bacteria; phylum Pseudomonadota; class Gammaproteobacteria; order Pseudomonadales; family Pseudomonadaceae; genus Aquipseudomonas; species Aquipseudomonas thermotolerans. The sequence continues at coordinate 20,719 of NZ_KB822622.1, forward strand.
TGGTCGGCGCCTCGGAGAAGCTCGCCGAGGTCTACCTGGGCCCCTGGATCGGTGGCGGCCTGGAGAACTGGTTCCCCTACGTGCTGGCCCTGCTGTTCCTGCTGGTGCGCCCGGCCGGGCTGTTCGGCGAGCGCGCCATCGAGCGAGTGTAAGGAGACGAGCATGCTGTATCGAGAAGCCGGCCAGTTCAGCGTCCGCTACGCCGACGACCGTCGATTCTTCCGCCTGCGCCAGGGCCGCCTCGGCCTCGCCGCGCTACTGACCTTCGCCTTCCTCGGCGTGCCGCTGCTGGGCAACGATTACTGGTTCAGCGCCATCCTGATTCCCTTTCTGGTGCTCTCCCTGGCCGGGCTGGGGTTGAATCTGCTGACCGGCTACGCCGGGCAGCTGTCCCTGGGCTCGGCGGCTTTCATGGCGGTGGGTGCCTTCGCCACCTACAACTTCGAGCTGCGCCTGCCGGGCCTGCCGCTGTTGGCGAGCATCGTCCTCGGTGGTCTCTCCGCGGCCCTGGTGGCGGTGCTGTTCGGCCTGCCCAGCCTGCGCATCAAGGGCTTCTACCTCATCGTCTCGACCCTGGCCGCGCAGTTCTTCGTGCAGTGGGCGCTGACCCGTTTCGGCTGGTTCTCCAACTACAACTCCTCCGGAGTGATCACGGCGCCGCCGCTGCAGGTGGCCGGCCTCGACTTCAGCTCGCCGGCCGGCCGCTACCTGCTGACCCTGGGCGTGGTTAGCGCGCTGTTCTGGCTCGGCGCCAACCTGGCGCGCAGCGAGCTGGGACGCAACTGGATGGCGGTGCGCGACATGGACACCGCCGCCGCGGTGATCGGCATCCCATTGCTGAAGACCAAGCTGCTGGCCTTCGCCATCAGCGGCTTCTTCCTCGGCGTCGCCGGGGCGCTCTGGGCCTTCACCTACCTGGGCACCGTGGAGCCGCATGGCTTCGACCTGAGCCGTTCGTTCCAGATCCTCTTCATCATCATCATCGGCGGGCTGGGCAGCATCCTCGGCAACTTCCTCGGCGCCGCCTTCATCGTGCTCTTCCCGCTGCTGCTGTCCAACCTGGCCACGCTGCTGCCGGCCGGGTTCATCGACGCAGGGCAGCTGGAGAACCTGCAGAAGATGGTGTTCGGCGTACTGATCATCCTCTTCCTCATCAAGGAACCGGAGGGCCTGGCGCGCCTCTGGCAACGCTTCCGCGAGCGCGCACGGCTGTGGCCGCTGCGCTACTGAGTGGACCCCCGAAAAGGCCAACCAACCGATACGACAAGGACTTTCACGATGTTCAAACGCACCTTCGCCGGAGTGGCGCTGGCACTCGCCGCCACGGCCTTCATCCCCGTCCAGGCGGCCAACGAGCAGTACTTCCCGCTGCAGAGCTACCGGGTCGGTCCCTATGCGGCCGGCGGCACCGGCTTCTTCGGCGGCTTCATCGACTACCTGAAGTACGTCAACGCCAACGGCGGCGTCAACGGCGTCAAGCTGACCTGGAGCGAATGCGAGACCGAGTACGTGGTGGAGAAGGGCGTGGAGTGCTACGAGCGCCTGAAGAAGGGCCTCAACGGCGCCCCGGCGGCGGCCACCAACCCGCTCTCGGTGGGCATCGCCTACGCCACCTTGGACCGTTCCACCGCCGACAAGCTGCCGCTGATCACCATCAACCACGGGCGCACCGATTCCACCGATGGCAGCGTGTTCCCCTACGTGTTCCCGCTGCAGCTGAACCCCTATTCGGAGGTCTCCGCCATCGTCAACTGGATCGGCGAGCAGAGCGGCGGTGCAGCGCAGCTCAAGGGCAAGAAGATCGTCACCCTCTACCACGGCTCGCCCTACGGCAAGGAAACCAACGAGGTGCTGCAGGTCCTCGCCGATAAGTACGGCTTCGAGCTGACCCTGATCGAGGTGCCGCACCCGGGCAACGAGCAGCAGTCACAGTGGCTGAACATCCGCCGCCTCAAGCCCGACTGGGTGATCCTCCGCGGCTGGGGGGTGATGAACCCGGTGGCGCTGAAGACCGCGCAGAAGGTCGGCTTCCCGGCCAACCGCATCATCGGCAACATCTGGAGCAACTCCGAAGAGGACGCCGCCCCGGCCGGGGCCGCCGCCAAGGGCTTCATCTCCATCACCACCCACCCGTCCGGCACCGGGTTCCCGGTCCTGCAGGGCATCAAGGCGCAGGTGGTGGACAAGGGCGAGGGCGACCTGGCCGATCCCAAGCGCTTCGGTACCGTCTACTACAACCTCGGGGTGGTCAACGGCATCCTCAACGTCGAGGCCTTGCGCATCGCCCAGGAAAAATTCGGCCAGCAGCCGCTGACCGGCGAGCAGGTGCGCTGGGGCTTCGAGAATCTGCGCCTGGACGACGCCCGCCTCGAGGCGCTCGGCGCCAAGGGCCTGGTGCAGCCGCTGCAACTCTCCTGCGCCGACCACGAGGGCGGCGGCGCGGTGCGCTTCCAGCATTGGGACGGCGAGAAGTGGAACCTGATCAGCGACTGGGTGCAGGCCGATCGCGCCCTGCTGCGCCCGATCATCGAGGCCTCCGCGCGCAAGTACGCCGAGGAGAAGGGCATCACTCCGCGCGACTGCAGCAAGGAAGGCTGAGCCGCCGCGTCCGTGGCCGGGGCCTTGGCCCCGGCCTTTTCGTTATGAGGAGTCCGAGATGATCCTGCAGGTCGACGATATCGAAGTGCTCTACGAACAGGTGATCCTGGCGGTACGCAACGTCTCGCTGGCAGTCGGCGAAGGCCAGGTGGTGGCCCTGCTGGGCGCCAACGGTGCCGGCAAGAGCACTAGCCTCAAGGCCATCGCCGGGCTGGTGCGTGCCGAGCGCGGCGAGGTGGTGCGCGGGCGGATTCTCTACCAGGGCGAGGAGGTCACCCGCCGGGCGCCGCAGGCCCTGGCCGCCCGCGGTCTGGTGCAGGTCCTGGAGGGGCGCCACTGCTTCGCCCACCTGAGCGTGGAGGAGAACCTGCTCGCCGGCGCCTTCGCCCGTCCGCGCGTCTCGCGGGCCCAGCTGCGCGAGGAGCTGGAGCGCATCTACGCCTGGTTCCCGCGGCTGAAGACCCGGCGCCGCAGTCTGGCCGGCTACACCTCCGGCGGCGAGCAGCAGATGGTGGCGATCGGCCGCGCGCTGATCTCCCGGCCGCGTCTGGTGCTGCTCGACGAGCCCTCCATGGGCCTGGCGCCGCAGATCGTTGAGGAGATCTTCGAGATCGTCGCCGCGCTGAACCGCGAGGAGGGCGTCAGCTTCCTGATCGCCGAGCAGAACATCGAGGTGGCGCTGCGCCATGCCCACCATGCCTACGTGCTGGAAAGCGGCCGGGTGGTGGACCAGGGACCGGCCCAGGAGATCGCCCGTCGCGAGGATCTCCACGCCTTCTACCTGGGTGGTCAGGCCGCACAGGGTTGAAGTGTTGCTCGGCGAACAGCGGATCAGCAGTTTGTCGCCGGGCGGGCAGGGCGGTGCGCGGGGAGGCTGCGGAGCGCCGCTGCGGCGGAGTGGCACGAGTGCTGCATTATTCCTTAATAAAAAATTAAAAGATATTGAAATTTGTTTTTGGAATAAGAAGGGAAGTCACCCGTTCAGGAGACCACCATGCGTCATGCCCCCGCGCTTCATCCGTTCGCCCGGCTGCTGGCCCTTGCCGCAGCCGCCCTCGCCCTGGTCGCGCCGGCTCGGGCCGCCGAGCTGCCCAAGGAGCTGAAACTCGACTACGCCTACTACTCGCCGACCAGCCTGGTGCTCAAGCGCTTCGGCTGGCTGGAGCAGAGCGTCGGCCCGGACACCCGGGTATCCTGGGTGTTCAGCCAGGGCAGTAACCGCTCCCTGGAGTACCTCAACAGCGGCGCCGTGGACTTCGCCTCCACCGCCGGCCTGGCCGCGGTGCTGAGCCGCGCCAACGGCAGCCCGATCAAGACCGTGTACATCGCCAGCCGGCCGGAGTGGACCGCGCTGGTGGTGGGCAAGGACTCGCCGATCAGGACTCTCGAGGACTTGAAGGGCAAGAAGATCGCCGCCACCAAGGGCACCGATCCCTTCCTGTTCACCCTGCGCAGCCTGGCCACCGTGGGCCTCGGCAAGAACGACGTGGAGCTGGTCCACCTGCAGCACCCGGACGGCCGCACCGCGCTGGAGAAGGGCGAGGTGGACGCCTGGGCCGGGCTCGACCCGCTGCTCGCCGCCAGCCAGCTGCAGGCCGGCTCGCGGATCCTGCACCGCAACCTGGAGTTCAACAGCTACGGAGTGCTGAACGTCACCGAGAAGTTCGCCAGGCAGTACCCGCAGGCCATCGACCAGGTGCTCAGCGCCTACGAGAAGGCCCGCGCCTGGGCCCTGGAGAATCCCCAGGAGCTGGCCGGGATCCTCGCCGAGGAGTCCGGCCTGCCGCTGGAAGTCGCCCGCCTGCAGCTGGAGCGCACCGACTTCAGCAACCCGCAGCCCGGCGCCGAGCACATCGCTGCGCTCAAGGCCGCCGCGCCCATCCTCGTCGAGGAGCAGCTGGTGCGCCGCGGCACCGACGTGGAGGCGGTGGTGGAGCAACTGATCGAGCCGTCCTTCGGCCGTCAGGTGATCGCCCGCAACTGAACGTCCCAGGCGCGCCTGCCCGGTCCGGCGGGCCGCCGTCCCGACCGGAGCCCGAGATGACCACCAAGAGCAAGCCGCTGCCGGCGTTCGCCGGCCTCACCTGGAAAACGCGTCCGGACGCCGCCCTCTGGCGCCGGCGAGCCAAGGGACTGGCCATTCCGCTGAGCCTGATCGTCCTGTTGGAGATACTCGTCGGCATCGGCTGGGTACCCGCCTACCAGATGCCGGCGCCCAGCGAGATCCTCCTGACTCTCCGCGAGCTGGCCGAGGGCCCGCTGTGGACCCACATCGGCGCCAGCCTGGCGCGGGTCTTAGGCGGTTTCGCCATAGGCGCCGGACTGGCCCTGCTGGTGGCCCTCTGGGTGGGTCTGAGCCGCGAGGCGGAAGCCTATCTGGAACCAACCTTCGCCGGCCTGCGGGCGATCCCCAGCCTGGCCTGGGTGCCCCTGCTGCTGCTCTGGCTGGGCATCGACGAAACCTCCAAGGTGGTGCTGATCGCCATCGGCGCCTTCTTCCCGGTGTACCTCAATGGCGTGGCGGCGATCCGCAACATCGACCGCAAGCTGGTGGAGGTGGGGCAGATGTACGGCTTCACGCCGCGCCGCCTGGCCCGGCGCATTCTCCTGCCGGCGGCGCTGCCGGGGCTGCTCACCGGACTGCGCGGCGGTCTCAGCCTGGCCTGGATGTTCCTGGTGGCTGCCGAGCTGATCGCTGCCACCAAGGGGCTCGGCTACCTGCTCACCGACGGCCGGGAAACCTCGCGGCCGGACGTGGTGCTCGCCGCGATCATCGTCCTGGCCCTGCTCGGCAAGCTCAGCGACGGCCTGCTGGCCCGCCTGGAGCGGCAGTTGCTGAGCTGGCGAGACGCCTTCGCCGGCCAGGGCGGGGAGGGTTGAGGATGAGCACGCCCCTGCTGGACATCCGCATCGAGCGCAAGAGCTTCGCCGGCGCCACCGTATTGCAGAACCTCGGTCTGCGGCTGGCCGAACGGGAGATCGTCAGCCTGCTCGGCCCCAGCGGCTGCGGCAAGAGCACCCTGCTACGCATCGCCGCCGGCCTGGAGCGCGACTTCAGCGGCCGGGTGCTGCGCGCCGACGGTGCGGTGGCCTTCGTGTTCCAGGAGCCGCGACTGATGCCCTGGCTGACGGTGGCGGAGAACATCGGCTTCGCCGACGATCGAGACTACGACCGCGAGCGGGTCGCCCAGCTGATCGCCGAGGTGGGCCTGGAGGGCTTCGCCGAGGCCCTGCCCAAGCAGCTCTCCGGCGGCATGGCGCAGCGCGTCGCCCTGGCCCGCGGACTCTACTCGCGGCCGCGGGTGTTGCTGCTCGACGAGCCGTTCAGCGCGGTGGACGCCTTCACCCGCATGAAGCTGCAGGACCTGCTGCTGCAGTTGGCCGAGCACCACGCCATCGCCTTGCTGCTGGTCACCCACGACGTGGATGAGGCCCTGTACCTCAGCGACCGGGTGCTGGTGATGGGCAGCCGGCCCAGTGGCATCCGCCAGGAGCTTTCGGTCGCCCTGCCGCGTCCCCGCGACCGCCGCGATCCCGAGCTGGCGCGGCTGAAGGCCGAGGCGCTGACCGAGCTGCATCTGGCCCATGCGATTTGAGGAAACCGGCTGACTCGAAGAGCGGGGCGGCGTTGTTCAGGTATAGCGGCCGTTCCCGCTCCCCAGCCTTCCAGGGCTAGGGGGGAGGGCGGCGCGGCGGTGCGAGGCCGGAGCCGGCGCCTTCAGCCTGCCGGACAGGCTTGGGGCTGGCTCCCCCGCCGACAGGCGGCTCCCCCAGATCCCCTCTCCCATCGGGAGAGAGGCTGGGGGAGAGGTCCTTACAGGCCGAACAGCCGCGCCGCGTTGCCGTAGAAGAACTTCTCCAGCACCTCGTCGCGGAAGCCGAGGCGCCGGGCGTCCTCGATGCTCTGACGGATCGGCCGGAAGGTGTAGGAGGAGCCGAACAGCAGCTGCTCGGCGAGGAAGCCGTTGGCAGCCTGCACGTAGGCCTCGCTGCCGGGCAGGAACAGGTACATGTCCGGCACCAGGTGGATGTTCTCGTAGCGGAAGGCCACGCCCAGGGCCTGCTGCACGTTGGGCCAGTAGCCGTGGTAGGCGATGATGGGCAGCTGCGGGAAGGCGCGAGCCACGGCGGCGAGACGGCCAGGGTCGTTGTAGGCCGGGTCCGGGGTGGTCGGGCCGCTCATCAGGAACAGCGGTACGCCCTTGCTCTGCAGGTGCTCGTAGATCGGCCAGTAGAGCGGATCGTCCGGGTGCCGGGGCGGCTCGCCGAAGCCTGGTTCCAGGTCGATGCCGGCCAGGCCCAGTTGGTCGATGGCCCGGTCGATCTCCGCCAGTGCCGCTTCGACGCCCTGCAGGGCTGGGTCCACCGCGCCGATGCCGAGCAGTTCGGCATGGCCGTGGACGATCTGCTGGATTTTGTCGTTGGGCAGGTGCTGGCTCGGGGTGTGGCGGCCGACCACCACCGCCTTGGTCAGGCCCGCCTCGCGCACTTCGGCGAGGAAGCCTTCCTGGCTCAGGGAGCGCTCGAAGTGGTCGTCCGGCCCGCGGGTGCCGACCCGCCGGTTCAGCCAGCGGGCGGTGGCGTGTTCCGGCGTGCCGGGGGCACCCCCGAAGAATGGGTGCAGGAAGGCCGGCCGACAGCGCATGTCGATGACTTTCACGCGGCGTTCTCCTTGCTGGTGGTGGCGCGCACGTCGAAGGCCCCGCCGGTGAGCACGCCGTCCACGGTGACGCGACCCTTGCCGGGCAGTAGCGGGAAGACCAGTTCGGCGAAGCGGTAGGCCTCTTCCAGGTGCGGGTAGCCGGAGAGCACGAAGGTGTCCACGCCCAGGTCGGCGTATTCCTTGAGGCGCGCGGCCACGGTTTCGGGATCGCCGACCAGCGCGGTGCCGGCGCCGCCGCGCACCAGGCCGACGCCGGCCCAGAGGTTGGGGGCGACTTCCAGCTTGTCGCGGCGTCCGCCGTGCAGCGCGGCCATGCGCCGCTGGCCCTCGGAGTCCATCTTCGCGTAGTTGGCCTGGGCCTTGGCGATGGTCTCGTCGTCGAGGTGCTTGATCAACTCGTCGGCGGCGGCCCAGGCGGCCTCGTTGGTCTCGCGGACGATCACGTGCAGGCGCACGCCGAAGCGCACGCTACGGCCGTGCCTGGCGGCGCGCGCACGGACGTCGGCGATCTTCTCGGCCACCGCGGCCGGTGGCTCGCCCCAGGTCAGGTAGGCGTCCACGTGCTTGGCGGCCAACTCGTGGGCGGCGGCCGAGGAGCCGCCAAAGTACAGCGGCGGGTAGGGTTTCTGCACCGGCGGGAAGAAGTTCTGCGCGCCCTGCACCTTCAGGTACTGGCCGTCGAAGTCCACGGTCTCGCCGGAGAGCAGCCGGCGCCAGATGGTCAGGAATTCGTCGGAGGCCGCGTAGCGCTCGTCGTGGGAGAGGAACACGCCGTCGGCGGCCAGCTCGGTGGCGTCGCCGCCGGGCACCACGTTGAGCAGCAGGCGGCCGCCGCTGGCCTGGTCGAGGGTCGCCGCCTGGCGCGCGGTGGCGGTGGGGTTGCCGAGGCTGGTGCGCAGGGCCACCAGCAGCTTGATGCGGCGGGTCACCGGCACCAGGCTGGAGGCGGTCACCCAGGGGTCCAGGCAGCTGCTGCCGGTGGGGATCAGCAGGCCGTCGTAGCCGAGCTGGTCGGCGGCCACGGCGATCTGCCGCATGTATTCGTTGGTCGCCGGACGACCGCTGTCCGACTTGCCCAGGTAGCGGGTGTCGCCGGAGGTGGGCAGGAACCAGAAGATGTCGAGACTCATGTGTGCTTCCTCGTTGCTGTGGAATGGGCAACGCAAGGTTGGTCAGGCTGGAGTTGGCGACGATTTGCGGAATTTCGCCGGCATTCGCCGCCATTTCCAGCTCTTCATATGGAAAGCTGTACTATCCGGCTGTCCCGTGGGACAGGCTCGGCGCGGCGCTTGTTGACCACCAGCTCGCCGATGGCGATCAGCCGCGCACGGGTGACGTTGCGGCTGAGGCCCAGCAGGTTGGCGGTATGCACCTGGTTGTAGTGGCAGTAGCGGTAGGCGGCGCGCAGCAGGCTGTCCTCCACCAGGGCGTGGAGGTTGCCGCCGCTCTCCTCGAAGAGCCGCTGGAAGGCGTTCAGCAGCTGCTCCTCGGCGCTCAGGGGACCGCTCGCTTGGGACTGGGTCTCGGGGCGCTCGATGCGGATGTTCGACAGGCGCAGGTCGTCGGCCTCCACTACGCCGTTTCGGCATACCAGCAGGGTGTGGTGGATGACGTTCTCCAGCTCGCGGATGTTGCCCGGCCAGTCGTAGCCCACCAGCTTGCGCTCGGCCTCGGGGCTCAGGCGCACCTCGCCGTAGCCGAGGCGCTCGCTGTAGGTGCGGATGAAGTGCCGGGCCAGGGGCAGGATGTCGCCGGGCCGCTCGCGCAGCGGATGCAACTGCAGGCTGACCACGTTGAGGCGGTAGTAGAGGTCCTCGCGGAAGTTGCCGGCGCTGATCGCCTTGTCCAGCTGCACGTTGGTGGCGGCCAGCACCCGCACGTTGATGGGGATGCTCTTGCGCGAGCCGAGGCGCACCACCTCGCGCTCCTGCAGCACGCGCAGCAGCTTGACCTGGATGGGCATCGGCAGGTCGCCGATCTCGTCGAGGAACAGGGTGCCGCCGTTGGCCTCCTCGAACCAGCCGGCCTTGGCCGACAGGGCGCCGGTGAAGGCGCCCTTCTCATGGCCGAACAGCTCGGCCTCCACCAGGGACTCCGAGAAGGCGCCGCAGTTGACCGCGACGAAGGGACCGTTGCGGCGGCCGCTGAGGTTGTGGATGTGCCGGGCAACCAGCTCCTTGCCCGTCCCGGTCTCGCCGATGATCAGGACGCTGGCCTCGCTGGGGGCGACCTGTTGCAGATGGGCGAGTAGCGCCTGCGATCTGGGGTCTTCGAACACCTGTGCGGTGGCCCTGATCGAGGTAGCCAGTGAAGGGGAGGGGGGCAGGGTCAGTAGTTGCATGGGCATCCCTTAGGAATAGAAGGTGGGCGTCGGGTGCACCTGGTTCAGGGCCCAGTCGCCCAGTTCCACGAGCTTGTAGTCCAGCGGGTCGTGCAGGCTCTGGGTACGCAGGTTGCGCCAGTAGCGGTCGAGGCGCAGCGCGGCGCTGGTGGCGCGGGCGCCAGTGACCTCGAAGATGCGGCTGCAGACGTCCAGGCCGGTACGGATGGCGTTGACCTTGGCCGCGGCTATGGCCAGGGCCAGTTGCCCGCGTTCCTCGCTGCCCAGGGCGTGCTCCTTGGCCCAGGCCTCGTCGAGCAGCCCGGCGGCGCGTTCGACCAGTGCCCGCACGGCTTCCAGACCGGCCCAGAACTCGCCGTAGTGGCGCAGCACATAGGGGTCCTCGCTGACGTGCTCGGCCTTGGACCTGAACCAGGGACGGCTTTCCTTGAGGGTGTAGCTGCGCGCTTCCTCCAGGGCGCCTTCGGCGATGCCGAGGAACAGGTGGGCGAAGATCAGTTGGGCTATCAGCGGGCGCAGGCAGGCGAAGGGGGTGCTCAGCGGGCCGGGGTCCAGCAGCAGCTCGTGCTCCTCGACACGCACCCGCTCGAAGGTGGCGCTGCCACTGTCAGTCTGCCGCTGGCCCATGTTGTCCCAGTCACCGTGCAGGGTGATGCCGGTGCGTCCGCTGGGGATGGCGGCGATCAGCAGCTTGCCGCCGGCGCTTTCGTCGATCGCCGAGGCGATCAGCATTTCCGAATCGCTGGCTCCGGAGCAGAAGCTCTTCTTGCCGGAGAATTCCCGCCAGCCGTCGAACTTCTTCACCACGGTGCGCTTGTCCAGGGGGTTCAGGGCGTTGCCCCAGAACCAGTTCTTGCGCGCGGTCTGCTCGAACCAGGGCTGCCACTGGTCGGGACGGGAGAACAGCCGCACGGTAGCCAGCATCAGGTGCTGGAAGCCGAACACGTGGGCGATGGAGCTGTCCACCCTGGCGAATTCGCGGACCACGCTCAGGGTCTCGCTCCAGTTGGCGCCGAGGCCGCCGAACTGGGTGGGAATGCTCAAAGCCAGCAGACCGCTGGCGCGGATGGCGTCGCGCTGGGCCTTCGGAGTGCCGCCGCGGGCATCCCGTTCGGCGGCGGTTTCGGCGAACTCGGCGGCCAGTTGGCGGGCGATCTGCAGCGGGTTCGCTGGGGTGGGGCGTTGTTGGGCGCTCACGCGAGAGTCCTCTTGTTCCTGTCCTGGATGGCCGGGGCGGCGCCTTTCAGGCGATCTTGCGCAGCAGCTGCTGTTCGGCGAACAGCGGCAGGGCGCGTTCGGCGGCCAGGCGGATGCGCGCCTGGAGGGCTTCGCTGGTGATCTGGTAGTCCTGGAAGTCGGCTTCCGCGGCATACACGCCGATCGGCAGGGTGAGCGACTGGAAGAAGCTGAACAGCGGGCGCAGCTGGTGGTCGAGGATCAGGGCGTGGCGCTCGCTGCCGCCGGTGGCGGCGAGCAGCACCGGGGTGTCGATCAGCGCCTCCTGGCCGATCAGGTCGAACAGGTGCTTGAACAGCCCCGGGTAGGTGCCGCGATACACCGGCGTGGCGACCACCAGCAGGTCGGCCTCCTCGATGCGGCGCAGCTCGCGCTCCACGCTTTCCGGTAGCTCCTTGCGCCACAGCGCGCTGCCCAGCGGGCGGGCGATGTCGCCCAGTTCAATGAGGTAGCTGTCGATCGCCAGGTGCTTGCCGAGTTCGGCGAGCAGCGCTTGGGTCAGCGCCAGGGTGCGTGAGGGACGGGAGGTGCCGCCGGAGACGGCGACGACTTTCAGGGGAGTGCTCATCTGCGAGGTTCCTGTGGAAGTTGCTCGGAGTGCCGGGCGGAGCAATTGCCGTACCAATGGAAAAGTCCTTTGAAATCAGCTGGATATGGAAATCCAGAGCGCCCGCCCGTGTTGGCTGGGAGGATCAACTGCTGATTCGCTGTTGCTGGGCAGACAGTTGATTGGCTGTTGCTGGAGCAACAGTTCGCGAAGCCAGGCGTTCGCCATGCACTGGCGCCTTTTATAGAACGGACCTTTTATTTCTAAAAATAATTGATGTAAATATTTATATTTCCTAAAGGAATATAAGTGGTCCGCTACGAAACGGATTGCTGCATGGAGGGCAGGGGCCTCGCGGCTGGCCGCTGACCGCCGGGCAACAGCGACACCAGCGGCGTGGCCCAGCTGAAGTGATGCGCGAGCGGCGTCGGCACCGCCTGGTACGAGCGGAGTCGTGGCGATGCCTTCGGCGTCGGCTTGTCGGAGAAGATCCAGAGTGGCTACCGCTGGCTGGGTAGGCACTACGAGGTGGCGACCAGGTGTTCATCCTCGGCTTCAGCCGCGGTGCCTACTCGGTGCCCAGCCTGGTGGGGCTGATCCGCAACGCCGGGCTGTTATGCCCGGAGCATGGGCGGCGCGCCGCCGATGCCTACGTCCTGTACCGCAGCAGCGACGAGGGAACGAATCCGCCCGTGCCCGCTGGTGGTGCGGCCGCAACGCCCAAACAACCGGACCCTCGCCAAGGGAAGCCCCCAAAAGGGGCGTGTGACGCCGTGACGCACAGAGTTGTGCACAATCGTAAAACATCGTGGGAAGCAGCTCGCAGAATCCTACGTAACTGCTTGATTCTTCGTGGCGTGTTTTTAAGTCAATGAAAAATATGGATTTTTTCATTGGTGAAAAAACTGCCAATTTGACTCGGAGCCCCGAACGATAGGGCCTTGCGATCCTTTCGCCCAAGTTGTCCACGAAGTTATCCACAGCTTCTGTGGATTGTCGAAAGCCCCGCCGTGGAACGTAAAACGCCGCTTCTGACAAGTCTTTACCAGCTCGGGAAAATCGGTAGAGTGCGCGCCTTCCAAGTCACCAGCTGCCGATTCATGCCGAGTTCAACCCCCGTCCGTTCCGCCCAGCCCCGTCTGCCGCTGCGTCTCGCCCTGTGGATGCTCGACCGGCCGGAACTGGGGCGGCGCATCTGGGTCAAGCGGGTCGCCGGCAACCTGCTCAAGCGCCATGCGCGGCGCGGCGTGGTGGCTGCGCAGAGCCGTCTCGGCCAACTGCTGTGCAGCGAGTGCGGTAATGCACGCGACCGGCGCATCGGTCTCGAGCTGCTGCGTCAGGCGGCTCGCGGCGGCGATGCCCGTGCCCGGCAGGCGCTCCTGCACCTGGAACGAGCCTGAGCCGCCGGCGCTGCGCTGGTTATACTGCCCGGCAGTCCCGCGCGGAGCCGCCCATGACCCTCGATCTGCCCAACCTGCTGCTCGGCCTGGCCCTCGCCGCCGTGCCTTCCGCTCTCCTGGTATGGCGCCTGCAGCGAGCCCTGGCCCGCCAGCGCACTGACAACGCCCTGCTCGAAGAACGCCTGAGCCATGCCCAACTGGCCCAGGACGGGCTGAGCGCGCAGCTCGACGAATACCGTGACGAGGTAGCCGAGCTGCACGAGCACAGGGCCGACCAGCAGGCCGAACTGGCCGCCCTGCGCCGCGAGACCGACCTGCTGCAGGCGGAACGCCGCGCCAGCCGCGAAGCCGCCCAGGCCTGGGCCGAGGAGCGCGAGCGCCGCGAGGCCGAGCTGCGCCGCCTGGACGCCGAGCGCGCCGCGCTGCTCGCCGAGCTGCGCGAACAGCGCGACAGCCACCAGCAGCGCCTGGCCGACCTGCAGGGCGCCCGCGACGAGCTGCGCGCGCAGTTCGCCGAGCTGGCCGGGAAGATCTTCGACGAGCGCGAGCAGCGCTTCGCGGAAACCAGCCAGCAACGCCTCGGTCAACTGCTCGACCCGCTGCGCGAACGCATCCAGGCCTTCGAGAAGCGCGTCGAGGAGAGCTACCAGCAGGAGGCCCGCGAGCGCTTTTCCCTGGCCAGGGAGCTGGAGCGCCTGCAGCTGCTCAACCAGCGCCTGAGCGACGAGGCCACCAACCTGACCCGCGCCCTTCAGGGCCAGAAGATCCAGGGCAACTGGGGCGAGCTGGTGCTCGAGCGGGTTCTCGAGCACGCCGGGCTGGAGAAGGGTCGCGAATACCAGACCCAGGTCAGCCTGCGCAGTAGCGAGGGCGAGCGCTTCCAGCCGGACGTGCTGATCCGGCTGCCCGGCGACAAGCAGGTAGTGGTGGACGCCAAGGTCAGCCTGACCGCCTACCAGCAGTTGATTGCCGCCGGGGACGAGCAGCAGCGCCAGAGCGCCCTCAAGCAGCACGTGCAGTCCCTGCGCAACCACCTCAAGGGCCTCTCGGTGAAGGACTACCAGCGTCTGGAAGGGCTGCACAGCCTGGACTTCGTGCTGCTCTTCGTGCCTATCGAGGCGGCCTTCGCCGCCGCCCTGCAGGCCGACCCGGAGCTGTTCCGCGAGGCCTTCGAGCGCAACGTGGTGATCGTCAGCCCGACCACCCTGCTGGCCACGCTGCGGGTCATCGACAGTCTCTGGCGCCAGGAGCGGCAGAGCCAGAACGCCCGGGAGATCGCCGAGCGCGCCGGGGCGCTGTACGACAAGTTCGTCGCCTTCGTCGCCGATCTCGACGAGATGGGCAGCCGCCTGCAGCAGCTGGACAAGGCCTACGCCGCGGCGCGCAACAAGCTGGTGGAGGGCCGTGGCAACCTGGTCGGTCGGGTGGAGAACCTCAAGCTGCTCGGTGCTCGGGCCAGCAAGAGCCTGCCCGCCGAGCTGCTGGAGCGCGCCGCGGTGCCCTTGCTCGACGACACCGGGGACTAGCCGCCTATCGGGCCTCCGGCAGTCCGCCGATGAATTCCCGCAGCCACAGCGCCAGCTGGCGCGGTTCGTTGAGCAGCAGCTGCCAGTGGCCGCGGCGCGTCTGCCGGCGCACCAGGTTCGGAACCCAGCGCTCCAGGCCATCGAACAGCTGCGGTCGCACGTAGCGGTCGCGGCTCGCCACGATCAGCTGTACCGGCACCCGGGTACGGCGCTCCCGCGGCCGCGAGAGGCGCGCGAAGAAATTGGCGCGGTACAGCTTCACCCCGTGTTCGCCGTCGGACGCCTGGGTGCTGCCCGGTCGCGGATCGTGGACGCCCTCGAGGCGGTTGAGGAACAGCGGCCAGAGCCGGCCCAGGCCGTGACGCCAGAGAAACTCCGGCAGCCAGGGAGTGTGGAAGAAGGCGATGTACCAGGAGCTGAGCAACTGGCCGAGCAGCTGTAGGAGGGCCCTGGGGCGGCGTGCGGCGAGACGCGCGCGCATCCAATGGCCGACGTGGTCCAGGCAGGGCCCGGAGATGCTGGTGAAGGACGCCAGGAGTGGCTCGATGCGCGGCTCGGTGACCGCCTCCCAGGCCTGGATCGAGCCCCAGTCGTGGGCCACCAGGTGCACCGGGCGGTCGGGGCTCAGCGCGCGGATCACCGCCTCCAGGTCATTGGCCAGGTGGGCCAGGCGGTAGGCGCGGGTCTCCCGGGGGATCTGCGAGGCGCCGCTGCCGCGCACGTCGTAGGCCAGCACCTGGAAGTCGGCGGCCAGCAGGCGCGCCAGGGGCAGCCAGACCTCGTGGCTGTCCGGGTAGCCGTGAACCAGCAGGATCACCGGCGAACCGGCCTTGCCCCAGCGGTAGACGGCCAGCTCGACGCCGTCGCCCATCACCCGCAGGCGCTCCGGTCCGAGGTGCAGCGGGGCGTTCATGCCGCGTCTCCGCAGGAGTGGATGAAGAAGTGCATGGGACTCTCTCTCGGTTGCCAGGCGCGCAGCATGGCGAAGGCGCCGGAGCCGGGCACTCATCCAAGGGCGGGAAGATGGACGGTGTCGTAGGGCCTGCTGTTACCGGCCTACCCAGTGCCGCGGCGCGGCGGCTATGATCGCAGCCATGAAGGACACCCCGAGTTTTCTCCAGCGCCTGCTGACTCGCCGGCCCTCCCTGGGCGCGCTGACCGGCGCCGAGTACAGCGTCGATCAGTTGGCCGCCGCGGCCGGCACCACGGTGCGCAACGTGCGGGCCTACCAGGACCGCGGCCTGCTGCCTCCGCCGGAACGCCGCGGGCGGGTCGGTGTGTACAACGAGGGGCATCTGGTGCGTCTGCGCCTGATCGGCCAGCTGCTCGAGCGTGGCTACACCATTGCCAGCATCCGCGAGCTGCTCGACGCCTGGCAGCAGGGCCAGGGGCTGACCCACGTGCTGGGCCTGGGGGATGCCATCGTCGGGGCCTGGAACCGCGTAGAGCCGACCCGCCTGGAATTCGCCGAGCTGCAGGCGCTGTTCGGCGAGGAGCTCACCGACGCCAACCTGGATCGCGCCCAGCAGCTGGGCTTGGTGGAGTTCGCCGGCGATGCCTTGCGGGTGCTCAACCCGCGGGTGTTCGCCGCCGGGGTGGAACTGCACCGCGCCGGCATTCCACTGGCGGCGCTGCTCGAGCTGTTCGCGATGATCCGCGAGACCCTGCGTCCTGTGGCCGACGGCATCGTCCGGCTGATCGTCCAGCACCTGGTCAACCCGCTGCTCAGCGAGAGTCTGCCGCGGGCGGACGAGTTGCAGCAGCTGAACGACCAGCTGCTGCGCCTGCGCCCGCTGGTCGAGCAAGTTGTGGACGTGGAACTGGCGCGCAGTCTGGAACTGTCCGCCAACCGCGAGCTGGGCGAGCGGGTCGGCAGCCTGCTCGACGGCTTCCTGAAATCCTGAGTCAGGCCGCCACCGGCTGCGGGCCGAAGGTCTCGACCCGGTTGCGGCCCCGGCGCTTGGCCTCGTAGAGCGCCTTGTCGGCGTTGCCGACCAGATCCTCCTCGCAGCTCGCCTGGCTCTGGGCGCTGCTGGCTACGCCGATGCTTACCGTGACGTGTCCGCGCGCGCTGCCCGCGTGGGGCAGCTGCAGGGCCTCCACCGCAGCGCGGATGCGCTCGGCGATCTCGCGCGCGGTGGCCAGATCGGTGTCGGGCATCACCACGCAGAACTCCTCGCCGCCGAAGCGCGCGGTGAAGTCGCACTGTTCGCGCACGCTGTGGTGGATGGTCTCGGCCAGCTGGCGCAGGCAGGCGTCGCCGGCCAGGTGGCCGTAGGTGTCGTTGTAGAGCTTGAAGTGGTCGACATCCAGCCTCAGCACCGCGAGCGGCTCGCCGTTGCGCTGGCTGCGCATCCATTCGCGTTCCAGGGTCTCGTCCAGGTGGCGCTTGTTGGCGAGGCGGGTCAGGTTATCGGTGCGGCTGAGCAGGGCCAGTTCCCGGTTGGCCAGGGCGTACTTGTAGGCCAGCACCTGGTTTTCCCAGGCCAGCTTCAGCGCGGCGTTGAAGCGGCTCTGCAGGCGCCGGCCCATCTCCGCGATGAAGGGGCACACCGCCCAGGCGGCGATGGCCAGGTAGAGCGTCTGGGGTTCGTCGTCGAGAGCGAAGGCGATGCCCAGGAAGAAGAACATGGGCACGTGGAAGGCCAGGTGTGCCGGCCAGAAGGACACGTTGCTCAGCGCGCCCATCACCGAGGCCAGGGCGATGCAGGCGTAGATGATGTCCTGGTAGGGCGAGCCGTAGCGCATCAGCCAGATGGCGCCAATGCCCCAGACCAGGCCCACCGCGGCACACTGGCACATGGTCAGGCGCGCCCAGGTCAGCGGTTGCAGCAGCCGGGGGTTGCGCCGGTGGACGACGACCAGGCCGAGGCGCACTAGCATCAGCAGCACCAGCAGGCCGAGCCACAGGCCCAGTCCGCCGAGGGGCGCGTTGAGATGATAGATGCCGAACACCAGGCTGCCGGCGACCACGTTGCCGACGGCCGTGGCAGGGCTGGTGGAGAACAGGCTGGCAATCCGTTCGGCGAGGTAGTCCCGTGGCGGTACCTCGAGAATGGGCGTGGTCGGCGCTCCTTCGCCGTAGGCAAGACTCATGGGCACGACTCCGTGCAGATACCGCGACGATGTGGCGATGGTTGCATCCCTGATGCCAACACCGCCTTCCATGCAACGGATGCTAGCGTAATACCATCACCGTGAGTCCCGCCAGCAGTCCGCCGGCGATGAAGGGCAGGGTGCGCAGCAGCAGGCCGCGGCCGCCGACCAGGGCGATCAGCAGCGCCTTCACCAGACTGTTGCTGAGCACCGCGAGGAATATCCCCAGGGTGGCCACCGGCGCGGCCAGCTCGCCCTGGGCGCCGCGCGCCAGGGACAGGGTGATGGCGTCCACGTCGCTGAGTCCGGAGAGCAGTGCCACCAGGTAGACGCCGGCGTCGCCCAGATGGCGGCGGGCCGCCTCGACCAGGAAGAGGATCAGGGTGAGCAGCAGGGCGAAGCGCAGTGCCGGGCCCAGCTCGAAGGGGTTCTTCAGCGGCGCCTCGGCGTCTGGCGCCGGCGCGGCACGGGCGCGCCGCCAGTGGAGCAGGGCGCCGGCGGCGTAGACCAGGGTGGCGGTGCCCAGTGGCCAGGCCAGGGCGCCGAGCAGCGCCGGGTTGACCACCCCCACCTCGAGCAGCACGCGGGGGAACATCAGCGCCGAGGTGGCCAGCAGGCCGGCCGCCAGCAGCGGCTGCAGGCCGTGCTGCTCGCGCAGGCGGGCGAGGGTCAGGGTCATCGCCGTGGAGGAGACGATACCGCCGAGCAGCGCGGTGATCAGCAGACCATGGTGGGTGCCGACCAGGCGGATGGCCATGTAGGCGGCGAAGCCCAGCCCGGCGATCAGCACCACCATCCACCAGGTGACGTAGGGGTTGAACACCTGCCAGGGGCCGTAGCCCTGATTCGGCAGGGCCGGCAGCAGCACCACCGAGATGAACAGCAGCTTGAGCGCGCCGGAGATCTCCGCACCGCTCAGGCGGGCCAGGCTGCGATGCAGGAATTCCTTGAGACTAAGCAGCAGGGCCACTACCACGGCGCCGGCGGCGGCCAGGCTGGTGTGCTCGCCGATCGCCAGGCTGCCGAGCAGGAAGGTGGTCAGCAGGGCCAGCTCGCTAGTGATTCCCGGGTCGCCTTCGCGGCGCAGCTCGCTGAGGTAGGAAGCCACCACCAGCAGGGCCAGGCCGGCGAAGATTGCCGCCCAGACGACGATGCCATGGAGGCTGGCGAGCAGGGTAGCGAGGGCGCCGAGCAGGGCGGTGAGGCCGAAGGAGCGGATCCCGGCGACCAGCCGCTCGGCGCTGTCGCGCTCGCGCCAGCCACGCTCGGCGCCGATCAGCAGGCCGGCGGCCAGGGCAGTGGCGAAGTCGAGCAGCAGGTCTTCGGCGTGCATGGCGGCGTCCTTGGCGAATGAGGCAGGGCGCAAGCATCCCGACTCGCGCCGCGCGCCGCAAGTCCCTTGGCGAGGGGCGGCGTCTCCCGGCTCAGCGCAGGGGCAGGTGACGGCTGAGCAGGGCGCGCAGGGCGGCCGGCTTGACCGGCTTGGCCAGGTAGTCGAGGCCGGCGGAGTGCACCTGGGCGATCAGCTCGGGGCGTCCATCGGCGCTGATCACCACGCCGGGCAGAGGCTCGCCGAGGCGCGCGCGTAGCCAGGCCATCAGCTCGGTGCCGGTCTCGCCCTCGTCCAGGTGGTAGTCCACCAGGGCCACCTGCGGGCGTACGTCCTCGGCCAGCAGGTGCTCGCACTCCAGGCGGTTGCGCGCCGTCCACACCTGGCAGCCCCAGCGCGACAGCAGGCTGTGCATGCCGGTGAGGATGCTGTCCTCGTTGTCGATGCACAGCACCTGGGTGCCGCTCAGCGGCGAGCCGTTAACCTCCTTGAGGCCATTGATCGGCTTGGGAGCCTGCGTCGGGGTCCGGGCCAGCGGCACCTGGACGCTGAACACGCTGCCCTTGCCCGGCCAGGAGCGCACCTCCAGCGGGTGGCCGAGCACCCGGCAGAGGCCGTCGGCGATCGCCAGGCCGAGGCCCAGGCCCTTCTCGGCACGGGTCTGGTGGCTGTCCAGGCGCTTGAACTCCTCGAATATCTCCTTGCGCTTGTCCTCGGGGATCCCCGGGCCGCGGTCCCAGACCTCCAGGCGCAGGCCGCCGGGCACCCTTCGCACGCCGAGCAGTACGTCGCCCTGGGCGTAGCGGAAGGCGTTGGTCAGGAAGTTCTGCAGGATGCGCCGCAGCAGCTTGATGTCGCTGTCCACCCGCAGGCGGCTGCCGCGCAGGCGGAAGCGCGCGCCGCGTTCCTGGGCGATGGCGCGGAACTCGGCGCCGATGGCGTCGAACAGCTCGTTGAGCGGGAAGGCGGTGCGTTCCGGAGTGATCCGCCCGCTCTCCAGGCGCGAGATGTCCAGTAGGTCGCTGATCAGGTCTTCGGCCGAGCGCAGCGAGCTGTCCAGGTGCTGGACCAGTTCACGGGCCTCCGGCGGCAGCGACTCGGATTGGTGGGCGAGGGCCGCGGAGAACAGCCGGGCGGCGTTCAGCGGTTGCATCAGGTCGTGGCTGACCGCGGCGAGGAAGCGGGTTTTGGAGGCGTTGGCGGCCTCGGCCACGGCCTTGGCTTGGCTGAGCTGCTGGTTCAGCTCGGAGAGCTCGCGGGTGCGCTCCTCGACGCGCTGCTCGAGGCCCTCGTTGGCTTCCTTGAGGGCATGCTCGGCTTCGCGGAACGCGGTGATGTCGGTGAAACTCATCACGAAGCCGCCGCCGGGCATGGGGTTGCCGATCAGCTCGATGACCCGGCCGTTGGGGAACATCCGCTCGGAGGTGTGCGCGGTGCCCTGGCGCATCCAGTACAGGCGTTTCTCCACGTGCTGTTCCACGTCGCCCGGGCCGCACAGGCCGCGCTGGGCGTTGTAGCGGATGATGTCGGCGATCGGCCGGCCGATGCTGATCAGCCCCTCCGGGTACTCGAACAGCTCCAGGTAACGGCGGTTCCAGGCCACCAGGCGGAGGTTCTGGTCGACCACGCTGATGCCCTGGGTGATGTTCTCGATGGCCCCCTGCAGCAGCGCGCGGTTGAACTGCAGCACCTCGGAGGCCTCGTCGACGATGCGCACCACGTCCTCGACCTGCATCTCGCGGCCCTCGATGGCCGCCTTCACCACCGCGCGGGCCGAGGAGGCGCCGAGCACCCCGGCGAGCAGGCGTTCGGTGTGGGCGATCCATTCGCTGTTGGCCGGCTGGCTGGGGTTGAAGCTCAGCCCCAGGCGATAGGCGAAGCGGGTGAAGCTCTGCCGCGCGCGCTCCTCGCCGACGAAGCGGCTGGCCAGCACCAGCAGGTCGTCCACCTGGACCGCCAGCAGGCTGCGGCCGCTCGGCTTGTGGCCGAGGTCCTGGCTGATGAAGCGCCCGGCCTGCCAGTGCTCGGAGACCCGGGTGCGGGAGAAGTAGGAGACCCAGAGGAACAGCAGGAAGTTGCAGCTCAGCGACAGCACGATGCCGCGCACCAGCGGCTCCACCTCGAGGCCTATGGGGTGGTAGAGGAGGGTCTCGAGGAACGGGAAGTGGTCCAGCGGCCAGCCCAGGCCGCGGGCCAGGATCGGCGTCACCAGGGTGTAGAACCACACCAGGGAGCCGGCGGTCAGCCCGGCGAACACCCCGCGGCGGTTGGCCTGCTTCCACATCAGGGCGCCGAACATCGCCGGGGCCAACTGGGCCACCGCGGCGAAGGAGATCTGCCCGATGGTCGCCAGGCTGGCGGTGTCGCCGAGCAGGCGGTAGCAGACGTAGGCGCAGAGCAGGATCAGCACGATGCTCACCCGCCGCGCGGTGAGCATCCAGTGGCGGAACAGCTCGAAGGGGCGTTCGGCGCTCTTGCGGCGCAGCAGCCAGGGCAGCAGCATGTCGTTGGAGATCATGGTGGACAGCGCCACCGACTCGACGATCACCATGCCGGTGGCCGCCGAGGCGCCGCCGATGAAGGCCAGCAGGGCCAGGGTGGGATGCGCCTCGGAGAGCGGCAGGCTGATCACGAAGGAGTCCGGCATCACCCCGCCGGGCAGCAGCATCTGTCCGGCCAGGGCGATGGGCACCACGAACAGCAGGGCGAGCGCCAGGTAGGCGGGGAACACCCAGCGGGCCAGGCGTAGGTCGCGCGGCTCGATGTTCTCCACCACGGTGACGTGGAACTGCCGCGGCAGGCAGATGATCGCCATCATCGCCAGGCCGGTGTGCACCAGCATCGCCGGCCAGTTCACCGTCTCCTGCCAGAAGTCCGCCAGCGCCGGCGTGCTGCGTGCCTGCTCGAAGAGGTCGGCGAAGCCGCCGAACAGCCCGAAGGTGACGTAGGCGCCCACCGCCAGGAAGGCCAGCAGCTTGACCAGCGATTCGAAGGCGATGGCCAGCACCATGCCGCGGTGGTGCTCGGTGACGTCCAGGTTGCGGGTGCCGAACAGGATGGTGAACAGCGCCAGGATCAGCGAGACGATCAGCGCGGTGTCCTGGGCGCGGGTGCCGGCGGATTCGGCGCCGGCGCCGGTGAGGATGTTGACGCCGAGGACGATGCCCTTCAGCTGCAGGGCGATGTAGGGCAGTACGCCGACCAGGCAGATCAGGGTGACCACCACCGCCAGGGTCTGCGACTTGCCGTAGCGGGCGGCGATGAAGTCGGCGATCGAGGTGATGTTCTCCTGCTTGCTGATCATCACCATCTTCTGCAGCACCCAGGGCATGCACAGCAGCAGGATCACCGGCCCCAGGTAGATGGGCAGGAATGACCACAGCTCGCCGGCGGCCTGACCCACCGCGCCGAAGAAGGTCCAACTGGTGCAGTACACCGCCAGGGACAGGCTGTACACGCCCGCGCGCACCGACGCCGGCAGGGGCGCGCGGCGGCGGTCGCCGTAGAAGGCGATGGCGAAGAGGATGGCCATGTAGCAGAAGGCGACCGTGGCGATCAGCCCACCGGACAACGACATGTCGAACTCCACAAGGAAACCGCGAAAGCCCCGAACGGGGGCACCTTTCAGTGTCGCACCAAAGTACAATCGCGTCAGTCGGACCAAGGTCGCAGGTGGCGCATTCCCTGCCGGGAAGCGGCGCTGCCCGGCCGTGGAACGACGCCGCCACCGCCGGCGTCAAATGGCTGGATCCGCCAGCCGCCGTGTCATCGAGGACGTACTTCATGTTCAAGCCGCATCCGGTCGCGCTGCAGCGTGGCGCGCTGCGCCTGGAGCCCATGCTCGAAACGGACATTCCCGAACTGGTCGGTCTGGCCGAGGCCAACCGCGCCGAGCTCGTCTACATGAGCGGTCCGCTGCGTCCGGACTGGTACCGCCAGGCCCTGGGCGAACAGCGCGAGGGCCGTGCCCTGCCGTTCACCATCCGCCTCGGTGAGCAGGTGGTCGGTACCACCCGCTACTTCGACTTCCTTACCACGCTGCCCGCCGCGGAGATCGGCTCCACCTGGCTGGACCGCGCCCAGCACGGCACCGGGCTGAACGCCAGCATCAAGTACCTGATGCTGCGCCACGCCTTCGAGCACTGGGGGATGGTCCGCGTGCAGCTGAAGACCGCGCTCAGCAACCTGCGCTCGCAGCGTGCCATCGAGCGCCTCGGCGCACAGCGCGAGGGCGTGCTGCGCAACCACCGGCGGCTGGCCGACGGGCGCCTCGACGACACCGTGCTGTACAGCATCACCGACCGCGACTGGCCGCAGGTCAAGGCCGCGCTGGAGGCGCGCTTCGGCGCGAGTGCCTGATCCGTGCCTGCCGGCGATGTCCGCGAGTATGCCCGCTTCCACGCCCCCGCCGACCTGGGTGGCCTGGAGCTGCTCTCGGCGCGCTACATCGAGCATCGCTTCGCGCCCCATGTTCACGACAGCTACGTGATCGCCCTGGTGGAGGCCGGGGTGGAGCGCTACCGCTACCGCGGCGCCGAGCACCTGGTGCCGGCCGGCAGCTTCGCGCTGCTCAACCCCGACGAGGTGCACACCGGCTCCAAGGGCAGCGAGCAGGGCTGGCGCTACCGGGTGTTCTACCCGGAGACCGCCCTGGTGGAGGCGCTGCTCGGCGAGCTGGAACTGCCGTTGCGCGGCCTGCCGATGTTCCGCGGCAGCGTGTACGCCGATCCCGACCTGGTGGCCGCCCTCGGTCGCCTGCACCGCCTGCTGGAGGATCCGCGGGCCAGCGCCCTGCAGCGCCAGACGCTGTGGCGCGAGGTGATGCTCGAGCTGCTGTGCCGCCACGCCGATCTGCCCGAGCCGCGCCGCCCCGGCCAGGAACCCCGTGCGGTGACTCGCGCCCGCGAGCTGCTGGCCAGCCGCCTGGAGACGCCGCCGTCGCTGGAGGAACTGGCCGCCGCGGTAAACCTCTCGCCCTTCCACTTCGCCCGGGTGTTCCGCGCCGCCACCGGCCTGCCGCCCCACGCCTGGGTCAAGCAGCGCCGCCTGGAACAGGCACGCGCCCTGCTCAGGGCCGGCTGCCTGCCGGTGGAGGTGGCCAGCCGCCTCGGCTTCGCCGACCAGAGCCACCTGGCCCGGCAGTTCAAGCAGGCCTACGGGGTGGCGCCGGGGGAATACCGCCGGGCTTGCGTGCGCTAGGGGCGGCCCGCCGCAACAGCGCAAGATCGTTCAAGACTTCCCTGAGCCCCGGCAGTAGCCTCCCAGCCTTCAAGGAGGTTGCATGACCCGTAGACACGAATTCCTGCAAGGCGCCCGCGACATCCTGCCGCTGATCGTCGGGGCGATTCCCTTCGGCATCATCTTCGGCAGCCTGGCGGCCAGCTACGGCCTGAGCCTGGGCCAGGCGCTGGGCATGTCGCTGCTGGTGTTCGCCGGCTCCGCGCAGTTCATCGGCGTCAGCCTGATCGGTGGCGGCGCCGGCGCGGCGGTGGTGCTGCTCACCACCCTGGTGGTCAACCTGCGCCATGCCCTTTACAGCGCCACCCTGCAGCCCTTCGTGCGCCACCTGCCGAAGCGCTGGCGGGTGCCCCTGGCGTTCTGGCTGACCGACGAGGCTTTCGCCGTGGTCCAGCACCGCTACGCCGAGCGCGATGCCTCGCCTCACAAGCACTGGTACTTCTGCGGCGCGGCACTGACCATGTACCTCAACTGGCAGCTGTGCACCCTGGTCGGCGTGCTGTTCGGCCAGGCAGTGCCCAACCTGGCCGCCTGGGGCCTGGACTTCGCCATGCTGGCCACCTTCATCGGCATCGTGGTGCCCATGCTCAGGAACCGCCCGCAAGTCGCCGCGGCCCTGGTGGCCGGCGTGGCGGCGCTGCTCTGCCATGGCCTGCCCTACAAGCTCGGGCTGATGGTCGCCGCGCTGGCCGGCATCGCCGTGGGCATCGTCCTGGAGCGCCACTTGGCCTGGAAGCTGGAAGAGGAGGGCGCCTGATGCACATCTGGCTGCTGATCCTCGGCATGGCGGCGATCACCTTCGCCATCCGCTACAGCCTGTTCGCCTGGCCGGAGCTGCGCTTCCCGCCGCTGGTGCGCCAGGGCCTGCACTACGTGCCCACCGCGGTGCTCACCGCCATCGTGGTGCCCGGCATGCTGCTGCCCGACGGCGAGCATCTGGCCCTGTCCGCGGATAACGCCTACCTGCTGGCCGGCCTGGCGACCATCCTGATCGCCGCGCTGACCCGCCACCTGTTGGCCACCATCCTCGGCGGTCTGCTGAGCTTCTTCCTGCTGCGCTGGGCGCTCGGTCAGCTGCCGCTGTGACGGGTATTGCGAGCCGGGCTGTGGCCTGGAGGCCGGCTGCTGCAGTCCAATAGCGGACGGCCAGATCGGCCCCACACAGGTACAAGGGACATGAACCAACATTCACAGTTCGCCCTGCTGGGCACCCGACGCTTCCTGCCGTTCTTCCTCACCCAGCTGCTCGGGGCGTTCAACGACAACGTCTTCAAGCAGGCGCTGATCCTCGCCATCCTCTACAAGCTGAGCCTCGCCGCCGACCGCAGCCTGCTGGTCAACCTCTGCGCCCTCTTGTTCATCCTGCCGTTCTTCCTGTTCTCCGCCCTCGGCGGCCAGCTCGGCGAGAAGTTCCCCAAACATGCGCTGATCCGCGCCATCAAGCTGGCCGAGATCCTCATCATGCTGGTCGGCGCCGCCGGCTTCCTGTTCGCCAGCCTGCCGCTGATGTTCCTCGCCCTGTTCGGCATGGGCACCCACTCGGCGCTGTTCGGCCCGGTGAAGTACTCCATCCTTCCCGCCGCGCTGCGCGAGGACGAGCTGATCGGCGGCAATGCCCTGGTGGAGATGGGCACCTTCCTGGCCATCCTCGCCGGGACCATCGGCGCCGGGCTGATGCTCTCCAGCGACGCCTACGCGCCCCTGGTGGGCGGCGCGGTGGTGCTGGTGGCTTGCGCCGGCTACCTGACCAGCCGGCAGATTCCCCATGTCGGCGCGGCCCTGCCGGAGCTGCGGCTGGACTGGAACGTGCTGCGCCAGACCTGGGCGACCCTGCGCTTGGGCCTCGGCCAGCGCCCGGCGGTGTCCCGCTCGCTGCTCGGCAACTCCTGGTTCTGGTTTCTGGGCGCCATCTACCTGACCCAGATCCCGGCCTACGCCAAGGACCACCTGCACGGCGACGAGTCGGTGGTGACCCTGATCCTCACCGTGTTCTCGGTGGGCATCGCCCTCGGCTCGATGCTCTGCGAGCGGCTCTCCGGGCACAAGGTGGAGATCGGCCTGGTGCCCTTCGGCTCCATCGGCCTGACCGGCTTCGGCCTGCTGCTCTGGTGGCACTCCGGCGGCTTCCCGGCTGGCGCCGAGCCCCATGACTGGCTGGCGCTGCTCAGCCTGGGCCAGGCCTGGTGGGTGCTCGGCGCCATCCTCGGCATCGGCGTGTTCGGCGGCTTCTACATAGTGCCGCTGTACGCGCTGATCCAGTCGCGCACCGAGGCGGATCAGCGCGCCCGGGTGATCGCCGCCAACAACATCCTCAACGCGCTGTTCATGGTGATCTCCGCGCTGGTGGCGATCCTCCTGCTCGGCGTCGCGGGGCTGAGCATCCCCGAGCTGTTCCTGGTGGTGTCGCTGATGAACGTCGCGGTGAACAGCTATATCTTCAAGATCGTCCCCGAGTTCAGCATGCGCTTCCTGGTCTGGCTGCTCGGCCATTCCATGTACCGGGTCGAGCACCGCGGTCTGGAGAGCATTCCGGAGGAGGGCCCGGCGCTGCTGGTGTGCAACCACGTGTCCTTCGTCGATGCCCTGCTGATCGGCGGCGCGGTGCGCCGGCCGGTGCGCTTCGTTATGTACTACCGGATCTACGACCTGCCGGTGCTCAACTTCGTGTTCCGCACCGCCGGCGCCGTGCCCATCGCCGGGCGCAGCGAGGACCTGCTGGTCTACGACGCGGCCTTCAAGAAGATCGCCGAGTACCTGCGCAACGGCGAGGTGGTGTGCATCTTCCCCGAGGGCAAGCTGACCCGCGACGGCGAGATCGACGAGTTCAAGGGCGGCGTGGCGCGCATCCTCGCCGAGAACCCGGTGCCGGTGATCCCCATGGCCCTGCAGGGCCTGTGGGGCAGCTTCTTCAGCCGCCACCCGGCCAAGGGCTTCTTCAAGCGCTTCTGGTCGCGCATCACCCTGGTGGCCGGCGCGCCCCTGGCCCCGGAGCTGGCCAGCCCGCAGCTGCTGCAGGCGCAGGTGGCGGAATTGCGCGGCGCGCGCCGCTAGCGCAGGATGGCGCCTTTACCTGCCGGAAGCGCCACCGTGAACCCCGAAGACCTGCTGCTGCTCGTCACCCGCACCATGCCGTTCGGCAAGTACAAGGACCGGCTGCTCGCCGACCTGCCCGGCCACTACCTGGCCTGGTTCGCCCGCGAGGGATTCCCCAGGGGCGAACTGGGCCGGCTGCTGGCGCTGATGCACGAGATCGACCACAACGGCCTGCGGGGACTGCTGGAGCCGCTGCGCCGCCGTCCGGCGCGCTGAGCCGCCACCTCTGCCGGCGCCTGGCTTGAGCGCGGCGCTGGCCCCGCCAATACTCAAGGCCGACCACCCGCCCAAGGAGGGCCCCATGCGAGCGATTTTCGCGCTGCTTGTGCCGGCGATGCTGGCCGGCTGTTCGTCCTACCGCGCCGACCCCGACCAGGTGAGGTCGGTACCCGTCGAGCGCCTGCTGGCCTATCAGAAGCCGCTGGCCGAGGCCGGGCAACTGGTGGTCAACCGCGACTTCGGCTTCCTCGGCGGCGGCTGCTACGTAGCGGTGCTGGTGGACCGCCAGGTGGCGGCGCGGATCGGCGTCGGCGAGGTGGCCACCTTCCAGGTCCCGCCCGGCGAGCGGGTGATCGGCATCGCCGCCGACCGCGACGACCCGACCCTGTGCGGCAAGGGGCTGCTCTGGCGCGAGCTGGCGGTGCCGGTGGCGGCGGGGGAGAGCCGCCAGTTGCGGATCGTCAGCGAGAACAGGGGCGGTTTTGCGATTCGCGTTGACCAGCCCTGACCGGGGCTCGTTGGCCGCTTTCGGTTGAGTTGCTGCGTAGCTGGGGCCGACTCTTGCAACTTCTGCGCTGCTGGCGGGCGGGTTGCTTTTGCCAGGCGCGACAAAAGCAACCAAAAGCGCTTTGCCCCCAGTCATCCGGCCCTTCGTGGCTCTCGCGGCACTCCTGCCGCTCGCTCCCCTTCCACAACGATTCCGCGCGTCCTCCTGAAGGGGGCTTGGCGCTGCCTGATAGTTTGGGTAGCTGACGGGAAAGGTCAGAGCGTGGTGCCGTCAGGGCATATCACATGGGCCATCAGATAGGCGGGCTGGCCGTTCGCGAAGTGTCTGGCGTCCATGACCTTGCAGCCCGAGACGTGCTCGATGGCTTCGACCTGGATGGGTTTGAGTTCATTCAGGTTGGGCACGAAGTAGAACAGCTTCTTGCCGTCATACCAGGCCGCCCAGTGGTCGGGCTGTTTCAGCACGACTATATGGTGACCGTCCTTCTCGTAGAACTGCCGGTCCGGGTGGGTGGCGTTGTGCAGGGGGCTGCCGACACAGCCGGTCAGCAGCACCAGGGAGAGCAAGGCGAGTAGTCGGGGCACGCGCATGGAGTCGTCCTTGTTGTTGGTGGTGATTGGCAGGCGGGAGAACATTAATGGGCGGAGTTGGGGGAGTCTTTGGCTGTTATGCCGGTGATGGGGAGCAGGTTTGGCCTCTTTGAATGGTGCTGCCTGAGGGGGCAGGCGGGTTTCCGTAGGGCTGGGGATTGCGGTTGATTTTCTGGGCGGCTGCGCTGCTGGTGGGCTCACAGGTTCCGCCCTGACGGGCGGATTGCTTTTGCCAGTCGCGGCAAAAGCAACCAAAAGCGCTTTTCCCCTGTCATCCGGCTCTTCGCTGTGCTTCGGGTTGCTCGCTGCGCCCGCCCTTCTGAAGGGACGGTTGAGGTCGCCTGGTGGCTCAGGCGGGTTTCCGTAGGGCAGGGGATTGCGGTTGGTTTTCTGGGCGGCTGCGCTGCTGGTGGGCTCACAGGTTCCGCCCTGACGGGCGGGTTACTTTTGCCAGTCGCGGCAAAAGTAACCAAAAGCGCTGTAAGCGCTCCATAAACCCCGTCCGCCAGGACGGGGTTTATGGAGCGCTTACCCCGCGCGGCGACAGCCACGACATGGGCGATGAAAACCCGGCACAAACCTTCGGCTACGTGGCCCGCGAACTGGGCAAGCGCAAGATCGCCTTCATCTTCACCCGCGAATACCAGGGCGACGACAGCCTGGCCCCGCAACTGAGGCAGCAGTTCGGCGGCGCGCTGATCGCCAACGAACGCTTCACGAAGGAACAGGCCAACGAATGGCTGGCCGCTGGCAAGTGCGATGCGGTGGCCTTCGGCATTCCCTTCATCGCCAACCCGGATCTGGTGAAGCGGCTGGAGTTGGATGCGCCGTTGAATGAGCCGAAGTTCGAGACCTTCTACGGCTTGAGCCCCGAGGGGTATATCGACTACCCGACGCTGTAAGGCGTAGGTGCGGCAAAAAGCCCGACCTGAAGGGATTCAGGTCGGGCTTTTTTGTGGGTGGACAGCGGGCGTATAGAAATAGTAGCGTCGCGCCATCAATGCGTGAGCCCTACGGGAATTAGAGAGCGTTTGGAATTTATACGGAAGTCCGTTATACAAGAATCCCATCTAATCACTGTTATCCATACAGGAAGCTTCGGTGCCTT
Organism: Pseudomonas thermotolerans DSM 14292; assembly: GCF_000364625.1. Taxonomy (GTDB): domain Bacteria; phylum Pseudomonadota; class Gammaproteobacteria; order Pseudomonadales; family Pseudomonadaceae; genus Aquipseudomonas; species Aquipseudomonas thermotolerans. The sequence continues at coordinate 50,212 of NZ_KB822622.1, forward strand.
TGGTAGAGAATGCGAATACTGAACGATAGAAAAGAAAGGAATCTGCTCATATTGACGCTATGTGCGTCCACAATATTGTGCGTAATCGAGGCCAACTTTGGTCTTCCAAGTTTTCTGGTGGACACAAACGTAGGCTATTTGCTCACAAACGAATCGTTTAAACGTATTGTTTCTGAACTATGCCTCAGTATTGTTGCGGCATACGTTTTCTATCTGTTTATAGATTTCATGCCAAGAGCAACGGCAGAAAGAGACACCAGGGTCGTTCTTGATTCTTTGTTGGCTTCGATATTGGACGCATATTCGAGGGGTAGAGTGTTCGGTCATGAAACACCAATTTCTCATGTGGATAAATCTGTTTTGAGCGAGAGATGGCTCTGTGAGCATAAAACGCTTTTAAAGAATGAAAAGGTTAAGTTCCTTCCATTGAAGTTTGCATTGCAAGCGGCTGACTCTCGACTAGAAGATTTTCGTCACGCTTTGCCTTTGGCTGTATCGCTGTCGCCGAAACATGCCATGCAGTGGCTAGTCATTATCGATAAAGTACGCCTTTTAGCAGAGAATTATGGTTCGCAACCTGAGGTGCCAGAAGAACAAATGTGTCTAGTCGATACAGATTCAGATGACAACCCTTTGAAACTTTATAAATCAGTCTTGAATTTCAGATTGTTGGAATTAGTTGAGCAAACCATTGAGTGGCGAGGCTATACCACCAATGAAAATGGCTAACAAGACCAAGCACAGCGACAGCTTTTTCATTGCGGCTTCGCCTTCACTACAAAGCTGCGCGTGTTGGGGATGGTCTGAAGTAGCCACGTATTTCTGGCCGACTACAGACCTCGCTGTTTTTTGAAGCGATCCATCGATCAAAAAGCGCTCAGATCGTCGTCTTATGTAGGGTTTTTAGCCGCTACGCGTACCCCGTAGCGGCTATTCGCCGTGTTACAGGCGCACCTCCCCTGTGTTCGCGAGTAAATGCCGCCGCGCCATCCACAGATTCGACAGCGCAAACAGCGTAATCAGTTGTGCGGTGTTCTTGGCCAGGCCACGGAAGCGCACCTTGGTGTAACCAAACT
>NZ_KB822623.1 GCF_000364625.1 Pseudomonas thermotolerans DSM 14292
GACGACGTGGTGCGTTTCTTCCTGGGGGCGGCGGCGGTGGGCATCCTCTGCAAGAAGAACGCCTCCATCTCCGGTGCCGAGGTGGGCTGCCAGGGGGAGGTGGGTTCGGCCTGCGCCATGGCCGCGGCGGGCCTGGCCGAAGTGCTCGGCGGTACCCCGCAGCAGGTGGAGAATGCCGCGGAGATCGGCCTGGAGCACAACCTGGGCCTGACCTGCGACCCGGTGGGTGGGCTGGTTCAGGTGCCCTGCATCGAGCGCAACGCCATAGCCGCGGTGAAGGCCATCAATGCCGCGCAGATGGCCCTGCGCGGCGACGGCGAGCACTTCATCTCCCTGGACCAGGTGATCCGCACCATGCGCGATACCGGTGCAGACATGCACGACAAGTACAAGGAGACCTCCCGTGGCGGCCTGGCGGTCAGCGCCATCGAGTGCTGAACCGTTTTGGCTCGCCGGCCGATCGGCCTGCCCGACGCTGGTGCGCGGCCCGGGCGGAAGCGGAGGAGGTCGGCGTTACCGGAAACAGCTTGCGTTACCGGAAACAGCTTCGGCCAGGGCGGTGTTTCCAGGGGTGCTACTGGAGTCCACACGGGCTCGGTTCGCGGGTGACCAGACGGTCACCCATTTGCGTTGGTCGTCTTTTTTCTGCTCGCGTCAGAGCGGCTCCGGAATCTTTATTGAATGGTTGATCAATTTAGGCACGGGGTTTGCCTTGTTCCCCGTGCGTTTCCGAAACGCGCTGCCGGAAGTGTAACCAATAACAATCAAGGCCTCCTGCCTCGGAGGCCAGCCGTAATGCCATGCGTGAGGGCACCCAATGTCTGAGTTCAAGCAAGGATCTCCGATCCGTAACCGTGCACCGCAAACCATCGGTTTCCTGCTGCTCGATAATTTCACCCTGATATCCCTGGCCTCGGCGGTGGAACCGCTGCGGATGGCCAACCATCTGTCCGGCCGCGAGCTCTATCGGTGGTGCACACTGACCCAGGACGGCCACGCGGTGACCGCCAGCGACGGTCTGCAGATCACCCCGGATGCCGGGCTGGCCAAAGCGCCGCCGCTGGACATGGTGATCATCTGCGGCGGGGTCAACATCCAGAACAGCGTTACCCGCGAGCAGGTGCTCTGGCTGCAGGCCCAGGCCCGTCAGGGACGCCAGCTCGGCGCGGTGTGCACCGGCAGTTGGGCGCTGGCCAAGGCCGGGCTACTCGACGGCTACGAGTGCAGCGTGCACTGGGAATGTCTGGCCGCCCTGCAGGAAGCCTTCCCGCGGGTGGCCATCACCACCCGGCTGTTCTCTATCGACCGCAATCGCACCACCTCCTCGGGCGGCACCGCACCCATGGACATGATGCTGCACCTGATCGGCTGCGAGCACGGTCGCGAGCTGGCTGCCGGCATCTCCGAGATGTTCATCTACGAGCGCATACGCAACGAGCAGGACCACCAGCGGGTGCCCCTCAAGCACATGCTCGGCAGCAACCAGCCAAAGCTGCAGGAGATCGTCGCCCTGATGGAGGCCAACCTGGAGGAGCCCATCGACCTCGACGAGCTGGCCAGCTACGTGGACGTCTCGCGCCGCCAGCTGGAGCGCCTGTTCCAGAAGTATCTGCACTGTTCGCCCTCGCGTTACTACCTGAAGCTGCGTCTGATCCGCGCCCGCCAGCTGCTCAAGCAGACCTCCATGTCGATCATCGAGGTGGCCTCGGTGTGCGGCTTCGTCTCCACCCCGCACTTCTCCAAGTGCTATCGCGAGTACTTCGGCATCCCGCCGCGCGACGAGCGCGCCGGCCAGAACGGCAACGTGGTGCGCTTGGTGCCAGTGACCGAGGAGGCCCTGATGGCCAGCTCGGCGGCCCAGGCTGCGCTGTCCCGCGCGCAGAGCGAATCCACCTTCGCCAGCGTGCGCCTGTAACGCCGGGACGCGGAGCGGAAACCCGGAGCAGGCGGCGGCGCCCCTCCGGGTTTTTCGTGCCCGGGGAACCGCCAGGGATGGGTGGGTTGCGGAAAAAAAGCCCCCGTCAGGGCCGGTGCTCCGACGGGGGTAAGGGAGCAGGCTCGTGTCGAGCCTCAGTGTGAAGCCTTCGGTTACTGATTGACCTGGCGCAGCACCGGGGTGGCCGGGGTGTCGCCGAGGTTGGCCAGCATGCGTTCGCTGTACCAGTCGAGGAAGTTGATCACCCCGAACTCGTAGGTCTTGGAGTAGGGGCCCGGCTGGTAGGCGGTGGAGTTGATGCCGCGCTGATTCTCTTCGGCGAGGCGGCGGTCCTGGTCGTTGGTGGCGTCCCAGACCTCGCGCAGGCGGCTGGGGTCGTAGTCCACGCCTTCCACTGCGTCCTTGTGCACCAGCCACTTGGTGGTCACGATGGTTTCCTGGGCGCTGACCGGCCACACGGTGAAGACGATCATGTGGTCGCCCATGCAGTGGTTCCAGGAATGCGGCAGGTGCAGGATGCGCATGGAGCCGAGATCAGGGTTCTGGATGCGGCCCATCAGTTTCTTGCAGCCCGGCTTGCCGTCCAGGGTCATGGACACGGTGCCCTGCAGCAGTGGCATGCGCACGATACGGTTGCGTAAGCCGAAGCTGGCATGGGCGTAGGGGATCTTCTCGTCTTCCCAGGCCTTGGTGCAGGCCGCCACCTGGTCCTTGAACTCCTGGGTAGCGCGCGGGTCGGTGACGTCGTCCCATTCCAGCAGGGTTTTCAGCAGTTCCGGGTGCGAACCGCTGCAGTGGTAGCACTCGCGGTTGTTCTCCATCACCAGTTTCCAGTTGGCCTTCTCCACCAGGGTGCCCTGCACCGCCACCTTGGCGTTCTCCATGTCGTACGGCTCCATGTAGTGCTCGAGGGTGCGCAGGAAGTCGTCGATCTCCGGCGGGTTGTCGGCCAGGGAGACGAAGATGTAGCCGCCGGCAGTCTTCACGTGCAGCGGCTTGAGGCCGTACTGGTTCAGGTCGAAATCGGCGCCCATCTCGGTGCCGGCGAACAACAGGCGGCCGTCCAGCTCATAGGTCCACTGGTGGTAGGGGCAGACCAGTTTGGCCACCTTGCCCTTGTCATTCAGGCACAGGCGCGAGCCGCGGTGCCGGCAGACGTTGTGGAAGGCATGGATCCGGCCCTCGGCGCCGCGCACCACGATGATCGGGTTGTCACCGATCTGCAGGGTCAGGTAGTTGCCCTTGGCGGGGATCTCGCAGGTCATGCCGGCGATCAGCCACTCCTTGTAGAAGATCTCCTGCATGTCGATCTGGAACAGCCGCTCGTCGTTGTAGAAGGGCTGCGGCAGGGAAAAGCTGTGATCGCGCTCACGGAGCATCTGCGCAGTGATCTTGCGGGCAGGCTCCAGCAGGTCGCCGAGAACCGCGTTGTTGATGACATCCATCGGTAACTCCTCAAGGGCAGCTCGCCGTCGCGAGCGCCGCACAGTGGCTGTTTCGGTTGTGACGCAAGGCGCGTGATCCGTCCTTCTGCGGGCGGTTCGCTCTGGGGAGGAGTGTGGGTGCGATGCGAGGCCCTGCCTTGTCTACGGGCGACATGCGGAAAATCGTTTCCGACCAGAAAGGCCAGCAACGGCCGGCAGTGCGCAATTAGCATGTGAATGTCGCGGACAGGCAAACGGGCCGCGGCACGGCTGCGCACAATCGCGGGCAACAGGCCGATACCCGGCTGTGCGCGGAGCCCTGTCCATGACCAACACTTTTCTCAATCCGGTGACCACCCAGACCTGGAGCAACGGCCGCCATCTGGTGCGTTGCGTCAAGGCCATCCAGGAGACCTGGGATGTGCGTACTTTCTGCTTCATGGCCGACCAGCCTATGCTGTTCTTCTTCAAGCCGGGGCAATTCGTCACCCTGGAACTGGAGATCGACGGTCAGCTGGTGATGCGCTCCTACACCATTTCCAGCTCGCCCTCGTTGCCTTACAGCTTCTCCATCACCATCAAGCGGGTGCCGGGCGGCCAGGTATCCAACTGGCTGCACGACAACCTCAAGGAAGGCGACGTGATCCCGGTGCACGGGCCGGTCGGCAACTTCAACGCCATCGACTTCCCGGCGGACAAGGTGCTGTTTCTTTCCGGCGGCGTCGGCATCACCCCGGTGATGTCCATGGCGCGCTGGTTCTTCGACACCAACGCCAATGTCGACATGGTGTTCGTGCACAGCGCGCGCACCCCGAAGGACATCATCTACCACCGCGAACTGCGCCACATGGCCTCGCGGATCGCCAACTTCAAGCTGCACCTGGTCTGTGAGCGCTACGACATCGGCGAGGCCTGGTCCGGCTACCGTGGCTACCTGAACCAGCCGATGCTGGAGCTGATCGCTCCGGACTTCCTGGAGCGGGAGATCTTCTGCTGCGGTCCGACCCCCTATATGAACGCGGTCAAGCGTCTCCTGGAGGCCAACGGTTTCGACATGCGGCACTACCACGAGGAAGCCTTCGGCGCGACCCCGCCGGAGGTCGGCGAGGAAGTGCGCGAGCACGCCGCCGAGGCGGCCCGGGACGGCGGCCTGACCGACGCCGACCTGCGCGAGGTGACCTTCAGCGGGACCGGCAAGAGCATCCGCGTGGCGCCCGGCGAGACCGTCCACACTGCCGCCGCCAGGCTCGGCCTGCACATTCCGAAGGCCTGCGGCATGGGCATCTGCGGCACCTGCAGGGTTCTCAAGACCGCCGGTGAGGTGGAGATGGAGCACAACGGCGGGATCACCGATGAGGACCTGGCCGAGGGTTACATCCTGTCCTGCTGCAGCGTGCCCAAGGGGGACGTGGTGATCGACTACTGAAACGCTGCTCGTTCCCAGGAAGCCCCGGCCATGGCCGGGGCTTTTCTTTGCCCGAAGGAAACGCCAGAGGAGACGGCCTGGCCAGGCAGCGGCAGGCAAAAAAGCCGCTGACCTTGCGGTGAGCGGCTCGGGTGGGGCAGGGGCTCAGCGCGGCGCCAGGGCCGGCAGCAGGGTGCGTGAAATCGCCTCGCGCACCGCCGGCAGCAGGGTGGCGCTGCCGCCCAGCAGTTCCTCCACCAGGCGGCGCAGGGCGGTGGAGCGCTCGGCGTTCAGGCCGCTCAGCGCATGGCTGCAGGCCTGGTCGGCGCTGACCCCCTGGGGAATGCTGAAGCCCAGGGCCAGCAGGCGTTCGCGGAAGTCTTCCTGGTCGATCAGATCGGCATGCATCATGGTCCGTTTCCTCTTGTCGTGGGGCGTGCGGCCTAGCGCAGCACGCCCTCGTCCAGCAGCAGTTTGAAGATGGCTTCGGCGCCGGCCTGCGGGCTGACGTCCTTGAGCACCTGGCCGGTGCCGCCGGCGGCCTTGGCGGTGGCCGCCTTCATGCGCTCGGCGCCGGTCTTGGCCTTGATCACCTTGAGGCGCTTCGGGCGCGGCCGCGCCGGCTGCAGGGTGCTAGCGGCGAGCAACTGGTCCTCCACCACCGCCACCTCGTGGGCTTCGATGCGTCCGCGGCGGGCCGGACCGAAGGCGCTCTGCCGGGCGCCGGGAGCAGCGCTGTCGACGCTGGCGACGAAGGGCAGACGCACCCGCAGGCGGCGCCGCTGACCGCGGGGCAGGGCCTGGAGCACCTGGGCGCTGCCGTCCTCGACCTTCTCCACCTCGGCCAGGCCGACCACCAGGGGCCAGCCGAGGCGTTCGGCGAGCAGGAAGGGCAGCATCCCGGAGCCTTCGCCGGTCTCCGCCTGGCTGCCGGTGAGCACCAGTTGGGCGCCGGCATCGGCCAGGTAGTCGGCGAGGGCGGGCAGGGCGTCGGCGCCGGCCGGCTGTTCGAGCACCGCCAGTTCGTCCAGGCCCATGCCCAGGTAGCTGCGCAGGGCCTCTTCCCGCGGGTTGCCGGCGTGCAGCACGCGTAGGCGCTTGCCGGCCAGGCGCAGGCCGAGCTCGACGGCGCGGGCATCCTGTTCGGCGCGGCGGGCACGCCCGGAGGCCGGGTGGGCGCCGATGGAAACCAGGGCGACTATGTTCAGGTCGGTCATCGTTCGTACCTCTGACTGGAGGGGCGCCAGGGCTGCGCCCGTGGCTGCTTCAGGCCGCATCGCGCCTGCCTTCCTGGCGCCAGGCGGCGACTCGCTCGATCAGCGCCTGGAGGATCGCGGAGGAATCGCCGATCACCGAGAGATCGGCGCGCTTGATCATGTCGCAGCCGGGGTCGAGGTTCACCGCCACCACCTTGTCGCAGGCGCCGATGCCCTGCAGGTGCTGGATGGCGCCGGAGATGCCCACCGCCAGATAGACCCGGGCCGTGACCCAGGTGCCGGTGGCACCGACCTGACGACTGCGCGGCATGTGGCCGTCGTCCACCGCCACGCGCGAGGCGCCTTCGGTGGCACCCAGGGCGCTGGCGGCGCGGTGGAACAGCTCCCAGTCCTTGACGCCGTTGCCGCCGGAAAGGATGAACTCGGCCTCGGCCATGGGGATCTGCGCCGGGTCCACGGCCACCGGACCGAGGTCCTCGATGCGCGGCAGGTTGCGCGCCACCTGCCAGGCGAGTTCCACCGGGCGGGCCTCGTGGCGGGTCTCGCTGACCGGCTCGGCGCACTCGGCGGCGGCCAGGATCAGACGGGCCAGCGGCCGCTGGATGTCCTGCTGACCGGCCCCGGCGCGACCGACGCAGCGCTCGCCCTCGGCCTGCCAGACACGGGTTGCCGGGCGCTCGCCGAGGCTGGCGGCCAGCCGGCGGCCCAGTTCGCCGCCACCGGTGCGGCTGTCGGGCAGCAGCCAGTGGCGCGGAGCGAACTGGTTGTCCACCGCGCGCAGGGCGAGTACCCGCTGTTCCGGCGCGTAGCCCTGGTATTGCTCGCCGTCGAGCAGCAGTAGGCGGTCCACGCCGGCGCTGTCGAAGGCGCTTTCTTTGTGTTCGCCGAACACCACGGCCAGTACCGCACCTTCGCTGCCGGCCAGTCTGCGGGCCAGACCGAGGAGGTCCTTGTCGTGGCTGGACAGGCGACCGCCGACCATGTCTGGCACCACGGCGACGTAGTAGGCCGGCTGTTCGACGACGTGCAGCGGCAGCTGTACCTCGACGCTGGCGCTGCGCCTGGTCCCGGTGCCTTGCTGGGCGCCACTGCGGTCGATGCGCTTGATGCCGGCCGGGCCGATGAAGCCGGCGGCGATGGCGTGCGGATTCTTGCGGACGATGCCGTTGGGGCCTATCCAGACGGTCTGGTTCTGGCTCTGCAGGGCCGCGTGCAGCGGGTGCAGACGGTTGCGGGCGATCCACTCGGCACGCGGGTCGCGGCGGATGATCTCGCTCATGCTGCGATCTCCTGGTCAGGCATGAACATGTCCTTCGCCCCCTCGGGGGCGAAGGCTGGGAGCAGGGAGGAACGGACGGCGTCGCTGTGGCAGGCCGGGCCCCGACCCTCGGCCCCTCGCCCGGTGGGAGAGGGGCAACGGCTGCGGCAAGTGAAGGCCATCAGTGCACCTCCGCCGCTTCGCGCCGGGCCGCGGGCTGGCTGGCCGGGGCCTCGGCGCCCTCGATCAGCACCTCGGCCACCAGCTCGGCGATGTCCTTGATCTCCGGCCGCGGGGCGACCACACCCTCGAGCATCGCGGTGCATTGCGGGCAGCCCACGGCCACCAGCGCGGCGCCGGTTTCCTTGATGTCGGCCATGCGCATGTCCGGAATGCGCTGCTTGCCGGGGATGTCGGTGATGGGCGCGCCACCGCCACCACCGCAGCAGCGGGAACGGAAGCCGGAGCGCTGCATTTCCCGGACCTCGATGCCGAGGGCCTTGAGTACGTTGCGCGGCGCCTGGTACTCGCCGTTGTAACGGCCCAGGTAGCAGGGGTCGTGGTAGGTGACGCTGTCCGCCTTGCTGCGACCCAGTCGCAGGGCGCCCTGGCGCACCAGCTCGTCGATGAAGGTGGTGTGGTGCAGCACCTCGTAGTGGCCGCCCAGGGCGCCGTACTCGTTCTTCAGTACGTGGAAGCTGTGCGGGTCGCAGCTGACGATGCGCTTGAAGCGGTATCGGCTCAGGGTGGCGATGTTGCGTCGGGCCAGGCTCTGGAAGGTGGCCTCGTCGCCCAGGCGGCGGGCCACGTCGCCGCTGTCGCGCTCTTCCAGGCCGAGCACGGCGAAGTCCACCCTGGCGGCCCGGAGGATCTTCACGAAGGCCCGCAGGGTGCGCTGGTTGCGCATGTCGAAGGCGCCGTCGCCGACCCAGAACAGCACGTCGGCCTGCTTCTTCTCGCTCATCAGCGGCAGGTTGAGGTCGGCGGCCCAGTTCAGCCGGCCGCCGGGGGCGAAGCCACCGGGGTTGTCGGTGGCGATCAGGTTCTCCAGCACCTCGGCACCCTTGTTCGGGGTGGCGCCCTTCTCGAGGGTGAGATGGCGACGCATATCGACGATGGCATCGACGTGCTCGATCATCATCGGACACTCCTCGACGCAGGCCCGGCAGGTGGTGCAGGACCACAGGGTCTCGGCATCCACCAGGGCTTTGCCGTCCAGGGAAACGATGGGCAGGTGCGGACCGCCGCTGTGCTCGCCGAGCGGCTTGCCGGGGTAGGGGCTGCCGGCGAACTTGGCGTCGTTGCCGCCGGCCAGGCCGATCACCATGTCCTGGATCAGCTTCTTGGGGTTGAGCGGCTGGCCGGCGGCGAAGGCCGGGCACATGGCCTCGCACTTGCCGCACTGCACGCAGGCATCGAAGCCGAGCAGCTGGTTCCAGGTGAAGTCGCTGGGCTTCTCGACGCCCAGCGGCGCGCTGGGATCGCTCAGGTCGAGGGCCTTGAGGCCGGTGGAGCGGCCGCCGCCGAAGCGCTCGGGACGCCGGTGCCAGGCCAGGTGCAGGGCGCCGGCGAAGGCGTGCTTCATGGGCCCGCCCCAGGTCATGCCGAAGAACAGCTCGGAGACGCCCCAGGCCACGCCCACGGCGAGGAGCACGGCGAGCAGCCAGCCGCCGAAGCCTTCCGGGAGGATGCCGGCCACCGGCAGGGTGGCGACGAAGAAGCTGCCGGAGAACATCAACAGGCTTTTCGGCAGGCGCATCCAGGGGCCCTTGGATAGCCGCGACGGCGGGTTCAGACGGCGCTTGAGGACGAAGATGGCGCCAGTGAGCATCAGCGCCGTGGCGGCCAGCAGGGCGTAGCCGAGGAGCTGCGAGCGCAGGCCGAAGCCGTGCACCAGAATGGCCAGCAGGGCCGCCAGGACGAAGCCGCCGGCGGTAGCCACGTGAGTCCTGGACATGTACTTGTCGCGCTCGACCACGTGGTGCAGGTCCACCAGGTAGCGGCGCGGCATCTTCAGCAGGCCGCCGAGCCAGTCGACCTGCGCCGGCCGGCCGCGCCGCCACATGCGGAAGCGCCTGAGCGCGCCCAGCACCGCGAGGGCCAGGGCGGCGAAGAGCAGGATGGGGAGGATGGTGTTGAGCATTTCGTTGGTCTCCTAGCCGGGACCGTGAGAGCACTGCGGAACGCTCCCCCGCCCGGCGGGCGAGAGGGCCAAGGAGAGGGGGAACCGTTCCGCTCCTCACTCCCGGCCCCTCTCCCGATGCGGGAGAGGGGGGATGGGCGTCAGAAGTCCTTGCACAGCCGCAGGGCGTCGTAGATCGCCGCGTGGGTGTTGCGCTGGGCCACGCAGTCGCCGATGCGGAACAGCAGGTAGCCGTCGCCCAGCTCGGACAGGCAAGGCTGCGGCTTGATCGCAAACAGCGCCTCGATATCGATCTGGCCCTTGTTGCGCGAGCCGGGCTTGAGCGCGTAGTACAGCGACTCGTCCGGACGCACGCCGTTCTCCACCACCACCTGATCGACCACACGCTCTTCCTTGGCGCCGGTGTATTCGTTCTCGAGCACCGCCACCAGCTTGTCGCCCTCGCGGTAGACCTTCTCCAGCATCAGGTCGCCGGTCATGATCACTTCCTTGGGATACAGGCTGCGGTAGTAGGTGGGGAAGGTGGTGCCGCCGATGGCCACGCCCGGCTTGATGTCGTCGGTGACGATCTCCACCTTGGCGCCCTTGTCGGCCAGGTAGTCGGCCACCGACATGCCGCTGAACTCGCAGATGGTGTCGTAGACCAGCACGTTCTTGCCCGGGGCGACCTTGCCCTCGAGGATGTCCCAGCTGCTCACCACCAGGCCCTCGGCGGCGCCCCAGTGCTCGTTCTGCTCGAGGAACGGATGGCCGCCGTTGGCCAGCACCACGATATCCGGGCGGAGGTCGAGGATGCTCTGCGGATCCGCGGCGGTGCCCAGGCGCAGGTCGATGCCCAGGCGCGCCAGCTCCAGCTGGTACCAGCGGGTGATGCCGGCGATCTGGTCGCGCTGCGGCGCCTTGGCGGCGATGGTGATTTGTCCGCCGAGCTGCTCCTTCTTCTCGAAAAGGGTCACGTCGTGGCCGCGCTCGGCCGCCACCCGGGCCGCCTCCATGCCGGCGGGACCGCCGCCGACCACTACCACCTTGCGCTTCGGCCCGGTGGACTTCTCGATGATGTGCGGCACGCCCATGTACTCGCGGCTGGTGGCGGCGTTCTGGATGCACAGCACGTCCAGGCCCTGGTACTGGCGGTCGATGCAGTAGTTGGCGCCGACGCACTGACGGATCTGATCCACCTGGCCCATCTTGATCTTGGCGATCAGGTGCGGGTCGGCGATGTGCGCGCGGGTCATGCCCACCATGTCCACGTAGCCGCCTTCGAGGATGCGGGTGGCCTGGTTCGGGTCCTTGATGTTCTGCGCGTGCAGCACCGGCACGTTGACCACTTCCTTGATGCCGGCGGCCAGGTGCAGGAAGGGCTCCGGCGGGAAGCTCATGTTCGGGATGACGTTGGCCAGGGTGTTGTGGGTGTCGCAGCCGGAGCCCACCACGCCGATGAAGTCGAGCATGCCGGTGTCGCTGTAGTACTTGGCGATCTGCTTCATGTCCTCGTGGGACAGGCCGTCCGGGTGGAACTCGTCGCCGCAGATGCGCATGCCGACGCAGAAGTCGTCGCCGACCTCCTTGCGCACCGCCTTGAGCACTTCCAGGCCGAAGCGCATGCGGTTCTCGAAGCTGCCACCCCATTCGTCGGTGCGCTTGTTGACCCGCGGGCTCCAGAACTGATCGATGAGGTGCTGGTGCACGGCGGACAGCTCGATGCCGTCCAGGCCGCCTTCCTTGGCCCGGCGTGCGGCCTGGGCGAAGTTGCCGATCACCCGCCAGATCTCCTCCGGCTCGATGGTCTTGCAGGTGGCGCGGTGCACCGGCTCGCGGATCCCCGACGGCGACATCAGGGTCGGCCAGTGCTCGCCGTCCCAGCGCGAGCGGCGGCCCATGTGGGTGATCTGGATCATGATCTTGGCGCCGTGCTTGTGCACCGCGTCGGCGAGGTTCCGGAAGTGCGGGATGATGCGGTCGGTGGACAGGTTGACCGAGCTCCACCATTGCTGCGGGCTGTCGATGGCCACTACCGAGGAGCCGCCACAAATGGCCAGGCCGATGCCACCCTTGGCCTTCTCCTCGTAGTACTTCACATAGCGTTCGGTAGTCATGCCGCCGTCGGTGGCGTAGACCTCGGCGTGGGCGGTGGACAGCACGCGGTTGCGGATGGTCAGCTTGCCGATCTGGATCGGCTGGAACATTGCCTCGAAAGCCATTGCGGCATCCTCACGGAATCAGAGCTTTGTGGTTGTGGGAGCGGGCCGGGATCAGCGCGGCTTGACGATGAACAGGCCGTCGTCGTGGCCTTCCTCGGCACCGCTGTAGACCTGCTCGGCCACGGTACGGAGGCTGCTGCCGCGAGCGGCGAGGATCTGGTCCATGGCGCCGGCGAACCAGCCGGTGAACATGTAGTCCACCTTGCGGTTGACCTTGCCGTAGACGTACACGAAGGCGGAGTGCTTCAGGCGTACCTTGGCGGTACCCTGGTCGAGGTCGATCTCCTCGATCTGGAACAGGCCCCAGCCGCGCTGAGAGAGGCGTTTCATGTAATGTTCGAAGACCTCGACGCCAGCCAGACCGTGGCATTCGGCTTCCTTCTCGCACCAGTGCCAGGCGGACTTGTAGCCGGCCTGGTAGAGGAGCTCGGCATAGCGCTCGGCACCGAGGGCCTCCTCGATGGCCATGTGGTTGTTGACGAAGAAATGCCGCGGCACGTAGAGCATCGGCAGGGAGTCGGTGGTCCAGACACCGGTTTCGCTGTCGACTTCGATGGGCAGTTCGGGGGCGTGGGTGGCCATGTGTTCTTGCTCCGGAATTCGGTTTGGCCCGGCAGCGGGGCGGTTATCCCTCCCCGGCGGGGAGGGTTCGAGTAGGGTTCAGGGGGGGGAGGGGTGTGCTTATTCGCCCCAGACTTCCTTGAGGACGCGCAGCCAGTTCTCGCCCATGACCTTGCGCACCACGCGTTCGGGCATGCCGCGCTTCAGCAGCGTCTCGGTGAGGTTGGGGAACTCGCCCACGGTGCGGATGCCCAGCGGGTTGACGATCTTCCCGAAGTTGGTCAGGCGGCGGGCGTAGCCCTTGTCGTGGGTCAGCCACTCGAAGAAATCCTGGCCGTGGCCCTGGGTGAAGTCGGTGCCGATGCCGACGGCGTCCTCGCCGACGATGTTCATCACGTACTCGATGGCCTCGGCGTAGTCGTCGATGGTCGAGTCGATGCCCTTGGCCAGGAACGGCGCGAACATGGTCACGCCGACGAAGCCGCCGTGGTCGGCGATGAACTTCAGTTCTTCGTCGGACTTGTTGCGCGGGTGGGCCTTGAGCCCTGAGGGCAGGCAATGGGAGTAGCAGACCGGCTTCTTGGAGGCGAGGATGACTTCCTCGCTGGTCTTGGAGCCGACGTGGGAGAGGTCGCACATGATACCGACCCGGTTCATCTCGGCGACGATCTCGTGGCCGAAGCCGGAAAGGCCACCGTCGCGCTCGTAGCAGCCGGTGCCGATCAGGTTCTGGGTGTTGTAGCACATCTGCACGATGCCCACGCCCAGCTGTTTGAAGATCTCCACGTAGCCGATCTGGTCCTCGAACGCATGGGCGTTCTGGAAGCCGTAGATGATCCCGGTCTTGCCCTGTTCCTTGGCCTTGCGGATGTCCGCGGTGCTGCGCACCGGGATGACCAGATCGCTGTTCTCGCGAATCAGCTTGTTGCTGGCGACGATGTTGTTCACCGTGGCCTGGAATCCCTCCCAAACGGACACGGTGCAGTTGGCGGCAGTCAGGCCGCCCTTGCGCATGTCCTCGAAGAGTTCACGGTTCCACTTGGCGATGATCAGACCGTCGATGACGATGCTGTCGGCATGAAGTTCGGCTGGGCTCATCAGGCTGTCCCCCTTGATATCCGTGCGCCGGACCTTCTGTCGGCGCCTTGAGGGGGAGCATATCGTCGGTATCCGCGACGCTATCGCGCAAAAGCGACCGGGGGATTGCCGAAAGCGTCAAGCCTGCGGCAGGGCGGCGGGGCAGGCGCCCGCGCTGCGGGGCGGGAATCAGTCGTAGATCTGCTTCTTCTTCCAGTCGTCGTCTTCCAGCGTCTTGAGCGCTTCGGTCAGCTCGCTGGGATCGCCGGCGCCCGGCTTGAGCCGATCCAGGACCAGCGCGTTGGCCTGCTCCAGCTGCACCTCCAGGCGCATCAGCTCGGCCTCGTAGGGCGTCGGGTCGGCGAGCTTGCGCAGGTACTGCACGCCGCGCTCGAAGGCCAGACGGGCCTGACCGGGGCGATTCTGCTGCAGCGCCGCCTGGCCGAGGTTGTTGAACAGCTCGAGGTGGGTGCGCACCAGCATGTCGCGGATCTGCTGGACCCAGCGCTTGGCTTCCTGAGTACCGAGCAGTCCGGCACGGGCGGCACGACCGATCTGGGCGTGGAGGTCATCAAGCTGGTAGCGGATCTCCTTGGCCTTGGCCTCGTTGAATACCTTCTGCGGCGCGTTGGGCACGGCGATGGCCTCGCCCTGGGCGATCAGCCTGCGGAGTTCCTCGATGCGCTCGCGCAGCGCGGTGTTCTGCTTGTCGAGGGGCAGCAGGTGCTCGCAGTCGAGCAGCTCCAGGCGGGCGAGCAGCAGCTTCAGCGGGCCGCTCATGAATTGGCCAGGCAGGCCTTCGCTGAGGCGGGCACAGCGCTTGATCAGGTCGCCGAGTTCCGCCTTGCGGCGTGCCCGCTCCAGGTTGCGGCTTTCGATCAGGCTGTTGATGTAGCCGATGGCAAGGAGAATGGCGATGCCACCTACCACCAGCAGGGTGATAACGACTGGAGACATCCGGACACCTTTCGAAATGGACGATGGCCGGGGAGTGTAGTGCCTGGCGCCGCAGCCTCCTAGAGGGGCGGACCAGCCGTCGTTCCGGGGGCAAGCGAAGGAGATTCGGAGCTCTGTTCGATTTTCGACCAGAACTCTTTGATTTTAAAAAAATTTTGTTTGAGTGGTTGACGGGGTCCGGAAGGCTCCATAGAATGCGCGCCACTTTCAGCGCTAAGCCGCAAGGCAGAGCGCCGAGAGCCGGAACAAAGGCGTTTGCTGTTGTAAGCTCCGGGCCGCGTCCCCTTCGTCTAGTGGCCTAGGACACCGCCCTTTCACGGCGGTAACAGGGGTTCGAGTCCCCTAGGGGACGCCAGTTTGAAAGTTGTACACGCGGGAATAGCTCAGTTGGTAGAGCACGACCTTGCCAAGGTCGGGGTCGCGAGTTCGAGTCTCGTTTCCCGCTCCAAATTTCGCGCAAACGATGCGCAAGCGTTGTTTGTCCCCTTCGTCTAGTGGCCTAGGACACCGCCCTTTCACGGCGGTAACAGGGGTTCGAGTCCCCTAGGGGACGCCAGTTTGAAGTTGTACATGCGGGAATAGCTCAGTTGGTAGAGCACGACCTTGCCAAGGTCGGGGTCGCGAGTTCGAGTCTCGTTTCCCGCTCCAATCTCCGCTTCGTGAAGATCCTCTTCATGAAGACCTGAAAAAAAGGGACCTCGGGTCCCTTTTTCGTTTTCGCCGTTGCGCTTTTTCCCTCTCGTCACTTCCCGGCCAGCGTCAGGCGGCATCCTGGCGCGGCAGACGGCGCTCGGCGACTTCCTTGAGGATGCTCAGGGATTCCGCGGACTCCCGATCGATGCGCCGGCGCAGCAGCAGGGCGTTGGCCAGGCGCATCAGCCAGCTGTCGAAGCTGTATTCCAGGGTTCGCACGAAGCGGGTGCCACCGGTGCACGGCTGGCACTCGTAAGTGAGCCGCAGCAGGCTCAGACCGTTGTCGCCACGGGCATGGGCTCGCCACAGGCGGCCGGGGACGTACTCGTCCACATCCCAGCTCAGGTGGCCGTCGCGGCCGCCGGCGTGAATGTCCTCCTCGAAGTGGCTGCCGGTCGGCAGCGGCCCGGCGGGGCCGTCCACGCGTAGGGAGGAGGGGTGCCATTCCGGCCAGCGGGTGGCCGAGGCGGCATAGGCCAGTACCTGTTCCGGTTGGCCGGCGATCTCGACCGTGTGGCGCATCAGGGTCATCGGGCGTTCCTCCTGTTGTCGTTGTTCTTGTGGGGGTTCCCAGTGCAGTGTGCCGTACAGCCAGTCGCTGAGCGGCAGGACCAGGTTGAAGTTGTGGGTCTGCATCAGGTCGCGGCGGTGGTGCAGCTCGTGCAGCCGGCGCATCTGGCGGATCCACGGCAGCCGGGTCAGCGGGTGGCTGGCGGGCAGGTGCTCGCAGGCGTGGAAGATTTCGTAGCTAAGGTAGCCGCCCAGCAGGGTGAGGGCGAACAACCCGGCAACGTTGCCATTGAGCTGCGCCAGTGGCCACCAGACGGCGAACAGCACCAGGCTGTAGAGCACGATCAGCCAGGCCGGGAAGAGAATCACCCGCCAGTCTCGGCTGGTCTCGTAGGGCATCCGACCGGCCACGAAGAAACTGTGGTGGTCGCCGGTGTGGCGCTTGTAGAAGAGCGCGCCCAGGCGCTTCTTGCGATGCCCGAAGTTGCGGTGAACCTGGTATTCGCCCCAGTTGTAGAAGACTAGGGCCAGCGGCACCGTCAGCCATTCCAGAGGGCGGACCTGTTCCAGGGTGCTGGCGAATAAGACCAGGCAGGTCAGCCCGTAGGCAAGGACGAAGAGGGCGTGCAGCCAGGGGTTGTAGAACGGCGAGATGCCGGCCCGGTAGCGGGTGCGGAAGGCTTCCACGTCGTGGCTCATGACCGCGGCCTCCATGGGTTCTTGTCGATTTGACAGCAGTCTAGTGGCGGAAGAATTATTGGTGAAATGGATATTCATGATGAGCTTTATTCATGCCCGTTAATCTGCGCACCCTGGACCTTAACCTGCTGCTGGTTTTCGACGCCCTGATGCAGGAGCAGAACCTGTCCCGCACCGCGCAGCGCCTGCACCTGAGCCAGCCGGCGGTGAGCAATGCCCTGGCGCGGTTGCGCGCGCAGCTGGGCGAGCCGCTGTTCGTCCGCACCGCCCGCGGCATGTCGCCGACGCCGCAGGCCCAGGCGCTTTACGAACCGGTACGCCAGGCCCTGCACCTGCTGCGTCTCGGCCTGGACGCCCGGGAGGCCTTCGATCCGGCGGGCGAGCACCTGTTCCGCCTGTCGATGAACGACTACGCCCAGGCCATCCTGCTGCCGAGCCTGCTGGCCCGCCTCTCCGAACATGCGCCGCGCACCGTGTTGACCGTGCAGGGCGATGACGCCGAGACCCTGACCAGGCGGCTGGCTGGCGGCGAGCTGGACCTGGCGATTGACTACCTGTATTTCGACGATGACCAGTTGTGTTACCAGCCGCTGCTGACCGAACAACTGGTGGTGATCGGCCGCGCTGGGCATCCGGCCTTTGCCGGTGGCCTCGACCTGGACGGCTACCAGCGTAGCCAGCACGTCTCCATCCTGCCCCGGGCGGGGCGCGGCTCGCCGCTGGAGATCGTCCTCGGCTCGGCCAAGGTACGCCGCCAGACGCAGCTGCACGTGCCGCACTACCTGACTATTCCACCGATCGTGGCGCGCTCCGAGCTGCTCGGCACGGTGCCGCGCCGGCTGGCCGAGCAGTTCGCCCCCGTCTACGCGCTGGAGGTGGCGCCTTTGCCCGTGGAAATGCCGGACGTGCAGGTCAGTCTGATCTGGCACCGTCAGCAGGAGCTGTCGCCAGGACTGCGCTGGCTGCGCGAGCGAATAGGCCAGGTCTGCACGAGCCTGGCCGTGGGCTGAGATTGGGAGCGGGGCTCAGTGCTTGCTGCTGTCCGCCGGCAGGGCGAGCAGCTGCTTCTCCTGGTTCCAGTCGAAGACTTCGCCCTGCTGTTCGGCCTGGTAGCGGCGCTCGTCGAGGGTCTGGTACAGCTCGATCTCCTCGTCGGGCATGAAGTGCAGGCAGTCACCGCCGAAGAACCACAGCAGGTCGCGGGGGATCAGGTGGGCGATCTGCGGGTAGCGGTGGAAGATCTGGCTGATCAGGTCCTGGCCGAGGAACAGGTTGCCCTCGGTGTCTTCCGGCAGGTTGTCGAGCAGCTCGTCGAAGCGTTCGAGGAACAGGGCGTGGTTTTCGTCCTCCACCTGCTCGGCCTCGCTGAGGGCGACCAGGATGCCGCGCAGGTGTTTGAGCAGGGCGAGGTGGTGGTCGAGGTAGCTGCTGGCCATGGGGGGGGAGTCCTGAAAGCGGAAAATAGGCGCGGAGTATAAGGCAGCTGCGCCTCAGGGTGCGAATCGGGCGCCCCTCTCCGCGGCCTCGGGAGAGGGGCGCTGCATCGGCCGGCTCAGCGCACCCGACCGGCAGGGAGGAGCAGCTCCTCCTTGGCGAAGTCGTCCACGTCGATCACCCGGCGGCGCGCCGCCTCGGCGCTACGCAGCTTGTCGGCTTCCTCTTCGCTGAGGATGCCCGCCGCCTGGGCGGCGTCGATCTCCGACTGACCGGGTGCCGGGCGGCATTCGCCGCTCTTCAGCGCCTGCTGCAGCTTGCGGCGCTCCTCGCGGCAGGCATCGAGCAGCGTTACGGCCTGCTGCAGGGCGCCGACCGGGTCCTGCTCATCGTGTGGCCGGTAGCAGCCCTCGAGCAGCGCCTCCAGGGCCGGGTCGCCGTCGTCGCGGCCGAGCAGGGCGGCGACTTCCGCATCCAGGGCATCGGACGGGCCGCTGTGGCGGCGCCCCAGGGGGAACACCAGCACGCGCAGCAGGCAGCCGAGGGCCTTGTTGGGGAAGTTGCGCAGCAGCCCGTCGAGGGCGCTTTCGGCCTTCTCCAGGCATTCCTCCAGGGCCCAGCGCAGCAGCGGGCGCAGGTGGTCGGGGTTGCCCAGGTCGTGGTAGCGCTTGAGCGCCGCCGAGGCCAGGTAGAGATAGCTGAGCGCATCGCCGAGGCGCGCCGAGAGGCGTTCGCGGCGCTTCAGCTCGCCGCCGAGCAGCAGCATGCTGAAGTCGGCGAGCAGGGCGAAGGCCGCGGCCAGGCGGTTGAGGGCGCGGAAGTAGGGGCGGCTGAGCAGATCGCCGGGCACGTCGCCCAGCAGCCCCAGGCTCAGCCCGTACAACAGGCTGCTGGCGGCGTTGCCGATGGCGAAGCCGGCGTGCCTGAGCAGCAGCGCATCGAATTCCACCAGGGCCTGATCGTGATCCTCACGGCTGGCCAGGGCCATTTCCCTGAGCACGAAGGGGTGGCAGCGGATCGCCCCCTGGCCGAAGATCATCAGGTTGCGCGAAAGGATATTGGCGCCTTCCACGGTGATCGAGATGGGCGCGGTCTGCCAGGCGCGGCCCAGGTAGTTGTTGGGCCCGAGGACGATGCCCTTGCCGCCGTGCACGTCCATGGCGTGGCCGATGCAGGCGCGGCCGCGCTCGGTGAGGTGGTACTTGAGGATCGCCGAGAGCACCGAGGGCTTCTCGCCGAGGTCCACGGCCCGGGCGGTGAGGATGCGTGCGCAATCCATCAGCCAGGTGCTGCCGCCGATCTGGGCCAGGGCTTCCTGGATGCCCTCGAAGGCGTTCAGCGGCACGTTGAACTGCTCGCGGACGCGCGCGTAGCGGCCGGTCACCAGGCTGCAGTACTTGGCCGCCCCGGTGCCGCCAGCGGGCAGGGAGATGGCGCGCCCCACCGACAGGCAGTTCATCAGCATCATCCAGCCCTTGCCCAGGTAGTCGCGGCCGCCGATCAGGTAGTCGAGGGGCACGAACACGTTGCGACCGCGATTCGGGCCATTCATGAAGGCGGCACCGAGCGGCAGGTGGCGGCGGCCGATCTCCACCCCGGGGGTGTCGGTGGGGATCAGCGCCAGGCTGATGCCGAGATCCTCTCGGTCGCCGAGCAGGTGATCGGGGTCATAGGCCTTGAAGGCCAGGCCGAGCAGGGTGGCCACCGGGCCGAGGGTGATGTAGCGCTTCTCCCAGTTCAGGCGCAGGCCGATGACTTCCTCGCCGTTCCACTGGCCCTTGCAGACGATCCCTGTGTCCGGCATGGCGCCGGCGTCGGAACCGGCCAGCGGGCCGGTGAGGGCGAAGCAGGGTATCTCCTCGCCGCGGGCCAGACGCGGCAGGTAGTGGTTGCGCTGCGCCTCGGTGCCGTAGTGCAGCAGCAACTCGGCGGGGCCGAGGGAATTGGGCACCATCACCGTGGAGGCCAGGTCGCCGCAGCGGGTGGCCAGCTTCATCGCCACCTGGGAGTGGGCGTAGGCGGAGAAGCCCTTGCCGCCGTACTCCTTGGGAATGATCAGGGCGAAGAAACCATTGTCCTTGATGAACTGCCAGGCCTGTTCCGGCAGGTCGAGCTGCTGGCCCACTTGCCAGTCGGAGACCATGGAGCACAGCTCCTCCACGGGGCCGTCGAGGAAGGCTCGCTCCTCTTCACTGAGCTGCGCCGGCGGGTAGCCGAGCAACTGGTTCCAGTCCGGCCGGCCGCTGAACAGCTCGCCGTCCCACCATACGGTGCCCGCCTCAATGGCCTCGCGCTCGGTGTCCGACATGGGCGGCAGCACCTTGCGGAACCAGGTGAACAGCGGGGCGGTGATCAACTGACGGCGCCAGTCGTGCAGCAACAGGGGCGCGGCCACCACCACCAGCAGCACCCAGAAGATCAGCTGCAGCCAGGTGGGCACCGGACTGAACAGGGCCATGGCAACCAGGTAGACAGCTACCGCACCCAGCGCGTGGAGTGCGGCAAAGCGGCGGTGGGCCAGCCAGAGCACGCCAAGGAACAGAACCAGCAACCAGATGAACGGCATGGGAATCCTCCATGGATGGGTTGGTCGGTCCACCAACAGCATAGAACCAGATGGCGGCATGGGCGGCGAGCTTGGCGGAAACGTCGTCGGCGCAGCCGTGGCCGGCTGGCTAGACTGGCCGCCGAAGTCGAGGAATGCAGCCATGCGCGAGTACCTGCAACCCGGTCGCTTCATCGACAGCGACCACCCGGCGGTGATCGCCTTCGCCGAGGCGCACCGCGGCCCGGGCAACGATCCGCTGGAGCAGGCGGTCAGCCTCTACTACGCGGTGCGCGACGGCATCCGCTACAACCCCTACAGCTTCAGCTGCGACCCGCAGACCCTGACGGCCAGCTACGCGCTCGCAGCCGGCGAGTCCTACTGCGTGCCCAAGGCCCTGCTGCTGGCCGCCTGCGCACGGCATTGCGGGATTCCCGCGCGCATCGGCCTGGCCGACGTGCGCAACCACTTGGCCACGCCGCGCCTGCTGGCCCTGCTGCGCAGCGAGGTGTTCGCCATGCACGGCTACACCGAGCTGTACCTGTGCGGGCGTTGGGTGAAGGCCACTCCGGCGTTCAACCGCGAGCTGTGCCGCGCTTTCCGCGTCGCGCCCCTGGAGTTCGACGGCCTGGCCGACAGCGTGTTCCATCCCTACAACCAGCGTGGCGAGCGCTACATGGAGTACCTGGCCGACCACGGCCAGTTCGCCGATCTGCCGCTGGAGCTGTTCTTCGGCCACCTGGCGCACTGCTACCCGCACCTGTTCGCCGCCGGTACCGCCTTCCTGCTCGAAGGGGACCTGCAGGCGGAAGCACAGATGAGCCGTATCGATAGTTGATATCGGGATTCACGGCTTTTTTCCCGTGTCACAGCTGGTAGGGTGCAGGGTAGCGAGTTGTCGGCTGCGAACCCGGAGTGGCCCCGTGATTGCGAAATGCCGGCGACAACGGTTGCAATTGACCGTTCCAACCCTTATCTAGGGCCACTTCCTTATGTTGAGTACCTGCCAGTCATGAGTTCCGCCCTATCCATCCGGCAGCTGACCAAGATCTACGGCAACGGCTTCCAGGCCCTGCACGGCATCGACCTGGAGGTCGCCGAAGGCGATTTCTTCGCCCTGCTCGGCCCCAACGGCGCCGGCAAGTCCACCACCATCGGCATCCTCTCCACCCTGGTGAACAAGACCAGCGGCAGCGTGGAGGTGTTCGGCCACGACCTGGATCGCGAGCCCTACGCGCTCAAGCGCTGTCTGGGTGTGGTGCCCCAGGAGTTCAACTTCAACCAGTTCGAGAAGGTCCTCGACATCGTCGTCACCCAGGCCGGCTACTACGGGATTCCCGCCCGCCTGGCCAAGGAGCGCGCCGAGCTCTACCTGACCCAGCTGGGCTTGTGGGAGAAGCGCAATGCCGCTTCCCGTGAGCTGTCCGGGGGCATGAAGCGCCGCCTGATGATCGCCCGCGCGCTGATCCACCAGCCGCGCCTGCTGATCCTCGACGAGCCCACCGCCGGGGTGGACATCGAGCTGCGTCGCTCCATGTGGAGCTTCCTCACCGAGCTGAACCAGCAGGGCATCACCATCATCCTCACCACCCACTACCTGGAGGAGGCCGAGCAGCTCTGCCGCAACATCGCGATCATCGACCACGGGCGGATCGTCGAGCATTCGAGCATGAAGGAGCTACTGATGAAGCTCCACGTGGAGACCTTCCTCCTCGACCTACGTGATCCGCTGCGGGTGGCGCCTCAGCTCAACGGCTACCCGGCGCGGCTGATCGACAACCACACCCTGGAAGTGCAGGTGGAGAAGAACCTCGGCCTCAACGGGCTGTTCACCCAGCTGGCCGGCCACGGCATCCAGGTGTTGAGCCTGCGCAACAAGACCAACCGTCTGGAGGAGCTGTTCGTGTCCCTGGTCGAGAAGAATCTGACGAAGGTGGCGGTATGAGGCGGGAATTCGCGCAATCCGAACTGGCCGCCAACTGGATCGCCCTGAAGACCATCGTGCACCGCGAGGTGCGCCGCTTCCTGCGTATCTGGCCGCAGACCCTGCTGCCGCCGGCGATCACCATGGTTCTGTACTTCGTGATCTTCGGCAACCTGATCGGCCGGCAGATCGGCGACATGGGCGGCTTCAGCTACATGGACTACATCGTCCCGGGGCTGATCATGATGTCGGTGATCACCAACGCCTACGGCAACGTGGTGTCCAGCTTCTTCGGCAGCAAGTTCCAGCGCAACGTCGAGGAGCTGCTGGTCTCACCGGTGTCGGCGCACACCATCCTGCTCGGCTACACCATCGGCGGCGTGCTGCGCGGCCTGGCGGTGGGGCTGATCGTCACCGTGCTGTCGCTGTTCTTCACCAGGCTGCAGGTGCACCACCTGGGGGTGACCGTGGTGGTGGTGCTGCTGACCGCCACCATCTTCTCCCTGGGCGGCTTCATCAACGCGGTGTTCGCCCGCAACTTCGACGACATCTCGATCATCCCGACCTTCGTGCTGACCCCGCTGACCTACCTGGGCGGGGTGTTCTACTCGATCAGCATGCTGCCGCCGTTCTGGCAGACGGTGTCGCTGGCCAACCCCATCCTGCACATGGTCAACGCCTTCCGCTACGGCATTCTCGGCGTGTCGGACATCCGCATCGGCGTGGCGATCGCCTTCATGCTGGTGGCCAGCGCGGTGCTCTACGCCATCTGCATCCGGCTGCTGGTCAGCGGCCGCGGCATGCGCCAGTAGCGGCGCCGATCGGCAGGGTGGGGCGCGCCCACCCTGTTGCCGCCCGGGTCGGCAGCGCCGACCGCATCAGTCCTCGTCCTGCACACCCTTGAAGTCTGCCGCCAGGCGCTGCTGCACGTCCTGCGGCACGCGGTCGTAGTGGTCGAGGAGGATGCTGTAGCTGCCCTGGCCGGAGGTGAGCGACTTGAGCCGTCCGGCATAGCCTTCCAGCTCGGCCAGCGGCACCTGGCCGCGGATTGCCGCCAGGCCCAGAGACAGCGTTTCGGTACCGAGCACCTGGCCGCGGCGGGCGATCAGGTCGGTGGTGATGTCGCCGATCTTCGCTTCCGGGGCGCTGATCTCGATGGCCACTATGGGCTCCAGGATCATGCAGCCGGCGTTGCGCAGAGCGTCGAGCATGGCCTTGCGGCCGGCGGCCTGGAAGGCGATGTCCTTGGAATCCACCGGGTGGTGCTTGCCGTCGTAGACGGTGACCCGCACGTCCACCACCGGAAAGCCGGCCAGCGGGCCGTTCTCCATGGCTGCACGCACGCCTTTCTCCACGGAGGGGATGAACTGCGAGGGGATCACCCCGCCCTTGATCTCGTCGACGAATTCGAAGCCCGCGCCGCGCGGCAGCGGCTCGACGCGCAGGAATACCTCGCCGAACTGGCCGGCGCCGCCGGTCTGCTTCTTGTGCCGGCAGTGGCCTTCGGCCCGGCGGGTGATGGTTTCCTGATAGGGTACCCGGGGCGGGCGGGTGTCCACCTCCAGCTTGTAGTTGCCCGCCAGGCGGTCGAGCAGGTAACGCAGGTGCAGTTCGCCCATGCCGCGCAGCACGGTCTCTTGGGTCGCCGCCCGGTAGTCCAGCTTGACGCAGGGGTCTTCCGCTTGCAGGCGGGAGAGCACCTCGGCGATGCGCTGCTCGTCGCCGCGCCGCCTGGCCTCGATGGCCAGGCCGAGCATGGGCTCGGGGAAGTCCAGCGGTTTGAGGCGGATCTGATCCTCGTCGTGGGAGTCGTGCAGTACCGTGTCGAACTCCACATCCTCCACTTTGGTGAGGGCGCCGAAGTCGCCGGGGATCAGCCGAGGCACTTCCTCGTGGCGCTTGCCCTGCAGGCGCAGCAGGTGGCCCAACTTGAACGGCTTGCGGCCATCGCCGACGAACAGCTGCATGTCGCGCTGCAGAGTGCCCTGGTGGACGCGGAAGATGCCCAGTTTGCCGACGAAGGGGTCCATCACCACCTTGAACACGTGGGCCAGCACGTGGGCCTCAGGATCGGGGGTGGAGCGGAACGGCTGGGCGTCCGGACCCTGGCCCTTGAGGAATAGCGGTGGGTTGCCTTCCAGCGGGTTGGGGGCGAGGCGGGCGAGGATCTCCAGCAACTCGTCGACCCCGGCTCCGGTGCGTGCCGAGACGAAGCACAGGGGGATCAGGTGGCCCTCGCGCAGCGCCCGCTCGAAGGGCTCGTGGAGCTCCTCGGGGCTGATCTCGCCCTGTTCCAGGTAGCGGGCCATCAGCTCCTCGTCCACCTCCACCACCTGATCGACCAGCGCTTGGTGGGCCTCTGCCACGGAGGAGAAGTCGGCCTCGCCGTCCGGCGTGAAGAAGCAGTCCACCACGCGGCTGCCGCCGTCGGCCGGCAGGTTGATGGGTAGCACTTCCTTACCGAAGGTCTCGCGCAGTTCGGCGACCAGGCCGGGCAGGTCGAGCCGTTCGGCGTCGATCTTGTTGACCACCAGGATCCGGCACAGGCCGCGCTCGGCAGCTAGAGCCATCATCCGCCGGGTCATCAGCTCGATGCCGCTCTGCGCGTTGACCACTACCAAGGCGGTCTCTACCGCGGCCAGGGCGGCGATGGCCTGGCCGATGAAGTCGGGATAGCCGGGAGTGTCGATGAGGTTGATCTCGGCGCCGGCGTGCGAACAGTGCGCCAGCGCCGAACTTAGGGAGTGGCGGTATTCGCGTTCCAGGGGATCGAAGTCGCAGACCGTGTCGCCGCGTTCGAGACTGCCCATGCTGCCGATGGCGCCGCTGCGCTGGAGCAGTGCTTCGACCAGGCTGGTCTTGCCGCCGTTGCTCTGCCCGACCAAGGCGATGCTGCGGATGTCTTGGACCGAATAGCTCATGACCACCTCCGCATTCCGGGGTACCAGCAGTATAGGCAGGCACCGCCGACCGCTCGGCGGAAGGCCCGGGAGGCCGGCAAAAAAGGTTACGCATGGGCTCTCGGCCTCGCTCGTGAACGGCGGAGTCGTCGGTCATACTGGCTGGAGACTGAACACCTCGAGGTCCTGCATGTCCGCCCATCTTCTTCCGCTGCTTGCCGTACTCTTCGCCACTCCCGCCCTGGCCGACGCCGGCCATGCTCAGGGTCACTCGCAACACTACGACTTCGGCCACCCGGCCGGCGCCGCCGAGGCCACCCGCAGCGTGGAGATCCGCATGGGTGAGATGTTCTACGGACCGGCCAGTCTGCAGGTGAAGGCTGGCGAGACGGTGCGCTTCGTGCTGAAGAACGAGGGCAGCCTGCTCCACGAGTTCGGCCTGGGCAGTGCCGCCATGCATGCCGAACACCAGAAGCAAATGGCTCGGATGCTCGAGCAGGGCCTGCTGACTCCCACCGGAATGGCGCACAGGGACCACGCCCACATGGGGCACGGCACGGACGCCGGCGGACACGGCATGCTGCAGCACGACGACCCCAACAGCGTGCTGGTCGAGCCGGGCAAGAACGCCGAGCTGACCTGGACCTTCACCAGGGCCGCGGAGCTGGAGTTCGCCTGCAACATTCCCGGCCACTATCAGGCGGGCATGGCCGGCAGGCTGCGCATCGTCCCCTGAGGCGTACTACGCAGCGCCGGGCCTGGCGCTGCGCAGCCGGCGGGGCAGAGCATTTGCCGGCAACTCTGTATACACTGGGTGGTTTTTAGCTCCACCAGGTTCTAGCCATGCAGCATCCTGCCGAACATTCCCCCCTGGGCAAGCCCAGCGAGTACGTTTCCACCTACAGCCCCGAGTTGCTGTTCCCCATCTCCCGCGCAACCAAGTGGGCAGAGCTGGGGCTGGACGGCGGCAACTTGCCGTACCAGGGGGTCGACTACTGGAACTGCTACGAGCTGTCCTGGCTGCTGCCCTCGGGCAAGCCGGTGGTGGCCATCGGCGAGTTCGCGATCCCTGCCGATTCGCCGAACATCATCGAGTCCAAGTCCTTCAAGCTCTACCTGAACTCCTTGAACCAGAGCCGCTTCGCCGATCACGGCGAGCTGCAGGCGGTGCTGACCCGCGACCTGTCCGCCGCCGCCGGCGCCCCGGTGGCGGTGCGCGTGCGGGATCTGGACGCAGTGGCGGCCGAAGGCGTGGCGACGCCTCCTGGCGAGTGCATCGATGATCTGGACATCGAGGTGTCCGACTACAGCCAGCCGCGCCCGGAACTGCTGCGCGTCGTGGCGGAGGATGGGGCCGAGGACCGCTTCCACAGCCATCTGTTGAAGTCCAACTGTCCGGTCACCGGGCAGCCCGACTGGGGCAGCGTGGTGGTCGACTACCGTGGCGGCCGGCGTCTGGATCGGGCCAGCTTCCTGGCCTATCTGGTGAGCTTCCGCCAGCATGCCGACTTCCACGAGCAGTGCGTGGAGCGCATCTTCCTCGACCTGCAGAAGTGTCTGGAGCCCGAGTGGCTGAGTGTCCATGCCCGCTACGTGCGGCGTGGCGGGCTGGACATCAACCCCTACCGCAGCACGGCGCCGATCACCCCGGACAACCGCCGGCTGGTGCGTCAGTAAGCCAGTAACAACGGAAAAGGAAGGGAGGGCGGCAGGCCTGTAGCCCGCCGCGCGTGGGTGCATCAGATGCCCATGTTCGCCAGGCTTTGCACGATGTTGCGCAAGGTCCCGGCCAGGGTCGGGTGTTCCAGTTCGAAGCGTTCCACCGCGAGGTTGACGCCGTCCACCAGGCCGGTGTCCGGCGTGACGGTTTCCAGTTCCAGCTTCAGCTCGATCTGCCGGATCAGGTCGCGCAGCCGCTCCTGATCCTCGGCGGACAGCGGGGCACCCGTTTCGAGCTGTTCGCGCAATTCGTTGAGTTGCTGTTGCAGTTCGCGGGCAGGCATGCGTATTCCCTCCATTGTCGGCGACCCCATCGCCAGGCGACAGTCCATGCCTAAAGCCTACTCCATGCCGACGGCCTCTGCCCGGACACGAGATCGCAGTTCCTGCCCGCTAGTGGCGGTGGGCTGCCTAAGCGACAGGCGAGGCTTTATACTGCGCGCCACACAATATGGCGTCTCGGCATCATGGGGCGTCGCACATCCACTCTCATGGAGAGATTGCAATGCGTTTGCCAGCTGCGAACTGGATCGATCGGCTGGGGCGTTGCCTGGCCTGTGCCGGCCTGGCGCTGCTCCCGCTGGTCGCCAGCGGCGCCACCGAGGAAGACCCCTGGGAAGGTTTCAACCGGGCGATCTTCACCTTCAACGACACCCTCGACACCTACGCCATGAAGCCCCTGGCCCAGGGCTACCAGAAGGTCACGCCGCAGTTCCTTGAGGACGGGGTTCACAACGTTTTCAGCAATGTGGGTGACGTCGGCAACCTGGTGAACGACCTGCTGCAGGGCAAGTTCCATGCCGCTGGTGTGGATGCCAGCCGCCTGCTGTTCAACACCACCTTCGGCCTGCTCGGCTTCTTCGACGTCGCCACCAAGATGGGCCTGGACCGCAACGACGAGGACTTCGGCCAGACCCTGGGCGCCTGGGGCGTGGGCAGCGGCCCGTACCTGGTGCTGCCGTTCTTCGGCCCGAGCACCCTGCGCGATGCCCCAGCGCGGATTCCGGACGGCTACCTCGGCCCATACCCCTACATCGACCACGTGCCGACCCGCAACGTGACCTTCGCCGTGGATGCCATCGACACCCGCGCCAATCTGCTCTCCGCCGAGAAGCTGATCAGTGGCGACAAGTACGTGTTCATCCGCAACGTCTATCTGCAGAACCGCGAGTTCAAGGTCAAGAACGGGGAGGTCGAGGACGACTTCTGAGTCCTCGTGCGCCTCGGGCTCCCGCGCCGGCAGGAGCCCGCAAGGCAGACCTCAGCTGAGGTTGACGATGGCTAGCCCCAGCGCCTGGCGGCCGGAGTCCAGGGTGACCAGACGCACCACCTCGGCTTCGGCGTCCAGCCCCTTGAGCTGGGCATGGGCGGACGGGATCAGGACCCGCACGCGGTCGCCGACGCTCAGCGCGCAGTCGGCTTCCAGCTGCATGCCGCTGCTCGACAGGTCCAGGCAGATCGCCGGGATCTCCCGGCCGGCATGGACCAGGGTGACGGGGACTTCCAGGCGCATGCGGATGAAGTCGCGTTTCTCGCTGTAGTCGCGGTCGTTGCGGGACATGCGCCGATCCTCTGTATATAGGCTGGTTAGGCTCTTATAACCTTCGATTATTGCAACTGTAAAGGCGGCGTCAGAGCAGGGGCGTCGAGCTTGAATCGGTCCCCGGATGGGAGTACCGTCTGCGCCT
Source organism: Pseudomonas thermotolerans DSM 14292 (assembly GCF_000364625.1). Lineage (GTDB taxonomy): Bacteria > Pseudomonadota > Gammaproteobacteria > Pseudomonadales > Pseudomonadaceae > Aquipseudomonas > Aquipseudomonas thermotolerans. Next base: position 28,292 of record NZ_KB822623.1, read on the forward strand.
TGATGTGAACCGAGTACACGCGTCCAGGGGCGGTCCCCGGCGCTTTCGTCAATTTTCCTGGCGCCGTATGCCTGGTATCCCATGCACAATCCCAGTGCCACGCTGCTGATCATCGACGACGACGACGTAGTCCGTGCCAGTCTGGCGGCCTATCTGGAAGACAGCGGTTTCAGCGTCTTGCAGGCCGCCAATGGTCTGCAGGGGCTGGAAGTATTCGAGCGCGACAAGCCCGACCTGGTGATCTGCGATCTGCGCATGCCACAGATCGACGGCCTGGAGCTGATCCGTCGGATCAGCGCCCTCGAGGCCGAGGTGCCGGTGATCGTGGTCTCCGGCGCCGGCGGCATGAGCGACGTGGTCGAGGCCTTGCGCCTGGGCGCCGCCGATTACCTGATCAAGCCCCTGGAGGATCTCAGCGTCCTCGAACACTCGGTTCAGCGTGCCTTGGACCGCGCGCGCCTGCGTCTGGAGAACCGCCGATACCGCGAGAAGCTGGAAACCGCCAACCGGGAGCTGGAGGCCAGCCTGCACCTGCTGCAGGAAGACCAGAACGCCGGCCGCCAGGTGCAGATGAACATGCTCCCGCTCACCCCCTGGCAGGCGGATGACCTGAGCTTTTCCCACCAGATCATTCCCTCGCTGTACCTGTCCGGCGACTTCGTCGACTACTTCCGCCTCGACGAACACCGGGTAGCCTTCTACCTGGCCGACGTGTCCGGTCACGGCGCCTCCTCGGCGTTCGTCACCGTGCTGCTCAAGTTCATGACCACCCGGCTGCTCTATGAGTCGCGCCGCGGTGGCAAGCTGCCGCCGTTCAAGCCCTCCGACGTGCTCGCGCACATCAACCGGGGGCTGATCAACTGCAAGCTGGGCAAGCACGTGACCATGCTCGGCGGGGTGATCGACCAGGCGGCCGGCACACTGACCTACAGCATCGGCGGCCACCTGCCGCTGCCAGTGCTGTACAGCGAAGGCCAGGCCCGCTACCTGGAAGGCAAGGGGCTGCCGGTGGGGTTGTTCGAGGACGCCACCTACACTGACCTGGTGATGGAGATGCCAGGCTCCTTCAGCATCACCTTGCTGTCCGATGGCATTCTGGACCTTTTGCCCGGCGACACGCTCAAAGATAAGGAAGCGGCGCTGCCCGAACTGGTATGCAAGGCAGGGGGGACCCTCAACGGCCTGCGCGAGGTGTTCGGCCTGAACGACCTCGCCGACATGCCCGACGACATAGCCCTGCTGGTCCTGACCCGAAACTTTGCATGAGCAAGCGCATGAGAGGCATGCATGAGTACCGGTAGAATTCAATTCGCCGAGCAGGACGGCACCTTCGTCCTCAAGTTCATCGGCGAAGTGCGCCTGACTCTCTGTTCGGCGCTGGATGCCACGATCGAGAGCATCTTCTCCGCCCGGAATTTCAACGCGATCATCATTGATCTCACCGAAACCCTGAGCATCGACAGCACCACCCTGGGGCTGCTTGCCAAGCTGTCCATCCTGTCCCGGCAGAAGGTCGGCCTGCTGCCGACGCTGGTGACCACCAACGACGACGTCACTCGGGTGCTGGAATCCATGGGCTTCGATCAGGTGTTCAACATCGTCGACCGCCCGGTGGCCTGTCCGGGAGCTCTGGACGACCTGCCGTCCCAGGACCAGTCCGAGGACGTGGTGAAGGCCAAGGTGCTGGAGGCCCACAAGATCCTCATGGGCCTCAACGAGTCCAACCGCGAAGCTTTCCACGACCTGGTCAACGCCCTCGAGCGCAGCTGACCGCTTCGCAGCTCCAAAGCAAACGCGCGCCCTGTGGCGCGCGTTTTTCGTCTCCGCATGCGAACGCTCAGAGCTTGGCCAGCAGGGCTTCCAGTTTCTCCTGGTCGCGGGCGAACAGGCGGATGCCCTCGGCCAGCTTCTCGGTGGCCATGGCGTCCTCGTTCAGCTGCCAGCGGAACGCCGCCTCGTCCAGCGTCTGGCGCGCTTCGCCGGGCTGATTGGGGGCCAGCCGGCGCTCCAGCGGGCCCTGGTCCTCGGCCAGCTGCTGGAGCAGCTCGGGGCTGATGGTCAGGCGATCGCAGCCGGCCAGCTGCTCGATCTGGCCGAGGTTGCGGAAGCTCGCGCCCATCACCACGGTGGGGTAGCCGTTGGCCTTGTAGTGGCGGTAGATACGCGTCACCGAGCGCACGCCGGGGTCCTCGGCGCCGGTGAAGTCGCGGCCTTCGGCTTTTCTGTACCAGTCGTAGATGCGGCCCACGAAGGGCGAGATCAGGTACACCCCGGCGTCGGCGCAGGCCACCGCCTGGGCGAAGGAGAACAGCAGGGTCAGGTTGGTCTGGATGCCGGCCTTCTCCAGCTGCTCGGCGGCGCGGATGCCTTCCCAGGTGGCGGCGATCTTGATCAGCACCCGCTCGCGGCCGATGCCGGCCTGCTCGTAGAGGCCGATCAGGCGCTCGGCTCGCTGCAGAGTGGCGCGGCTGTCGAAGGACAAGCGGGCGTCCACCTCGGTGGAGATGCGCCCGGGAATCACCTTGAGGATCTCCTGGCCGACCGCCACGCCAAAGCGGTCGCAGGCCAGGCCGAGGTCGCCATCACAGCCAGCCACGGCTTCCTGCAGGAGCCGGGCGTAGCGGGGCAGGGCGGCGGCCTTGAGCAGCAGGGATGGGTTGGTGGTGGCGTCGACCGGCTTGAGCCGGGCGATGGCGTCGATGTCGCCGGTGTCGGCGACCACGGTGGTGACGGCTTTCAGTTGGTCCAGCTTGGAAGTCATGGTGATGGCCTTGTCTGCGCTTGTGTTCCGACCTTAACCGAGGCGTGGCGGCGTCAGCAACGGGCAGTACGGCGGGCATCCGGAGCTGCTCCGGGCGGCGTTCGGGCGGGTGGCAGGTGGCCAATGGGGGCGAGGCAGGGAGCGAGGCGTGGACATGAAAAAAGCCCTCCTGCGCGGGGGCAGGAGGGCAGCCCGCTGGGTGACGGGCAAGGGGATGCTTACAGCAGCGACAGCGGATAGCTGATGATCAGGCGGTTCTCGTCGAAGCTGTTGGTATTGCCCCAGTCGCGACGCATGCTGGAGTTGCGCCACTTGACGTTGAGGTCCTTGAAGGTGCCGCTCTGCACGGTGTAGGCCAGCTCGGACTCGCGGCCCCATTCCTTGCCGTCATCGGTGGTGTTGGCCACGTGCACGTTGTCGCCGCTGATGTAGCGGGTCATCAGGGTCAGGCCCGGGATGCCCCAGCCAGCGAAGTTGTAGTCGTAGCGCAGCTGCCAGGAACGTTCCTTGGCGTTGTCGTAGCTGGAGTTGTAGCTGTCGTTGGCCAGGGTGCCGCCGCTGGCGCCGTTGACGCGCATCCAGGCGCTGTCGCCGTCCACCTTCTGCAGGCCGACGTAGAAGGTCTGGTTGCCGTAGCGCGCGGAGAACAGTCCGGACCAGGTCTTGTTGTCCAGCTTGCCGGCTTTGGCGCTACCGTCGTCGTCGCCGAGGAAGTAGCCGAGGTTGGCCCCCAGGGTCCAGTCGCCGAGCGGCTGGCTGTGCACCAGGTTGAAGTAGCGCTGGTTGTAGATGTCCTCCAGCTCGGCGTACCAGGCGCCGATCATGGTGCGATTGTCGTTGAAGCTGTATTCCGCGCCGCCGAAGTTGAAGCGGTCCGAGGTGGCGCCGGACCTGTCGCCGGACAGCGACAGGTCATCCATGCTGCCGTCGTTGCGCGGGCTGTTGCCGCGGAACTGGCCGGCGTAGAGGGTCAGACCGTCGATTTCCCTGGAAGTGATCTGCCCGCCGCGGAAGGTTTGCGGCAGCGAGCGGCCGTCGTCGGAACGCAGGATCGGCAGCACCGCCGCCCATTCGCCCACCTTGATTTCGGTATTGGAAACCTTCGCCTTGGCCGCCACGGCGAGGCGACCGAAGTCGTCGGCCGGGCGGCCGTCATCCATCACCGGCAGCAACTGGGTGCCGCGGGTGCCGCGACCTCCGTCCAGCTTGACCGACCACAGACCGAGCACGTCGACGCCGAAGCCGACGGTGCCTTCGGTGAAGCCGGAGCGGGCGTCGAGGATGAAGCTCTGGGTCCACTCCTGGGCCTTACCCTGGGAGCTGTCATCCACGTAGTTGCGGTGGAAATAGAAGTTGCGCAGGTTCAGAGTCGCCTTGGCGTCGTCGAACAAGCCTGCGGCCGAAGCGGGCAGGGCGGTGGCGGCAATGGCCAGGGCCAGGGGGGCGGGTAACAGGCGGGCAGCAGACAGCGAGCTTTGCTGGAGCATGTCAGGGACCTTTTTGTCGTTATGAGTGTTGAAGGCAGGAAGAGCACAGGCCAGGAAGGAGCGGCCCGGCGCTTCGCGGCTGGCGGGATAGTGCGAGCTGGCTGGTCCCGCTTTCAATCCGATAATCGCCAATTTGGGCGAATACCGAACATTAATTAACTGGTTAGAACATTTTGGCAGGCGGTCACTGCCGGGTGAAGGCGTGTTTTCCGGGCGGACGGATTGTCTTTAGAATCCGCCGGATATTTCGGACAGGAACCCAGACCTCATGGCCGGTAGCCAGATCGAACGAGCCTTCAGCCTGCTGGAACGGCTTGCCAGCGAACCGCGTGGCTTGCCGATGCAAAGTCTCGCCGACGAGTTGAGCATTCCCAAGAGCGCCACCCACCGCATGCTGGCCGAGCTGATCCGCTTGGGCTACGTGCGCCAGAATCCGGAGAACCTGCGCTACCAACTGTCCACCAAGCTGATCGCCGTGGCTTTTCGCTACCTGTCCAGCAGCGGCGCCGACATCGTCCAGCCGATCCTCGATCGCCTGGCCGGGGAGTGCGGCGAGCTGGTGCGCCTCGGGGTGATCGACGGCGACCGCCAGACCTGGATAGCCAAATCCCAGGGCGCCCGTTCCGGCCTGCGCTACGACCCGGACATGGGCCGCGACGCGCCGCTGTTCTACACCGCTTCGGGACATGCCTGGCTGGCCAGCATGAGCGACGAGGAGGCGCTGGCCCTGGTGGAGCGGCAGGGCATCGATGACCCGGCCCTGTTCGGGCCCAACGCGCCGCGCAGCACCGACGAGCTGCTGGCCCGTCTGCGCCTGGCCCGTGCGCGTGGCTATGCCTGGGTAGTGGAAAGCTCGGCGCTGGGCATGTCGGCCCTGGCGGCGGTGGTGCGCCATCCCCTCGAAGGCCGGGTTATCGGCGTGCTGAGCATTGCCGGGCCCAGCGCGCGGCTGCCCGAGGCGCGCATCCACGAGTTGGCGCCGCAGCTGCTGTCCGCCGCCGCCGAGCTGTCCGCCGCCAGTCCCGCCTCGGAACTGTTCGTCTGACCTGCGGGCGCAGCCCCGGGCTGCGTCCCCGTCTTGTCCTGATTGCTGCCAGCCTCCGGCTGTCCATGCGCTCTCGTGCGGTAATCGCACGGTCTTGTGCCTTCCTCGCTTGTTTATAAATGGAACCTGGTTCTAAATTGCCGGCGTTTTTCCTGAATCGCCGTCCGCAGAACAATCACAAGTGAGGAGCGCCCTTGGATTCCCCCCTACGCATCGCCCTGATCGGCGCCGGCAGCATGGGCCGTCAGCACTGTCAGCACTTGCGTGAGGTACCGGCCGCGCGGCTCTGCGCGGTGGCCGATCCCGGCGAGCAAGCCGCGGCCTTCGCCGCCGAATGCGGGGTGCCGTACTACGCCGAGCACCGTACGATGCTGGAGCAGGTGCGCCCGCAGGCAGCGCTGATCGCCACCCCCAACAACCTGCATGTGAGCACGGCCCTGGACTGCATCGAGGCCGGGGTGCCAGTGCTGGTGGAGAAGCCGGTGGGCGTCTGCTTGGACGAGGTGCGCATGCTGGTCGAGGCCTCCCGTCGCCACGGCGTGCCGGTGCTGGTCGGCCACCATCGCCGCCACAACCCACTGATCGCCAGGGCACGCGAGCTGATCGCCAGCGGCGTCCTTGGCCGGCTGATCAATGTCACCGCCCTCTGGCAGTTGCAGAAGCCGGATAGCTATTTCGACGTGCCCTGGCGCCGCGAGCCGGGTGCCGGCTTCCTGCTCACCAACCTGATCCACGACCTCGACCTGCTGCGCCACCTGTGCGGCGAGGTACGCCAGGTACAGGCCTTCACCAGCAACGGCGTGCGCGGCTTCGCCAACGAAGACAGCGCGGCGGTGCTGCTGCAGTTCGAGAGCGGTGCCCTGGGCAGCCTGATCGGCTCCGACGCGGTGGCCGCGCCCTGGAGCTGGGAGCTGGATTCCGGCGAGAACCCGGTCTACCCGCGCCAGCCAGACCAGCCCTGCTACCTGTTCGCCGGCACGCGCGGAGCGCTCAGCGTGCCGCAGCTGCGCCGCTGGTACTACGCGAAGCCCGGCGCCGGCTGGCACCAGCCGCTGCTGAGTCACGAGGAGAGCCACGCCCCGGATCAGGCGTTGCGCCGTCAGCTGGAGCACTTCGTCGCGGTGGCCCGCAGCGAGGCCGAGCCGCTGGTGACCGCCGCCGATGCCGGGCGTACCCTGGCGCTGATCGAGGCCATCCGCCGAGCCGCCGAGAGCGGCCGGGCCTGTGCTCCGGAGCCGGTGGGCTAGACGAACCCTTTCCACTGGGCCCGTCAGGCGGGCCCGGACCATCCCCTTGAAGCAAGCCTCCATGACCGAACGCATCTATTCCCTTGCCGCTCTGACCGTTCTCGAACTTTCCCCGCCGGAGATGGTGGAAGTCGCCGCCCGTGCCGGCTACAGCCACGTCGGCCTGCGCCTGGTGCCGGCGACCCCCGAGGAGCACCACTTCCCGCTGGTGGCCGATGCCGAGCTGCGCCGCCAGACTCTGACCCGTCTGCGCGACACCGGCGTGCGCGTGCTGGACCTGGAAATCCTTCGCCTGAAGCCGGAAACCCGGGTCGCCGACTTCGCCCGGATCCTTGAGGTCGGTGCCGAGTTCGGCGGCAGCGAGCTGCTGATCGCTGGCAACGACCCTGACGAGGCGCGCCTGACCGACAACTTCGCCGCGCTCTGTGACCTGGCACGCGACTACGCCATCCGCCCGCACCTGGAATTCATGCCCTGGACCGACGTGCGCGATCTCAGGCAGGCCCTGCGTGTGGTGGAAAACGCCGGCCGCGACAACGGCTGCGTGCTGGTCGACGCCTTCCACTTCGACCGCTCCGGTTCCTCGCTGGCGGATCTGCCGGCGCTGCTGCCGGGACGCATCCGTTATGCCCAGCTGTGCGACGTGGCCGGCCCGCGCCCGGACGACATGGACGAGATCCTCCGCCAGGCACGCAACGAGCGGCGTTTCCCCGGCGATGGCGACTGCGACCTGGCCAGCCTGCTGCGCGCATTGCCGGCGACGGTGCCGCTGAGCCTGGAAATCCCCACTCGGCAGTTGATGGAGCAGGGCGTCAGTGCCCAGGAGCGGGCGCGGATGGCGCTGGACAAGGCGCGTGAAGTCCTGAGCCGGGTCTGATACCCGAACCGCCGCGCGCACCGTTCACCCGGACTCCCGGGTTTCTCCCTGTCGGTGCGCACGGCGCACCCTACGGCCCGATGCTGGCCATTCGATGAATTGAGCGCCGGTGCCGGGCTCTATATCCTTTCGCAACCATTCATCATGCACCGGAGCGGTTCCACGCTCCGGGCAAGGATCTCCGATGAGTACCTCCCGCGCGCTTTCCGGCGCGAGCCAGCCATTCAAGGGCATCCTGCTCATCGTGCTGGCTACCTTCCTGTTTTCCAGCCACGACGCCCTGTCGAAATACCTGTCCGGTTTCTACCCGGTCATCATGGTGGTGTGGGCGCGCTATGTGGTGCACACCCTGTTGATGGCCGGCATCTTCCTGCCGCAATCGGGGTTGCGCGTGCTGCGCACCAAGCGTCCGCTGCTGCAGGTGCTGCGGGCCTTGTGCCTGCTCGGCACCAGCCTGTTGTTCACCAGCGGCCTGATGTTCATCCCGCTGGCCGAGGCCACGGCGGTCAACTTCCTCGCGCCGCTGCTGGTCACCGCGCTGTCGGTGCCGCTGCTCGGCGAGCGGGTCACGCTCGGCCAGTGGCTGGCGGTTTCCCTGGGCTTCGTCGGCGTGTTGTTCATCGTCCATCCGGGCGGCGAACTGTTCACCCCGGCGATCCTCCTGCCGCTCGGTTCGGCGCTGTGTTTCTGCTTCTACCAGTTGCTCACCCGCATGCTCAGCGGGATCGACAGCCCGACCACCAGCAACTTCTTCGCCGGCCTGTTCAACACCCTGGCGATGAGCGCCCTGGTGCCGTTCTTCTGGCAGGTGCCGAGCCTCGGCCACGGCCTGCTGATGCTGGCGCTGGGCGGTTGCGGGATGACCGCGCACCTGTTCCTCACCCAGGCTTTCCGGCATGCCGCGCCGGCGTTGCTGGCGCCGTTCGGCTATTGCCAGATGGTCTTCGCCGGGCTGCTCGGCTTTCTGGTGTTCTCCCATACTCCCGAGGCTTCCGCGCTGTTCGGCATCGCGGTGATCTGCCTCAGCGGGCTGGCCGCCGTCTGGCTGCAGAAGCGGCGTTCCGGCGACTCATGAAAAAGGCCTCCCGAAGGAGGCCTCGCTTTCCGCTGGCTGGGAATCAGTCCTCGACCGTCTCGACCTTGCGCGGGGCCATGAAGAACATCCAGGTCAGGGCCAGGAAGTACATGGTCGGGATCAGGGTGAACAGTACCGCGTAGTTGTTGTTGGTGGCGGTCAGCACGTGGCCGACGATCTGGGTCATGAACATGCCGCCGACCGCTGCGCACATGCCGCCGAAGCCGAACACCGAGCTGACCAGGTGTTTGGGGGTGTAGTCCATCACCAGGCTCCAGATGTTGGCGGTCCAGGCTTGGTGCGCACCCACCGCCAGGGCGATGGCCAGCACGGCGATCCACAGGCCGCTGGCGTTGGCAGCGAACACTACGCTGACGATGGTGCAGGCGAAGATCAGCATGGATACCAGGCGCGCGGTGGTGGCCTTGACGCCGCGGCCGATCAGCCAGGAGGACAGGATGCCGCCGCCCACGCTGCCGAAGTCGGCGCTCAGCCAGATGGCGATCAGCGGGATGCCCATCTGGGTGACGCTGATGCCCAGGTTGTATTGCTGGTTGAGGAACGGCGGCAGCCAGTACAGGTAGAACCAGAACACCGGCGCGGTGATCGAGTAGGCCAGGGCGAAGGCCCAGGTGCCGCGCATGCGCAGGATGCGGCTGAAGGGGACCTGCGGCTGCTCCGGCTCGGGATCCTGCTGGATGTAAGCCAGTTCGCTTTTGCGCACGCTCGGGTGTTCTTCGGGGTTGTAGTACTTGATTGCCCAGGCGGTCACCCAGACGAAGCCGATGGCACCCATGCCGATGAACACCGCCTGCCAGCCCCACAGGCTGAGCAGCAGCGGCAGCAGCATCGGGGTCAGCATGGCGCCGACGTTGGTGCCGGCGTTGAAGATGCCAGTGGCCAGGGCGCGTTCGCCGGCCGGGAACCACAGGCGGGTGGTCTTCACGCAGGCCGGGTAGTTGGCGGCTTCGGTGAGGCCGAGAATGAAACGGCAGACCATGAAGCCGACCGCCGAGGTGGCCAGGCCGTGGGCGCCGGTGGCCAGGCTCCAGAGCAGCACCGCGATGAAGAAGGCGCGCTTCACGCCGACCTTGTCGATGAAGCGGCCCTGCAACACGAAGCCGACGGCGTAGCCGACCTGGAACCAGAAGTTGATGTTGGCGTAGTCCATCGCCGTCCAGTTCATCTTCTCGGCGAGGATCGGCTGCATGATGCCCAGCGCGGCACGGTCGATGTAGTTCAGGGTGGTGGCCAGGAAGACCAGCAGCAGCATGACCCAGCGGGTCCTGCCGACGGCGAAGGCGCCGCGAATCTTGTCGCCGATGGAGCCGCGGGACAGGCTCGGCATTGCAGGGGTTTCAGTGTGGTGCATCGTTGTTCATCCGTTGTGTGCGGCGGGTGACCCGCCGGAACTGTTTCTACGCTGCGCGCGCTCGCGGGCGGCCTGCCGGAGCCGGCAGGTCCGGGACGCGGGCAGCGATCGGGGCGTGTTCCGCTGATGGCTCAGGCGTCGAGGTCGGCAGTCGCTTGTGGCGACGGGCGTGCGATCCGAGTGGGCAGCGCGACGGAAAGCCGGGAGGGGAGGTTCGGCCGCACGAGGGAAGCGTGGTGCGTGTTACCGGCTGGGCGGGCGGTCAGTACGGGCATGGCATGTACCTGATTCTTGAAATTGTTATGCGGGCCTGATGGCGTTTTCGTTCGCGGGCATCCGGCATGGAAGGGCAGGCTTCGACCGTGGGATGACGCCCTGCGACGTAATTCGATGTTGCGGAGCGAGAGAAAGACCGTCAATTCGATAATCGGTCTTTTGTTCGTTAAACGAACAGAAAACTAACTAGTTCGTACAATTTGCATTGAGGTTCGAAAATACCCTGCGAATAATCGATGTACCAGAGGTTTGTCTGTCGGATACGCGCCCTTGCGCGCGCCTTCCGGCGACCCGTTTCACCTGCGCCGGACCCGCAGAGGTCACGCGCCCACCAGGAGCTGAAGCATGCAGCGTTCGATCGCCACCGTCTCCCTGAGCGGTACACTTCCGGAAAAACTCGAAGCCATAGCCGCCGCCGGATTCGACGGCGTGGAGATATTCGAGAACGATCTGCTCTACTACGCCGGCAGTCCCCGCGAAGTGCGTCAGCTATGCGCCGACCTCGGCCTGGCCATCACGCTGTTCCAGCCGTTTCGCGACTTCGAGGGCTGCCGTCGCGACCGCCTGGAGAAGAATCTCGACCGCGCCGAGCGCAAGTTCGACCTGATGCAGGAGCTGGGCACCGACCTGATTCTGGTGTGCAGCAACGTGGCACCGGATTCCCTGGGCGATCCGCGTATCATCGCCGACGACCTGCAGCGCCTCGCAGAGCGGGCCGGCGCTCGCGGCCTGCGCATCGGCTACGAGGCCCTGGCCTGGGGCCGCCACGTGAACAGCTGGCAGCAGGTTTGGAACATCGTTCGCGAGGTGGACCACCCCGCCCTCGGCGTGTTGCTGGACAGCTTCCACACCCTGTCGATCCAGGGCGACCCGAGCGGCATCGCCGAGATTCCCGGCGACAGGATCTTCTTCGTACAGATGGCCGACGCGCCCATCCTGGCCATGGATGTGCTGGAGTGGAGCCGCCACTTCCGCTGCTTCCCCGGACAGGGCGAGTTCGATCTGGCCGGCTTCCTGGCGCCGATCCTGAAGAGCGGCTACCGCGGCCCGCTGTCCCTGGAGATCTTCAATGACGGCTTCCGCGCCGCGCCGCCGCGTTCCAATGCCGCCGACGGCCTGCGCTCGCTGCTCTACCTGGAGGAGAAAACTCGGCAGCGCCTGGCCGCGGAGGGTAGTCCGCTGGCCGAGTCGGAGCAACTGTTCGCACCGCCGCCTGCCAGCCCCTACGAGGGCGTGGAGTTCCTCGAGTTCGCCGTGGACGAGGAGCAGGGTGCGCGCCTGGCTAGCTGGCTGGAGAAACTCGGTTTCGCCCGCGTCGGCCGACACCGTTCCAAGGAGGTCAGCCTGCTGCGCCAGGGGGATATCAACCTGGTGCTCAACGCCGAGCCCTATTCCTTCGCCCGCAACTTCTTCGAGGCCCATGGTCCCTCGTTGTGCGCCACCGCGCTGCGGGTTCGCGACCAGGCTGGCGCCCTGGCCCGCGCCCAGTCCTTCAGGGGCCAGCCGTTCCGCGGCCTGGTCGGTCCCAACGAGACCGAGATCCCCGCGGTGCGTGCCCCGGACGGCAGCCTGATCTATCTGGTGGAGCGCAGTGCACCGGGGCAGACCATCTACGACAAGGACTTCCTGCTCGACGGGCAGGCCCGGCCCAGCGGCAGCCTCAAGCGCATCGACCACATGGCCGTGGCGCTGCCGGCCGACAGCCTGGATAGCTGGGTGTTGTTCTACAAGAGCCTGTTCGACTTCGAGGCCGACGACGAGGTGGTGTTACCTGACCCCTACGGCCTGGTGAAGAGCCGGGCCATCCGCAGCCGCTGCAGCACCGTGCGCCTGCCGCTGAACATCTCGGAGAACCGCAACACGGCGATCTCCCACGCGCTGTCCAGCTACCGCGGCTCCGGCGTGCACCACATCGCCTTCTCCTGCGAGGACCTGTTCGCCGAGGTGAGCCGCGCCAAGGACGCCGGAGTGCCGCTGCTGGAGATCCCGCTCAACTACTACGACGACCTGGCCGCGCGTTTCGACTTCGACGACGAATTCCTCAGCGAGCTGGCCTACTACAACGTGCTCTACGATCGCGATGCCCAGGGTGGCGAGCTGTTCCACGTCTACACCGAGCCTTTCGAAGGACGCTTCTTCTTCGAGCTGCTGCAGCGGCGCAACGGCTATACCGGCTACGGTGCGGCCAACGTCGCCGTACGTCTGGCCGCGCTGGCCAAGACGCGCAGCGGCGCCGCTCGTCAGCCCAGGCTCTGAAGTCCCGTCAGTCCCGCAACGGACGCCTTCCGGGACGCGGCCCAGCCCGTCTGCGGGAGGCGTCAACTTCCTTCTGCCGTTTTGCCGGCCCATAATCGGCCCATTCCAACGGATGGCCGTGAGTTGTACATGAACGAGATAGCCGAACCTCCTGTCGCCAACGCGCGCAACCCCCGCAAGAACAACCCGGAAAAGACCCGAGAGGACATCCTCAGGGCGGCCATCGCCGAGTTCGTCAGCGAGGGCCTGTCCGGCGCCCGCGTGGATGCCATCGCCGAGCGCACCCACACCTCCAAGCGCATGATTTACTACTACTTCGGCAGCAAGGAGCAGCTCTACGTCGAGGTGCTGGAGAAGCTTTACGGCGACATCCGCAAGACCGAGAGCGAGCTGCACCTGACCGAACTGGAGCCCCGCGAGGCGATCCGCCGCACCGTGGAGTTCGCCTTCGACCACCACGACCGCAACGGTGATTTCGTGCGCATCGTCAGCGTCGAGAACATCCACCACGGCGAGTACGTGAAGAAGTCCACGGCGATCCGCTCGATGAGCAACACCATGCTCCACTCCCTGGCGGAAATCCTCCGCCGCGGCGAGGCGGCGGGAGTGTTCCGCAGCGGCATCGACCCGCTCGACGTGCACCTGTTGATCAGCTCCTTCTGCTTCTACCGCATGTCCAACCGCCACACCTTCGGCGAGATCTTCCAGATCGACCTTGCTGACGAGCAGATCAAGCAGCGCCACAAGCAGATGATCTGCGAGGCTGTGCTGCGCTATATCCAGGTCTGAGTCCATCCGGCCGCGGATTGCGGAGGTGACGCCATGACTATGCTGCTGAATGCCCTGCAGGCCGACATCACCTGCCTGCAGGTCGACGCCATCGTCAACGCGGCGAACGAATCGCTGCTTGGCGGCGGTGGAGTGGACGGGGCCATCCATCGTGCCGCCGGTCCCGGGCTGCTGGAGGAGTGCCGTAGGCTGGGCGGCTGCCCGACCGGCGAGGCGCGCATCACCGCAGGCTACCGGCTGCCGGCGCGTCACGTGATCCATACCGTGGGCCCGGTGTGGCGCGGCGGTCGGCACGGCGAGGCGGAGCTGCTCGCCGCCTGCTATCGCAACAGCCTGCAGCTGGCGGCACGCCACGGCCTGCACTCCCTGGCCTTTCCTTGCATCAGCACCGGCATCTACGGCTATCCGGCCGAGGAAGCGGCGCAGATCGCGGTGACCACGGTGCGCGAGGCGCTGCATGGTTCAGCCCTCCGGGAGGTCTTGTTCTGCTGCTTCTCCGCCACGGACCTGGCGATCTACCGCCGGCTGCTCGGCCTCTGAGCCGGCCAGCGCCAGTCCGGCCAGGTAGCCGAAGGTCATCCCCGGGCCGAGGGTGATGCCGCCGCTCGGGTAGTGGCCGCCCATGATGCTGGCCATGTCGTTGCCTACCGCGAACAGCCCGGGAATCGGCCGGCCGCTGCCGTCCAGCACCCGCGCCGCGGCGTCGGTGCGCAGCCCGGCGAAGGTGCCCAGGCTGCCGGGGATTAGCTTCACCGCATAGAAGGGCCCGTGCTCGAGCGGCCGTAGCGACGGGTTCGGGCCGTGCAGCGGCTCGCCCTGGGCGCGGTTGTAGGCCGAGCGGCCGCGCCCGAAGTCCGGGTCCTCGCCCTGCGCGGCGTAGCGGTTGAAGCGCGCCACCGTGGCCTGCAGCTGCTGCGCATCGATGCCGCAGCGTGCGGCCAGCTCGGCCAGAGTGCGGCCCTTGCGGAGGTAGCCGCGGCGTTCGTACCAGGCCGTCGGGAAGGGAAAGGGCTTGGCCCAGCCGATCCCGTAGCGGCGCTGCGCGCGGTGGTCGCAGATCAGCCAGGCCTCGTGGGGTTCGCCCGACGGGGTGGCGGCGAACAGCGCGTTCATGAAGTCGTGGTAGCAGTCGGCCTCGTTGGTGAAGCGCCGGCCGTCGCGGCGCACGGCGATGAAGCCGGGCTTGGCCCGTTCGATCAGGTGCGGGAAGTGACCGGTGCTGCCGTCCCGGCGCGGTACCAGGGACACCGGCGCCCAGGCCCCGGCATGGGCCAGGTCGTCGCTCACCCGGCCGCCGATCCGTTCGCCCAGACGCAGGCCGTCGCCGGTGTTGCAGGGCGGCGCGGCGGAATGGTGCTCCCGGCCGCTGGGCGCATGAGGCATCAGCTGGGCGATGCGCTCAGGATCGTGGGGGAAGCCGCCGCAGGCCAGCACCACGCCCCGTCGGGCGTGAACCTCCAGGGTGCGGCCAGCCAGTTCCAGGCGTGCCCCGCTCACCCGGCCATCCCGCTCCAGCAGCGTCCGCGCCGGGGCATCGGTGAGCAGGCGCACGTTCCGGTCCAGGGCGCTGCGCAGCAGGCGGGCGACCAGCGCGTTGCCGTTCACCAAGTGCAGGCCGCGGCCGTGCACCAAACGGTCGCGGAAATGCCGTAGCAGCCGTCCGGCCACGTACCAGGCAGCCCTCGGCGAGCGGCTGGCATTGAAGAAGTTGGCCATGTCCGCGCCGCCGGCGATGCCCATTCCGGCCAGGCTGACGATGTCCAGTGGCGGCCGCAGCCTGTGGAGCCAGTCGCCGAGCAGCCGGCCGTCGAACGGCTGGGCGCACAGCGAGCGGCCGCCGGTGACGGCACCGTCGCCGTCGCGCATGTCCGGCATGCGGCTGCCCGAGTAGAAACGCACCGCCGTGTGTTCCTGGAAGAACGCCACCATCTCCGGGCCACGGGTCAGGAAGGTGCGCTGGCGTTCGTCCAGTTCCGAGGCGTGCACCTGGGCGCGCAGGTAGCGCTCCGGCGCATCGCCGTCCTCGATGATGCCTTCGGCGACCGCCAGCGGATTGCGAGGAATCCACAGCCAGCCGCCGGACCAGGCACTGGTGCCGCCGAGCAGGCTTTCCTTCTCGGCGACCAGCACCTCCAGGCCGTGGTGGGCGGCAGTCACCGCCGCCGCCAGGCCCGAGGCACCGGAGCCGATGACCAGGACGTCGCAGTGCAGCGCATCAGGATGTGACATGGCGGCGCGTCCCGGCTCAGTGCAGGGGCGAGAAGGTGGTCGGGCGCATCAGCCGCGACTCCAGCTTGAGCACCGCGCCCAGCTCCTTGTTGAGCCTGCCGAACTCGGCCCAGCGCGGGTCGGCGGCCATCCGTGCGCGGCGGGCCATACGGTCGTCGAGGCTCTCGTAGGCCCAGATGTGCACTACCTGGTTGGCTTCGCCGAACTCGGTGGTGAAGAAGCCCACCAGGTTGCCCAGGTGCTCGGTTTGCACCTCATAGGCGTGGCTCTTGTAGAGGGCCAGCCAATCGGCCAGCTTCAGCGGATCGATGGTGTAGGTACGCAGTTCGTAGTACATGCTCGGGTCTCCTTGGAAGGTCGGTCAGTGCGCCGTGGCGAGGCGCTCGGCGATGTGGGTGGCGGCGATCCAGCCGAAGGTCAGGCCGGGGCCGATGGTGATGCCGGGACCTGGGTAGGTGCCGTTCATCATGGAGTTCATGTCGTTGCCCGCCGCATACAGGCCGGGGATCGGTTTGCCACTGCGGTCCAGCACGTTGGCGTTGCCGTTGGTGACCAGGCCGCGGGCCGAGCCGAGGTCGCCGGTGTGGATGCGGATGGCGTAGAAGGGCGCCTTGGTCAGCGGGGCCAGGCAGGGGTTGGGCTTGTGGTCCGGGTCGCCCATGTAGCGGTTGTAGCTGTTGCCGCCCTTGGCGAACTGCCGGTCGACGCCCTCGCGTGCATCGGCATTGAAGCGCTCCAGGGTCTGCCGCAGGCCCTGCGGGTCGACGCCGATGGCCCGGGCCAGGGCTTCCGGAGACTCGGCGCGGTACAGGTAGCCGGCCTCGATCAGTGCCGAGTTGTCCACCGGCTTCGGCCGCGCCAGGCCCAGGCCGTAGCGGTTCATCGCCTCGGCGTCGCAGATCAGCCAGCAGGGCGTGCTGCCGCTGGCGAACATGGCCTCGACGAAGTGGTGGTAGGAATTGGATTCGTTGACGAAGCGGCGGCCGGCCTGGTTGACGGCGATCACCCCCGGCTTGGCGCGGTCGGTGACCAGGTGCGGGAAGCGCTCGCGTTCGCCGTTGGGGCGCACCAGCTCGGAGACCGGCGCCCAGAAGAAGTTGCTCGGCAGCCCTGCGCCGCTGGCCGCGTCCACCGCCTCGCCGAGGCGCAGGGCGTCGCCGGTGTTGGTCGGCGGCGACATGGTCAGGTGTGGGGTGCCGGTGTTCGGGCGGTTGGCGGCGGCGATCGCTCCGGCGGCGAAACCGCCCATGGCGCAGACCACGCCGCCGCGCGCACGTACCCGCTCGTGACGTCCTTCGCGGCGGACTAGCACGCCGGTCACCGCGCCGTTCTCGACGAGCAGCGATTCCGCCTCGCTGTTCAGCCACAGTTCCGCGCCCTTGGCGAAGGCCGTGGTGGCCAGCCGGGCGATCAGCGCGTTGCCGGTAGTCAGGCGGGTTCCGCGGTGATGGCTGAGGCGGTCCAGGCCGTAGCGGGCCATCAGCTTGATGCAGTGCCAGAGGGATTTCGGCGAGTACTTGAAGCTGAGGAAATGCTGGATGTCGACGCGGTTCACCATCATGCCGCCGAACAGCAGCATGCCCGGCGGCGGCATCTTCAGGTCCTTGAAGCGCGCCCCCAGCCGGCGGCCGTCGTATTCGACCATCTCCAGGGCACGGCCGTAGTCGGTGGCGCCGTCCTCGTCCGGGTAGTAGTCCGGCGACAAGGGGCGCAGCGCGTAGCGCAGCTCGGTGTTGGCCTCCAGCCAGCGCAGCGCCTCGTGGCCGCGCTCGATGAAGGCGTCCACCAGCTCGGCGTTGTAGCCGTCTCCGATGATCTTGCGCAGGTAAGTGCGCACGGCTTCCGGGGAGTCCTGCACGCCGGCGGCGCGGGCCTGGTCGCTGCCGTAGATCCAGGCGGCCCCACCGGAGATCGCCGAGGTGCCGCCGAAGTGCTCGGCCTTCTCCAGGATCAGCACCTTCAGGCCGCGGCAGGCGGCGGTGGCGGCCGCGGCGAAACCGGCGGCGCCGCTGCCGAGCACCACCACGTCGTAGTCGCGGTCGAGGGTGGACTGCCCTTGGCCGCTCATGGCTGGATCTCCAGAGGGGTGGCGCCCATGAAGGCACCCAGGTTGCCGAGCTGGGCTAGGGCCATCTGCGGGCCGGTCTGGATCGTGCAGCCCCGGGCGCGGGCGAACTCCAGCAGCGGGGTGATCTCCGGCGAGGTGACCACGTCGGCCACGTAGGTGTCGGGCTGCAGGCTTTCCAGCATGGCGGCGGGCAGCGGCAGCTCGCCGCTGTCGCCCATGCCGACTGGCGAGGCGTTCACCAGCAGGTCGAAGTCGGCCAGCGACTCGTAAGCGCGCTCGATGCGCTGCGCCGGGAAGAGGCTGCCAAGCCGCTCGACCAGGCCATCGGCGCGCTCGGCGCTGACGTCGTCGAGCACCAGGCCGTTCACCCCGGCCTCGCACAGCGCATAGGCGATGGCGCTGCCGACGCCTCCGCAGCCGATCACCAGGGCGCGCTTGCCGGCGGACTGGAAGCCCTGGCGGCGCGCGGCATTGAGGAAGCCTTCGCCGTCCACGTTGTCGCCGAGCAGGCGGCCGTCCGGCTCGCGGCGGATCACGTTGACCGAGCAGAGCGCCTTGGCGCGATTGCTGACACCATCCAGGCGGGTGGCGAGAACCTGCTTGTAGGGCACGGTGACCACGCAGCCGCGCAGGTTCTGCCAACCGCGCAGGGTGCTCAGGAAGGCATCCAGGGCGTTCTCCCGAAGATCGATGGCGATCATCGCCAGATCGCGACCGTTATTGGCAAACCAGGTGTTGAAGTTTTCCGGTGATTTCACCTGGGCGATGGGTGAGCCGACGATGGCGACCAGTTCGGTCGAGCCTTGGATCATGCTGTCCTCCACGGGGTCGATTGCTGTTGTCGTGGAGGCAAGAGTGCTGGCGGAACTCGGTTCCAACAATGCGTTTTTCGGGCGATTGCTTCGTTTATCGCATTATCAATGCGATAATCGCATCATTCCCGCGAATCTTCCGTCCCGGAGTCTCGCGGCTGCGCGAAGCTGGCAGCTGCCCAGAGGGCCTCCGGAACCGACCATGAACAAACCGACCATTCACCCCCGCGACTTGATCGCCGGCCTGCAGAAGGGCCTGGCGCTGATGCAGCTGTTCAATGCCGACCAGCCGCGCCTGAGCGTGCCTCAGGCGGCCAGGCAGGCCGGGCTGACGCCCAGCGCCGCGCGACGCTTCCTGCTGACCCTGGTCCACGAGGGCTTCGCGGAGACCGACGGTCGCCACTACTGGCTGACCCCAAAGGCCCTGCGCATCGGCCAGGCCTACGTCGACTCGGCGCAGCTGCCACGCATGCTGCGTCCGGTGGTGGAGCAGGTGGCGCGACAGACCCAGGAGCACGTCTCGGTGGGCACCCGCGACGGCGACGAGATCGTCCACGTGGTGCGCAGCCGCTACAGCCACATCGCCTCGCTGTCGATCCGACCCGGTTCGCGAGTGCCTATGTACTGCACCGCCAGCGGCCGGCTCTGGCTGGCGAGCCTGGACGAGGCCGAGCTGAACGCCTACTTCCAGCGCAATCCGCTGCGCCAGCTCACTCCCTACACCCAGACCGACCTGCCGGCGCTCAGGGCGGAGATCGCCCGGATCGCCAGCCAGGGCTTCGCCGTCGTCGACCAGGAGTACGAGATCGGCATGCGGGTGATCGGCGTCCCGCTGATCGACCGCACGGGGCGGCTCCGGGCGACCCTGGCGATCACCACCCACGCCTCGCGGCTGAGCGTGGAGGAGCTGCGCTTTCGCTACCTGGCGCCGCTCTATGAGGCCCAGGCCTTGCTCAAGCCGGTCCTGGACTGAAGAATGCGTGCGCTGATCGCACCGGAGTCCCGAGCCAGAGGGACCGCAAGGACATAATGAACGCCGTTCCATTTTCCCTTTTTCGAGCGAGTCGTTCATGACCTTCGACTTCTTTCTCGTGGCGCTGCCGGCCGTCCTGCTCACCGGCATTTCCAAGGGCGGCTTCGGGGGCGCCTTCGGTGGCCTCGCCGTACCGCTGATGGCTCTGGTGCTGCCGCCGACCCAGGCCGCGGCAGTCATGTTGCCGATCCTCTGCATGGCCGACCTGGTCGGTCTGAAGCGCTTCTATGGCAAGTGGGATGTGCGCAACCTGAAGATCATGCTGCCCGGGGCGCTGCTTGGCGTGTTGATCGGCAGCCTGACCTTCGGGGTGTTCAGCGAGCGCTTCGTCGGTCTGCTGCTGGGGGCCATCTCCATCGGCTTCGTGCTGATCAATGCGCTGGTCGATCGTGCGGCGGCCCAGGTGGCCGAGCCGGCGGTGGGGAAGGGCACGCTGCTTTCGGCGGTCGCCGGCTTCACCAGTTTCGTCGCCCATGCTGGCGGCCCGCCGGTGATGATGTATCTGCTGCCACAGCACCTCGAGAAGCTGCGCTACGTGGCCACCATCAACGCCTTCTTCCTGCTCACCAACGCCATCAAGTTGATCCCTTATGCCTGGCTGGGACAGTTCAGCGTGGACAACCTGCTGGCCAGCCTGTCGTTGGTGCCGGTGGTGGTGGTCGGGGTCTGGCTCGGGCTGTGGCTGCAGGGACGGGTCAACCACCTATGGTTCTACCGCATTGCGCGACTGGGGCTGCTGGTGACCGGCATCCAGCTGATCGTGCAGAACTGGTAAGCAGCAGGAGCCGGAAAGGCCGGCTCCATGTGCGGGCGATCAGCCGTTCATGCTATGGAAGTGCGCCTGCATGCGCGCGGCATCCGCTGGCTGGCCGGTGAACAGCTCGAAGGCCTTGACCGCCTGGAACACCGCCATGCTGCCGCCATCCAGGGTGCGGCAGCCGAGGGATCGGGCGTGCCTGAGCAGCTCGGTTTCCAGCGGGAAGTAGATGATCTCCGCCACCCACAGCTCGGGGCGCAGCAGTTCGACCGGCACCGGCGTTCCGGGCAGCTTGGCCATGCCCACCGGGGTGGTGTTGACCAGACCGTCGGCGGCGCCCAGCGCGCCGGCCAGATCCTGGCCGACCACGGCACGGCCTGCGCCGAAGTGCGCGTTCAGGCTGTCCACCAGGCCCTGGGCGCGGCTCGCCTCCACTTCGAAGATGGTCAGTTGTCCGATGCCTTCGCTGAGCAGGGCGTGAGCCACCGCAGCACCGGCACCGCCGGCGCCCATCTGCACCACGCGGTTGCGGGCGACGTCCGGCAGACCGCGGCGGAAGCCCTCCGCGAAGCCCAGGCAGTCGGTGTTGTGGCCGATGCGCTTGCCGTCCTTGAACACCACGGTATTGACCGCGCCGATCCCTCGCGCCTCGGCGGAAAGCTCGTCGAGCAGGGGAATGATCGCCTGCTTGCAGGGGAAGGTGATGTTCAGGCCGGTGAAGCCCATGCGTTCGGCGGCGGTAAGCAGCTCGGGCAGGGCGGAGCTATCCAGCTTCAACTGGTCGAGGTCGATCAGCCGGTACAGGTAGCGGATGCCCTGGGCATCGCCCTCGTGTTCATGCATGGCGGGGGTGCGCGAAGCCTGGATGCCGGCGCCGATCAGGCCGGCCAGTATGGATGCATTGCTCATTGAGATCAGTCTTTCAGCAGGTGGGCGAAATGTTCGATGGCCAGGCGGTAGCCGTGGGAGCCGAAGCCGGCCAGCACGCCGACGGCGATCGGCGAGACGAAGGAGTGGTGCCGGAAGCTCTCGCGTTTGTGCACGTTGGACAGGTGCACCTCGATCACCGGCAGCTCGACCGCTGCCAGGGCGTCGCGGATGGCCACCGAGGTGTGGGTCCAGGCCGCCGGGTTGATCAGGATGCCGGCGTGCCGGCCGCGGGCCTGATGGATCCAATCGATCAGTTCGCCTTCGTGGTTGGTCTGGCGAAATTCCACTTCTAGACCATGCTCAGCCGCGGTACGCCGGCACAGGGCTTCGATGTCAGCCAGGGTTTCATGACCATAGGTCGCCGGCTCACGGGTACCCAGCAGATTCAGGTTGGGTCCGTTGAGGACCAGAATGGAGCGAGTCATGCGGTCTCTCTCTTCAGTTGTTATGGGCTGCCGTCAGCAGCCGGGGCGGTCGGTGAAAAATGTACTAGACGGTTAATTTGGTCAATCGGACCAATTAGGCGTGGCCGGCAGCTCGATTTTGTCCGAATGCCCCATGAATAGGCGCTTTGACCGGGATATGGGCCTCCGATACGGAAATCGTCTGGCGAATAAAGCGTTCGGTTATCGGTCTTTTGTGGGTGAGATTGATCTGGGAAGATGGGCCGCGGCGATGCTTCAGGTTGAATTAAGTCTCGGGAGATAGGCTGGCCAATAGACAGACTCGGCCATGTTCCGGACGCTTCCTGGCATGCTAGCCGTGCTGCTGTCGACGTGATTGGCGATAGACCGGAAGTCATCCGGCGGAACTGAATGAGGGATTGAAGAAATGGATTGGAAAAACACTTCGACGCGTTATGGCGGCCTGTCGATCGGCCTGCACTGGCTGATGCTGCTGCTGATCGCGGCAGTCTATGCCTGCATCGAGCTGAAGGGGTTCTACCCGAAGGGCAGCGAGCCCCGCGAACTGCTCAAGCAGTGGCACTTCATACTGGGGCTGACGGTCTTCGCCTTGGTCTGGCTGCGCCTCCTCGCCCGTCTGATCGCGCCCACTCCGCGTATCGAGCCGGCGCCACCGGCCTGGCAGGCATTCCTCGCCAAGCTGGTACACCTGGCCCTCTATGCCCTGATGATCGGCGCGCCGCTGGCCGGCTGGCTCATCCTGAGCGCCGCGGGCAAACCGATACCCTTCTGGGGGCTGGAGCTGCCGCCGCTCATTGGGGAAGACCGTGAACTGGCCGGGCAGATCAAGGAACTTCACGAACTGGCCGGCACCCTCGGCTACTGGCTGATCGGCCTGCATGCGGCGGCGGGGCTGTTCCACCACTACGTGATGCGCGACAACACCCTCAAGCGTATGCTGCCTGCCCGTGACGCCTGAAACTTGAACAGGGCAGGGAGAGATGCCTTCCCTGCTACTGAAGATTTGCAGGCAGAGCGACAAAAAAGGCGTTGACTCTGCCTCCCAAATCTGTAGAATTCTCCTCCCGCCGCTGAGGGGTTGTTAGCTTCGGTGGCGCGCAAGCGGTTGAAGTAGAAAAGAAATTTTTGAAAAGCGCTTGACGGGAAGTAAGGCTGCTGTAGAATGCGCGGCCTTGGTTGAGGCGAAAGGCTCACCCAACTGTTCTTTAACAAGTGAATCAAGCAATTCGTGTGGGTGCTTGTGAGGTAAGGCTGGTGATCGCAAGATTATCAGCATCACAAGTAAACACTCGTGAATTCGAGAGTTAATTTGCGATTGCTGAGCCAAGTTTAGGGTTTTCACAAAACCCGAGCAGTATTGAACTGAAGAGTTTGATCATGGCTCAGATTGAACGCTGGCGGCAGGCCTAACACATGCAAGTCGAGCGGCAGCACGGGAGCTTGCT
>NZ_KB822624.1 GCF_000364625.1 Pseudomonas thermotolerans DSM 14292
CCGAGAACGCCATCCGCCCGTTCGTCATCGGCCGCAAGAACTGGCTGTTCAGCGACACCCCGCAAGGCGCCACGGCCAGCGCACAGATCTACAGCCTGATCGAAACCGCCAAGGCCAACGGCCAGGAGCCCTACGCCTGGCTGCGCCAGGTGCTTGAACGTCTGCCCAGCGCGCGCAGCGTCGAGGACTACGAAGCGCTGCTGCCATGGAACTGCGCTCCGAACTCGGCGTCCTGAAGAGCACCCCGTCCTGGCGGACGGGGTTTATGGAGCGCTTACGTAGAGTCGCCCGGCAAGATCGGAAATTTTCAGCCCTTTTCAATCCGTCCGTGGAAATGGGGTAGGACCCTGGATGCCGAGCGCACGCGTGTGCTGTGGGGGGGGGCGAAGGCAACAGTCGCGAGGCGATCCGGCCTTTCTTCGGATGACTGAGCGAAGAGGGCCGTACATATATCGAGGCGGTCGCAATGGACATGCACACCGCAGCGATCTGGAAGTGCGTGCCCAGCCCCCGAACGCCGAAGTGGCCCATGACCTCTTTCACGTTTGGCTGGGAGGTGAGCGACCGGGGTCGCGATAACTGGGCTGCGACGGTCTGGGCACTTGCCCCGCGTGCAGGTGACGGCTGCGCTCTGGGCTGCCAGGGGCGGAGCTTCAGGGCTGGGTCTGGAGGCTGGGGCGAGGGCTGGCAAGGTTCCGGGCGGGAAAAAGAAAACCCCGGCATTGCTGCCGGGGCTCTCCAACGACACCTTTGGTCCGAAGACCGGGTGAACCTGTACTTAGTGGAACTGGTTCATGGTGTTGTTCTGGCCACTGGCCTTCAGCGCGGCCTCGCCGGCGAAGTATTCCTTGTGGTTGTCGCCGATGTCGGAACCAGCCATGTTCTGGTGTTTCACGCAGGCGATGCCCTGACGGATCTCCTGACGCTGCACACCCTTCACGTAGGCCAGCATGCCTTCCTCGGCGAAGTAGCCCTTGGCCAGGTTGTCGGTGGACAGGGCCGCAGTGTGGTAGGTCGGCAGGGTGATCAGGTGGTGGAAGATGCCGGCCTGAGCGGAGGCGTCACGCTGGAAGGTGCGGATGCGCTCGTCGGCTTCCTTGGCCAGGTCGCTGTTGTCGTACTCGACGCTCATCAGGTTGGCGCGATCGTAGGCGGACACGTCCTTGCCTTCGGCAGCCCAGGCATCGAACACCTGCTGGCGGAAGTTCAGGGTCCAGTTGAAGGACGGGCTGTTGTTGTAGACCAGCTTGGCGTTCGGGATGACTTCGCGGATGCGGTCCACCATGCCCTTGATCTGACCGATGTGCGGCTTCTCGGTTTCGATCCACAGCAGGTCTGCGCCGTTCTGCAGGCTGGTGATGCAGTCCAGGACCACGCGGTCCTCGCCGCTGCCCTGCTTGAAGCAGAACAGGCCGGAGGGCAGGCGTTTCGGCTTGAGCAGCTTGCCCTGAGCCTTGATGACCACGTCGCCGTTGGCGATGTCGTCGGCGGACTCGATGTACTCGCCATCCAGGAAGCTGTTGTACAGGTCGCCCAAGTCGCCCGGCTCGTTGGTGACGGCAATCTGCTTGGTGAGGCCAGCGCCCAGGGAGTCGGTACGGGCGACGATCACGCCGTCGTCAACGCCCAGCTCGAGGAAGGCGTAGCGAACTGCGTTGACCTTGGCCAGGAAGTCGGCGTGTGGCACGGTGACTTTGCCGTCCTGGTGGCCACACTGTTTCTCGTCGGACACCTGGTTCTCGATCTGGATGCAGCAGGCACCAGCTTCGATCATCTTCTTGGCCAGCAGGTAGGTAGCCTCGGCGTTGCCGAAACCGGCGTCGATGTCGGCGATGATCGGCACGACGTGAGTTTCGAAGTTGTCGATCTGGTTCAGGATTTCCTGTTCCTTGGCCTTGTCGCCAGCGGCGCGGGCTTTGTCCAGAGCGGTGAACAGCAGGTCCAGTTCACGGGCGTCGGCCTGGCGCAGGAAGGTGTAGAGCTCTTCGATCAGGTTGGCGACTGCGGTCTTCTCGTGCATGGACTGGTCGGGCAGCGGACCGAACTCGGAGCGCAGGGCGGCGACCATCCAGCCGGACAGGTAGAGGTAGCGCTTGTTGGTGGACTTCAGGTGCTTCTTGATGGAGATCAGCTTCTGCTGACCGATGAAGCCGTGCCAGCAACCCAGCGACTGGGTGTACAGGGCGGGGTTGGCATCGTACTCGGCCATGTCCTTGCGCATGATGGCCGCGGTGTACTTGGCGATGTCCAGGCCGGTCTTGAAACGATTCTGGATACGCATGCGAGCGGCGTACTCGGGGTTGATGGCGCCCCAGCTGCTGCCGTATTTCTCTTTCAGGGCGGCAACTGCCTTGATCTCGTTCTGATATGCGGACATGGTCAATCCTTCAAAAAGTAGTGGTTGAGCCCGACTTTCCGCTTGAGTCGTCGCACGGTCGACGGCTCGTTGCCTGGCGTTCGGGTGATCGATGAAGGAGAGACTGGAAGGATGAGGTCTGCGGAGCGGAGAGTGACGTACAGTGGCAGGCCTCGGCGTCGTGTGCAGTGCTCGCTTGCCGGCTCGTGGATGCCGTTGGGCGACGCGTTTCGACGGCGCTGTCGATCTGACTGATTGAGTGCTTCCCCGTCCCTCAGGACAACTTTCGTTCCAGTCGCAACCTCGTCGAATCGCCTTGTGGGCCATGCAACACGGGTCGGCTCGGGGGTGACCGGAGCGCGACCCGGAGGCTCCTTTCGGAGCCCCTGATTAGCGGGAGCGGGGCCATCATGCCTTTGGAAAATGGCTTCGTCAAACGTTTTGTAGTGTTTTTTTTTAGCTACTACAAAATTTCCGAAGGCGACCGGACGGTCAGCCGGCGGGCATTCAGTCGAGGGCCTCGACCTTTAGGCGCAGGCTCATGTCGTCCTGCCCGCGGGTGGAGTAGTGGCGGAGGAAGCCGTTCTCTCCGGACTGTCTGCTCTGACTGGCGCCGCCCACGGTGATCCATTCGCCGAGCCGTCCCGAGACCCGGGTACTGGTGCTCTGCACGTCGATGGCGCCCTGCTGGGAGCGGCTCAGGCGTTCGTTGTGGCTGTCCAGGGTGACCTGCACCTGGTCGCCGTTGATCCGGGCGGTCACGTAGAAGCCACGGGTGACGTCGCGGTACTGGGTTTCGTTGTGGACACCGCCGTATGGGTCGACGCTGGTGGTGGTGAGGGGCACGCTCTGGCCGATCTGGATCAGGGCCGGGTAACCCTCGGTAGCTTGCACCTGCTGGACGCCGCCGTCGCGGCTGCGGGTACTGCGCCGGATGATGCGCATCTGGTCCTGGCCGCGGACTTCGCCACGCCCGGCCTGGATCTCCAGGTTGCCGGCGCGGGCGCTGCCATCGACGCGATAGCCGTGCTCGTCGAGATAGGCGCTGTCGCTGGTGTCGACGCTGATCAGCAGGCGTCGCGGACGGATGTCCAACTGCTGGAGCAGGTCGCGCAGCTCGCGGAGCTTCTCGGGGGAGGCGTTGACGATCAACTGGTTGCCATAGGCGCTGGCCTTGCCTTCATCGCCGAGCACCGACTGCACCACCGGCAGCACCTCGTCGGCCGTTCGGTAGCTGAGGGGAATCAGCTCGGTGGCGGCAGGCAGCGGCTGGCTGAGGGCGAGCAGCAGGGTGGCGAGCAGGGTGCGCATCTTCACAGCAGGAAGCTCCGCAGGTCGGGATCGGTGATGCTCTGGTCCCAGGCCTGGTCGAACTGTTCCTGACGCTGGCGGACTCGCCCCGGGTCGTTATAGAGCGCGTAGCCCTCGGGGATTTCCGGCTTTGGGCGCAGCAGCAGGCCGCGATCGTCGGCGAGGAGGAAGGCGGCTTCCTCGCTGGGATAGTCGGGATGCAGCTTGCGGATGTGCAGGTTGCTGGTGACACGGCGCGCCAGGTTGAGCAAGCGGTGACCTTCCTTGACCGCCCGACTGCTGTCGCGCAGGAGGATGCGCAGGTGGTTCCTGGGGTTGGCCAGCAGGAAGCGCGTGCAGGCCTCCTGGACACTGCTATGGTGGTACAGCCAGGGCTCGAGGTCGGGGGTGTAGAGGCACAGCGAATAGCGTACCTGCTGCAGCAGGGCCAGGGCGTGGGCGCGGGCGGCGTCCGGGTGGCTAAAGCGCTCCAGGGCGGCATGTTCGCCGAGACGGAAGGGCGCGGGCTCCCAGGCTTCCGGCTCGGCGGGCAGGGGCAACGGGTTGTGGACGGCGAAGCGACCCGGCGACTGGAACTCAATGGCCGGTAGCTCGTCCGTATCAGGATGCTGTCCAGTCGGCAGGTCGCTGTCGTCGTTCATGTCTACCTCAGCTGCTTTGTCTCACCATGTCCACGTGGGGGATGCCGGCCTCGAGGAACTCCTCGCTGACAATGGAGAAGCCTAGCCGTTCGTAGAAGGGCGCGGCGTGAACCTGAGCACTGAGTTTCTGTCGGGTCAGGCCGCGCCGTTCGGCCTCGGCGATCACCGCCTTGAGCAGCGCCTCGCCGACCTTCAGTCCGCGATAGTCCTTGAGCACCGAGACGCGGCCGATGTGCCCGTCGGGCAGCAGGCGCGCGGTGCCGATCGCGTAGTCGTCATCCAGGGCGAGGAAGTGGATGGCCTGTGCGTCCTCGTCATCCCACTCCAGTTCCGGCGGCACCGACTGCTCGGCAATGAACACGGCTTCACGGATGCGGCGCAGGTCGGCGTTGTCCTTCTGCCAATCGGCGACACGCACATGCAGGTTATTCATTGGCAAACCCCAAACTACCTTGTTTCACTAACTCCCAGATGAGGGTACGACCCTCGTCGTCGGCCAGCCATTGGCCGAGATTGTCGATATGCAGCGCGTCGGCGCTGCAGATCAGTTTCAGCAGCTCGCGCAGGCCGGCGGACAGCACGCGGCTCTGCCCGCTGGCGAACAGCACCAGATCCTCGCCCACTTCCGACCAGGCCAGACGGGCGCTCGGGTTGCGGATGATCACCGCACCACCTTCCAGAGTGTCGAGCAGCTCCTCCTCGCCGATGTCGATGCCGGTCACCAGCTCGGGATAGCGCGGTTCGGTCATGAACTGGCCGAACCAGGTCATCAGCAGGCGCTCGTCGCCCATGTGGCGGTCGAGCAGGGCCTTGAGGCGCTCCAGGGCGTCGCGCTGGATCTGGTTGGGGTCACTGGCCGGCTGCACGTCGGGGTCGCTGTAGCGCTCTTCCTCGGGCAGGAATTGTCCCAGGAAGTCGGTGAAATGGGTCAGTACTTCAGCGGCGCTGGGCGCGCGGAAGCCCACGGAATAAGTCATGCAATCATCCTCAGCGGTACCACAGTGAGCGAGGAGGGGCGGCAGGTAGAGCATGTCGCCGGGCTCCAGCACCCATTCATCGGTCGTATCGAACTCGGCCAGGATCTTTAGATCCGGATGGTCGAGAAGCGGGCTGGCGGAACTGCACATCTGGCCGATCTGCCAGCGGCGTCTGCCATAGCCCTGAAGCAGGAACACGTCGTAATTGTCGTAGTGTGGGCCGACCCCGCCGCCGGGCGCAGCGTAGCTGATCATCACGTCGTCGATGCGCCACTTGGGCAGGAATTTGAAGGACTCGAACAGCTCGGCGACCTCCGGGACGAACTGGTCGACGGCCTGTACCAGAAGGGTCCAGTCGCGTTCCGGCAGGTGGCGGAAGGTGTCCTCGTCGAAGGGGCCGCGGCGCAGCTCCCAGGGGCGGGCGCCATGCTCTATGACCAGGCGCGATTCGACCTCTTCCTCGAGCGACAGCCCTGCCAGTTCGTCGGGCGTGATCGGGCTCTCGAAGCCGGGGATCGCCTGGCGGACCAGCAGGGGTTTCTTCTGCCAGTAGTCGCGCAGGAACTCGCGTGGGGTCAGGCCGCCCAGCAGTTGAAGCGGAGTATCGGGATTCATCGCTAATCCTTTGAAATTCTTTGAAAGCTCTAAACAAAAACGCCCGGCACGGCCGGGCGTTCACCTGGCTCTCGGTGGATCAGATGCGCTTGGCCTGCGCGGCGGCGTTGCCGACGTAGCTGGCCGGGGTCAGGCGCTTGAGCTCGGCCTTGGCGTCCGCCGGAATCTCCAGACCGTCGATGAAGGCCTGCAGCGCTTCGGGGCTGATGCCCTTGCCGCGGGTCAATTCTTTGAGCTTCTCGTAGGGGTTCTCGATGCCGTAGCGGCGCATCACGGTCTGCACCGGCTCGGCGAGCACTTCCCAGCAGGCGTCCAGATCCTCGCCCAGGCGCTGGGCGTTCAGCTCCAGCTTGCCGATGCCCTTGAGGCTGGCCTCGTAGGCGATCACGCTGTGGGCGATGCCCACGCCCAGGTTGCGCAGCACGGTGGAGTCGGTCAGGTCGCGCTGCCAGCGGGAGATCGGCAGCTTGCTGGCCAGGTGCTGGAACAGAGCGTTGGCGATGCCCAGGTTGCCTTCGGAGTTCTCGAAGTCGATCGGGTTGACCTTATGCGGCATGGTCGAGGAGCCGATCTCGCCGGCCACGGTCTTCTGCTTGAAGTAGCCCAGGGAGATGTAGCCCCAGACGTCGCGGTCGAAATCGATGAGAATGGTGTTGAAGCGGGCGATGGCGTCGAACAGCTCGGCGATGTAGTCGTGGGGCTCGATCTGGGTGGTATAGGGGTTCCAGGTCAGGCCCAGGTCCTGCTCGATGAATTCACGGGCGTTGGCTTCCCAGTCCACCTGAGGGTAGGCGGACAGGTGGGCGTTGTAGTTGCCCACGGCGCCGTTGATCTTGCCCAGCAGCGGCACTGCGGCCACTTGGGCGATCTGGCGCTCCAGGCGGTAGACCACGTTGGCCATTTCCTTGCCCAGGGTGGTCGGCGAGGCCGGCTGGCCGTGGGTGCGGGAGAGCATGGGCACGTCGGCGAACCTGACCGCCAGCTCGCGGATGGCGGCGGCGATCTGGCGCATCAGCGGCAGCACTACCTCGTCACGGCCGGCGCGCAGCATCAGGGCGTGGGACAGGTTGTTGATGTCCTCGCTGGTGCAGGCGAAGTGGATGAACTCGCTGACCTTGGCCAGCTCGGGGAGCTTGGCGGCCTGCTCCTTGAGCAGGTACTCGACGGCCTTGACGTCGTGATTGGTGGTCCGCTCGATTTCCTTGACGCGCTGGGCGTGCTCGAGCTGGAAGTCGTTCACCAGGCTGTTCAGCAGGGCGTTGGCTTCGGCCGAGAAGGGCGCGACCTCGGGGATGCCGGGGTGGTTGGCCAGGCGCTGGAGCCAGCGGACCTCGACCATGACCCGGAAGCGGATCAGGCCGTATTCGCTGAAGATCGGACGCAGGGCGCTGGTTTTGCCGGCATAGCGGCCATCGACGGGGGAAACCGCGGTGAGCGAGGAAAGCTGCATGAGGGCGTTCTCGACAGTCGGCTGACGGAAAATCGGGGGCGCGAATCATACATGAAAAACGCGCCCCGGTCTTGGCGGACCGATCGGCGTGCGACCGGCTGGGTGTGCTCAATCAGCTGCCGCGCAGCATCGGATAGAGCTGGTCGAGCAGCTTCTTGCGACTGAACACCAGCTGCCAGCGGTGCCCGCCGAGCTGGCGCCAGAGTCGCGCGGAACGGATCCCGGCGAGCAGCAGGGCGCGGATCTTCGCCGCGTTGCTGGGCTGCTGCAGGTGGCGCATGTCGCCGTGGACCTGGATGCGCTGGCGGAAGGTGCTCAGGGTGTCCTGGTAGAGCGCGGCGCAGGAGGCGATGACGTTCTCGTGGGTGATGCCGAAGTGCTCCACCTGCTGCTGGATCTGGTCGAGGCGCTTGCCGATGACCTCCAGCATGTCGTCGCGCTTGGCCAGCTGACGCTCCAGAGCGACCAGGGCCAGGGCATAGCGCAGCGGCTCGCGCTGCAGACTGGTCGGGTCGCGCTCCAAGGCGCCGACCAGCACCCGGTAGCCGTCGCGCAGGTTGAGGTCGTCGCCACCGTAGACCTCCAGGGTGTCCTGGGGATTGCGTACCAACAGGCTGCCGAGCATGCAGCCCAGCGGTGCCTCGCTGACCTGGCCAGTGCGGGCGATGCGGTCGACCAGGGCGGCGGATTCGAAGATTGCCCCCAGGGCCACCAGCTGTTCCTGCAGCGGCGTCATGCCAGGGCCTCCGCGTAGGCCGGCTCGGCCACTTCGATCACCCCACCGCCCAGGCACACCTCTCCGTCGTAGAGCACCACCGACTGGCCGGGAGTGACGGCGCGCTGCGGCTGGTCGAAGACCACCCGGTAACCGTCGGCGGTGCGTTCCAGGGTGCAGGCCTGGTCGGCCTGGCGGTAGCGCACCTTGGCGGTCAGGCGGCGCGGCCCGTTCAATTCCACGGGGTTGACCCAGTAGACATCGGAGGCGAGCAGGGCGCGGGAGAACAGCCAGGGGTGATCGTTGCCCTGGCCGACGATCAGCACGTTGCGCTCCAGGTCCTTGCGCAGCACGTACCAGGGCGCCTCGCCGGCTTCCTTCAGGCCGCCGATGCCGAGGCCCTGACGCTGGCCGATGGTGTGGTACATCAGACCGTGGTGGCGGCCGATCACCTTGCCGTCGGTGGTCTCGATATTCCCGGGCTGGGCCGGCAGGTACTGCTTGAGGAAGTCGCTGAAGCGCCGCTCGCCGATGAAGCAGATGCCGGTGGAGTCCTTCTTCTTCGCGGTGGCCAACTGGTACTGCTCGGCAATGGCGCGCACCGCCGGCTTCTCCAGCTCGCCGACCGGGAACAGGGTCTTGGCCAGCTGCTCGCCACCCACGGCATGCAGGAAGTAGCTCTGGTCCTTGTTCGGGTCCAGACCCTTGAGCAGCTCGGTGCGGCCGTCCAGGTCACGACGGCGCACGTAGTGGCCGGTGGCGATCAGATCGGCGCCGAGCATCAGGGCATAGTCGAGGAAGGCTTTGAACTTGATCTCACGGTTGCAGAGGATGTCCGGGTTGGGTGTGCGTCCAGCCCTGTACTCGGCGAGGAAGTGCTCGAACACGTTGTCCCAGTACTCGGCCGCGAAGTTGGCGGTGTGCAGCTTGATGCCCAGCCGGTCGCAGACGGCCTGGGCGTCGGCCAGGTCGGTCATGGCGGTGCAGTATTCGGTACCGTCGTCCTCTTCCCAGTTCTTCATGAACAGGCCTTCCACCTGGTAGCCCTGCTGCAGGAGCAGGAGGGCGGACACGGAGGAGTCGACGCCGCCGGACATGCCGACGATCACGCGTTTCGAGGCTGGGGTGGTGCTTGAATCGGACATCGTGGAAAAGGGTTCGTCGCCACAAAGGGGAAGATTCTATCAGGCAGCCGGAGTTGCCGCGAATCAGCTCCTGCTTCGGATCAGGCTCAGAGGGAAGCGTTCTCCGCCCAGGTAGTCGTCGATGCAGCGCAGCACCAGCTCGCTGCGCCAGCGCTCGGGCTGGGCGGCAAGCTCCTCGCGGGTCAGCCAGCGCGGGCCGATGATGCCGTGGTCCAGCGGACGCTCGGGGTGGTGACGCAGCGGGCGGGCGGCGAAGCACACGCGCTGGTAGGTCACCCCGTTGCGCCCGGTGTACAGGTAGATACCGGTGACCGCGGTCAGCTCGACTTCCCAGCCGGTCTCCTCGAGGGTTTCCCGCAGCGCGGCCTGGATGAGACTTTCGTCGGCTTCCAAGTGGCCGGCAGGCTGGTTAAATACGGCGCGACCCTCGGCCAGCTCCTCGACCAGCAGAAAGTGTCCCTGGTCCTCGACGATGGTCGCGACTGTGACGTGCGGGGTGAAGCGCATAGAAAGTCCTCGGGAGAAGTAACATGTGATGCCCGTAGGCCGGCTTCGCTGGTCGGGCGGGAATGGAGTTTACCGTCTGCAGGGCGATTCGGGCTCGATTTCGCCAGCATTCAACCGGATCGGCGCATCTTCCACGTCGTCCGACGGAGTGCGCTGGCGGAGTCGGGCAGGGCGTGGATGAGCTGCTAGGCTATTGGCTGCTCTGCATCGGCAGGCTTGTAGCGCTTCTGTAGTCTTACTACAAAGCGTCTGAAAAAGCGGGGCGAAAACGACCCGCAGCGCCATACCCGGCGCGGGAGGGGATGGAAAAAAGCGTGACTTTCGGTAGAAAAACTACAAGAATGTGCCGCCTTTTCTATACCCAAGATTCTTCCGTCGTGCCAACCGCGTGACGGAATGTCAGACCACGAGAGCAACGGAGTCCAGCATGGGATACCAAAAGATCCAGGTGCCAGCCACTGGTGACAAAATCACCGTCAATGCCGACCTGTCCTTGAATGTGCCGAACAACCCGATCATTCCGTTCATCGAAGGTGACGGCATCGGCGTGGACATCACTCCGGTGATGATCAAGGTCGTCGACGCGGCTGTGCAGAAAGCCTACAGCGGCGAACGCAAGATCGCCTGGATGGAAGTCTACGCCGGCGAGAAGGCCACCAAGGTTTACGATCAGGACACCTGGCTGCCCAAGGAAACCCTGGAAGCCGTGCGCGACTACGTCGTTTCCATCAAGGGCCCGCTGACCACTCCGGTCGGTGGCGGCATCCGCTCCCTGAACGTTGCCCTGCGCCAGGAGCTGGACCTGTACGTCTGCCAGCGCCCGGTTCGCTGGTTCGAAGGCGTGCCCAGCCCGGTCAAGAAGCCCGGCGACGTGGACATGGTGATCTTCCGGGAGAACTCCGAAGACATCTACGCCGGCGTCGAGTGGAAAGCCGGTTCTCCGGAAGCCGAGAAGGTCATCAAGTTCCTCACCGAGGAAATGGGCGTCAAGAAGATCCGCTTCACCGACATGTGCGGCATCGGCATCAAGCCGGTTTCCGAAGCCGGTACCAAGCGCCTGGTGCGTAAGGCCCTGCAGTACGCCGTGGACAACGATCGCAGCTCTGTGACCATCGTCCACAAGGGCAACATCATGAAGTTCACCGAAGGTGCCTTCAAGGAGTGGGGCTACGAAGTCGCTCGTGACGAGTTCGGCGCCGAGCTGCTGGACGGCGGTCCCTGGATGCAGTTCAAGAACCCGAAAACCGGCAAGAACATCGTGGTCAAGGATGTGATTGCCGACGCCATGCTGCAGCAGATCCTGCTGCGTCCGGCCGAGTACGACGTGATCGCCACCCTCAACCTGAACGGTGACTACCTGTCCGACGCTCTGGCGGCCGAAGTCGGTGGTATCGGTATCGCTCCCGGCGCCAACCTCTCCGACAGCGTCGCCATGTTCGAAGCCACTCACGGCACCGCGCCGAAGTACGCTGGCCAGGACAAGGTGAACCCGGGTTCGCTGATTCTCTCTGCCGAGATGATGCTGCGTCACATGGGCTGGACCGAAGCGGCCGACCTGATCATCAAGGGCACCAACGGTGCCATCGCCGCGAAGACCGTGACCTACGACTTCGAGCGTCTGATGGAAGGTGCCAAGCTGCTGTCCTGCTCGCAGTTCGGCGATGCGATCATCGCCAATATGTAAGCGACCAGCGGCAAACGAAAAGGCCGGTCTGCATGACCGGCCTTTTTTTGGGTTCTTCGCGCAATCCAGGGGAAGTAGTGGTTGGCGAGTCGGAGGTTGGTAGATCGGCAGTCGCCAAACCAGCCGATCCCCTTCCTCTTTCCCGTCATGCACGATGCCATGTTGGGCGTGGTCTTCTGGGGCTGCGCCTCGCTGAAGCTCCTTCTTTGCCGTCCCCGATGCGGTCGTTGCAGTAGATGAGCCCGAAAAAGGGACCCGGAGGTCCCATTTTTCGTAAGTGTTAGGGGTCAGGCCAGGAAGCCGCCGTCCACGTTCATCGCCATGCCGGTAGCGTAGCTGGAGGCATCGCTGGCCAGGTAGAGCACTGCGCCGGCCATTTCGCTGGGTTCGGCCACGCGCTTGAGCGGGATACGCTGCAAGGCGTAATTGCGGATGGCGTCGTTCTTCACCAGCGCCGAGGCAAACTTGGTGTCGGTCAGGCCGGGCAGCAGGGCGTTGCAGCGAATGCCGAACTGCGCGCATTCCTTGGCGAACACCTTGGTCATGCTGATCACCGCTGCCTTGGTCACCGAGTAGATGCCCTGGAACTCGCCAGGGGTGACGCCGTTGATGGAGGCCACATTGATGATGTTGCCGCCACCGTTCTCCTTCATCAGCTTGGCGCCTTCGATGGACATGAAGTAGTAGCCGCGGATGTTGACGTCCACGGTCTTCTGGAAGGCGCTAAGGTCAGTGTCCAGTACGTTGCAGAACTGCGGATTGGTGGCGGCGTTGTTGACCAGGATGTCGAGACGACCGAACTGCTCGCGAATCTGCGCGAAAGTGTTGTGGATTTGCTCCATCTCGCCGATGTGGCAGGGGATGGCCGTGGCCTTGCCGCCTTCGGCGGCGATGGAGTTGGCCACTGCCTGGCAGCCTTCGAGCTTGCGGCTGGAGACGATCACGTGGGCACCTTGCTGAGCCAGCAGCCTGGCGATGGCCTCGCCGATGCCGCGGCTGGCGCCGGAGACGAAGGCGATTTTGCCGTCGAGGTCGAACAGGTGAGTCTTGGGCATGGTGTCTCCCTTCTCCTTTACAGTCGGGACTTGTCGATGAGCTGCAGGCTGAATTGCTCCAGCGCCTTGTTGGCCTGGATGAAGATGGCGAAGCGCTGATCCTTGGTCTGGCCGTGATAGAAGCGGTAGTAGATCTGTTGCATGATTCCAGCCAGGCGGAACAGCCCGTAGAGGTAGTAGAAGTCGAACTCCTCAATACGGATGCCGGTGCGTTCGGCGTAGTAGTCGACGAACTGGCGGCGGGTCAGCATGCCTGGCAGATGGCTGGGCTGGCGGCGCATCATCTGGATCGGCGCCGGGTCGTCGGCCTGCACCCAGTAAGCGAGGGTGTTGCCGAGGTCCATCAGTGGATCGCCGATGGTGGCCAGCTCCCAGTCGAGCACGCCGATGATCTTCAGCGGGTCGGCGGGGTCGAGGATCACGTTGTCGAAGCGGTAGTCGTTATGGACGATCCCCGGCTTGTGGTGATCGGCCGGCATCTTGTCGCGCAGCCAGGCCTTGACCGGCTCCCATAGCGGCGCATCGGGGGTCAGGGCCTTCTCGTAGCGGTCGCGCCACCCGTCGATCTGGCGTCGCACATAGCCTTCCGGCCTGCCCAGATCGGCCAGTCCGCAGGCGGTATAGTCGACGTTGTGCAGTTCGACCAGCTTGTCGATGAAGTTCTGACACAGCTGGCGAGTCTGGGCTTCGTCCAGCTTCAGTTCCGCCGGCAGGTTGTCGCGCAGGATGATCCCGCGCATCCGCTCCATGACGTAGAACTCTGCGCCGATCACCGTTTCGTCGGTGCAGTGCAGGTAGGCCTTGGGGCAGTAGGGGAAGCCGGCGTTGAGGCGGTTGAGGATGCGATACTCGCGGCCCATGTCGTGGGCGGATTTGGCCTTGCGGCCGAACGGCGGGCGGCGCAGGACGAACTCCTGGTTCGGGTATTCGATCAGGTAGGTCAGGTTGGAGGCGCCGCCGGGGAACTGGCTGACCTTCGGGGTGCCGGTGATACCGGAGATGTTGGCTTTGAGGTAGCTATCGATCGCAGCGGCGTCGAGCTCTTCGCCTTCGCGGATGCGAGTTGACTGGTCGGTAAGCGCCATGCGTATCCCTATCCTTTATCTTTATGATGGCGGCATCGGATCATTGGCTAATCTAATGCTGCTGCCGAGGCCTCACAAGCGCGGGTGGGCCTACATTGGTGAGCGTGTTGCCCACCGATCAACCCGCCTGATCGGTCTTGCGCAGCCGGTCATGAACATTCTTCAGGCATAAAAAACCGGAGTCCGAGGACTCCGGTTTTCATCGGGCGACAGCCTTGCGGAAGGCTTAGACCGGGAACAGCTCGCTGAGCTTCATGGCCAGCATCATGTCGCCTTCGGCGCGCAGCTTGCCGGCCATGAAGGCCTGCATGCCGTCGGTTTCGCCGCTGGTGATGCCCTTCAGGGTTTCGCTGTCCATGATCAGGGTGACGTTGGGGTTCGGGGCGTCGCCTTGCTGCACGTCGCAGGTGCCGTCCTTGACGATCAGGTAGTGGTTTTCGCCGTCTTCGATGTTGAACTGGAAGACCAGGTCCAGGCCGGCTGCGGCGCTGGAGTTGAACTTGGACTGCATGGTTTTGACGATGTCAGCAACGGTGGTCATGAGCGTTATCCTTTGTAGTTTTGGTTCCAGATGGCCGTTTTGGCCAGAAGTTGGGCTCATCGGTAGGTAATGAGCTCCGGGGTCTTCAGCAGCTCCAAGTGTGTGTAGCTGTTGAAGGAAGCCAGTGTCACCTCGCTGCCGCGGAACTTCAGGCGGTTAAGTGAGGTGTTGACGATCTGCCAGTTCATCTCGAAGGCCTGGCGCGCCGGGATGCTGGTGATCAGGTGGAGCAGGGCGGTGATAGTGCCGCCAGAGGTGAACACCGCGATGTTCTGGCGCGGGTTGGCCCGGGCGAGGAGGCGTTCCAGGCCGTCGCGTACGGTTCCCACGAACGATGCCCAACTGGTCAGGGATTCGTCGTGCTCGCCGTTCAGCCAGCAGCCGATCAGGCGGGCGAACAGGCGTTGGAATTCGTTGCGGTTCTGCCCGGGATTGCGCAGCACCTCCAGAGCCTGGGGCTCTTCTTCGAGCAGATGGGGCAGCAGAGCGCGGATCACGGCGTCGGCGTCGAACTCGTTGAAGGCCGGTTCGATCTCGATTTCCGGGGCCGGCAGGCCGGCGCTGCCGATCTGCGCCAGCGTCGCCTGGGCGGTGTGCTGCTGACGGCGCAGCTCGCCGCTCAGGCAGCGGTCGAAGCCGAGGCCGAGTTGGGAGAAGTGCCGTCCGAGGATTTCCGCCTGGCGAATTCCGATCTCCGACAGGACATCATAGTCATCGGCTCCGAACGAAGCTTGACCGTGTCGAATCAGATAGATGCTGCCCACGCTCGGCTTGCCCTTGTGGATTGGAGTTCCGCGAGAGTAGGGGGATAGGTGGGACCTGTCAATGAAAAAACATACGCTTGTTTTAATCGACTGTAACAATCCATTCGAAGGCTCTGGCTCACGCAAAGCCAGCCTGCACGTGCTGGTCTGAAGCTGGGGGCATGGGTATGCTTGGGCGTCACGCGGGCGCCGGCGAGCGGTGCCGAGAGCAAGGGGAGTAACGTGGAGTTTCTAGCCGATTATGCGGGCTTCCTGGCCAAGACACTGACCCTGGTGGTGGCCATCCTGGTGG
Organism: Pseudomonas thermotolerans DSM 14292; assembly: GCF_000364625.1. GTDB lineage: Bacteria > Pseudomonadota > Gammaproteobacteria > Pseudomonadales > Pseudomonadaceae > Aquipseudomonas > Aquipseudomonas thermotolerans. The sequence continues at coordinate 15,139 of NZ_KB822624.1, forward strand.
TCCTGGGGGCAATCGCCGCGCTGCGCAGCAGGGGCCGTGGCAAGGCCGAAGGTCATCTTGAGGTCCACAAGCTCAACGACTTCTACAAGGGGTTGCATCAGCGCCTCGAGCAGGTGGTGCTGGACAAGGCCAGGCTCAAGCAGCTGCGCAAGCAGGAGGCCAAACTTGCCAAGGCGGCGAAGAAGGCTGGCGAGCACAAGCCACGGGTTTTCGTGCTGGATTTCGATGGCGACATCAAGGCCTCGGCCACCGAGCACCTGCGACACGAGATAACCGCAGTGTTGGGCATGGCCACTCCCAAGGACGAGGTGGTGCTGCGCCTGGAGAGCGGCGGTGGCATGGTGCATAGCTATGGCCTGGCCGCATCGCAGCTGGCGCGCATCCGCCAGGCCGGCGTGCCGCTGACCGTGTGCGTCGACAAGGTGGCGGCCAGCGGCGGCTACATGATGGCCTGCATTGGCGATAAGGTGATCTCCGCGCCCTTCGCCGTGCTTGGTTCCATCGGTGTGGTGGCCCAGCTGCCCAACGTCCATCGCCTGCTGAAGAAGCATGACGTGGACTTCGAGGTGCTCACCGCCGGCGAGTACAAGCGCACCCTGACGATATTCGGCGAGAACACCCAGAAGGGCCGGGAGAAGTTCCAGGAGGACCTGGAGACCACCCACCGGCTGTTCAAGAACTTCGTCGCCCACTACCGGCCGCAGCTGTCCATCGATGAGGTTGCCACCGGCGAGGTCTGGCTCGGTCAGGCAGCCCTCGGCAAGAAGCTGGTGGACGAGCTGAAGACCAGCGACGAGTACCTGGCCGAGCGTGCCAAGTCGGCGGAGCTGTTCCAGCTTCGCTACGTGGAGAAGAAGACTCTTCAGGAACGCATCGGTCTGGCCGCTAGTGTGGCTATGGACCGCCTACTGCTGAACTGGCTGGGCCGCCTCAACCAGCGCTTCTGGTAAATCGATGGAGGAAGACAGATGAACAAGTTCCGGGCCCTGCGGGTCAGTCAGGACGAGTCAGGCGCCTACGTACGCCGGGTGATCGAGTGCGGTATCGATGAGCTGCCGGCCGGCGAGCTGCTGATCCGAGTGCATTACTCCTCGCTCAATTACAAGGACGCGCTGTCGGCCAGCGGCAATCGCGGGGTTACCCGCAACTACCCGCATACCCCGGGCATCGACGCTGCCGGCGTGGTGGCCGAGTCCGCAGTCGCGGAGTTCGCGCCGGGAGACGAGGTGATAGTCACCGGCTATGACCTGGGCATGAATACCGCTGGCGGTTTCGCCGAGTACATTCGCGTGCCTGCCGCCTGGGCGATCAAGCGTCCGCAGGGCTTGTCCCTGCGCGAGGCCATGCTGCTCGGCACCGCAGGCCTGACCGCCGCACTGTGCGTCGACAAGCTGGAAAAGACCGGCCTTGACGCTTCGGCCGGACCGGTGCTGGTGACTGGCGCTACCGGCGGGGTGGGCAGCATCGCGGTACGCCTGCTGGCCCGCCTCGGCTACCAGGTGGCGGCGGCAACCGGCAAGGCCGAGCAGGCGGACTTCCTGCGCAGTCTGGGGGCCGGCCAGATCGTCGAGCGCGCAGCGCTGCTGGAAGGCGTGGACAAGCCGCTGCTCAAGGAGCAGTGGGCCGGAGCGGTGGATACCGTGGGCGGCGATGTGCTGTTCAACGTGGTCAAGTCGTTGCGCTACGGCGCCAGCGTGGCCTGCTGCGGGCTGACCGCCGGGGTGAACTTCAAGGCCAACGTGTTTCCCTTCATCCTTCGTGGCGTGAACCTGCTGGGGGTCGATTCGGTGGAGCTGCCGCTGATGGTCAAGGCCTCGATGTGGGACCGCCTGTCCTTGCAGTGGAAGCTGGATGGTCTAGAAAGTCTGGCAAGGGAGGTCGGTCTGGACCAGTTGCCGGGGGAGATCGAGCGCATTTTGGCAGGGCAGCAGGTCGGTCGGGTGCTGGTCCGGCTGATCTGACTCGGCAGAAAGAAGCCCTGCTCAGGCCGGGCTTCCTGTTTCAACAGGCTTCCTGGCGTACAGGGTGATTTCCGCAGCTGGCCGATCTGGGGGGCAGGGCCTGCTCAGGCGACTGCCGGAGGACTCTTCGGTGTCCATCATGATTGGCCCGGGCCAGGACTTCGTCAGGCATTGGCTGGCCGGGCGGGCGCACGCGAACGCACCTGCACGAATGGTGCGAGCTCTTCGCGCAGGTGGCCTAGGGGCGTGACGGCGGAGTAGGGGGAGCCGCGCCGTTCAGGCGCGGCGGCGGAACAGCGGCAGTGGCTGGTCGACGGCGGCCTGGTAGACCTCGGAGAACTCCTCGAAGGCCTTGAGGGCATCGTAGGGGTCCTTGTCCTCGCGCACGGCGAAGGCGTCGAAGCCGCAGCGCTTCATGGCGAACAACTGGTCGCGCAGCACGTCGCCGATGGCACGCACCTCGCCCTGGTAGCCGTAGCGCTGACGCAGCAGGGCGGCAGTGGAGTAGTGGCGACCGTCGGTGAAAGCCGGGAAGTTGAGGGCGATCACCTGGAAGCTGTCCAGCTCGCCAGCGATTTCCTCGACCTCCTCATCGGCGTCCAGCCAGATGCCCAGACCACCATCACGGGCCTTGAGGGCATGGCCGTGCTCGCGCCAGAGGGCGAGGGGGACGATCACGTCGCCACTGTTGGGGACGCTCTCCAGAGGCGCGTCCTTGGGCAGCAGATGCCAGGTTTCGTCGATCACCTGGCCATTCTTAATGATTCGCTGCATATACGCGCTCCTTGAACGGGTCGATACCGATACGGCGGAAAGTGTCGAGGAAACGCTCGTCCTCGGTGCGCTGCTCGACGTAGACGCGGATGATCTTGTCGATCACGTCGGGCATTTCCTCCTGAGCGAAGGACGGGCCGAGGATCTGCGCCAGGCTGGCGTCGCGGCCGGAGCTGCCGCCGAGGGACACCTGGTAGAACTCCTGGCCCTTCTTGTCCACGCCGAGGATGCCGATGTGGCCGATGTGGTGGTGGCCACAGGCGTTCATGCAGCCGGAGATGTTCAGGTCGATCTCGCCGATGTCGAACAGGTAGTCGAGGTCGTCGAAGCGGCGCTGGATGGCTTCCGCCACCGGGATCGACTTGGCGTTGGCCAGGGAGCAGAAGTCGCCGCCCGGGCAGCAGATCACGTCGGTGAGCAGGCCGATGTTCGGGGTGGCGAAGCCCAGTTCGCGTAGCTCGTTCCACAAGGTGAACAGCTGGCCCTGCTCGACGTCGGCGAGGATCATGTTCTGCGCATGGCTGTTGCGCACCTCGCCGAAGCTGTAGCGGTCGGCCAGGTCGGCGACGGCGTCGAGCTGCTTGTCGGTGATGTCACCGGGCGCGTGGCCGGTGGCCTTCAGCGACAGGGTCACGGCCACGTAGCCGGGCTTCTTGTGCGGGAAGGTGTTGCGCTGGCGCCAGCGGGCAAAGCCAGGATGCTGGGCGTCGAGGGCCTTGAGGGCCTCTTCCTGGTCCTCCAGGGCCTTGTAGGCCGGGTCAGCGAAGTGCCGGGAGACGCGCTCCACCTCGGCTTCGGTGAGGGTGGTGGGGCCATCCTTGAGGTGTGCCCATTCGGCGTTGACCTTCTCGGCGAAGACTTCCGGAGTCAGCGCCTTGACCAGGATCTTGATGCGCGCCTTGTACTTGTTGTCGCGACGGCCATAGCGGTTGTACACGCGGAGGATGGCGTCCAGGTAGGACAACAGGTGCTGCCAGGGTAGGAACTCGTTGATCAGGCTGCCGACCACCGGGGTACGCCCCAGACCGCCGCCGACCAGGACGCGGAAGCCCAGCTCGCCTGCGGCGTTCTTCACGGCCTCCAGGCCGATGTCATGCACCTCGATGGCGGCACGGTCGCTGGCGGCGCCGTTGACGGCGATCTTGAACTTGCGCGGCAGGTGGGCGAATTCCGGGTGGAAGGTGGACCACTGGCGGATGATCTCGCACCAGGGGCGCGGGTCCACCACTTCGTCGTAGGCCACGCCGGCGAACTGGTCGGTGGTGGTGTTGCGGATGCAGTTGCCGCTGGTCTGGATGGCGTGCATCTGCACCTTGGCCAGCTCGGCGAGGATCTCCGGCACGTCTTCCAGCTCCGGCCAGTTGAACTGTACGTTCTGGCGGGTGCTGATGTGAGCGTAGCCCTTGTCGTAGTCGCGAGCGATCTGCGCCAGCTTGCGCACCTGGGTGGAGTTCAGCAGGCCGTAGGGCACGGCGATGCGCAGCATGGGCGCATAACGCTGGATGTAGAGGCCGTTCTGCAAACGCAGTGGGCGGAATTCCTCGCCACTCAACTCGCCGGCCAGATAGCGGCGGGTCTGATCGCGGAACTGCTTGACGCGGTCCTCGACGATCCGTTGATCGTACTCGTCGTATACGTACATATATTCCTGTTCTCAGGCTACTTGCTGCTGGAACGCGCGCACGGCCGCACGCTCCTGGCGGGCCGGGCAAGATACCAGTTCAGGGATATGCGCAAAAGTGAAGTTTTAGTATATGAATCAAACTCATGGTGATAAGTGCAGGGATGGCTCCCTGCAGCCTTGAGGGCGCCGCTGGGCTGGTCTTAACTCCAAGGGCAATCCACCGACAAGCACAACAAGAGGGGGTAGCCATGTCCGAGCAAACCGGTCGCGACGAACATGAACGTGACAGCATCGTCGATGCCCGAGCCATCTTCGCGCTGATCCTGTTGACCGTGATCACGGCGGTCTACTGGGTCAGTCATCAATAATCATTGCAAAGGGCCGTGACCGCTCGTCTGCGGTCATGGTCCTCTCTATCGCTCCGATAGAGAAAGCCAGCGGGCGCTAGCCACACGGATGATTATAATGGGCACCCTTTCTTATGCGAGTGCTCCGAATTGAAGTCGGTAGTCCGATTGGCGGCAGTGCTCTGGTGTCTGTTCGGCAGCATCGCAGCGGTTCAGGCGGCGAGTGTCGTTTTTCTCTGCCCAGGGCGCTCCGACGAAACCTTCTGGGTGGAATATGCGCAGTTCATGCAGGTCGCGGCGGACAGTCTCGGCATGGAGCTGGAGGTGCTCTATGCCGAGCGCTCCCGTGACCGGATGGAGGCCCAGGCACGGGGCGTGCTGACGCGCCAGCGGCGGCCGGACTTCCTGGTGTTCGTCAACGAGGAGTATGCCGCGCCGGAAATTCTCCGCCAGGCCGAGTCCAGCGACGTCAAGCTGTTCATGGTGCACAACGCGCTGACCGAGGATCAGCGTGACTGGCTTGGCATGGCCCGGGAGAAGTATCCGAACTGGATCGGCAGCCTGGTGACCAACGACGAGGACGCCGGCGAGCTGATGGCCGAGGCGCTGATCCGCGAGTACCGTGTCCGGCACGGCGACGGCCCGGTGGAAATGCTGGCCTTCGGCGGCCTGCGCAACACCCCGAACGCCCAGGCCCGCGAGCGGGGGTTGCAGAAGGCTCTGGCGCGTCATCCCGAGGTGCGCCTGCGTCAGCTGGTGCGCGGCGACTGGCTGCAGGCGCGCGCCTACGAGCAGGCACGCCTGCTGCTGCAGCGCTATCCACAGATCAAGCTGGTCTGGGCGGCCAACGACCAGATGGCCTTCGGGGCCATGCATGCCTTGGAGGAGCTGGGCGGCGTGCCCGGCAAGGATGTGCTGTTCTCTGCGCTGAACAACTCCGAGGAGGTGCTGCTGGCGAAGCTGGACGGACGCGTCACCGTGCTGGCCAGCGGGCACTTCGCCCTTGGTGCCTGGGCTATGGTGCTGCTGCACGACTACCACGCCGGCCTGGATTTCGCCGAGCGCGGGGGCGTGGAGCAGACGGCGCAGCTGTTCACTTTGCTCGATGAGCCCCAGGCGCTGAAGATGCTGAAGGTCATCCGCCAGCGTGGCATCGGCCTGGATTTCCGCCGCTTCAGCGCCGTGGGGCGGCCGGAGATGCGCGAATACGACTTCTCGCTGCAGACCCTGGTGGACTGAGGATCAGAGCCCTGCCAGGTGCAGCACCAGCTTTACCAGGCCGAACAGTGCCAGCACGAAGACCGTCGTGAACAGCAGGCCGAGCAGGATGAACTGGCTGGGCTTGCCCTTGCTGAAGTCGCGTGCGCGATTCTTGCTGCTCTGCACGCCGAAGGCCGCGGCCAGCACGCTGTGTAGCATCTGGCCGAAGGTCAGGGGTTTGTCGTCGTTGTGCGGCTCGCTCATGGCTACCTCCCGTTGCCATCAGCTTAGCCGCTTCGTTCAATTCTGCTGGCTTCTGCGCAGTCGCCGGGTGTTGATCACGTCCACCGCTCGGGCGCGCAGTTGGCCGCAGCCGCCTTCGACGTCCTGACCGGCGGAGTTGCGTACCTTGGTCAGCACTCCGCGGCCGTGCAGGTAGCGGACCATCTCGACGATCCGCTCGCCGTCCGGGCGCTGGTAGTCGTCCACTTCCAGGCTGTTGTAGGGGATCAGGTTCATCACCGCGTACTTGCCCTTGAGCAGGCGCAGGATGCCGTCCAATTCCTCCTGGCTGTCGTTGATGCCCTTGAGCAGCGTCCACTGGTACTGGATGGGGTAGCCGACCCGGCGTGCGTACTGCTCGCCCAGCTCGACCAGTTCCTCCGGGGTGATCCTCGGCGCCTTGGGCAGCAGCTGGGCGCGCAGCTCGGCGCGGCTGCTGTGCAGCGACAGGGCCAGGGCCGGCTTGACCCGTTGCTGGGGCAGGCGCTCGAAGACGCGCAGGTCGCCCACGGTGGAGAACACCAGGTTCTTGTGACCGATGCCACCTTCGCTGCCCAGCAGGTCGATGGCTTCGAGTACGTTGTCGAGGTTGTGGGCCGGCTCGCCCATGCCCATGAACACCACCTTCTTGACGTGGCGGAAGCGGCGGGCGAGGGCGACCTGGGCGACGATCTCGGCGCTGCCGACCTGGCGCAGCAGGCCGCTCTTGCCGGTCATGCAGAATACGCAGCCCACCGCGCAGCCCACCTGGGTGGACACGCAGAGGCCGTCGCGCGGCAGCAGCACGCTTTCCACCATCTGCTTGTCAGCCAGCTCTACCAGGAGGCGCGCCGAGCCGTCGGCGCCCGGATGCTCGGAACGCAGGCGGGCGAGATTCTCCAGCTCTTCGGTCAGCGTCGGCAGAGCCTGGCGCACGGACAGCGGCAGGAACAGTTCGCTGGGCTGGTTGCGGTTGCCGGCATCCAGCGGCAGGCCGTTCAGCCAGGCGCGGATGATCCGCCGGCTGTGCAGGGGCTTGGCGCCGAGCTCGGCGAGGCGTTGGTAGATGTCTGGGATTCGCATGGGGCGCGGATGCTACCACGGCTGCGGGGCGCAGGGGGAAGGGCGCCCGGCCGCCGGGATCAGGAGGTTGCCTCGTCGGTGACGTGCAGGGCGAGCCAGAGCGCGTCGGCGGAGCAGCTGGCCACCCGGTGCCGGCAGTGGGCGGGGATCAGCAGGGCATCGCCGGCCTTGAGCGGCAGCAGACCGTCCTCGAACTCCAGTTCGGCCGCGCCGCGCAGCAGCGCCACCCATTCGGCCTCGGCCTGGTCGTACCAGAATCCTGGCGGGCTGGCATGGCCGTGGGAGAGGATGCGTTCCAGGCGCAGCTTCGGAGTCTGCAGCAGGATGTCGAACTCCTCGCCCCCGACATTGCCGGTCGCGGCCTGGAACAGGGAGGTGATGGCGGGTGGCATCGCTTCCTCGCGTCGCTCTCAGGCCTCGTAGCCCAGGTTTGGCGCCAGCCAGCGCTCGCTGACCGCCACATCCTGGCCCTTGCGCTTCGAGTAGCTTTCCACCTGGTCGCGGTCGATCTTGCCGACGGCGAAGTACTGCGCCTCGGGATGGGCGAAGTACCAGCCGGAGACCGCCGCGGTGGGCAGCATGGCGTAGTGCTCGGTGAGGCTCACGCCGCTGGCGCCCTGCGGGTCGAGCAGGCGGAACAGGGTGCCCTTCTCGGTGTGGTCCGGGCAGGCCGGGTAGCCGGGAGCCGGGCGGATGCCCTTGTACTGCTCCTTGATCAGCGCCTCGTTATCCAGCTGTTCGTCCGGCGCGTAGCCCCAGTATTCCTTGCGCACCCGCTCGTGCAGCCACTCGGCGCAGGCCTCGGCCAGGCGGTCGGCCAGGGCCTTGACCATGATGGCGCTGTAGTCGTCGCCCTTGGCCTCGTAGTCCTTGGCCAGCTCCTCGGCGCCGATGCCGGCGGTGGTGATGAAGCCGCCCACGTAGTCGGTGAGGCCCGACTCCTTGGGCGCCACGAAGTCGGCCAGGGACAGGTTGGGCTTGCCGTCCGGCTTGATGGTCTGCTGGCGCAGGTGGTGCAGGATGGCGAGCACCTTGCCGTGCTCGTCGCGCACCTCGATGTCGTCGTGGTTGATCTGGTTGGCCGGCCAGAAGCCGAGCACCGCGCGGGCGCGGATCAGCCTGCCGTCGATCAGCCTGTCCAGCATGGCCTGGGCGTCCTTGAACAGGGAGCGGGCCGCCTCGCCCACTACCTCGTCCTCGAGGATGCGCGGGTACTTGCCGGCCAGGTCCCAGGCGATGAAGAAGGGCGTCCAGTCGATGTAGTCGACCAGGGTGCGCAGGTCGATGTCTTCCAGCACCTGCACTCCGGTGAAGCTGGGCTTCGGCGGCTGGTAGACGGCCCAGTCGAACTGCGGCTTGTTGGCCAGGGCGTCGGCGTAGGACAGCCGCTCGGTGCGCGAGCTGCGCGCGGCGGTGCGCTCGCGGACCAGAGCGTAGTCCTCGCGGGTCTTCTGCACGAACTCGGCCTTGAGCTCCTTGGAGAGCAGGGAAGTGGCCACGCCCACGGCGCGGGAGGCGTCGGTGACGTAGACCACCGCATCGTTGCTGTACTGCGGCTCAATCTTCACCGCGGTGTGCGCCTTGGAGGTGGTGGCGCCGCCGATCATCAGCGGGATATCGAAGCCCTGGCGCTGCATCTCCCGGGCGACGTGGACCATCTCGTCCAGCGACGGGGTGATCAGCCCGGACAGGCCGATGATGTCGCACTTCTCCTCGCGGGCGGTCTGCAGGATCTTCTCGGCGGGGACCATCACCCCGAGGTCGACCACGTCGTAACCGTTGCAGCCTAGCACCACGCCGACGATGTTCTTGCCGATGTCGTGCACGTCGCCCTTGACGGTCGCCATCAGGATCTTGCCCTTGGCTTCCGGCTTGTCGCCTTTCTCCGCCTCGATGAAGGGGATCAGGTGGGCCACCGCCTGCTTCATCACCCGGGCGGACTTGACCACCTGGGGAAGGAACATCTTGCCGGCGCCGAACAGGTCGCCCACCACGTTCATGCCGGCCATCAGCGGGCCTTCGATCACCTCGATGGGCCGCGCGTACTTCAGGCGGGCTTCCTCGGTGTCCTCGACAATCCAGGTGGTGATGCCCTTGACCAGCGCATGCTCCAGACGCTTCTCCACCGGCAGCGAGCGCCATTCCTCGTTCTCCACTTCCTTGGCGGCGCCGTCGCCCTTGTACTGGTCGGCGATGGCCAGCAGCGCCTCGGTGGCGCCGGGGTGGCGATTGAGCACCACGTCCTCGACCTTGTCGCGCAGCTCGGCGGGAATCTCGTCGTAGATCGCCAGCTGGCCGGCGTTGACGATGCCCATGGTCAGACCGGCGCGGATGGCGTGGTAGAGGAATACCGAGTGGATCGCCTCGCGCACCGGGTTGTTGCCGCGGAACGAGAAGGACACGTTGGACACGCCGCCGGAGGAGAGCGCGTAGGGCAGCTCGTCGCGGATGTAGGCGCAGGCTTCGATGAAGTCCACCGCGTAGTTGTTGTGCTCCTCGATACCCGTCGCGACGGCGAAGATGTTGGGGTCGAAGATGATGTCTTCCGGCGGGAAGCCCACTTCGTTGACCAGAATGTCGTAGCTGCGCTTGCAGATTTCCTTCTTGCGCGCGGCGGTGTCGGCCTGGCCGGCCTCGTCGAAGGCCATCACCACCACGGCGGCGCCGTAGCGCTTGCACAGCCGAGCGTGGTGCTTGAAGGCGTCCTCGCCTTCCTTCAGGGAGATCGAGTTGACGATGCCCTTGCCCTGGATGCATTTCAGGCCCGCCTCGATCACCTCCCACTTGGAGGAGTCGATCATGATCGGCACCCGGGAGATGTCCGGTTCGGAGGCGATCAGGTTGAGGAAGGTGACCATGGCCGCCTTGGAGTCGAGCATCCCTTCGTCCATGTTGATGTCGATTACCTGGGCGCCGGCTTCCACCTGCTGGCGGGCCACGTCCAGGGCCTCGGCGTAGTTCTCCTCGCGGATCAGCCGGGCGAACTTGGCGCTGCCGGTGATGTTGGTGCGCTCGCCGACGTTCACGAACAGCGAGTTGCGGTCGATGGTGAAGGGCTCCAGACCGGACAGCCGGCAGGCGCGGGGGATTTCCGGGATGGCCCGTGGCGGATACTTGGCCACCGCCTCGGCGATTGCCCGGATGTGCGCCGGGGTGGTGCCGCAGCAGCCGCCGACGATGTTGAGCAGGCCGGAGGCGGCGAATTCCGCGACCACCTCGGCCATCTGCGCCGGCGTCTCGTCGTACTCGCCGAAGGCGTTGGGCAGGCCGGCGTTGGGGTGGGCAGAGACGTGGGTATCGGCCTTGGCGGCCAGTTCGGCCAGGTAGGGGCGCAGGTCCTTGGCGCCCAGGGCGCAGTTGAGGCCCACGGAGATCGGCCTGGCATGGCGCACCGAGTTCCAGAACGCCTCGGTGGTCTGCCCGGAGAGGGTGCGTCCGGAGGCGTCGGTGATGGTCCCGGAGATCATGATCGGCAGCTCGACGCCATCCTCCTCGAACACCTGCTGCACGGCGAAGATCGCCGCTTTGGCGTTCAGGGTGTCGAAGATGGTCTCGATCAGGATCAGGTCGGCGCCGCCTTCGATCAGGCCGCGGGTCGCCTCGGTGTAGTTGGCCACCAGTTCGTCGAAGGTGATGTTGCGAAAGCCCGGGTTGTTGACGTCCGGGGAAATCGAGCAGGTGCGGCTGGTGGGACCGAGCACGCCGGCGACGAAACGCGGCCTGTCCGGCGTCTCGGCGCTCTTGGCGTCGGCCACCTGGCGGGCCAGGCGGGCGCCTTCGCGGTTCAGCTCGTAGACCAGCTCTTCCATGCCGTAGTCGGCCTGGGACACCCGGGTGGCGTTGAAGGTGTTGGTTTCCAGGATGTCGGCGCCGGCATCCAGGTAGGCGCGCTCGATCTCGGCGATCACCTCGGGCCTGGTGAGCAGCAGCAGGTCGTTGTTGCCCTTGAGGTCGCGCGGCCAGTCGGCGAAGCGCGTGCCGCGGTAGTCGGCTTCCTCCAGCCCGTAGCTCTGGATCATGGTGCCCATGCCGCCGTCGAGAATCAGGATGCGTTCCTGGAGGGCTTGCTGGAGAGCATGGAGGCGGGCGGCGCGATCGGACATGGGAAAAGCTACCTGAGGGAATGCCAGAAAAAGGGCCGGGATGATAACAAAACCCTAGTCGCTCCGAGCCTTGCTGGCAGGCTCATGAATTTTGCTCATGTTCCGTCGGCGGTTCGGCTCGTCCAGCAGGCACATGGGCCGCTAGACTGCCGTCAGTTCGACCTTTTGGAGCCCTCCATGTCGCTGCGTGCGCTCGCCGCCATACCCCTGCTGTCGCTGCCCATCATGACCCTGGCGCAAGAGATCTCCTACAGCCGGGACATCCAGCCGATCCTTACCGAGAAGTGCGTGGTCTGCCACGCCTGCTACGACGCGCCCTGCCAGCTCAACCTAGGCAGTGGCGAGGGCGTGCGGCGCGGCGCCAGCAAGCTGCCGGTGTACAACGGCAGCCGTACCAGGGCGCAGGACACTACCCGCCTGTACTTCGACGCCCAGGGCGAGCAGGCCTGGCGGCGCAAGGGCTTCTTCTCGGTGCTCGACGGCCAGGCCGCCCTGCTGGCACGCATGCTGGAGCTGGGCCGGACCAATCCGCCGCAGCCCAACGCCCGGATGCCGGAGGAGCTGGATCTGTCCATCAACCGCGACAACCAGTGTCCGCTGCCCGAGGAGTTCGACGCTTACGCCAGGAAGTTCGCCCACGCCGGCATGCCCTTCGCGGTCAGCGGGCTGAGCGATGCCGAGTACCGGACCCTGCGGCGCTGGCTGGCGCAGGGCGCACCGGTGGACGAACAGGCTCTGCTGCTTTCCGCCATGGAGCGCCGGCAACTGGCCGAGTGGGAGGCCTTCCTCAATGCCCCCGGGGCCCGCGAGAGCCTGGTCAGCCGCTGGCTGTACGAGCACCTGTTCCTCGCCCACCTGTACTTCGAGGGTGGTGAGCCTGGACACTTTTTCCAGCTGGTGCGCTCGCGCACGCCGAGTGGCCAGCCCATCGACCCCATCGCCACCCGGCGGCCCAACGAGGACCCGGGCACGGAGTTCTACTACCGGCTGTGGCCGATCCAGGGGGTGATCGTCCACAAGACCCATATCACCTATCCGCTGAGCGCGAAGAAGCTCGCTCGGGTACGCGAGCTGTTCTATGCAACGGACTGGACGGTGGATGCCGTGCCCGGATATGGCGCCCAGCGCCGCGCCAACCCCTTCGAGACCTTCCAGGCGATCCCCGTCGGGGCGCGCTACCAGTTCATGCTGGACAATGCCGAATACTTCGTACGCACCTTCATCCGCGGTCCGGTGTGTCGCGGGCAGATCGCCACCGACGTGATCCGCGACCACTTCTGGACGCTGTTCCAGGACCCGAGCCACGACCTCTACCTCAGCGATGCCGAGTACCGTGCCAAGGCCACGCCGCTCTTGGCCATGCCCGGACAGTTCGACGAGATCGGCGACCTGCCGGGCCTGTGGACGAGCTACCGGGACAAGCGCAACGCCTACGAGCGGCTGCGCCAGGCTGCCTACGCCCGTGCGCCGCGGCCCGATTGGTCGCACCTCTGGAGCGGCAACGACAACGCGCTGCTCACCGTGTTCCGCCAGCACGACAGCGCCTCGGTGCGCAAGGGGCTTATCGGCGCCATCCCGCAGACCCTATGGCTGATGGACTACCCGCTGTTCGAGCGAACCTACTACCAACTGGTGGTCAACTTCGACGTGTTCGGCAACGTCTCCCATCAGGCCCAGACCCGTCTGTACTTCGACCTGATCCGCAACGGCGCCGAGGTCAACTTCCTCCGCCTGTTGCCGGCGGCCTCGCGCCGGTCCTACCTGGACGACTGGTATCAGAACAGCGGCAAGCTGAAGATGTGGCTGGACTACCAGGCCATCGACGCCGATACCCCGAGCGGCCTGGAGCTGCCTGTCGAAGGGGCCCGGGAGGCCTTCGCCGAAGGGCTGCTGGCGCGCCTGGCGCCGATCAACGCGCGGCCCGATCCGATCAACCGCTGCCGCAACGGCGCCTGCTATCGGAAGGCGGTGGGGCCTGAGCTGCAGGCCGCCGAGCAGGCCCTGAGCCGGTTGGTCAGCCGCCCGGCGGCGGGGCTCGGGGTGATCCGCCAATTGCCTGAGGCGACCCTGCTGCGCATCGAGCTGGCCGATGGCCGGCGCGAGATCTACAGCCTGCTGCGCAACCGCATGCACAGCAACGTGGCCTTCATGCTCGGCGAGGCGCTGCGCTACCAGACGGGGCTGGACAGCCTGACCCTGCATCCTGGGGTGCTGACCAGCTACCCGAACTTCCTGTTCAACCTGCGTGCCGCGGAGGTGGAGCAGTTCGTCCAGGCCCTGGAGCAGGCCGGCAGAGACCCGGCGGCCTTCGAGCAGGTGGTGCAGCGCTGGGGCATCCGACGCAGCCACCCCGAGTTCTGGCGCTACTTCCACGATCTGTCCGCGCATATCCGGGAAACCGAGCCGGTGGAGGCTGGAGTGCTGGACATGAACCGATACCAGAACCTCTAGCCTCCGTGCCTTCCCGGCAACTGAGGACGGGGCAGGGGAGGCAACTGATGCTTTTGGTTATGGATCGGCTGTGCGAGAGTGTCGCATCGCCTCATTCGGTTACTCGGCATGAACATCGACAACCGCATCAAGTTCCGCCATCTGGTGTGCTTCCTCGAGGTCGCTCGGCAGCGCAGCTTCGCCAAGGCGGCCGACCGGGTGGCGGTCAGCCAGCCGGCGATCTCCAAGACCATCGGCGAGCTGGAGGAACTGCTCGGTGCCCGGCTGTTCGAGCGGAGCAAGAGCGGCGTGACCCTGACCCCGGCCGGCGACACCTTCCTGCGCTACGCCGGGCCCTGCGTGCAGTCGCTGCGCGACGGGGTCAACACGCTGCGCGACCACGATCCCCAGGGCGGCCTGCTGCGGGTCGGCGCACTGTCCACCGTGGAGAGCCTGCTGCTGCCCGAGGCGGTGCTGCGCCTGCAGCGCCGCCATGCCGCGGTGACGGTCAGCGTGGCCACCGGCTCCAGCGCCCACCTGCTGGCCCAGCTCAAGGTGGGGGAGCTGGACCTGGTGGTCGGGCGCATGACCGACAGCCCGGAGATCCACGGCCTGGCCTTCGAGCACCTGTACAGCGAGGCCATGACCCTGGTGGTACGCCCCGGTCATCCGCTGCTCGCCGAGCCGCTGGACGACCTCGGCCGCCTGGCCGACTACCCCCTGGTGCTGCCCCTGGCCGGCACCACCATCCGCAAGTACGCAGATGCCTTCTTCGTGCAGTGGGGCATCCCACTGCCGGCGCAGCGCCTGGAAACCCTGTCGCCGGCTCTGAGCCGCCGTTACGTGGCGCGCAGCGAGGCGGTCTGGGTAGCGCCGCGAGATGCGGTGCGCCTGGGCGTCGGCAGCGGCGAGCTGGTGGAGCTGGACTTGGGCATCCAGGAACCGGGCGGCTCGGTGGGTATCTGCACCAATGTGGCCATGCCCCTGCCGCTGGTCGGTCAGTGGTTCTGCGACGCCCTGCGTGAGGTGGTGGAGAGCCTCGCCGACGACCTACAGCCGCTCTGAAATGGGCCCTGGCTAGCTGCCAAGGCTTGATTCATAACCATTTGGTTATGTGATGGGGCGGTCTTTTCAATTTTCATCCGCCGGCTCCTGGACCACACTGCGCGCCACCGACGGCCTCCGGGCCGAGTCCGACAAATCCAAAAAGCAGGAGCCTGATATGCACGACGCCGACAACCGTCGTTTCGCGATCCGCGATCGAAACTGGCACCCCAAGGCCTTCACCCCTGACTACAAGACTTCCGTCGCCCGTTCGCCGCGCCAGGCGCTGGTGAGCATTCCGCAGTCGATCTCGGAAACCAGCGGTCCGGATTTCTCGCACCTGAAGTTCGGTCCCTTGGACAACGACCTGCTGCTCAACTTCAACCACGGCGGCCTGCCGGTCGGCGAGCGCATCATCGTTTCCGGCCGCGTCATGGACCAGTACGGCAAACCGATTCCGCACACGCTGGTGGAAATGTGGCAGGCCAACGCCGGCGGCCGCTACCGCCACAAGAACGACCGCTACCTGGCTCCCCTGGATCCCAACTTCGGTGGTGTCGGCCGTGCCCTGACCGACAGCGAAGGCCGCTACATGTTCCGCACCATCAAGCCGGGTCCGTACCCGTGGCGCAACGGTCCGAACGACTGGCGTCCGTCGCACATCCACTTCTCCATCAGCGGTCCGTCGATCTCGACCCGTCTGATCACCCAGCTGTACTTCGAGGGTGACCCGCTCATCCCGCTGTGCCCGATCGTCAAGACCATCGCCAACCCCGAGGCGGTGCAGACCCTGATCGCCAAGCTGGACATGAGCGGCGCCAACCCCATGGACTGCCTGGCATACCGTTTCGACATCGTGCTGCGCGGCCAGCGCCAGACCCACTTCGAGAATCGCTGAGAGGAGATCCGAGATGCCCGTACAACTGCTGCCGGAAACCCCTTCGCAGACCGCCGGCCCCTACGTCCACATTGGCCTGGCCCTGGCTGCCGCCGGCAACCCGACTCGTGAGCAGGAAATCTGGAACCAGATGGCCAAGCCGGAAGCTCCCGGCGAGCACATCACCCTGGTCGGCCACGTCTACGACGGCAACGGCCACCTGGTGCGCGACTCCTTCCTGGAGTTTTGGCAGGCCAACCACGAAGGCGTCTACGACGAAGAGTACAACCTGGACAAGCCGTTCAACTGCTTCGGTCGTACCGCCACCACCTTCGACGCCGGCGAGTGGACCATCCACACCATCAAGCCGGGCGTGGTGAAGACCGCCGCCGGCCTGCCCCAGGCGCCGCACATCAACGTGTCGCTGTTTGCCCGTGGCATCAACATCCACCTGCAGACCCGCATCTACTTCGAGGACGAGGCCGAGGCCAACGCCAAGGACCCGGTACTCAACCTGATCGAGAACGTGGAGCGGCGTCAGACTCTGGTGGCCAAGCGTTGCGAGATCGACGGCAAGCCCGCCTATCGCTTCGACATCCGCATCCAGGGCGAAGGGGAAACGGTATTCTTTGACTTCTAAGGCACCCCCGTCGGAGGCGCCCGCCGAACTGCCCGGCGCGCGCATCCGCCGCCACTTCGCGGACGCGCTGGAGGCCCGGGGCTACCGGGCCGATCCGGCGCAAGGAAGCGCCATCGAGACCCTGGCCGACTGGCTTGATGCCCGGCTGGGGTTTCGTCGTTCCTGGCTGCGCCGCCCGCCGGCCGGCATCTACCTGTGGGGCGGGGTGGGGCGCGGCAAGAGCTTCGTGATGGATGCCTTCTTCGCTGCCGCTCCGGTCCAGGCGAAGCGCCGTGTGCACTTCCACGCCTTTCTCCAGGAGCTCCAGGCGCGCATGAACGCCCTCAGCGGTCAGTCCGACCCGCTGGTGCGGGTGGCCCGCGAGGTGGCCCGGGAGGCGCGCCTGCTGTGCTTCGACGAGTTCCACGTTCACGACATCGGCGATGCCATGCTGCTCGGCCGCCTGCTGGCGGTGCTGGTGGAGGAGGGGGTGAGCCTGGTGTGCACCTCCAACTACCCGCCGGCCGGACTCTGTCCCAACCCGCTGTACCGCGAGCGCTTTCGCCCGGCAATCGCGATGCTGGAAAAACGCTTCCGGGTGCTCGAGCTGGATGGCGGCGAGGACTACCGGGAGCGTGCCGGGGTGGCGGAAACCTGGGGCAGCTATGCCTGGCCGCTGCAGGACGGCTCGGTGGGCCGCTGGCTGGACACCGAGCTTGGACTGACTGCCGAGGCCCTGCGTGGGCAGGTCCGGCGGATCAACCACCATCCGCTCCGGGTGCTGGCCGAGGAGGGCGAGCGCATCGCCCTGGAGTTCACCGAGCTGTGTCGAAAGCCGCACTCCAGCAGGGATTTCCTCTGGCTCTGCCAGCACTACCGGCATATCGCCCTGGTCGGTGTGCCGCCGCTGCACGGCGAGGCGGTGGATGCCCGGCAGCGCTTCCTCAACCTGGTGGACATCGCCTACGACGCCGGCGTGCACCTGCACCTGGCCTGCACGGCAGATCCCGACGAGCTGTGCCGGGCCGATGCCCACATCGACTTCAACCGCACCCGCAGCCGTCTCCGGCAGCTGCGTCCGGTGCCGCTGAACGCCTGAACGGACCTTCCCGCATGTTGCAAATCCTTGGCATCACCTCGCCGATCTTCCTGCTGATCGGCATCGGTTTTCTCTGTGCGCGCTTCGCCCTGGTCAGCCGCGAGCAGATCGCCGGCATGGGCAAGTTCGTGATCACCCTGGCGCTGCCGGCGCTGGTCATCCGGGCGATGACCGAGCGGCCGCTGCACGAGCTGTTCGAGCGCAATTACCTGCTGGTCTACGGCGCGGCCTCGCTGCTGGTGTTCGTCGCCGGCCTGCTGTTCGCCCACAGTGTGCGCCGCGACAGCTTTACCGGCAGCGTTCTCAGCGGCCTGGGCATGTCCATGTCGAACTCCGGCTTCATCGGCTACCCGCTGGTGTCCATGGCGCTCGGCCCGGTCTCCGCGCTGGGCCTGGCGATGAATATGGTGGTGGAGAACCTGCTGATGCTGCCGCTGGCCCTCGCCTTGGCGGAAGCCGGCGAGCAGCGCGGCGGCTGGCGGCGCACGCTGCGCGAGGTGTTTGTCCGCCTGCTGCGTAACCCGATCATCATCGCCATCTGCCTGGGCCTGGCTCTGGCGCTGCTCGACCTGCGCCTGCCTGCGGTGCCGGGCAAGGTGGTGGAGATGCTCGCTTCGGCCTCGGCGCCGGTGGCCCTATTCGTGATCGGCGGCAATCTCTACGGCCTCAAGGTCGGCCGGCTGTTCGCCGACGTCGCGCAGATCGGTATCGGCAAGCTGCTGCTACATCCGCTGGCGGTGCTGCTCTGCCTGCAGCTGTTCCCGGTGGAGGACCCGCAGCTGCGGCTGGCCGCGGTGCTCTTCGCCTGCGCGCCGATGATGAGCATCTACCCGATCATCGGCCAGCGCTTCGGCCTGGAAGGGCGCTGCGCCGCCGCCCTGGTGGCCAGCACCGTGCTGTCGTTCCTGACCATCAGCGCCTTCCTCGCCCTGCTGCACTGAAGGATCCCGAACGTGCCGGCCGGGCCGTTGCCTGGCCTGCCGGCGCATGAATCGTGCCGGTAATTGCGATTACCGCACGACAGTTCGATAATCGGTCGTCATTGGACCGTCACAGGACAAAACAACAATGAGCGAAGAATCACGCACCAGCCATGCGCCCCTTGCGCCGCCGATCATCGCCTCGCCTGCCAAGCGCATCGAAGCCTTCACCGGCGACCCCAACTTCATGACCTCGCTGGCCCGTGGCCTGGCGGTGATCCACGCCTTCCAGGAGCGCAAGCGCCACCTGACCATCGCCCAGATCAGCCACCGTACCGAGATTCCCCGCGCCGCCGTGCGCCGCTGCCTGCACACCCTGATGAAGCTGGGCTACGTGACCACCGACGGGCGGACCTATTCGCTGCTGCCCAAGGTACTGACCCTGGGTCACGCTTACCTGTCGTCCACGCCGCTGGCGGTCACCGCCCAGCCGATCCTCGACCGGCTCAGCGAGCAGCTCCACGAAGCCTGCTCCATGGCCACCCTGGAGGGCGACGAAATCCTCTACATCGCCCGTTCCGCCACGCCGCAGCGGCTCATCTCGGTGGACCTCAGCGTGGGCAGCCGCCTGCCGGCCTACTGCACCTCCATGGGCCGCATCCTGCTCGCTGGCCTGGACGACACCGCCTTCGAGGAATACCTGGCCCAGGCCGACCTGCAGGTGAAGACCAGCCGCACCGTGCACACCCCGGAAGGGTTGCGCGCCAGCATCGAGGAGATCCGCCGCCAGGGCTGGGTGATCATCGACCAGGAACTAGAGATCGGCCTGCGCTCGCTGGCCGTGCCGGTGCGCGATGCCGCCGGACAGGTACTCGCCGCGCTGAACGTCGGCACCCACGTCAGCCGGGTCAGCCGCCACGAGCTGGAAACCCGCTTCCTGCCGGCGCTGCTGGAAGCCAGCCGGGAGCTGAGCAGCCGGCTGTTCGCCTGAGTTTCCCGGCTTGGCTGATTGCTGGCCGTTCGATTAGCGAACGAAGAGTGCCCCGGGCGAGTTGACCTTGCCCGGAGGGCTTCGTAGTGTGCGCGCAAGTCCCGCTGACTGCCTGTGGGCGGGGAGGCTGGGCCATCGGCGAGCCTGTGCCCCTGACCGCTGGTCAGGCGTGGCCCTGTCGGAGAGCTGGCCGCCTGAGAATCGACTCTGATTAGCCGTGGAGCCGGTCCTTTCGGCAGGCTTCGCCTGATGTAGAAAGCATAACAACTACAAGAGTTGCCTTGCCATGCTAAGTCGCCTGCTGACCGAGCGCAGTAGCGTCTTCGAGCGCGCCGACCCCTATGCGGTGTCCGACTATGTGAACCGCCACGTCGGCTCCCACTGCATCCGCCTGCCCGCCACCGGTTCGCCCCGGGCCAGCCTCAACCATCGCCAGTTCGCCAGCCTGGACCTGTGCCGGATCAGCTACGGCGGCAGCGTGCGGGTCATCTCCCCGGCGCTGGAAAGCATCTTCCACCTGCAGATCCTTCTTAGGGGACACTGCCTGTGGCGCGACCACAGGCAGGAGCACTATTTCGTCCCCGGGGATCTCCTGCTGATCAACCCCGACGATCCGGTGGACCTCACCTATTCGGAGGATTGCGAGAAGTTCATCCTCAAGCTGCCGGTGAGCCTGCTGGAGTCCATCTGCGACGATCAGCGCTGGCAGCGTCCCAGCGAGGGGGTGCGCTTCATGGAGAAGCGCTACCGACTGGTGGACCTGGAGGGTTTCAGCAACCTGGTCAGCATGGTCTGCAACGAGGCCGGCGACCTGCAGCTGCCCAAGGTGCAGGAGCACTTCGCGCAGATCCTCGGCAGCAAGCTGCTGACCCTGCTGAAGACCAATGTCTGTCGCGAACGGCTGAGTAGCCAGGCGGCCAGCTTCGAGCGGATCCTCGAATACATCGAGGCCAACCTGAAGCAGGACATCTCCCCGGAGAGCCTGGCCCGCCAGGCGAGCATGAGCCTGCGCTCACTCTACGGGCTGTTCGAGCGCCGGCTGGGCACCACGCCGAAGCACTACATCCGCCAGAAGAAGCTGGAGCGCATCCGCGTCTGCCTGAGCGATCCCAGCTGCCCGGTGCGCAACGTCACCGAGCTGGCCCTGGACTACGGCTTCCTGCACTTGGGGCGCTTCGCGGAAAGCTACCGGCTGCAGTTCGGCGAGTTGCCCTCCGACACCCTGAAGCGCCGCGGCGGCTGAGCGGCGCTCTCAGGGGTATTGGATGTCGACGATGTAGCAGAGCTTGTCGCCGGTAGGCGTGCGCACGCGAACTTCCGCGTCCAGGGACTTGCCTACCAGGGCGCGGGCCAGCGGCGAGTCGATGCTGATCAGGTTCTGCTTGAGGTCCAGCTCGTCCGGCCCGACGATGCGGTAACGCGACTGCTCGCCGTCCTCGTCCTCGATGGTCACCCAGGCACCGAAGTACACCTTGCTGGTGTCCGCCGGGCGTTCGCGGACTACCTTGAGGGCCTCCAGACGCTTGGTGAGGAAGCGCACGCGGCTGTCGATCTCGCGCAGCATCTTCTTGCCGTAGGTGTACTCGGCATTCTCCGAGCGGTCGCCTTGCGCCGCCGCCTCGCTGACCGCCTGGGTCACCTGGGGACGGCGCACGTGCCAGAGTTCGTGGAGTTCGGCGCGCAGCCGCGCCTCGCCTTCCGGCGTGATCAACGGGGTTCCTGCACTGCGGGGTGGACGATAGCGACTCATGGTTCGACGGTGGCGGTGAAAAAACCTGATTTTACCAGGCCTTAGCCCTCGCGCAGCACGGCCAGCGGGCTGGTCTGCAGGGCACGGCGAGTGCCCAGCAGACCGGCCACGCCGACCATCAGGGCGCCGGCCAGCGGCAGAAGCAGCAGCCAGGGATGGGGCCGCCAGGGCAGCTCGAAGGCGTAGCGGTAGAGCAGGAAGCTGACCAGCTCGCAGCCCAGCGCCGCGAGCAGTCCACTGCAGGCGCCGAGCAGGCTGAATTCGATGCGACGGGCCTGCTGCAGCAGCTCGCGGCGGGCGCCCAGGGCCCGCAGCAGGGCACCCTGGCGGATGCGCTCGTCGAGGGTCGCCTGCAGGCCGGCGAACAGCACGGTAAGTCCGGCGGCGAGGACCAACAGCAGCACGTACTCCACCGCCAGGGTCACCTGGGTGAGGATGCTGCGCAGCTGGGCGAGCAGGGCCTCCACCTGCAGCAGGGTTACCGCCGGGAAGGCGCGGGCCAGCTCCACCAACTGACGGTCCTGGCCCGCCGGCAGATAGAAGCTGCCCAGGTAGGTCACCGGCAGGCCGCCCAGGGTGCCCGGCTGGAAAACCATGTAGAAGTTCGGCTGGAAGTTGTCCCACTTCACCTCGCGCAGGCTGGTCACCCGGGCCTCGCGCTGGATGCCGCCGACGTTGAAAGCGAGCCGGTCGCCCAGCTTCAGGCCCAGGCTGGCCGCCACGTCGGCCTCCACCGAAACGCCCGGCAGAGCGGAGTCCTGGTCATCCGGCAGGGCATCCCACCACTGGCCGGCGACCAGCCGGTTGCCGGCTGGCAGCTCCGCCGACCAGGTGAGGCTGAGATCCCGGCGGGTGGCACGCCGGCCCTCGCTGTCGCGGTCATCCTTGCTGACCCGCTGGTCGACAGGCTCGTCGTTGATGGCCACCAGGCGGCCCGGCACCACCGGATAGAGTGGCGAGGCATTGGGCGACAGCTCGGCCAGGCGCGCGGCGAAGGCCTCCTGGTCGGCGGGCAGCACGTTGAGGGCGAAGTGATTGGGCGCGTTTTCCGGCAACTGGGACTGCCAGGTGTCCAGCAGCTCGCCGCGCAGCAGGCTGATCAGCGCCATGGCCAGAAGGATCAGGCCGAAGGCCAGGACCTGCCCGGCCGCGGCCAGCGGATGGCGCAGCAGCTGGCCGAGCCCCAGGCGCCAGGGCAGGGCAGCGCGCGCCAGCAGGTGGCGCAGCCCCCGCAGACCGAGCAGTAGCAGGCCGCCGAGCAGCAGAGTGGCGATCAGCCCGCCGCCGAGCAGAGAGAGAGTCAGCCTAAGGTCTAGGCTCAGCCGCCACA
Source organism: Pseudomonas thermotolerans DSM 14292 (assembly GCF_000364625.1). GTDB lineage: Bacteria > Pseudomonadota > Gammaproteobacteria > Pseudomonadales > Pseudomonadaceae > Aquipseudomonas > Aquipseudomonas thermotolerans. The sequence continues at coordinate 37,552 of NZ_KB822624.1, forward strand.
TGATCAGCCCCAGAGCGAGGAGTGCCGCGCCGTAGACCAACCAGATGCTCGGCGGCGTGGGCAGCAGGTCGCTGCGCAGCACCCGCAGTGGCGGCACGCGCCCCAGGGCGGCCAGCGGTGGCAGGGCGAAGCCGACCAGGGCCACCAGCCCGGTGGCGATTCCGGCCAGCGCCGGGATCAGGCCGCCGCCCGGTACCACCGGTGGCAGCAGCTCATCCAGCAGATGGAACAGACCGTGTTGGCCCAGCCAGCCGAGCAGGGCACCGGCCAGGCAGGCCACGCTACCGAGCAGGGCCAGCTGCAGGGCGAACAGACCGAGCGTCTCGCGGCGTGAAAGGCCCAGGCAGCGCAGCAGGGCGCTGGCATCGTAGCGCCGGGTGGCGAAGCGCGCGGCGGACAGGGCCACGGCTACCCCGGAAAGCAGTACCGCGGCCAGGCTGGCGAGGTTCAGGTAGCGCTCGGCACGGCCCAGGGCGCCGCCGACCTGGAGGTTGCCGTGACGGGCATCCTCGATGCGCTGATTGGGCGCCAGCCCCGAGCGGACGGCCTGCCGGTAGGCCTCCAGCGCCTCCGGCTTGCCGCGCCAGAGCTCGCGGTAGCGTACCCGGCTGCCGGGCTGGACGATGCCGGTGGCCTCCAGATCGTCGAGGTGCATCAGTACGTGCGGATTGAGGCTGTAGAAGTCGCCGCCGCGGTCCGGTTCGTAGGTGAGCACGCGGGTCAGCCGCAGACTGGTACGGCCCACGTCGATACGGTCGCCCGGCTGTAGGTTCAGCGCGCTGAACAGGCGCGCCTCGGCCCAGGCCTCGCCCGGACGCGGGGCGCCGCCGGCAGTCTCCGCCCGATAGGGCGCCGCGGCGCTCTTCAGCTCGCCGCGCAGCGGATAGCCGTCGCTGGCTGCCTTGATGCTGGCCAGCTGAATGCCTTCGTCGGTGGCGATCACGCTGGAGAATTCCACCACCCGGGCATGTTCCAGACCGAGGCGTCGTCCCGCCTCGATCTGCTCGGCACTGGCCGGCGAGCTGCCGTCGAGCACCAGGTCGGCGCCGAGGAACTCGGTGGCGCGTAGCAGCATGGCGGCATTCAGGCGGGCGCCGAAGTAGCCGATGGCGGTGCTCACGGCCACGGCGATCAGCAGGGCGAAGAACAGTACCCGCAGCTCGCCGGAGCGGGCATCGCGCAGCAACTGGCGCAAGGCCAGCCCGAGCAGGCGGGAGAAGGGCAGGCCGTCCATTAGGGCTCCACTTGTTCGACCAAGTGCCCGGCTTCCAGACGGACCAGCCGTCGGCAGCGATGCGCCAGTCGTTCGTCGTGGGTGACCAGCACCAGGGTGGTGCTGCGCTCCTGGTTGAGCTCGAAGAGCAGATCGCTGATGTGTTCTCCGGTGCGGGTGTCGAGGTTGCCGGTGGGCTCGTCGGCGAACAGGATGTCCGGCTCGGCGGCGAAGGCTCGGGCGATGGCCACTCGTTGCTGCTCGCCACCGGACAGCTGGCGCGGCGAATGGCCGAGCCGGGCTTCCAGACCGACCCGGCGCAGCAGCTCCAGAGCGCGCAGGCGGGCGTCGCTGCGACCCTCCAGCTCCAGCGGTAGCATGACGTTCTCCAGGGCGTTGAGGTTGTCGAGCAGCTGGAAGGACTGGAATACGAAGCCGACGTGCTCGGCACGCACCCGGGCGCGCTGGTCCTCGTCCAGCTGGGTCAGCTCGTGGCCGGCCAGACTGATCTCGCCGGAGGTCGGCTGGTCGAGACCGGCCAGCAGGCCGAGCAGGGTGGACTTGCCGGAGCCGGAGGTGCCGACGATGGCCAGACTGTCGCCGCGCTGCAGGTCCAGGGAAAGGGGGTGGAGGATGGTCAGGTCGCCTTCCGCGCCTGAGACCACTTTGCTAAGGTTCCGCGCACTCAGAATGCTCTCGCTCATGGAGAATCCAATGCGTAGCTGGTGGTTGAGCGGTGCCTTGGCGTTGTTGGTGTGGAGCCAGGGGGTACTGGCCGGCACCGTGCTGGTGGTCGGGGATAGTATCAGTGCCGCTTTCGGTCTGGATACCGCCCAAGGGTGGGTCGCCCTGCTGGAAAAGCGCCTGGCCGAGCGGGACCGCGACTACCAGGTGGTGAATGCCTCTATCAGCGGCGACACCAGCGCCGGTGGTCTTGCCCGCCTGCCCGCGCTGCTCGACGCGCACCGGCCCGAGGTGGTGATTATCGAGCTGGGCGGCAACGATGGCCTGCGCGGCCTGCCGCCGGCGCAATTGCAACAGAATCTTGCCCGCATGATCGATTCGGCCCGCTCCCGCGGGGCGCAGGTGCTGCTGCTGGGCATGCGTCTGCCCCCCAACTACGGTGAGCGCTACACCCGCGCCTTCGAGGCGGTCTTCAGCGATCTCGCCGAGGAGAAGGGCGTGGCGCTGGTACCTTTCTTCATGGAAGGCGTCGGCGGCGTGCCGGGAATGATGCAGCCCGACGGCATCCATCCGACCGCCGATGCCCAGCCGCTGCTGCTGGAGCATGCCTGGTCGGCCCTCGAGCCGCTGCTCCGATAATCGTCGCCTGGGCGCTTTCCCGTCCCCCGGCTTTCCGCTAATGTGGCGGCCGCCCCGCCCAGGAAACCCTCGGATGTCGCGTCCCGTCTGGTCTTTGCATGCCTTCCAAGTGATAGTGCCGGATGAACAGCTGGATCTGTTCGCCTGCCGTGAAGTGCGCCTGCACCTGGTGGCGCGCCAGCTAGAGCTGGGTGGGCATGCCGACCGCACCCTCTGCGGCGGGCTGCTGCCGGCCATGCCGCACTGGTCGAGCCTCGAGCGGGAGACTCTGCGCGACAGGCGCCTCTGTCCGGCCTGCAAGGCGGTCCTGCAGGCCAGGAAAAACGGCGAACGGCCCGACTGGCCGGGTTTCTGAGCGACCTGCCCTCGGGTACAATTCCCAGTATTTCAGTCGTCAATTCTCAAGGATTTCCGGATGCTTTCGCGATTTTCCGCGGTCGTTCGATCGCTATCCCTCGCCTCTGCGTGCCTGGCCGGTTCCGCCGCAGCCCTCGAGCTGCCGTTGCCGCCGCCCGGTGAGGACATCGTCGGCCAGGTGCAGGTGATCAAGGCAAGGTATGAAGATACCTTCGCCGACCTCGGTACCGCCCACCATATCGGCTATCTGGAAATGGTCGCCGCCAACCCCGGGGTGGACCCCTGGCTGCCTGGCGAAGGCACCGAGATCATCCTGCCGACCCGCTACATCCTGCCGCCCGGGCCGCGCGAGGGTATCGTCATCAACCTCGCCGAGTACCGCATGTACTACTTCCCGAAGGGGCGGGATGTGGTCTACACCTACCCGCTGGGGATCGGCCGCGAGGGCTGGGGGTCGCCCATCGCCACCACCACCATCACCGCCAAGACGCCCAACCCGGCCTGGTACCCGCCGAAGTCGATCCGCGAGGAGCACGCCGCCGAGGGTGAATACCTGCCCACCGTGGTACCGCCCGGCCCGGACAACCCGCTCGGTCCGTTCAAGTTCAATCTTGGCGTGGCGGGTTACCTGATCCACGGCTCCAACAAGAAGTTCGGCATCGGCATGCGCGTCAGCCACGGCTGCTTCCGCATGCTCAACGACAACGTGCTGGAGCTGGCCAGGATGGCGCCGGTGGGCACCAAGGTGCGCATCATCAACGAGCCGTACAAGTTCGGCCTGAGCCAGGGTAAGGTCTATCTGGAGGCCCATGCGCCGCTCGACGATCATGGCGAGCCCTCGGTGGTGGACAAGCACACCACGGTCATCAACGCCATGCTCAAGAACGATCGCCTGACGCCCGCGCTGCGTCTCGACTGGGACCGGGTGCGCGAGGTGGTGGCTGCCGAGGATGGCCTGCCGGTAGTGATCGCCGAGCCGAGCGATGACTCGGCCGCAGTGGCGACCAGCAGCGAGGCGCCGGCTGTTTACTGATCGGCAAGAGGTCTGAAAAGACCCGTCGGTGCGTCAGTGCTGGCGGGTTTTTTATTGTCCGCCGTTTCCGGAAACTTGCGGCCAATAAAAAGCCGACCCGGAACCGGGTCGGCTTATATAGCCACGAAGGACTATTACTTGCGGCTGGCTTTTTCCAGCATGCGCAGGGCGCGCTCGTTGGCTTCGTCAGCGGTCTGCTGAGCGCGCTGAGCGGCGGCCAGAGCTTCGTCAGCCTTGCGGTAGGCTTCGTCAGCACGAGCCTGGGCGCGGGCAGCTGCGTCTTCGGTAGCGGTCAGACGAGCTTCGGTTTCTTTGGAGGTGCTGCTGCAACCAGTGGCCAGAACGGCAGCCAGAGCCAGAGCAGAGAATTTCAGAACGTTGTTCATCGTGTTCCCCTTAAGGTGGATATTCCATAAAAGCAACTCCTCGGGACCGAGGAATTAGCCGGCCTACATATTACCTGTTACTTTTCGTAAGTAAACCGACAGAGCGCAGGACGCGCCGCTTTTTTTCAACTGATTGAGTGTTTCTTAGGCAAGTAGAAGCGACTCTGTACAAAAAGCATACAGTTCGTTCGTCCGTACACTCAAACATCCCTTTACTTTGTAGCAGAGATTTCCGGTAACGCAGGGTGATTCATGGCTGGCCGGTATCCACCCTGATACCTGATAGTGTTCGCACTTTGTCATCGAAAGTAACTACTACTGTCGGCAGGGATGCATGCCTGTCGAAGACTCTGAAGTGGAGAGCTGCTTTCCATCCTGGCCATTGCCGTGCTCATCAAGTTGTCGCCGTGGTGGTCGGGAGGGGCCGTGATGAACGATGCGATCACGTAGCTGTCGCCGTTCATGAACATCAGTTACCCGAGCATTACTTCTTCGTTCGATGGTCGGGGGGGCTGGAGAAACTCCAGGTGCGCATTCCCGCCCTGAGTGACGGGGTGAGCATCGAGCAGATCGAATTGAAGTTCCGCAGCCTCGGCGGACTGTTGCGTTTCGGGGAGCGCCTGGTCGAGCGCAAGCCCGGGGCATGCGTCCCGGGGAGTGGTGTGACTGCCCGCGGCTCTAGCAATCGAGTCCACGGGGGACTCGGTGATCACAGCGGACAGCCGAGCAGATTGATCGTCACTTGAGCGATTGCAGCCCCTCAAGCGGCATGTAGCGCCGTTGCAGACGCCATTCGTCGTTCCATTCCGGCAGCATTGCCCCGACCGGCCGGACGATGTCCGCATCGTCGGGGAAGATGGCCGCCATGTCGGAGCACCTCTTGCTCTCGGCGTTCAGCCGCTCCAGCGGGTTGCTGCTGTGGATGTGCTGCCGGTACGCCTTGGGGAGGCTCATATGAGCCAGAGCCTCGTCTTCGCCAGCGTTCGTGAAAACGGGGTGGAACTCTCCCGTGGAACAGGGCCACGGGAGGCATTCCGTTCGATCAGTGCGAAATGGCGCGCCGAGCGGTGGCGGAGGGCGTTTCTCCGAACAGATCCTTGTAGTAGGAGCTGAACATTCCGAGGTGCCAGAAGCCCCAGTGGGCGGCGATTTCACTGATCATCAGTGTGCCGGGCGGGCTGGTGAGCAGTTCGTGGCGTGCCCCATGCAGGCGTAGATAGCGCAGGAAGGTCACCGGGTTGATGTTCAGCACCTTTTGGAAGGCGTAGTGCAGGGTGCGACGGCTGATGCGCAGCTCCTGGCAGATCTCCAGCACCGAGGGCGGGTTACTGCGTCGCGAGAGGATGTATTCGCGGGCCTTCTCGACGATGTGCCGATGGACGAACTGCCCTGTGCCATGGGGCTTCACCTTGTCCAGGGCGGCGAGGCCGCCGAACAGGGTCTGCAGGATATCCTCGCGCAGGGCCTGCACGGCGTTGGCGTCGTTGATCGCCGCCGGGTTGTTGCTGATTCCTTCGAAGGCGCGCATAAAGCTGGTGCGCAGGGCATTCCACAGTTGCGGCGAGGTGCGTTCCGCGCCGCTCACCGTGCACAGGTGTTCGATGTCGACCTCTTCGATGGTATCGGCGTAGTTGCACATCAACTCGTGATCGATGACCGCCACGTAGATGTCCGAGAACAGCGGCGTCTTGAACTTGAGTTCGGAGTTGGGCTTGAGGAAGAACGCCGAATGCGGCTCGATGCGATCACCGCACCAGTAACCATCGCCCTCGATGTGGATGGGAATGCCGAAGGCCATGCTGTTCGGCCAGGGTTGGCCGCGCTGGTCGACGGCCTTGTCCATGGTTTCACGGAAGAGCTGGATCGGCCCCAGGGAGATGTCGCTGAGCCGGCCTTGGAAATTGCCCTTGGTGATCTGCAGGTAGTCCTGGTTCCACTTCGGCAGGGACCAGGCTTGCTGGAATACGTCGTTGGTTTCGAGATGGGTGAAGGATGCGGCAAGCGGTGCTTGCAATCCACCAGGCAACAAAGAGTTGTTTGTAGTGTTCATCGGCTGTCTCACCGGCCATTCGAAATGACCTCGTTCTTATTATCCGGCCCGGGATCACGCCTCCGGGGTGGGTCACGCCTGACCCGAATCTCTGCCGGATAGGGTGCGATGAGCCGGCTGGCCCGTCGCGCTTGTTCTTGGTCTATCGGCAGATAAAGGTCTTCCAGACGGTGCTGGTGGTTTGCCGGGCCTGTCTCGATGATCGTTTCTCCAGGCGTCTGCGGCGTACCAGGGCAGGGGGGGGGGTTCTTGTCGTGCTGCCCATGACGAACCTTTCCGCTTCCAGGGCTTGGGGCCGCCAGACTATCAGTTCCGGCTTGCGCCCGGCGCGCAATGCGTGCGGGACTGCCTAAGTCGCCCGGAAGCCGCATTTCGCGCGGCGTTCAGCGGTTTTGCTCTTCCACTCCAGCTTGGGACCACTCCTCGTGGATAGCAATCATTGGTAACAGAAAATGTCTTTGCAAGCGCCGCGGGCGCGTGCGGGGCATGCCTTGCCGATTCTTGATAGTCACGGCGCGGGTCCTGCCATTCCTTGATAAGAGAACTGCCGTCTCCCTCCATAAACTCCGCTTCGGCAGTGCGAAAGATTGCCGCCTGAATATCCGTCATTTCGCACTCTGCCGGAGGATGGCCTTTCCCCGGTCTCCTGGCAGCGACGTGTATCGGTCAATAACAACTCTCAGAGGAATACACGATGATCTACGCAAATCCGAGCCAGCCGGGTTCCCTGCTGCAGCTCAAAGCCCGCTATGGCAACTACATCAACGGTGAGTTCGTGGCGCCGGTGAATGGCGTCTACTTCTCCAACACTAGCCCGGTCGATGGTTCTCTGATTGGCGAATTCCCGCGTTCCAGTGCCGAGGACATCGAGCTGGCCCTGGACGCCGCCCATGCTGCGGCCGATGCCTGGGGTCGCACCTCGGTGCAGGAGCGTTCCAACATCCTGCTGAAGATCGCCGACCGCATCGAACAGAACCTGGAACTGCTGGCCGTAGCCGAGACCTGGGACAACGGCAAGGCGGTCCGTGAGACCCTGAATGCCGACGTGCCGCTGGCCGCCGACCACTTCCGCTACTTCGCCGGCTGCATCCGCGCCCAGGAAGGTTCCGCCGCCGAGCTGAACGACACCACCGCGGCCTA
>NZ_KB822625.1 GCF_000364625.1 Pseudomonas thermotolerans DSM 14292
CAGCCGCAACTTCGGCGCCGCCATCCACAAGTTCGGCGCCCTGCTCGGCGGTGCCTTCAACTACATCGACCAGAACTGGTTCGGCGGCAAGATCCCGCTCACCCTGCACGACAACAAGCCGGACTACGCCTGCCTGAAGCCCGCTGCCGAGGCCAAGCGCATCGACTACCCGAAGCCGGACGGCAAACTCAGCTTCGACAAGCTGTCCTCGGTGTTCCTCTCCAACACCAACCACGAGGAAGACCAGCCGGTGCACCTGCGCCTGGCCGACCCGAACATCCCCATCCAGGTCAACCTGCCGAAGTGGGACGAACCGGCACAGCGCTACTGCCCGGCCGGGGTCTACGAGGTGGTGAGCAACGAGGACGGCTCCAAACGCTTCCAGATCAACGCCCAGAACTGCGTGCACTGCAAGACCTGCGACATCAAGGACCCCTCGCAGAACATCACCTGGGTGGCCCCGGAAGGCACCGGCGGGCCCAACTATCCCAACATGTAAGCGATGCCCTGCCGGGAGCGGCTCTGACCGCTCCCGGCCTGCTCACTGCCTGCCCCGGGAGGCCATCCATGAGCGACGACATCGCCCAGCTCAAGCCTTAGCCGAGCACCGGGGCATCGACATTCCCCAGCTCGATCACCTCAAGTGCCGCTACTGTCCCGCTGAAAACGGCGCGGGCCACATCGTCCTGCAGGCTCACGAGCACCTTAACGACTGGCAGAGCGCCCATGGCGCGGTGATCATGGCCCTGCTCGACATGGCCATGGCGCTGGCCAGCGACGAACAGCAACGCGGCTGCGTGACCGTGGAAATGAAGAACAACTTCCTGCGCCCGGCCGGCAACGTCGGAGATGTGAAGGCCTTCGGCATGGCGCGCCACGCCAGCCGCTCGCTGGCCTTCTGCGAGGCGGAACTGCGCAACAGCCAGGACGAAGTGGTGACCACTGCTTCCGGCACTTTCAAGTACCTCGACGAACCGTGCCGCGCGCCGATGCCTGAAACTTTGCAAAGACACCGGCACATAGCCGTAAGAACGCCAATTTTCCGAACGCCACTTGCGGAGCGCCTTTCACATGAGCGAAGGCAAACAATGCGGGACGCCTGCGCGTATTTTCCCGGCTGAGCTTTCCGGTCGGTTGGTTATATAATCCGGACGCAAGCCTCGAAACAGCCGACGTGCCTGCAGGCGCTCTGGCAGAGGCTTTCGCGAACACGCCACAACAATCAACAGGCGCTGACAGGCGCTAAGGTCTTTTTCGTGTTCGCCTTCCAGGCCTTGCCTGCATAACGAAATCAATTCAAGACCAACGGAAAACCAAGTGACGAAAGACGAACTGCGCGCTGAACTCGAGCGCCAGACGAAGCGTTACAAGGAAGTTTACGGCGGAGAAATCATTACCTACGCCGCCCAACCGGATCCGGATCGCAGACCCTGGCGCAAGAAATCCAGCCTTCTCGACAAAGTCTTCGAGAAAGAACTGGAAAAGATCGAAAAAGATCTCCAGACGAAAAAACAGGAATCACACTAAGTTCGCCGGCAGCCGCTTCGGCCCACCCCGAGGGATGGGCCGAAAACCGGTTCAGCGTCGCTTGCCGCCCAGGAGCGACCCCATCAGGCCCCGCACCAGCTGCCGACCGATCTGGTTGGCGGCCTGGCGGACGGCCGTCTTCATCGCCTGACTGGCCAGGCTGCCGAGCAGCTCACCGGCCAGCCCGCCCAGATCGCTGCCACTCTTGGCCTTACCCTTCGCCTCCTCGGCCGGCTTGGCCGTCGCGGCTCGGGCCTGGAGGATCTCGTAGGCGGACTCGCGATCTATGGGCTTGTCGTAGCGCCCGGCCAGCGGCGACTGGCGGATCAGCGCCTCGCGTTCGCCTGCCGACAGCGGGCCGATGCGCGACTGCGGCGGGGCGATGGCCACCCGCTGGACCATCGCCGGGGTGCCCTTCTCCTCCAGGGTACCGACCAGCGCCTCGCCGATGCCTAGCTCGGTCAGCACCTGAAGGGTGTCGAACGCCGGGTTGGGGCGGAAGCCGTCGGCCACCGCGCGCAGCGCCTTCTGCTCCTTGGCGGTGAAGGCTCGCAGGCCATGCTGGATGCGCAGTCCGAGCTGGGCCAGCACGCTGTCCGGCAGGTCGCTGGGCGACTGGGTGACGAAATACACCCCCACCCCCTTGGAACGGATCAGTCGCACCACCTGCTCCAGGCGTTCCTGCAGGGCCCTGGGGGTGCCCGAGAACAACAGATGAGCCTCGTCGAAGAACAACGCCAGCAGCGGCTTGTCGGCATCGCCGCGCTCCGGCAGTTGCTCGAACAGCTCGGCCAGCAACCAGAGCAGGAAGGTGGCGTAAACCTTGGGCGATTCGTGGACCAGCCGGCTGGCGTCGAGCAGGTGGATGCGCCCGCGCCCATCGGCGTCCGGACGCAGGATGTCCTCCAGCTGCAACGCCGGCTCGCCGAACAGGGCCTCACCGCCCTGCTGCTCCAGGGTAGCCAAACGGCGCAGCAGGGCCTGGGCGGAGGCGCCGGCGAACAATGCCTGGTTCTCGCCGAGTAACTCGGGATGCGCCTTGAGGTGGTTGAGCAGCGCCTTGAGGTCCTTGAGATCGAGGAGCAGCAGGCCTTCCTGGTCGGCCACCTGGAAGGCGGCATAGAGGGCGGCCTGCTGGCTGTCGGTCAGCTCCAGCAGGTTGCCGAGCAGCAGCGGCCCCATCTCGCTCAGGGTGGTACGCAGCGGGTGGCCGCTCTGCCCGGCCACATCCCAGAGGGTCACCGGGTAGGCGGCGGGACGATGCGCCAGCCAGGGCATGGCGGCGATCCGCTCGGCCACCTTGCCCTGCGGGTTGCCCGCCGCGCCCAGCCCGCAGAGGTCACCCTTGATGTCGGCGGCGAACACCGCCACACCGGCGTCGCTGAACAGCTCGGCAAGGCGCTGCAGGGTCACGGTCTTGCCGGTGCCGGTAGCCCCGGCGATCAGCCCGTGGCGGTTGGCCAGGCGCAGCGGCTGGGCGACCGGCTGGCCGGCCGGGTCGGCGCCGAGGATGAAGGAATTGCTCATGGGCTTCTTGCCCCCTCGTTCAAGTTTTCCCGCTTGCGGTCGATAGCCTCAGGCCCTGTCGCCGTGGGCGAACGGGCCGCAGCTGTTCCTAATGCACCTCAAGGATGGTCGATCCAACCATGCCCCAGAACCTGAAATTCAGCCACAAGATCCTGCTGGCCGCCACACTGGTAGTGATCGTGGCCTTCACCCTGTTCAGCGTCTACAACGACACCCGGCAGAGCGCCAGCATCCGCGCCGACCTCGAGAGCCGCCTGCAGCTGGCCAGCTACGCCGCGGCGGGGAACATCGAGAACTGGCTGAGCGGACGCATCCTGCTCACCGAAAACATGGCCCAGAGCCTCGAGCTGGCCATCGCCGAGGGGGCTGACCTGCAGGGCGTGATCTCCCGTCCGGTGCTGGCGAAGGCCTTCCTGTCCACCTATCTGGGGCAGGCTAGCGACGGCCGTTTCCTGGCCAACCCGCCGGCGCAGATGGCCGCCGACTACGACCCGCGCAAGCGTCCCTGGTACCAGGACACCGCCAGGGCCGACCGCACCATGCTGATCCCTCCCTACCTGGACCAGATCACCAACAGCCTGGTGGTCTCGGTACTGGTGCCGGTGCACGCGGGAGGCAGCCTGTACGGCGTGACCGGCGGAGACATCAGCCTGGAAACCCTGACGAAGATCATCAACTCCATTGACCTCGGCGGCCTCGGCCACGCCTTCCTGGTCAGCGAAGACGGCACCGTGCTGGTCCACCCGCAGGGCGAGCTGGTGATGAAGAACCTCCGCGACCTCTTCCCGGACACCGGCATCGCTCTCACCGGCAAGCTCGCCGAAGTGGCGCAGAACGGCGAGGAGCGCCTGCTCACCTTCGCCCCGGTCAGCGGCCTGCCGGACGTCAAGTGGTACGTCGGCCTGTCGGTCGACAAAGACAAGGCCTATGCCGAGCTGGACGCCTTCCGCCTCTCCGCGACCATCGCCACCCTGATCGCCGTGCTCAGCATCGTCGCCCTGCTCGGCCTGCTGATCCGCGTGCTGATGCAGCCACTGCAGGCCATGAGCCGCGCCATGCAGGACATCGCCGAGGGCGAGGGTGACCTGACCATGCGCCTGACGATCCATTCCCGGGACGAGTTCGGCGAGCTGGCCGGCGCCTTCAACCGCTTCGTCGAGCGCATCCACGCCTCGATCCGCGAGGTTTCCTCGGCAACCTACCAGCTCAACGAGGTGGCCAAGCTGGTGGTCAACGCCTCCAACTCTTCAATGGCCAACTCCGACGAGCAGTCCAACCGCACCAACAGCGTGGCCGCCGCGATCAACGAGCTGGGCGCCGCCGCCCAGGAGATCGCCCGCAACGCCGCCGACGCCTCGCACCAGGCCTCCGATGCGCGCCGCCAGGCCGAGGACGGCCGCCAGGTGGTGCAGCGCACCATCGCCGCGATGAACGAGCTGTCCGCGAAGATCAGCGCCTCCTGCGCCAACATCGAGGCGCTGAACAGCAAGACGGTGAACATCGGGCAGATCCTCGAGGTCATCAAGGGCATCTCCGAGCAGACCAACCTGCTGGCCCTCAACGCCGCCATCGAGGCGGCACGCGCCGGGGAAGCCGGACGCGGCTTCGCGGTGGTGGCCGACGAGGTACGCAACCTGGCGCACCGCACCCAGGAATCGGCGCAGGAAATCCAGGGGATGATCGAGGAACTGCAGGTCGGCGCACGCGAGGCGGTCGCCACCATGATCGAGAGCCAGCGCTACAGCGAAGAAAGCGTGCAGATCGCCAACCAGGCGGGCGAACGGCTGGGCAGCGTGACCGAACGCATCGGCGAGATCGACGGCATGAACCAGTCGGTGGCCACCGCCACCGAGGAGCAGACTTCGGTGGTCGAGTCGCTGAACCTGGACGTCACCGAGATCAACGTGCTCAACCAGGAAGGCGTGGAGAACCTGCAAGCCACTCTGCGCGCCTGTGGCGAGCTGGAGCAGCAGGCCGCGCGCCTCAAGCAGCTGGTCGACAGCTTCCGGATCTGAGGATCCCCGGCCCGGGCGGGCAAGCTGCCCGGGCTACCGCCGCCCTTCCTCCCCGCCGGCCTCGTCCTGCTTTTCCTTCTGCAGCCTTTCCCAGAGCGCCCGGGCTTCCGGGAATTCGGTGCCATCCTGGTCACTCAAGGCTTCCGGGTCGTAACGCCGTACGCAGCCTTCACCGAGGGTCGGTGGCGGACTGGACGTGGCGCGTTCACGTGGATCGGACATGGCTGTCACCTCCCGGGGACTGAAGCCCCAGGCTGCCACCGATGCGGAGAGTTTGCCAGCAGAGGATGCCGGACGAGGCGCCGAGAAAGGCGGGAACCCCAGGGGCCCTGAGCAAGCACGGACAAGGCCCCTGCGAGCGGCTCAGTCGAAGACCACGGTCTTGTTGTCGTGGATCAGCACCCGGTCTTCCAGATGCAGGCGCAGGCCGTGAGCCAGCACGCGCTTCTCCACGTCCTTGCCGAGCCGCACCATGTCATCGACGCTGTCGCGGTGGGAGATGCGCACCACGTCCTGCTCGATGATCGGGCCGGCATCCAGTTCCTCGGTGACGTAGTGGCAGGTGGCGCCAATCAGCTTCACGCCGCGCCGCGCCGCCTGGTGATAGGGCTTGGCGCCGACGAACGAGGGCAGGAAGCTGTGGTGGATGTTGATCACCTGGCCGGCGTACTCGCGGCAGATATCGGGCGGCAGGATCTGCATGTAGCGGGCCAGCACCACCACGTCGGCAGCATGCTCATGCACCAGGCGGGACACCTCGGCGAAGGCCGGGGCCTTGTCCTTGGGATCCACCGGGACATGGAAATAGGGGATGCCGTACCACTCCACCATGCTGCGCAGGTCGTCGTGGTTGGCGATCACGCAGGGGATCTCGCAATCCAGCTCACCGCTCTGCCAGCGGTACAGCAGGTCGGCCAGGCAGTGGGACTCGCGGCTGGCCATCAGCACCACCCGCTTCTTCTGTTCGGAATCGGTCACCCGCCACTCCATGGAGAACTCCCGGGCGATCGGCGCGAAGGCCTGACGGAACCCGTCCAGATCGAACGGCAGCGAGTCGGCACGGATCTCGTGACGCATGAAGAACCAGCCACTCTGGTTGTCCGAATGGTGGCTCGCCTCGGAAATCCAGCCGTTGTAGGTGGCCAGGAAATTACTGACTTTGGCAACGATACCAACGCCATCCGGGCAGGCGATGACCAGCCGATAGGTGCGCATGACGAACTCCATGAAACTGCGAAGGGCGCCATTCTAGCGACCTGCCGGAAAAACTTCAGTACTAGCCGCCCACCGGTCTTGCCCAGATCAGGGTCCGCGGGCCGGAGCAGCCATTAGCGCGCAATAGTCCATACTGAAAACAAGGGTACGGCCTAGTTCGCCAGCCTCGCATATCCCGAAACTTCCCCCAGGAATTAGCTCTGCACGGAGCGTTTTAAATGTGTTTAATCGCGCAAAACTTCGCAAATATGTTTACTTGAACAAACCACCTGACTATTATTCCATCCCACTGAACACTCTCTCATTAAGAGTTCAAGGAACACGTCATGTCGCTGATCAACGAATATCGAGCCACCGAGGAGGCCATCCGGGAGCTCCAGGAGCGCCTGAAAAGCCTCGCCCAGGATGACAAGCTGAAGAAGGAACTGGAATTCGAAGGCAAACTCCGCGCACTGATGGGCGAATACTCCAAATCCCTGCGCGACATCATTGCCATTCTCGACCCCGATGCCAAACCCGCCAAAGTGGCGCGCGGCAGCAAACCGGCTGCCGGCACCAAACGGGCGCGCAAGGTCAAGCAATACAAGAACCCCGAAACCGGTGAGGTCATCGAAACCAAGGGCGGCAACCACAAGACCCTGAAAGAGTGGAAAGCCAAGTGGGGCGCCGAAACCGTGGAAAGCTGGGCCACCCTGCTGGGCTAAGCCCCCACCTCGCAAGATCGCATGAAAAACGCCAGCATCGCTGGCGTTTTTTATTACCCGGATAACGCGCTCCAGGGGCTTCCGAAGCTGTCCCGCGAATAACTAACCGGAGACCCCAAACTTCCGCCCAGGCAGCGAATCCCGTGGCTTCCGGGAAAGAACTGCCGAATGGCCATCAGCTTCTTTCCGGCTGCCACGGATTAACGCTTTCCAGTATTTACAGCCCATAACGCCGGGCCAGTTGTTCGCCATACGCCTGCCATTCGCGCAGCAAACTTTGTTGTTCCGGCGTTGCGCTGCGCAGGCTTTCGTCGAGTGCTGCCCGGAACTCCGCCAGGGTATTGGGCGCGCCCCACTGCCGATCGCTCAGGCGCTGCCGGCAGAAGTCATGCCAGCGCTCCTGTTCGTCGGCCTGCAAAGTTTCCGGAAAGTTGCGGGCACGATAACGAAACAGCAATTCGCCGAGGCGCGCATCGTCGAACAGCCAGTTGCCCGCCGCCAGACGCTGCGGGTCGGCGGCACGGACCTGCTCGCAGAGACGCCGGTCGCGATCGCCGAGGAAGCCGTCATAGAGTTGCTGCTCGGGGTCCGGGGAAGACTCGAAGCCTTGCTCGGCATACACCTGCGGCAGCTTGTCCTGCCACAGGGGACGATGCTCGGCGAGCAGCCGCGCCTGCGCCAGGCACCGTTCGAGATCCACTCCCAGACGCTGGCGGTCGGCCTCGCGCAGCACGCTCAGGGGGGCCAGCACCGGACAGCGGTTGACGTGCACCAGCTTCAGGGGCACCGGCAGCTCGTCCTCGGCCAACTCCTCGCGGCGGGTGTAGAGCAGGCGGCGCAGACGCTCGGCGTCGTAGTCCAGCAGGGGTGCCGGATCGCTCTGCAGGTCGCAGACGATCAGCGCGTTGCGGTTGCGCGGATGCCAGGCCAGCGGCAGGACCACGGCGAGGTAATGGCGCGCCGCGGCAAAACGCCCGGAGACATGCACCACAGGCTGCAGCAGGCGGATCTGGCCGAGCACCGCCTGCTTGCTGCGCAGCCCGTAGAGGTAGTCGTAGAGCTTCGGCTGGCGGGCGCGCAACAGGCGGGCCAGGGCGATGGTGGCGCGCACGTCGGACAGCGCGTCGTGAGCCTGTCCGTGCTCCAGCCCGTTGGCCTCGGTGAGTCGCTCCAGGCGCAGGGTGACCCGGCCTTCCTCCTCCGGCCACTGGATGCCTTCCGGGCGTAGCGCATAGGCGGTGCGCACCAGGTCGATCAGGTCCCAGCGGCTGTTGCCGCCCTGCCATTCCCGGGCATAGGGATCGAAGAAGTTGCGGTACAGACTGTGGCGGGTCACCTCGTCGTCGAAGCGCAGGGTGTTGTAGCCGGCGCCGCAGGTGCCGGGCCGGGCCAGTTCGGCGTGGACCCGGGTCATGAACTCGGCCTCGCCCAGCCCCAGCTCGGCGAGGCGCGCCGGGCCGATGCCGGTCACCAGGCAGGCAGCCGGATGCGGCAGGATGTCGTCGCTCGGGCGGCAGTAGAGATTGAGCGGCTCGCCGATCTCGTTCAGGGCTTCGTCGGTGCGGATGCCGGCGACCTGCAGCGGCCGGTCACGGCGCGGATCGATGCCGGTGGTCTCGTAGTCGTACCAGAAGATGCTGGAAGTCACGGAAGACTCCTGGGTGTGAAGGCTGCCGCAGTGTACCCCGACCGACCGGCGCGCGGCTTGTGGTGGCACCGGCCGAGCCGCTAGCATGCCGCCCATCGTCTCGTACAAGGACCGTTCCATGCGCGCCATGCCCTTCCCCGCCGCCGGCCGCATGCCCGACTAGACCGCCATGCTTGCCACGGCCCGACCTCTGGATACCCGCTTCCGGGTGGAAACCCCGGAAGGCATCGACCTGCTGCTGCGCCCCGCCGGGCTGGTGCCGCGCGCCCTGGCCTTCGCCATCGACCTGGCGATCCGCGGCCTGGCGCTGCTCGCGCTGTTCTTCCTGCTCGGCGCGCTCGGCCAGTTCGGGCTGGGCCTGGGCGCCATCCTGCTGTTCCTGATCAACTGGTGGTACATGGTGCTGTTCGAGGTGCTCAACCAGGGCCGTACCCCGGGCAAGCAGTGGCTGGGCCTGCGGGTGATCCACGACGACGGCACCCCGGTCGGCTGGGCCGCCTCGCTGACCCGCAACCTGCTGCGCTTCGTCGACCTGCTGCCGTTCGCCTACGCCCTGGGCATCCTCAGCTGCCTCAGCCATCCGGCCTTCAAGCGACTCGGCGACATCGCCGCCGGCACCCTGGTGGTCTACCGCGACAGCGCCACGGAGCGTCCCGCGCTGCCCGAAACCGAACCGCTGCCGCCCCCCTTCCCGCTCAGCCAGGGCGAGCAGCGCGCGCTGCTCGGCTTCGCCGAACGCCGGGAGCAACTCTCCGCACCGCGTCGCGCCGAGCTGGCAGCGATCCTCGCCGAGCCCCTGGCGGTGGCCCCGGAACAGGCCGAGGAACGCATCAACCGCATCGCCCGAGGCCTGCTGGGACCGACATGAAGCAGAGCCAGTTCGAACACCGCCACCAGACCGCCTGGAAGCGCTTCGCCCGCCAGCTCGACACCCTCGAGCGCGGCAAGGCCAACGGCAAGGGCTGCAGCGAGTTCGCCGGCGCCTACCGGCAGCTCTGCCAGCACCTCGCCCTGGCTCGCGAGCGCGGCTATAGCAATCATCTAGTGGAGCACCTGCAGCAGCTGGCGATGCGCGGCCACCAGCAGTTCTACCGACACCGCAGCCACCTCGGTGCGCAGCTGATCGGCTTTCTGCTCGGCGGCCTGTCGCGCCTGGTGCGCCAGGAATGGCGCCACGTGCTGGCCGCCAGCCTGCTGTTCTTCGGCAGCCTAATCGGCATGGGGGTGCTGGTCTACCTGGTCCCCGAACTGGTCTACAGCCTGATCGGCCCGGAGCAGGTTTCCGCCATGGAAGCCATGTACGATCCCGCCGCCCGTCGCCTGGGGCGCTTCGGCGAACGCAACGCCGGCGACGACTGGATGATGTTCGGCTTCTACATCATGAACAACATCGGCATCGCCTTTCAGACCTTCGCCAGTGGCCTGCTGTTCGGCCTCGGCAGTCTGTTCTTCCTGCTCCACAACGGCCTGGTGATCGGCGCGCTGGCCGGTCACCTGACGCAAATCGGCTACGGCGAGCCGTTCTGGTCATTCGTGATCGGCCACGGTGCCTTCGAGCTCACTGCCATCGCCCTGGCCGGCGCCGCCGGACTCAGGCTCGGCAGCGCCCTGCTCGCCCCCGGCCGCCTGCCGCGTGGAGAGGCCCTGCGCCTGGCCGCGCGACCCGCCGTGCGGCTGGTCGCCGGGGCCACGCTGTTCCTGCTGATCGCCGCCTTCATCGAGGCCTACTGGTCGTCGATGACCTTCGCCAGCCCGACCGTCAAGTACCTGGTCGGCGCCGGCCTCTGGCTGCTGGTGCTGGGCTATCTGCTGTTCGCCGGACGAGGCCAGCATGCGCCTGACTGATGCCAGCGTGGCCATCCGCCCGCGCAACGCCTGGGAGGCCATCGACCTCGGCGTGCTGCTCGCCCGCCGCCATCGCGGCCTGCTGATGACCAGTTGGGCGGCCATCAGCCTGCCGATCTTCGCCCTGCTCAGCCTGCTATTGTGGGAGCGGCCGAGCTGGGCGCTGCTGCTGTTCTGGCTACTCAAGCCGGCCTTCGAGCGGCTGCCCCTGTACATCCTCTCCCGCGCTCTGTTCGGCGAGGTGCCCAGCCTGGGCGGATCGCTGCGCGCCTGGCCACGCCTGCTCAGACCCCAACTGCTGGCCAGCCTGACCTGGCGGTGCTTCAGCCCGACGCGCAGCTTCGAACTGCCGGTGCAGCAGCTCGAAGGCCTGACCGGCGAGGCACACAGACAGCGCCTGGCAGTGCTCGGCCGGCGTAATTCCGGCAGCGCCACCTGGCTGACGGTGATCGGCATGCACCTGGAACTGGCCCTCTGGCTGGGCCTGGTGGGCCTGCTCTATCTGCTCCTGCCGCAGGGCGTCAGCCTGGAATGGGACTGGGAGCAGCTGATCTTCGCCGAGCAGCACGACGGGCTGTGGCTGGAACACCTCTCCAACCTGCTCTACGCCCTGGTGCTGGTGTTCTGGGAGCCGATCTACGTGGCCTGCGGCTTCAGCCTCTACCTGAACCGCCGCACCCAGCTGGAAGCCTGGGACATCGAGCTGGCCTTCCGCCGCCTGCGCCAGCGCCTGACCGGTGCCGCCTACGCCCTGCTGCTCGGCGCCGCCCTGCTGCTTGCCCAGCCTGCGCCGCCGGCCTGGGCCGAAGCACCGGTCGACCCGCAGGGACCGCTGGCCGAGCGCCTGCTCCAGCAGCCGCTGACCAGCAAGGCCGCCCACGATGCCATCCAGCAATTGCTCGACCAACCGCCCTTCGAGAATCGCAAGACCGTCACCCGCTGGCGCTTCGGCGCGGACGCCGGGGACGAAGCCGCGGCCGACCAGGGCGACGCGGCCCTGGTCCGCTGGTTGGAATGGCTGCTTGAACTTTTCAACGGCGGCTACCTGGTGCAGGCCCTGGAAATCCTCCTCTGGGCCACCCTGGTCAGCCTGCTGGTGCTGCTGATCTGGCGCTACCGCGACTGGCTGCAGACCTTCGCAGGCCGCCTGGGCCTGCCGCAGCGTCGCCCAACGACGGCGCCGAGCGTGCTGTTCGGCCTTGAAGTCAGCCCGGAAAGCCTCCCCGAGGACGTCGCCGGCAGCGTCGAGCGGCTCTGGGACGAACATCCGCGCGAGGCCCTGGGCCTGCTCTACCGCGCCCTGCTCAGCCGCCTGCTGCATGACCTGCGCCTACCGCTGAAAGCCTCCCACACCGAAGGCGAGGTGCTGGCGCTGGTGGCCGGCCTGGCGCAGGACGAACTGCACCGCTTCAGCCGGACCCTGACCACCTGCTGGCAGGACCTCGCCTACGGCCACCGCCGGCCGCCGGCCGAGATGAAGACCGAGCTGTGTGCTGCCTGGCGCCGGCTGTTCCCCGCGGAGCTGCCGGCATGAGCCGCCGCCAGATCCTGCTGCTCGGCGCCGTGCTGGCCCTCGCCCTCGGCCTGCTGGCGGTCTTCCTGCCCGGCCGCCTGAGTTCCTACCGCGAGGAGATCAAGCTTGGTCCCTCACCGGAAGCGCGCCGCAATCCCTACCTGGCCGCCGAGACCTTCCTGCGCCAGCGCGGCCTGCAGGTCCGCCGCGCCGACAGCCCGAGCGAAGTGGAACGCCTGCCCAGCGCCGGGCAAACCCTGCTGCTGCTCGCCGATCGTCGCGACATGACCCCGCGCCAGGCCGAGCGTCTGCTCGACTGGACGGCCAAGGGCGGCCACCTGCTGCTGATCGCCGAACGCCTGTGGGACGAGGACGCAGGCCAGAGCGGCGACCTGCTGCTCGACCGCCTGGGCATCCAGCAGTACCTCGCCGAGGACCTCGACGACGAGGTGGATGCGGAACCAGCCGAAGGTGCCGAGGAGGACCGCTATCCGCAGCTCACCAAGCTGTACCTGGAGAATGAGACGGCGCCGGCCTACCTCGACTTCGACACCCGCTTCCACCTCCACGACGCTGGCAACCGCGCCCACGCCTGGGCCAACAGCGGCCGCGCCACCCACATGCTGCAGCTCTACCACGGCGAGGGCCTGGTCACCGTGCTCAGTGATCCGTGGCTCTGGCAGAACCGCAACATCGCCGACTACGACCACGCCTGGCTGCTCTGGTACCTGACCCAGGACAGCTCCGTCACCCTGCTGCACCGCGCCGAGCGCGACAGCCTTCCGCGCCTGCTCGCCCGGCACTTCCCGGAAGCCCTCGCCGCCCTCGCCCTGCTGCTGATCCTCGCCCTTTGGGCCGCCGGACAGCGCCGCGGCCCGCTGCTCGCCCCGCTCGACCGGGCGCGCCGCCAGCTCGAGGAACACTTGCGCGGCAGCGCCGACTTCCTGCTTCGCCACGGCGGCCAGGCGGCGCTGATCCAGACCCTGCAGCGCGACATCCAGCGTCGCGCGCGGCGCCGCCATCCCGGTTTCGAACGGCTCGACGTGGCCAGCCAGTGGCAGGTGCTCGGCCGCCTCACCCGCCTGCCCACCAGCACCATCGGCCAGGCCATGCGCCCGCTGCCGGCGCAGCGCCTGCCAGCCGCCGAGTTCACCCGCCAGGTAGCCCACCTGCAAACCCTCAGGAATGCCCTATGAGCGAACAGACTCCCGACACTGCCGCCGGCGAAAAATCCGCCACCAATCCCGCCACCCAGCGCCAGCGCGCCAGCCAGCTGGCCCAGGCCCTGCGCAGCGAACTGCAGAAGGCGCTGATCGGCCAGACCGCGGTGATCGACGACGTGCTCACCGCCCTGCTCGCCAACGGCCACGTGCTCATCGAGGGCGTTCCCGGCCTCGGCAAGACCCTGCTGGTTCGCGCCCTGGCGCGCTGCTTCGGCGGCGAGTTCGCACGCATCCAGTTCACCCCCGACCTGATGCCCAGCGACGTCACCGGCCACGCCGTCTACGACCAGCAGGCCGAGCAGTTCAAGCTGCGCCGCGGCCCGGTGTTCACCCACCTGCTGCTCGCCGACGAAATCAACCGCGCCCCGGCCAAGACCCAGGCGGCGCTGCTGGAGGTCATGCAGGAACGCCAAGTGACCCTGGAGGGCCGCGCCCTGCCGGTGCCACAGCCGTTCATGGTACTGGCCACCCAGAACCCCATCGAGCAGGAAGGCACCTACCCGCTGCCCGAGGCCGAGTTGGACCGTTTCATGCTCAAGCTGCAGATGGGCTATCCGGAAGCCGGCGAGGAGCTAGAGATGGTCCGCCAGGTGACCCGCTCGGCGCGCGCCGACATGCTCGAGGTGACACCCCTGCGCCCACTGCTGCAGGCCCGCGACGTGCTGGCCATGCAGAAGATCGCCAGCGAGCTGCCGGTGGACGAGCAGGTGCTCGACTACGCGGTGCGCATCGCCCGCGCCACCCGCAACTGGCCGGGCCTGCTGCTCGGCGCCGGGCCGCGCGCCAGCATCGCCCTGGTGCGTGGCGGCCGGGCCCGGGCGCTGCTGCGCGGCGGCGAGTTCGTGCTGCCGGACGACATCAAGCAGTGCGCCCTGGCGGTGCTGCGCCACCGCGTGCGGCTGTCGCCGGAACTGGACATCGAGGGCCTGTCGGTCGACCAGGTACTGCAGCAGCTGCTGGATCAGCTTCCCGCCCCGCGCCTATGAGACCCTCGCCCACGCTACTGGCGCTGTGCGCCGGTCTGCTCGCCGCGGCCCTGCTGCTCGGCACGCTCTCGGCCCTCGGCCAGGAAGCGCCTGCGCTGCTCGAGCGGCTCTGGTGGATCGCCCTGCTGGCGCTGCTCCTGCTCGCCGGCGCGGACGCTCTGTGGCTGCGCCGCCTGCCGGCGCCGCGGATCGTCCGCCAGTTGCCCGGCAAACTGTCCCTCGGGCGCTGGAGCGAGGTGCAACTGGACGTTCACCACCCGTACTCACGGCCCACCTGGCTGGAGCTGTTCGACCACGTGTCGGCGGACATGGCCTTCGAGCACCTGCCGCAGCGCATCGCCCTGCGCCCCGGAGAAGTCAGCCAGTACCGCTACCGCCTGCGCCCGCTGCGCCGCGGCCACTTCCGCTTCCCCTGCTGCGAGATCCACCTGCCCAGCCCGCTGCGCTTGTGGCTGGGCAAGCGCCGGCTTGAACTGCCCGGCGAAACCCGTGTCTACCCCGACTTCGCCCGTCTCTACGGCGCCCAACTGACCGCCGTGGAGCACTGGCTCGGCCAGCTCGGCGTGCGCCAGCGCCAGCGCCGTGGCCTCGGCCTGGAGTTCCATCAGCTGCGCGAGTTCCGCGAAGGCGACACCCTGCGGCAGATCGACTGGAAGGCCACCGCCCGCAAGCGCGTACCGATCGCCCGCGAGTACCAGGACGAGCGCGACCAGCAGGTGCTGTTCCTGATCGACTGCGGCCGCCACATGCGCAGCCAGGATGGCGAGCTGAGCCACTTCGACCACGCCCTCAACGCCTGCCTGCTGCTCAGCTACGTGGCCCTGCGCCAGGGCGACGCGGTGGGCCTGGCCACCTTCGCCAGCGACCAGCCGCGCTTCGTGCCGCCGAACAAGGGCCAGGCGCAGCTCAGCGTGCTGCTCAACGGCGTCTACGACCTGCAATGCACCCAGCGCCCGGCGGACTTCAGCGCCGCCGCCGATCTGGTCCTTGCCCGCCAGCTCCGTCGTGCCCTGGTGGTGGTGCTCAGCAACCTGCGCGACGAGGACGACGGCGAGCTGCTCGACGCCATGCGGCGCCTCGGTCGCCAACACCGGGTGCTAGTCGCCAGCCTGCGCGAGGAGGTCCTCGACCGACTGATCCAGACGCCGGTACGGAGCTACGAGGAAGCCCTCGCCTACTGCGGCACGGTGGACTACCTGAATGCCCGCGCCGGCCTGCACGAGCGCCTCACCGCCCACGGCCTGCCGGTGCTCGACGCACGCCCCGGCGAGCTGGGACCGCGGCTGGTCAGCCAGTATCTGGCGTGGAAGAAGGCCGGGGCGCTCTGATCCCCGGCGTCATATGAAAGAGGAAAGCGGCGGGCACACTGCCGGCGCCGGCCTCAGGTCGAGGCGGCGAGGCTGCGAAAGCTGAAGTAGTGGCGCAGCGCCTCGACCATCTCCACGTACTCCGCCGGCGGCGCCACCAGAGCGAAGCCGGAGTCGTAGCTGCCGGGGTTGACGTCCTCGCGGCACCACTGACAGGTGCCGGCGAAGTCGACGAAGCGTTGGCCGTCCTGGGCGGGAATCTTCAGGCGCAGCTCGAAGCGGGCGCGCACCAACATCGGCAGCTCGCTGATCAGCATCAGGCCGTCCATGGAAACGTTGCCGATGTAGCCCATGGGCTTGTCGGTGATGCGGTTGAACACCTTCAGGTAGTAGGGCAGCTGATGGCGTTCGATGCGGCGGATTCGGCGTTGCATGATGAGTGACCACGTAATGGCAGAACGCTACTTGCCGGAGTATGCGCCTGCGTCCCCGGCCTCGACCAGCCCTTAGCCGCAGCGCTGTTCGATGAGCCCGCTCAGCTGCCGACGCGCGGCGGCCAGCTCCTCGTCGCTGTAGTAGACCCTCCCGCCCCGCTCGTCAACGTGATAGTAGCGCCCGCCCCTGGACAGCCTGGCCAGCCGCTCGCGCAGCGCCTCACACTCGCGGGCATGCTGCGCCTGGCGCTCGGCCTGGCGCCGGGCCTCCGCCTGCCGCTCCTCGCGGCGCGCCCCGAAGTAGCGTTCGGCGCGGGCCTCGCGCTCGCGGGTGACGGCGTCCCGCTCGACCACCTGGGGCCGCACCTCGATCGGCTCGGCCCCCGCCTCCGGACGCTGACCGAAATGCACGCGGCCCCCGGCGTCGGTCCAGCGATAGATCTCCGCGGCCTGGATCGCCAGGCTCCCGGCCAGCAGGCAGAGGACGAAAAAGGATCGAAGCGGCATGGGCTTCCTACCTGAATGCGTACCCGGGCAGCTTAGTCGGACCACGAAGCCGCTCAAGGACTGCGCGACGGGCGAGCGAACGGCCGCTCAGAGCGGCGCGGGACGGGTCAGCGCCGGATCGATGCGGCCCAGCTGACGCAAGGTCTCCAGGCGCGCGCGGGCACGGTAGGCGTACTCGCTGCCGGGAAACTGGGCGAGGATGAAGCGGTAGGTTTCCGCCGCATCGACGAACAGGCTCTGGCGCTCCAGGCACTGGCCGCGCAGCAGCGAGACCTCCGGCTGCACGTAGCGCCGCGAGCGGCTCTTGCGTTCCACCTGGGAGAGCTCCAGCATCACCCGCTCGCAGTCGCCTCGCGCGTACTCACGGTAGGCGTTGTTCAGGTGGCGGTCCATCGACCAGCGGGTGCAGCCGGCGAGGATCAGGGCCAGGACGATGATCGGCAATGTGCGCATGACGGTTCCTCCATGCCCGGCATTATCGGCAGCCGGCGGGAAAACTGCAGCGACGCATATCCTCCGATTGGAACTGCGCCGCCGCGCTTGGCCGCTCCCGGGCGCCTGACTATGCTCCCGGGATTCACGCCCAGTTCAGGAGAGCCCATGGCGCCCCTTCGCCCCCTGCTGCTGGCCGGCTGCCTCGCGCTGGCCGCCTGTTCCCCCACTACCCCGCTGTTCATCGCGCAGATCACCACCCACGAGGCGGTGGAGATCAAGGTCCTGAAGAACAAGCGCATCGCCGCCGCCATCGAGGAGGAAGGCGACCTGCTGACCTACAGCGCCCAGGCGATCCGCGACGGCCGGAGCGCCGAGGCCGAGCGACTGTACCTGACCGGCTACCGCGACCACGGGCTGAGCGACCAGGTGCGCGCCATCGCCCTGTACCAGATCGGCCTGATCTACATGAACCGCTACAACGACCAGCGCGACGACGGCCGCGCCCTCGACTACTTCTACCGGGTGCTCCACGAGTTCCCCGGCACCCATGCCGCGGCGCGCAGCGCGGAGCGCATCGAACTGATCCGCCAACGCGCCCAGGAGCCGGTGCAGAAGACCGCTCGCGAGCTGCTGGCCACCTGGCAGCCGAGTAACAATTTGGACCTCTACGCGCCGGAGCTGGATGCAGACATGACCCTGCTGTCGCGCCGCGCGGTGCTCAAAAACCGCGTCGCCGAGGCCGAGGAGCTCTACCTACTGGCGGTGAAGGACCCCGGGGTGGCCGCCGGCATCAAGGAGAAGTCGCTGTACCAGCTAGCGCTCATGTACCTGTCGCCGGCCAACGCCCGGGCCGACCGCGACAAGGCCATCGGCTACCTGCGCCAGCAGCTCGCCCTGTTCCCCGACGGCGAGCTGGCCGACAAAGCGGTGCGGCGCCTCGACCAGGCGCTCAACCTGAACGACTGAAGGCCGGGGCGCAGGTAGTGCGCCCCCGGACATGACTACAGCGGCGCGAGGGAGTAGCCTCGACTCCAGCATTCAGACTGGAGTTCCCGCATGACCTTTCGCCGCACCAAGATCGTCGCCACCCTCGGCCCGGCCAGCAGCGCCCCGGAAGTCCTCGAACAGCTGATCGTCGCGGGCATCGACGTCGCCCGCCTGAACTTCTCCCACGGCAGCCCGGACGAACACCGCGCCCGCGCCCGCCTGGTGCGCAAGCTGGCAGCCAAACACGGGCGCTTCGTCGCTCTGCTCGGCGACCTGCAGGGACCGAAGATCCGCATCGCCAGGTTCGCCAACAAACGCATCGAGCTGGCCGAGGGCGACAGGTTCCGCTTCTCGGTGAGTCACCCGCGGGATGCCGGCACCCAGGAAGTGGTGGGCATCGACTACCCGGATCTGGTCAAGGACTGCGGCGTCGGCGACGAACTGCTGCTCGACGACGGCCGCGTGGTGATGCGCGTCGAGGCGGTCACCGCGGACGAACTGCACTGCGTGGTGCTGATCGGCGGCCCGCTGTCCGACCACAAGGGCATCAACCGCCGCGGCGGCGGTCTCACCGCGCCGGCGCTGACCGACAAGGACAAGGCCGACATCAAGCTGGCCGCCGAGCTGGAGCTGGACTACGTGGCGGTGTCCTTCCCGCGCGACGCCAAGGACATGGAATACGCCCGCCGCCTGCTCCAGGAAGCCGGCGGCAACGCCTGGCTGGTGGCCAAGATCGAACGCGCCGAGGCGGTGGCCGACGACGAGGCGCTGGACGGACTGATCCGCGCCAGCGACGCGGTGATGGTGGCCCGCGGCGACCTCGGCGTGGAGATCGGCGACGCCGAGCTGGTGGGCATCCAGAAGAAGATCATTCTCCACGCGCGGCGTTACAACAAGGCGGTGATCACCGCCACCCAGATGATGGAGTCGATGATCCACAGCCCGATGCCGACCCGTGCCGAAGTCTCCGACGTGGCCAACGCGGTGCTCGACTATACCGACGCGGTGATGCTCTCCGCGGAGAGCGCCGCCGGCGAGTATCCGGTGGAGGCGGTCAAGGCCATGGCGCGCATCTGCCTGGGCGCCGAGAAGCACCCCACCAGCCAGAAGTCCGGGCACCGCCTGGGGCAGAGCTTCAGCCGCTGCGACGAGAGCGTGGCCCTGGCGACCATGTACACCGCCAACCACTTCCCCGGGGTCAAGGCGATCATCAGCCTCACCGAGAGCGGCTACAGCCCCCTAGTGATGTCGCGTATCCGCTCCGCGGTGCCGATCTTCGCCTTCACCCCGCACCGCGCCACCCAGGCCCGGGTGGCGCTGTTCCGCGGCGTCTACACCGTGCCCTTCGACCCGGCCGCGCTGCCCGCCGACCAGCTCAGCCAGGCAGCGGTGGACGAGCTGCTCAAGCGCGGCGTGGTGCAGCCCGGCGACTGGGTGATCCTCACCAAGGGCGACAGCTACCACACCACCGGCGGCACCAACACCATGAAGATCCTCCACGTCGGCGAGGCGCTGCTGTAACACCAGCCACATCAGCCGCAAATGCCAAACGGGGCAACCGACGCGCATCGGCTGCCCCGTTTACGTTTGCCGAACGGGAGATTGCCGTCAGGCCTTCTTGCCCTGCATGAAGGCGCTCATCGCCGCGAAGGCTTCCGGGGAGCGCAATCGCCGGACGAACTCCTCGCCCTCCGTGCGGATCACCCGGCGCAGGGTCTCGCGATCCGGCTCGCGCATCAGCCGCTTGGTCAGCGCCAGCGCCTCCGGCGGCAGGCTCAGGAAGCGCCGGGCCATGGCCTCGGCGCGGGCCAAGGTGGCCTCGCCGTCGTCCAGCGCCTCGTTGGCGATCCCCCAGGCAGCGGCCTGCTCACCGCTGAACTCCTCGCCCAGCATCAACAGCTGCGCCGCCCGCACCGGGCCGAGCAGGCGTGGCAGTAGCAGGCTGGAGCCGTACTCCGGGCACAGGCCGAGGTTGACGAAAGGCATGCGCAGGCGCGCGTCGCGGCTGACGTAGACCAGGTCGCAGTGCAGCAGCAGGGTGGTGCCGATACCCACCGCCGGGCCGGCGACCGCCGCCACCACCGGCTTGCGGCACTCGAACAGCGCCTGCATGAAGCGCATCACCGAATCGTCCAGGCCGCTGCTGGCGGCGCGCAGGAAGTCGTTGAGGTCGTTGCCGGCGGTGAAGCACTGGGCGTCGCCGCGAATCAGCACGGCGCGCAGTTCGGCGTCCTCCTGAGCCTGCTCGAGAGCGTCGGCCAGGGCTGCGTACATGGCTCGGGTCAGGGCGTTCTTCTTCTCCGGGCGGTTCAGGCGCAGGGTGAGAAGCCCCTGCGCACGGTCGACAAGCACGTGCTCGGTCATGGAATACCTCGGGAATCGGCTCAGATGCTGCGGGTCAGGAAGCTGTCGGCGAACACCCGGTTGCGCGGCAGCCCGGCCAGGTAGAGGTGGCGGACGAAACTTTCGACGCTGCCGGGGTGGCCGCAGACTAAGGCGCGGGTCTGCCGCGAAACAAGGCGCAGTTCGGCCAAAGCAGCCGGCAACTCGGCCGCGCTGGCCAGCTGCACTCGCAGGTTGGGGTGGCGAGCCTGCAGCTCGCCCAGGGGCCCGGCCAGATAGTGCTCGGCCGGCTCGCGGGCCAGGTGCAGCAGACGGACCTCCCCCTGGTGGCCCTGGCGCAGCGCCTCGCGCAGCACGCCCCAGAGCGGCGCCAGGCCGGTGCCGGCGGCCAGCAGCCAGAGCGGCTGCGCCTGCCAGTCCAGGTCGTAGTGCAGCGCGCCGCCGCGCAGCTCGCCGAGGCGCAGGGCATCGCCCGGTCCGAGCCGACGCGCCGCATCGCAGAAGGCACCCGGTGCCCGGCAGTCGAGGTGGAACTCCAGCCAGGGGTCTTCGCCGGGCAGGCTGGCCAGCGAATAGGGTCGCGCCACGCCCTCCACGCTCCACAGCACCAGGTGCTGGCCAGCACGATAACGCAGCGGCCGCTCTGGCGTCAGGCGCAGGCGCAGCACCGTGGGGCTCGGCCAGTCCAGCTCGGCAACCCGCGCCGACAGGCCATCGCGTTGCGGGTCGAAGACCTCCACCTCGAGATCGCCGACCACCCGGCACTGGCAGGCCAGCCGCCAGCCATCGGCCCGGCGCTCGGCCGCCAGTGCCTCGGGGCGGGCATCTTGCGGCTCGCCGGCGACGCAGCGCACCAGGCAGGCATGGCAACTGCCGGCACGGCAGCTGTAGGGCACCACCACACCAGCGGCATTCAGGCTGTCGAGCAGGTTGGCACCGGCGGGCACGCTCCAGCGGCGGCCACCGGCGGCAAGGTCAGGCATCGCACTTTTCCCAGGCCGCGTCGCAGCGGTTGCGGCCGTTGCGCTTGGCCCGGTAGAGCGCCTGATCGGCGCGGTGCAGGGCTTCGTCGAGCTGGTCGCCAGCGCGAAGCAGGGTCATGCCCACCGACAGGCTGAGGCGCTCCACTGCCACGCCCACCGGCTCGGCACTGGCGAAGGCCTCGCGCAGCCGCTCGCAGCAAGAGGCCACCCGGTCGGCATCGGCATCCGGGAGCAGCAGGACGAATTCCTCGCCGCCGTAGCGGGCCAGGATGTCGCCGTCGCGCAGGCAGGCCCGCGCCACCGCAGCGAAAGTTTGCAGCACGCGATCGCCGCCGGCATGGCCGTGGTGGTCGTTGATCTGCTTGAAGTGGTCCAGGTCGATCAGCGCCAGCCCGTGCTGCCGGCCCGCGTCCAGTTCCTCCAGGGCACGCTCGGCGAGGCGCAGGAAATGCCGGCGGTTGAACAGCCCGGTCAGTTCGTCGGTGGCTACCAGGTCCTCGAGCTGGCGCATCATGTTGCGCAGGGTGTCCTGGTGCGCCTGCAGGGCGAAGCGCCGCTTACGCATGCGCTGGCGCAGGCTCTGCACGTAGGAGGAAAACAGGCTCAGCCAGACCAGCACCAGCAGCAGCACGCAGACCTCCAGCAGGGCCAGCGGCGGATCGGCCAGCCGCCCGACGCCCAGCTCCCAGAGCACCAGGCCGAGGAAGCCGGCGAAGGCGAGGATGGAGCAACGGATGAACACCCGCGGCGGCAGCTGGAAAATCCCGAACATCAGGATCACCGCGTAGAGCACCAGCAGCGGGCCGCGGCCGTTCTCCAGCAACGCCAGCAGGCAGGTGTGCCAGAACAGCGCAGTCAGCACCTGCGGCTCGGTCAGGCTAGGGTCCTTGAACCTGCGGTTAAGGCCACTGGCGAACAGGGCGAGGAAGACCAGCTGACTGGCCACCACCAGGGCGCTGAACAGCACGGCGATGCCCAGACTGTCGCGCAACAGGCCGAAAGAGGCAGCCAGCCAGAACAGCAGGAGAGCCAGGCCATAGGTCGCCACGGCCATGCCGAAACGCCTCACCAGCAACCGCTGCAAGGCTGGCCGTTCGACTTGGAAGCTGCCTGAGTTCATGGGCTCCATCCCGTGATGGCATGACGACACCAATGTACCGTCCCGCAGAAAAAAAACCTAGGCCGACATGGCCGATCACCGACCAAGGTCGACCGTCGGCTGCTGTGCCGCAATCGGCCTGGCGAGGTATACTGCCGCGCCTTTTTTACCGCGATTAGAGCGTCGGCTTCCGACCCGGCGCCCGGTTCCCGCTTTACAGAGGAGCGCGCCATGACCGTGATCAAACAGGAAGACCTGATTCAGAGCGTCGCCGACGCCCTGCAGTTCATTTCCTACTACCACCCCGTCGACTTCATCCAGGCCATGCACGAGGCATACCTGCGCGAGGAGTCGCCGGCCGCGCGCGATGCCATGGCGCAGATCCTGATCAACTCGCGCATGTGCGCCACCGGCCACCGCCCGATCTGCCAGGACACCGGTATCGTCACCGTGTTCGTCAAGGTCGGCATGGACGTGCGCTGGGACGGCGCCACCATGAGCCTGGACGACATGATCAACGAAGGCGTGCGTCGCGCCTACAACCTGCCGGAGAACGTCCTGCGCGCCTCCATCCTGGCCGACCCGGCCGGTGCGCGTAAGAACACCAAGGACAACACCCCGGCGGTGATCCACTACTCCATCGTCCCCGGCGACAAGGTCGAGGTCGACGTCGCAGCCAAGGGCGGCGGCTCCGAGAACAAGTCGAAGATGGTCATGCTCAACCCGTCCGACTCCATCGTCGACTGGGTGATCAAGACCGTGCCGACCATGGGCGCCGGCTGGTGCCCGCCGGGCATGCTCGGCATCGGCATTGGCGGTACCGCCGAGAAGGCTGCGGTGCTCGCCAAGGAATCGCTGATGGACGAGATCGACATCCACGAGCTGAAGGCCCGTGGCCCGCAGAACCGCATCGAGGAACTGCGCCTGGAGATCTTCGAGAAGGTCAACCAGCTGGGCATCGGTGCCCAGGGCCTGGGCGGTCTGACCACCGTGCTGGACGTCAAGATCAAGGACTACCCGACCCACGCCGCCAGCCTGCCGGTGTGCATGATCCCGAACTGCGCCGCGACCCGTCACGCGCACTTCGTGCTCGACGGCTCCGGCCCGGCCGCGCTGACCCCGCCGCCGCTGGACGCCTACCCGGAGATCGTCTGGGAAGCCGGCCCCTCGGCGCGCCGCGTCGACCTCGACAAGATCACCCCGGAAGAGGTGCAGAGCTGGAAGCCGGGCGAGACCCTGCTGCTCAACGGCAAGATGCTCACCGGCCGCGACGCCGCCCACAAGCGCATGGTGGACATGCTCAACCGCGGCGAGCCGCTGCCGGTGGACCTGAAGGGTCGCTTCATCTACTACGTCGGCCCGGTCGATCCGGTGCGCGACGAGGTGGTCGGCCCGGCCGGTCCCACCACCGCCACTCGCATGGACAAGTTCACCCGCCAGATCCTCGAGCAGACCGGCCTGCTAGGCATGATCGGCAAGTCCGAGCGCGGCCCGGTGGCCATCGAGGCGATCAAGGACAACAAGGCGGTGTACCTGATGGCCGTCGGCGGCGCTGCCTATCTGGTCGCCCAGGCGATCAAGAAGTCCCGCGTACTGGCCTTCGAGGAGCTGGGCATGGAGGCCATCTACGAGTTCGAGGTGAAGGACATGCCGGTGACCGTGGCGGTGGACACCAAGGGCGAGTCGGTGCACATCACCGGCCCGGCGATCTGGCAGAAGAAGATCGCCGAAAGCCTGGCGGTGGAAGTCAAGTAATCCGCCTGAAAGCAAACGAAAGCCCGGCTCAGCGCCGGGCTTTCGCGTTTCTGTCCCCGGAAAGGCTTGCCTAGCCTTCCCGGCGCGCCGCGCTACCGAAGCGCCGCCGGTAATCCCCCGGAGACAGACCGACCAGCCGGGTGAACAGCTTGCGGAAGGCACCGCTGTCCCGGTAGCCGACCTGCCAGGCGATCTCGTCGATGCTCTGCCGGGTGAACTCCAGCAGCTCGCGGGCCCTGGCCACCCGCAGCTGCTGGCAGTACTCGGTGGGCTTCATCCCGGTGGCGGCACGGAAGCGACGCAGGAAAGTGCGTTCGCCCAGGCCGGCGCGCGCCGCCATGCCGGCCAGACTGGCCTCGGCCAGAGCCGGACCCTGCAGCCACTGCTGCACGGCGAGCACCGCGGCATCGCCGTGGTCGAAGCTGGGCGCGAAGCTGCTGAAGTGCAGCTGCGACTCGCGGTTCAGATCCACCACCAGGAAGCGCGCGGTCTCCGCGGCGATGGTCGGCCCAATCAGACGGGCCACCAGGGCCAGGCCGAGATCCACCCAGGCCATCAGCCCACCGGCGGTGATCAGGTCGCCATCCTCCACCACCATGCGCTCGGGCAGCACCCGCACCTGCGGATAGCGCTCGGCCAGCTCACCGGCCAGCGCCCAGTGGGTGGTCACCTGGCGGCCGTCCAGCAGGCCGGCCTCGGCCAGCGGAAAGGCCCCGGCGCACACCGAGGCCAGAGTCGCCCCCGTGGCTCGGCGCTGCGCCAGCCAGCGTCGGTAGGCCTCCGGCAGCGGCTGTCGGGCGGCCACGTCCAGGCAGGGCGGCAGGATCAACACTTGGGGGTGCTCGCCGCCCTGCCCGGGATGGCTATCGTGGCAGCGACAGACCTCGCCCTGCGCATCGGCCTGCCAGTGGCTGACGCGCAGCACCGGCAGGCCGCCGCGACCGGCAGACATGCGGTTGGCCACCGCGAACAGATCGCCCAGGCCATGGACCGCCGCCAGCTGGGCACCGGGGTACAGCAGCAAGCCGATTTCCAGGCAGCTCTGGCTCATTGTCAGTTTTCCCCCGGAAATTGTCGGACAAGACCATCCCGCCACGGCGGGCGGGACGCTAAGGTTCACGGCACATCATCCCATGGAGGCCAGCATGAGCAAACGCGCCCTGATTCTCATCGACATCCAGAACGACTACTTCGGCACCGGCAAGTGGCCGCTGCACGGCATGGACGCGGCCGCCGCCAACGCCGCGAAGATCCTCGCCGCGGCCCGCGCGGCGGGCGACAAGGTGATCCACGTTCGCCACGAGTTCGAGAGCGCCGAGGCGCCCTTCTTCACCCCGAACTCGGCCGGCGCGCAGATCCACCCCAGCGTGCAACCGCAGGCCGGCGAAGCGGTGGTGCTCAAGCACCGGGTCAACGCCTTCCGCGACACCGAGCTAAAGGCTCTGCTGGAGGCCGAAGGCATCGAGCAGATCACCCTGGTCGGCGCCATGAGCCACATGTGCATCGACGCCGCGGCCCGCGCCAGCGCCGACTTCGGCTATGCCACCACGGTGATCCACGACGCCTGCGCGACCCGCGGCCAGGAGTTCCTCGGCCGGCGGATTCCCGCCGAGCAGGTACACGCCGCCTACATGGCTGCCCTGGCCTTTGCCTATGCCCAGGTGGTGTCCACCGAGGAGTATCTGGCCGCTCAGGCCTGACCTGCAGCCGCCGGGGCCGCCACAGGACGGCTCCGGCAGTCAGCTCTGGCGCAGCGCCAGCCGCGCCTCGTCGAACTGCAGCGGCCAGTCGCGGCGGGTGAACACCTGGCCCTGCTCGCGCACCCGGCGCACCTCGGCCAGATCCAGCTCGGCGTACAGCCAGCGGCTCTCGCTCGGGCAGAGCTCCGCGCTCTCGGCGATCACCCCGCTGCTCGGCATGCCGCGATCCGGCGGCACGTAGAGGGCGGCGCGGCCGATGTTCTCGTCCAGCGCCGGCGACCAGGGCGCCAGCCCCACGGTGGGCGCCTGCAGCACGGCGATCTGGTTCTCCAGGGCACGGGCCTGGGCGCCAACGCGCACTCGGTGGAAGCCCGCCTCGGTGTCGGTGCAACTCGGCGCGAGGATCAGATCCACCCCGGCCTCGGCCAACCGGCGAGCCAGCAGGGGAAATTCGTTGTCGTAGCAGATCAGGATGCCCAGGCGCCCCAGCTCGGTATCGAACACCCGCAGCCCCTGGCCGGCGGCGATGTCCCACTGCTCCAGCTCGAAGCGGGTCATGATCAGCTTGTCCTGGCTGCCCAGGTTGCCTTCCGGGCCGAACAGCCAGGCGCGGTTGCGGTAGCGGCCGTCAGCGTCGAGCACCGGCAGGGAACCGGGCTGCAGGTAAACATTCAGGCGCTGCGCCAGGCCCTCGCAGAGCTCCAGCCAGCGTGGCAACAGCGGCTGGATGCCGGCGATGGAGGCCTGCAGGTCGCCACGCTGCTCTTCCGGCAGCTGGCCGCTGAGCACCAGCCCGGCATATTCCGGGAGGAGCAGCAGACGGGCGCCCTGCCCGGCAGCCTCCTCGCAAAGCGCGCTGAGGTGCGCGGCATAGGCCTCCCAACTGGTCAGCAGATCGATGTGGTATTGACAGGCGGCCAGGCTGATCACGCGGCGATCTCCTTCAGCCAGAACGACATGGGCTTGGCCGACTCTTCCTGCTCGTCCAGGTCGCGCCAGTGGTATTCGGTGTGCAGTTCGGGGTGGTGGCGATAGCCGCGGCGCGCCCAGAAATCATTGAGCGGCTGGTAGTCCGCCGGCCGCCGCGGGTGGTCGGCGGGGCGCTGCACGGCGCAGAAGGCGCAATGGCTGAAGCGCCCCAGGGCGCGGGCATGGGCCTCGCGCTCGGCGAAGAAGCGCACCCCCAGGCCCAGACCGCGGTACGCCGGGAGCAGCAGCGACTCGCCGAAGTAGAAGATCTTCGCCACCTCCCAGCCGGCGGCGACGAAGGGCCGTTGGAACTCCACGGTCTCGTCGGCCAGCGGCAGGGCGGTGGAGGCGCCGACCACCCTGGCCTCGTCCAGCACCAGCACGCAGAGGCTGTCCGCCGAGCGCGCGTAGGTATCCAGATAGCGAGCCTCGTACTCGAAGTCGCCGTCGTACAGATAGGGGAACTCACGGAATACAGTGATGCGCAGACGCGCCAGGTCAGCGATATGGGGGACGATCTCGGCCCCCCGGAGCAGTCGGATATCCATGGATGGAGTCGTTGGGCAGCAGCAGGATGACGCCGACAGACATGCCGGCCAGGAGCCTTGACCTTATCATACGCACCCTTTGCGCTTCTAAGCCCATAACGACAGGAGTATTCCCATGAACGCCACCGAACTGGTGCAGGCCTACTATGCAGCCTTCAACGCCGGGGACATGTCGTCCTTCCTCGACCTGCTGACCGATGACGTGGTGCACGACATCAACCAGGGCGAACGCCAAGTCGGCAAGGCCGCCTTCGCAGCCTTCATGGAGAAGATGAACCGCTGCTACCGCGAGCGTCTGGAGGACATCGTCATCATGCAGAACGCCGACGGCAGCCGCGCCGCCGCCGAGTTCACCGTACATGGCCAATACCTGGCGGACGACGAGGGCCTGCCGCCGGCCCAGGGCCAGACCTACGTGCTGCCGGCCGGCGCCTTCTTCGAGCTGCGCGACGGCAAGGTGGCGCGCATCAGCAACTACTACAACCTCAACGACTGGATCGCCCAGGTCAGCTGAGGTTCAGGCCTCCCGTGGGCTGAGCAGCACGGCCAACTCGTCGACCTCCTCCGCCCAGTCCGAATCCTCCTGCAGCGCCTCGCGCAGGAACTCGGCCTGTGCCTCGTTCCAGAACGGCGCATCCGCCAGCGCCTGGCCAGGCTCCAGCCGGTGGCTGGCGATGAAATGGTCAATGCTGGTCCGGTCGTCCGGCAGTCCCAGTTGGGCGAACAGGGTCGCCAAGTTGTGCGGCACGGTGTCCATGGCTTGCATCCTCCGGAAAGGGGTGGCTGGTTTCTGCCAAGGAAGACTAGCCGCCAGTTCTCTCCACTGCCTGCTCAGTGACTGATCCGGGTCCCCAGCACGGCGAGGAAGGCAGCCAGCCAGGCGGGATGGGCCGGCCAGGCCGGGGCGGTGACCAGATTGCCCTCGACGTGAACGCCGCTGACCTCCAGCTC
Source organism: Pseudomonas thermotolerans DSM 14292 (assembly GCF_000364625.1). GTDB lineage: Bacteria > Pseudomonadota > Gammaproteobacteria > Pseudomonadales > Pseudomonadaceae > Aquipseudomonas > Aquipseudomonas thermotolerans. The sequence continues at coordinate 28,222 of NZ_KB822625.1, forward strand.
CACGTATTCGCCGCCAGCCAGGCGCACTTCCGGCGCGCAGGCCGGGTAGGCGCTGCACTCGCGGCCTTTGAGGATGCCGGCGGCAGCCAGTAGCTGGGCACCGTGGCAGATGGCGGCGATCGGCTTGCGGGCTGAGTCGAAGGCCTTCACCAGCTGAATCACCTGATCGTTCAGGCGCAGGTATTCGGGGGCGCGACCGCCGGGCACCACCAGGGCGTCGTAGGCGTCGGCCTCGACCTTGTCGAAGTCGAAGTTCACCGCGAAGTTGTGCCCTGGCTTCTCGCTGTAGGTCTGGTCGCCTTCGAAATCGTGGATCGCAGTGCGTACGGTTTGCCCTGCCCGCTTGCCGGGACACACCGCGTGCACGGTGTGGCCCACCATCTGCAGGGCCTGGAAGGGCACCATGACCTCGTAGTCTTCGACGTAGTCGCCGACCAGCATGAGGATCTTTTTCGCAGCCATCGGGAGTCTCCTGGTTTGCTCGGAACGGAAGGCGCCTAGACGACGAGCGTCGCCCGGGCGCGGGCATTCTTCGATCCTAGCGCGTTCTGTCGATGGCGGGGGCAGGAATCGGCGACGGGCGGCAGGAGCCGGCCGGCCAAGGCGCGACTACGCGACTAGTCGAACAGCCGCGACCAGAAGCTCGGCTGCTCCGCTTTCGGCCGGCTGGGGGGCAGGTGCTGCGGCGGCCGGACCTGGCGGGTCGCGGCGATCTCACGCTCGCCCAGTTGCGCCGAAACCAACTGCAGTGGCCCCTCGGCGATGGACGGCTGACCATTCTGCGGCGGCGGGTTGAGCTCGTCGTAGCGCAGGTAATAGGTGCCGCCAGCCTCGGTCTCCAGAGTGAACGCGGTGATTCTGGTGAAGTCGAAGAGTCCGTCGGCGAACAGGGTCCAGTAGCTGCCGAGCAATGGCCGACGCATCTCCACGTGGTAGCTGGCGCCGTCCAGCTCGAGGGCCAGATAGCCGTTGCTCGGCAGGGCGCCGACCAGGCGGCCGTCGAGGAACAGACCGGGGGCCTCCAGTTCCTGGTCGGCCCAGCGGCTCTGCGGCCGGTAGACATAGACCAGCGCATGCCCGGCGTCGCTGCGGGCATGGGCCTGGAAGACCGGGCCGTCGAGGCTGCCGAAGAAGCCGCCGGGCGTCGAGCAGCCGGCCAGGAAGGTCAGCAAGAGAACGGCGAACGGCAGATGACGGCGCATGGCGACTCCTAGGCAGGGTGAGAAGTCGAGCATAGTCGGACCGGTGCGGCACGCCCCCCCGACAAAAGTGCGGTCTCAACACCGGACGGTGACACAAGCGGTTAAAGAGTGAACCGCCCGGCGGTCCCGCAGGAGGCGGCCAGACTATTATCCTCAGCACTTTCGAACCTCGCCCATTCGGCGTTTGCAAGGAGGAACCGATGCTTCTGCAATGGCTGCTCACCCCGCTGGCCGTGCTGGGCGCCTGCGTGCTGGCCGGTCTCTCCGGCAGCATGGCGAGCAGTCTGGCCGGCTTCTGGCACCTGCCCGCTGCCGGCTTCAGCGCCGCCTTCGCCGTGGTACTAGTGGCCTACCTAGCCGCGCCCCGCCATCGGCTGGCGAGCGCTCTGGTGGCCCTGACCGCGGGAGCCCTCGTCGCTTCGGTCCTCCTCGAACCGGCCTTCTATCCAGAGAGTTACGGCGCGCGAGGCGCCTACCAGCCCAGCCACCTGCCACTGATCGCCACCTGCCTGGGTGGCCTGGCGGGCCTGCTGGCCAGCCTGGGGATCCGTCGCTGGAGCGGACTGCGCTGACCGCCTGGATTGTCCAGCCCGGGGCAACCCGGTAGCTTTGCACCATCCCTCGTCCGTCACCGAATGCCCATGGAAAGCCTTCGCCAGCACATCGAAGCCCAGGTCCTCAGCCTCACCGGCCTGTCCCTCGGCGGCATCGACTTCGAGTCCCCGCCTGGCGACCCCGGCCTGTTCGGTCCGGAATCGGCCTGCTGGCAGGTACACGGCGACTTCAGCAGCATGCTGATCGGCGGCATCAGTGCGCTGCTCCTGCAGATGCTTCATCCCCTGGCCCTGGGCGGAGTCTGGGACCACTCCAACTTCCGCCAGGACATGCTCGGCCGCCTGCGCCGCACCGCCCAGTTCATCTCCGGCACCACCTACGGCGCGCGCGCCGATGCCGAGCGGCTGATCGAGCGTGTGCGGCGCATCCACGCCGGGGTGGTCGGCAGCCTGCCGGACGGCCGCCCCTACGCCGCCAACGATCCGGACCTGCTGACCTGGGTACACGTGGCGGAGGTCAGCTGCTTCCTCAAGTCCTACCTGCGCTATCGCAACCCCGACTTCCCGGGTCACGAGCAGGACCGCTACTACGCCGAGATCGCACTGGTCGCCGAGCGTCTCGGCGCCCGCGAGGTGCCGCGCTCGCGCCGCGCGGTGGCTGACTACCTGCAGGCCATGCGCCCGCAGCTGGTCTGCGACGAGCGCACCCGCGAGGTGGTTCGCATCCTCCTCTCTGCCCCGGCGCCCAGCCCATTCGCCCGTCCCTATGCGGCGCTGATGATGCAGGCCGGCATCGACCTGCTGCCGGACTGGGCCGCCACCATGCTCGAGCTGCGTCAGTCGCCGCTCAAGCGCCGGCTGATCCGCGGCGGCGTGCACGGCAGCGTGCCCCTGCTGCGCTGGGCGGTGCGCAACGGCTCGCTGCACCGTGCGCGGCGGCGCATGGGCCTACCGCCGCTGCACTGAGCCATCCGGTCGGCAAGCCGCTAGTCCCGTCGCGCGGATTGCCGTGCCATACTCCTAGCCGTTCCCCAGCAAGGAAACCGACGCCGAGCCATGTACAAAGGACTGAAACGCGCCGCAGGCGCGCTACTGATCGCCCTGGGACTCTACAGCCTGCTGGGCTTCCTGATCCTTCCGGGGATCGCCCTACACGTCATCAACCAGCAGCTGGCCAAATACGCCAAGGTACCGGCCAGCCTGGAACGCCTGGAACTCAACCCCTTCAGCCTGGAACTGACCCTCTGGGGCCTGCGCATCGGCGACGGCGAACAGCCCCAGGCCGGCTTCGCGCGGCTCTACGCCAACCTGCAGGCGGACAGCCTGTGGAGCGGCGTGCTACACCTGGCGGCGGTGGAACTGGAGAAATCCCACACCGAGGTGCGGTTCGCCGAGGACGGCACCCTCAACCTGACCCAGCTGTTCGCGCTGCCGCCCGACGAACCCCAGGCGGAGGACGAGCCGCCCGGCAAGCCCCTGGCACTGCGCATCGACCGGATCGCGCTGATTGAGGGCGGCCTGCACTTCCAGGACCTGCGCCCCAGCGAGCCGGTGGAGTTCCTCTACGACTCGCTCAACCTGGAGCTGAAGAACCTCAGCACCCTGCCGGACGACCAGTCGGCCATGACCCTGGTGGCCAAGGGCCCCCATGGTGGGCAGATCGACTGGACCGGCGAGCTCAGCCTGAGCCCGCTCGCCTCCAGCGGCCACCTGCAGATCAGCGACGGCGACATGCGTGCCTTCTGGCCCTACGTGCGCGATGCCCTGCCCCTGGTACTGGAGCAGGGCAAGCTGAGCCTGGCCACCGACTACCGGCTGAACCTCGCCAGCGGCACCGAGCTGCAGCTCGACCAGACCCGCGTGGAAATCGCACCCTTCGCCATCAAGGCGCCGGACGGCCGGCCGCTGGTCAACCTGGAGCGCCTGGAGGTCAGCGAGACCCGCTTCGACCTGGCGAAGCAGGAAGTGGTGGTCGGCAAGATCCGTAGCCAGAACCTGGAAACCTGGGCGGCCCGTGAGAAGGACGGCCAGCTCGACTGGCAGAAGCTGTTCGCCAGCCAGCCCGGCAGGCAGCCCGAGAACCCCGAGCAGCCCGCGGCAGCGGCCGAAGAGCCCGCCGAACCGGCCGACGCCGGCGCGCCCCAAGCGTCCCAGGAGGCCGCCAAACCCTGGCAGGTGCTGCTGGTCGACACCCAGCTGCGCGGCTACCGCATCCACCTCGCCGACCGCCAGCCACAGCAGCCGGTGACCTTGGAGGTCGGCCCGCTGAACCTCGATCTGAGCAACTTCGACAGCCTCAACCGCTCGCCCTTCAGCCTCAAGCTGGATACCGGGATCGGCAAGCAGGGCAAGCTCAGCGCCCAGGGCGAGGTGAACCTGGAGCCGGTCAAGGCCCGCCTGAAGGTCGCCACCCGCGACCTCGACCTGCGCGTCGCGCAGGCCTACATCAGCCCCTTCATCCGCCTCGAACTGCGCAGCGGCATGCTCGGCAGCGACCTCGACGTCGACCTGACCGGCACCGAGCCTCTGGCCTTCAGCGTGCGCGGCCGCGCCGAGGTGAACCAACTGCACACCCTGGACACCTTGCGCGAGCGCGACTTCGTCAAATGGCAGAAGCTCAGCCTGGAGGGCCTCGCCTACCAACACTAGAAAAGCCTGGAGATCGCCAAGATCAGCTTCCAGCAGCCCTATGCCCGGGTGATCATCAACGAGAACCAGACCACCAACCTCAACGAGCTGCTGGTTCCCCAGCCAGCCCCCCCGCCGGCCGCCAGCCAGCCGGCCGGCGAACCGCTGGCCATCCGCATCGGCGGCATCAGTCTCCACGACGGCTCGGCCAACTTCGCCGACTTCAGCCTGCGGCCCAGCTTCGCCACCGCCATCGAGCAGCTCAACGGCAGTATCGGCACCCTGGACAACCGCAAGCCGCAGGCCGCCAAGGTGGAGATCCGCGGCCGGGTGGACCGCTACGCGCCGGTGAGCATCCTCGGCAAACTCAACCCCTTCGACCCGCTGGACAAGCTCGACCTGGCCACCAGCTTCAAGAACGTCGAGCTGACCACCCTCACCCCCTACTCCGGCAAGTTCGCCGGCTACCGCATCCGCCGCGGCCGCCTCAACCTCGACCTGCACTACCAGATCGAGAAGAAGCAGCTCAAGGCGGAGAACAAGGTGGTGGTCGAGCGGCTGCAGCTGGGCGAGCGGGTCGACAGCCCGGACGCCGTGGATCTGCCGATCCGTCTGGCGGTAGCCCTGCTCAAGGACACCGAGGGACGCATCCAGATCGAGCTGCCGGTGGCCGGCAACCTCGACGACCCGCAGTTCAGCGTCATGCCGATCGTCTGGCAGACCCTGCGCAACCTGGTGCTGCGCGCCGCCCAGGCGCCCTTCAAGTTCATCGCCGGACTGGTCGCCGGCGGCAGCGACGTCGACCTCAGCACCGTCCCCTTCGCCCCCGGCAGCAGCAGCCTGGACGGCACCGCCCGGACACGCCTCGACACCCTGGCCAAGGCCCTTCAGGAACGTCCCCTGCTGCGCCTCGAAGTGGAAGGCATGAGCGCCCAGAAGGTCGACGGCGCCCTGCTCGCCGAGCAGCGCCTGCAACGCGAGTTCCGGAGCACCTGGTACAAGATCCTGCAGCGCCGCGGCGACAAGCTGCCGACCGATCCTGACCAACTGGAGGTCCCGGAGGACGAACAGGGTCCGCTGCTCGAGGCCATCTACCGCGCGCGCCTGAAGCAGCAGCCGCCGGCCGAGTGGCGGGAACTGTCGCGCGACGAGCGCAGCGCCAAGCTGCGCGAAGCAGTGCTGCAGTCCTGGGGCGAAAGCCAGCTGCTCCTGCGCCAGCTGGCCCAGGCCCGGGCCGCGGCCATCAAAGACTACCTGGTGGACAAGGGCGGCCTGACGGACGAACGCATCTACCTGACCGACGTCAGCCTCGGCGAGCCCGAGCCGGACGGCAGCGTGGCCACCGCGCTGCACCTGGACAGCGAATAGCCGCGGCGGGGCTTCGGAGCCTGTGGTCCGCCCGATTCCGGGTTCGGGGCGGACCTGCTAGGCTAGCCCCATCACGCTCACTGGACAGTGATGCCCCATGAGAACGCTGCCCCTGCTTGCCCTCGTCCTGCTCCCAGCGCTGGCCACCGCCAGCAGTACCCTGCGCTGCGACAAGGGCATCGTCAGTATCGGCGACCGAGCCAGCGAGGTCATCGCCAAGTGCGGCAAGCCCAGTGAGCGCAGCTTCATCGGCTACACCTACAGCGGCGGCGGCGACCAGTCGGTGGAAGAATGGGTCTACGGCCCGCGCAGCGGCGGCATGGTCTACTTCCTGCGCTTCGAAGGCGGCCGCCTGAAGAACATCGACAGCAAGCGCGGCAACTGACCCCCCCATGCTGATCCTGCCGGCCGAGCACCCGCTGGACTGGAAGAAGCCCCCACTCGTCACTCTGCTGCTGATCCTCCTCAACGTCCTGGTCTACTTCGGCTACCAGGGCGGCGACCGGCAGCGCCTGGAACAGGCGGTACACCTCTACCTCGACGGCGGTCTGCTGGAGCGGGAGCGGCAGATGTTCCTCGAACAGTTCACCAGCCGCCGCAACCTGGATCTCGACCAGCGCCAGGCCCTCGCCAGCCTGCCGCGCCAGCAGCTGACGGCCCTGCTGCTGACCGACCTGCAGTTCGAGCAGCACCTGCACCGGAAGCCCGCCTACCAGGCCGACACCGCCTGGCAGCAGGCCCGCCAGCGCGCCGAGGCGGCACGCGACCGGATCAGCATCTACCGCTTCGGCTTCATCCCCGCGCAGTTCAACCTGCCGGGGCTGTTCGCCGCCATGTTCCTGCACGGCGACTTCGTCCACCTGGCCAGCAACATGCTGTTCCTCTTCCTGTTCGGCTTCGCCCTGGAGATCGCCCTGGGCCGCTGGCGCTACCTCGCCCTCTACCTGCTCGGCGGGGTGGCCGCGCACCTGCTCTGGTGGGCCCTGGATCCAGCAAAGCCTGAAGTTCGGGTTCCACGGCCTGCGCGATCAGTTCCGCAGGCGCCTTGCGCAGCAGCTCAGTCAGCGGGTCAACAGGATACGCCTTCCTCCCATTACTCCATACACCAGAAAACACCTTAACTGGCGCAGGATCAGGACCGGGCGCGGGCTGCCAGAATGTTTTTCATACCCAGGGCCATTATACCCAGCATCAGCCCAAGCATCAGGCCCAGAGCCATCACCAGAGGTGCCTTGACGGCAGGCTCCACTTCAAGCCGGTGCAGGTCGTAGGCAGCGGCCAGGAAGTCAGATCTGTTGCCAATGGGGGAACGGGCTATGGCCTGCTCAATCCTCTCTATATCCCTGTTGCGCTGAATTTCGTCGATTTTCATCCGCATATCGGGGACACCTGAAATATAGGACTCTTCATCAACACGAGACTTGATCAGCTCAATCTCCTTGTCAATCGCCCTGTAGCCCCGCAGGTATTCCGGAGCGTCCCGTTCAATGGTAGCCAGACCGACCGAGCCGATTGAAACTTCCTGACCACTCAGGGTGTTTTTCTCAATATTCAGCTCATGGGCGATGGAGGACTGCTCTTTCAAAAAGGCCAGGCGTATTTCCAGACCTTTGTTATACTGAACTTTCAGGCTCTCTATCCTGTTTTCCAGATCCTGGAGGTTATATGCCCTTTTGTTTTTCAAATACTCAACTTTTCTCTTCAGGTACTCGCTAAGATCCGACCAGACATCCTGATCGGCCGTTGACAGAATACCACCCAGCATCTCTCTGAACTGGTCAGCATCCCGGCCCTTGTAATTAATGGTATAGTAGGTAGGAATGTTCGATTTTTTTTCTTTATCCTGAGGGTGGCGTGTGATCTCGAAATTCTCCATCCGCTCGATGATTTCAAGCTGGATATCCGCTATCTCTTGTTCCTTGGCGTCTGCCTGGACCTGATCACGAAAGGCGTTGTAAACAATATCGCTTTTCTCCAGCTTTTCGATAAAGCGGTCCAGCAGCTCACCCTTGCTTACGGCGATAATCTTCTCCTGATTCAGCTCGGCATACCTGTCAAAATGGGAGCTTGGTATAGAATGGATCTCAAGCTCAGCCTTAAATTGACCTGAGCTGATCCAAATATATCCAGCGGATAATATGCCTGAGATAAGAATGAAAGCAGCAATAAACCATCGGCCACTCCAGATTGATATGATTAGTTCCCTGATGTCAATTTCATCATCAGTGTTATAGGTGGTTATGTTTTCTTTCATCTTTATTCAGTCTTTTCCTGTTGAAAGGTTGATGTTGGTAAAGCCATAGGATGAGGTGCCATAGCAGCAATGGCAGGTCCTGACAGCTTTATGGATGGTCTGAAGTAGCCACGTATTTCTGGCCGACTACAGACCTCGCTGTTTTTTGAAGCAGTCCATCGATCAAAAACTGCTCAGATCGACTACTTATGTAGGGCTTTTAGCCGCTACGCGTACCCCGTAGCGGCTATTCGCCGTGTTACAGGCGCACCTC
>NZ_KB822626.1 GCF_000364625.1 Pseudomonas thermotolerans DSM 14292
CCAAGAACACCGCACAACTGATTACGCTGTTTGCGCTGTCGAATCTGTGGATGGCGCGGCGGCATTTACTCGCGAACACAGGAGAGGTGCGCCTGTAACACGGCGAATAGCTGCTACGGGGTACGCGTAGCGGCTAAAAGCCCTACATAAGTAGTCGATCTGAGCAGTTTTTGATCGATGGACCGCTTCAAAAAACAGCGAGGTCTGAAGTCAGCCAGAAATGCGGAGCTACTTCAGACCATCCTTAACTGTGCTATGGTCGTGGCCGACTTGTAGGCGCGTCATACGGTGCATTAAGGGCTGTCGCGCTGTCTTTATTGCCAGAGATGCGCGGCGGTCTAAGAAAGTCTGTCAAGGCTTGACGTAAGGCTTCATGGTTTTTGACTTCGCATTCCCATAAAACCAACACGTCCCATCCTAAAGCCATGAGTTGTTCAAACGCTTCTTTGTCGCGTGCTACGTTGCGATCGAGCTTTGGAAGCCAGTAGCTTAGGTTTGATTTAGGAAGACGTTGTCCAAGTCTGCAATTATGTCGGTGCCAGAAACATCCGTTAACGAAGATCGCCTTTTTTCGACCAATGAAGGCTATATCTGGCTTTCCAGGATAGTTTCTTGGATGCAGTCGATAGCCTGGGAAGCCAATTTCACGAAGAACTCGCCTGACAATAAGCTCTGGCTTTGTGTCATGCGGCCGTATAGCGCGCATTCGCGCACTACGTTCCTCTTGGCTTAGCGTATCTACCATCGAACAACTCTTCAGAAGGTTTCCATCTTCCTGCTGCGAAATTGTCGGCGCGACGCAGCCATTCCTCTATTCTCTTCTCAGGGGCTACAGCTGCGCCCCAGTATTCCTCAAAAAGAGCAGCATCCATGCGTGCCGCAGCATTCTCCAGCTCGACTTCCATGAGCTTCAGCATGCGTGCGATGTAAAGTCCGCCGTTATCATCATTCTTCGGGTTCCCAACGCTACCGGCAGAGAACATATCTCTTGTCTGGTGGCAGATCACGCCGTGATAGGTCAGCATGAATAGAGCAACGTCATCGTATTTATGCCGTGCTCTGCCGGACTGAACGATCTGAGGGCAAAGTAGGATCGCCTCTGCGCGAAGTCGAACCTTCTCGGACTGCTCTAGCTCGGTGAATAGCCGAGCTTGCATGGGCAAGGTATGGGCCTCGCCAGGCGCATCTTCTAGCCACCATAAGCGTTCCCCTTCCTTCAATCTACTTCTTGCGTAGTTCCGGATGTAGCGCATCTTCTCGTGCATTTCGAGAACCCGGAACTCGTCGTAAGAAATCCCCATAATCTCGAATAGAGATCTGGGCGCCTCAATCTGTACCTCGAAGCGTGGGACGTGGGATGTTCTGACATGCATGACGCACTTTTCGTACTCGCCCCATCGCACATCCGGAGTTCCCCCCATTTTCCCGAACATGATGTAAACGTGCTTTACGGATTCGATGCGATTGGTCTCCAGAACACTGTTTGCGACGCTCCTCCATTCGTCGTTTGTTGTGAATTTCACCTCAATGCCGAACTCGCCGATTTCTATGTCGGGGAATGCTTGAGGGTGGGGGTTGAAATCGATCTCGATTCCAGGAATTTGGATTGTTTCGTTGGTTATTTCTCGAACGCGCTGCTCAAACTGCTTCGCAACGGAAAATGGCGTTTCTCTAGCCTCATCTCTGAGTTTGGAGGCTATGGCGTTCAAGTAGTTTTCAAATTCTTCTTTTGTCATAGAGTCCTGTCGCGTATTCTGCACCCGAAGGAGTCCACGCGACAGGATCTGGTGTATTTGCTTTGGTCGTGTGGCTTCACTTCAGGGATTGAGCTACAGCTTTGGCTATATGCCAAGCTAAGACTGGAGGTACCGCATTCCCGATTTGGCGCTCAGTTTCACGCAACTTTGATGCGAAAATGAAATCATCGGGAAAAGATTGAATGCGGGCAGCTTCTCGCATTGATATTCTGCGTGGCAACTCATAATGCCATTGGATATTTCCATGGCACTCAGCCCGAATTGTGTAGCCTGGCCTGTCAGGAATTAGGCGACGATTTCCTTGCTCAGGGCTTTTGTTCGCGCGACTCCAAACATGGTTGATGCCCGCGTCCTCATCGAGGCCTGACAAATCATCTATGGCCTGCTTAGCTGTAATGTGGCGCGAAGAGGGGAGAATTGGCTTGGGCGGCTCAAATGGCCTCACTCCGGGCAGGGTGCCAACAATCAATACCCTTTCCCGTGTCTGTGGAACGCCGTAGTCAGCAGCCAAGTAAAGCTTATGAGTTACTGAATAGCCAAGCTCTGAAAAATCATCGAGGACTGTTTTGAGCGCATCTGCGTGGTGCCGCATGAGCAGTCCCTTAACGTTTTCGGCGACAAAAATCTTGGGCCTCACGCGGCGCACGACCTCCACCATTGCGCGATACAGGCCGCTACGTTTGCCATTAATGCCTGCGCCTTTACCATTTACTGATATGTCTTGGCAGGGGAAGCCGCCAATTACGATGTCAGCCTTCGGAGGGAGGCTGTCCATCATTTCCCAAATATCGCCTTGATGAATATGTGATCCGAGATTCCGCTGATATGTTTTGCAGGCTGCTTCATTAATCTCGTTAGCCCAAATAAGCTTAAAAGGCAGCTTTGCATACCGTTTCCCGAGAAACTCAAAGCCACCCTTGAAGCCAAGGTCCATGCCTCCGCATCCAGAGAAAAGGGATATGACGGAAAATGTTTTGGTTTTCTTGGCGCTAGCCTTTACGTCAGACATGGTCGGTGCTGGTGAAGTCGTGACGCTTGCGTAAGCAAGGGTGTCAGCGCACCCCTCCAGCGTTATATGATGCTCAACAGCCATAGCTCTACTCCTTCGCAGTAGGGTTGTGGTTAGGCTGGGACAGCGGTGGCCGCCGCTGTCCCAGCTGCCTTTCTACGGATCGCCCTATCCTAGCAGTCATGCGGAAGCCCTCTTTGGCGCTGGCTTCTTCGCTTGCTTCTTACTAGGGAACAAGTCGCCCTGTCCGCCCAAATAACGTTCCGCATAGGCTTGCATGAACTCGCGCAGGACGTCAGAGGCCTGTCGCTCTGTGGTTCGGCAAGCCTCTAAGAAGGAGGTGCGCAGTTCTCGCTCTACGCGAATTCGGATGGCGGCGTCTTTCATTGGGAGCAGCTTAGCATGTGGATACACGCGTGTGTATCCATTTTTCCGTCTTCCGATTGTCGCGCAAGTCCTGACCGGCCGACCCGCCGATAATCGCAGGTCGCAAACATCCGGTGGGAAATCGGAGGCGCATGAGGCCGGAAACGAAAAGGCCCTGTCGAGACAGGGCCTTTTCAGCGGAATCTGGAGCGGGCGAAGGGAATCGAACCCTCGTCATGAGCTTGGGAAGCTCAGGTAATAGCCATTATACGACGCCCGCCTGATGGGCTGCCTTTGTACCAGAACTGCGCCGGGAAATGAAGCCCGCTCCGAGCGATAGTGGCTCGGGACTGCCGGGCCAGGGACATGGCCTTCTCATAGCGCCAGGGCTGGCTGCAGCTCGAAGTCGGCGAGCGGCAAGCGCGGCTGCAGGCTGGGCGTGGGATGCAGGAAACCGAGCAGGGCGCGCCGCATCTGCTGGCAGGCCTCCTTGTTCTCCATGTCGAGGAAGTGTCCGGCGCCACGGATGGTGACGAATTCGCAGTCCCGGACATGCCGGGCGAACAGCCGGGCATCCTCGGGGGTGGTGTACTCGTCGCGGTCGCCGTTGACGAACAGCACGGGGATGTGGATGGCGCCCAGGCAGTTCAGGTGGCAGTAGCTGTCCAGCCTGACCACCTTGCGGATGTGCGCGTGCATCTGCCGGTACTCGTGCTCGTCGAGGCTGCTGACGTGGCGGAAGTTGTAGCGCTTGAACAGCGAGGGCAGGTGCTTGCCGATGGTGTCGTTGACCAGTCGTGCGACGTTCTCGCGGTCCAGCGCCTCCAGGTAGCGCACGCCCCTGTTCAGGTAGTCGAGCATGGCATCGTTGAGCAGCGGCGAGAAGGAGCCGACCACCGCCTTTTCGATGCGCGCCGGCTGCTGGGCGAGGGCGAGCAGCGCGGCGACCCCGCCCCAGGAGAAGGACATCAGGTAATTGACCCGGTAGTGCTCGATCAGGTCGAGGAGGATGTGCGCCTCGTCCTCCTTGGTGATCAGCCCGATGCCGTGGTTGTGGATCTTCGACTGCCCGGCGTAGGGCTGGTCGAAGAGCACCACGTTGAAGTGCTCCTGGAGGTAGCGGACGGTCTGCGCGAACGAGGCGGTGGTTGCCAGTGAGCCGTTGACCAGGATGATGGTCTTGCGGGCCGTCGGGCAGGAGTGGAACTCGGTGTGAACCTTGTAGTGGTTGTCGTGCACGTGAACGACAGCGGTTTCTGGCCTCATGTCGTCTTCCTCCTGGCGCAGTTTGGGCAAGGCGGACGGGATCGCCGTCCGCCGGGCTTCTTCGGCAGTAGCTAAGCGCCTGAACGTGACAGCTGAATGTCAGGCTGGAGGGAGTTCTTGTTGGGTTTTGTACCCGAGGTCAGGATCAGCAAAGGACCGCGCTGGAGGGACGCCGGTGCTAGGTTTGCTCAGGCAGGAATCCAGTTTGCGCCGCAGCGCGTACAACCGTGGGCTTCTTGGATGGCGGACGTGACCATTTGGTCATGTCTTGACCTTTTGTCCTGATTTAAGCAACCGGGCCTTGGGCATGCAAGGAGCATCGAGCGGTTTTTAAGGATCAATACGGAATAACCGCTGCGCTTTTCCATGCGCCGATTACACTGAATGCGACTCCGGCGCGACGCCGTTGCGGCGCTGTCGGGGGACATTCGGGCTGACAGGGATTGCAGGATGGGTGTGCATTTCGATGCAGGCTTTCGCGGTAGGGAGAATTACCCGGCGACGTCGCCGGGACGTGACGCTCGCGTGCCGATGACGCGGAGGCGCCAGGCATGAACGATCGGCCCACACGCGGCATTTCCCTACAGCTGCTGATCGCCCTGGCGATCATGCTGAGCACCCTGCTGCTCGGCGCTGCCCTGGCCCTACAGGGCTACTTCGGCATTCAGCGCACCCTGGTGGTAGCCGCCGGGGACAGTGCCCAGCAGTTCGGCAAGACCATCAACGAACGGGCGCGGCGGCTGATCGACCCGGTGCAGAGCTCCATTCGCCTGCTCGCCTACGAATCGCTGTCCTCCGCCACCACTCTGGCGGAACGCCTGGAGCGTCTGCCGCTGCTGGTGGAGACCCTCAACTCCAACCACATGCTCAGCGCGGTCTACGTCGGCTACCGCAACGGCGAGTTCCTGCTGGTGCGCCGGCTGCGCGAGGCCGACGTGCGCCAACGGCTCGCCGCGCCGGCGGACGCCGAGTTCCTGGTGCAGAGCCAGAGCCTCGACCAGGCCGGCCGGATGGTCGGCGAATGGCGCTTCTACGACGCCGACCTGATCCAGCTGAGCGCCGAGGTGCGCCCCGACTACCAGTACGATCCGCGTACCCGCCCCTGGTTCGACGAGGCGCTGGCCCAGGCGGAGACCGTGCTGACCCATCCCTACGTGTTCTTCACTACCCGCGAGATCGGCCTGACTCTCGCCCAGCGCAGTGCCGACGGCCGCGCGGTGATCGGCATGGACGCCTCGGTGGACGACCTCGGCGGCGAGGTGCAGGACCTGCGCATGACCACCGGCACCGAGATGGCGGTGGTGGATGGCGCGGGCCGGGTGGTGGCCTATCCGGATCTGCAGCGGGTGATCGTCGGCGAGGGCGAGGAGCTGCGTCTGTCGCACATCGGCGAGCTGGGCGTGGCGAGCCTGGAGCGGGTGTTCGCCGACCCGCCGGGAGCCGACGGCCCGCGCCGTTACCTGGTGGGCGGCGAGGAGTGGTACGGCATGCAGACCCCGCTGTCGAGCTTCGCCGACCAGGACCTCCGGGTGTTGATCGCGGTGCCGGCCCGCGAGCTGCTGGCCGGGGCGCGCCAGGTACTCTACGAGCAGGCCCTCTGGGCGATGCTGCTGATCGCCCTGCTGCTGCTGATCGGCTGGGCACTCGGCCAGCGCATCGGCCAGCCGCTGCGGATCCTCGCCGATCAGGTGCGTGGGCTGGCTGGCTATGACTTCAGTCGTGACGTGGGGGTGGCCTCCCGGGTCACCGAGGTGGGAGAACTGAGCAGGGTGCTTGGGCGGATGTCGCGCACCATCCACAACTTCCAGGCCATGACCCTGACCCTGAGCCGCGAGACGCATCTGGAGAGCATGCTCGGCGGTGTGCTGGAGCGCCTGGTGGAGGCCACCGGCGGGGCGGGCGGGGCGGTCTACCTGCACGACCACGCCACGGACAGCCTGGGCCTGGCCGCCCAGTACGGCAGCCAGGGCTTTCCCCGGTGCCTCGAACTCGCCGCCTGCGGTCCCGAGAGCCTGGCCGAGGCGGTGAACCAGGCGCTGCAGAGCCAGGCCCACTATCTGGCGGTGGCCCTCAACGACCGTAGCCACGAGCGGCTCGGCATCCTGGTGCTGCAGCTGGCCGCCGAGCACGAGGCGGGTGGTGTCGTGCAGCAGCCGTTCCGGCGCTTCGTCGACGAGCTGTCCGGCGCTGCCGCCGTGGCCATCGAGACGCGCCAGCTGCTGGAGGCCCAGCGGCGTCTGCTGGACAGCATCATCAAGCTGCTCGCCGACGCCATCGACGCCAAGAGTCCTTACACCGGCGGGCACTGCGAGCGGGTCCCGCAGCTGGCGCAGATGCTCCTCGACAAGGTGCTGGCCGCGGACAGCGGGCCCTATGCCGACTTCCGCATGGACGAGAACGAGCTGTACGAATTCCACATCGCCGCCTGGCTGCACGACTGCGGCAAGATCACCAGCCCGGAATACGTGGTGGACAAGGCCACCAAGCTGGAGACTCTGTACAACCGCATCCACGAGATCCGTACCCGCTTCGAGGTGCTTTGGCGCGACGCCGAGCTCGACTACTGGCAGGGCCTCGCCGGCGGCGGCGATCGCCAGGCCCTGGCGCAGGTCCTCGAGCAGCGCCGGCGCGAGCTGCAGGAGGACTTCGCCTTCGTCGCCAACGCCAACATCGGCGGCGAGTCGATGAGCGACGCGGACATCGAGCGCCTGCGGAGGATCGCCGAGCGGCGCTGGTGGCGGCACTTCGACGACCGCCTCGGGCTGTCCCACGAGGAGGCCGAGCGCCTGGCCGGGGTGCCGGTCCAGCCGCTGCCGGTGGAGGAGCGCCTGCTCGCCGACCGCCCCGAGCACCTGGTGCCCTGGGGCGAGCGCAAGCCGCCGGTGGCGCGGGACGACCCGCGCAACGTCTGGGGCTTCGACATGCAGGCGCCGGAACATGCCTACAACTACGGCGAGCTGTACAACCTGAGCATTCGCCGCGGCACCCTGAATGCCGAGGAGCGCTTCAAGATCAACGAGCACATCGTGCAGACCATCATCATGCTCAGCACCCTGCCGTTCCCGCGCCAGCTGCGGAAGGTGCCGACCCTGGCCGGCAGCCATCACGAGAAGATGGACGGCACCGGCTATCCGCGGCGCATCGGCGCCGAGGCGATGAGCATTCCCGAGCGGGTGATGGCGATCGCCGACATCTTCGAGGCGCTGACCGCCGCCGACCGGCCCTACAAGGCGCCGAAGACGCTTTCGGAGTCGATCCGCATCCTCGCCGCCATGGCCCGCGACGGGCACATCGACCCGCAGCTGTTCCGGCTGTTCCTGACCAGCGGGGTATACCGCGAATACGGCGAGCGCTTCCTGCGCCGCGAGCAGCTCGACGAGGTGGATGTCGACGGGGTGCTGGCCCAGCTGGAGGGCTGCTGAGGAGCGCCTGAGCGGCGCCCCGCACGGTCACTTGCTGGCCAGGGTGGTGCGCTCGCCGAGCGGGCAGCTGCGCTGGCTGAGGTACAGGGAGCGGTTCAGCCAGTCTTTTTGCGGGTAGTAGGCGAACACGTAGCTGCCCTGGCCGAGAGTGTCGATCAGCTTGCCGGCGATCGCCGGGCGCACCGCCGGGCAGCCCAGGCTGCGGCCCAGGCGGCCGAGGCTGGGAACCACCTTGGGATCGGCGTAGGCGGCGGCGTGCATGACGATGGCGCGCGCCATGCTGTTGTCGTTGATGCCCGGCTCCAGGCCCTCCAGGCGCAGCGAGCGGCCGTGCTTGCCGTAGTAGGTCTGCCCGGTGCTGAACAGGCCCAGGGAGGATTGGTAGCTGTTCGGCACGTTGGAGAAGGTGGTGGGCACGTCCTCGCCGCTGTTCTTGCCGTGGGCGACCCATTCCTCGAAGAGCAGCTTGCGGGCCTTGAGGTCGAACACCCAGAGGCGCTTGTCGCGCGACGGCTTCGAATAGTCGATCACCGTCAGCAGCTGGTGCGGCTCGCCGCGACTGGCGCACTGGTAGGCGGTGAGGGCCAGGCGCAGGGCCTTCAGGTCGGCCTTCGGCGCCAGGCGGTTGAGTTCCTCGGCGCTCGGCAGCTGGGCCTGCGCCCAGGCGCCGGACGCCACGAGCAGACCGCAAGCGGCCGCGCAGAGCCTCAGAGCTTCCCCCAAACGGTCAATCATTCCCCAGTCCCAACGGTCTTCTGGTATCCGAAAACAGGGGCATTCTGCTTGAAAAACAGCCAGATTCCGATCATTTCTTGACCAGCGGTCAACTGGGCGCGGCTAAGTCACTGGATTCCGGAGGCAATAGCTGCGCGCAGGCGGGGCACAGGCAGGCACGGTTGCGCAGCTCCGCCGGCAGGCGTTGCAGGGCGCGCGGATCGAGTGGCGTGGTGAAGCACCAGCAGTCCGGCCCGGTGTCGGCGCCGGGGGTGGCGAGGGCGCAGCGGTTGGGGCGGCCGCACAGCGGGCAACGGGTCGGATCGACGTCGTTCATGGTGCTCAACTGATCGGCGGCTCGACGCAGACCCGGTTGCGCCCGGACTGCTTGGCCCGGTAGAGGGCCTGGTCGGCGCGGCCGATCAGACGCTGCAGGCTGTCGCCGTTCTGCCATTCGGCGATGCCGATGCTGGTGGTGAAGCGCAGCTCCTGGTCCTCGAAGGGGAGCACGAGATTCTCGGTACGCTGGCGGATCTTTTCGGCCAACTGGCCGGCGGTGCCGGCGTTGGTGTCCTTGAGGAGGACGATGAACTCCTCGCCGCCCCAGCGGCAGACGATGTCGGTCTTCCGCAGGTTGTCCTGCAGGCTCTTGGCGAACTCCTGGAGCACCAGGTCGCCGGCCAGGTGGCCCTGATTGTCGTTGAGTTCCTTGAAGTGATCGAGGTCGATCAGCAGGGCGCTCAGCGGGCTCTGCTCGCGCTGCGCCTCCTGCTGCGCCTGGCTGGCCAGCAGGTCGAAGCCGCGGCGGTTGAGCAGTCCGGTGAGCTGGTCAGTGATCGCCAGGGCGGCGATCTGCTGCTGGTAGCGGCGGATGGCCAGGTACACCAGGCCGAGCACCAGGGCGCTGATCAGCGTGCAGAGCAGCAGGTTCAGGTAGAGGGTGCGGCGCACCGAGGCAAGGGCGCCTTCCTCGTTCTTGTCGACGAACAGGTACCAATCCAGCTCGGGGATGTAGCGCACGTTGATGAGGTGGCTGCCGTCCTCCGCCTGGTAGCCGAAGCGCCCGGCGTGCGGCTCCGGCAGGGTGGCGAGCAGCGGTTCCAGGCCGGGGATATCGCGCAGCGACTGGCCGCGCCTGGCACCGAGCGGGCCACCGCTGGTTCCAGTCACCACCAGGCGGCCTTCGCGATCGGTGAAGTAGATGCTGCGGTCGAAGCGCCGCTGGTATTCGTCCACCCGACTGACCACCGAATCCACGGTGAGGCCGACGCCGGCCACGCCGAGAAACCTGTCGTGGTAGTCGAACACCTTGAAGTTGATGAAGAAGGTCAGGCGGTCGTCGTTGGCCAGGTCCGGATCGACGCTGATCTCGTAAGGGTCGTCCATGCCCAGGATGCGGAAGTACCAGGCGTCCCGCGGCTCGCCTTCGCGGATCTGCTTGAGCACGCCCTTGGACTGGTAGTAGGTGCGGGTCTGCTCGGAGATGAAGAAGCTGGTGTAGGTGCCGTA
The DNA here is from genome assembly GCF_000364625.1 of Pseudomonas thermotolerans DSM 14292. Classification (GTDB taxonomy): domain Bacteria; phylum Pseudomonadota; class Gammaproteobacteria; order Pseudomonadales; family Pseudomonadaceae; genus Aquipseudomonas; species Aquipseudomonas thermotolerans. The sequence continues at coordinate 10,044 of NZ_KB822626.1, forward strand.
GTAGTTCTGGATCTCGGTCAGGTAGCGGGTCATCTGCTCGACGTTCCGTTCACCGGCCAGCACCCAGTCGCGCAGGAAGGTGTCGCGGGACATCATGGAGGCGATCAGGGTCGGGCGCACCAGATCCTTCTGGATCTCCGAATAGACGTTGTCCGCGGCCAGCGGTAGCTCGGTGTCGATGATCTGATCGCGGATACTGTCACGGGAAGCGTAGTAGCTGACCAGGCTGGTGGCGATTAGGCCACCCGGCAGGAGTATGGCGAGCAGCAGGAAGAGGGTCAGGCGGGATTTGCGCGAGGGTGTGACGAACATGAAGAGCGACTCGGGAAAGACCTGTGCATGTTAGCTTGGCACGTCGGTGCCGTCATGGCGCCATCGCGCCATTCCGGCGCAGGCTGAAACAACTGGAAATGGAAGTTCGTCCCGGGCGGGTGGCACCGGGATCGAGGTGGTCTGTCCAAGGAACTGGAGCCGGCGCTTGCCGGCGATGTTCCCCCTGTGGCCGTAAGGAGGCCGCCATGATCAGTCGAATCCTGCTGATGGTGCTGTGCAGTCTGGGGCTGTCGGGCTGCTCCACCTACTACTACGACGATGACCGCCACGACCGGCGCGGCTACGTCTCCCGCTACGACGGCGGCAGTCACTACAGCGCCCACGACCGCCACCACTACCGGTACCCCGACGGTCACATCAACCGGCACTTCGAGCGGCGTTACGACGTTCACAAAAGCTACCATCCGCAGCACTACCGCCCGCAGCCGAGCTACCGCCAGCATCCCCATCCGCAGTACCAGGGCAAGAACGCGCCGCACCGCTACCAGGCGCCGGCGAAGAAGAGTTCCTCCAAGATCAAGCTGCAGCGCTACTACCGCAACGACGCGCCGCACTCCCGTCACGGCCATTCGCTGCCGCGCTACGCCCCGTACAAACGCTACTGAGCCCATTCCCCGCATGCTCGAGACCGCGTCGCCCCGCTTTGGCGGATGGGGCGGCGTGCCCGCGGCGAGCCGAACAGGGGCTGCGCCAGCGAGAAGTCCTTCCTGCCCTGGCCCCAGCGCCGGCGGTGCCGCCGGAGACCGGCGCCTCCAGCAGGCCGAGCTCGTCGGCGGCCGGTGGATCCTTTTGGCCGAGTCGGTGGCGATCTACGCCACGGCCTCGCTGACGAGCTCGTAGGCATTGGGCTGGAAACCGGCCTTGAGCAGGTTGCGGGCCATCGGTAGGCCCATGTGGCCGAGGCCGATGAAGGCGATGCGGCTCATGGGCGATCCTCCCAGGCGGGACTCCCGTTCCGCAGGAGCGGGAGCGGACAGGCTCAGCTGTCAGCTGAGGGACGGCTGGCGAGCGTCCGGGGATCGCCAGGAAAGGGCGGATCAGGCCGGCGGTTGGTCGCGCAGGAATACCAGCCGGTCGGCCGTGGAGTCCTTGGCGGAGTAGTAGTAGCCCTGGCTGTCGAAGTCGAGCAGCGCGGCCGGGTCGGTGAGGCGGTGCTTGATCACGTAGCGGGCCATCAGGCCGCGGGCCTTCTTGGCGTAGAAGCTGATGATTTTGTACTGGCCGTTCTTCAGGTCACGGAACTCGGTGTCGATGACCCGTGCCTTGAGGGCCTTGCGCTGCACGGCGCCGAAGTACTCGTTGGAAGCCAGGTTGAGCAGCACATCGTCACCCTGTTCGGCCAGCGCTTCGTTGAGCCAGCCGCTGATGCGCTCGCCCCAGAAGGCGTAGAGGTCCTTGCCGCGGGCGTTGGCCAGCTTGGTGCCCATTTCCAGGCGGTAGGGCTGCATCAGGTCGAGCGGGCGCAGCACGCCGTAGAGACCGGAGAGCATGCGCAGGTGGCGCTGGACGAAGTCGAAATCGTCGTCGCTGAAATCCTCGGCGTTCAGCCCAGTGTAGACGTCGCCCTTGAAAGCCAGCAGGGCCTGCTTGGCGTTCGCTGGGGTGAAGTCCGGATGCCAGCTGGCGTAGCGCGCGGCGTTCAGCCCGGCGAGCTTGTCCGACAGGCCCATCAGCTCGCCGATCTGCAGCGGGGTCAGCTCGCGCAGCTGGGTGATCAGTTCCTGGGCATGGTCCAGATGCTCGGGCAGGGTATGGCGGGACGTGACCGGCGGGGTCTCGTAGTCGAGGGTCTTGGCGGGGGAAATCACCATCAGCATCAGTTCGGTCTCCTCTCGGCGAGGCGCGATTGTAGGCTGACGGACGGCCCCGGCTCCACCTATGGGAGCGCGGGGCCTGCGGCTATCGATGCGCGCGGATCAGTCACGCGCCGGCAGCATGGCGCGCAGCACGCCGTCGCGGCGCACGTGGTGGTGCCAGATGGCCGCACCGGCGTGACCGAGGATCAGCGCGAAGAGCAGGAACTGGGCGGTGACGTGGAAGTCCTTGGCCAGCCCGCGCACGGTCTCGGAGAGCGGCAGCGGGGGAATCTCCACCAGCCAGAACAGGTTCAGTGGGCGCTTGCCGAACAGCAGGCCGCTCAGCGGCATCAGCACCAGCAGCAGGTAGAGCAGGGCGTGGCCGGTCTTAGCGGCCAGCAGGTTGAGGCGGGCCTCCGCCGGCAGCACCTGCGGCGCGCCGTGGCGGGCGCGCACCGCGAGGCGCAGCACGGTCAGCGCCATGACCAGCAGGCCCAGGGACTTGTGCAGGGTGAAGACTTCGCCGGGGCCGCCGAGCAGACCTGCGAACAGGTCGCCGCCGTAGGGCAGGGCGATGATCGCCAGCACCAGGATGGCGCTCGACCAGTGGAGGGTGATCTGGGCGGCGGTGTAACGGGCTTCGGTCACGGTTGCTCCTCATTGTGCAGGGATGAATGGCTCCGCCCGCGGGCACAGGGGCGCGGGGGAGGCAGGGAATTTGAAGGGGCGCGAGATTACCGCAAGAAGGCGGTCGGTGATGCGGGCAGACGTTGCAATTTGTGTTGCCGGGGCTGCGGGATGCACCACTGCCGGCAGGCGGGACTTAGGACTTTAACGGGGTGGAGGAAGGCACGCCAAGCCTTTTTCGTCGCCCATACAAATAAACCTCCAAAAACCGAAAAGTCATTTTTCTTGTCATCTTTTTTGGGTTATTACGAAAACAAGACCGTCGAAACCTGCAATCACAGGTGGCGGCCCCCGGCCCATGCCTTGCTTGCAAACCTCCCGTGCCCTGCGGCCGAGAAGGCGACGGCCTCCCTGGCGGAGCGCTGTTGCAGCGTGCCGTCACCCGCCCCCGCAGCAGAAGGTGACCGAGTATGGATGACCACGGACGCACCCGCCCCACTGCCCCGACGCTGTACGCCCTCGATACCAACGTGCTGATCCATGACCCCAATGCCTTGCTCAACTTCGAGGAGCACCACGTCGCCATCCCGATGACGGTGCTGGAGGAGCTGGACAAGCTGAAGAGCGGCAAGCAGGGCGTCGCCGCCGAGTGCCGCCAGGCCATCCGCCTGATCGACAAGATCCTCGGCAACGCCACCCCGGAACAGGTCGAGCACGGCGTGCCCATCCCCCGCGAGACCGGCGGCAGCTGCGGCTTCCTGTCGATCCTCATGAGCAAGCGCGCCGAGCCGGTCACCTGGCTGCCGGAAGACCTCAACGACAACAAGATCATCAACCAGCTGGTCGAGCTGAAGACCCGCAAGCCCGGCTTCTCCGTGGTGCTGGTCACCAAGGACATCAACATGCGCCTGAAGGCGCGCGCCTGCGGCATCCAGGCGGAGGACTACCACACCGACCAGCTGGTCGACGACATCTCCCTGCTGCCGAAGGGCTACCACACCCTGGAGGGCTCCTTCTGGGAGCGGGTCAGCAAGGTGGAGACCCGTCAGGGCCACGGCCGCACCTGGCACCGCGTGCAACTCACCGACAACCTGCCGGCGGTGCACATCAACGAGTTCATCATCGACCAGCAGGGCTTCGTCGGCTGGATCAAGGGCATCGAGAACGACGAGCTGGTGATCCTCGACCTGCACCAGGAACCGTTGATGCACCAAGAGGCCTGGGGCCTGCGCCCGCGCGACATCTACCAGGCGCTGGCGCTCTATGCGCTGCTCGACCCGGACATCCACCTGGTCAACCTGGCCGGCGCCGCTGGCTCCGGCAAGACCATCTTGGCCCTGGCCGCGGCCATCGAGCAGACCATGGTCAGCAAGCGCTACCGGCGGATCATCGCCACCCGCAGCGTGCAGGGCCTGGACCAGGAGATCGGCTTCTTGCCCGGCACCGAGGCGGAGAAGATGGAGCCCTGGCTGGGGGCCATCACCGACAACCTGGAGGCGTTGCACATGGACGACGAGAGCACCCACGGCAGCGTCGACTACATCCTCCAGAAGGTGCCGCTGCAGTTCAAATCCCTGAACTACATCCGCGGGCGCAGCTTCCAGCAGAGCCTGATCCTCATCGACGAGTGCCAGAACCTCACCCCGCACCAGATGAAGACCATCATCACCCGCGCCGGCACCGGTTCCAAGGTGGTCTGCCTGGGCAACCTGGCGCAGATCGATACCCCTTACCTGTCGGCGCCCAGCTCCGGGCTGACCTACCTCACCGAGCGCTTCAAGGACTTCCCGCATGGCGTGCACGTCACCCTGCAGGGCGTGCCGCGCTCGATCCTCGCCGAGTACGCCGAAGCCAATATGTAGCTCCCGCACAGGCGGGACGCGCCGCTGGGCGGTCATCGCCGCCCGGCGGTGTTTTTTTGTATACAATCCATTCTGCGCGGGCCATTCGCAGGCCCGCCCGAGGAGACCTGCAGTGCTGACCCATCTCGATTCCCAAGGCCGCGCCAACATGGTCGACGTCACCGACAAGGCGGTGACCGCCCGCGAGGCGCTGGCCGAGGCCCGGGTGCGCATGCGCCCGGAAACCCTGCGCATGATCGTCGACGGCGCCCACCCCAAGGGCGACGTGTTCGCCGTGGCGCGCATCGCCGGCATCCAGGCGGCAAAGAAGACTGCCGAGCTGATTCCCCTGTGTCATCCGTTGATGCTCACCAGCGTCAAGGTGGAGCTGGCGGCGGACGGCGTGGACGCGGTGCGCATCCTGGCGCGCTGCAAGCTGGTCGGACAGACCGGGGTGGAGATGGAGGCGCTGACCGCCGCCAGCGTGGCGGCGCTGACCCTCTACGACATGTGCAAGGCGGTGGATCGCGGCATGGTCATCGAAGGGGTGCGCCTGCTCGAGAAGCTGGGCGGCAAGAGCGGCCATTTCCAGGCGGAGGTCGAGCCATGATCCGCGTGCAGTATTTCGCCCGCTACCGCGAAACCATCGGCGTGGACGGCGAACAGCTGGCCTGGCAGGACGGCTTCGCCAGCCTCGACGACCTGCGCAACCACCTGCTGGCCCGTGGCGGCGCCTGGGCGGTGCTCGCCGAGCAGAACCTGATGTGCGCCCGCAACCAGGAGCTCTGTGGCCTGGACGAGCCACTGCGGGACGGCGACGAGGTGGCTTTCTTCCCCACCGTGACGGGGGGCTGAGCATGGCCATCCGCGTCCAGTCGGAGACCTTCGATCCCGGCCTCGAGCTCAACGCCCTGCATGCCGCCAACCGCGGCATAGGCGCGGTGGTGGGCTTCGTCGGCTATGTGCGGGACTTCAACGACGGCCAGGACGTCGCCGCGCTGTTCCTCGAGCACGCTCCGGGGATGACCGAGAAGGCTCTCGCGAGGATCGTCGCCGAGGCCGAGCAGCGCTGGCCGCTGCTCGGGGTGGAGGTGCTGCACCGGGTCGGCCACCTGCAGCCGGGCGAGCCCATCGTCTTCGTCGGCACCGCCAGCGCCCACCGCCAGGCGGCCTTCGAGGCCTGCAACTTCATCATGGATTATCTGAAGACCCGCGCGCCCTTCTGGAAGAAGGAGGACACCCCAGAGGGGCCGCGTTGGGTGGAAGGCCGCGACAGCGACCTGGCGGCTGCTGAGCGCTGGAGACGCTGAATCAGGCCAGGTGCAGGCTGAGGTAGATCTTCACCAGGATCGGCACCAGCAGCACCACCACGCCGGCGCTGAGCAGGCGCACGCCCCATTCCTGCTCGCGATAGTTGAAGCCGACACCCACCATCAGGAAGCCTATGAGCAGGGGTACCAGCATCATCATGAAATGCTCCATCTGACTTCCTCCCGTATTGACCCTGTTGAATTTCAGCTTAGCTGCTGCCCGATCGGCGGGCGCTGACCTGGGTCAACCTCGGGCACTCAGCGGCGCAGCGCCGGCAGCAGCTGCCGCAGGCCGTCCGGCAGGTGCTGGCGTAGGGACTCGGTGAGGGCGTCGCGGCGCTTCTGGTAGGCCACGCCGAGGGTGATCAGCCCCAGGCCGATGAGGATCAGCACCACCGGGAACAGCAGGGAGTCGCGGAACACATCGTAGGCCAGGTGGCCCAGGTAGCCAGCCACCCCTGTGGCTCCGAAGACCATGAACAGCGGGCGGCGCAGCAGCACGGCGGCGCCCATGAGAAGCAGGTTGACCAGGCAGTAGCAGGCCTTGCCCCATTCGCTGTCGCTGTCCATCAGGGTCAGCCCGCCCCAGAAGGCCAGTAGCCCGGCCAGGTAGCCCCAGAAGGCGAAGTCCTGGCGGCTGCGGCCGTCCACCAACAGGCTGGCGAGCAGCAGGGCCAGGCCGAACCACAGGGAGACCCAGTTCCGCGTATCCCAGTCCAGGCTGCCGCCGCTGACCAGCTCGGTGAGGTCCATGGACATGAACCACAGGGCCAGGGCCATGGGCATGACGATGAAGGGGAAGGGCAGGAGGCGCAGCACCAGCAGACCGACCGCCACCGTGGCGGCCTCCATGTTCAGCCAGCCGACGTGCACGTAGCGGTAGTAGTCGCGGTAGTCGTCCTGGCCGTCGTCCAGCGGCCAGAAGCCGCTGAGCCGCTGTACGGCGAAGGCCACTAGGGGCGTCAGGCTCACCGCCACGGCGCCGAGCAGGCCGCCGGGAATCGGCTGGCCACGCTGCCAGAGGCTGCGCCCGGTGAGCAGGAAGAGCAGCAGGTAGGCCAGGGCGATGACCAGCAGGGCTCCGTCGCCGATGTTCATCCAGGCCTTGGTGAGCAGCCAGCCCATGGCGCCGATGATCAGCAGGGCGCCGAAGTAGTAGGCGACGTGGGCGAACTGGAAGCTGGGCTGGGTCTCCGGCCGGCTGCGCAGGAAGTCGAGCAGCGCGCGGTCCTGGCCGGGCTGGAGGATGCCGGCGCTGACCGCGCGGGCAAGGTCGTCGGCATTGAGCTTGAGGGTCATGGGATGGGCCTCCGTTTCCCGATGGGACGCTTCCATCGTCGATGCAGGATACAGGCTGGCCGCCTGCCTGCGGGAAAAGCGCCGAAGGCAGGCGGCACACATGCGAAAGGCGAAGCCATGGGCTTCGCCTTTCGGGAGGAGCGCCCTCAGTGGCGGCGTGGCACCGGCTTGAGCAACTCGTCCGGGGGGATCTCGCAGGTGATCTTGCGACCGAGCAGGGCCTCGATGGGCGGCAGGGCGAAGGCGTCGTCCTCGCCGGCGAAGCTGATCGAGGTGCCGCTGGCGCCGGCGCGGCCGGTACGACCGATGCGGTGCACGTAGTCGTCGGGGACTTCCGGCAGGGTGAAGTTGATCACGTGACTGATGCCGTCGATGTGGATGCCGCGGCCGGCCACGTCGGTGGCCACCAGCACGCGGATCCTGCCCTCGCGGAAGCCTTCCAGGACCTTGAGGCGCTTGTGTTGGGGCACGTCGCCGGACATCTGCGCGGCGCTGATGCCGTCGCGCACCAGGCGTTCCTCGATGCGCCGCACCTCGTCCTTGCGGTTGGCGAAGACCATCACCCGCTCCCAGCTGTTCTGGGTGATCAGGTTGTAGAGCAGTTTGTACTTGTCGCTGCTGGCCACCGCGTAGACGCGTTGTTCGACGGTCTCGCTGGCGACGTGCTCAGGCTCGATCTCGACGATCGCCGGATTCACCGTCCACTGCCGCGCCAGGTTCATCACGTCCTCGGTGAAGGTGGCGGAGAACAGCAGGGTCTGCCGCTCGGCCTTCGGCGGGGTCTGGCGGATGATCTGCCGGACCTGCGGGATGAAGCCCATATCCAGCATGCGGTCGGCCTCGTCGAGGACCAGCACCTCGACCATGTCCAGATGCACCTCGCCGCGCTGGTGGAAGTCCAGCAGGCGGCCCGGGGTGGCCACCAGGATGTCGCAGTAGCGGGCCTCCAGCTGCTTGAGCTGCTTGTCGAAGTCCATGCCGCCGACGAAGCTCATCACGTTGAGCCTGGTGTACTTGGTCAGCGCCTGGGCGTCCTTGGCGATCTGCACTACCAGTTCGCGGGTCGGAGCGATGATCAGTGCCCGCGGCTCGCCCATGTAGCGTTCCTTGGGCGGCGGGGTCTGCAGCAGCTGGGTGATGATCGAGATCAGGAAGGCGGCGGTCTTGCCGGTGCCGGTCTGCGCCCGGCCGATGGCGTCGCGGCCCTTGAGGGTGTAGCCGAGCACCCCGGCCTGGATCGGCGTGCAGTAGGGGAAGCCGAGATCCTGCAGGGCGTGCATCACCTCGGCGGGCAGCGGGAAGTCGTGGAAGCGGGTCTTGCCTTCCTGGGGCTCGACCACGTAGTCCTCCAGCTTCCAGGCGCTGGCCGCCGGCGCCGGCCTGGCGGGGCGTTCCTGGCGGGGCTTGTCGGACTTGGGCTTGTCGCTGCGCGGCTTGCGCTCCGCGCTGCCCTTGGGAGTGCGCGGCTTGTCGTTGCGCGGGGACCTGTCGTCTTTCCTGGCCGAATCGCGAGTTTCGTCGCGCACGGCAGCGGGCGCCGGGGCCCGCGTGGCTTGGGTCGGCTCCTGGCCGTCGCCCTTGCCGAACATCTTCTTGAGTGCCTTGAGCACGGGAATCTCTTCAGGTGGTTAAGGAATGAACGGTCGCCAGTGTAAAGCAAGATGCCGGAGCGGCGAAGTGGCGCATGGCTCACCCGTGGTCTGGCGTCACTCTTCCGGCAGCTGGGAGAGCAGCAGGCGGCGCACGTTGCCGCCCATGATCGCGGCGATCTCTCGCTCGTCGAAGCCGGCCTGCTGCAGACCCTCGGTGAGCTGCGCCAGGCCGCTGGTGTCGAAGGGGGCGTGGATGGCGCCGTCGAAGTCGGAGCCGAGCGCCACGTGCTCGACGCCGATCAGCTCGGCGGTGTAGCGGATCGCCCTGACGATGGCGGCCACCGAGGTGTCGCAGACCGCCGCGTCCCAGTAGCCGATGCCGACCAGCCCGCCGCTGGCGGCGATGGCCTGCAGGTGCCGGTCGCTGAGGTTGCGCGGGCCGGGGCAGGTACCCTGTACGCCGGTGTGGGAAACCAGCACCGGGCGGGTGGCGATGGCCAGCACGTCGTCGATCAGCCGCGGCGAGGCGTGCGCCAGGTCGATCAGCATGCCCTTCTTCTCCAGACGCGCAACCACCCGGCGGCCGAAGCGGGTCAGGCCGGCCTGTTCGATGCCGTGGGCGGAGCCGCCGACCTCGTTGTCGAAGAAGTGGGTCAGTCCGGCGATGCGGAAGCCGGCGTCGTACAGGCGGTCGAGGTTCTCCAGGCGGCCTTCCAGTGGATGCAGCCCCTCGGTGGCGAGCACTGCGGCGAGACGTTGCGGATCGCGCTGCCAGGCGGCGAGGAAGTCGGCCAGCTGGCGGCGGCTGGTGACCAGCACCAGGCGGCCGTTGCTGTCGGCGGCGGCACGTTGTAGGCGTTTGGCTTGGTAGAGGGCACGTTCCAGCAGGCTGGTCCAGGTCGCCACCGGCCAGCGCTGGGCGATTGCCAGCGGAGTGATGTTGTCGCTGGCGTCGTCGTTGCGTTCGTAGTTGAGGTCACGCGGGGTCTTGGTAACGGTGGCGAACACCTGCAGGGCGACGCCGCCTTCGAGCAGTCGCGGCAGGTCGCTGTGTCCGTGGTCGTGGCGGCGCAGCAGGTCGCGTGGCCAGAGCAGGGCGTCGTCGTGCAGGTCGGCGACGAACAGCTGCTGGTGCAGGGTAGTGGCCGACGCACCGGCCGGATAGGGGGCCGGGTTGGCGACACTGTTCATTCGCTGATCGAGCAGGCCGGGCAGGCTGAAGAACACGCCCAGGCCGAGCACGACCAGGGCCAGCAGGGCGATGGCAATCTTGCGCATGGCTTCGTCCGTGTTGTTGTTATGGACCGACTCTAGCACGGCGCGTCGGCTTTCCCTGCGCGCCTCCTGCCAAGGAAGGAGTGCGCCGGCTCAGCCGCAGAGACGGTTGCGGCCCTGCTGCTTGGCCTGGTACAGGGCGCGATCGGCGCGAGCGATCAGGCTCTGCAGGCTGTCCTCCGGGCGGCTGCGAGCAAGGCCGATGGACGCCGTTACCCCAGGCAGCGCACCGATCGGTGAATAGAAGTTGGCGATCTGCTCCAGACTCTGGCGCAGCCGCTCGCCGATGGCGCGGGCCTCCTCGATGTCGATTTCCGGGAGGAGGATGACGAACTCCTCGCCGCCGAAGCGCACCAGGCTGTCCTTGGGGCGCAGCTGGCTGCGCAGAGTGTGGGCGACCATGCACAGGGCGTAGTCGCCGGCCAGATGGCCGTGCTCGTCGTTGTAGGGCTTGAAGTTGTCGACGTCGAGCATGAGCAGGCACAGCGGCTGTTCGCCGTAGGCGCAGCGGGTGTTCTCGCGGCGGAACACGTGTTCCAGCCAACGGCGGTTGAAGCTGCCGGTGAGGGTGTCGAGGTTGGCGTTCTGCTCGCTGTCGAGAATGATCCGGTTGCCCTGGCGCATCCGCTCGCAGAACTGCTCCAGCAGGTTGTGCAGCACCTGCGGGGCCTGCTCGAACAGTCGGCTCAGCGCCTCGCGGTGCAGGCGTAGGACCAGCGACGGCTGGGTGGCAACCACGTAGGCCGAGGGGTAGTCGTTGTCGATGAAGCTGATCTCGCCGACACAGTCACCCGGCTCCAGGGTGCTCACCGGCTGGTTGTCGAGGGAGCCCAGGTAGACCTTGAGCTCGCCGGAGACCAGTAAGTAGAGATGTTGGTTGCGGTTGAAGGGGGAGAGGAGTAACTCGCCGTTCTCCAGCGCACAGGCGCGGAACTCCTTGAGCGACTGCGTCAGGATCTGGGTGGCCACCTTCCTGAACAGACGCAGGTGGCGCAACTGCTGGGGATCGGCCTGCCAGTGGGTGGTTTTCATGGCGATGGCATCTCGGGGGCCGGTGAGCTTGGCCAGGGCATCGCGAACAACATTCCCTGTCGTTTTCTCAGCGCCTGCCCGCGCCGACGGCAATCGCGCGCGGCAATTGTCCGGCAGCCGGGTAGTCGCTGAACCACCGGACATTAGTAGGCGATCCGCGGCGAAACAATGCTTCGGCGGGGGAAAGGCGACCGGCGGTTGAGAGCCGGTCGCTAAAGGCCATCCCCGTCCAGGTTCGGCACCCGGGGGGCCAACTGGCCGCCGCGGTCGTCACCTCGACGCGGATCGTCGGGGCGCGGCCGCCATGCCGCGCTCCTGCCGCCTCGGTGTCGCGCAGCGAGGCGATGGCGGAGAGGGCGGCTGGTTCCATGATGGGAAAGGCCCGCCTTCGTGGTTTGGCTTCACCCCAGATGCGCCACCAGCCAGGCTCCTATGTCACGTACCTGTTCGGGCAGTACTTCGTGGGCCATGGGGTACTCCCGCCAGGTCGCCGGTACTCCCTGGGCGATCAGGCAGTCGTAGGCGGCGCGGCCCAGGGCGGGCGGCACCACGTCGTCGAATGTGCCATGCATGCAGCAGACCGGAAGTTTCTTTTTGTTGTCGTCAAATGTCAGGGCGTCGTTGAAGGTGGGGGCGTAGGTAGATAGCGCCAGCACCCCGCCGAGTGGCCCCCGCCAGCGCAGCAGGGCGGTGTGCAGGACCACCGCGCCGCCCTGGGAGAAGCCGGCGAGGAAGATCCGCGCGGGGGCGATGCCGCTGGCGATCTCCGCCTCGATCAGGCCGAGCAGGCGCTGCGCGGACTCTTCCAGCTGTGCCTCGTCGATGGCCCGCGCCGGGCTCATGGCGAGGATGTCGTACCAGCTGGGCATGGCGTAGCCACCGTTGACGGTCACCGGGCGGGTCGGTGCCTGGGGGAGGACGAAGCGGGTGCTGTACAGGCGCTCCTGCAGCGCCTCGGCGACCGGCAGGAAGTCGTAGCGGTCGGCGCCCAGGCCATGCAGCCAGATGACGCTGGCATCGGCGGCAAGTGTGGGCTGCAGTATCAGGGTATCACTCATGGCGGGCTCCAAGGCGGTGCGAGTGCCCCGCAAGGGGGCGCGCGCTTGTTGTGGGGGTGTCCGATCTGTGAAGAAGTTGTCGCAAGGTTACAAGTTTGGCCCTTGACCGGCACGAAAGAGCGTAAAGATTTTGTAATGGTATGGCCTTTGCTTTTACCGGGAATCCGGTAGCGAGCCTTTCGGCGGTAACAGATTTTTCGGGGCGGAACCGGATGACCTTGCGTCTCTCGCTTGTTCGACCAATGGGGAGAGGCGTTTTTGGCCTGCTGGCGCATTGCCAACTAGGCTTGAACCTCAGGTCTGCAACACCGCCGGACCCTGCGGGCGCAGGGTCGGACATGCCCCACGAAGGTGCGGCGTGAGGACCGAGTCTCCATAAAAAAACAGCAACTGGAGGTTGTAATGAAGATGGTCAGATCCACCCTGGCTGTACTGACCGCCGCGATCGCTCTCGGCGTCAGCAGCTTCGCCCAGGCAGGTGCCACCCTGGATGCGGTGAAGAAGAAAGGCTTTGTGCAGTGCGGTATCAGTGACGGCTTGCCGGGCTTCTCCTACGCCGATGGCAAGGGCAACTACCTGGGGATCGACGTGGATGTCTGCCGGGCCGTTGCAGCCGCAGTTTTCGGCGATGCCAGCAAGGTCAAGTTCAGCCCGCTGACCGCCAAGGAACGCTTCACCGCGCTGCAGTCCGGCGAGGTCGACGTCCTTTCGCGCAACACCACCTGGACCAGCTCGCGCGATGCGGCCATGGGCCTCAACTTCACCGGGGTGACCTACTACGACGGTCAGGGCTTCCTGGTGAACAAGAAGCTCGGTGTCTCCAGCGCCAAGGAACTGGACGGCGCCACCGTGTGCATCCAGGCTGGCACCACCACCGAGCTGAACCTCTCCGACTACTTCCGCGCCAACGGCATGAAGTACACCCCGATCACCTACGACACCTCCGACGAGAGCGCCAAGTCGCTGGAGGCCGGGCGCTGCGACGTGCTCACCTCGGACCAGTCGCAGCTCTATGCCCAGCGCATCAAGCTGGCCTCGCCGGACGACTACGTGGTGCTGCCGGAAGTGATCTCCAAGGAGCCACTCGGCCCGGCGGTGCGCCAGGGTGACGAGGAGTGGTTCGACATCGTGCGCTGGACCCTCTTCGCCATGGTCAACGCCGAGGAGCTGGGGGTCGACTCGAAGAACGTCGAGGAAACCGCGAAAACCACCAAGAACCCGGACGTCGCCCGTCTGCTGGGGGCCGAGGGTGACTTCGGCAAGGATCTCAAGCTGCCGAAGGACTGGGCGGTGCAGATCGTCAAGCAGGTGGGCAACTATGGGGAAGTCTTCGATCGCAACGTCGGAGCCGGCAGCGAGCTGAAGATCGAGCGTGGCCTGAATGCCCTGTGGAACAAGGGTGGTCTGCAGTACGCACCGCCGGTGCGTTGATTCGCCCGTCTGCGAGCCGTCGTCTGACGGCGCGCGGAGTTCCAGCAACCGGGCCCGGCGGCCGTCCTGACGGTCGCCGGGTTTGCAGAGGGTACCCATGCAAACGACTGCCAATGCCCCGCGAAGCCGAGGGTCGGTGTGGACCGACCCCCGCGTTCGCGCCTGGGCCTTTCAGATCATTGCCGTGGCTGCGATCGTGGCGTTCGGCTGGTTCCTGTTCCACAACACCCAGGTCAACCTCGAGCGGCGGGGCATCGTTTCCGGCTTCGAGTTTCTCGGGCAAAGCGCCGGTTTCGGCATCTCCCAGCATCTGATCGACTACAGCGAGAGCGACACCTACGGACGGGTGTTCGTCATCGGCCTGCTCAACACCCTGCTGGTCTCGGTGATCGGCATCATCCTGGCCACCATCCTCGGCTTCATCCTCGGCGTGGCGCGGCTCTCGCCGAACTGGCTGATCCGCAAGCTGGCCACGGTGTACATCGAGGTGTTCCGCAACATCCCGCCGCTGTTGCAGATCTTCTTCTGGTACTTCGCGGTGATGCTCTCCATGCCCGGGCCGCGGCAGAGTCTCGGGCTGTGGGACACCTTCTTCATCAACAGCCGCGGTCTGTACATGCCTTCGCCGTCGATGGCCGAGGGCTTCTGGCCATTCCTGATCGCCGTGCTGCTGGCCATTGCCGGCATCGTGGTGGTGTACCGCCGGGCCAAGGCGCACCAGGAGGCCACCGGCGAGCGCTTCCCGGTACTGCTCACGTCCATCGCGCTGCTGCTGGTGCTGCCGGGGGCGAGCCTCCTGGTTTTCGGCACGCCCTTCCACTGGGACGTACCGCAACTGGCCGGCTTCAATTTCCGCGGCGGCTGGGTGGTGATCCCCGAGCTGGTGGCGCTGATGCTGGCGCTGTCCATCTACACCGCGGCCTTCATCGGCGAGACGGTGCGCTCCGGCATCCAGGCGGTCAGCCACGGGCAGACCGAGGCGGCCTACTCGCTGGGGCTGCGTCCGGGGCTGACCCTGCGCCTGGTGGTGGTGCCCCAGGCTCTGCGGGTGATAGTCCCGCCCCTGACCAGCCAGTACCTGAACCTCACCAAGAACTCCTCGCTGGCCGCCGGCATCGGCTATCCGGACATGGTGTCGTTGTTCGCCGGCACCGTGCTCAACCAGACCGGCCAGGCCATCGAGGTGATGGCGGTCACCATGAGCGTGTACCTGGCGATCAGCATCAGCATCTCGATCCTGATGAACTGGTACAACAAGCGCATCGCGCTGGTCGAGCGCTAAGGGGGAAGCCATGACGACCCACAGCTTCAAGCCCGACCTACCGCCGCCGCGTACCGTGGTCGGCCCCTGGGCCTGGCTACGTGACAACCTGTTCGCCAGCCCGCTGCACGTGCTGCTGACCTTGCTGGCGCTATACCTGCTCTGGCTGATCGTGCCACCGATCGTCAGTTGGGCCTTCCTCGAGGCCGATTGGGTCGGCACCAGCCGTGCCGACTGCACCGGCGAGGGCGCCTGCTGGGTGTTCATCAAGGAACGCTTCGGCCAGTTCATCTACGGCTTCTACCCGCAGGATCAGCGCTGGCGCGTGGACCTTGCCGTGTGGGTGGCGATCCTCGGCGCCGGGCCGCTGTTCCTGCGCAAGATGCCGCACAAGGCCTGGTACGGCATCGGCTTCCTGGTGATCTTCCCGCTGGTCGCCTTCTGGCTGCTGCATGGCGGCCTGGGCCTGGAGGAGGTGCCGACCAGCCGCTGGGGCGGCCTGATGCTGACCCTGGTGATCGGCTACGTGGGCATCACCGGCGCACTGCCGCTGGGCATCCTGCTGGCCCTGGGGCGGCGCTCGGACCTGCCGGCGATCAAGGTGATCTGCGTGACCTTCATCGAGTTCTGGCGCGGCGTGCCACTGATCACCGTGCTGTTCATGTCCTCGGTGATGCTGCCGCTGTTCCTCCCCGAGGGGATGAACCTCGACAAGCTGCTGCGCGCGCTGATCATGGTGATCTTCTTCGAGGCCGCCTACATCGCCGAGGTGGTGCGCGGTGGCCTGCAGGCAATCCCCAAGGGCCAGTACGAGGCCGCCGCCGCCATGGGCCTGGGCTACTGGCGGAGCATGGGCCTGGTGATCCTGCCGCAGGCGTTGAAGCTGGTGATCCCCGGCATCGTCAACACCTTCATCGCGCTGTTCAAGGACACCAGCCTAGTGATCATCATCGGTCTGTTCGACCTCCTCAACAGCATCAAGCAGGCCACCACCGACCCGCGCTGGCTGGGCATGGCCACCGAGGGCTACGTGTTCGCCGCCCTGCTGTTCTGGATCTTCTGTTTCGGCATGTCCCGCTACTCGATGCATCTGGAGCGTCGGCTGGACACGGGCCACAAGCGTTAGGAGTTCCCCATGACTGAAGCGAGCAAGCAAACCCGCGCCGAACCGATCATCCGCATGGAAGGGGTGAACAAGTGGTATGGCCAGTTCCACGTCCTCAAGGACATCAACCTGGACGTCCGCCAGGGCGAGCGCATCGTGCTGTGCGGCCCCTCGGGCTCCGGCAAGTCGACCACCATCCGCTGCATCAACCGCCTGGAGGAGCACCAGACCGGGCGGATCATCGTCGACGGCACCGAGCTGACCGGCGACCTCAAGCACATCGAGACCATCCGCCGGGAAGTCGGCATGGTGTTCCAGCACTTCAACCTGTTCCCGCACCTCACCGTGCTGCAGAACTGCACCCTGGCGCCCCTGTGGGTGCGCAAGATGCCCAAGCGCCAGGCCGAGGAGATCGCCATGCACTACCTGGAGCGGGTGCGCATCCCCGAGCAGGCCAACAAGTACCCGGGGCAGCTCTCCGGCGGCCAGCAGCAGCGCGTGGCCATCGCTCGGGCGCTGTGCATGCGGCCGAAGATCATGCTGTTCGACGAGCCCACCTCGGCCCTCGACCCGGAGATGGTCAAGGAGGTGCTGGATACCATGATCGGCCTCGCCGAGGACGGCATGACCATGCTCTGCGTGACCCACGAGATGGGCTTCGCCCGCACCGTGGCGAACCGGGTGATCTTCATGGACCGCGGCGAGATCGTCGAGCAGAACGAGCCCAACGCCTTCTTCGACCACCCGCAGAACGAGCGCACCAAGCTGTTCCTCGGCCAGATCCTGCACTGACGGCCATCCCCGTCCGCGCCCCGGCGAGCCTCGGACGCCGGGGCGTGGGCTTTCGGGCACGGTGGCGGGAACGGTCGCGGAGGAGTGCCCGCGGTGCCGAATTGGTCTTTACTGGAAAGCGGAAGCACGCGCGGGAGGCACCTTGAGCGCCACACTCACCCCCTTCAGCAAGGCCAAGGCTTGGACCGTCCATGCCATCACCGCGAGTGGCGCCATACTCGCGCTGCTGGCCCTGCTCGCGGTCATCGAGGGTCGCCCGCAGGCCTGCCTGCTGTGGCTCGGCGCGGCCCTGGTGGTCGACGGCCTGGACGGCACCCTGGCGCGCAAGTTCGAGGTCAAGGAGGTGCTGCCGCAGTTCGACGGCAGCGTGCTCGACCTGGTGATCGACTACCTCAACTACGTGTTCATCCCGGCGATCTTCGTCTACCGCTTCGTGCCGCTGCCGGACTACTGCGCCCTGCCGGCGGTAGGACTGATCCTGCTGTCCTCGCTGTTCTGCTTCTGCAACGTCAACATGAAGAGCCACGACTACTACTTCGTGGGCTTCCCGGCAGCCTGGAACGTGGTGGCGGTGTACCTTTTCCTGCTCGACTTCCACCCCTGGACGACGCTGCTCGGCATCCTGGTGCTGGCGGCGCTGACCCTGACCCGCATGAAGTTCCTGCACCCCTTCCGGGTCCGCGAGTTCATGCCGCTGAACATCGCCGCGACTTTCGTGTGGATGCTCTGCTGCGCGGCGCTGATCGTCCTCTATCCGCGCCAGCCTCCGCTGCTGATGGCGCTCTGGCTGCTGGCCTCGGCCTACTTCCTGGGCATCTGCCTGTGGCGCAGCGCCCGCGAGTGGCGGAGCTGAGGCGCGCGGTCCTCGGGGCAGCGACGCGGCCCCGCCGCCAACTTCTGGTCCCACGTCAGCAGCGCAGCGGCTAAACTCGCCGGCGACTTTCGCTGCCGGGTAGCGCCGATGATCACGCTCTTCCAGTTTCCACGGGCCCTCGATGTGCCCAATCCCAGCCCCTACTGCCTGAAGGTGGAGACCTTCCTGCGTCTTGCGGGCCTGGACTACCAGGTCAGGACGCTGCTCAACCCCGCCCGTGGACCCAAGGGCAAGCTGCCGTTCATCCAGCTGGACGACGAGGTCATCGCCGACTCGGCGATCATCCTGCGCACCCTCGAGCGCCGCTTGGGGCTCGATCTCGACGCTCATCTGGATGCTGCCGGCCGCGGTCGGGCGCTGGCCATCACCCGCCTGTGCGACGAGCATCTGGCCTGGCTGTTGGTGTATTTCCGCTGGATCGACGAGGAGGGCTGGGCAGAGTTCCGTCCGCTCTTCTTCGCCGGCTTGCCGGCGCCGCTGCGCGCTCTGGTGCCGCGACTGGTGCGTGCCAGGCTGCGTCGGGGGCAACTGGCTCAGGGCCTGGCCCGGCATTCCCGGGAGGAACTGCTGGAGTTCGCTCGCGAGGACCTGCAGGCGCTCAGCGAGTTGCTCGGCGCCGCGCCCTATTTCGGCGGCCTGCAGCCGTGCAGCGCGGACGCCGCGGCCTACGGGGTGCTGGCCAACCTGATCCTCTGCAGCCTGGACAACCCGCTCAGTCGCCTGGCCCGGGAATACCCCGTGCTGGTCGCCTATTGCGAACGCCTGCGCGACAAGTTCTGGGCATGAGCGAAGCGCAGTCCCGGCCCTGGTTCGTCTACCTGGTGCGCGCCGCCAACGGTGCGCTGTACTGCGGCATCAGCGACGCCCCCCTGCGACGCTTCGAGCAGCACCGCAGCGGCAAGGGCGCGCGCTTCTTCCACTCCAGCCCGGCGCAGGCCCTGGCCTACGTCGAGCCCTGCGCCGGGAAGAGCGAGGCGCTGCGCCGCGAGCGGGCCATCAAGGGCCTGAGCAAGGCCGCCAAGGAGCGCCTGGTGCTCGGCGGCACGGCGGATCTGGCGAACTTCCTGACGCAGCGGGAGGCTGCCGTGGAGGCCGTCGCGGGCTAAGCTAGGCGTCCCTACAACGCCAAAGAGCCCGCCATGCACGAGCTGATCCTCCACCACTATCCAGCTTCCCCCTTCGCCGAGAAAGCCCGCCTGATGCTGGGCTTCAAGCAGTTGTCCTGGCGTTCGGTGATCATCCCCCGGGTGATGCCCAAGCCCGACCTGCTGGCCCTCACCGGCGGCTACCGCAAGACCCCAGTGCTGCAGGTCGGCGCCGACATCTACTGCGACACCGCGCTGATCGCCCGCCGCCTGGAGGCCGAGAAGCGGGTGCCCAGCCTGTTCCCGGAGGGCAGCGAGTTCACCGTCGCGGCCTTCGCCCAGTGGGCTGACGCCGAGGTGTTCCGCCGTGCCGTGGCGCTGGTATTCCAGCCGGAATCCCTGGCCGCGCGCATGGCCGGTTTGCCGCCGCAGGCGGTGGAGAGCCTGGTGGCGGACCGTAGCAAGCTGTTCAGCGGCGGCACCCACGGCATGCTCCCGGTGGAGGTGGCACGGCACGACTGGCCGGTGCTGATGGCCCGCCTGGAGCTGCAGCTGTCCCGCGAGGAGGGTGACTTCCTGTTCGGCGAGCCCTCGGTGGCCGACTTCGCCCTGGCGCACTGCCTGTGGTTCCTGCGTTCCTCGCCGGTCACCGCGCCGCTGGTGGACGGGCATCCGTTGGTGGCCGCCTGGTTGCAGCGGGTGCTGGGCTTCGGTCACGGTGCGCACAGCGAGCTGTCCGCCGCCGAGGCCATCGAGATCGCCCGCGCCGCCACTCCGGCGCCGCTGCCCGAGGAGGACTTCGCCGAGCCCAACGGCTTCCAGCTCGGCCAGCGGGTATCCATCGCCGCCACCGACTACGGCGTCGACCCGGTGGAGGGCGAGCTGCTGTTCGCCGGTCGCGAGGAGCTGATCCTGCGTCGCGAGGACGAGCGCGCCGGGCTGGTCCACGTGCACTTCCCGCGGCTCGGCTTCAGCATTCGGGCCGTCTGACCCTGCCCGGCGGCGTGCATTCCGCCAGCGCGTCCGCCCGGCGCCGGGCTGGCAGGCCGGCGGCCAGCTCGCGGAAGTGGCGCAGCCGTTCGTAGCAGACGGTGAGCAGCGCCTCGTGGCGGTTGTACCAGGCGTCCGGCGCGCCGCAGCTGGCCAGCCACAGGGTCAGCGGGCGCGGCAGGGCGAACAGCCGGCTGACCCGCCGGGCCAGGTCGTCCAGGCCGCTCTGGCGCACCAGCATGGCGTCGAGCGCATCCTCCGGCGGCGGATCGTGGTGCACGTGCAGTGGCGGCCTCTGGAAGGCGATGCGCCGCTGCGCGCGGATCCAGTCCAGGGCCTTGCGCGCCTGCAGGTATTCCTGATCGCAGTACAGCGCGCGCTCCATGGGCAGACCGGCGACCTGCGGCAGCCAGTCGAGGCGCTGGGTGTCGCTGCCGTAGACCAGGCAGGCGATGTTGTAGAAGCGCTGCTCGTCCAGGGCGTGGGTGGCCCAGGCCGGCACCCGTTCCTCGACGCGCCGCGGGCGTTGCGACTCCAGCCGCCAGTAGTCGACGATGGCCAGCATCCGGGCGTCCCGTTCGGCCTGCGGCAGATCCCCGTGGAACAGGAACAGCAGCATGATGGCCAACTGGTCGGCGGCGTCCTCCTCGCGACCGAGCACCGGCAGGTCCAGCTCGGCGATCAGCATGTGGCCCATTTCGTGGAGCAGGGTGAATTCGCCGTTGGCGACCACGAAGCGCACGATGTGCGCGGGCAACTGCGGCACCGGCGGCTCGGCGGCGCCCGGCCCCGCCAGCAGGAGCAGGGCGAGGAGCAGATGGCGGAGCCGCCGGAGCGGCGGATGGGCAGCGCGGCCGGCCATGCAGCGGGCCTCCGGGCGTGGTGGAACGGGACCTCTGGGGAAACTCTAGCAGCGCCGCCTGCGGCGGCCGGGCCATCCGGCGGGAGGCCGCGGGGCACCATGGAACGGCGGCTCTACGACCAAGGAACCATATCGGCCGGCTGGCGATTGGCGGCTAAATGCGCGGACAGCCATAAGAAGCCGCACGGGCCAGGCCGGCTCGGAGCGGTGCCGATCCGCGAGGTTTCCAATGCGTCCGGTCCTGCAAAGCATTCTGGTCCTGGCTCTGTTCGCCGGCCTCTGGCTGGCCCTTCTGCCTTTGCCTCTGGTGATTCTGGGGGTGCTCGCCGCGATCTGGCTGCCGCGCCTGGCGGCCTCGCGCTCCGCGCCGGTCGCCGCCGGCCATGCCGCCGAGGCCGGGCAGATCGACCACCTGGCCCGCGAGCTGTCCCAGCGCACCAGCCGCAACGCCCTGTCCGCCGCCGGGGTGGCCTATGCGGTGCGGCGTCTCGGCGAGCGCCTGCACTCCCAGCTGGATGCCGCCGAGCGCATCGTCGCCAGCGCCGACGTGATGCTGCAGACCGAGGCGCTGACCTCCGAGCGCAGTCAGCAGGCCGAGGCGGCGGCCATCGAGGCGCGGCGTAGCAGCGAGGCCGGTTACGGGCTGCTCGGCGAGGCTACCGCGGTGATGCAGCAGCTCAGCGAGCGGGCCGATGCCAGCAGGGCGACCATCGAGGCGCTCAGCCAGCGCAGCGAGCAGATCCAGCAGGTCACCCAGGTGATCCAGGGCATCGCCAGCCAGACCAACCTGCTGGCCCTCAACGCAGCCATCGAGGCGGCCCGCGCCGGCGAGCATGGACGCGGCTTCGCGGTGGTCGCCGACGAGGTGCGCGGCCTGGCCGCGCGTACCGCCGCGGCCACCGAGGAGGTAGGGCAGATGGTGGTGGACATTCAGCAGCGCACCGCCGGGGTAGTGGAGCAGATCCAGATGCTCACCAGCGAGCTGGACCGCGGCGTCCGCCAGGTCGAGCGGATCGGCGGGCACCTCTCCAGCATCACCGAGCTGGCGGTGACCGTGGAGGGGCGGATCAGCGAGATCGCCGCCGCCACCCAGGTCAACCGTGAGCAGCTGGGCAGCCTGTTCGCCGCCGTGGAGCAGGTGCGCGCCGACCTCAGCGAGAGCGAGGAGCAGACCCGCCGTCTCGGCCAGGCCGCCGCCGAGCTGGGCGCCCAGGCCGAGAGCATCAGCGAGCGGCTCGCCGAGATCGGTCTGGACGACTACCACCAGCGCGTCTACGACCTGGCCCGCGAGGGGGCCGCGCAGATCGCCGCGCGCTTCGAGGCGGACATCGCCGCCGGGCGGATCGCCCTCGACGATCTCTTTGACCGCCACTACCAGCCGATCCCCGGCACCCAGCCGACCAAGTACCGCTCGCGCTTCGACGGCTACACCGACCAGGTCCTGCCGGCCATCCAGGAGCCGCTACTGAAGCGCCACGAGGGGCTGGTATTCGCCATCGCCTGCGGATTCCACGCCATCCGGCCACCCAGTCCGCTCTCATCTGGCCAGGCATTCCACGGCCATCTGGCCACCTGTTCCACGGCCATCCGGCCGGGCAGTCGGAGCGCAGCGACGCAGGGGTTGCATTGTTAGTCTGAGGTGCCCGGTGTCGTCAATTTCTTCACCCGCTTTCTCATCGATTCGCCCTTGAGGTTGATCCGGTAGGCGTTGTGCACCAGGCGGTCGAGGATGGCGTCGGCCAGGGTTGGATCGCCGATCAGTTCGTGCCAGTTGTCCACGGGC
>NZ_KB822627.1 GCF_000364625.1 Pseudomonas thermotolerans DSM 14292
CCATGCGCAGGCCGGTGCGCGCGCCGGGCAGCACGTAGGGGGCCAGGCTCATGTTCTCCTGGCCGCCGGCGATCACCACCTCGGCGTCGCCGCAGCGGATCGCCTGGGCGGCCAGGTGCAGGGCCTTGAGTCCGGAGCCGCAGACCTTGTTGAGCGTCATGGCCGGCACGGCGTGCGGCAGCCCGGCGCGGATCGCCGCCTGGCGCGCCGGGTTCTGCCCGGCCCCGGCGGTGAGCACCTGGCCGAGGATCACCTCGTCCACGGCAGCGCCGTCCAGGCCGGTCTGTTCGAGCAGGCGGCGGATCACCGCGGCGCCCAGCTCGGGAGCGGGAAGGTTGGCCAGCGAGCCCTGGAAGCTGCCGATGGCGGTTCGGGTGGCGGCGACGATGACGACTTCACGCATGGATCACTCCATCAGGGTGTGCGGGGAGTACCCGGCTGAATAAAAAGCGCGATGCCCCAATGGGAAATGGCATCGCGTCACGCTCAAGGGGCTTTAGAACTGCTCGGCGTCCAGGCCGTAGAGGGGCGCCGCGCTGGCGCGGATGCTCGCCTCCAGGCTCAGGGTGCGCGGCAGCAGGCGGCGGAAGAAGAACTCGGCGGTGGCCAGCTTGCCGGCGTAGAAGGCCTCGTCCTCGCTGCGCCGCGCCTGGGCGACGGCGGCCATGCGTGCCCAGACGTAGGCGTAGGCGACGTAGCCGAACAGGTGCAGGTATTCCACGGAGGCGGCGCCGATCTCCGCCGGATTGCCGCGCGCCTGCTCCAGCAGCCAGCCGCTGAGGCTTTCCAGACGCTCCAGCTCGGCGAGCAGTTCGCCGGCATAGGCGCTCTCGTGCTGCTGGGCGAAGCTGCGCACCTCGGCGGCGAAGCGGCGCAGCGCGGCACCGCCGTCGGCCACCACCTTGCGGCCGAGCAGGTCGAGGGCCTGGATGCCGTTGGTGCCTTCGTAGATCTGCGCGATGCGCACGTCGCGGACCAGTTGTTCCTGGCCCCATTCGCGGATGTAGCCGTGGCCGCCGAACACTTGCTGGCCGTGCACGCAGCTTTCCAGGCCGGTGTCGGTGAAGAACGCCTTGGCTACCGGAGTGAGCAGGGCGACCAGACTGGCCGCGGCCTTGCGCTCTTCGTCATCCTCGCTGAACTTGGCCAGGTCGAGCTGCTGGCCGACGTAGCAGGCGAAGGCGCGGCCGCCCTCGGTGAGGGCCTTCATGGTCAGCAGCATGCGCCGCACGTCGGGATGCACGATGATCGGGTCGGCGGCCTTGTCCTGGGCCACCGGGCCGGTCGGCGCGCGGCTCTGCAGGCGCTCGCGGGCGTAGCGGACGGCGTTCTGGTAGCTGGCCTCGGCGCAGCCGATGCCCTGGATGCCGATGGACAGGCGCTCGTAGTTCATCATGGTGAACATGGCGGCCAGGCCCTTGTTGGGCTCGCCGATCAGGTAGCCGGTGGCGCCGTCGAAGTTCATCACGCAGGTGGCCGAGGCCTTGATGCCCATCTTGTGCTCGATGGAACCACAGGACACCGCGTTGCGCGCGCCCAGCGAGCCGTCGGCGTTGACCAGCACCTTGGGCACCAGGAACAGCGAGATGCCCTTGGAACCGGCCGGGGCGTCGGGCAGCTTGGCGAGCACCAGGTGGATGATGTTCTCGGTGAGGTCCTGTTCGCCGCCGGTGATGAAGATCTTGCTGCCGGTGACCTTGTAGCTGCCGTCGGCCTGGGGCTCGGCGCGGGTGCGGATCAGTCCCAGGTCGGTGCCGGCGTGGGCCTCGGTGAGGCACATGGAGCCGGCCCAGCGGCCCTCGTACATGGGCGGCAGATAGGTCTGCTTGAGCTCCTCGCTGGCATGGGCGTCGATGGCCAGGCAGGCGCCGGAGGACAGCGCGGAATACAGGGCGAAGCTGGAGCCGGCGGAATAGAGCATCTCCTCGAAGGCCACGGCGAGGGTCTTGGGCATGCCCATGCCGCCGTACTCGGGGTTGCCGGAGAGGCCGACCCAGCCGCCTTGGACGTAGGTGGCATAGGCCTCGCGGAAGCCCGTCGGGGTGGTCACCACGCCGTCCTGCCACTGCGCGCCTTCCTCGTCGCCGCTGCGGTTCAGCGGGGCGATCAGTTGCCCGGTGACCTTGGCCGCCTCCTCAAGGATGGCGTCGGCGGTCTCGGCATCCACGCTACCGGCGAGGGCCGGCAGACGCGCCCAGAGGGTAGGGGCGTCGAAGACCTCGTGGAGGACGAAGCGCATGTCGCGCAGCGGAGCGTTGTACTCGGGCATGGTGGAACCTCGTTGTCGATGGGCGAAAGGCGCGGCCCCTTCGCTGGGCTGCGCCATGCGGTCATAGGCGCCGGCATTCCTGGCGGCGCGGGGCTGACTCAGGCAGGCCGCGCTTGAGCGGCCGGGCAGAGAACACCACTCGGCCCTTGCGGACAAGGGCCGGGGGAGGGCTGCGCTGGAGGACCGGAGCGCCTTACAGGGCCTTGGCCATGTCGCGCAGCACGTACTTCTGGATCTTGCCGGTGGAGGTCTTCGGCAGCTGGGTGAAGACCACGGTCCTGGGTACCTTGAAGCCGGCCAGGTGTTCCCGGCAGAAGCTGATGATGTCGGCTTCG
The DNA here is from genome assembly GCF_000364625.1 of Pseudomonas thermotolerans DSM 14292. GTDB lineage: Bacteria > Pseudomonadota > Gammaproteobacteria > Pseudomonadales > Pseudomonadaceae > Aquipseudomonas > Aquipseudomonas thermotolerans. The sequence goes on from NZ_KB822627.1 coordinate 2,605, forward strand.
CTAGTGTCCTGGTGGTCGGCCTTGAGGGTGACGAAGGCGCACGGCGTCTCGCCCCATTTCTCGTCCGGACGGGCCACCACGGCGGCCTCGAGGACGGCCGGGTGACGGTAGAGCACGCCTTCCAGCTCGATGGTGGAGATGTTCTCGCCGCCGGAGATGATGATGTCCTTCAGGCGGTCGCGGATCTCCACGTAGCCGTCCGGATGCCAGACCGCCAGGTCGCCGGTGTGGAACCAGCCGCCGGAGAAGGCTTCCTCGGTGGCGCTGGGGTTCTTCAGGTAGCCCTTCATCACGGTGTTGCCGCGCATGAAGATCTCGCCGATGGTCTCGCCGTCGCGCGGTACCGGCTCCAGGGTCTTGGGATCGCCGACCATCACCCCTTCCAGGGTCGGGTAGCGCACGCCCTGGCGGGCCTTGATGCGGGCACGCTCGTCCAGGCTGAGCTGATCCCACTCCTCATGCCAGGCGCATACGGTGACCGGGCCGTAGACCTCGGTGAGGCCGTAGACGTGGGTGACCTTGATGCCCATTTCCTCCACGGCGCCGATCACCTTGGCCGGCGGCGCGGCACCGGCGACCATGGCGTGCACCGGGTGGTCGATGGCCGTCTTGGCGGATTCCGGCATGTTCACCAAGGCGTTGAGCACGATGGGCGCGCCGCACAGGTGGGTAACCTGGTGCTCGCGGATCAGGGTGAGGATCTTCTGCGGGTCGACGCGGCGCAGGCAGACGTGCACGCCGGCCAGGGCGGTGACCGTCCAGGGGTAGCACCAGCCGTTGCAGTGGAACATCGGCAGGGTCCACAGGTATACCGGGTGGTGGCCCATGGCCCAGGTCATCTGGTTGCCCAGGGCGTTCAGGTAGGCGCCGCGGTGGTGGTAGACCACGCCCTTCGGGTTGCCGGTGGTGCCGGAGGTGTAGTTGAGGCTGATGGCCTGCCATTCGTCGTCGGGCCACTGCCAGGCGAACTCGGGGTCGCCCTCGGCGAGGAAGGCCTCGTAGTCCAGCTCGCTGACCGCCTGGCCCTCGCCGTATTCAGGGTCGTCCACGTCGATCACCAGCGGCGGGTGGTCGAGCATGCCGATAGCGGCGTGGATCACCTCGTGGAACTCGCGGTCGGTGATCAGCACCTTGGCTTCGCCGTGCTGCAGCATGAAGGCGATGGCCTCGGCGTCCAGGCGCACGTTCAGGGTGTTGAGCACCGCGCCGATCATCGGCACGCCGAAGTGCGCCTCGAGCATCGCCGGGATATTCGGCAGCATCACCGCCACAGTATCGCCCTTGCCGACGCCGCGCCCGGCCAGCGCGGAGGCCAGGCGCCGGCAGCGCGCGTAGGTCTCCGCCCAGGTGCGGCGGATCGAGCCGTGGATCACGGCAGGGTAATGGGGATAAACGCTGGCGGTGCGCTCGATGAAGCTGAGCGGGGTGAGGGCGATATGGTTGACGGCAGCAGGGGCGAGACCCTGATCGAAAATCGACATGCTGGATACCCGATAGCTGATTGTTAGCGGCCATCTCTCAGAGGGTGCTGGAGAACTGGCTAATTGTTCGGGGAGATTTATATAGCGATGCTGTTTTCGTATGGAAGTTATACCTGTGTCTTATGGTATTTCTACTATACGTGCTTCGACCTTGGTTCTAGGCTGGCCAAGCCCCTCGGGGCCAGGCGTTATGCTTGCCGTCTTTGGACAAGAGACTCGCCATGAATGCTCCGCCGGTTCGTCTGAAAACCTGGCTGCGCCTGCAGCGCGAAGAGGTGCCTCTGGGGACCCGCGCGGATGCGCTGTGCCAGGTACTGCGTAGCTGCGCGGAGGTACGCCAGGCCTTCTATCTGAGCTGGCAGGCGCATGCCGGCATCTACAGCCACGAGGGTTCCGGTCAGCAGCTGCCGCCGGGGCAGGGTGATCCTCTCGAGGCCAGCGACCGGCAACTGTTCGAGCGTCTGAGTGCCGCCGGCAGCCTCAGCCTGGGGGCGGTGCGCCAGCTCGACTGCTGGCTGGCGGGGCGGCTGCGCCGGGCGGCGATCCGCCGCGGCCGGGTCTTCGACCTGGCCCTGGAGGCGAACCGCCCGGGGCTGCTGCTGGTGGAGCTGGGCGAGGGGGTGTCCCAGGGCTGGCTGGCCTGGGTGCACGAGCTGCTCGACGCGCTGCTGGCGCTGTCCGGCGAGCTGTCGCGCGGCTCGCCGCTGCTCGGCCTGGACCCCCAGCCGAGCCTGCTGCTGGATGCCGAGGCGCGCCCCCTGGAGCTGAACGCCGCTCTGCTGGCACTGCTCGCCGAGCGTCCGCTGGCCGAGCTGGCCTCCTTCCTGCCGGTCAACCAGCGCGCCCTGGTGCGCGCCTGCCTGCAGCAGCGACGGGCCATCGAGGAGGTGGAGGCGAGCTGCGGCGAGCGCATCCTGGTCTGGACCTTCATCCCCGATCCCCGGAAAAACCACGTGCTGGCCCGTGCCCGTGAGGCCAGCGCGCAGGTGCGTGCCGAACGCGAGGCGGCCCAGGCCCGGCGCCTGTACCGGCTGATCACCGAGAACACCACCGACCTGATTTCCCGGCATACCCCGGATGGCCGCTTCCTCGACGCCTCGCCGGCGTCCTGGACCCTGCTCGGTTACTGGCCCGAGGAGCTGCGCGGCCGCCCGGTCCAGGAGCTGTTCCACGCCCAGGACCTGGCCCAGTTGGTGCACGCCGCCCGCGACGCCCTAGCCCAGGACGGCTACCACACCATGAGCTTCCGTATCCGCCACCGCGACGGCCACTACCTGTGGTTCGAGACCGCCAGCCGGGCGATCCGTGAGACTTATACCGGCGACGTGGTGGAGGTGGTAAGCGTGTCCCGCGACATCACCGCGCGGGTGCAGGCCGAGGAGAACCGTCGGCGCCTGGCCGAGGTGGTTTCGGCGAACACCGACTTGGTGCTGTTCCTCGACGCCGAAGGGCACATCACCTATTTGAATCCGGCGGCGCGGCGCGCCCTGCGGCTCGACGAGAGCCAGACGATGCCGCAGCTGGCCGAGCTGTTCTCCGCCGAGGAGCTGCAGCGCCTGCACGGCGAGGGCCGGGCCAGCGCCGAGCGCTGCGGAGTATGGAGCGCCGACGCACGCCTGCAGCCGCCGGGCGGTGCGCCTTCGCTGCCGGTCTCCCTGGTGCTGCTGGCCCACCAGGCGGCCGGTGGCGAACGCTACTACTCGCTGGTGGCCCGTGACATGCGCGAGCGCGAACTGCGCGAGGCCCAGCAGCGCCGCCATCAGGACGAACTGGCGCACACCGCGCGGCTGGTGACTCTCGGCGAGCTGGCCTCGGGGATCGCTCACGAGATCAACCAGCCGCTGGCCGCGGTGGTCAACTATGCCAGCGCCAGCCAGCGCTACCTGCAGGCTCTGGGGCAGAATCCGCAGGCCGCCGAGCGGGTCGCCCAGGGCCTGGAGCGGATCACCGAGCACGCCAACCACGCCTCGGAGGTGATCCGCCGCCTGCGTGCCTTCCTGCGCAAGGGGCAGCGGCGTATGCAGGCCCTGGACGTGGCCGAGGTGGCCCGCGAGGCGGTGCGCCTTTGCGCCTGGGAAGCCGATGCCCGGCAGGTGACTATCCTCGAGCAATTGTCGGACAATCTGCCGCCGGTCTACGCCGACCGGGTGTTGCTCGAGCAGGTGTTGCTCAACCTGCTGCGCAACGCCATCGATGCCAATGCCGAGGCCCATCCGGGCCAGGACTCCGAGGTCGAGCTGCTGGCCCGGGCCGAGGCGGGCGGCCTGGCCATCGAGGTCCGCGACCAGGGGCCGGGGCTCGGCGATGCCGAGCTGGAGCAGGTGTTCACGCCGTTCTACACCAGCAAGCCGGAGGGCCTAGGGCTCGGTCTGTCGATGAGCCGCAGCATAGTCGAAGGCTTCGGCGGTTTCCTGGACGGCCGGCGGGGGGAGCAGGGCGGTCTGGTGATGCGCTGCTGGCTGCCGGTGCACTGATAAGAAGAGGGGACGCTAGGGGAATGACTCAGGTGGTGTACGTGGTGGACGACGATCAGGGAATGCTCGAGTCCACCGTCTGGCTGCTCGAATCGGTCGGCCTCAAGGCGCTACCGTTCACCAACGGGCGGGCTTTTCTGGAGGCCTGCGATCCGGCCCTGGAGGCCTGCGTGCTGCTCGACGTGCGCATGCCCGGGATGGGCGGGCTGAACGTCCAAGAGGAGATGCGCGCGCGGGGTATCGACCTGCCGATCATCTTCGTCAGCGGCCACGCCGACGTGCCCATAGTGGTGCGCGCCTTCAAGGCTGGCGCGCGGGACTTCATCGAGAAGCCCTACAACGAGCAGCTGCTCCTCGACAGCGTGCAGCAGGCCCTGGCCTGTCAGCAGCAGAAGCGCAGTAACCATGGCGTGGATGCCGACCTGCAGCGCCGCCTGGACAGGCTGACCCCGCGCGAGCGCGACGTACTGCTGCCGCTGGTGCAGGGCTACACCAACCGCGAGATCGCCGAGCAGTTGCAGGTCAGCGTGAAGACCGTGGACCTCTACCGCTCCCGGGTAATGAAGCGCATGCAGGCCGAGCGCCTGCCCGACCTGGTCGGCATGGCCATCGCTGCCGGCCTGGTTGAGCCGCTCAACCTGCGTGCCAGGGGGCTTTCGGCATGAGGTATCGGGATCTGCCGATTTATTGACCCAAGTTAATGATGGACATGAGCTATACAGGTATCAATGCGCCACTATTCGTCCAGCGCAATGCAGCGTTTCGCCCTGATGCAGGAAGGATGGGCCGCTGCGAAGGAGCGCACACCATGCAGGGATTCGGGAGCGGCCACTCTCGGTCGCCTTATCCTCCTTTGGGCATCCTGGCCAGCATCCGGCAGATCCCGACCCTGTACGTCCGTGGCGCCGCTGCACGGCTCTCGACCATTGCCCTGAGGCTTCCCTCAATCCCCGTCCTGTGACTGTCGCGCCCATGACCGCACCGAATCTATCCGAGATCCTCGTACAAACCCTGGAGCAGGCAATCGACGGTGTCGTGGTCATCGACAGCGACAATCGCATCATCCTCTTCAACCGGGCGGCGGAGCAGCTCTGGGGGCTGGGGCGCGACGAGGTGCTCGGCCACAACGTACGCACGCTGATGCCGCCGGAGTTCCGGGAGCGCCACGACAGCTACATCGAGGCCAACCGCTGCACTGGGGTCAACCGGATCATCGGTGGCAGCCTGGATGTGCCCATCCTGCGTGCCGACGGGGAACGCCGCTGGGGCTCCATGTCGATCTCCAAGATCCAGGCGGAGGGGCAGATCATCTACGCGGCCTTCGTCAAGGACGTCACCCGCCAGTACGAGGAAAGCGCCAAGCTCAACCTGCTGTCTCTGGTGGTGGACCACACCGACCATGCTGTGCTGATCACTGACATGGAGTGGCGGACCACCTACGTGAACGCCGGCTTCTGCCGACTGTTCGGCTATGCCCAGGAGGAGGTCATCGGCCGCACGCCGATCGCCATGGTCGCTCCCTACTTCAGTGCGGCGCGTATCGAGGAGGTACGCAGGCAAGGTACGCAGGCAACTGACCGAAGGAAAGCCCTACCACGCCGAGGAAGTCGCCTGTACCAAGGATGGCAAGCGCATCTGGTGCAAGAGCGCCACCAACCCGGTGTTCGATGCCAGCGGCCAGTTGACTGGCACCGTGACCGTGCTCACCGACATCACCCAGGTGAAGATCCACGAGGTGCTGCAGAGCTGCATGCTCCAGGCGATGATCCAGGAGGAACCGCTGGAAAAGGTGATGGAGCTGGCCTGTCGCGAGGTGGAGAACTTCGCCCCCGAGGTGCTGGCCTCTGTGCTGCGGGTCGACGAGCAGGGCCACGTCCATCCGCTGGCGGCGCCCAGCCTGCCGGAGAGCTACTCGCGGGCCCTCGACGGGTGCCCATCGGGCCCAACTCCGGCTCCTGCGGAACCGCTGCCTACCTGGGCGAGCCGGTGCTCTGTTCTGACATCGAGCACGACCCGCGCTGGGCCGACTACAAGCACCTGGCCCTGCCGCTGGGCCTGCGCGCCTGCTGGTCGGTGCCGATCAAGTCCAGCACCGGCCGGGTGCTCGGCACCTTCGCCTTCTACTACCGCGAACCGTGCAGCCCCTCGCCGCTGCACGAGCGGCTGGTGGAGGTCAGCGTGCACCTTTGCGCCCTGGCCCTGGAGCGCGAGGAATCCCGTTCGCACATCCGCCAGCTGGCCTACTACGACAGCCTGACCGGCCTGCCCAACCGCAGCCTGCTGCACATCCGCGCCGAGGAAGCGCTGGCCGAGGTGGCGCGTCAGGAGGATTCCCTGGCCGTGCTGTTCATCGACGTGGACCGCTTCAAGCAGGTCAACGACTCCCTCGGCCTGACCGCCGGCGACGAGCTGCTGCGGGTGATCGCCGAACGCCTGGGGCGCTGGCGGCAGCATTCCGACATCGTCAGCCGGATGTCGGTGGACGAATTCGTGCTGGTCCTGCCGTACTGCGGCAGCGAGCAGATCACCGAGAAGGTCGAGCAAGTCAAGTCGATACTCACCGCGCCGGTGTCCATCGCCGGCACCCTCTTCAAACCGTCGATCAGCATTGGCATCAGCCTGTACCCCGGCGACGGCCAGGACATCACCAGCCTGATCCACCGTGCCGATATGGCCATGTCCCAGGCGAAACAGGCGGAGCGCGGCGGCTTCCGCTTCTACAGTCCGGAACTGAACAGTATCGCCCAGGAGCGTCTGGCCCTGGAGAATGCCCTGCGCGAGGCTTTGACCGACGGCAGCCTGCAGCTCTACTACCAGCCCCAGGTATGTCTGGACGACGGCCGCCTCTACGGCCTGGAGGCGCTGGCCCGCTGGCATCATCCGGTGCTCGGCGACATCTCTCCGGTGCGCTTCATCCCGCTGGCCGAGGACTGCGGCCTGATCGGCGGGCTGGGCCTCTGGGCCCTGCGCGAGGCCTGCCGGCAGCTCGCCGAATGGCGCCGCAACGGCCTCGAGGTGCCCACGGTGGCGGTCAACCTGTCGCCGACCAATTTCCACAACCTCGAACTGCCGGCCTTCATCGAGCAGGTCCTGACCAGCCACGGGCTGCAGCCCGGTGACCTGACCCTGGAGATCACCGAGAGCGTGCTGATGGACAGCAACCCCGGCACCCTGGAGACCCTGCATGCGGTGCACGAGCAGGGCGTGCGGCTGTCCATGGACGACTTCGGCACCGGCTACTCGAGTCTCAGCTATCTGCGCCGACTGCCGATCCAGGAGCTCAAGCTGGACCGCAGCTTCGTCCTCGACCTGGAACACGACGCTACCAACCGGGCGCTCAGCGAGGCGGTCATCCGCCTGGGCGAAAGCCTTGATCTCACGGTGGTCGCCGAGGGTATCGAGAGCGAGGCCCAGCACCGTCTGCTGGCCGAGCAGGGCTACCACGTGGCCCAGGGCTACCTGTTCGCCCGGCCCCTGGCCGCGCCGGACCTGGCAGCCTGGCTGCGCGCCCGCCGGCAGGACTGATCAGGCACTCGGCCCGCAGTTGTCGCTTCAGTGCGCCTGGCCGTGCCAGGGCACCAGCTTGCGCTGCAGGGCGCGCAGGCCCAGTTCCAGAGCGAAGGCGATCAGGGCGATGACCAGGATGCCGAGGATCACCACGTCGGTGACCAGGAACTGCGCCGCTGACTGGACCATGAAGCCCAGCCCGCGGGTGGCGGCGATCAGTTCGGCGGCCACCAGGGTCGACCAGCCGACGCCGAGGCCGATGCGGATGCCGGTGAGTATCTCCGGCAGGGCGCCGGGGAGGATTACGTGGCGCACCAGCTGGGCCGGGCTGGCGCCCAGCGACTGGGCGGCGCGCAGCCTGGCCGGGTCGACGCTGCGTACCCCGGTGGCGGTGGCGATGGCCAGCGGGGCGAAGATCGCCAGGTAGATCAACAGCACCTTGGACAGCTCGCCGATGCCGCACCAGATGACGATCAGCGGCAGGTAGGCGAGCGGCGGGATCGGCCGGTAGAACTCGATCAGCGGATCGAAGATGCCGCGCACCAGGCGGTGACGGCCGATGGCGATGCCCAGCGGAATGGCGGTGAGCAGCGCGGCGAGCAGGGCCAGGCCGATGCGTCCGAGACTGGCGGCCAGGTGCTGGCCCAGGCTGGCCTCCATGTACCCCTCGCCGAGCAGTCGCCAGGCGCGCGCCAGCACCGCCTGCGGGCTGGGCAGGAACAGCGGCTCGATTAGCCCGGCGCTGGTCACTGCCCACCAGGCGAACAGCAGGCCGGCCACGGTCAAGCCGCCGATCAGCGCCAGGCTCGGCTCGCGGCGCGGGCGGTGTTCAGTGGATGTTGCGGGGTTGGCCGGGGCGGGCAGTTCCAGGCTGTCCAGACTGCTCATGCGGACCTCCTAAGACGCTCGGCGAAGACCTGGGCGAGCACGTGCTCGCGGGTTTCGATGAAGCGCGGATCGGACTTGATCGACCGCGCGCTTTCCCCGGCGGCGTAGCGCTGAGCGAAGTCCAGGCTCAGGCGCTCGGCGATGCGTCCGGGGTTGGGGGCGAGGAGGATCAGGTCGGTGGCCAGGAACACCGCCTCCTCGATGTCGTGGGTGATTAGCAGCACCGGCTTGCGGGTGCGTTGCCAGACCTGCAGGAGCAGTTCCTGCATCTGCTCGCGGATGAAGGCATCCAGGGCGCCGAAGGGCTCGTCCATCAGCAGCACCCGGGGATCGGCGGCCAGCGCCCGGGCCAGACCGACGCGCTGCTTCTGCCCGCCGGACAGTTCCCAGATGCGCCGCCGCTCGAAGCCGGCCAGGTCGACCAGGGCCAGCAGCTGGCGCGCCCTGGCTTCTCGTTCGGCGCGCGGCACTCCGGCCAGCTGCAGGCCGAAGGCGACGTTGCCGAGCACGTCCTGCCAGGGCAGCAGGGCGTCGTCCTGGAACACCACGCCGCGTTCGGCGCCGGGGCCCTGCACCGGCACGCCGTCGAGGCTGATGCGTCCGGCGCTGGGGGCGACGAAGCCGGCGATCAGGTTGAGCAGGGTGGTCTTGCCGCTGCCGGACGGCCCGAGAGCGACCAGCAGTTGGCCGGGGCCGAGGCACAGGGAAATGTCGTGGAGTACCGGGCCGGTGGCGCCGGGGTACCGGGCGCTGACGCGCAGCAGTTCGAGTAGTGCCATGGGAGACTCCGGGAAGTGTGGACGCGATGGGCGGCGTCCCTACCGCACCCTCGCGAAACTCGGCTCAGTTGGCCACGTACTGGTTGCTCACGTAGGGCGAGTAGTCCGGCAGCACCGCTTCCACCTTGCCCTGTTCCTTGAGGAAGCGAGCGGTGTCGGTGATCGCTTGGACGGTGGGCGCGCCGAGGACCTGGGCCTGATCGGCAGCCAGGGGGAAGACGTTGCCCTGCAGCAGTAGCGGGATGTCTTCGGCCTTGGCGCCGGAGAGTCTGACCACCTTGGCGATGTTCTCCGGGTTGTCCAGCCAGGCCTGAGGGTCCTTGCGGTACTCGGCGTAGGCGTCCAGGGTCACCTGGGCGAAAGCGCGGACCACCTCGGGGTGCTTCTCGGCGAAGTCCTTGCGCACGATCCAGGCGTCGAAGGTGGGCGCGCCCAGCTTGCTCAGCTCGCCGGAGCTGATCAGCACCTTGCCGCTCTGCTTGGCGACCCCTAGGGCAGGATCCCAGACGTAGGTGGCGTCGATGTCGCCGCGCTGCCAGGCGGAGATGATCGCCGGCGGCGCCAGGTTGAGGATCTGCACCTTGCCCGGGTCGATCTGCCAGTGCTTGAGAGCGGCCAGCAGGCTGTAGTGGCCGGTGGAGACGAAGGGCACCGCGACCTTCTTGCCGACCAGGTCCTGCGGCTGGTCGATGCCGCTGCCGTTGCGTGCCACCAGGGCTTCGCCATCGCCGATCTGGGTGGCGATCAGGAAGGTCTGGATCGGCAGCTGGCGGGTCGCTGCGGCGGCCAGGGGGCTGGAGCCTACGTAGCCGATCTGCACGTCGCCGGACGCCACCGCGGTGATCACCTCGGCGCCACCGTCGAACTTGCGCCAGTCGATCTTCGACTGGGTGGCTTTTTCGTAGGCACCGTCGGCCTGGGCCACCTTGGCTGGGTCGACGGTGGTCTGGTAGGCGACGGTGAAGTCGGCCGCCTGGGCTGCGAAGGACAGGACGGAGAGGGTCAGGGCGCTGAACAGGCGGCGCGGAAACGGACTGGCGGGCATGGCAGTTCTCCAAGCGAGACCGGCCGCGGGCGGAAGGCCGGATCATGAAAAGGTTTTTCAGGCGATTTCAGAATCCGGTGGTCCGGTTTGACAAAGCTAAACGATCTAAAAAATTAAATATAAATACTTTTTTGATATTAGCTTAGGCGGGAAGGCTCTTGACTCGGAGCGCAGCGTTCCGTTCCTCGGACGGTTTACCGGTCGCCGGGCAAAAGCACTTATCATTCAGGCACTTATCTCTTGCCCGGAGCGGAATCCGTAGGATGTTGTCTGCCGTCAAGCGCTACCAACAGCTGTTCGCCGGCGCCCTGGCGCGATGCTTCCCGCGGACCGCCGCCTACCTGCGCGCCGAGCGCGAGGCGGCCGAGCCGCAGCCGGTGAAAGCGCGCAGGAAGAAGGCCGCCAGCCGCAGCACGTGCGTCAGCAAGCCCGCCGGCAAGCCGGCTGCCGCCAGCGCCGGGATCTACGGCCCGGCGCCCTGGAAGATCGCCGCGGAGCAGGTGGCGGCGATGCGCGCCAGGGTGGCGGAAGCCGTCGCCGCCGGCGTGATCGGCGCCCCCTCGGACGAGCAGTGGGCGATGATCCTCGCTCGCCAGCCGCTGACCCGGATCTTTGCCGGGGCCGGCTCCGGCAAGTCCACCACCCTGATCCTGCGGGTGGTGTTCATGCTCTGCCACCTGGGCATCGCGCCGGAACGCCTGACGGTAATCTCCTTCACCAATGCCTCTTGCGCCGAGCTGCGCGAGCGGCTGAGCAAGGTGCTGGCGTTCTGGGGCTATCCCTTCGAGGCCGCCCAGGCCCGTCAGTGCGTGCGCACCTTCCACTCGGCCATGGGCGTGCTGGCTCGCGAGCTGCTGGGCGATCCGGTCTGGTTCGAGCAGTTGGAGGAGCCTGGCGAGCCGGACAATCCGCTGGCCGGCGGGCGCCTGCGCCCGGCCCAGCAGTGCGTCTTGCGGCAGGTCTACCAGGCTTGCTATGCCGAGGACGAGCGCTTCCGCGCACTGGTCCATGGCCTGCTGGGCTCCCCCGTGCCCGAGTCGGAGGGGCGGCGGCGCGGCAAGCCCAGGGCGCCGCTGGAGGGCTTCCGGCTGGCCGGGGAGTTCGCCGCCGTGCCCTTGTTCGAGGCCTTCTATGTGCAGGCCGGGTTCATCGAGAGCATCGGCCTGCGCGTCGACCGTCTGGAGCCGCACAGGCTGGCCTGTCCACCCCGGGAGCGGCAATTCGTCGAGGCGCTCCAGTTGTTCTGGGCGCGCTTCGAGGCACAGCTGGCCGGGCAGGGTATGCTGACCTTCAACGCCGCCTTCCGTCAGCTCGGCGAGCGCCTGGCTGGTGAGGGGCAGGGCGTCACCACGGCGCAGCTGGCGCCCCTGAGCCACCTGTTGATCGACGAGTTCCAGGACATTTCGCCGCAGATCGTCCAGTGGCTGCAGGCCGTGCATCGCCAGTTGGTGCGTCGCGGAGAGAAGGTCAGCCTGATGGCCATCGGCGACGACTGGCAGTCCATCTACGGTTGGCGCGGCAGTTCACCGGAGCTGTTCATGGACTTCGACCGTCACTTCCCGTTCCGTGGCAAGGCTAGGAAGAGCGCCGTGCTGCTGCTGAACACCAACTACCGCTCCATCGAGCCGGTGATCCGCGACGCCGAGGCGCTGCTGGCCGAGGTGGCCTGCAAGCAGGCCAAGCACAGCCGGGCGTTCCGGGCCATGCAGGCCGGCGACCACGGCGTGCGCCTGGTGCAGGGCTTCGACTCGAAGAGCCGCCTGCCGGAGCTGCTGGCCGAGATCCGCGCCCAGTGCGAGCATGTCGCCACTCGCCAGCGGGCCGAACGCACCGCGGTGCTGGTGCTGAGTCGGCGCAACGAGCCGCTGCGGGCGATCCAGGCGCAGCTGGGCAAGCGCCTGCCGGTGCGCTGCTACAGCATCCACCGCGCCAAGGGTCTGCAAGCCGAGGTGGCGATCATCCTCGATGACTGTCTGGCACCGGAGTCGCATCCGCTGCGCAATGCGCTGTACGCCTGCTCGGGGTTCTTTCGCAACACTTACGACCAGGCGATGCGCGACGAAAGCCTGCGCCTGGCCTACGTGGCCATCACTCGCGGGGTGAGCCGGGTGCTCTGGTTCGTGCGCAAGGCCCAGGGCGCGGCCCGGCTGCTGGCGGCGCGGGGCTGAGGGCTGGAGTTCGCCGTGGTCGGGCGCTATGGTGCCGGCCTGAAGCGACGAGCCCTTCCTTTATTGGGTCGAAACCATGAAAGCCACCTGGGACATCTTCTGCAGCGTCGTCGACAACTACGGTGACATCGGCGTGACCTGGCGCCTGGCCCGCCAACTGGTGGCCGAGCACGGCCAGGCGGTGCGCCTCTGGGTGGACGACCTGCGCGCCTTCGCGCGACTCTGCCCGGACGCCGATCCCCGGGCCGACCGCCAGTGGCAGCGCGGCGTCGAGGTACGCGCCTGGCACCCGGACTGGCGCCCGGTGGAACCAGCCGAGGTGGTGATCGAGGCCTTCGCTTGCCAGCTGCCGGAGGCCTACGTGCAGGCCCTGGTCGGGCGCCAGGGGCGGCTGTGGCTGAATCTCGAGTACCTGAGCGCCGAGGACTGGGTGACAGGCTGCCACGGCCTGCCATCGCCGCAGCCCGACGGCCTGGCCAAGTACTTCTTCTTTCCCGGCTTCGACGCAGCCACCGGCGGCCTGCCGCGGGAGCGCGGGCTGCTGGAGCGGCGCGATGCCTTCCGTGCCGATCGCCAGGCGCAGCAGGCCTTCCTGCTGGCGTTGGGCGTGCAGCGCCGCCCCGAGGCGCTGCTGATCTCCCTGTTCAGCTACGAGAATCCGGGGCTCGGCAGCTGGCTGGATGCACTTGCGACGTCCGCCGAGACGACCCAACTGTTGGTGCCGGAAGGGCGCATCCTCGGCGACCTGGAAGCCTGGCTCGGCATTGCCGGGTTGCGCGCCGGCGACTGCCAGCGGCGCGGCGCGCTGAGCATCCACGTGCTGCCCTTCGTGGAGCAGGACGACTACGACCGTCTCCTGTGGTGCTGCGACTTCAACCTGGTGCGTGGCGAGGACTCCTTCCTGCGCGGCCAGTGGGCGGGCCGACCGCTGCTCTGGCACATCTACCAGCAGGAGGAGGGCGCTCACTGGGCGAAGCTGGAGGCCTTCCTCGACCTCTACCTGGCGGATATTGAGCCCGCCGCCGCCATCGCGCTGCGCGGCCTGTGGCGCGCCTGGAACGCCGGGGAGGCCCTGGCCGAGCCCTGGCTGGCGGTTCGGGCCAACTGGTCGGAGCTCTGCGCCCATGCCGAACGCTGGGCCCGGGAACTGGCGGGGCAGGAGGACCTGGCGGCAAAGCTGGTGCAGTTTTGCGCAACTCGGCTATGATACGCGGCCTGTTTTTTGTCTCCCATTCAAGACGGATATCCGTATGAAAACCGCACAAGAGTTTCGTGCCGGCCAAGTGGCCATGATCAACGGCGAGCCCTGGGTCATCCAGAAAGCCGAATACAACAAATCCGGCCGTAACGCCGCCGTGGTCAAGATGAAGCTGAAGAACCTGCTCAATGGCCAGGCCACCGAGACCGTGTACAAAGCCGACGACAAGTTCGAGCCGGTCATCCTCGAGCGCAAGGAAGTGACCTTCTCCTACTTCGCCGACCCCATGTACGTGTTCATGGACAGCGAGTTCAACCAGTACGAGATCGAGAAGGACGACTTGGGCGACACCCTGAACTACATCGAAGACGGCATGCAGGACGTCTGCGAAGCGGTGTTCTACAACGAGCGCGTGATCTCCATCGAGATGCCGACCACCATCGTGCGGCAGATCGCCTACACCGAACCGGCCGTGCGTGGCGATACCTCCGGCAAGGTGATGAAGACCGCCCGCCTGAACAACGGCTACGAACTGAAAGTGGCTGAATTCTGCGAAATCGGCGACTACATCGAGATCGATACCCGCACCGGCGAGTACAAGGCCCGCGCCAAGGTCTGATCCCGATCGCGAGCATGCAAAGGCCCGGCAACTTGCCGGGCCTTTTCGTTTCTGCTGCAGGGTTACTGCAGGTGCTTCTTCAGCTCCTCGCCGGCCTGACGCAGGGCCGCCCGTACCGCCGGCACCTCGCTGACCACGTTGAGCAGGCCGAAGTCGTGGATCATGCCGTTGTAGCGCACCGCGGTGACCTCCACACCGGCTGCGTCCAGCTTGCGAGCGTAGGCTTCGCCTTCGTCGCGCAGCACGTCGAACTCGGCGGTCTGCACCAGCGCCGGCGGCAGGCCCTGGAGCTGATCGGGCGTGGCCTGCAGCGGCGAAGCGTGGATCTCGGCACGCTGCCTGGGATCGGTGGTGTAGCTGTCCCAGAACCACTTCATCATGTTGCGAGTGAGGAAGTGCCCTTCGGCGAACTGCTGGTAGGAGGCGTTATCGAAGCTGGCGTCGGTCACCGGCCAGAGCAGCAGCTGGTAGCGCAGCTTCGGCGTGCCTTTTTCCTTGGTTCATCGCGCTTTCCCGGGGAAGGCGGCCTTGATTTTCAGGAAGAAGTAGGCTGAGTCCCGGAAGCCATAGGCCATGCGCTTGATCACCTTGATGCGGTTGTTCACACCCTCCAGGACGCTGGTATGCATGGGGAAGCAAGCACTGGCGAGAATGCCCCGGGCATATTTGCGCAGGTTGCGGGCGAAGCGCTGTAGCGGTGCGAGACCGCTGTCCCGGGCATGCCGCAGCCAGGCTCGCCAGCGCCGCCAGCCTTCCCGCACGCTGGGGGCGTACCAGACTTCCTTCAGGGCATCCTTGAGCACATAGACCGTGGCCAGCGGCTGGTTGGCCGCGAGCAGTTCCTGCAATTGCACGGCCTGCCCGTCCTTGAGGTTTTCGCGATTGCGCAGCAGCAGCCAGCGGCTTTGCTTGACCACCTTGCGCGCCGGCTTGTCCTCGCGCAGGCGGTTGGCCTGGTCGACCCGGATGCGGTCGATCACCTCGCGCCCGTAGCGCGCCACCACATGGAACAGGTCGTACACCACTTCGGCCCGTGGGCAATGCTGTTTCACCTCCAGGTCGAACGCCGTGTTCATGTCCATCGCCACCGCCTCGATCTGCTGACAGCGTTCGCCGAGCAACTCGAAGAACGGGCGGATCGCCTCACGGCTGTTGCCGTGGCCGACCCACAGCACCCGCGTCCGCTCGGCATCCATGATCACCGTGGCGTAACGATGGCCCTTGTGCAGGGCGAACTCATCCATCACCAAGCGGCGGACGTCGCCTGGCTCAAACGCGCCAACCGAGGCTTCCAAGCGGCGCTTGTCGAGTGCCTTGAGGGTGTGCCAGTGCAGGCCGGTGAGGCGACTGACGTGGCTGATCGGCAACAGTTGCAGCAAGCCCTCGAGCCAGGCGCGCATGCGCTGGGTCAAGCGGGAGGCCGGCTCCAGCCAGTCAATCCGCTCGGTTACCCGCCCGCAACTCAGGCAGTCGACACGACGCACCGGCAGTTGCAGCAGGACGCGCTGGTCGAGCAGATCGCGATCACGCACCTGACGGACTCGCCGCTCGTGGATCAACGGGCTGGGCTTGGCACACCGGCTGCAAATCGGTAAGCGCTCGGCCTGGGGTTCGAGGCTGATTAGCAGGGTGCCGTGAGTGGCTTGGCGACAGGCGACAATCGCGTAGCCTGGCCAGAAAGCGGCAAGATCAATAGGATGCACGGCGACAGCAGGGCGTGGGAGTTGGTTTGTTTGGCGACTGCCAATCTACCCACTTCCCTGACTGTCAACTCGCTCTTTCCCCCGATTCCGCGAAGAACCTTTTCCTTGGCCATCAGCGCCACTACCGCGGCCATGTTGCCGCCGACGCTGTTACCGGCCACCGCCAGGCGCGAGCCATCCACACCAATCTCCCTGCCATGCTCGGCGACCCAGCGGGTTGCGGCGTAGGCCTGGTTGATCGCCACTGGGTACTTGGCTTCCGGCGACGGCGTGTAACCGACGTAGACCGCCACCGCCCCGGAATTCACCACCAGGTCGCGGATCAGCCGGGCGTGGGTCGGGTAGTCGCCGAGCACCCAGCCGCCACCGTGGAAGAACATGAACACCGGTATTTCGCCCCGGGCGCCCTCCGGGCGGACGATGGTCAGAGGGATGCTCCGCCCGTCGGCCTGAATGGTCCGGTCCTCCACTGTGATGCCGGAGAGATCGACCTTGACGCCCTCCTGGGCACCGACCAGCACGGCGCGGGCATCCTTGGGCGAAAGGGTTTCCAGCGGCTGGCCACCCCCGGCTTCCAGGGCTTCGAGGAAGCGTTGGGTGTTGCGTTCGACGCCAGGGCTACCGGCGGCCAGGGCGGTACCGACGGCCAGGGCGAGCAGGCTGCCGGCGGCAAAGGTGCTGATCGGTTTCATTGCAGGGTCCTCGGGTAATGGGGGATCGGGGCTCAGACGAGATTCAGGCGGACTTCGATGTTGCCGCGGGTGGCGTTGGAGTACGGGCAGACCTGGTGGGCTGCGGCGATCAGCTCTTCGGCGACCGCGCGGTCGAGGCCGGGCAGGCTGATGTTCAGCTCCACCTCCAGGCCGAAGCCGCCGGGAATCTGGCCTATGCCGACCTTGCCGGTGATCGAGGCGTCAGCCGGGAAGGAGATCTTCTTCTGGCTGGCGACGAACTTCAGGGCACCGATGAAGCAGGCCGAGTAGCCGGCGGCGAACAGCTGCTCCGGGTTGGTGGCGTTGCCACCCTGGCCGCCCAGTTCGTGGGGGGTGGTCAGCTTTACGTCCAGGTTGCCGTCGGTGGAAACGGCGC
The DNA here is from genome assembly GCF_000364625.1 of Pseudomonas thermotolerans DSM 14292. Classification (GTDB taxonomy): domain Bacteria; phylum Pseudomonadota; class Gammaproteobacteria; order Pseudomonadales; family Pseudomonadaceae; genus Aquipseudomonas; species Aquipseudomonas thermotolerans. The sequence continues at coordinate 19,556 of NZ_KB822627.1, forward strand.
GGCCGTCGCGGCCTCCGGTGGCGGTTACGGTGGCGGTGTACAGGGCTTTGATCGGTTGCATGGTGGTATGCCTCGCATTTGGTTTGCTTGATAATGTTTTGCGCACTAATTAGTGCGTGAGGCGAACTCTAGCAGGATTAACTTGGCGCGCAAGATATTTGTGTGATTTATTTGTTATAGGGATGATCAGAAAACGAAATAAGGGCCGACCTCAGCCCGCACGCGAGTGGCGGTGAGACGACTGGAGGGCGAGGGTTGGGGCTGGGCGGGGGGTGGTGCGGCGTCCGCAGGCGGCATCGGGGAAGTGTGCGGCCGGGAGCCGTTCGACCGCGGGAGAGGGGATCAGAGTGTTTCCAGGAGTCTGGCGCGCAGTTCCACCAACTCCTGCTTGAGGCTCAGCAATTCGTCCGTGGACTGTCCGGTGGCTTTGACGATGCAGCTGGGAATCGCTTCGGCCTGATGCTGCAGGTCGCGGCCCTTGTCGGTGAGGTGCAGCTCGACGACCCGCTCGTCGTTGCTGCTGCGGATGCGGCGGATCAGGCCCTCGGCCTCCAGGCGCTTGAGCAGCGGGGTGACCGAGCCGGGATCGGTGAGCAGGCGCTGGCTGAGTTCGCTGACGGTGATGCCGTCGCGCTCCCAGAGCACCAGCATGGCCAGGTACTGCGGGTAGGTGAGGTTGAGCGCCTGGAGCAGCGGCTTGTAGACCTTGGTCATGGCCAGGGAGGTGGAGTACAGGGCAAAGCACAACTGGTTGTCCAGACGTAGCTGCTCGCAGCTCATGGCGGATCTCCGGGAAGCGGGCGTGCCCTCAATTTAGCGTGCAGAGCTATTGCGTGCAAAATGTTGGAGTCCGAGCTTGATGTCCGCCGCGGCGCCGGCGGCCCCCGGCAGTCCGCCGCGGCGATGGTTCAGATCCGGAAGCCCTCGGCGATGTGCTCGGCGAGGGTTTCGGTGACCTCGGACTGGCTGCGCGGATTGCGCAGCAGCACGATGCTAGCCATCGGCATGGGCGGCAGGCCCTCGGCCTGACCGATGATGCGCATGTCCGGGGGGATCAGACTCTGCAGCTGCGCGGTGACCGCCAGCCCGGCACTGACCACCGCCATGATCGCCGACAGGCTGGGGCTGGTGTAGGCGATGCGGTAGTCGCGCTCCATGGCGTCCAGGGCATTGCACGCCCAGTCGCGACAGAAGCATTCGGTGTTGAACATCGCCAGCGGCAGCGGCTCCTGCTCGTGGGGGCTGAAGCCCTGGGCCTCGGCCCAGACGATGTGCTCCTGGCGCAGCAGCTGGCCGATCTCCTTGCCTGGCTCGCGGGTGACGATGGTCAGGTCGAGGTCGTGGCGCTGCAGCAGCTGGCTGGAGGGCTCGCAGTGCACCTCCACCTGGATCAGCGGGAAGCTCTGCGCGAAGCGCGACAGTATCCCAGGCAGGAAGCGCATCACGTAGTCGTCCGGGGTGCCGATGCGCACCGAGCCGACCATGTGCGGCTGGCGCAGGGTGTTGAGCACCTCGCCGTGCAGCTTGAGGATGCGCCGCGCATAGCCGAGCAACACCTGGCCCTCCGCAGTGAGACGCACCTGGCGGCCGTCGCGCTCGAACAGCGGGCGCTGCAGTACGTCTTCCTCTAGTCGCTTCATCTGCATGCTTACCGCCGACTGGGTGCGGTTCAGCGCATCCGCGGCGCGGGTGAAGCCGCCGTAGTCGGCGATGGCCACGAAGGTGCGCAGCAGTTCGCTGTCGATGCTGGGGTAGTTGGCCATTAATCAATCTCGCAGATGCACAGCATCAGAAACATTTGTTGGATTGATCCTAACTCCGGCAGGAGACTGGCGCCATCCAACACGGAGGGCGATGCGATGAAAGGTCAATTCGGTTTCGTTGGAACTCCGTCCACGACCAAGGATCGGCCGGTCCACCCGTCCTGGCTGAAACTGGCCTGGCGCAAGGTCAGGCGCTGGTATGAGTTGGCCTACCAGCGCCGGCAGCTGGCTAGCCTCAGCGACGAGATGCTCAAGGACATCGGTCTCAGCCGGGCGGATGTGATGCAGGAAAGTGAGCGGCCATTCTGGGATGATCCGCTCGACAGTTGAAACCCGACCGGGCACCCGACAGCGGGTGCCCCCAAGGAAGCATGATGATCCGGCAATCCCCTTCACTTCAGTGCGATCCCGCCCATCCTCTCCTGTGTCCCGGCCATCCGCCCCGCCGTGCCGGTGCATCCACTGCCGCGCAAGCGCGACGGAGGGCGGCATGAGCACGCAACGCAAGGGGGCCGATAGCTTCCTGTTCCAGGCGATGCTGTTTCTCTGCGCCATCTGGGGGATGCAGCAGGTAGCGATCAAGCTGGCCGCTGCGGACATCGCGCCGGTCATGCAGGTGGCCCTGCGCTCGGGGATCGCCGCCGTGCTGGTCGGCGGACTGATGTGCTGGCGGCGGATCGGCAGCGGTTGGCTGGCACCCACCTGGCGGGCCGGGCTGCTGGCCGGGGTGCTGTTCGCCCTGGAGTTCTTCTTCGTGGCCCGCGGCCTGCACTATACCTCGGCCTCGCATCTCTCGGTGTTCCTCTACACCGCGCCGATCTTCTCGGCACTCGGCCTGCACCTGCTGCTGCCCAGCGAGCGCCTGAAACCGCTGCAGTGGCTGGGTATCGGCGTGTGCTTCGGCGGCGTGGCGATGGCCTTCGGCGGCGGGGGCTGGGACGAGCTGGACAGCCGCATGCTGCTCGGCGACGCCCTCGGCCTGCTGGCCGGAGTGTCCTGGGGCGCTACCACCGTGGTGGTGCGCGGCTCGCGGCTGTCCGAGGCGCCGCCGACCCTGACCCTGTTCTACCAGCTGCTGGTCGGCTTCGTGCTGCTGCTTGGCTACGCCATCGCGGTCGGCCAGCACTGGCCGCTGCGCTGGACGCCGGTCAGCATCGGCAGCCTGCTGCTGCAGGGCGTGCTAGTGTCCTTCTTCAGCTTCCTGGCCTGGTTCTGGCTGCTGCGTCGCTACCTGGCTTCCAACCTGGCGGTGTTCTCCTTCATGACCCCAATGTTCGGTGTGAGCTTCGGGGTGCTGATCCTCGACGAGCCCCTGAGCCTCGACTTCCTGATCGGCGCCGCGCTGGTGTTGCTGGGGATCAGTCTGGTCAGCAGCCATGCTTGGCTGCGCGAACGGCTGGCCAGACTGGCTTCGCGGCGTGTGCCCGGTGCCGAAGGCTGAAGCGCTGTCCCTGCGCCAGGCATGGCGCCTGGCCTGAGCGCCGGCAGCCTGAGCCGTCGAGCCGGGCCCTGGTGGGACTGGGGCGTGGAACGGCACGCTCTGGCATGGCTGTTCGCCGCCGGTGAGCTGCGGGCTCAGGAGCCGGACGAGGCGGGGCTGGCCCCGGGCGTGCCTTGCCTGTCCGCGCAGGCTCAGGGCGCTGTTCCGAACGTCCCGGTCAGCGGCGTATCTGCTTGAGCGTCTCGGCGATCATGAAGGCCAGTTCCAGGGATTGGTCTGCGTTCATGCGCGGGTCGCAGTGGGTGTGGTAGCGGTCGGAGAGGCCGTCTTCGGTGATCGGCCGGGCGCCACCGAGGCATTCGGTGACGTTCTGTCCGGTCATTTCGATGTGGATGCCGCCGGCGTAGGTGCCCTCGGCCTGGTGGACGTCGAAGAACTGCCGCACCTCGCGGAGGATCTGTGCGAACTCGCGGGTCTTGTAGCCGCTGGAGGCCTTGATGGTGTTGCCGTGCATGGGGTCGGAGCTCCACAGCACCTGACGGCCTTCCGCCTTGACCCGGCGCAGCAGCGGCGGGAAGCCGTTCTCCACCTTGTCGGCACCCATGCGCACGATCAGGTTGAGGCGGCCCGGGTCGTTGTCCGGGTTGAGGATGTCGATCAGGCGGATTAGCTCGTCCGGGTCGGTGCTCGGGCCGATCTTCACCCCGATGGGGTTGCCGATGCCGCGCATGAACTCGACGTGGGCGCCGTCCAGCTGGCGGGTACGGTCGCCGATCCACAGCATGTGCGCCGAGCAGTCGTACCAGTCGCCGGTCAGGCTGTCGCGGCGCACGAAGGCTTCCTCGTAGTTGAGCAGCAGCGCCTCGTGGGCGGTGAAGAAGCTCACCTCGCGCAGCTGCGGCGCGTCATCCAGGCCGCAGGCGCGCATGAAGGCCAGGGTCTCGTCGATGCGGTCGGCGAGCTGGCTGTACTTCTCGGCCAGCGCCGAGTTGGCGATGAAGTCGAGGTTCCACTGGTGCACTTGGTGCAGGTCGGCGAAGCCGCCTTGGGCGAAGGCGCGCAGCAGGTTGAGCGTGGCGGTGGCCTGGTGGTAGGCCTGCAGCAGGCGCTCCGGATCCGGCACCCGGCTGGCGGCGTCGAAGGCGATGCCGTTGACGATGTCGCCGCGGTAGGCGGGCAGGGTGACGCCGCCGATGGTCTCCACGTCGGAGGAGCGCGGTTTGGCGAACTGTCCGGCCATGCGCCCGACCTTGACCACCGGGCAGCCGGCGGCGAAGGTCATCACCACCGCCATCTGCAGCAGCACCTTGAAGGTGTCGCGGATCTTCGCCGCGCTGAATTCGGCGAAGCTCTCCGCGCAGTCGCCGCCCTGCAGCAGGAAGGCGCGGCCCTGGGTGACCTCGGCGAACTGCCGGCGCAGTTCACGGGCCTCGCCGGCGAACACCAGCGGCGGGAAGCCGGCCAGGGTGCGCTCCACCTCGGCAAGACGTTCGGGATCGGGGTAAGCAGGCTGCTGGCGGATCGGCCTGCCGCGCCAGCTGTCGGGACTCCAGGGTTGGTTCATCGCGGATTCTGTGCAGTGGTTTGCCTGATCCCGCATGGTACCTCATCCCCGCGCAGGCGGAGCGCCGAGCGTGGCGCGGGCACGAAAAAGGGCAGCCGAGGCTGCCCTTGTTCTTCTTGCGTACCGATCAGGCCATGCGCCGGCGCAGGGCCTCGATGCGCACTTCCAGCGGCGGGTGGCTCATGAACAGGCTCATCAGGCCCTGCTTGAGGCCACCGTTGATGCCGAAGGCGGTCAGGCTGTCGGGCATGTGCACCGGTACCCCCTGTTCGGCGCGCAGGCGTTGCAGGGCGTTGATCATCGCCCCGGTGCCGGCCAGGTCGGCGCCGGCCGCGTCGGCGCGGAACTCGCGGTAGCGGGAGAACCACATGACGATGATGGTGGCGAGGATACCCAGCACCAGCTCGGCGACGATGGTGGCGATGTAGAAGGCCGGACCGTGGCCCTCTTCAGTCTTGAACACCGCCTTGTCGATGAAGTTGCCGAAGATTCGCGCGAAGAACATCACGAAGGTGTTCACCACGCCCTGCACCAGGGCCAGGGTGACCATGTCGCCATTGGCCACGTGGCCGATCTCGTGGGCCAGCACGGCGCGCACCTCGTCCGGCGAGAAGCGCTCCAGCAGGCCCTGGCTGACCGCCACCAGGGCGTCGTTCTTGTTCCAGCCGGTGGCGAAGGCGTTGGCCTCGTAGGCGGGGAAGATGCCGACCTCGGGCATCTTGATGCCGGCCTCGCGGGACAACTCCTGGACGGTCTGCAGCAGCCACTGCTCGTGGCGGGTGCGCGGCTGGGTGATCACCTGGGTGCCGGTGCTCATCTTCGCCATCCACTTGGAGATGAACAGCGAGAACAGCGAGCCGGCGAAGCCGAACACGCCGCAGAACACCAGCAACTGCTGGAGATCCAGATCGATGCCGTTGGCGGCCATGAACCCGTTGAAGCCGAGCAGGCTCAGGGTGATGCTGGCGATCAGGATCACCGCCAGGTTGGTGGCCAGGAACAGCAGGATGCGCATCATGATGGAAAGCTTCTCCTCACGGCGGAAAGAGTTATTTGGACATGCCGGCTATATAAGGGTCGGCCCTGAGCCGTTCAAGGCTGGACTATTTCAAACTGTGTCGCCTGCGCCGCTCGAGGCAGGCTCGAAGAGCAGACGGGCCAGGCGCGCGACCTTCTCGCTGTTGCGGCTGGCCAGCGCCTCGCGCAGCTGGTTGGCGAGGGTGGCCTTGGCGCGGCGCACGCTGGGCGGCAGCTCGGCGTCGCCCTCGTGCACGCCATGGGGGATGGCACGGCTCAGGCGCAGGAAGCCCTTCTCAGTGAGCACCGCCTGGTCCAGAGCTTCGTAGGCAATGGTGGATTCGTAGCGCAGGTAGCCCTCGTCGGCCAGCCACAGCAGGGCGCCCAGGCAGCCCTGGTGGCGTTTGCTCGGCAGGCCGAACTCGTCCGGTTCCTCGCGGCCGATGAGGTCCTCGACGTACAGCGCGGTCTTGCGCGGGAAGGCCTGGTAGAGCAGCAGCAGGCCGGCCGCGCAGTCCTTGTAGAAGTCGTCGATGTGCAGATCCATGCGCTTGCCGGCGGTTACTGGCGGTAGGTCCTGAGGAAGTTGCCGATCCGCCCGATGGCCTGTTCCAGATCGTCGACGCGGGGCAGGGTGACCACCCGGAAATGGTCCGGCCACGGCCAGTTGAAGGCGGTGCCCTGGACGATCAGCAGCTTCTCGGAGAGCAGCAGGTCGAGCACGAACTTCTCGTCGTTGTGGATCGGGCAGACCTTGGGGTCGATACGCGGGAAGGCGTACAGTGCGCCCATGGGCTTGACGCAGCTGATCCCGGGGATGTCGTTGAGCATCTCCCAGGCGCGGTTGCGCTGTTCGTACAGGCGGCCCTGGGGCAGCACCAGGTCGTTGATGCTCTGGTAGCCACCCAGGGCGGTCTGGATGGCGTGCTGGGCCGGCACGTTGGCGCACAGGCGCATGTTGGCCAGAATGTCCAGGCCCTCGATGTAGCTGGCGGCCTTGTGCTTGGGCCCGGAAATGACGATCCAGCCGGAGCGGAAGCCGGCGATGCGGTAGCTCTTGGACAGACCGTTGAAGGTCAGGCAGAGCACGTCCGGGGCCAGAGAGGCGGTGGAGATGTGCACCGCGTCGTCGTAGAGGATCTTGTCGTAGATCTCGTCGGAGAAGATCACCAGGTTGTGCTGGCGGGCCAGCTCGACGATGTCCAGCAGCACTTCCTTCGAGTAGACCGCGCCGGTGGGGTTGTTCGGGTTGATCAGCACCAGGGCCTTGGTATTGGGGGTGATCTTCGCCTTCATGTCGGCGATGTCCGGGTACCAGTCGGCCTGCTCGTCGCACAGGTAGTGCACCGGCTTGCCGCCGGCCAGGGATACCGCGGCGGTCCACAGCGGGTAGTCGGGAGCCGGGATCAGCACCTCGTCGCCGTTGTTGAGCAGCGCCTGCATGGACATCACGATCAGCTCGGAGACGCCATTGCCCAGGTAGATGTCCTCGATGGTGACGCCTTCCACCTGCTTCTGCTGGTAGTACTGCATCACCGCCTTGCGGGCGCTGAACAGCCCCTTGGAGTCGCTGTAGCCCTGGGCGGTGGGCAGGTTGCGGATCACGTCTTGGAGGATCTCTTCCGGCGCCTCGAAGCCGAAGGGGGCGGGGTTGCCGATGTTCAGCTTGAGGATGCGGTTGCCTTCCTCCTCCAGGCGCTTGGCGTGCTTGAGCACCGGGCCGCGAATGTCGTAGCAGACGTTGGCGAGCTTGTTGGATTTGCTGACCTGCATTGGGATGTCCTGGAAATGTAAAACGATGCGGCGCGGGAGGCCGGGAACGGACAGCCGGGAAGCGGCTTGGCAGCCGGATGCGGGGCTGACAGACTGAAAGTGGCGCAATCATACGTGCGGCCCGTTTCCCGGAAAAGGGAAAGGGCCGGCTTTTTTGAAGTCCGAGGTCGAACCATGGATAAGCTCGAAAAACCCCTGGAGGTCTGGCGCGAGGAGCTCAGCGAGACGCAGTTCCACATCTGCCGCCTGGGTGGCACCGAGCGTGCCTTCACCGGCGAGTACTACGCCACCAAGACGCCCGGTACCTACCATTGTGTCTGCTGCGGCGCGGCGCTGTTCGATTCCGATGCCAAGTACGATTCCGGCAGCGGCTGGCCCAGCTACTTCCAACCGGTGTCCGCCGAGGCGCTGGTCGAGAAGGACGACTTCAGCCACGGCATGCACCGCATTGAGGTGAAGTGCGCGCGCTGCGATGCCCACCTCGGCCACGTATTCCCCGACGGTCCGGCGCCCACCGGGCTGCGCTACTGCATCAATTCGGCGTCGCTGAAGCTAGAACCGCGCGAAGCCCGGTAAGGGCGGCGGCATCCCGGCCTTAGGTAGGGTGATCGCCCATGTGCCAAGCGGCGCACGGATCGGGCCGAGGGCGTCGTGCGCACTGCGATTGCCCGCTATCCTGACCCTTCCACTCATCAGGGAGCCAGTCCATGGCCGATCCGCTGCTCGAGATTCCCGTCACCACCATCCAGGGCGAGGAGAAGACCCTTGCCGAGTTCGGCGCCCGTGCGTTCCTGGTGGTCAACACCGCCAGCCAGTGCGGCTTCACCCCGCAGTACCAGGGGCTGGAGGCGCTCTGGCAGGAGTTCCGCGAGCGCGGCCTGGTGGTCCTGGGCTTTCCCTGCAACCAGTTCGGTCGCCAGGAGCCGGGCGACGAGGCGGCCATCAGCCGGTTCTGCGAGCTGAACTACGGGGTCAGCTTCCCGCTGTTCCGCAAGATCGAGGTCAACGGCCCTGGCGTCCATCCGCTCTATGTGGCGCTGAAACAGCGCGCCCCGGGGCTGCTTGGCAGCCGGCGGATCAAGTGGAACTTCACCAAGTTCCTGCTCGACGGCGAGGGGCGCAGGGTCAGGCGCTTCGCGCCGACTACCAAGCCCGAGCAGCTCAGGGCCGAGATCGAGGCCTTGCTGGCCGCGCCCCGGCCATCCTGAGCTTGCCGGGGCGCGGCGCGCTGGCATAATCGGGGCCTTTTCCTCTTGCCGGGTGGCGCGGCCGGATGTGTCGGCGGGTCGCCCGCTCTCCGTTTTGCCAAAGGAGCGAACCGTGGATTCCCGCCTCAACGCCTTTCTCGACCGTGCTGAAGCCGTCCTGGCCCGACTCGAACCCCTGCTGCCCACCCCTCGCGTGGCCATAGACTGGGAGCGCTGCCTGGCCGCGCGCTGGCACCGCGAGGGCTACGGCGGCTATCTGCAGCCGCTGGAGGTGAGCCTGGACCTGCGCCTCGACGACCTGCTCGGCGTCGACCGCCAGCGCGAACAGTTGGCCCGCAACACCCGCCAGTTCGTCGACGGCCTGCCGGCTAACCACGCGCTGCTCTGGGGCGCCCGCGGCACCGGCAAGTCCTCGCTGGTCCGCGCCCTGCTGGCCGAGCACGCCGGCGCCGGGCTGCGGCTGATCGAGATCGAGCGTGACCATCTGGCCGACCTGCCGCGGGTGGTGGAGCAACTGGCCAAGCTGCCGCAGCGCTTCGTGCTGTTCTGCGATGACCTGTCCTTCGAGGCCGGGGAGGGCGATTACCGGGTGCTGAAGAGCGTGCTGGACGGCTCCCTGGAGCGCGCCCCGGACAACGTGCTGCTCTACGCCACCTCCAACCGCCGCCACCTGGTGCCGGAGAAGGAGAGCGATAACGAGAACTGGCAGCGGGTCGACGGCGAGCTGCATCCCGCCGAGGCGGTGGAGGACAAGATCGCCCTGTCCGATCGTTTTGGCCTCTGGCTGTCCTTCTATCCCTTCACCCAGGAGCACTTCCTCGCCGTGGTTCGTCACTGGATCGGCGTGATGGCGAAGAACGCCGGGCTGAGCTGGGACTGGGACGAGGCCCTGGAGAAGGAGGCGATTCGCTGGGCCCTGGGCCGCGGCAACCGCAACGGCCGCTGCGCCTACCAGTTCGCCCGCCACTGGGTCGGCCTGCAGCTGCTGGACGCGCAGGCATGTGGCGGTCCGGTTCGGCCAGCAGGCCGGCTAGGGCTTTCAAGGCGCGCGCCGGATTGCGCAGGAACATCAGCCGGTCCAGTGCCAGCAGCGGGCTGGCCAGGCGGGGGTGAATGCGCGCGAGGCCGAACATCGCCTTGAGCGCCGGCAGTTGCGTGGTGCGCAATTCGGGAATGTCCATCGGCCCCATGCCGGCTAATAGCCCGACATAGTCCAGGCGCTCACCAAGTTGGTGGGCGCAGGCCAGTGCGTAGGGGCCGCCGCAGGACACGCCGAGCACGCCGAAACGGCGGTGGCCGAGGGTGTCGGCCATGAAGGCCACATCCTCGGTCCAGTCGAGGATGCTGCGCCCGGGCTGGTAATCGGACCGGCCGAAACCCGGCCGCTCGGGCGCCACCAGGCAGACATTGGCCGCCAGCGCCTGTTCATGGTGCAGCGCCGCTTGCAGGCGGCTGCCGGGGAAGCCATGGAAGTAGTAGAGCGGGCGACCTTCGTGGGCGCCGTAGAGCTGATAGGCGAGGCTGCGGCCGTCAGGCAGCCGCAACCGCCGAGGCTGGGCATCGGGTCGTGTCATGGTGGTCTCGGTCTGGATCGGGGTGTGACTGGATCTGCTCGGCGGGTTCCAAGCTGATCAAGAATTGAACGCTGCCATTTATACCAGCGCCGAAATCCGCTGGTGCCGTGGGTTACAAAATTTAATCATGTGTTTAATTTGATTGTTTTTTGATCGGTTCCCCGCAAAGCCCGCACCACCGCCATTCGGGATCGGCACCCACACCTTATCCACAGTCCATTGCACAGCTTCTGGGGGCAGTTGTTTCGCAAGCGCCTGAAATAGCTCAAGAAGTGACCGTTCTTCGGCAAACGGCGCAGCGCCTGGGCCCGGGCGGAGGATCTACAGTTTATCCACAGCCTGATCCCCGGTTTCTGTGGGCGAGGGCGGTGGGCCGGTACATTTTCGGGTCGGATACGGACAGATTTCGCTGAGGCCGGATCGGGAGAATCCGCTGACAGGGGACGCGTGACGTCCCGAGGCAGCCCTGTAGATGCAGTCGAGGAACCGGCATGGCTATCAGCGTGTTCGACCTGTTCAAGATCGGTATCGGCCCTTCCAGTTCGCATACCGTGGGGCCGATGCGGGCGGCGGCGCTGTTCGCCACGGCGCTGCGCGAGCGTGGCCTGCTGGCGCAGGTGACGCGGGTCGAAGTGCGCCTGTACGGCTCGCTGTCGGCCACCGGCGTCGGCCACGGCACCGACCGCGCCACCCTGGTGGGGCTGATGGGCGAATGGCCGGACCAGGTCGACCCGAAGCAGATCGCCCCGCGCATCGAGGCGCTGAAGGCCTCCGGCGAACTGCTGCTGGACGGCCGTCATCCGGTGGCCTTCGACTGGCAGCGCGACCTGTTGCTGCTGGAGGAAAACCTGCCCTATCACCCCAACGCCATGACCCTGAGCGCCTTCGGCGAGTCGAGCGAAGTGCACCGCGACACCTACTACTCCATCGGCGGCGGTTTCGTCGTCGACGAAGCCCAGGCGAAGTCCGGCCAGCTGGACCAGGACACCACCGCACTGCCCTACGACTTCTCCACCGCCGAAGAGCTGCTGGAACTCTGCCAGCGCCACCAGCTGCGCGTCTCCGAACTGATGCTGGCGAATGAGAAGGCCTGGCGCAGCGAGGCGCAGATCCGCGAGGGACTGCTGCGTCTCTGGGCGGTGATGCAGGAATGCGTGAACAACGGCCTCAACGCCGAGGGCATCCTGCCCGGCGGGCTCAACGTGCGGCGCCGCGCCGCCCGGCTGTACCGCAGCTTGCAGGAGCTGGAACGGCCCAACGTGATCGGCACGACCATGAACGCCATGGAGTGGGTCAATCTCTACGCCCTGGCGGTCAACGAGGAGAACGCCGCCGGCGGGCGCATGGTCACCGCGCCCACCAACGGCGCGGCGGGGATCATCCCGGCGGTGCTGCACTACTACATGCGCTTCAACCCCGAGGCCAGCGAAGACGACGTGGTGCGTTTCTTCCTGGGGGCGGCGGCGGTGGGCATCCTCTGCAAGAAGAACGCCTCCATCTCCGGTGCCGAGGTGGGCTGCCAGGGGGAGGTGGGTTCGGCCTGCGCCATGGCCGCGGCGGGCCTGGCCGAAGTGCTCGGCGGTACCCCGCAGCAGGTGGAGAATGCCGCGGAGATCGGCCTGGAGCACAACCTGGGCCTGACCTGCGACCCGGTGGGTGGGCTGGTTCAGGTGCCCTGCATCGAGCGCAACGCCATAGCCGCGGTGAAGGCCATCAATGCCGCGCAGATGGCCCTGCGCGGCGACGGCGAGCACTTCATCTCCCTGGACCAGGTGATCCGCACCATGCGCGATACCGGTGCAGACATGCACGACAAGTACAAGGA
>NZ_KB822628.1 GCF_000364625.1 Pseudomonas thermotolerans DSM 14292
CGCAGGATGGTCGTCTCGTAGAGCGCTTCTTCCATGGCCGGGTCGCTGTAGCCGAACCAGTTCTGCATCAGATGGATACGTAACATGGCCATCAGCGGATAGGCTGGACGACCACCTTCACCCTTTGGGTAGTGTGGCTCGATCAGGGCAATCAATCCCTTCCACGGCACCACCTGATCCATCTCGATCAGGAACAATTCCTTACGGGTCTGCTTGCGCTTGCCGGCGTACTCGGCGTCGACGAAGGTCATCTGCTTCATGGAAGAACTCGGGGGCGGGATTACCGGCGTATTTCACCAGATTCTGGAAGTGTTTTTCAGACCATCCTTAACGCCAAGAACCCGGACAAACAGGAATCATATTGCTCAAAAATAACCACCCGGCATTAAGCCATCGATTGCCATGCCATTCGCTGGAAAGGTGCTTCGCCAACGAAAATCCCGAGGGAATGGATCTGGAGCTATTTCTGCTGAAGCGTTGTACGCCGGCCCCATCGGACATAGGCACGTAAAAGAATCGTTCGAAAGGGTCGATACCGGCAGACGCATAGCCTTCCCGCGCCCAGAAATCGCCCAGCGGACCAACGCCTTCCTCGAGCATGACTACGAACTGGGCGCGCCATTGACGGGGCAACCGGCGGCCAGGGCGAAGCCCCCAATAGCACCGGCAAGCCGCCGTGAAAATGCCCGGCCCAGGCCGTAGACGACTGAAGCACGCGCCCTGGAGCCTGGGCTGCCCCACGCGTTTCAAGTGGCAACCACAGGGCCTGAGTGTCAGCCAGACTGATCCCACCGGGGGCCATCGGCCCCATAATGACGCTCCCCTGAAGCGAATGCCTCACCTGCGGAGCCAGCCATGAGCGGCAAACCCATCAAGTTCTGGACCGACGGCGTGCCGGTGGAGCCGGAGGCCTTGCGCCAGCTGCAAAACACCGCGCAGTTGCCGTTCATCTTCAAGCACATCGCGGTGATGCCCGACGTGCACCTGGGCAAGGGCTCAACCATCGGCAGCGTGATCCCCACCGTGGGGGCGATCATCCCGGCGGCGGTGGGGGTGGACATCGGCTGCGGGATGATCGCTGCGCGCACCTCGCTGGTCGCCGCCGACCTGCCGGACAACCTGCACGGCCTACGCCGCGCCATCGAGCAAGCGGTACCCCACGGCAAGACCTTCGGCAAGCGCGACCAGGGCGCCTGGAATGACGTGCCGGCCCAGGTCGACGCGGCCTGGCGGCCGCTGGCCGAGCGCTTCCGGCGCATCACCGCCAAGTACCCACGCCTGGAGAAGACCAACAACCGCCAGCACCTCGGTACCCTGGGCACCGGCAACCACTTCATCGAGGTCTGCCTGGACGAGGAGCAGCGCGTCTGGTTCATGCTGCACAGCGGCTCACGAGGCGTCGGCAACGCCATCGGCACGCTGTTCATCGAGCTGGCCCAGGCCGACATGCGCCAGCACCTGGCCAACCTGCCGGACCGCGACCTGGCCTACTTCCAGGAGGGCAGCCGGCACTTCGACGACTACGTGGAGGCGGTAGAGTGGGCCCAGGACTTCGCCCGGCAGAACCGGGCGCTGATGATGCAGGCGGTGGTACAGGCGGCCCGCCAGGCGCTGCGCCGGCCCTTCGCGGCGGAGCTGGAGGCGGTCAACTGCCACCACAACTACGTGCAGCGCGAGTGGCACTTCGGCCAGGAGGTGCTGGTCACCCGCAAGGGCGCGCTGTCGGCGCGCCAGGGTCAGCTGGGAATCATCCCCGGTAGCATGGGGGCGAAGAGCTACATCGTCCGTGGGCTAGGCAACCCGGAGTCGTTCTGCTCGTGCAGCCACGGCGCCGGCCGGGTGATGAGCCGCGCCCAGGCGAAGAAGCGTTTCACGGTGGAGGACCAGATTCGCGCCACCGCCCATGTGGAGTGCCGCAAGGATCAGGAGGTGATCGACGAGATTCCCATGGCCTACAAGGACATCGACGCGGTGGTGGCCGCGCAGCGGGATCTGGTGGAGGTGGTGCACACCCTGCGGCAGGTGGTCTGCGTAAAGGGCTGAATGAAAAAGGCGAGGGACCGGGCTCACCCGATCGCCTCGCCTTTGCGGAAGCATCCGGCCGGGGGCCGGCAGCTTCCCGTCAGACCACACCCTGGGCGAGCATGGCGTCGGCGACTTTCACGAAGCCGGCGATGTTGGCGCCCTTCACGTAGTTGATGCGGCCGTTCTCTTCGCCGTAGTACACGCAGGCATTGTGGATGTTCTGCATGATGGCGTGCAGGCGCTGATCAACCTCGCCGGCGCTCCAGTGCAGGCGCATGGCGTTCTGGCTCATCTCCAGGCCACTGGTGGCCACACCGCCGGCGTTGGAGGCCTTGCCCGGGGCGTAGCAGATGCCGGCCTCCAGGAACAGATCCACGGCTTCCAGGGTCGAGGGCATGTTGGCGCCTTCGGCCACGCAGATGCAGCCGTTCTTCAGCAGCGCGCGGGCATCCTCGGCGTCCAGCTCGTTCTGGGTGGCGCACGGCAGGGCGATGTCGCAGGGCAGTTGCCAGGGGCGCTGGCCGGCCAGGAACTGCAGGCCGAAGTGCTCGGCCATCTCGCGGATGCGGCCGCGGCGGACGTTCTTCAGGTCCATCAGGTAGTCCCACTGCTCGCTGGTCAGGCCGGCCTCGGCGAACAGGGTACCCTCGGAGTCGGACAGGGAGATCACCTTGCCGCCGATGTCCATGACCTTCTGCGCGGCGTACTGGGCGACGTTGCCCGAGCCGGAGATGGCCACGCGCTTGCCGTCGAAGCCCTGACCGATGCGCTTGAGCATTTCCTCGGCGAAGTACACGCAGCCGTAGCCGGTGGCCTCCGGACGGATCAGGCTGCCGCCGTAGGCCAGGCCCTTGCCGGTCAGCACCGAGCTGAACTCGTTGGCCAGGCGCTTGTACTGACCGAACAGGAAGCCGATCTCGCGGGCCCCGACACCGATGTCACCGGCCGGCACGTCGAGGTCGGCACCGACGTGGCGGTACAGCTCGCTCATGAAGGACTGGCAGAAGCGCATCACTTCGCCGTCGCTCTTGCCCTTGGGATCGAAGTCCGAACCGCCCTTGCCGCCACCCATGGGCAGGGAGGTCAGGGAGTTCTTGAACACCTGCTCGAAGGCCAGGAACTTGAGCACGCCGAGGTTCACCGAAGGATGGAAGCGCAGGCCTCCCTTGTACGGGCCGATGGCGCTGCTCATCTGCACGCGGAAACCACGGTTGACCCTTACCCGACCCTGATCGTCGACCCACGGGACGCGGAACAGGATGGCCCGCTCCGGCTCGACGATGCGTTCGACGATCCCGGCCTCGAGGTAATGCGGATTGGCCTCCAGGAACGGCCACAGGCTCCGCAGCACCTCTTCCACCGCCTGATGGAACTCGGGCTGGTCGGGGTCGCGACGCTTGAGTTGGTTAAGGAAGGAATCAACGGATTGGATCATGTCTGCACCAGCACATAGTTCTAGGAATCGTGGGCGCGAGACTCTATCAATCCATCATGCACCTAGATAGTGCCAAAATGACGCTTTTATGAAAATTTTTGGTGCAAAGCTGTAAATTGCCGACGACCGGCCATGAAAAACGGGGCCTTTCGGCCCCGTTTCCCGCCTCCTCCGAAGCACCAGCTTGGCGCAACCGGAGGTGAATGCACCGTTATTGCGCCAGCTTCTTGTAGCGAACGCGGTGCGGCTGGGCGGCAGCCTCGCCGAGGCGTTTCTTGCGGTCGGCCTCGAACTCGGTGTAGTTGCCCTCGAAGAACACCACCTGGCCGTCATCCTCGTAGGAGAGGATGTGAGTGGCAATGCGGTCGAGGAACCAGCGGTCGTGGGAGATCACGATGGCCGAGCCGGGGAAGTCCAGCAGCGCCTCTTCCAGGGCGCGCAGGGTTTCCACGTCGAGGTCGTTGGAGGGTTCGTCGAGGAGCAGCACGTTGGCGCCTTGCTTGAGGGTAAGGGCCAGGTGCAGGCGGCCGCGCTCACCACCGGAGAGGTCCTTGACGAACTTCTGCTGGTCGGCGCCCTTGAAGTTGAAGCGGCCGACGTAGCCACGCGAGGACACCTCGTAGTTGCCCACCTTGATCACGTCGAAGCCGTCGGAGATCTGCTCCCAGACGGTCTTGTTGCCGTCCAGGTTATCGCGGCTCTGGTCGACGCTGGCGATCTGCACGGTCTCGCCGATCTCGATGGTGCCGGAATCCGGCTGTTCCTTGCCGGTGATCATGCGGAACAGGGTGGACTTGCCCGCGCCGTTGCCGCCGATCACCCCGACGATGGCGCCCTTAGGAATGCTGAACGACAGGTTGTCGATCAACACGCGGTCGCCATAGGCCTTGCTGACGTTGTGCAGCTCGATGACCTTGTCGCCCAGGCGCGGACCGGCCGGAATGTAGATCTCGTTGGTCTCGCTGCGCTTCTGGAATTCCTGCGACTGCATCTCCTCGAAGCGCTGCAGACGTGCCTTGGACTTGGCCTGGCGGCCCTTGGCGCCCTGGCGCACCCATTCCAGCTCGGCCTTCATGGCCTTGGCGTGGGCGGCTTCCTGCTTGGCCTCCTGAGCCAGGCGGGCGGCCTTGGCCTCCAGCCACTGCGAGTAGTTGCCCTCGAAGGGGATGCCGTGGCCGCGGTCCAGCTCGAGGATCCAGCCGGCGACGTTGTCGAGGAAGTAGCGGTCGTGGGTGATGGCCACCACGGTGCCCGGGAAGTCCTTGAGGAAGTGTTCCAGCCAGGCTACCGAGTCGGCGTCCAGGTGGTTGGTCGGCTCGTCCAGCAGCAGCATGTCCGGGGCAGACAGCAGCAGGCGGCAGAGCGCCACGCGGCGCTTCTCGCCACCGGACAGGTGCTCGACCTTGGCCTCCCACGGCGGCAGACGCAGGGCGTCGGCGGCGACCTCCAGCTGGCGCTCCAGGTTGTGGCCGTCGGCGGCCTGCAGGATGGCCTCCAGGCGGGCCTGCTCGGCGGCCAAGGCGTCGAAGTCGGCATCCGGCTCGGCGTAGGCGGCGTACACCTCGTCGAGACGCGCCTGGGCCTCCTTGATCTCGGACACGGCTTCCTCGACCACCTCGCGCACAGTCTTCTCCGGATCGAGCTGCGGCTCCTGCGGCAGGTAGCCGACCTTGATCCCCGGCATCGGCCGGGCTTCGCCGTCGAACTCGGTGTCGACGCCGGCCATGATGCGCAGCAGGGTGGACTTGCCCGCGCCGTTCAGGCCAAGCACGCCGATCTTGGCGCCGGGGAAGAAGGACAGGGAAATATCCTTGAGGATTTCACGCTTCGGGGGAACGACCTTGCTCACCCGATGCATGGTGTAGACGTATTGAGCCAAGACGAAAACCTCGCAGAAAGATTAAATGGCGCAAACCTTGAATCATACGTCAGAGCGTGGGCGCTGAGCCAATCACCAGACAGGCATTCCGCCGCCTCTGCGCCCCGGCCCGCCACCCCGGAGCCTTCTGGAGCGCCCCCTGACTCTCTCCGCCCGCCCACGCCCGGGACTCGCGACGAAAGAATGGCGCCAGACAGTCGACAAAGCCTCTGGCACATCGCCATAATCGCTCGCATTTTGAAGGAGTCCCGGCCCGGCAGCGCCCGACCGGCGGTCTGCCGCCGGACCTTCATGCTCCGGAAAGGATGCCGATACCCCCTGGTACCGCGGATCGGCGCCGGGTACCGCCCAGGGCCGTACCCGTCATGCGACAGCAGGATCTCAACCCGTGCCCACGACACCGCCCCTCCCTCCGCTGCGCACCAGCGACGCCCAGCGGCCGGTCAGCCGCTTCCACGCCGCGCTGCACGGCCTGCTGCTGGCCCTCGCCCTGCTGCTGCCGGTGCTGATCGGCTGGCACCTGCACGGGCTGCTGCGCGACGACCTGCCCCCCGTCCCCGGCAAGCTGGCCCTGCTGGGGCTTGCCGGGCTGCTGGTGCTGGTCATCTTCGGCCGCCAGCTGCGCGTGCTGCTGGCCCAGCAGCGCGCCCGGCAGATCATGCACGCGGCCCACCGCCGTCATCGGGGACTCTTCGAGGGCACCGGCAGCGGCCTCTGCGTCCTCGATCTGAGCGGCCTGCCTGCACAGTTCGCCCGCCTTGGTCTGAACAGCGTCGACGACCTGCAGTGCTGGCTGGCCACCCATCCCAAGCGCCACCACGAGCTGCTCCGCCACCTGCGCCTCAACGACGCCAACCAGATGGCACTGCACCTGCTCGACCTGGATTCCGCCGACGCCATCGGCGCCTACCTGCTCGGCCATGCCCCGCTGCCCCCGGACAGCTTTCGCTGCCGCCTGATGGGCGCCCTGCTCAACGGCGACCGGCTGATCGAGACGGAACGGCGCATCCTCACCCCACGCGGACACGAGCGCTACCTGTGGTTCCAGGTGTTGATCCCCGAGCAGGCCAGCGACCTCGACTCGGTGCCGCTGAGCATCCACGACGTCACCGCCCGCAAGCGCATCGAACTGTCGCTGGTGGAACGCGAGCGCTTCTGGTCCCAAGTGATCAACAGCCTACCCGACACTCTCTACGTCCACGATATCCGCAATGGCCAGGTGCTGTTCCACAACCACCGCCTCGGCCCGGAGCTGGGCTACAGCCGCGACGAGCTGCGCGCCCTGGGCGAGCGCATCTGGGAGAAGATCCTCCACCCCGACGACCTGGAGCTGTACCAGCGGGTGCGCAACGCCCAGCAGGTGATCGGCGCCGGCCAGCTGCTCACCTGCCAGCTGCGCTGGCGGCACCGCAACGGCACCTGGCGCTGGTTCGACATCCGCGAGCAGGCCCTGAGCCGCGACGAGCACGGCCGGGTCAGCCGGCTGGTCGGGGTGGCCAAGGACATCACCGAGCAGATCGAGGCCGACCAGTCGCTGCGCGCCAGCGAGCAGCGCTACCGGCTGCTGGCGGAGAGCATCAGCGACATCATCTACTCCACCGACCGCGACTTCGAGCTCAACTACGTCAGCCCCTCGGCACAGACCGTGCTCGGCTATGACAACGACTGGCTGCTGGAGAACGGCCTGCACGGCATCCTCGCCAACCCCGTCCAGCTGGAGGGCGCCTACGCCATCCGCGACCACCTGCGCGACGCCCTGGGCGACCCCCAGCTGCTGGCCGAACTGCGCAAGCAGCTGCAACCGCAGATGTTCGTGTTCGACGCCCTGCACGCCGATGGCCGCAAGATCCCCATGGAACTGCGCCTGAGCCTGATGTGGGACGCCAATGGCGGCTTCGAGGGCCTGCTCGGCGTAGCCCGCGACGTCAGCATGCAGCGGCGCGCCGAGAAGGAGCTGCGCATGGCCGCCACGGTGTTCGCGCACTCCACCTCGGCGATCCTGGTCACCGACCCGGCCGGCTACATCGTGCAGGTCAACGAGGCCTTCACCCGGGTCACTGGTTACCAGCCCGCGGAGGTGCTCGACCAGCGCCCCGGCATACTCACCGCCGACCGCCAGCAGGCCCAGCACCTGGAATACCTGCTGCGTCAGCTCAGCCTGCAGGGCAGCTGGGAAGGCGAGCTGTGGCTGAAGCGCCGCAACGACAAGCCCTATCCGGCCTGGATGGGCATCACCGCGGTACAGGACGACGAGGGCGACCTGGTCAGCTACGTGTGCTTCTTCAGCGACATCAGCGAGCGCAAGGCCAGCGAGCAGCGCATCCACCGCCTGGCCTACTACGACACCCTCACCCACCTACCCAACCGCACCCTGTTCCAGGACCGCCTGCACAACGCCCTGCAGTACGCCGAGCGCAACCGGGAGTGGGTGGTGCTGATGTTCCTCGACCTGGACCGCTTCAAGCCGATCAACGACTCCCTCGGCCATGCCGCCGGCGACCGCATGCTCAAGGACGTGGCGATCCGCCTGACCGCCTGCGTCTCCGAAGACGACACCGTGGCGCGCATGGGCGGCGACGAGTTCACCCTGCTACTGCAACCGCGCAGCAGCCGCGAGAACGCCCTGAACCGCGCCATCCACGTCGCCGAGCAGATCCTCGCCAGCCTGACCCGACCGTTCATCCTCGAAGGCCGCGAGTTCTTCGTCACCGCCAGCATCGGCATCGCCCTGAGCCCCCAGGACGGCAGCGAGCTGAGCCAGCTGATGAAGAACGCCGACACCGCCATGTACCACGCCAAGGAGCGCGGCAAGAACAACTTCCAGTTCTACCAGAAGGAGATGAACGCCACCGCCCTCGAGCGCCTAGAACTGGAGAGCGATCTGCGCCACGCCCTGGAGCAGAACGAGTTCGTCCTCCACTACCAGCCGCAGTTCAGCGGCCAGGGCCAGCACCTGAGCGGCGCCGAAGCGCTGCTGCGCTGGCACCATCCGAAGCGCGGCCAGGTGCCCCCGGACCAGTTCATCCCGGTGCTCGAGGAGCTGGGCCTGGTGGTGCAGGTCGGCGACTGGGTGCTCGGCGAGGTCTGCCGCCAGCTCCGCCACTGGCAGGACCGCGGCATCCACATTCCCAAGGTGGCGGTCAACCTGTCGCCCCGGCAGTTCGCCGAGGGCGGCCTGAGCGAGCGTATCGCCGCCATCCTCGCGGAAACCGGAGTGGCCCCGGGCTGCCTAGAGCTGGAGATCACCGAAAGCATCCTGATGCACGATGTCGACGCTGCCATGCACACCCTGGCCGAGCTCAAGCACCTCGGCCTGTCGGTGGCGGTGGACGACTTCGGCACCGGCTACTCCTCGCTCAACTACCTGAAGCGCTTCCCCATCGACGTGCTGAAGATCGACCGCAGCTTCGTCGACGGCCTGCCGGACGGCGAGCAGGACGCGCAGATCGCCCGCGCCATCATCGCCATGGCCCACAGCCTGAACCTCACGGTGGTCGCCGAGGGCGTGGAAAGCCACGCCCAGCTGCGCTTCCTCCGCGAGCACGGCTGCGACAAGGTGCAGGGCTTCCTGCTCGGCCGGCCGATGCCCGCCCCGCAGCTAGCCGCACAGTTCGGCGGCACTGCGCTGTTCATGCTCGAGCTCTAGGCCCCGGCGCCGCCAGGCCGCGGAGCCCGGGATACGCGGGCGGTCCATGAGGTCCGCTTGTCCGCGACGTGACCGTCCTTCATACCCCTCTTGCGGCCAGATGGGGTAAAATGCGCGACCTTCTCCCCGCACCGATCCTTAGAGGACCGCCATGTTCAGCCGTGATTTGACCCTCGCCCGCTACGATGCCGAACTCTTTGCCGCTATGGAGCAGGAAGCCAAGCGTCAGGAAGAGCACATCGAGCTCATCGCCTCCGAGAACTACACCAGCCCGGCGGTGATGGAAGCCCAGGGCAGCGTGCTGACCAACAAGTACGCCGAAGGCTATCCGGGCAAGCGCTACTACGGCGGTTGCGAGTTCGTCGACATCGTCGAGCAGCTGGCCATCGACCGCGCCAAGCAGCTGTTCGGCGCCGACTACGCCAACGTCCAGCCGCACTCCGGCTCCCAGGCCAACGCCGCCGTCTACCTGGCGCTGCTGAACCCGGGCGACACCATCCTCGGCATGAGCCTGGCCCACGGCGGGCACCTGACCCACGGCGCCAGCGTGTCCTCCTCCGGCAAGCTGTACAACGCCGTGCAGTACGGCATCGACGCCAACGGCCTGATCGACTACGACGAGGTCGAGCGTCTGGCCGTCGAGCACAAGCCGAAGGTGATCGTCGCCGGTTTCTCCGCCTACTCGCAGATCCTCGACTTCCCGCGCTTCCGCGCCATCGCCGACAAGGTCGGGGCCTACCTGTTCGTCGACATGGCCCACGTGGCCGGTCTGGTCGCCGCCGGCGTGTACCCCAACCCGGTGCCCTTCGCCGACGTGGTCACCACCACCACCCACAAGACCCTGCGCGGTCCGCGCGGCGGCCTGATCCTCGCCCGCAAGAACGAGGAGATCGAGAAGAAGCTCAACTCCGCGGTGTTCCCTGGCGGCCAGGGCGGCCCCCTGGAGCACGTGATCGCCGCCAAGGCCGTGTGCTTCAAGGAAGCCCTGCAGCCCGAGTTCAAGGAATACCAGAAGCAGGTGGTGAAGAACGCCCAGACCATGGCTCAGGTGTTCATCGAGCGCGGCTTCGACGTGGTTTCCGGCGGCACCCAGAACCACCTGTTCCTGCTGTCCCTGATCAAGCAGGATATCACCGGCAAGGACGCGGACGCCGCCCTGGGCCGCGCCTACATCACCGTGAACAAGAACAGCGTGCCGAACGACCCGCGCTCTCCGTTCGTCACCTCCGGCCTGCGCATCGGCACCCCGGCGGTGACCACCCGCGGCTTCAAGGAAGCCGAGTGCCGCGAGCTGGCCGGCTGGATCTGCGACATCCTCGAGAACATGGGCGACGAATCGGTCATCGACCGCGTGCGCGAGCAGGTCAAGGCGGTCTGCGCCAAGTTCCCGGTGTACGGCAACTGAGCCCCACCCGGTGATACCCGAAAGCCCGGCCCCTGCGCCGGGCTTTCTGCTTCTGCGCCCCGGCACGGATGACGGGCGCGACCGGCAGCCCCGCCACCTTGGCGCCTGCCGCTGGAAATCTACCGACCGGCGTGGATCATGGACGCGCCGGTCAGTCCATCCGTGAGGTAGCCTAGATGAGACAGATCAAACGCAACCGACTGGAAAGCTTCAGCGCCCGGGAGTTCGACGACCCGCTGGACCTCGACATGCTGGAGGACGACTTCGCGCCGCCAGCCACCCCGCGCAAGCCGGGCCACCGCCAGCGCGGCCTAAGCCTGCAGATCGCCCTGGGCATCTGGCTCGGCGGCATGGCTCTGATGATCACCTGGCTGCTGGTTTTCATCCTGGCCGGCAGCCTGCTGAACGGCGACTTCAGCATCCGCATCGACGGCCTGCCTCCACAGCAGGAGCAGCCCCTCCAGCCGCCCGCCCCCGGGCGCGGCTGACGCCGCCTAGCGCGGGCGGTTGGCGAGCAGCAGACCGGCGAAGATCAGCCCGCCCCCGGCCCAGTGATAGGGCTGCAGGCCCTCACCAAGCAGCAGCCAGGCGAGCAGCGCGGTGAACACCGGCAGCAGGTAGTTGCTGAGCGCCGCCCGGGCGGCACCGAGCACCTGGGTGCCGTGGTTCCACAGGAAGTAAGCGACCAGCGAAGCGCACAGCGCCGTGTAGCCGATCGCCGCGAGGTTCTCCACGGACGGCGCGAAGTGCGCGCCGCTGGCCAGCTCCCAAAGGAAGAACGGGAGCAGCAGCGGCACGCCGAGGAGGATCAGCGCGCCCAGCAGGACCAGCCCGGGCACCGCCTGGAGCAGCCCGGCCCAGCGTCGCAGCAGCAGGGTATAGAGCGCCCAGTCGCACACTGCGAGGAGCATCAGGAGGTCGCCGGGATTGAACGACAGCCCGGCCAGCGCGCGCCAGTCGCCGCGGCTGATCAGCCAGAGCAGGCCCAGGCTGGCCACGCCGATGCCGGCCCAGGCACGCCGGCTCGGCCATTCGCCGAGCAGCACTCCGGAGCCCAGGAACATCGCCAGCGGCAGGCAGGTGTTGACCAGGGTCAGGTTGAGCGCCACCGTGCTGTGCGCGGCGGTGTAGAGCAGGCTGTTGTAGGCGGAGATGCCCAGCGCGGCGAGCAGCCAGAGGCGCCAGCCGGCGCGGCACAGCTGCTGGCGATGACGCCACAGCGGCGCGGCGACGAAGGGTAGCAGCATCACCAGAGCCAGGCTCCAGCGCCAGAAGGCCAGGCTGACGGGCGGGATGGCGTCGCTGAAGGCGCGCGCCACCAGGGCATTGCCGGCCCAGAACAGGCAGGCCAGCACCAGCCCGCCCCAGGCCAGGGCCGGGGAAGTCTTCACGCTAGCCATCAGCGCGACCCGACCGGACTCAGGCGGTACTGCAGCGGGATCTGCTCCAGGCTGCTGACCGTGACGTTGAGGTCCTTCCAGCGGCCGTCCTTGATGCCGTAGATGCAGCCGTGCACCGCCAGCGGCTGGCCGCGGTGCCAGGCGTTCTGCACGATGCTGGTGTGGCTGACGTTGGCCACCTGCTGGATCACGTTGAGCTCGCAGAGGCGGTCGAGGCGCTCCTCCTCGCTGGCGAACTGGGCGAGGTGCTCGCGCTGCTCGTAGCAGAGGTCGCGGATGCTGCGCAGCCAGCCGTCGATCAGGCCCAGTTGGGCGTCCTGCATGGCCGCGCGCACGCCGCCGCAGCCGTAGTGGCCGGTCACCAGGATGTGGCGGACCTTGAGCACGTCCACCGCGTACTGGATCACCGACAGGCAGTTGAGATCGGTGTGCAGCACCACGTTGGCGACGTTGCGGTGCACGAACAGCTCGCCGGGCAGCAGGCCGACGATCTCGTTGGCCGGCACCCGGGCATCGGAGCAGCCGATCCACAGATACTCTGGAGTCTGCTGCCCGACCAGCTTGGCGAAGAACTGCGGATCCTGCCGGGTGATGGCCTCGGCCCAACGCCGGTTGTTGTCGAACAGCTCTTGCAGGTCACTCATCGCAGACTCCTCCTGAAGCTGGCGCACCTTACGAAGGTGCCTACAGTTTGGCAACCCGCCCGCGCGCGAGGCGCCAGCCCAGCCAGAGGACGCCCAGCAGTAGCACCGCCAGCAGCGCGGCGGTGCCCCACTACAGGTAACCGGCATTGCGGAACAGCTCCTGCGGCGACAGGCTGGCGTGGCGAATCATCCGCTGCTCGGCGGCCGCGCCCTGGGTGGGGATGTCGGCCAGGCCGTCGCCGTCCAGGTCCGGCAGGCGGCGCACATGGTCGAGCAGCGCCTGCCATTCCTTGTACTCCTGCACTCCGGGGCGCTGCGGATCGGCGTCCACCACCGCCTCGCGCAGCGCGGCGAAGGGCCGGCCGCCGGCGTCCTTGGGCACCACGTCGAGCAGCCCCTTGGTGAGTTCCGGAATCAGCCAGGTGAAGCTGGCCACGTAGCTGCTCGCCGCCACGCTGTACAGGCGTGGCGCGGCGAGGTCGAGCTCCTGGTAGCCGCGCGCCTCGTCGCCGATCTCGATGCGGCTGACGCGATCGAAGGGCACCCGCCAGGGGTTGTAGGTGAGACGCAGGCCGGAGACCCGCGGGAAGTAGCTGTCGCTGTCGCGCAACTGGTAGGCGAGCAGCAGCACCTCGAGGATGTGTTTGATCTCCCGGCCAGTGAAATACACCTTGACCAGCGGGTAGCCCGGCGCCTCGTCGTATTCGCCGATGCCCAGCGGGGCGATGCGGAACAGGTCGGAGACCGCCTGCACCCCGCTACGCCCCCGGATGAGGTCGTCACGAATGGTGCCGTTGCCGGTGAACGCCAGCTCGGCGTCCACCGCCTTGCGCAGGGCGTCGGTGACCAGGTTGGCGAGCACCTGGTCCTCGTAGGCGCGGGTCAGGCGGCGGTCAACCCGTGCCAGCGGCAGGTCGAAGCGGTAGCCGAGGGGCGCCAGCATGCGCTCGTCCAGCGCCTGCTTGAGCGCGTCTACCTCGCGGCTGATGGCCGGGTCGCCGGGAATCCGGTCGTCGATGGGATGCAGGCGGTAATCGAGCATCCTCATCCTGCCGTCGTCAGCGACGGCCATGCGCAGCTCACCGAGATACTGGATCTCCGAGCCGGCCTGCAGCACCGGTACGCCGTTGACCAGCAACGGCTCGGCCAGCGCGGTATGCGAGTGACCGCCGACCACGATGTCCAGGCCTGGCACCTGCTCGGCCAGCTCCACGTCCTCGCCGCGCCAGTTGCCGTCCGCCTGGCGGCTGACCCCCATGTGCGAGAGTGCGATCACCACGTCCACCCGCTCCTGCTCGCGCAACCGCTTGACCATCTTCCGGGCGCTCTCGACGGGATCGGCGAAGCGCACCGGCCTGGCCAGGGGCGCCACCTCAGCGGCATCGCGGCCGAGCAGGCCGAACAGCCCGAAGCGGAGGCCGCCGCGCTCGATCACCAGGTAGGGACGGATGCGCCCGGCCCGCTGGTGGGCCTCGAGAGCATCGTCCTCGGCGCTGTCCGGATCGAAGCGGAGGTTGCTGGAGAGCACCGGCAGCAGCTGTGCACCTAGGGCACGGTGCGCGGCGTCGAGCATTGCGGCGAGGCCCTTGGGGCGAAAGTCGAATTCGTGGTTGCCGAGGGTGGTAGCGTCGTAGCCCAGGCGGCTCAGCAGACGCAACTCACCGGCGTACTCGCGGGTGACGGTGTGGAACAGGGTGCCCATGGTGAAGTCGCCGGCATCCAGCAGCAGCACCGGCTGTTCCCCCGCCGCCGCGCGGCGCTCGTCGATCAGGCTGGCCAGGCGGGCGACGCCTCCGACGGTGTCGTCGTCTCCGGTGGTTTCCGGGCTGTACTCGGTGTTCGGCCCGTAACCGAGCAGGCGCGACTGCCAGTCATTGGTATGCAGCAGGGTGAACTGGCGCTCGGCGGCGCCGGCCGGGCCGGCGGCGAGCAGACCGAAGAGGATCAGCAGAGCACGCAGCATGGGCATCCTTGGCAAGTGTGGAAGGGGGCATGAGGCCTGCAGCCTAGGCCAGTCGGGACGTACCGGACAAAGCGCCACCCGCCAGGGCAGGTGACGAAACGGGACAGCCCGTCAGTCGAGCAGGGTGCAGGCCATCACCAGGGCATCCTCGCGGCCGCCCACGGCCGGGTAGTAGTCGCGGCGCCGGCCGATCTCGTTGAAGCCGTAGCGCTCGTAGAGGCGGTAGGCGGTCTGGTTGCTGGCGCGCACCTCAAGGAAGCATTCCCGGGCGTTCAGCTCCATGGCCCGGCGCATCAGGTGGTCGAGCAGGCGCAGGCCGAGGCCACGGCCCTGGCTTTCCGGCTTGACGGTGATGTTCAGCAGGTGCGCCTCGTCGAGGATCACGTTGATCACCCCGTGGCCGACCTGCTGGCTGCCTTGGAACATCAGCCAGCATTCGTAGGACTTCAGGGCGTCCTGGAAGATGCCGCGGGTCCAGGGGTGGCTGAAGGCGGCATATTCGATCTTCAGCACGGCATCGAGATCCGCCTCGGTCATCCGGCGGAAGGAAATGGCGTCGTCACTCATCTCGGCTGTCGTTCCAGCGCCGCATCACCCGCTGCATGGCACGCCACAGTTCGGCCTTGCGCTGCGGCTCCTCCATCAGCAGCTCCAGGCCCGGCAGCGCCCAGGCATTGCCCAGGCCGTCGACCTGCAACTCACGGTTGAAAGCTTCGGCATCCGCCTCGCCGGCGAAACGAACCGCCGGCAGGCCGACCAACCACAGGCAGGCGCAAGGCTGTGCCTCCAACTGGGCGGCGACGAAGCCCTGCACGTACTCCAGCGCGGCCTGCGATCCCTGGTCGAGGGAGCCGCGGGTGATCAGCGGCCAGCGCACCGGCTCGCCGATCAGTTGCGGGCTGTCCGGCAGGCCGGCGGCGCGCAGCAGGTCCTTGAGCAGCAGGTAGGCCGGATCTCGGCTCTGGAAGGGCTCGCCGGTGGGCAGCTCGACCAGCACCAGGCACAGGCCGGCGCGCAGCAACTGCAGGGCGAAGCGTGGTGGCGCGGCGCGCTCCGGCGCAGCCGGCGCGGGA
This sequence comes from Pseudomonas thermotolerans DSM 14292, assembly GCF_000364625.1. Lineage (GTDB taxonomy): Bacteria > Pseudomonadota > Gammaproteobacteria > Pseudomonadales > Pseudomonadaceae > Aquipseudomonas > Aquipseudomonas thermotolerans. The sequence goes on from NZ_KB822628.1 coordinate 15,471, forward strand.
GCGGCTTCGGCTTGGGATCCGGGCTCGACCGCCGGCACCGGGGCCGGCGATGGAGCGGAAGGTTTGAGCCGCTCGACCAGCGCGGCGGCCAGGTTGCCCGTCCCCGGCGTCACGGCGGCGGCCGCACGCTCCTCCACCACGGGCGCGGCCGGGGCCTGCGGGGCGACCGGCGGCTCGGGCTCGGCGCGGGCCAGCACCTCGGGGCGCGAGGGGGCGGCGAACGGCAGGGCGACGCGCGGAATCCAGCTGACCACCTGCATGGCGTTCAGATAGGCGCGGCGACGCGGTTCGGTCAGCATGGGCTTGGACTCACCACAGGGGGTCGGGCGGGGCGAAGGATTGTCGCGTGAAATGCGCGGGACGGGAAGCCCGGGCCGCGCGGCCCGGGCCGGAGGGGATCACTGATCCCAGGGACGGTCGCCGTTGGCGTCCTTGATGCGGGTCGGCAGGCCCATGTTGTCGAGCAGGTGCAGGAAGGGCTCCGGCGGCAACTCCTCGACGTTGACCATGCGCTCGGCGTCCCACTCGCCGCGGGCGATCAGCAGGGCGGCTGCCACCGGCGGCACGCCGGCGGTGTAGGAGATGCCCTGGCTGTCGGTCTCGGCGTAGGCCTCCTCGTGGTCGGCCACGTTGTAGATGAACAGCTCACGCGGCTGGCCATCCTTGGTGCCCTTGACCAAGTCGCCGATGCAGGTCTTGCCGGTGTAGTTCGGCGCCAGCGAGGCCGGGTCGGGCAGCACGGCCTTGACCACCTTGAGCGGCACCACCTCCAGGCCCTCGGCAGTACGCACCGGCTGCTCGGAAAGCAGGCCGAGGTTCTTCAGCACGGTGAACACGTTGATGTAGTGGTCGCCGAAGCTCATCCAGAAGCGGATGTTGGGCACGTCGAGGTTCTTGGACAGCGAGTGGATCTCGTCGTGGCCGGTCAGGTAGAGGTTCTGCGTGCCGACCACCGGCAGGTCGTCGGTGCGCTTGACCTCGAACATCTTGTTGCTGGTCCACTGGCCGTTCTGCCAGCTCCACACCTGGCCGGTGAACTCGCGGAAGTTGATCTCCGGGTCGAAGTTGGTGGCGAAGTACTTGCCGTGGGAGCCGGCGTTGACGTCGAGGATGTCGATGGAGTCGATCTTGTCGAAGTGCTGCTTCTGCGCCAGGGCGGCGTAGGCGTTCACTACGCCGGGGTCGAAGCCGACGCCGAGGATCGCGGTGATTTTCTTCGCCTGGCACTCCTCGAGGTGCTTCCACTCGTAGTTGCCGTACCACGGCGGAGTCTCGCAGATCTTGTTCGGTTCCTCGTGGATCGCGGTATCCAGGTAGGCAGCTCCCGTATCGATGCAGGCACGCAATACGGACATGTTGAGAAAAGCCGAACCCACATTGATGACGATCTGCGACTGGGTGTCGCGGATCAGAGCCTTGGTCGCCTCGACATCCAGAGCGTTCAAGGCATAAGCCTTGAGTTCGGCCGGCACCTTGAGGCTGCCCTTGGCCTTGACGCTGTCGATGATGGCCTGGCACTTGGCGATGCTGCGCGAAGCGATGACGATGTTCCCCAACTCGTCGTTGTGCTGCGCACACTTGTGGGCCACCACCTTGGCCACACCACCCGCACCAATGATCAGGACGTTTTTCTTCATTTACTGTCGTTTCCTCCTACGGCCTTCTGCGCACCCGCAACCGGGACCAACCCGGCCCCGGGTGCTCAGGAGAGGCTGCCCAGATAGTCTTCGAAGCTGAACTCGCGAACCACCTCGACGCTGCCATCGAGCTGGCGCACGGCGATTGCCGGCATCTTGAGTCCGTTGAACCAGTTTTTCTTGACCATGGTGTAACCTGCCGCGTCGATGAACGACAGGCGATCGCCGATGGCCAGCGGACGATCGAACTGGTATTCGCCGAAGATGTCACCGGCCAGGCAGGACTTGCCGCACACCATGTAGGTGTACTCGCCGGAACTGGGCGCCATCTTGGCATTCTGGCGGTAGATCAGCAGGTCGAGCATGTGCGCCTCGATGGAGCTGTCCACCACCGCGAGGTGTTTGCCGTTGAACAGGACGTCGAGCACTGTGACCTCCAGCGAAGCGCTCTGGGTGATCGCCGCCTCGCCGGGCTCCAGGTAGACCTGCACGCCGTACTTCTCGGCGAAGGCCTTGAGGCGCGCGCAGAACGCGTCCAGCGGATAGCCCTCGCCGGTGAAGTGGATGCCGCCACCGAGGCTGACCCACTGCACCTGGTGCAGCAGGTGGCCGAAGCGCTCCTCGATGGTCCCCAGCATCTTGTCGAACAGCCCGAAGTCACCGTTCTCGCAGTTGTTGTGGAACATGAAGCCGGAGATCTTGCCGATCACCGCGGCGATCTTCTCCGGATCCCACTCACCCAGGCGGCTGTAGGGCCGCGCCGGATCCGCCAGGAGGTAGTCGGAGCTGCTCACCTGCGGATTGACACGCAGGCCGCGGATGGCGTTGCGCGAGGCCTGCTCGAAGCGCTCCAGCTGGCTGATGGAGTTGAAGATGATCTTGTCGGAGTTGGCCAGCACCTCGTCGATCTCGTCGTCGGCCCAGGCCACGCTGTAGGCGTGGGTCTCGCCGGCGAACTTCTGGCGGCCCAGCTTGACCTCGTAGAGCGACGAGGAAGTGGTGCCGTCCATGTACTGCTGCATCAGGTCGAACACCGACCAGGTGGCGAAGCATTTCAGCGCCAGCAGCGCCTTGACCCCGGAGTGCTGCCGCACGTAAGCGATCTTCTCCATGTTGACCAGCAGCTTCTGTTTGTCGATGAGGTAATACGGCGTCTTGATCATCTGCGTGCCCGTACGGAATAAGCAGACAGGGATCAGCGGGCTGACCCCCCTCCAAAAAAATGGAGGCGAATTGTGCCTATGCGCGCCGTGAATCGAAAGAGCCGGCGGCGCGATTTTTTGTCAGCGGTTTACAGGCAGATTGCAGCACGATGCATCCGCACGCCGACGCGAACGGACGAAGATGACAGGAAAATGACCGCCTGGCCAGTACCGGACCGACCACCCGCGCCTATCAGGGGGTACCGAAGATGTAGACGTTACCCTGTAGATGCACGCTGCCGCTGGTCTGGTAGGTCAACAGGTTGGTCTGGGTGAAGCCGGGGCCCGGCTGGCTCTGGTTGGAACCGGCCAGGGTGATCTGCGCCTGGTCGAAGGTGGCGGCCTGCAGGCCGATCTTGAGCGCCTGCTGGTTGAACTGCGCGCCCTCCCCGTTGAAGCCGCTGTCGATGTGCTCGATGTCCACGGTCACCCCTTCGAAGCTGAAGCGCCCTTGGATGTTGTCCAGCACTATGTAGCCGTCGCTCTGCCCGGGACGGAAGGTCAGGCGCGCGCCGCAACCACCACTGCAGCGGGTATTCGCCGGATTGCGGTTGATGTGCAGGTCGACCGCAAGGCTGATCCCGGCCTGCCCGTCGACTGCCTGCAGCTCCTCTTCCGCAAGCGGCTGCAGGTCAGCCGCGGCCACCGGGGCCAGCAGCGCCAGAAAACAGGCAATAGGGCTACGCATGGGTTTCCTCACCGGGGCAGGTTGACGGTTCGCATGTCCAGATAGTCGACGCGCAGGCCACGGATGGCCTGGGCACCCAGGTTCACGTTGCTAAGGCTCAGGTTGACGATGCTGATGTTGCTCTTCGGCACCTGAGCGTAGAACTGCTGGTAGTTGGCCCAGGTGACACCGGGCAGCCGGAAGCGCAGCTCGCCGTCGCTGAGCATGCTGAAGCTCAGGGGCTGAAGGGTGCCATGTCCCAGGTTCAGATCCAGGTAAACGTTCTTGGCGACGAAGCGGTTGGCGTCGGTACAGGTGCGGCAGGCGCCGAGAATCAGCTTGTCGGCGTACAGCTGCATGCTGAGTTCGCCGAGCATGCCCGCCGCGTTGCCCCAGAGGTTCACGTAGGAACCATGCAGGGTGAAGCCCTCGATGTTCAGGGAGAAGAAGTCGGCACGGGTGGTGGTGGCGCCGCGGGTGGCGTTACTGGCGCTGCCGCTCCAGGCCGTGGAGGGCACGCTGAACTCCGCGCCGAACCCGAGATCGATCCCCGGCACCCGGGTCTTGCCGTCCTTCAGGCTAGTGGAAACCAGCACCAGGGAGGCGCGGTCGCCCTCCATCTTGGCGATGCGCCCGCCACTGCAGGTGGGCTGCTGGCTGGTGGGTTCGCCACAGAGGCTGGCGAATTCGGTGTAATCCTGACTGCGCTGACTAAGGCTGTAGCCGTGGCGCTGGGTTTGCCAGACCTGACTCAGGGCGATCTGCGCGTTCATCAGCGCTTCGTTCTTAGCCGTCCAGTCATCCACGGCATCGTTGTACGCCCTGATATTACTGTTCGTACAAATGATGAAACAGTCGTATTTCTGGCCCAGAGGCGGCTTGTTGTTGTTGGGCGCCGCCGCATAGCGTGCCTCCATGACGCTGCGGGCCTGCTGGACCTGGGCAGTAGCGGCATCCACGGCCTGCTGGCGGGTCTGCAGCTGGGCCATGTCCGTATCTATGCCCTGCTTCAGGGTCAGGAAGCCGACACTGGCGTAACGTTGCAGCAGCGCAGTTTGCCGGCTGGTGAGGGCCGAAAGGTTGCTGTTCAGCCGCCCCACCGCCAGGTCCGGGTTGGTACAGCCGGCTTCGCCATACAGACAGCCCTGGTAGTAGGCCCACAGACCATAGTGATGGGTATCGTTGAGCGGGTCCGTCCAGGTGGGCGTGGCCAACTGCAGCACCTCGGTACCGGCAGGAAGGGAGGGGATCTCCGAGGCATTCCGCACGCCTAGGCGGAACGGATGCAGCGGGGTACCGATATTGGCCAGGGGATCCAGGGTGCCGCGCTGGCTGCCCTGGCCCTTGATGTAGGAGTCCTCCAACTGGATCGTCACCGGGTTGCCGCTGGAGTCCTTGAAGCCCTCGATACGAGCCATGGCGCTGTCCTGGTCATAGAGGAAGCCGTCCAGGAAGAAGCCCACGCCGGCGCCATTCACCGCGTCCAGCTCGATATCGTCCAGCGCCTGCATGGCAGCGGCCCAGGCGGAGCTCAGCAGCAGCGGCAAGCCGAGGAGCAGACCCGAGCTTCTCATATCAGCACCCCGCCGCCTGGGAACCCATGCAGGTGGGTTCTCGTGCTGTGCCGCGCAACGCATCGAAGAGGGTGAGTACGAAGGGATAGGCGGTGTTGGCACCAGAGCCAGTCTTGGCGAAGTTGGCGAAGGCGCCGCGCTGGGTTTCCACGAACTGCCCGATGTTGGCCAGGTCCTGCCAGGGCACGTTTTGGTTCTGCAGGGAGAAGAAGATGCCCTGCGCGCCCCCCAGGTTGATGTTGTTCTGGTTGCTGGGGTCGCCGACGAAGATGGACTTGTAGTTGGTCAACGGGAAACAGGTGGTCAGGCCCAGCGCCGAGCAGTTGCTCGCCATGGTCAGGGTCGGAATCAGCGAGGCGATCAGGCCGGTGGCGTCGGTCTGCAGCGACTCGCCGGCCGGAATGCCAATATGGGTGGCACGATTGACCGGCACGCCATTCAGGATCTTGTTGCCGGTGCCCTGCTGCAGCAGTTCGACGGTGGCATAGACCTCCGTGTCGCCGGCCAGGGACAGCGCCAGGCAGTTGATGTTGAATGTGCAGGTAAAGTCGTTGAGACCGTTCTGCTGCATGTAGTAGTCCTTGCCGAGCGACGCCGGACCATAGATCTTGCCCTGCATCTTGCCGGTCAGGGACAGGATGTCCCCGGACAGGTAGCCCATGGCCTTGCCAAATCCCAGGCGCACCCCGGCAATCTCGCGGACCCCCTGGCTGTTCACCTTGAAGGCGAACTCGATGTAAGGGTCCTGAATCTTGAAGGGCTCGATGGTGGCGTTGGCATTGTTGTTGTTGCGCACCCGGCCGAGGGCGAAATTGTTGATCAGGATGTCCGCCGGCTGGTTCGAGGCCAGTCCCGGCAGGCCGCTGCGGTCGAACTCCCCCATGCGCAGCTCGTCCATGTTCAGCAGCACGTCGATCTCGGCGCCGAAGTTCAGGCGCGTGTACTGAAAGCCCCCGTAAGTCAGGCCATCCAGCGTCAGAAGTGCCTGCCCGGTGATGTCCGAGAGCTCCTTATCGGTCATCTCGGTCAGGGCGGCCTGGGCGTTGAGGGCCAGCAGCGAGCTCAGGCAAGGGGCGGCGAGACGGGCGAGGAGGGATTTCGACATGGGTGAACCTGCTTGTTGTTGTCTGGCCGGAGGCATGAAGGTCCATTTTCCAGAGGCACTATAAGCAGCCCCGACGCTGGTATGACCGACCCATAGTCGAGAATCGGCCGGTACCGGCCAGCCAACTGTTACCCATCGTCACACCGTCCGTAACACCGGCCTCCGATCGATTGCTGCTCAGGCCGACGCCACGCGATGCAGTACAATCCAGCCTTTCCTTTATCCACAGGCAATCCACGGCCCATCGATGATCGATCCCAAGCGCGTACTGCGCGCCCTCGCCGAACACTGGACGTTGCTCGAGCCTCTCTGCGAACGCTTCGACCAGGGCACCCTGAGCCTGGTCGAACTGCGCCAGCAACTGGCCGCCCAGCTGCCGGCCGCCCCCCCCGCCGACCTCACCGCCCTGCTCGACCAGTGGATCCGCCTGGACATCCTCGTCCCGGTGGCCAAGAGCCCCAACCGCTTCGAGCTGAACGCCCAGATCCACGATTTCCTTGCCTACCTGCGCCGCGAGCACCGGCTCGGTCTGTGCCTGGAGATCGAAGCCTACCTCCGCCATCTGGAGCGCCTCGCCGGGCATATCCTGGACGCCTTCGAGATCCGTGACGGCAACGACCTGGCCCGCCAGCTGCGCTTGCTCGACATGCGCGTGCGCGACGTGCTGAAGAAGCTCGCCAACGACGAGCAGGCGCTGATCGCCGTGGCCGAGCGGGCCAAGACCAGCGACCGGCAGATCCCCCTGCGCCAGCGCTACGCCGAGGTGCTGGCCACCTGGGACGAGTACGTCGAGCCGATGATCCAGCTGGTCGCCGCCGACGGCGCCTTCGAGCAGGGCGTGCGGCGCGTCGAGCAAGTCCTGCTCAAGCTGCTCGGCGACCAGCAGCGCCTCGGCCAACTGGTCGACGACGACCTGCTGCTGCGCACCCACGCGCGCATCCTGGAGATGCAGACCACCGCCCAGCTGACCCTGCGCCGCGCCCGCGAGCTGCTCCTGCCGCTGCGCGAGGAGGCGCGCCGGCACAACGCGGTGACCCGCGGCGCCGCCCTGGCCCTCGCCGCGATCCGCCGCAAGGGCCTGGACGCCGTGCCGCAGGCCGCGCTGCCGCTGTTCACCCGGCCACAGAGCACCTTCCTCGGCACCGCCGGGCAGGTGGAAAGCTACGTCTACGCCCTGGCCCGCTTCGAGCCGCGGCCGGCGCACTTCCCCAAGGCGAGCGGCAGCCGCAAGAGCCAGACACCGCGTCCCCCACGCACCGCCCGGGAGATGCTGGAGCGCTGCGAACAGGCCCTGCCGCTGCCGGACCTGATGCAGTGGTTGCTCGACCAGGAGCCGGACGGCGCCACCGACGAGCTGCTCTACTGGTTCTCCCGGCTGTCCCGCGACGCCCGCTTCCAGCGCGAGCGCCTGGAACGCCGCGAGTACCTGACCCGCACCCACCAACTCAGCCTCAGCTCCTACGCCCTGATCAGGGCTGCGGACCAGCCCGCCGAGCCCACCGCTCCCGCCTCAGCCGGATGAGACGCCACCCATGAACATCGACCTCAAAGAACTGTCCCAGCTCGCGCCCATCTTCCGCGAGCTGTTCAAGGGCTACCACATCAGCCAGCGCGATACCGAGCTCTACGCCCAACTGACCAACAGCCAGGACCAGTACCGCACGCTGTTCGCCGCCCTCGGCTTCGAGCTGGTCTGCGACCGCCGCGGCTTCTACTACTTCGTCCCCGAGCAGATGGGCGCCCAGGTCAACAAGACCGCCCAGCGCCTGGCGCTGTTCACCTTCATCCTGGTCGAGCACCTCGCCGACCAGGGCCGCGACCCGTTGGCCGTGCTCGACGGCGGCAGCCTGGGCCGAGACGAGCTGCCGCCGCTGCTCGACAAGTACCGCGACCTGTTCCTGCAGGCCGAGGTCACCAGCCAGGAAGAGCTGGAGGAGAAGGTCATGCGCCGCCTGACCCAGCTCGGCTTCGCCAGCGAGGACAACGGCGCCTACCGCTTCCTGCCGCCCATGCACCGCTTCCTCGACGTCTGCCTGGCCGTGCAGCAGGACCGCGACCTGGCCGCCACCCTGCACAGCGACCTGCCGCTGCCCAGCCCGGAACTGGTGGCCGAGGAGGACGACGAGGAGATCGTCAGTCTGAGCCCCGCCGAGCCGGAAGAGGATGAAGAAGCCGCCCTGGCCCGCGCCATCGCCGAAGAACGCGCCCTTCAGGAGCAAGACGCATGACCCAGAAACGCTACGGCATCCGCCGCTTCGCCCTGCTCAACACCGCCGGCTACAGCCTGGGCATCTTCCCCTTGGAGCAGCCGCTGTCCATCTACGGCGCCAACAACCTCGGCAAGTCGGCGTCCATCAACGCCCTGCAGTTCCCCATCCTGGCGCGCATGTCGGACATGAGCTTCGGCAAGTACAGCCTGGAACAGTCGCGCAAGTTCTACTTCGCCACCGACACCAGCTACATCCTGGTGGAGCTGGACCTGCCCCACGGCCCGCACGTCATCGGCGTCGGCGGCCGCGGCCCAGGCGGCGGCTTCGGCCACCAGTTCTTCGCCTACGCCGGCGCCCTGGACCTCGCCCACTACCAGAAGAACGGCACCTGCCTGCGCCTGCGCGAGCTGTTCGGCAACCTGGAGCGCGAAGGCATCACCGCCTACGAGCTGAAGCCCGAGGAGCTGCGCCGCCTGCTGGTCGGCGGGCACACCAGCATCCCCCTGGACCTGACCCTGATCCCGTTGCGCTCCACCAGCGAGCAGAGCCTGAAGACCTTCCGCGCGCTGTTCATCAACCTGCTGCACATGCGCGAGATCACCGCGGCCAAGCTCAAGCAGCTGTTCCTCGACGCCTTTGAGCACAGCTTGCGCTCCGGTAGCGTCGACTACATCGCCGCCACCGAGGAGGCGTTCCGCGACGTGCGGCGCATGGAACAGGACTACCAGGCGCTGATCGCCGCCGCCCCGCTGGTCGAGGCCCTGGCCGCCGGGGTGACCCAGCGCGACCAACTGCGCGGCAAGCTGCACCGCCTCTCGCCGCTGCTCGACAACCTGCTGGGCGCCTGGCAGGACTATGCCGGCGCGCGCAAGGAGGAGCTGCTGATCCAGGCCGAGCACTACCGGCGCGAGCAGGACAGCCTGCAGAACGAACAGCGCAACGGCACCTCCGAGCTGATGCGCCTGGAGCGCGAGATCAGCGAGATCCAGCGCTGGCTCGGCGAGCTGGCGGTGCTGAAGAACCGCTTCGCCCTAGTGGACGACGTCAAGGTGCTGGAGGAGCAACTGCTCGCCGCCAAGGATGCCCACGACGAGCTAGCCGGCGCCCTGGCCCAGTCCCGGCAGTTCTCTGCGGAAGACCTGGACGAGCGGGTCCGCGACCTGGAGAAGCGCCTGAAATCGGTCCGGCAGCAGCTCGATCACGCCGACAACAACAGCTACTCGCGGCTCCGCGAAGAGTTCAGCCAGCAGGACGTCGAGCGCCTGATGCGCCTGTTCAACGGTGCCCTGTTCAGCCTGCCGCTCGGCGAGAAGGGCATCCGGCTGGAAGGCGACGCCTGGGTGCAGTCGGTGGAGAGGATCCTCGACCACTTCAAGGGCCAACGCTTCGAGGTGCCCGGACTCTCCATCGACCTCTCCCACATCGAGCCGCCGACCCTCCAGGCCCTGGCCGACCGCGCCGCCCTGCGCGACCAGAAGGACCGCCTGGAGCGCGAGCTCAAGCAGCTCAAGACCCAGCAGGCGGTGGCCGCCGACCGCGCGGCGAGCAAGGCCCAGGCCGAGCAGCTCTACCAGGCCGTGCTGGATGCCCAGAAGGCCCTGGAGGACTACCGCCGCTGCCAGACCCTGAGCGCCGAGGAGCAGGAGAAGCTGGAACTCCTAGCCCAGTACGAGGCCGCCCAGGACGAGCTGAAGCGGGCCAGCGACGCCTTCGCCGAGCGCGTCCAGCAGCTCTCCGCCAAGCTGCAGCTGGTCGGCCGCCAGCTCGCCGACCTGGAGGCCAAGGAGCGTACCCTGGAGGACGCCCTGCGCCGCCGCCAGCTGCTGCCCGCCGACCTGCCCTTCGGCACCCCCTACCTGGATCCGGTGGACGATTCCCTGGAGAACCTGCTGCCATTGCTCAACGACTATCAGGACAGCTGGCAGGCGCTGCAGCGCATCGACGGACAGATCGACGCCCTCTACGCGCAGATCCGCCTCAAGGGGGTCTCCAAGTTCGATAGCGAGGAGGACCCCGAGCGCCGTCTACAGCTGCTGATCAACGCCTACGCGCACCGCCAGGACGAAGCCTTGACCCTGGCCAAGGCGCGTCGCGCGGCAGTCACCGACATCGCCCGCACCCTGCGCAACATCCGCAACGACTACGACAACCTGGAACACCAGCTGGCACTGTTCAACCGCGAGATCAACCGTCGCCAGGTCTCCAACCTGGAGAGCTTCCGCATCGTCCTCGCCCCCAACCGCGAGGCGCTCCGGCACATCGACCAGATCATCCACAGCGCCGGCCAGTACGAGGAAGGCGAGACCCTCTCGGTGTTCGACCTGTCGCAGTCAGCCGAGCAGGACGCCAAGAACGAAGAGGCGCGCGACTACCTGTCGCGCCTGGTGGCCGCCAACAACAACCAGCTGGGCCTCAAGGATCTCTTCGAACTGGCCTTCGAAATCACCAAGGTCGGCGGCCAGCCGGTGATCCACACCGACATAGACGGCGCGGCCTCCAACGGCACGACCATGACCATCAAGGCGCTGACCAACATGTACCTGCTGCTGCACCTGATGGACCGCGAGCAGGCCGGCAAGGTGCGCCTGCCCTACTATCTGGACGAGGCCGCGGACATCGACGAGCGCAACCAGCAGGCGCTGATCGAGACCAGCGCCCAGCTCGGCTTCACCCCGATCCTCGCCTCGGTGAAGCCACAGGTCTCCGCCCAGGTAGCCATCGACCTGGAGGGCGGCAGCAGCCCAGCCGGCATCTACATCGACGAAGCCGACTGGAAGTTCATCAAGCCGCGGGAAACCGCCAGGGCAGCGGAAACCGAGGAAGCCACGCAGGCGGCGCAACCGGCTTGAGCCAACTCTCCAGCGCCACACAGCACCGGGGCCGCATCCCGCGGCCCTGGTCATCTTTCTCAGTTGCTGCCTAAGGAGATCTTCGGAGCCCAGCCGAGCCACTCGTCCCGCGGCTCGGCGAACAGCGGGAAGGTCTGCCCGGGAATGGCCGGCGGGCTGTCCTCCGGCGAAGCGAAGGCGATGCCCCCGGCGATCAGCGCCTCCAGGGACTCGGTGCGCACTCTCACGCCCTTGAACAACCCAGCCTCCACCCCTATGCCGCTGGCGTTCCAGAAACGACTGCCGCTGCGCACCAGAGGCGCATAGCGCGGCTCGATGCGCACGCGGATCAGCACCTGGTCGGCCAGGGCGCCCAGCTCGAAGCCGGTCACTTCGCCGACCCGCACCTCGCGGAAGGTCACCGGCACCCCGACCTTGATCGAGCCCAGACGCGGGGCGCTAAGCACCAGATCCAGACCGGCGCTGCTGCGCGCCTCGCCCGGGGCGGACTTGAGGGCGACGAACTCGCTCTGCGGCGCGGCGCCAGGCGCCCCCGGCTCCACCTGCAGGTACTGGCCGCTGATCAGGGTGTCCAGGTTGGCGGTGCGGGTCAGCCCCAGCTCCGGCTTCACCACCCAGAAGCGGCTACCGGCTCGGGCGATGCGCTCCGCCCCCTGGGTGATCCGCGCGCTGAGCAGCACCCCGGAGAGGTCGTCGCTGAGCTCCAGCTTTTCCACCTCGCCGACGTCCAGGCCTCGATAGCGAATCGGCGTGCCAGGACGGAGGCCATCGCCGCTGTCCACCCGGATGCGGATGGTCCGCCCCTCGAGCATGGCGCTGTCACGGTCGGGATACAGGCGGAAGCGCTGGATCTTGCCTTCCACCCTGGCCTTCAGGTCCGGGGTCTCGAAGGCAACCCCGCCCATCAGCAGGGTCTGCACCGATTCACTCTTCACCTCGATGCCCGAAAGGCCGCCGCTCAGGGTCACTCCACTGGCGTTCCAGAAGCGCGTCGAGCTGTTCACCAGCTCGGCGTACTCCGGCTCGATGTGTACACCGAGCAGCACCTGGCGCTTGTTCTTGGTCAGTTGGTAGCTCTGCACCGACCCCACCTTGATCTGCCGGTAGAGCACCGGACTGCCCACCTGCAGGGAGCCCAGGTTGTCGCTGAGCAGGACCAGATGCAGGCCCGGCGCGTCCATGTTCAACGGCGGCGCCTTGGGCCGGGCGACGAAGTCTCGGCGCGCCGGCTTGCCCTTGGTGCCAGGCCGCACGGCGATGTAGTTGCCCTTGAGCAAGGCGTCCAGGCCGGTGATCCCGGCCAGGGAGATGGACGGTTTGACCACCCAGAACTCGGTGTCCTCCACCAGGTAGTCCTCGCCCAGCGGGTCGAGGGCCAGCTCGGCGGTGGCGAAGTTGGGGTCCTCCTGATTGATCTTCAGCTCCTTCAGAGTGCCCACCTGGATGCCGTTGAACATCACCGGGGTGCGCCCGGCCTGCAGGCTCTCGAAATCGTGGAGCTTGAGGGTTACCCGAATGCCCGCCTGGGCGGCATCGAAGTCCTCGTAGAGGCGGAAGGGGATGCTCGGGTCGGTGGGCGGGCTGTCGCTACGGTTCTCCGGGGTGGCAAAGGCGATGCCGCCAGCGACTATGCTGGCCAGCGACTCGGTGCGCAGCTTGAGGCCGCCCAGGCCGGCGTTGACGGTCACCCCGCTGGCGTTCCAGAAGCGCGTGTGCTTGCGTACCAGGCTGGCGTAGGCCGGTTCGATGAACACCTGGATCTCCACGGTCTTCTGGTCGTCCGCCAGCCGGTAGCTCTTCACCCGGCCTACCTGGATCTGCTTGTAGAACACCGGACTGTCACGGTTCAGGGAGCCCAGGCGCTCGGCCAGCAGGGTCAGGTGCAGGCCGGGCACGTCGTCCGGCAGCGGCGGCGGCGCGGAGAGCGCCTCGAACTTCCGGGCCGGCTCGCCCGGGCCGGGACTGACCGCGATGTAGTTGCCAGACACCAGGGTCTCCAGCCCAGTGATCCCGGCCAGGGTCACGCTCGGCTTGACCAACCAGAAGCGCGTGCCGCTGCGCAGGTGCGGCTCGCTCTGCTTGTCCATCGACAGGGTGGCCACCACGCCACGCTCGTTGTCTAGGTGCAGCTCGCTGACCTTGCCGATCGGCATGCCCTTGTACATCACCTCGGTCTTGCCGGCCTGCAGGCCGTCCCCGGACTCGAAGACCACCTCGATATCGATCCCGGCCTGGCTGTAGGCCCGCCAGCCGAGCCAGCCGCCGATCAGCAGGGCAATCAGCGGCAGTACCCAGATGGCCGACCAGTTGGAAGCGGGGCGAACCTTCGCCGTGGGCAGATCATTCATGCTTGTTCATCCGATTCCGTGTTGTCCCAGATCAGCCGGGGATCGAAGGTGATGGCCGCCAGCATGGTCAGCACCACCACGCTGGCGAAGGCCACCGCCCCCATGTTCGCCTCGATGCTCGCCAGGTTGCCGAAGCGCACTAGGGCCACCAGGATGGCGATCACGAAGATGTCGATCATCGACCAGCGGCCGATCCACTCGATGAAGCGATACATCAGGATGCGCTGCTGCGCCGACATGGGCTGATGGCGCTGCACCGAGAACAGCAGCAGGGCGATGCCCACCAGCTTGAAGGTGGGCACCAGGATGCTGGCGACGAACACCACCGCGGCAATCGGCCACATGCCGAAGTGAATCAGCTCGACGACGCCGCCCATGATGGTCGAGGGCGCACCCTTGCCGAGACTGTTCACCGTCATGATCGGCAGCAGATTGGCCGGCACGTAGAGGATCGCCGCGGTGATCAGCAGCGCCCAGGTCCGAGCCAGACTGTCCGGGCGCCGAGGGTGCACCCGTGCGCCGCAGCGGCTGCAGGTCTGGCCGTGAGCCTCAGGATCGTGACGGTTCAGCTGGTGACACTCGTGACAGATCAGGATTCCCGCATCAATTGCGCGCAAGGCTGTCCTCCTTTCCAGCCAGGGCCTCCCAGATCTGCTGCGGCGACATGGTTACCTCCAGCCAGATCTGGGTCAGCAGCAGGCCCACGAAACAGGCCAGGCCGATCCCCAGGTTCACCTCGGCGAGGTCGACCAGCTTGACGATGGCCACCAAGGTGCTCATCAGGTAGACCTCAAGCATTCCCCACTCCCGCAGGTGCTGATAGATACGGTAGAACAGCAGACCGTAGCTGCGTCCGATATCCAGGCGGATGCTCAGCAGCACGAACAGCTGGCAGAGCAGCTTGAGCAGCGGAATGCCCATGCTGCACAGAAATACCAGCACGGCCACTCCACCCATACCGCTGTGATACAGGGCAAGCACGCCGCTCCAGACGGTGTCCTGGGTGGTCTGTCCGAGCAGGTTGAGCTGCATGATCGGCAGGAAGTTGGCCGGCACGTAGAACAGCAGAGCGGCGAGCACCAGGGCCAGGCTGCGGGTCACTACGCTATGCCGGTAGCTGAACAACTCGTAGCCGCAGCGTGGACACTCGGCCCGTTCCCCATCGCCCAGATGCGGCCGGCGCATCAGCAGATCGCACTCGTGGCAGGCCGCCAGCTCTTCCAGGAGGAACTCCGACAGCTCACGGGAATCGGCCGTATCGTGCATGGGCAAGGCTCGTTAGGGTTCGCCGGCTATTCTACTCCGCCCCATCCGAGCCGCCAGCGCGGCCGTCAGGGTGGTTGCGGCGAGCCCAAGGATCCGAGCCGCTTAAGCCGCGCAGCGCATCTTGCTTGCAGCCCTTTCCATCGCGCAAAGAAGAACCCCCGACCTGAAACCAGGTCGGGGGTTCGGTATAGGCGCTTGACGATGACCTACTCTCACATGGGGAGGCCCCACACTACCATCGGCGATGCGTCGTTTCACTTCTGAGTTCGGGATGGGATCAGGTGGTTCCAACGCTCTATGGTCGTCAAGCAATTCGGTTGAGGCATCGTGCGCTGCACGCCACCTCGAATCGGGTCAGTGACAGATGGCTTTACGAGTTCGCTCGAACTTTCGGTTCACATCGACTTCACCATCACCCATCCGGCC
>NZ_KB822629.1 GCF_000364625.1 Pseudomonas thermotolerans DSM 14292
AGTGCATCCACGGCGAGCGCTTCACGAGCCGCGCCCAGATGCGTGAAACCGTGTTTGAATACGTCGAAACCGATTACAACCGCCAGCGGCGACACAGCACGCTGGGGCACATCAGCCCGGAGGCCTTCGAGGCCCGGATGAGTGCTTAAACCTGTGTCCACGACTGCTGGGCAAGATCAGACGATTTTTTCACATCCTTTTGACAGGGCCATGATGCCCACCCCCCTAGTGTGGCGAGCGTACCTTCTTGTGGACGCCTCGCCATGTCGAAACCAAATCCCATCGAACTCGAATTTTCCCGTAAATATGACCAAGAGCATGCTCAGCAGTACCTGATTAAACATCAGGATGGCTTGGCTCGGCAGCTGTCGCACTGGCGCGATATTCAGGTGGCGCGCAGGGCTCTACAGCTAGCAGATGAACCCAATTTGGTGCTGGATTTGCCCTGTGGTGCTGGGCGTTTCTGGCCCATGCTTTGCGAGCAGCCCAATCGGGTGATCCTCGCCGCCGATAACTCAGCCGATATGCTCGCTACAGCATGCGCCGCACAACCGCCAGAGGTAGTCTCGCGGGTGAATACCTTTCAGACTTCGGCGTTTGATATTGACCTGGGTGTCAATGCGGTGGACTGCATCTTCTGCATACGTCTGCTGCATCACATTGAATCATCTGAGCACCGACTGGCCATTCTGCGTGAGTTCCATCGCGTTAGCCGCGATAGCGTAATACTTTCGCTCTGGGTTGATGGCAACTACAAGGCATGGAAGCGTCGCCGCCTGGAACAGCGGCGAGCAGATGAAGGCCGGGCGTCACAAAACCAAAACCGATTTGTCGTAGCCAAGTCAGTTATCGAGGATGAATTTAAACAAGCCGGCTTCCGCGTCGTCGATCACCTAGATTTTCTTCCAGGCTACGCCATGTGGCGCACCTATGTGCTGCGCAAGGAGGCCTGAGCCATGGGCGTAATGACCGAAAAAGCATCGCCGCAGCTCATCACTACAGAATTTGATCGCTGGTGGAATAGCTCCGGTATCTGGGTTGAACCGGCCAACAAGCGACGTGGTGGCGAAAGCGGCGTTCAGTTGTTGCAGCAGCGCGATTTAATGCGGCCACCCTTGTACTGCAAGCGTCAGATTGGACATACCTACCGAACTTTTTTGCATCCGTTTGGCCGCCCGACCATCCTGCGAGAACTGCAGGCCTATCGCGCTTTTGCCCGCCTGGGCATCAAGACACCTAACGTCGTTTACTGCACTGCACGGCAGAAACATGGTGCCTGGCAGGCGCTGCTGGTTACCGAAGCCCTGCAAGGCTTTGTCAGCCTAGAGCAGTGGTACGCCGTTGAGAATAGTGCCGCGCTTACGACGGCTGCACTGATACAACTCGCAACAACCCTAGCACGCTTGCATCTGGCGGGCTGGCAGCATGGTTGCTGTTATCCCAAGCATATCTTCGTCAAATCCCAGGTAAACGAAGGCGGCACGGTGACGGTCGAAATAGCCTTGCTCGATCTTGAAAAAAGCCGCCGACGTCTACGAATCAAAGACGCTGCTCGCCGTGACCTAGGCCAGTTAGGGCGGCACCGTGGAAACATGCCTGAAACTGATCTGTTGTTTCTCCACCAGGCCTATCAGCAAGCGCTGAACAACCCTGCTGGAGTGTTGCAGCCATGAGCAACATGCCACAGAGCGACGAATTGGATGCCCTCTCGTTGAAAGGTCGCAGCGGCTTTATCCGCATTATTTATGCCACTAGATACTCGCTGGCAGGTTTGCGGGCAGCGTTTCAAGGCGAAGCGGCTTTCAGGCAACTGCTGTTATTAAATGCAGTGCTTCTGCCGCTGGCCTGTGTGGTGGACGTGACCCACAGTGAGCGCGTACTGCTAATGCTCGTGCCGATGCTGGCGTTGGTAGTGGAGCTACTCAACTCAGCCATAGAGAGCACTGTTGACCGTATTTCCCTGAGCATCCACCCACTGTCTAAACAAGCCAAGGATATGGGAAGTGCGGCGCAACTCATTGCACTGATACTGATCGCCCTTACTTGGGGTTTAATCCTGTTATAGCTTCCAATTCTTAAATTATAGAAGGCTACCCATTATGCCTCCCCGCATGCCAGCGTCCGCTGAAGCCTCCAATGCGAAAGAAAAACTTGGCCTAAGCGAACACCTGGCCTTCCTTTTTGGCAGTGCAGCACTATTAGTAACTTTGCTGACCCTGTTACGCGTGGCCCTATTACTTTTCAACCGAGAGCTGATTGGATCTACCGCGTGGACCAGCCTGGATATCCGCGAGCTGATAACGCTCTCAGCAGATGCCGACAACCTATGCGGAGAAGCCCTCACAGTTGTGAAAAAACACCTTGCCGCCGTTGAGCAGAAGGTTACGAATCTTAAAAAAATCCGTGAGCAGTTACTCACGATGTCTGGCACCTGCGAGTCGACCTGCCTGGGATCGACTGTCTCAGGTTGCAACATCGTTGAGGCTTTGTTCGTGCCTGCGGCTGGAGCGCGTTCAGGCTGCTGCTGAAAGCGGCAGGCGAAGCGCCCCAGCTTGCTAAGACGTCGACCGCGTCCCCGCGCAAGCACGGATGACTGCTATTGGCCGGTTGCTGCCTGTTACTACCGTCTGCTTAACGGTAGTTGGCACTAATCAGCGTATCGAAACGACCTTTCTGTCCCGACTTTCCTTGATAGCTGACATCGAAAGATTGCCGGTAGCTGCTTGCTGAATGTGCTCACTCCATCAGGTCATCATCGGGCGTCTGCGTTCGATGTAGTCCCTTGATGCGAACCTCCTCATTGCAGGCTTGTGCAGAAATCTGCCCAGTCTGCCATCAGAGCTCTGCGCTTCTCCAGAAGATCGGAGCGTGAATAGGCTGCTTCGGTCTGGTCGCGTTCGTCATGGGCAAGCGCAAGCTCGCACACCTCTCGCGGATAGTTGGTGCATTCGTTTGCCCAATCCCGGAAGGTCGATCGAAAGCCATGTCTCGTGATGTCTGCATACCCCAGCTTGTGCAGCAGGTTGCGTACTGCGTTGCCATGCATGACACCAGTCTTCCCTTGCCCAGGGAAAAGATATATTGAATGAGTCTTATTCATGCTTTCCAGCATCTCGACTATCTGTGGTGATAGCGGGATGACGAAAGGTTTTCGCATCTTCATGCGCTCAGCCGGCAGTGCCCAAGTGCCAGCTTCGAGGTCAAACTCGGACCATTGAGCATGTTGGATCATGTGGTAACGAGCGCCGGTCAGAATCAGCAGCCTGGCTGCGATGGCGTCACGTGTATCGATGTTGGCCAGGGTGGCTATCAGCTTCGGAGTGTCTTTCCATTGCAGTGCTGGAAAGTGCTGGCGCTGCCTGGCCTTCTTTTTCTCTGCCTTGCTCAGTAGGTTGTCCAAGTGTCCGCGCCAGCGGGCAGGATTGTCCCCCTCGCGTAAGCGCCGAGCCTTGGCTGCATCCAGTATTTGTTCGATTTGGCCGCGTACCTCATCAGCAGTACGGGTCTTCGTGGCCCAGATAGGCTGCAGAACAGCGAGTACGTGCTCGGTAGTGATGGCGTTCGCCGATAGCGTGCCAATCTTCGGGAGGGCGTAGAGCTCCAGCTTACGAATCCACCCTTTTCTCCATTTCTCAGACCAGCTAGCGCCGTGGGCTTCTTGGTATTCCCGGGCGAGATCCTCGAAGGTGGTGCGGCGTGCTGCTGCTTGACGTTCGGCTTCGCGCTTGGCCTCTCGCGCCGCATCGCGTGCAGCCAGGGGATCGACCCCGGAGGCGAGCAGCTTGCGTTGGTCGGCAGCCAGCTGGCGAGCCTGGCTAAGTGAAACTTCCGGAAATGGGCCTAGCCCCATCTCGCGGCCTTTGCCGTCGAGCTTATAGCGGAAGATCCAGCTTGTGCCTCCGGCTTTGGATACCTGGAAGTACAAGCCGTCGCCATCATTGGTTTTTCCTGGTGTTCCAGCCTTGGCGATCGACTCCACCGTCTTGCTGCTTAGCTTGCCCATTCCGTTACCTAACCCACACTTCTCGACCCACACCCTGACCCACACCTTGGAGGGGGATTTCGTGGATGCTTTCGGGATTGTCTGGGATGGATGCTAAGCTGAAAGTCCCGTATTTACTAGGGCTGTGGGATCTTGCGAGATTTCTTGGGGCGATAAAAAAGCCGGCTTGTGGCCGGCTTTTCGGGGGTGGGTTTGGCTTATTTTTGGTAAGCCGCAACCGCCTTGAGAATTTCTGCGCGCGCCTCTTCGGCGTTACCCCAGCGCTCGACTTTCACCCACTTGCCCTTCTCGAGGTCCTTGTAGTTCTCGAAGAAGTGCTTGATCTGCTCGAGCAGCAGGGCCGGCAGGTCGGTGTATTCCTGCACGTCCTTGTAGAGGACGGTCAGCTTGTCGTGCGGTACGGCCAGCAGCTTGGCGTCGCCACCGGCTTCGTCGGTCATGTGCAGGACGCCGACCGGACGGGCGCGGATCACCGAGCCCGGGGCGACCGGGTAGGGGGTCACGACCAGCACGTCCAGCGGGTCGCCATCATCCGCCAGGGTGTTGGGGATGTAACCGTAGTTGGCCGGGTAGAACATCGGAGTGGCCATGAAGCGGTCGACGAACAGGGCGTCGCTGTCCTTGTCGATTTCGTACTTGATCGGCGCGTGGTTGGCCGGGATCTCGATGGCGACGTAGATGTCGTTCGGCAGGTCTTTGCCGGCCGGGATCTTGCTATAGCTCATGGGCATCTCCCAAGGGGTAGGCCAAAAAAGTGGGCGCGATTATAGGCACATTCCGGAGCGCTTACCACGCAGTCATTGGTCGTATTCGGCCGGACGGTAGTCGGGGTGTTCGGCCTGCAGACGGCGCAAGCGGGCGAGCGGGTCCTGGCGGTAGAAGGCCCTGAGCTGGGCGTATACCGCCGGGTAGGCCTCATCCAGCAGATCCGGGGCGGTGAAGAAGTATTCGCTGGTCACCGCGAAGAATTCCGCGGGGTTTTCCGCGGCGTAGGGATCGATGGCGGTTTCCGCCTCGGGATCGCGGTCGAGCCTGGCGTTGAGATCGTCGTAGGCGGCCTGCATGGCGGCGGCCCAGTCGGCGATGCGCATGTCGCGGTGCAGTGGCGGCAGGCCGTTGGCGTCGCCGTTGAGCATGTCCAGCTTGTGGGCCAGCTCGTGGATCACCAGGTTGTAGGCGTCCCAGCCGCCGCTGCTCTGCACCCCGGGCCAGGCGAGGATCACCGGGCCCTGCAGCCAGGCCTCGCCGCTGCGTTCCTCGGCCCATTCGTGCTCGACGCCGGCGGCATCGCGGTGGCGCTGCGGGCTGAGGAAGTCGTCGGGATAGAGAACGATCTCGTGGAAGCCGCGATACCAGTCCAGGTCCGCCAGGTACAACAGCGGCAGCTGAGCCTGGGCAGCGATGAACAGGCGGTCGCTGGCGTCCAGTTCGACACCGGGCAGGGCGGTCAGGCGTTTGTCGTGGAGGAACAGCACGCAGCGCTCCTTCAAGCGCTGCTCCTCGTGCTCATCGAGACCGTCGAGGATCGGCAGGCGCGCCCGCACCTCGGCCCAGTGCTGCGGGTCGACGGGGTTGCGGGCGAGGATGCGTTGGCGTCGCCAGCGGCGCAGTGACCACATCGGCGTTTTCAGCTGGCCTGCTTGACGTTGGCGCCGGGCGTGGGGCGGCGCAGCCGATGGTGGACGGCGCCGATGATCATCGGCAGTAGCGACAGGGCGATGATGCCCAGCACCAGCAGGGAGAGGTTCTGCTTGATGAAGGGCACGTTGCCGAAGAAGTAGCCGAGGGTCACCAGGCTGCCGACCCAGAGCACGCTGCCCAGCACGCTGAAGCCGAGGAAGCGCGGGTAGGGCATGTGGCCGATGCCGGCAACGAAGGGCGCGAAGGTGCGCAGGATGGGCAGAAAGCGCGCCAGGGTCACGGTCTTGCCACCGTGGCGGTCGTAGAACTCGTGGGTGCGCTGCAGGTAGTCGCGGCGGAAGATCCTCGAGTCGGGGTTGCGGAACAGTTTCTCCCCGGCCGTTCGCCCGATCACGTAGTTGACGCTGTCGCCGCTGGTGGCGGCGAGCATCAGCAGTGCGGCGAGCAGCAGCGGGTCCATGCCGCCGCCGGCGCAGATCGCTCCGGCGATGAACAGCAGCGAATCGCCCGGCAGGAAGGGCGTCACCACCAGGCCAGTCTCGCAGAAGATCACCAAGAACAGGATGGCGTAGATCCAGGTTCCGTAGTTGGTCACCAGCAGGTTGAGGTAGGAATCCAGGTGCAGAATCAGGTCGATCGGGTTGAAGTCCATGAATCGCCTTTCTGGCCGTCGGGGTGGCCGTGGTGCGGGTGCGCCCCCAACCAGCAGAGGCGTCTTTCATTGCGGATGGGCGGATTATACGACCTGCCACCGGCTTCGCGGGGGCAGTTTGTCGCAGCTTGTGTCGGCAACGGGCGACAGGAGAGCGCCACGCTGCGGCTGGCGTGGCTTCGGTGGGCAGCCGGCAGTTGCCTGCACCGTCCTGGTGCGGGCGCCGCGCGGCAGGCGTTTCAGTAGTCGTAGTCGGGGTTGATCGGCAGCACGTAGTTCTTGAACTCGGTGTCCTCGTGGAAGCCGATGGATTCGTAGACCTTGTGCGCCACCGTGTTGTCCACCTTGGTGGACACCCGCATGCGCACCGCATTGGTCTCCTTAGCCATCTTCCGTGCGGTCTGCAGCAGGCGGTCGGCGACCAGCTGGCGGCGCGCCTCCTCGGCGACGTAGATGTCGTTGAGGATCCACACACGCTTCAGCGACAGCGACGAGAAGCTGGGGTAGAGCTGGCAGAAGCCGAGCAGCTTGTCCTCGTCGTCGGGCATGGCCAGGTAGATCACCGACTCCTTGCGGCGCAGGCGTTTCTCCAGGAAGCGCCGCGAGGCCTCGGGGAAGGCCAGCTCGCCGTAGAACTCGCGGTATTTGACGAACAGCGGAGTCAGCAGGTCCAGGTGCTCCAGGGTCGCTTGCAGGATGCGCATGGTCGGGCCTCGGACGTCGGTGGATGGTACTCGGCTGATGCAAATTCAGGGCCCGTCATCCGCGGATGGGGCGTTGCCATGCTGGGTGGCGGGGCTGGAATGCGCAATCCAAACGGGCGTTTGCCTGCCGCGGGCGGCCCGCTCAGGCGGGCTGCCACTCCAGGTTCAGCTGGTCCCGCCAGGCGAAGCGCTCGAAATGGGTGCCGACCATATGCTTGAGCTTGGCCAGAGCCTGGCCGTCGGGCGCATCCACCCGCAGCGCCAGGCCCCGGTCGTCGGCTTGCAGCAGGCAGAGGCCGAAGTCGAATTGGATGCGCCCGTGGCAGTCGTCGAACTGCACCGGCAGCCGGTGGGCGAAGTGCCGGCACAGGCGGGCGATGTAGCGTGCCGGGGTGGCGGTGGCGACGTGGGAGGTGGCGCTGAGAAGCATGGCGACCTCGTTCAGTAGCCGACGGTGAAGCGGCGGCGCGGGTGCTGCGGGCGCTCCAGCTCGTCGACGATGGCCACCGCGAGATCCGCAACCGAGATGCGCGCCGGGGACTCGCCGTCCATCAGCAACTGGTCGCCGCCGAGGCGGTAGCGCCCGCTACGCTCGCCGGGCTCGAGCAGGGCGGGTGGCGAGACGAAGGTCCAGTCCAGCGCCTGTTCGTCGCGCAGCATGTTCAGCAGTTGGCGGGCACCCTCGGCGCCTTCTCGGTAGGCAGCGGGGAACTCGGGCGTGTCGATCAACTGCACGCCGGGCGCGACGTACAGGCTGCCGGCGCCGCCCACCGCGAGCAGGCGCCGCACGCCGGCCGTCCGGGTGGCGGCGAGGATGGCCTGGCTGCCGGCGATGAAGTGCTGGCGGATCTCGGGATCGTTCCAGCCGGGGTTGAAGGCGCTGACCACCACGTCGTGACCGGCCAGGACGCGGGCGAGCGCCTCGGCGTCATAGACGCTGGCGGCCTGGGGGACGAGGCGCTGGTGGGCTGGCAGCTTCTCCGGATGGCGGACGATGGCGGTGACGCTGTGGCCGCGGTTCAGGGCCTCCTGGAGGAGGGCGCTGCCGACGAAGCCGGTGGCGCCGATGAGGGCGATTTTCATGACGGTTCCTCGAAGTGATTCGGATGTTTGCCATGATTGCAATGGGTAAAGGCCGGAAAAACCGGCTAAAACCACTTTGACAATTAATCGGGGCTTAACAATGGAACAGCTGAAACGCATGGCGGTGTTCGCCACCGTAGTCGAGCGCGGCTCCATGGTGGCCGCCGCCGAGGCGCTGGGCATGACCGCCTCGGCGGTCAGCCAGCAGATCCGCAGGTTGGAGGAGAGTACGCGAATCAGCCTGTTGCACCGCACCACCCGCAAGCTGACCCTCACCGAGGCCGGGGCCACCTTCTACCGTAGCTGTGCCCAGGTGCTGGAGCTGGCCCGCGAGGCCGAACAGCGCCTGGCCGAGCTGCGCGACGCGCCGATGGGCGAGCTGCGCATCGCCGCCCCGGTGGGCTTTGCCGGACGGCCGCTGAGCGACGCCCTGGCGCCGCTGCTGCGCGCCCACGACGGGCTGCGTCTGACCCTGCTGTTCCACGACGAGCAGATCGACCTGATCGAGCAACGCATCGACCTGGCGATCCGCGTCGGCCGCCTTGACGACTCCAGCCTGGTGGCCCGCCATCTCGGCGAGCTACGCCAGGTGCTCTGCGTCGCCCCGGCCTACCTGGCGCGCAGTGGGCCGATCAGCTCGCCTGGCCAACTGCCCGGCCTCGACTGGCTGGCCCTGAGCAGTGGTCTGAACGGTCCGCTGGTGCTGCGCGGGCCGGGCGGGGTGGAGGAGCGGCTGCGCCTGGAGCCCCGGGTGTGCGGCAACAACATCCTCGCGGTGCGTCAGTTCACCCTGGCCGGGATGGGGATTTCCCTGCAGCCGGAGCCGGAGGTGCGCGATGAGCTGGCCAGCGGCCGTCTGCTGGCGGTGCTGCCGGACTGGCAGCCGCCCTCGCTCGGCGTCTACCTGATCACCCCGCGGCGCAAGGCGCAGCCGGCCAAGGTGCGCTACGCCATCGAGGCGCTGCGTCAGCGGCTGCTGCGTGGCTGAACGCCTGTCGTCCGGCCACTGTGCGGCCCGCTGCCGGCCGCGCCGGGGAAGGTCGTGCAGATCGGCCCGCGCAGCGAGGTGGCCGGCGGTATCCACCTCTGATCCGGCGTGGGCACTTCAGTGGCAGTGCCCGCAGCCACCACCGGACTCCAGATCCCTGAGGATCGGGCAGTCCGGCCGGTGGTCGCCGTGGCAGTGGTCCACCAGTTCCTGCAGGGTGTCGCGCAGTCCGGCCAGCTCGGCGATCTTGCGGTTCAGGCGCTCGATGTGCGCTGCGGCCAGCGCCTTGACGTCGGCACTGGCGCGCTGGCGGTCCTGCCAGAGCTGCAGCAGCCGCCCCACCTCCTCCAACGTGAAGCCCAGGTCTCGTGCCCGGCGGATGAACGCCAGGGTGTGCAGGTCCTGTTCGTCGAACTGCCGGTAGCCGTTGTCGCGGCGCCCGGCGGCCGGCAGCAGGCCGATGGCCTCGTAGTAGCGGATCATCTTCGGGGTGAGTCCGCTGGCCCTGGCGGCCTGGCCGATGTTCAGCCGTTTTCCTCCACGCATCGCCTCACTCCCGTTCCGGCTGCCAGCGCCTGAGCAGCAGGGCGTTGCTCACCACGCTGACGCTGGAGAACGCCATGGCCGCGCCGGCGAACATGGGGTCGAGCAGCCCAGCGGCGGCCAGCGGGATGCCCACCAGGTTGTAGACGAAGGCCCAGAACAGGTTCTGGCGGATCTTCGCGTAGGTGCGCTGGCTGATCGCCAGGGCCGCCGGCACCAGGCGAGGGTCGCCGCGCATCAGGGTGATCCCGGCGGCCTGCATGGCCACGTCGGTGCCGCCGCCCATGGCGATGCCGACGTCCGCGGCGGCCAGCGCCGGGGCGTCGTTGATGCCGTCGCCGACCATCGCCACCACGGCCCCGCCGGCCTTCAGACGCGCCACCTCGGCGGCCTTGTCGGCCGGCAGCACCTCGGCGTGCACGTCATCGATGCCCAGGGTCCGCGCCACCGCGCCGGCGCTGCCGGGGTTGTCGCCGCTGATCAGGTGGGTGCGGATGCCCCGCGCGTGCAGGTGGGCGATGGCCTCGGCGGCGCCCGGCTTGAGGGTGTCGCCGAAGGCGAACAGACCGAGTAGCCGCGGCCGTGGCGCCTGCTCGATCAGCCAGGACAGGGTGCGCCCTTCGGCCTCCCAGGTCCGGGCGTCGGCCTCCAGTGCGCCAGGGGCCAGGCCGCTTTCATCCAACAGGCGGCGGTTGCCGAGGGCCAGGCGGCGCCCGTCCAGGCTGGCGGCGATGCCGCGCCCGGCCAGGGCCTGGCTGTCGCTGGTCGCCGGCAGGCTCAGGCCGTGTTCGCGGCAGGCCTCCAGTACCGCCCTGGCCAGCGGGTGTTCGCTGCCGCGCTGCAGGGCGCCGGCGAGCCGCAGCAGTTCATCTTCGTTGCCGTCCAGCGCTCGCAGATGGGCAATGCGCGGCCTGCCAGAGGTCAGGGTGCCGGTCTTGTCGAAGGCCACCGCGGTCACCCGGTGGGCGATCTCCAGGGCCTCGGCGTCCTTGATCAGGATGCCGTGGCGCGCCGCCGCGCCGGTGCCGGCCATGATCGCCGTGGGCGTGGCCAGGCCGAGGGCGCAGGGGCAGGCGATCACCAGCACTGCCACGGCGTTGAGCAGGGCGCTTTCCAGACCGGCGCCGAGGGCCAGCCAGACCGCCAGGGTGAGCAGGGCGAGCAGCACCACCGCCGGCACGAACACCGCGCTGACCCGGTCCACCAGCTTCTGGATCGGCGCCTTGCCGGCCTGGGCGTCCTCCACCAGGCGGATGATCTGCGCCAGCACGGTCTCCTTGCCCAGCGCGTTGGTGCGCACCAGCAGGCGTCCCTCGCCGTTGATGGCCCCGGCGGTGACCCGGGCGCCGGGCTGCTTGGGTACCGGCAGGCTTTCCCCGCTGATCAGCGTCTCGTCGGCGTGGCTCTGGCCTTCCAGCACCTCGCCGTCCACCGGGAAGCGCTCGCCGGGTCTGACCACCACCAGGTCGCCGAGGCGCAGGGCGGCGATCGTCACCTCTTCCTCTACGCCGTCGCGCAGGCGGATGGCGCGTTCCGGGCGCAACGCCTCCAGGGCGCGGATGGCGCTGGTGGTCTGTCGCTTGGCGCGGCTTTCCAGGTACTTGCCGAGCAGCACCAGGGCGATCACCACCGCCGCCGCCTCGAAATACAGGTGCGGCATGGCCCCGGACGGCGCCTGCCACCATTGGTAGAGGCTTAGCCCGTAGGCGGCGCTGGTGCCTAGGGCGACCAGCAGGTCCATGTTGCCGGTGCGCGCCCGCAGGGCCTGCCAGCCGGCGCGGTAGAAGCGCGCGCCGAGCAGGAACTGCACCGGGGTGGCCAGGGCGAACTGCAGCCAGGCCGGCAGCATCCAGTGCAGGCCCAACCAGGCGGCGAACATCGGCAGCACCAGGGGCGCGGCCAGCAGCAGGGCGAGCAGCACCACCCGGCGCTCGCGGCGCAGGCGGCGTTCGGCCGGGTCTGCCGCCGGGCCTTCCGCGTCCAGCGGCTGCGCCTGGTAGCCGGCGGCCGCCACCGCCTGGAGCAGGGCGCCGGTATCCACGGAATCGAGCAGTTGCAGATGGGCCCGTTCGCTGGCCAGGTTGACGCTTACCGCGCAGACCCCCGGCACCCGGGCCAGGGCCCGTTCCACGCGGCCGGCGCAGCTGGCGCAGGTCATGCCCTCGATGGCCAGTTCCAGGCTGCGCTCGGGTACCTGGTAGCCGGCCGCCTCGACGGCCTCGATCAGGCTCTGCAGCGGCGTGTTCGTGACTTCCAGACGGGCCCGCTCGCTGGCCAGGTTGACCTCGGCGCGCTGCACGCCGGGTACCTTGGCCAGCGCCCGCTCGACGCGGCCGGCGCAGCTGGCGCAGGTCATGCCGCTGATCGGCAGGTCGAAGGTGGTGGGCGCGGACATGGCGATCTCCTTTCTGGTGCGCTGTGCACAGGATCAACCTTGACACAAGGTCAAGGTCAAGTCCCGGCCTGCATCAGCGTCGGGAGTGGGGAGCGGGCCGGTGCCGATCCGGTCCGGGCGCGGCGCGCTGTCGCGGCCGGTCGATTCCGCTTGACCTTGACCTCGTGTCAAGGTGGATGCTGTGGCCAGCGTTCAGTGAAGCGGAGGAACGACGATGCGAATCTTCAAGGTGCGGGGTATGAGCTGTGGGCACTGCGTGCGGGCCGTCACCCAGGCGTTGCAGGCCCGCGACCCGCAGGCCAGGGTACAGGTGGACCTGGGCACTGGCGAGGTCCGGGTGGAAGGCAGTCTGAGCGATACCGCGGTGCTGGAGGCGATCCGCGAGGAAGGCTATCAGGCCGAGCCGGCCTGAGGCTGGCCCCCGCCCGGGCGGGCGAGGGCCATGGTCGGATCAAGCGCCGAGCAGGCTCTGCCCGCAGACCCGCAGCACCTGGCCGCTGACCGCGCCGCTGCCCGGCTGGGCCAGCCAGGCCACGGTCTCGGCGACGTCCTGGGGCTGGCCGCCCTGGCCCATGGAGTTCATGCGCCGGCCGGCCTCGCGGATGGTGAAGGGGATGGCGGCGGTCATCTGGGTCTCGATGAAGCCCGGGGCCACCGCGTTGATGCTGATGCCGCGCTTGCCGAGCATCGGCGCCCAGGCCTGAGCCAGGCCGATCAGCCCGGCCTTGCTGGCCGCGTAGTTGGTCTGCCCGAGGTTGCCGGCGATGCCGCTGATGGAGGCGAGCAGCACCACGCGGCCGTTGTCGCGCAGGGTGCCGGCATCCAGCAGGGCCTTGGTGAGCTGCTGCGGGGCCTTGAGGTTGACGTCCATCACCGAGTTCCAGAACGACTCGCTCATCTTCGCCAGAGTCTTGTCGCGGGTGATGCCGGCGTTGTGCACCAGGATGTCCAGGCCGTCCGGCAGGGCCTCTATCAGCCGGGCTGCGGCGTCCTCGGCGCAGATGTCCACGGCCAGGGCACGTCCGCCGAGACGCGCGGCCAGGGCCTCCAGGGCGGTGGCGGCGGCCGGCACGTCGAGCAGCAGCACCTCGGCGCCGTCCCGGGCCAGGGTTTCCGCGATGGCCGCGCCTATGCCGCGGCTGGCGCCGGTGACCAGGGCGCGCTTGCCGGCCAGCGGGCGGGTCCAGTCGGTCACCTGGGTTGCGCAAGCGCCCAGGCGCAGCACCTGGCCGGAAACGTAGGCGCTCTTCGGCGACAGGAAGAAGCGCAGGGCGCCTTCCAGCTGGTCCTCGGCACCCTTGGCAACGTACAGCAGCTGCACGTTGCCGCCGCGGCGGATCTCCTTGGCCAGGGAGCGGCTGAAGCCTTCCAGGGCGCGCTGGGCGCTGGCGGCGAAGGGATCCTTGAGGGTTTCCGGGGCGCGGCCGAGGATCACCACATGGGGGCAGCGGTCCAGGCCCTTGAGCGCCGGCTGGAAGAAGGTGCGCAGGGCGTCCAGCTGTTCGGTGCTGGCGATGCCGCTGGCGTCGAACACCAGGGCCTTGAGTTTCGGGCCGTGCTCGGCGGTCCAGCGCGGCAGGCCGAAGCGCTGCTCGACGTCGGCGAAGCTGCGGTCGGTGAGGCGCTGGTGGAAGGCCGCGACTGCCTCGGCCAGCGGACCTTCGCCGCCGATCAGCAGGGCGCCGTCCACCGGCCGGTTGCGTCCTGCGGTCCAGCGTTCCAGACGCACGGGGGCCGGCAGGCCGAGGGCGCCGACCAGGCGGCGGCCGACGTTGGAGTTGGCGAAGGCAAGATAGCGGTCGGACATGGATGGGCTCCAGAAATCGACAATGGGCTGAATCCTAGCGTGGTAGCGGCCACTCTACGCAGCCGGCCGATTCCTGCATTGACCCAGTTGACCCGCGTTGCGGCGAGTCGGCCAATGCAGGCGCCTCGGCGCTGGCTAGCCTTGTCGCCAGTCTTTCCCTTTCAGCAAGGAGTTCCCCATGGCCCAACTGCGCCGGGTCGCCATCGTCGGCGGCAACCGCATTCCCTTCGCCCGTTCCAACACCGTCTACGCCACCGCGAGCAACCAGGAGATGCTGACCGCGGCCCTGGAGGGCCTGGTGGAGCGCTTCAACCTGCACGGCGAGCGGATCGGTGAGGTAGTGGCCGGCGCGGTGCTCAAGCACTCCCGCGACTTCAACCTGACCCGCGAGTGCGTGCTGGGCACCCGGCTGTCGCCGCAGACCCCGGCCTACGACATCCAGCAGGCCTGCGGCACCGGCCTGGAGGCAGTGATCCTCACCGCCAACAAGATCGCCCTGGGGCAGATCGACAGCGCCATCGCCGGCGGCGTGGACACCACCTCGGACGCGCCCATCGGGGTCAACGAGGGGCTGCGGCGCATCCTCCTCGAGGCCAACCGCGGCAGGACCACCGCTGAGAAGCTCAGGAGCCTGCTGAAGATCCGTCCGCGCCACCTGCTGCCGAGCATTCCGCGCAATGGCGAGCCGCGCACCGGGCTGTCCATGGGCGAGCACTGCGAGCAGATGGCGCAGACCTGGGCGATCCCCCGCGACGAACAGGACAGGCTGGCCTACGAGAGCCACCTCAAGCTGGCCGCCTCCTATGCCGAGGGCTGGCACGACGACCTGGTCAGCCCCTACCTGGGCCTGACCCGTGACCAGAACCTGCGCCCGGACATCAGCCTGGAGAAGCTCGCCAGCCTCAAGCCGGTATTCGATAAGGGGCCGCGCGGCACCCTCACCGCCGGCAACTCCACGCCCCTCACCGACGGCGCCTCCGCCGTGCTGCTGGCCAGCGAGGAGTGGGCCAAGGCCCGCGGTCTGCCGATCCTCGCCTACTTCCGCGATGGCGAGGCGGCGGCGGTGGACTTCGTGCACGGCCAGGAGGGCCTGCTGATGGCGCCGGTCTACGCGGTGCCGCGGTTGCTCGCCCGCAACGGCCTGAAGCTGCAGGACTTCGACTACTACGAGATTCACGAAGCCTTCGCCGCCCAGGTGCTGTGCACCCTGCGCGCCTGGGAGGATGCCGAGTACTGCAAGACCCGCCTCGGCCTGGACGCGCCCCTGGGCGCCATCGACCGCGCCAAGCTCAACGTCAAGGGCAGCTCCCTGGCCGCCGGCCACCCGTTCGCCGCCACCGGAGGGCGCATCGTCGCCAACCTCGCCAAGCTGCTGGCAGCTGCGGAAAAGGGCCGCGGGCTGATCTCCATCTGCGCGGCCGGCGGCCAGGGTGTGACCGCGATCCTCGAACGGTAATCCAATAGAGCGTGGCTACTGGTCATGGTGGCCGCGCGATGTAAGCAACTCCGTGATTGATTCGAGCGGCTGCCGGTTGGGGGCTGCTTTTTTTGGTTCATCGCGCTTTCCCGGGGAAGGCGGCCTCGATGAACCCAAAAAGAAGCCCAAATGCAAGGAAGGCGGCATGGGGCCGCCTTCCTGTTGTCGTCTGCCTCAAAGGCCGGGGCTCACATCTTCTTGCGGACGTAGAGCACCAGGTTGTGATCGACCAGCTCGAAACCATGTTCCCTGACGATCTCCTTCTGGCGCCTCTCGATCTCGGCGTCCATGAACTCGATCACCTCGCCGGTATCGACGCACACCATATGGTCGTGGTGACCGCCGTCGGCCAGCTCGAACACGGCATGACCGCCATCGAAGTTGTGACGGACCACCAGGCCTGCGGCCTCGAATTGGGTCAACACACGATAGACGGTGGCCAGCCCAACATCCTCGCCCGCTTCCATCAGGGCCTTGTAGACGTCCTCCGCACTCATGTGGCGGTGTTCACTGTTGTCGAGCATCTGCAGGATCTTGACCCTCGGCAGGGTCACTTTGAGGCCGGCCTTGCGTAGTTCGTTGTTTTCAACCATGGTCAGCTTTCTCTGGTGCCGCTGTTTCTCAGCGGCCTTCAATACGGGTATGATCGGCGGTCAAATTGCCCTGCCAAGATAGTGGAAGTCTCCCACCGATGCCAAACATCAAGCTCTTGCTGACCAGCCTCACGTTCATGGGGCTCATCGCACTCGCCGGCTGTTTTCCCGGGGTTTACAAGATCGACATTCAACAGGGCAATGTGGTCACCCAAGATATGATAGACCAGTTGCGCCCTGGAATGACCCGACGCCAAGTGCGGTTTATCATGGGCAACCCGCTGATCACCGACACCTTCCACGCCAACCGCTGGGACTATCTGTACAGCATCCAGCCTGGCGGCGGGCAGCGCCAGCAGGAACGCATCTCCCTGTTCTTCAACGACGACGACCAGCTGGTCGGCCTGTCCGGCGACTTCATGCCGGGCGTCAGCCGCGACCAGGCGATCATGGGCCAGGCCGACACCAGTGTGGAAGCCGCAGCGCCGAGCCCGGCGGAGCCGTCCGAGGCGGCCCAGGAAGCCGAGCAGCCGGCCCGTCCGGGCTCCCTGGAAGAGCAGATCCAGCGCGAGATCGACGAGGTGGAAACCACTCCGGTGCCAATCCCCGAACCCCTGGATACCGATCTGCAGTAAGACCTTCTCCAGCACGAAAAAGCCCGGCCAATGCCGGGCTTTTTCGCATCCCGCATCCATCGAGCTTATCCATTCGCCTCATTGGCGGCGGCTTTCGCCTGGGCCGCCCGTGCCGCGCGCAGCTTGCGCACCTCCTTGGGATCGGCGATCAGCGGCCGGTAGATCTCCACCCGCTCTCCGTCCTCCAGCACCCGCTCCTCGGGCTTTGGCAACTGCTTGCCGAAAATGCCCAGCGGCGCTTCGTGCAGGTGCAGACCAGGGAAATGCTCCTCCATGCCGGAACGCAGCACTGCCTCGCGGGCCGTGGTGCCGTAGGGCAGGGTCAGGCGCAGGATGACCTGCTTGTCCGGCCGGGCATGGACCACTTCGACCGAGATGAGTCTGTCCATCGCCTCACCCGAACAGCTGCTTGGCCCGCTGGCAGAAAGCATCCACCATGGTGTTGGCCGCCTGGTTGAACAGCGGGCCGAGGCTGGCCTTGACCAGCGGCCCGGAGTAGTCGAAGGACAGGTCCAGGCTGATCTTGCAGGCCTTGTCGTTGAGTGCCTTGAACTGCCAGACGCCGTGCAGCTCCTTGAAGGGCCCCTCGGCCAGGTTCATCTCGATGCGCTCGCCCGGCACCAGCAGGTTGCGGGTGACGAACTGCTGGCTGAGGCCGCCCTTGGCGACTACCAGACGGGCCAGCATGTGCTGCTCGCTGACCTCGAGAATCTCGCTGGCCGAACACCAGGGCAGGAACTCCGGGTAGCGAGCCACGTCGTTGACCAGATCGTACAGCGACTGCGCCGGGTAGGGCAGCAGGGCGGAGCGTTGGATGTGGGTACTCATTGACGGTTCTCTTCCAGGGCGGCACAGCGATCCCCAAGGCCCTGAAGTATGGCTGCGGGCCGGGGAATACGCCGCACGGAATAAAAGGACCGGCATTGTCGGCAATTCGATCCCGGCTCTCAACCCCGCCCCTGTCGCCAGCGGGTCGGCGACTCCCTATAATGCGCGCCCTATGGCTAAGCAAAAGAAACATCCGCAGGGCACCATCGCGCTGAACAAGAAGGCGCTGCACGACTATTTCATCGAACAACGCTTCGAGGCGGGCCTGGCCCTGGCCGGCTGGGAAGTGAAGAGTCTGCGCGCCGGCAAGGCCCAACTGGTCGACAGCTACGTTCTGCTCAAGGACGGCGAGGCCTGGCTGATGGGCTGCCACATCACCCCGCTGAAGACCGCCAGCACCCACGTGATCGCCGACCCGATCCGCACCCGCAAGCTGCTGCTCAACCGCCGCGAGCTGGGCAAGCTGTTCGGCGCCGTGCAGCAGAAGGGCTTCACCTGCGTGGCTCTGTCGCTGTATTGGAAGAAGCACCTGGTCAAGTGCGAGATAGCCCTGGCCAAGGGCAAGAAGGAATACGACAAGCGCCACACCGAGCGGGAGCGCGACTCCAACCGCGAGATACAGCGCGCGGTGCGCAACAAGGGCAAGGAAGACTGACCCTCTGCACGTGGCGGGCAGTCGCCTTGCCGCCCGTTCTCCGCTAGCCCAGGGCGCCGCGGCGCTGCGCCCGGGCGGTGCGCTCCGCCTCCCGCTGCGCTTCCGACAGCACCTCCTGCACGTAGTGGATGTGCTGACTGGAAATTTCCCGCGCGTCCTCGGCACGCCGCTCGATGATCGCCTCGAACAGCGCCCGGTGCTGGCGCATCAGTATCTCGCGAGTCTCGCTGCGCTGGGCGTACATGCCGCCGATGTTGGTCACCACGTTGCGCCGCAGGAGGTCGAACAGGCCGCGGATGGTGTGCAGCAGCACGGCGTTGTGGCTGGCCTCGGCGATCGCCAGGTGGAAGCGCGCGTCGGCGGCGCCTTCCTCGGCCCGGCTGATCTTGCTCGGCTCGCGAGCGTAGCACTGCTGTAGGGTCTCGAAAGCCTCACGCAGGCGCTGCTGATCCACCTCGGTGGCGCGCAGGGCCGCATAGTAGGCGCAGGAGCCTTCCAGGGTATGGCGGAACTCCAGCAGGTCGCGCTGCGCCTCCGGGTTGTTCTCCAGGAGCTGCAGAAGCGGATCGCTGAAGGTGGACCCCAGGCTCTCGGTAACGAAGGTTCCGCCTCCCTGGCGACTGATCAGCAGGCCCTTGGCCGCCAGCTTCTGCAGCGCTTCGCGCAGCGAGGGCCGCGACACGCCGAACTGCTCGGCCAGCACCCGCTCCGCCGGCAGCCGTTCGCCGGCCTTCAGGGTGCCTTCGAGAATCATCGTCTCGATCCGCGCGACGATGTCATCCGATAGACGGCGCGGTTGGATCTGCCCGAAGCTCATCTTCTTCTCCTGTTCTGCTCACTCGCCCGCCGAGGCCACTGCCGGCGTGCTCTTGCGGCTGGCCGCAAAGGTTGCGCGCAGAGGGTGGCCGACGTCCAGCGAGCAAGTCCTCCGACCAAAGTCGTAGTGCGTCAATTTGACAGTCTTTCCGTGCTGCTCTTACCCTGAATCGTCGCCTTTGTAAATTGGTCTTACCAATCTAGGCAGCGCGAACGCCGAGGTCAACCCGATATGCCTGTCAGCAGCCCGTCGGCCCGCTGAATCCGCGACCCGGCCTGGGCACACCCATCACAAGAACTCAGGGAGCCATCCAAGATGCAAGCCTGGCAGCAGCTCTACACCCCACTCGGCAGCCTCGGTCTGTCGGCACTCGCGGCCCTCGTGCCGATCGTGTTCTTCTTCCTGGCCTTGGCGGTGTTCCGCATGAAGGGCCACGTCGCCGGTACCGTCACCCTGGCGCTGTCGCTGCTGGTTGCCATCTTCGTCTTCGGCATGCCCGCCGACATGGCCTTCGCCTCCGCCGCCTACGGCTTCGCCTATGGCCTCTGGCCGATCGCCTGGATCATCGTCGCCGCAGTGTTCCTCTACAAGCTGA
>NZ_KB822630.1 GCF_000364625.1 Pseudomonas thermotolerans DSM 14292
TCAGCAGCCGGCTGTAGGAGCGCTCACGATTGGAGCCATAGAGCAGCAGAATGCGTGGCTTGTGCTCGCCCTCGGCGAGATTCAGCCTTGCCGGGATGGAGCGATCAAACAGCTCACCGGCGACATTGGGCAGGTTGTCGATCATGGGTCATTACCTATTGGGCTACAGCTGGCCACTGCTCTTCGGTATGGCCTTGAGTGCATCGTTTTCGCCTTGAGCGCTGCGCTTAATCGCAGACAGGCTTGCTCCCGAGGCGATCCCGCATTTGCCGGAGGCGCTGAATGTCCTGACGCAACCACTCGGCATTGCTGTCCAGGGTCTTTTTCAGGATCTCGCTCACCCATTCCGGCAACTGCGGGTGCAAGCGGTAGTAAACCCATTGCCCCTGGCGACGATCCTCCAGCAGACCGCAACTGCGCAGCATGGCCAGGTGCCGGGAGATCTTCGGCTGTGCCGCTTCCAGTGCCGAGGTCAGCTCACAGACACACAGCTCCTGCTCGTGAGTCACCAGAAAAACAATGCGCGCCCGCGTCTCATCGGACAGGCATTTGAATACCTCGATTGGCGATATGAGGTGGCTGCCATCGGGGGCTTTATTTGGCTTTATCTGGCCCATGCCGATCCCTATCAAAGATGCATAAGAGCCAATATATTACTTTTACCGAATATATGGCAAAGTGAATATTCAGCTCAGTGAGCGCAGGCGAACGAGGATAGGCAGCCAAGATGACAAACGCGTGTGAAGTCGCCCTGAAACAGGCATCCGGGGCTCCATTAGGTGTCTTTGAGCGTTACCTAACCCTGTGGGTGTTCCTGTGCATCGTGGCGGGCACCATCCTTGGCCTGGTTGTTCCGCAAGCGGCCCAGGCCGTAGGCGCCCTGGAAGTCGCCAAGGTCAATATCCCGGTCGGTCTGCTGATCTGGGTGATGATCATCCCGATGCTGATGAAGATCGACTTCAGCGCAATCAGTGAAGTGCGCCAACAGAAGAACGGCATGTTCGTCACCCTGTTCGTCAACTGGGCGGTCAAGCCCTTTTCCATGGCGCTGATTGGCTGGTTCTTCATCAAGCAGGTGTTTGCACCCTGGCTGCCTGCTGAGGAGCTGGATAGCTACATGGCCGGGCTGATTCTGCTCGGTGCGGCACCCTGTACAGCGATGGTGTTCGTCTGGAGCAATTTGTGTAAGGGTAATGCCAACTTCACCCTGACCCAGGTCGCCCTCAACGATCTGGTCATGGTGTTTGCCTTTGCGCCCATCGTCGCCTTGCTGCTCGGCGTCTCTTCGATCCCGGTGCCCTGGGACACCTTGCTGCTTTCCGTGGTGATGTACATCGTCATCCCGCTGGCCATTGCTCAGTTTTTGCGAGCTCGTTTGATGAGACGTGGTGAGGCGAACTTTCAGAAAGCACTGGCCAGGATCTCGCCGTTCTCCATTCTGGCTTTGCTGGCGACCCTAGTGCTGCTGTTCTCCTTCCAGGGAGAGTCGATTGTCGAGCAGCCCCTGGTCATCGGCATCATCGCCATTCCTCTGCTGGTGCAAACTCTGTTCATCGCAGCTCTGGGTTACTGGCTTTGCCATGCACTGAAAGTGCGCCATGACGTGGCAGGCCCGGCCACCATGATCGGCGCCTCGAACTTCTTCGAGCTGGCTGTGGCCGTGGCGATTGTCTTGTATGGCTTCAACTCGGGTGCCGCTCTGGCAACAGTGGTCGGTGTGCTGATCGAAGTGCCGGTGATGCTCTGGCTGGTACGTATGGTCAACAACACCCGCAATTGGTACGAGACCAGCCTCAACCACCGTTAAGGGGTCAGCATGCGCTTTATCGACAATGCACCGCGCTTCCTGTTTTTCACCGGCAAGGGCGGGGTCGGAAAGACGTCCATTGCCTGCGCGACGGCCCTGGAGCTGTCCCGTAAGGGCAAGCGAGTGCTGCTGGTGAGTACCGATCCGGCCTCCAATGTGGGTCAGGTATTCGGCCTGCGGATCGGCAATCACATTACTGCCGTGCCCGCCGTGGAAAACCTGTCGGCCCTGGAGATCGATCCACAGGGTGCCGCCCAGGCTTATCGGGATCGCATTGTCGGGCCTGCTAAAGGCGTCATGCCTGAGGACGTAGTCAAAGGCATGGAAGAGCAGTTGTCGGGGGCCTGCACGACCGAGATTGCTGCCTTTGATGAGTTCACCTCGCTACTGGTCAGCGATGAGCTGAAAGCCCGTTTCGATCACATCATTTTTGACACGGCGCCGACCGGCCACACGATTCGGCTACTGCAACTGCCGGGTGCCTGGAGCGGCTTCCTGGAAGCCGGCCAAGGTAATGCCTCCTGCCTTGGCCCGCTCGCTGGCCTAGATAAACAGAGAGACCAGTATCACGAGGCTGTAGAGGCACTGTCTGATCCTTCCAAAACCCGTCTGGTTCTGGTCGCCAGAGCGCAGGCTGCCACGCTGCGCGAGGCGGCACGCACCCGTGAGGAGCTGGCAGCCATTGGATTGCAAGAGCAGTACCTGGTGATTAACGGGGTTTTGCCAGAGAGCGAAGCACAGAAGGATGAATTGGCTGCCGCGGTCTACAAGCGCGAACAGGCAGCAGTCGCCGCCATGCCTCCCGCGCTACGAGCACTGCCGCTCGATCTGTTGCCGTTGAAAGCCTTCAACCTGGTGGGGCTGGATACCCTGCGACAGCTTCTGGTTGAGGGCTCAGATGAGGGCACGCAGACATCTGCCAGTGCGCCGGTTGAACTGAACGCGCCACGACTCAAGTCCCTGGTCGACGAGATCGCCGCCGATGGTCATGGCCTGATCATGGTGATGGGTAAAGGCGGGGTCGGGAAAACCACACTGGCCGCAGCGGTTGCGGTTGAATTGGCCAGGCGTGGACTGCCTGTGCACCTGACCACCTCTGATCCTGCCGCCCACCTTGCAGAGACACTGGAAGGAACACTTGAGCACCTGACGCTGAGCCGAATCGACCCGCAGGTGGAGACCCAGCGTTATCGGGATCACGTCATGGCAACCAAGGGGGCAGATCTTGATGATGAGGCTCGGGCACTGCTTGCCGAGGATCTGCGCTCACCCTGCACCGAGGAGATCGCGGTGTTCCAGGCATTCTCGCGAATCATCCGTGAAGGCGGAAAGAAGTTCGTGGTGATGGACACAGCCCCAACCGGCCACACCTTGCTGCTGCTGGATGCCACGGGCGCTTATCACCGCGACATCACCCGGCAGATGTCGGGCAGCAACATGCGTTTTACCACGCCGATGATGCAGCTTCAGGATCCCAGGCAGACCAAGGTGCTGCTAGTGACCCTGGCTGAAACCACTCCCGTGCTGGAGGCCGCTGGCTTGCAGGCGGATCTGCGTCGTGCAGGCATTGAGCCTTGGGCATGGGTGATCAACAACAGTGTGGCAGCCGCCAAGACTGAATCCCCGCTTCTGCATAAGCGGGCAGTCAATGAGCTGAAGGACATCAAGCGTGTCGCGACCGAGCATGCGCAGCGCTATGCAGTCATTCCGCTCATGGCGGAGGAACCTGTAGGGGTTGAGCGTTTACTGGCGCTCAGCAAGTAATCAGCAGCAATGAAAAGGTCCACATCCGAGGGCCTTTCAGCTTCAGGAACGTACCTCTTGATAACTCAAGGTAGTGCTTGAAGGTCTGTTTCTGGCCGACTCCAGCCCGCTGCTACTGGCGACTCCCGGCCAAAAGCGGCCTGTCGCGAAGGGCAGGTTTCAGCTAAAAAGTGGATAAGGGCGCGTTAGCGGAGCTCGTTTTTTTGTCCTGACGAAGTGGTAGATGGGCGAATCGGCGAGACCGAAACTCATATCGCAGGATATGAGCGCCAAGCCCCGCCCATCAGATACCGAGGGTTTGGTGGTTTGAACGATCTATCCGGATAGCTCCGGTTTGGCACCAGGTTTTTGCTCGTCGGAGTTTTGCGCGCTGGAAGACGCCTCGATAGACGATGGGTTTTCCTCATCCAGCTGGCAAATCGTGCAGTTCTGGCTATCTGGATGATTAGTTTCGACATAGCGAACGCGGCGGCTTCCCGATTGCCGGTTTGCGCTCACGCGGAAACGGGGTCGATCAGGGGTCTTCATATTCAATCCCTCACGTAGCGAAATGGATGCTTGGTAACGTCACCTGGAGGCTGCGAACGGTGAATCATTTAGCGTGACTCTCCGGGCCTCACGGGGGCTGGCATGACGTGCTCAACCCTGAGGACTGTGCTCAACCTGTTCGCAATAGCGACGGAAATTATCCGTCAGGTCGGGTGGGCAGACGCCGCACTGGCGATTCCCCGGCACGGCATGATCGATGAACGCGGGATAGGGCAAATTCAGTTCCGCCATGATCTCGCGGAAGCGCTCCAACGTTATCGCTTCACCGAGTCGGGGGTTGCGCTGCTTTTCCTGTGCGATGGTCGAGACTCGCCGACCGCTGTAGTCATGGCCGGGATAGACCAGGGTGTCGTCTGGCAGCGTGAACAGCTTGTTTCTAACGCTGTGAAACAGGTCGTCGGCGCTGCCGTTCTGAAAGTCAGTCCTACCGCAGCCGTCGATGAGCAATGCATCACCGCTGAACAGGCGATCAGCGAGGAGATAGGCAAAGTGCCCGTCTGTGTGCCCGGGGGTATGCAAGGGTGTGAACTGCAGGCTGCCGACGATGAAAGGGACACCTTCTTCGATGCCCACATCCGTGCAGGGCAACTTGTCGATAGCCGGCCCCGCGATACGGCAGCCGGTCTGCTTCTTCAGCTCCAGCGCGGCGGTGATGTGGTCGGCATGTATGTGGGTATCCAAGGTGAACGCCAGCTGCAGGTCCAGCCTGGCCAGCTCGGCCAGGTCGCGGTCCGTTGCGGAAATGACCGGGTCGATGAGCACGGCCTGGCCGGTGTCCTCGCACCCGAGTACGTAGGTATAAGTGGACGACACGGGCTCGAATAGCTGGCGAAATATCATGATGGTCTCGGCTAGTGGTGAGTGTTCAGCGGTGCCTGTTCCAGCGCACTGAGCAGTGCATACTTTTCCTAATCGATCTCGCCCCGCGTGCGGATACCCAGCCGGCGCAAGATCGCCAGCGGCGGGCACCAGCCCTGCAAGCCGTGTTGCAGAAGAAACGGCAGCAAGACGCCAGGCAGCAGAAACCACTTTCGGTTTGCTGTCAGGCCAAGTAGCAAGCCAGACAGCGCGAGCGAGGTGAAAAGTCACAGCGATGCCGCATATTTTTAGGACGAGTGCGGGACGTCGAGTTCCGACCGGGCGTCCGCTGTAGCGTCTATACGATCTATTGAAATATATATTGATAAATCGTATTGTCAAATCCACCTGACCCACCTGAACAAAATGGCCCACATGGCAGATCTCGATATCGAAACGCTTCGTCGCAGTGCTGCGGACGCCTGCGGCTTGCTGAAAGTGCTCGGCAACCCTGACCGCCTGCTATTGCTCTGCCAGCTGACCCAGGGTGAGCACTGCGTGGGTGACCTCGCCAATGCGACGGGCATTGTGCAGCCGACCTTGTCGCAGCAGCTCACGGTGCTGCGCCACAACGGCTTGGTCAGCACCCGACGCGAGGGCAAGCAAGTGCATTACAGCATCGCCAGCCCTCAAGCGATGGAGGTCATGCAGGTGCTCTACCGGCTTTACTGTCAGCATCCCGAACGCGAGGAACCCTCGACATGACGATTGACTGGGTACATTTCACACCGTGGTCCTCGCTCGCCGGGGGCGCGCTGATCGGTCTTGCTGCGACCTTGTTTATTCTGTTGAGCGGGAGAATCGCGGGCATCAGCGGCGTGATCGGCGGGTTGCTGCGGCCGGCCAAAGGCGATGTGCTCTGGCGTGTTGCATTCATTGCCGGGCTGGTGATCGCGCCGGTGCTGTTTCAGGCCGCGTTCGAGCAACCAGACATCGACGTAGAGGCGAGCACCCTGACGCTGATCGCGGCTGGTGTGTTGGTCGGGATCGGCACGCGGTATGGCTCCGGTTGTACGAGCGGGCATGGCGTCTGCGGGTTGTCGCGACGGTCGCCGCGCTCGCTGGTCGCGACGGCCGTCTTCATGGCCAGCGGCTTTCTAACCGTATTCGTCATCCGCCACCTGCTGGGCTGAGGAGTTGCCATGAAATTACTGAGCGCCTTTATAGCGGGGCTGGTTTTCGGCCTCGGCCTGATCCTGTCAGGGATGGCCGATCCGTCCAAGGTGATCGCCTTTCTCGATCTGGCCGGGCCGTGGGACCCCTCGCTCGCGTTCGTTATGGGCGGTGCGATTGCGGTCGGCAGTGTCGGGTTCTATTTCGCCTCCAAACGGTCCCGGGCGGTGCTGGGAGATGTCATGCGGATGCCCACCGCCACCCGGATCGATCGACCTCTTGTACTGGGCAGCCTGGCATTCGGAGCAGGATGGGGGCTGGCTGGCTACTGTCCGGGTCCGGCGGTCGCGACGCTTTTGAGTGGTCGGAGCGAACCGCTGATCTTTGTCCTTGCCATGTTGGCGGGTATGGCGCTCTACGAGATGCAGACACGCTTTTCAGGGAAGCCGCAGTGAATGGTTGAGATCGGGCTTGGGCTATTGGTCGGCCTCGTCCTGGCGCTGACCGGTGCCGGCGGCGGCATCCTCACCGTGCCGTTGCTGATCTTCGTGGTCGGGCTCGAGCTGCATCAGGCCGCGCCAATCGGGTTGATGGCGGTCGGATTCGCGGCCTGGGTCGGGGCAGTGATTGGTCTGAGGGACGGCATTGTCCGGTACAAGGCGGCGGCCCTGATGGCCTGCTGTGGCGTGTTGCTCGCGCCCGTCGGCCTCTGGGTGGCCGCGCGGGTAGCGCACGATGTGCTTGCCGTGGTGTTTGCGCTGGTGATGTTCTGGGTCGCCTTCAGGGCATTCAGGCGCCCGCCGAGCGATGACACGACCCCGAGAGCCGTGCCCTGTCGGCTGAACCCGCAGACGGGCCGCTTTCACTGGACCTCACGCTGTGCAGCGACCGTCGCCGCCTCCGGCACCTTGGCCGGTTTCCTCTCCGGCTTGCTGGGGGTCGGCGGCGGGTTCGTGCTGGTGCCGGCGCTCAGTCGCTTCAGTGATCTGCCGATGCGTTCGATTGCCGCCACGTCGTTGGCGGTCATCGGCCTGGTGTCGGTCAGCGGCGTGTTGTCCGCCGCGCTGACGGGTGGCATCCAGTGGGCAGTGGCGCTGCCATTCTCGGCCGGTGCCGTGCTCGGGATGTTCGCCGGCCGCACGGTTTCCTCTCGCCTGGACGGGCGCCTGCTGCAGCGGGGCTTCGGATTGGTCGCGGCTGTTGCCGCGTCGGCCTTGCTGCTTCAAGTCGCCTTCTGATCGCGCACCCGCAGGTGGCAAGCCAGACACCTGCGCCGCGCGACCGGATAAGACCTTAGCCTTCCTGGACCGGCAGGTTTGCCGCCTTCCAGGCCATCCAGGAACCGGGGACATTGGCCACATCACGAAAGCCGGCTTTCTTGAGGATGCTGGCAGCGATGGAGGCGCGATAGCCGGATCCGCAGTAGGTGACGGTGGTCTTGTCCGGATCCAGCTCGTTGAGCCGGTCGGCGAGGTGCGCGACGAAGATGTGCCTGGCGCCAGGCACCCGACCCGCCGCAACCTCTTGGGGGCTGCGTACATCCAGCACCTGTACATCGGGCGCTTCACGACGTGCATTCAGTTCATGAACCGTCCATTCCTGAAGCCTGTTCAGCGGTAGCGCCGCGTTCTGCCAGTCCGTCATGCCGTTGCGCAGATAGCCGCGAATATCGTCCAGGCCTATCCGGTAGAGCTGGGTGACAGCCTGGTGGACATCGTCGGCCGATTCGCCCACCAGCAGGATCGGGCGAGCGTCGTCGAGCATCCGGCCCGCCCAGTTCACGAACTCGTTGCGCAGGGCGATGTTGACCGCCCCGGCCACGTGCCCGCCGCCAAACGCGAGGATCGAGCGGACGTCCACAACCTGCATGTCGTGCGCGGCCAGTGCCTCGAAGTCGGACGGGGCGAGGGGCGGCGGCAGGGCAGGGCCTTCTATCTGCACCGCTGGGCGCAAG
Organism: Pseudomonas thermotolerans DSM 14292; assembly: GCF_000364625.1. Taxonomy (GTDB): domain Bacteria; phylum Pseudomonadota; class Gammaproteobacteria; order Pseudomonadales; family Pseudomonadaceae; genus Aquipseudomonas; species Aquipseudomonas thermotolerans. The sequence goes on from NZ_KB822630.1 coordinate 8,046, forward strand.
TTCAGTTTTTTCAGGCGCGCGTAGTGACGGGGTGGTTCCGGCATGTCCGCCAGTAGCCAATCGATGAACGCGTCCTCGCTCCGCTGCTCGCGCAACGCGGGGTTGAAGAGACGCTCGCTGCCGAGCGTGGAGTGGCGACGGTCGCCGATAGACTTGCCGCAGGCCGAGCCGGCGCCGTGGCAGGGGTAGATTTCAATCCTGTCGCCAAGGGGCAGGTAGTGATCGAAAAGTGTGTGGTACAGCGCGCCGGCCAGCTTTCGTTCGCCGCCTTCGCCCAGCAGGTCGGGGCGCCCGACGTCCAGGTTGAACAGGGTATCGCCGGTAAACAGCGCGATCGGCTGGTCGCCCTGCTGGGCGTCGAACAGCTGCAGGGAGATATGTTCAGGCGTATGCCCGGGCGTGTGCATGACCTGCAGCGTGGCCTGCCCGAGCTCTATCGTCTCGCCACCGCTGACCTGGCGAAGCTCGAACTCGTAGTTATCCGCGCGACCGCCGATGATCTGTGCCCCGGTGCGCTTCGCCAGCGCCTGGGCGCCGGACACGAAGTCGGCATGGATATGTGTTTCGATGGCGTAGGCGATTCGCAGGCCTCGCGCCTTGGCCATTTGCAGGTAGATATCGATGTCGCGGCGTGGGTCGATGACCGCGGCTACCGCGGCCTTGCTGTCGCCGACCAGATAGGAAATCTGCGCCAGGCCGTCTGTATAAACAGGTTCGAAAACAAGCATTGCCACCTCCGACGATGGTTAACGGATTGCTCAGTCAACTATTCGGACGGTGTGCGTGGCTGGACGTTCAGGTTATCGAGGTGCCGTCTTCAGGGAGCGGGAGCCTGCAGGCTGACCACCAACTCGACGATGAGGCCGTCCGCCTGCGGCTCGAAACGCAGATCGCAGGCACAGCGCTCGGCGATCGCCTTGACGATGGACAGGCCCAGACCACTGCCTTCACCTTCGCCGCTGCGCCAGAAGCGCTCCGTCAGACGCTCGAGCATTTCCGGCGGGATGGCCGGGCCGTGATCCTGCACGCTGAAGCGAACCCGGCGTTCATCCAGCTGTGAGAGCGTCAAGCGGATGGCTGTGCCGTGCCGGGTATGGCGGCGGGCATTGTCGAGCAGGTTGCGCAACGCCGCGACCGCCAGGGTGGGCGGCATCGCCAGTGGGTGAGGGCAGACATCTTGCGCCCCGCACAGCTCGATGTGCGGCCCGGGCTGCTGACTGGCGTCAGCGATCGCCAGCTGCGCGACGTCGAGGGCCGTGCAGCTGAGGCCGTCATTGAAGGACACGCGACCTTCGACCCGCGCCAGCATGAGCAGCTGTTCGAGGATCCGGTGCAGGCGATCCGTGCCGACCTCGGCCTGGGCCAATGCCCGTTTCGCGGTATCGCCCTCGGTCATGGCCGCGACCTGCAGGTGGGTCTTGATGGCGGTCAGCGGGCTGCGCAGTTCATGGGCGGCGTCATCGGTGAGCCGACGTTCGCGTTCGAGCATGTGCGCGATCCGCGCGAACAGCTGGTTCTGGGTTTCGACCAGGGGCGTCAGCTCTCGCGGCAGTCGCTCGATGTGCAACGGCTCTACCGAGTCGGCGCTGCGCTGCGCCAGGGCCGTGCGGATGCGTCTGAGTGGCGCAAGGCCGTTGCCGATTCCGATCCACAACACGATCAGGCTGCCCAGCAACGCGACGAACACCGGCAGTGCCGCGGCCAGGAGCACCGAGCGCTGGAGTGCGGTGCGCTCGTCAAGGCGATCGGCCGTGGTGATGCGCATGCCGTTCTGGATGAAGGTGAAACTACGCCAGGCGGTATCGCCAATCATCTGGTCGTGAAAGCCGGTGCGCTGAGCGTCGAGCGTGCTGTCTGGCGCCGCATGGCTGCGCGCCAGGATTTCACCCCGCAAGGAGCTGATCTGGCAGGCCAGGCCGTTTTCGATGCCAAGCTGTTCCGCACTCAGCCGGGTGATACCGCCTTCGCCCAGTTGCGGTTGCGGCAGTTGCACCAACAGACCCGCAACCATCCGCGCCGACGCAGCAAGGCGCTGATCGAGGGACTGCATCAACTGATTGCGAACATCGAAGAGCATCCAGGTCGCGGCCAGCGCCCAGAGCAGCACGAAGGCCGAGCCGAGGGTAAGGGTCAGGCGCAGGCGCAAGCTCATGGGTCGGGTGCCTCGGTGGACGCCGACGCATGGCCGGCCGGGCCCAGGCGATAACCGATCCCTCTGACGGTTTCGACGATGCCGTTACCCAGCTTGCGGCGAAGATGGTGGATATGGACATTCAGGGCGTTGCTTTCGACGTCATCGCCCAGTCCGTACACGGCGTCCTTGAGCTGCTCGGCCGATAGCACGCGGCCGGGGTTCTGCAGTAGCGCCTGGAGCAGCGCCTGTTCACGGCGCGACAGGTCCACGGGTTCGCCTGCCATGAAGGCCGCACAGGCGGCGGGATCGTAGCTTAGCGGGCCGTGTTCGATCATCTGCGTTGCCCGCCCGGCAGCGCGGCGCAGTAGGGCATGCAGGCGGGCAGCGAGCTCACGCAGGTCGAAGGGTTTGACGAGGTAGTCGTCAGCGCCCGCCTGAAGCCCGGAGACCCGCTCGGTTACCGCATCCCGGGCGGTCAGGATCAGCACAGGCAGCTCGAGGCCGCGGCGGCGCAGGCGCTGCAGAAAGCGCAGGCCGTCTTCGTCAGGCAGACCCAGATCGAGAACCATCAGGTCGAAGCTGGCTGTGCGCAGCAGCGAGTCGGCCTGCCCGGCCGTAGCGGCATGGGCCACGCTGAAGCCCTGGGCTTCTAGCCCGGCGACGATGCCACTGGCGATCAGTGCGTTGTCTTCTGTCAGCAGTACGTGCATGTGGGAATCGCTTGATAGGCAGCAGTCAGTATCGTCCGCCTGGATTAACGGCGCGTTAGCAGATGGTACGCCGAGTTGCTCGCGCCTCAACGTCGCTCGGCCTTACAGGTTGTGTCCAGGCCTCGTTAATCGCCTCTTAATCCCGAGTCGGCAAGCTCGCCGTCGAATCTGGTAATCGGGTGTTGTGCATGCGAGCGCTTTTTATCTTTCTGGCCTGCTGCCTATGGTCTGTGCAGCTGGCGAACGCTTCGCCGTTCACCTTCGGTCAGAAGCAGCAGGACTTTCTGCCCGTGGATGAAGCGTTCACGCTGCACGTCGAGCAGCCTGACGCTGGCGGCGCCGTGCTGCGCTGGGATATTGCGCCCGGCTATTACCTCTACAAGGAGCGCCTGCGATTCGCAGGGCTGCCACCGGGGAACGAGCCCCAGTTGCCGCCTGGCGAGCCGTACCATGACGAGTATTTTGGTGATTCGCGAATCTATCGCGACAGCCTGGAAGTGCAGCTCCCCGATGCGGATCTCGCGTCGCTTGAACTCGGCTGGCAAGGCTGCGCCGATGCCGGCCTGTGCTATCCGCCGCAAAGCCGCACGGTAGAGCTGGGCGGCAGCAGCACCCCTCCGTCCATGCCGGTTCAGGCCGACGACCAGGCCCTGGCCAGCGGGCTACAGCAGCAGTCGCTGGGCTGGAGCCTGCTGATCTTCTTCGGACTCGGCCTGCTGCTTGCCTTTGCACCCTGTTCGCTGCCGATGCTGCCCATCCTGGCCGGCATCGTCGTGGGTAGCCAGGCCGGGCCTCGCCGCGGCATGGCGCTGGCTGGGGCCTACGTATTCAGCATGGCGCTGGTTTACGCCGCCCTCGGAGTGGTGGCGGCGCTACTGGGTGCGAATCTGCAGGGATGGCTGATGCAGCCGTGGCTGATCGCAAGTTTCGCTGGCCTGTTCGTGCTGCTGTCCTTACCTATGTTCGGCTTCTTCGAACTGCAACTGCCGGCGGGCCTGCGTGATCGGCTGGAGCAGGCCGGCCGCAAGCGCCGGGGCGGCAGCCTCGCCGGGGCCAGCGCGTTGGGCGTGTTGTCCGGGCTGCTGGTGGGCCCCTGCATGACTGCACCGCTGGCCGCGGCGCTGCTGTACATCGCCCAAAGCGGCGACGCCGTGAACGGTGGCCTGGTGCTGTTCGCGCTGGGCCTGGGGATCGGTACGCCACTGGTGCTGCTGGTGACGGTGGGCAATCGCTTCCTGCCCAAGCCTGGGCCGTGGATGGATCGCGTCAAGGTTTCCTTCGGTTTCCTATTTCTGGTCGCCGCCCTCTACGTGCTTCGTCCGCTGTTGTCCGACCCGCTCTGGGTAGGGCTGTGGGGCGCGCTGCTGGTTGTGGGTGCCAGCGGGCTGCTGCACCTGTCGCGGGAACTGGTGCGGCATCAGGCGCTCAGCCGCGCGGTGGCGTCGCTGGCCGGCGTCTGGGGCGTAGCGCTGCTGCTCGGAGCGGCTGGCGGCGCACAGGACGTCTTGCGGCCGCTCGGTGTATTCACGGGCAGCGTTGCGTCCTCGCAAGGTGCAGAGCCTGCACACGGATTTGTCGGCTTCAGCGAGCCGGCCGACCTTGATCGTGAGCTGGCTGCCGCCAGGGCCGCGGGCCAGTGGGTGCTGGTGGACTACTACGCCGACTGGTGCGTGTCCTGCAAGGTCATGGAAAAGGAGGTGTTCGGCGACGCGCAGGTGCAGGCGGCGCTAACTGGCGTGCGGATTCTGCGGCCGGACGTGACGCAGACCGATCCCGCCAGTCGTGAGCTGCTGAACCGCTATCAGGTCATGGGGCCGCCGACGCTGCTCTTCATCGGCCCGGACGGGGAAGAGCGACGTACCCAGCGCATCACTGGCGAGGTCGATGCGAATCAATTTCTGAACAGATGGAACCAGACTATGGAGCGTGGCTGATGCTGACGATCAACCTGGGGCCACTGGCACTTGCCGTCCCACATGTGCTGATGCTGGTGAGCCTGTTTATAGCGATGCTGACCGGCTGGTGGGTTGGGCGGCGCAGCGAGCGGAATCCGGAACAACAGCTCTTCAGGCTGCTGCTGGTGGCGCTACTGGTCGCGCGGCTGGCCTTCGTGCTGGTGTACGTCGAGCATTTCCGAGATGAGCCCTGGCGCGTGATCGACATACGTGACGGCGGTTTCATTGCCTGGCCGGGCTTGGTGGTGGCCGTTCTGTTGGGTTCCTTGCTGGCCTGGCGCGACAGCGGGCTGCGCCGACCGCTGGGCGCAGCGGTGCTGGTGGGTGTGCTCAGCTGGGGGTTCGGGACCTTTGCGTTGCACGCGTTCGAGCAGGGCACGCGACTGCCTGAGATGGGCCTGCGGGACAACCAGGGTAAACCCGTCGCCTTGCAGGATTACGTTGGCAAGCCCCTAGTAGTCAACCTGTGGGCCACCTGGTGCCCTCCTTGCAGACGAGAAATGCCAGTCCTTGCGCAGGCGCAACAAGACAACACCGACGTGACCTTTCTGTTCGTCAACCAGGGCGAGGGCGAGCGATTGATTGCCGACTTCCTCGACGGCGAAGGGCTCGGCCTGGAAAACGTCCTGCTCGATACCGGCGGTCGTCTGGGCCAGCACGTAGGGTCTGCGTCGCTGCCCACCACGCTTTTTTATGACGCCGAGGGACGCCAGGTTGGCAGCCACCTCGGCGAGCTGTCCCGTGCCAGCCTGGCGCGCGCCCTTGAGCAACTAGAGGTTAAAACCCAGCCATGAAACCGGTACGTTCACTTTCGTTTTTTATCTCAACGCTCGCCTTACTGCCGACGCCCTGGGCGCTGGCCGAAGCGCTGCCTCCCGCGGTTCAGGCCATTGAAGCGCGCGGAGCCAAAGTGGTCGGCAGTTTCGACGCGCCGGGCGGATTAAAGGGCTACGCGGCGCGTTACAACGGACAAGGCATTGCGCTGTATCTGACACCGGACGGTGATCATGTCGTGATCGGCAGTTTGCTGGACGCCGCTGGCGAAGACCTGACCAAGGCACCGCTGGAAAAGCTGGTGTATGAGCCGATGAGCAGCGAGATGTGGCAGCGGCTCGAAAGCAGCACCTGGATTGCTGACGGCGCGGCTGAGGCGCCACGGGTGATCTACATGTTTTCCGACCCGAACTGCCCGTTCTGCAACATGTTCTGGAAACAGGCACGGCCCTGGGTCGAAGCAGGCGACGTTCAGCTCCGTCACGTCATGGTCGGCATGTTGCGCCCGGACAGCGCAGGCAAATCCGCTGCGCTGTTGGCCGCGAAAGACCCTGAAGCGGCTCTCAATGAGCACGAGGCCGCGGGCAAGGCCAGCACGCTCAAACCCATCGAGCGTATCGCGCCCGAGTTGAATGAACAGCTTGAGGCGAACCTCATCCTGATGGGCGAAATGGGCGCCTCGGCGACCCCGGCTATCTATTACCTGGATGAGCAAGGGCGTCTGCAGCAGCATCAGGGCGCGCCTCGTCCCGAGGCGTTGAATGGCATCATGGGGCCGTTGTCAAAACGCTAGCAACACCACACGGTCAGTCAGCACCGGCACCTATAACAAGAACGATCTGGAGGCTACATGAACGTCCCCCTCTGGCCCTTGGCCGGGCTCTTCCTTGCGATCTCCGTGTCCGCGCACGCCGCGGATGCCGCTGCGGTGTACAGCAAAGGCGGGACCAACCCCGCCGCGATGGCGTGCGCTACCTGCCACGGCGCCGAGGGTGAAGGCATGGCTGCTGCAGGATTCCCCCGCCTGGCCGGCTTGTCGGCGAATTACATGCGCAAGCAACTGGCTGATTTCGCGTCCGGTGCGCGGGCGAATCCAATCATGCAGCCCATTGCCGCGGCCTTGAGCCATGAGGAAGCCGACGCCGTCTCGACGATGCTGGCTGACAAGCCGCAACCGCAGGTCGAGCGAATCGACCGCACCGCGTTGGTCGACGGGCCTGGCGAAAGCCTTGCGCTGAGCGGCGCCTGGGATCGCAACATCCCCGAGTGCGTCGCCTGCCACGGCCCCAGCGGAACGGGAGTAGGCGACGCCTTCCCACCGCTGGCCGGGCAGTCGGCACAGTATCTGTCGTCTCAGTTGACCGCGTGGCGTCAGGGCACCCGCAAGAACGACCCCAACGACCTGATGGGCCAAATCGCACGTAGCTTGACCGAGGACGAGGTAACGGCGGTCTCGACGTACTTCGCAGGCCTGACTGACAAAGGAGCAGCCAAATGAAGACCCATACAACCGCGCTGCTGTTGATGTCATTGGGCTTCCCGGTGCTCGCGGACGACATCGCGATGGAAGATCAGTCGCAGATCCTGACCGGAGCAGGTGATCCCGCCAGCAGCAAGTACTTCCAACCGCCAAAGGAAAGCGAACTGCCTGACAACACCTACGGGCAGTTGGTACAGCAGGGGCGCGCCATATTCGTCGATACCAAGACGCATGCGCCCGACTATGTCGGCAACGGCCTGGCCTGTGCGAACTGCCACCTCGAACAAGGCCGGAAAGCCAACTCTGCACCGCTCTGGGCTGCCTACACCATGTATCCGGCGTACCGGAAGAAAAACGACAAGGTGAACAGCTATGCCGAGCGCCTTCAGGGCTGTTTCCAATTCAGTATGAACGGCAAGGCACCCGAGGCTGACGGCCCCGTTATCGCCGCGCTTTCAGCCTATTCCTACTGGCTTGCAACCGGAGCACCCACAGGTCAAGAGCTGTCAGGTCGGGCCTATCCGGAAGTGCCACAACCCGAAGGCGGATACGACCTGGCGAAGGGAGAACAGGTCTACGACGCACAGTGCGCCGTCTGTCATGGGCCGAACGGGGAAGGGCAGAAGTCTGGTGACCTTTATGTATTCCCGCCACTCTGGGGCGCGGACTCGTTCAACTGGGGTGCAGGCATGCATCGAATCAACACGGCTGCGGCGTTCATCAAGGAAAACATGCCACTGGGCAAAGGCGGCACCCTGCCAGATGAAGACGCCTGGAACGTGGCGGCCTTCATGAACAGTCACGAGCGACCGCAAGACCCACGCTTGATTGATGGCTCAGTCGAGAAAACCCGAGATAAGTACCACGCCAATGACGGCGTGAACCTTTACGGGGAAATCGTAAACGGCAAGATGCTAGGGAAGGGGATCTGAGAAGCAGGCAGCCGCTAGTTTCCTCACATTGCGTTGACAGTCCGCTTGTGGCCGTTAGTAGCAGCTCTTGAAGCGACGCAGTCAACCGCAATCAGACAATGTTTGGATTGCTATGACGAGGCGCCATCAGCTCGTTGCTTGAGTTTCAGGCAGATGTTTTCCTCTCCCGCCTCAACTGACAGTTCATCACCCAGCCCCCATCCGAGCTGCTCAAGTAGCTCGGATGGAAGCTCAACGATGACGTCTCCGCTGCCATCCCCAGGGTCTTGGCATACAACTCGCCAGCTCTCAGATGTAGTAGTCATAGATTCGCCCTCACGCAGTAGGCACAGTATGGCAGCTTCATCTCGGGCAGATCCGCTTCGTACGGTGGGGCAGCATTTGGCCGTTAGCGACGGCCTGACTTCGACCGTCGCTATACATGGTCAAACCTCGGTCTGCTCTGCCATTTCCAAGGCGTCGTCGACCTCAATCCCAAGATATCGAACGGTGCTCTCCAGCTTCGTATGGCCAAGCAGAAGTTGAACGGCCCGCAAGTTCTTTGTCCTGCGATAGATCAGTGATGCCTTTGTACGTCTCATTGTGTGAGTGCCATACATGGCCGGATCAAGGCCAATGGCTTGCACCCAGCCTTTGACGATACGAGCGTATTGACGAGTGGATAGATGGTCTGAGGTGTGCAGCCTGCTCGGGAAAAGGCAGTCCTGGCTACGGAGCTGGGCTTGGTGTATCCAGGCCGCGAGAGCAGACCGTGTTTGCTCAGTAATTTCGAACTGCACTGGTCGCTTCGTTTTCTGCTGCATAACCATTGCTCGTGATGACACATGCTCGCCATGAGCAACGTCGCATACACGGAGCTTGGTTAAGTCGCAGGCTCGAAGCTTGCTGTCGATGGCCAGATCGAACAAAGCCAGATCCCGGGTTCGTTCTGCAAGCTGAAGCCTTACTCGGATGGCCCAGATATCTCTCAGCCGGAGCGGGGTTTTCTGTCCGACCAACTTTCCTTTGTTCCAGGGCCGGCGGGTGCAGGTAGCAGTGATGTTCATGGCAAGTCCTCCACATGTGGGAGGACAAGCATGGCTAGCCAGAGAAGTGGTCGCTAACCGGCCAATAGCGG
>NZ_KB822631.1 GCF_000364625.1 Pseudomonas thermotolerans DSM 14292
GACGACGTGGTGCGTTTCTTCCTGGGGGCGGCGGCGGTGGGCATCCTCTGCAAGAAGAACGCCTCCATCTCCGGTGCCGAGGTGGGCTGCCAGGGGGAGGTGGGTTCGGCCTGCGCCATGGCCGCGGCGGGCCTGGCCGAAGTGCTCGGCGGTACCCCGCAGCAGGTGGAGAATGCCGCGGAGATCGGCCTGGAGCACAACCTGGGCCTGACCTGCGACCCGGTGGGTGGGCTGGTTCAGGTGCCCTGCATCGAGCGCAACGCCATAGCCGCGGTGAAGGCCATCAATGCCGCGCAGATGGCCCTGCGCGGCGACGGCGAGCACTTCATCTCCCTGGACCAGGTGATCCGCACCATGCGCGATACCGGTGCAGACATGCACGACAAGTACAAGGAAACCTCGCGCGGTGGCCTGGCCGTGAGTGCGGTGGAGTGCTGATGCCATGACTGCCTGCCAAGCCCACCGCCTACCGCAGCAGCGCCTCGAATCCGTCGGTTTCCTGCTGCTCGACGCATTCAGCCTGATCGCCCTCGCCGGCGCCCTGGAGCCTTTGCGCCTGGCCAACCAGCAGTCCGGAGCGGGCCGTTATCGCTGGTGCATCCTGACGTGCGACGGCAACCCGGTGCGCGCCGGCAACGGCATGCAGCTGACGCCCGAAGGCAGCCTTGCCGAGGCCAGTGGATTGGACTCATTGATTCTTTGCGGCGGCGACAGCGCTCCGCTCGCTCACGCCGGCTTGCTCACGCAACTTCGCGACCTGGCTGAGCGCGGGGTGAAGCTGGGCGCGCTGGAGTCCGCCCGCGCGCTGCTGGTCGAGGCGGGTCTGCTTCCGTGCAGCGAAAGCGTCCCGGCCTGGGCCAGCCGGATGACCCTGCGCGAAGCGCTGGCCAGCGCCCAGCCCAAGTTGCAGGAAGTGATCGCCCTGATGGAGGCCAATCTGGAAGAACCCATCGAACTGGATGACCTGGCCAGCTTCATCGAGCTGTCGCGCCGCCAGCTGGAAAGGCTGTTCCAGAAATACCTGCACTGCTCGCCGTCACGCTATTACCTGAAGCTGCGCCTGCTGCGCGCTCGCCAGCTCCTGCGCCAGACCGCGCTGCCGGTGGTGCAGGTGGCCTCCGGTTGCGGCTTCCTCTCCCCGCAGAATTTCTCCAAGTGCTACCGCGAGCATTTCGGCATTCCGCCCAGCAACGAACGGCTGGACAAACCGCAGCTCTGCCGCGCCGCGATGCACTGAATCCGCTGGCACCACTTCGGGCCCGCCCGTGCCTGGCAGCACGGTCCGGGCCTGTTTTTTTGTGGGTACGGTGTTGGGCCTTTCCCTTGTGGGGGCGAATTCATTCGCTATGGGCAGCGCAGCTGCCCCGGTCGACCTCTTGGGCAGACCTGCGGCCTGCTTAGCGAATGAATTCGCCCCCACAGTAAAAAGCGGACTGTGCCTGCTATGGAAATCCTATTCAGCCCACCTTCCCTCACCCCAACCCTATCCCAGAGGGAGAGAGGACAGTCCGTGCGCGCTTGGCACGTCGCATCCAGCCTGAGTCACCCCTCTCCCTGCGGGAGAGGGGCCGGGGGTGAGGGTGCCCAATCCCCCGCTCGCAGTCATCAAAGACACCTCGGATCGCAACCAAGCCACCCCAGCGGATCTGACCAACTTGGGGTCGGATTCGTACAAAAAATGGCGGGGGGCTTCTGTTGCAATGCTTTCCAACGGCCCACCAGCCCGGTGAGTCGAGTCACTGGAAAACAACAAGGGTTCACCGTCATGCAAATGCCCAAGACGCTCCGCATCCGTAACGGCGACAAGGTCAAGTCCACCTTCTCCGCCCAGGAATACGCCAATCGCCAAGCCAGGCTGCGCGCCCATCTGGCGGCAGAGAATATCGATGCTGCGATCTTCACCTCGTACCACAACATCAACTATTACTCTGACTTCCTCTACTGCTCCTTCGGCCGTCCCTACGCGCTGGTGGTGACCCAGGACGAGGTGATCAGCATCAGCGCCAACATCGACGGTGGCCAGCCGTGGCGCCGCACTGTCGGCACCGACAACATCGTCTACACCGACTGGCAGCGTGATAACTACTTCGTCGCCATCCAGCAGGCCCTGCCCAAGGCGCGCCGCATCGGCATCGAGCATGACCACCTGAACCTGCAGAACCGCGACAAGCTGGCCGCCCGCTATCCGGACGCCGAGCTGGTGGATGTGGCCGCCGCGTGCATGCGCATGCGCATGATCAAGTCCGCCGAGGAGCACGCCATCATCCGCCACGGCGCCCAGGTGGCCGACATCGGCGGCGCCGCGGTGGTCGAGGCGCTGCACGACCAGGTGCCGGAATACGAGGTGGCCCTGCACGCCACCCAGGCCATGATCCGCGAGATCGCCAAGCGCTTCCCCGACGGCGAGCTGATGGACACCTGGACCTGGTTCCAGTCCGGCATCAACACCGATGGCGCGCACAACCCGGTGACCTCGCGCAAGGTGAACAAGGGCGACATCCTCAGCCTGAACTGCTTCCCGATGATTGCCGGCTACTACACCGCGCTTGAGCGCACCCTGTTCCTCGACCACTGCTCCGACGAGCACCTGCGCCTGTGGGAGGTCAACGTCAAGGTCCACGAGGCCGGCCTGAAGCTGATCAGGCCCGGCGCGCGCTGCTGCGACATCGCCCGCGAGCTGAATGAGATCTACCTGGAACACGACCTGCTGCAATACCGCACCTTCGGCTACGGCCACTCCTTCGGCACCCTCAGCCACTACTACGGGCGCGAGGCCGGCCTTGAGCTGCGCGAGGACATCGACACGGTGCTGGAGCCGGGCATGGTGGTCTCCATGGAGCCGATGATCATGCTCCCCGAGGGCCTGCCGGGCGCCGGCGGCTACCGCGAGCACGACATCCTGATCGTCACCGAGCAGGGCGCCGAGAACATCACCCGGTTCCCCTACGGTCCGGAGAAAAACATCATCCGCAAATGACCCACCCCACACCCGCGCAGGCCGACACTGCGCGGGCCGTGGCCACAACAAGAATCGACGCGCGGCATCCACGGGGCCAGCCCCCGCGCACGCGCCGACCTTTGACTACCCGCTGCCGAAATCACCACAACAACAGAGGTAAAGGCGATGGTCAGGTTTGTTTCAGGGACGCTCCTTCGGGGAGCGGCCGACTCAGTGTGTTGCAACGACGGTCGGGACGCTCCCGTCCATACTCCAGGCATTCAGGTGCATGTCCCTTGTGAAGGGGGTGCCCGATGAGCCTTTTCAACCAGACCCTGGCCTATGGCCGGAGCGACAGCCAGATGGCCAGCAGCGAGCGCAGCACTCTCCGCCGCGCGGCGACCGCCAGCTTCATGGGCAACTTCGTCGAGTGGTTCGACTATGCCGCCTACGGTTACCTGGCTGCGGTAATCGCAGTCGTATTCTTCCCGGCTACCGACAAGACCGCCGGCCTTCTGGCCACCTTCGCGGTGTTCGCGATCTCCTTCATCGTCCGCCCCATCGGCGGCATCGTCTGGGGCCATATCGGTGACCGTTATGGCCGGCGCAATGCGCTGTCGCTGTCCATCCTCATCATGTCCGGCGCCACCTTCTGCATCGCGCTGCTGCCGACCTACGCCCAGGTGGGCATGCTGGCGCCGTTGCTGCTGCTCCTGATCCGCCTGGTGCAGGGCTTTTCCGCCTCGGGGGAATACGCCGGCGCGGCGGCCTTCCTCGCCGAATACGCACCGGACAACAAGCGCGGCTTCTACACCTGCCTGGTGCCAGCGAGTACGGCGGCGGGGCTGTTGTTCGGTTCGCTGTTCGCCGCGTTGCTCTACTCGCAGCTGGACTCCGAACAGCTGCACAGCTGGGGCTGGCGCATTCCGTTCCTGCTGGCGGCGCCGCTGGGGCTGATCGGCCGCTACATCCGCCTGCACCTGCAGGACACGCCCAAATTCCGAGAAATGGAACAGGCCATGGAGAAGAAGGAAGCCGAGCACAAGGTGCCGATCCGCGAGCTGCTGGGCGTGCATCGCAAGAAGGTGCTGGTGGCCATTGGCGTCACCTGCCTCAACGCGGTGGCCTTCTACCTGATCCTCAGCTACATGCCGACCTATCTCTCCGCCGAGCTGGGCATGAATGAAACCGATTCCTTCCTGGCCTCCACCGTGTCCCTGGCCACCTACATCGGCTTCATCTTCCTGATGGGCAAGCTGTCGGACCGCTTCGGCCGCAAGACCATGCTGATTGCTGCCTCCATGCTGTTCATCGGCCTCACCATGCCGCTATTCGGGATGCTGGAAGGGCAGGCCTTCGCCTTCATCCTGGCGATCCAGATCGCCTTCGGCCTGATGCTGGCGATCAATGACAGCACCCTGCCGTGTTTCCTCGCCGAGGTATTCCCGACGCGGGTGCGCTACAGCGGCTTCGCCTTCAGCTTCAACACGGCCAACGCCCTGTTCGGCGGTACCGCGCCCTTCATCGCCACCTGGCTGATCAGCCAGACCGGCGACAAGCTGGCCCCGGCCTGGATGCTGGTGATCGCGGCGGTGGTAGCGCTGGTGGCGATGCTCTGCACCCGCGAGACGGCCCGCGGGGCCCTGGCTGACGACTGAGGGCTCGCGCCTGACCGGCGTGGCGCAGTTCCTGGTGCTGATCGGCTGGCCCAGCGTGAACAGCTTCATCGCCGCCATCTCCCTCAGCCATGTGTTCGGTGCGGCATTCGGCTGGCCGGTGTTCGGCCAGCCGGGTTCCACCTGGCCGATGGTCTTCGGCATCCTGCTGACCGCCGTCGCCCAGGGCGTGATCACCTTCCTCGGCCACGAGGCGATCCGCTACCTGGAGCGCATCGCCGGCATCCTCCTGCTGGTGCTGGGAGCCTGGGTGACCCATGTGGTGCTGTCCCAATGGGACGTGAAGCAGATCATGGACTTCAAGGTGGCGACCCCGACCCACAGCGTGGCCTTCTTCATCGACCTGGCTTTCGGCTTCTCCTGGACCTGGGCGCAGGTGGCGGATTTCTCGCGCTTCTCCAAGACTGGCACGGCGGCCAGCGTGGGCAGCTGGCTGGGGCTGAACATCGGCCAGGGCTGGTTCATGGTCGTCGGTGCCGTCGGCGCCATCGGCGTGGCGCTGCAGAGCGGTTTTGTCGACCCGAACAACTCCGACCCCAGCTCCACCCTGGCCACCCTGGGCCTTGGCATGGTGTCGTTCCTGGTGCTGATCTTCGCCACCGTGAGCACCAACGTCACCGTGCTCTACGGCTCGGGCATGGGCCTGCTGGGCGCCTTCAAGGGCCTGACGCCGAAGAAGGCGCTGTCGATCATCGTCGTGCTGCAACTGGTGCTGTGCTTCGTGCCCATGGGCTTCGATTCCTTCCTGCACTACTTCGAGACCTTCCTGGGCGTGATCGGCGGCATCTTCATCCCGCTCTGGACCATCATCCTGGTGGACTACTTCTGCGTACGCGGCAAGCGCCTGTCCGACCGTGATCTGTTCAGCGAAGCCGGCGGCGCCTACTACGGGGCCAATGGCTGGAACGCCGCGGGCATCTTCTCCCTGGTGGCCGGGTTCGCGGTGTACTTCCTGCTGGCTCATGTCTTCAAGGATGTGGCAGCGCAGATCACCGCGAGCTTCCCGGCGATCCTGGTGTCGGGCCTGTGCTACTGGCTGCTGGCGAAGAAGCCGGCGGTGGCCCTGAGCGGGAGTCTCGAACGGGGCGCCTGATTCGTAGGAGCCGTCGACGAAAAACGCCGCTTTCCGGGAGGAGGGCGGCGTTTTTGTTTGGGTTCCCACTTCTCGAATGAATTCGCTCCCACAAACGGAGTGTCCAGATGGCACCGTACCTTGTAGGAGCGAATTCATTCGCGATTGGCGGCGAAGCCGCCCCCCCAGACGGAGGCGGCGTCTCAGACGTGCAATGGACTCTGCTTGCGCTCGCTCCGTGGTGAATGGCCGAAGAAGCGGCTGTAGCACTTGGAGAAGTGCGCCGGGGAGGCGAAGCCGCAGGCCAGGGCGATGTCGCGGACCTGCGATTCGCTGCGCAGCAGCAGGTCGCGGGCGCGGTTCAGGCGCAGTTCCAGGTAGTACTGGCTGGGCGTGCGGTCCAGGTACTTGTGGAACAGCCGCTCCAGCTGGCGCACCGATACCTCGTTGAGCTGCGCCAGTTCTTCCAGTTCCAGCGGTTCTTCCAGGTTGGCTTCCATGATCGCGACGATCTGGCTCAGCTTCGGCTGGGCGTGGCCGAGTTTCTGCCGCAGGGGCACGCGCTGCTGTTCGCGGGCGCCGCGCATGCGGTCGCAAAGCAGCAGCTCGGCGGCGCGGGTGGCGATTTCCACGCCGCCCGGCTCGCGGGCGATCAGCTGCAGGGTCATGTCCATGGACGCGGTGCCGCCGGAGCAGGTGTAGCGGTCGCGGTCCAGCTCGAACAGCTGGTTGGAAATGACAATGCCGGGGAACTTGTCCTTCACGTGCTCGATGTCTTCCCAGTGCACCGTGCAGCGATAGCCCTTGAGCAGTTCGGCGCTGGCCAGCAGGTGGCTGCCGGTGCAGATGCCGCCCAGCGCCACGTCGTGCTGGGCCAGCTTGCGCACCCAGTTGAGCAGGCGGCGGTCATAGCGGAGCGGCATGGGGTTGGAGCCGACGACGAACAGGGCGTCCAGCGCGGGGGCATCCTCAAGGCTGTAGTCGGGGACCACGCGCATGCCGTTGCTGGCCTGCACCGGCTCGTGGTCGGCAGCGATCAGCAGGGTACGGAACAGGGGGCGCTTGGCGGCCAGGTTGGCCATGCGCAGGGTCTCGATCGCCGACGCGAAGCCAATGGTGGTGAAGTTGGGGATCAGCAGGAAACCGAAGGTCTTCACTGCGTTGGGCCGGGATTGGCCCTGGATCTCGTCGACGGGTGGCGCCGCAAATTTCGCAACAGCCATTGGTTTTTCCTCCACAGCATCGACTGTCGTTTTTGGGTATTCGCGTTGAGACAGCAGTCGGAGTGCAGTTCTGTCTTTTCTTGTTCTGGGGCGCGGGAGCTAGTCTGCGCCGGGGCCCAGCTTACACCCATTCCAGCCCTGCATCAGCGGCGTTCCGGCGCACCTTTGGCGGGTTGGCGGGGTGCGCTTCGTTAATCGAACGCTTTTCGTCAGCGGCGTGGGCAAGTTTGGGCATTTACACGTCGCAAACAGGCAAACGGGGTGTCGGACTAACTCGCACAATCGGCCGCAACAGGCTGGTACCGACCGTAATGCAGCGGCAGGTGCCGGACCCCAAAACAACAGAGACGACAGTGGGTTGTCGCAGGAGATCATCGATGTTCAGCAAGCAAGACCAGATCCAGGGTTATGACGACGAACTGTTCAGCGCGATGCAGGAAGAAGAGCGCCGTCAGGAAGACCACATCGAGCTGATCGCCTCGGAAAACTACACCAGCAAGCGCGTGATGGAAGCCCAGGGCAGCGGCCTGACCAACAAGTACGCCGAAGGCTATCCGGGCAAGCGCTACTACGGCGGCTGCGAGTACGTGGACAAGGTGGAGCGCATCGCCATCGAGCGCGCCAAGCAACTGTTCGGCGCCGACTATGCCAACGTCCAGCCGCACTCCGGCTCCCAGGCCAACGCCGCCGTCTACCTGGCGCTGCTGAACCCGGGCGACACCATCCTCGGCATGAGCCTGGCCCACGGCGGCCACCTGACCCACGGCGCCAAGGTCAGTTCCTCCGGCAAGCTGTACAACGCCGTGCAGTACGGCATCGACGCCAACGGCCTGATCGACTACGACGAAGTGGAACGTCTGGCCGTCGAGCACAAGCCGAAGCTGATCGTTGCCGGCTTCTCCGCCTACTCCAAGACCCTCGACTTTCCGCGCTTCCGCGCCATCGCCGACAAGGTCGGGGCCTACCTGTTCGTCGACATGGCCCACGTGGCTGGCCTGGTGGCGGCGGGCCTGTACCCGAATCCGCTGCCCTATGCGGACGTGGTCACCACCACCACCCACAAGACCCTGCGCGGTCCGCGCGGCGGCCTGATCCTCGCCCGCAAGAACGAGGAGATCGAGAAGAAGCTCAATGCCGCGGTGTTCCCGGGTGCCCAGGGCGGCCCGCTGATGCACGTGATCGCCGCCAAGGCGGTGTGCTTCAAGGAGGCGCTGGAGCCGGGCTTCAAGGAGTACCAGCAGCAGGTGATCAAGAACGCCCAGGCCATGGCCAGGGTGTTCATCGAGCGCGGCTATGACGTGGTCTCCGGCGGTACCGACAACCACCTGTTCCTGGTCAGCCTGATCAAGCAGGGGCTGACTGGCAAGGAGGCCGACGAGGCTCTCGGCCGCGCCGGCATCACGGTGAACAAGAACGCCGTGCCCAACGACCCGCAGAGCCCCTTCGTGACCTCCGGCCTGCGCATCGGCACCCCGGCGATCACCACTCGTGGCCTCAAGGAGGCGCAGAGCGCGGAACTGGCCGGCTGGATCTGCGACATCCTCGATCACATCGGCGATGCCGACGTCGAGGCGCGGGTGGCCGTGCAGGTGGCCGGGCTGTGCGCGGACTACCCGGTCTACCGCTGAACACAACAGACTTTCAGGAGCACTTCCATGCAACGTTTTTCCGGCTTCGGTCTGTTCAAGCACTCCCTCAGCCACCACGAGAACTGGCAGCGCATGTGGCGTAACCCGACGCCGAAACCCGTCTACGACGTGGTGATCGTCGGCGGCGGCGGTCACGGTCTGGCTACCGCGTACTACCTGGCCAAGGAGTTCGGCGTGAAGAACGTCGCGGTGGTGGAGAAGGGCTGGCTGGGCGGCGGCAACACCGCGCGCAACACCACCATCGTGCGTTCCAACTACCTGTGGGACGAGGCGGCGCACCTCTACGAGCACGCCATGAAGCTGTGGGAGGGGCTGTCCCAGGATCTCAACTACAACGTCATGTACTCGGCGCGCGGGGTCTACAACCTCTGCCACACTCTGCAGGACATGCGTGACGCCGAGCGCCGGGTCAGCGCCAACCGTCTCAACGGCATCGACGGCGAGCTGCTGGATGCCAAGCAGGTGGCCGAGGAGATTCCCTACCTCGATTGCAGCAAGAACACCCGCTACCCGATTCTCGGCTCCACCGTGCAGCGCCGCGGCGGCGTGGCTCGCCACGACGCGGTGGCCTGGGGCTTCGCCCGCGCCGCCGATGCCCTGGGCGTGGACCTCATCCAGAACACCGAGGTGATCGGTTTCCGCAAGCAAAACGGCGCGGTGATCGGCGTGGAGACCACCAGGGGCTTCATCGGCGCGCGGCGCGTCGGTGTGGTCACTGCCGGCAACTCCGGGCACATGGCGCGTCTGGCCGGCTTCCGTCTGCCGCTGGAATCCCATCCGCTGCAGGCGCTGGTCTCCGAGCCGATCAAGCCGATCATCCACAGCGTGATCATGTCCAACGCCGTGCACGGCTACATCAGCCAGTCGGACAAGGGCGACCTGGTCATCGGCGCCGGCATCGACGGCTACAACGGCTACGGCCAGCGCGGCTCCTACACCACCATCGAACACACCTTGCAGGCCATCGTGGAAATGTTCCCGGTGCTCTCCCGGGTGCGCATGAACCGCCAGTGGGGCGGCATCGTGGATACCACCCCGGACGCCTGCCCGATCATCTCCAAGACTCCGGTGAAGAACCTGTACTTCAACTGCGGCTGGGGTACCGGCGGCTTCAAGGCCACCCCCGGCTCGGGCCATGTGTTCGCCGCCAGCCTGGCGCGCGGCGAGATGCATCCGCTGGCTCAGCCGTTCTCCATCGAGCGCTTCTACACCGGCGCGCTGATCGACGAGCACGGCGCCGCGGCGGTGGCGCACTGAGGACGCGCGAAGGAAGGCGTCGAGTGAGCCTCGCGCGCACGTGGAGGAAACCGGCCCGCCGGGCCGGGTGAGGCTGTTGGCGGCGAGCACCGCGGCCTTCACCTGAAGCCCCTCTTCCAGGAGGGGCGCAACGAACCAATTGCTAACCCCTGTCCCGAGCGGGAGAGGGGACGAAGTACCAGGAGGCCCCAACCATGCTGCACATCTTCTGTCCCCATTGCGGAGAACAGCGCTCCGAAGAGGAATTCCATGCCAAGGGCCAGGCGCACATCGCCCGTCCGCTGGATCCGGATGCCTGCACCGACGAGGAGTGGGGCGAATACATGTTCTTCCGCGACAACCCGCGCGGCCTGCACCACGAGCTGTGGGTGCATTCGGCGGGCTGCCGCAAGTACTTCAACGTCACCCGCCACACGGTGACCTACGAGATTCTGGAAACCTACAAGATCGGCGAGCGTCCCGGCGTATCCGAGAAGAAGGCCGTCGAACAAGGAGTACCGGCATGAGCCAGGTCAATCGTCTCCCCGGCGGCGGCCGCATCGACCGCAGCCAGCCCCTGACCTTCACCTTCAACGGCCAGACCTACCAAGGCTACGCCGGCGACACCCTGGCCGCCGCGCTGCTGGCCAACGGCGTCGACGTGGTCGGCCGCAGCTTCAAGTACTCGCGGCCGCGCGGCATCGTCGCCGCCGGTGCCGAGGAGCCCAATGCCGTGCTGCAGCTGGGTTCCTGCGAGGCCGCCCAGGTGCCCAACGTGCGGGCCACCCAGCAGGCGCTGTTCAACGGCCTGGTGGCGCGCAGCACCAACGGCTGGCCGAGCGTCGATACCGACCTCATGGCGCTGGTCGGCAAGGTCGGCGGCAAGCTGATGCCGCCGGGCTTCTACTACAAGACCTTCATGTACCCGCAGAGCCTCTGGCTGACCTACGAGAAGTACATCCGCAAGGCCGCGGGCCTGGGCCGGGCGCCCACCGAGAGGGACCCGGACATCTACGACCATGTCAACCGACACTGCGACGTGCTGGTGGTCGGCGCCGGCCCGGCCGGTCTGGCTGCCGCGCTGGCCGCCGCACGCAGCGGCGCGCGGGTGATCCTCGCGGACGAGCAGGAGGAATTCGGCGGCAGCCTGCTGGATACCCGCGAGACCCTGGACGGCCAGCCGGCCGCCGAGTGGGTGGCCAAGGCTCTCGCCGAGCTGGAGAAGATGCCGGAAGTGACCCTGCTGCCGCGCGCCACGGTGAACGGCTACCACGACCACAACTTCCTGACCATCCACCAGCGCCTCACCGACCACCTCGGCGAAGTGGCGCCGCTGGGCGCCAACGGCGTACGCCAGGCCCGCCAGCGCATCCACCGCGTGCGCGCCAAGCGTGTGGTGCTGGCCACCGGCGCCCATGAGCGACCGCTGGTCTACGCCAACAACGACGTGCCGGGCAACATGTTGGCTGGCGCGGTGTCCACCTACCTGCGCCGCTACGCGGTGGCCCCGGGCCGTCGCCTGGTGCTGTCCACCAACAACGACTACGCCTACCGCGTGGTGCTCGACTGGCTGGACGCCGGCCTGGAAGTGGCCGCGGTCGCCGATGCGCGCAGCAACCCGCAGGGCGACTGGGTCAACGAGGCGCGCCGCCGCGGCGTGCGCATCCTCACTGGCAGCGCGGTGGTGGAATGCCTGGGCAGCAAGCGGGTCAGCGGCGCGCGGATCTGCGCCATCGACGCCCAGGCCGGCAAGGTGGTCGGCACCGGCGAGCGCATCGACTGTGACCTGATCGCCAGCTCCGGCGGCTACAGCCCGGTGGTGCACCTGGCTTCGCACCTCGGTGGCCGTCCGCAGTGGCGCGAGGACATCCTGGCCTTCGTCCCCGGTCCGGGCAATGGCGTGCAGCTGCGCATCGATGCCGGCGCGGTGAACGGCGTGTTCAGCCTCGGCGAGGTGCTCACCGATGGCTACCGGGCCGGTGCCCAGGCGGCCGAGGAGGCCGGCTTCAAGGCGGTCGACGGCAGTCTGCCGAAGGCCGAGGCGCGCCGCGAGGAAGCGACCGTGGCGCTGTTCCTGGTACCGCACGACAAGCCCACCTCGCGGGCGCCCAAGCAGTTCGTCGACCTGCAGAACGACGTCACCGCCGCCGGCATCGAGCTGGCGGTACGCGAGGGCTTCGAGTCGGTCGAGCACGTCAAGCGTTACACTGCCCTGGGCTTCGGCACGGATCAGGGCAAGCTGGGCAACATCAACGGCCTGGCCATCGCCGCGCGGGCGCTGGGGATCAGCATCCCGCAGATGGGAACCACCATGTTCCGCCCGAACTACACCCCGGTGACCTTCGGCGCGGTGACCGGCCGCCACTGCGGCCATCTGTTCGAGCCCAAGCGCTACACCGCGCTGCACCGCTGGCACCTGGAGAATGGCGCCGAGTTCGAGGACGTCGGCCAGTGGAAGCGCCCCTGGTACTTCCCGAAACCGGGTGAGGACATGCACGCCGCGGTGGCCCGCGAGTGCCTGGCGGTGCGCAACGCGGTGGGCATCCTCGACGCTTCCACCCTGGGCAAGATCGACATCCAGGGGCCGGATGCCCGCGAGTTCCTCAACCGCGTGTACACCAACGCCTGGACCAAGCTGGACGTGGGCAAGGCCCGCTACGGTCTGATGTGCAAGGAAGACGGCATGGTCTTCGACGACGGCGTCACCGCCTGTCTCGGCGACAACCATTTCCTGATGACCACCACCACCGGCGGCGCGGCGCGCGTGCTGGAGTGGCTGGAGCTGTATCACCAGACCGAATGGCCGGAGCTGAAGGTGTACTTCACCTCGGTCACCGACCACTGGGCGACCATGACCCTGTCTGGGCCGAACAGCCGGAAGCTGCTCGCCGAGGTGACCGACATCGACCTGAGCAACGAAGCCTTCCCGTTCATGAGCTGGAAGGAGGGCCAGGTGGGCGGCGTGCCGGCGCGGGTGTTCCGCATCTCCTTCACCGGCGAGCTGTCCTACGAGATCAACGTCCAGGCCGACTACGCCATGGGCGTCTGGGAGCAACTGATCGAGGCGGGCCAGCGCTACGGCCTGACTCCCTACGGCACCGAGACCATGCACGTCCTGCGCGCCGAGAAGGGTTTCATCATCGTCGGCCAGGACACCGATGGCTCGGTGACCCCGGACGACCTCAACATGGGCTGGTGCGTGGGCCGCAACAAGCCGTTCTCGTGGATCGGCCGGCGCGGCATGAACCGCGCGGACTGCCTGCGCGAGGACCGCAAGCAACTGGTCGGCCTGAAGCCGGTCAACCCCAACCAGGTGCTGCCGGAAGGGGCCCAGCTGGTGTTCGATCCCAGGCAGTCGATCCCCATGCAGATGGTCGGCCACGTCACCTCCAGCTACAGGAGCGCGGCGCTGGGCTGCTCCATCGCCCTGGCGCTGGTCAAGGGCGGCCTCAAGCGCATGGGCGAGCGGGTCTTCGCGCCGCTGGCCGACGGCAGCGTGATCGAGGCGGAGATCTGCAGCTCGGTGTTCTACGACCCGAAGGGCGAACGCCAGAACGTATGAGGCCGGCGCGAGCCGAATCGAAGGAATACAGGGGGCGCCCGAGCGCCCCAGGCAGGTGAACCATGACCGCAGTGAACGTGTATCAACAACGCCCGAACGGCGCGGCCCGCGCGGAGTCGCCGCTGTACCACGCCGGCCTCGACGAGCTGGCCGGCAAGGGCAGCCCGCAGGCCGGGGTGCGCCTGCGCGAGAAGAAGCTGCTGGGCCACCTGGTCCTGCGCGGCAATGCCAAGGACCCGGCCTTCGCCGCCGGGGTGCATCGGGCCCTGGGCCTGGAGCTGCCGGTGGCGCTGACCCTGGTGGCGCGCGGCGAGACCTCGCTGCAGTGGTTGGGCCCGGACGAATGGCTGCTGATCGTGCCGAGTGGCGAGGAATTCGCCGCCGAGCAGCGTCTGCGCGAAGCCCTGGTTGGGCAGCACATCTCGGTGGTGAACGTCAGCGGCGGGCAGACCCTGCTGGAACTGAGCGGTCCCAAGGCTCGCGAAGTGCTGATGAAGTCCACCCCGTACGACGTGCACCCGCTGAACTTTCCGGTGGGCAAGGCGGTGGGCAGCACCTTCGCCAAGACCCAGCTGGTGATCCGCCACGTTTCCGAAGACACCTGGGAACTGCTGGTGCGCCGCAGCTTCGCCGACTACGTCTGGCTGTGGCTGCAGGACGCCAGCGCGGAGTTCGGCCTGGCCATCCAGGCCTGAGCCGCACGCCCCTGCGGCCTCTTCCGGGTGCGGGGTTGCTCCTGCACCCGGCGCCTGGCCCGCAACGGGCGCGGGCCGGGGCAGGTCGAGCCCCGCCCGCGGAGCGGCATGGGGAGCCCTTCAACCTGCAGACAGGAGGCATAGAGCATGAGCCGGAGCCCCGATACCTGGATTCTCAGCGCCCAGTGCCCGAGCGTGCTGGGCACCGTGGATGCGGTGACGCGCTTTCTGTTCGAGCAGCGCTGCTACGTCACCGAGCATCATTCGTTCGACGACCGGCTGTCCGGGCGCTTCTTCATCCGCGTCGAGTTCCGACAGCCGGAGGGCTTCGACGAGGCGGGCTTCCGCGCCGGGCTGGAGGAGCGCCTGGCGCCCTTCGGCATGCAGGTCGAGCTGACCCCGCCGGGCTACCGGGCCAGGGTGGTGATCATGGTCTCCAAGGCCGACCACTGTCTGAACGACCTGCTGTACCGCCAGCGCATTGGCCAGCTGCCGATGGACGTGGTGGCGGTGATCTCCAACCACCCGGATTTGGAGCCGCTGGCCCGCTGGCACGGCATTCCCTACCACCATTTCCCCATCGACCCGACCAACAAGGCCACCCAGGAGCGTCAGGTGCTGGCGGTGATCGAGGAAACCGGCGCCGAACTGGTGGTGCTGGCCCGTTACATGCAGGTGCTGTCGCCGGAACTCTGTCGCCGGCTGGACGGCTGGGCGATCAACATCCACCACTCGCTGCTGCCCGGTTTCAAGGGCGCCAAGCCCTATCACCAGGCCTACCAGAAGGGCGTCAAGCTGGTCGGCGCCACCGCCCACTACATCAACAACGACCTGGACGAGGGGCCGATCATCGCCCAGGGCGGCGAGCCGGTGGACCACGCCCACTATCCCGAGGATCTGATCGCCAAGGGCCGTGACATCGAGTGCCTGACCCTGGCCCGGGCCGTCGGCTACCACCTGGAGCGCCGGGTGTTCCTCAACGCCAACCGCACCGTGGTGCTCAACCCCTGACCCCGAACGCGCCGGCTCACCCCTGGCCGGACGCCGCCGATGCAATACAATCGTGGCTGATTCAGGTGAGCGGCCCGGATGACGCGCCGTACGGCTGGCGACCCGCAACGTCACCTGACCCGACCCACGCCACCGTGGAGGACAGCCCACGGTGTTACTTCGAGGAGCCTGCGGGCTCCTCTTTTTATGGCCTTGCGATCACTGCCGGGCCGCGTCCAGACCGGCCTGCAGGGCCTGGTCCCAGGGCGGCGGAAAGCCGAAGCGCTGCTTGAGAAAGCCGAGCAGCAGGCGGGTGCGCGGGCTGGCTTCGCGCTCCAGGCGCAGCGCGTAGATGCTGGACGGTTCCGCTGGCGGCAGGCCGTTCTCGCAGAACAGTGGCAGCAGCTCGCCGCGCAGCAGGTGCTCGCCGATCAGCCAGGTCGGCAGGTGGGCGATGCCCAGGCCGGCGAGGGCGCTGAACAGCAGGGTCTCGGCGTTGTTGCTGGTCTCCCGCATGCGCCGGGGCTTGCACAGCTGCAGCCGGCCGTCCACTTCGAAGCGCCAGGCGTAGGGCGGTGCCAGACTGTCCCAGTCGAGGCCATGGTGCTCTTCCAGCTCCAGTGGGCTGCGCGGAATGCCGTGGCGGCGCAGGTAATCGGGGCTGGCGCAGACGATGCGGGTCATGGAGGCCAGCGGGGTGGCCACCAGGCGGCGGTCCGGGAGCGGGCCGATGCGCACCACGATGTCCACCTCGCCGAGGTGCTCGCCTTCCAGGTCGGTGAAGCTGTCGATCAGCCGCAGCTGGACGTCGAGGCCCGGGTTGGCGCGCAGGAACTCGGCGATCGCCGGGCCCAGATGGCGGCGGCCGAAGGGCGAGGGCGCGTCGATGCGGATCAGGCCCTCGGGTGCGCTGCTCAGGGAGACCGCCTCGGCCCGGGCCAGGTGCAGCTCGGCGAGGATGCGCCGGGCCCGTTCGGCGAAGGCCAGCCTGCGGATTCCACGCCATCCGGCCACCCAGTCCGCTCTCATCTGGCCAGGCATTCCACGGCCATCTGGCCACCTGTTCCACGGCCATCCGGCCGGGCAGTCGGAGCGCAGCGACGCAGGGGTTGCATTGTTAGTCTGAGGTGCCCGGTGTCGTCAATTTCTTCACCCGCTTTCTCATCGATTCGCCCTTGAGGTTGATCCGGTAGGCGTTGTGCACCAGGCGGTCGAGGATGGCGTCGGCCAGGGTTGGATCGCCGATCAGTTCGTGCCAGTTGTCCACGGGC
>NZ_KB822632.1 GCF_000364625.1 Pseudomonas thermotolerans DSM 14292
CCGCTATTGGCCGGTTAGCGACCACTTCTCTGGCTAGCCATGCTTGTCCTCCCACATGTGGAGGACTTGCCATGAACATCACTGCTACCTGCACCCGCCGGCCCTGGAACAAAGGAAAGTTGGTCGGACAGAAAACCCCGCTCCGGCTGAGAGATATCTGGGCCATCCGAGTAAGGCTTCAGCTTGCAGAACGAACCCGGGATCTGGCTTTGTTCGATCTGGCCATCGACAGCAAGCTTCGAGCCTGCGACTTAACCAAGCTCCGTGTATGCGACGTTGCTCATGGCGAGCATGTGTCATCACGAGCAATGGTTATGCAGCAGAAAACGAAGCGACCAGTGCAGTTCGAAATTACTGAGCAAACACGGTCTGCTCTCGCGGCCTGGATACACCAAGCCCAGCTCCGTAGCCAGGACTGCCTTTTCCCGAGCAGGCTGCACACCTCAGACCATCTATCCACTCGTCAATACGCTCGTATCGTCAAAGGCTGGGTGCAAGCCATTGGCCTTGATCCGGCCATGTATGGCACTCACACAATGAGACGTACAAAGGCATCACTGATCTATCGCAGGACAAAGAACTTGCGGGCCGTTCAACTTCTGCTTGGCCATACGAAGCTGGAGAGCACCGTTCGATATCTTGGGATTGAGGTCGACGACGCCTTGGAAATGGCAGAGCAGACCGAGGTTTGACCATGTATAGCGACGGTCGAAGTCAGGCCGTCGCTAACGGCCAAATGCTGCCCCACCTTACGAAGCGGATCTGCACTGTTAAGCTGCCATACTGTGCCTACTGCGTGAGGGCGGATCTATGACTACTACATCTGAGAGCTGGCGAGTTGTATGCCAAGACCCTGGGGATGGCAGCGGAGACCTCATTGTTGAGCTTCCATCCGAGCTACTTGAGCAGCTCGGATGGGGTCTGGGCGATGAGCTGACAGTTGAGGCGGAAGAGGAAAATATCTGCCTGAAACTCAAGCAACGCGCTGAGGCCCCCTCGTCATAGCAATCGAGACAATTTCTGATTGCGGTTGACTGCGTCGCTTTAAGAACGGTTGCTGGCGGCCAAAAGCTGACGTTCGGGCCGTTCCACTTTGTGCAAGAAGCAATGTTGATTACTCTTGAATTCGCTTCAATTTCTACGCGTTGCCTACCATGTTGCCGCCCCGCCTGGACGAAAAATTAATTGCCGCCCAAGCGAGGGATTATTTCCATCTGGATGCCTCAGCTTATCGAGCAGCTTACATAAGTCGGCCACTCCCCACTTTGCTGCATCTGAGCAGATGAAAGTTTTTCGAGCATCTGCAAAGCCTGTTCGTGAGGGGAGGCATTGAAGTCGAAGCCCATCTGATCTCTGTACGGCATCCGGCCACGCCAGTAGCCCATGCCCTGATCCAGCAGGATCTTGCTGATCTTGCCCGACGTCCAGTTCACAGTGATGACCCTGCAGTGCAGCAGATCGCGGGGGCTGCTCATGACGTTGATGTTCGGAACTATATCGAACTGACTCTTCAGCCAGAGTTCGAGAATCGCCTCTTGATCGTCTGCTCGCATCCAGTCATGGCTGAGCAGATAGCTCGGCTGGCTACCGCTCGGCGCCAAAGTCTGCACAGACAGCGACTGTAGTTTTTCACTCCGGAAAAGCTCCAGGAAACTGCTCAGGAGCATCAGCGACCAAGGTGACTTCAGGTAGCGATCCGAGTAGCTGATGGAGACGGCTTGATCATTGGCGATCAGGGAGGCCAACTCTGGCATCTGGGCGTCGATAAGCGCGGCGATGCGTTTCTTGAGGGTCTTGACGGGACCGTCGAGTTGCGAAGTGACTTCGACTATGCGAGCCCCCTGCGGATGCTGGTTCCAGCCGCTGCAGTCGATGCTGTTGCCCGCAACAGCTGGCATCAGTTTGCTGGTAGCCCAGACCACATCGGCATGTCCTTGTAGCCAATCGGCTCCGGGCACTCCGACGTTGTTCATGTTGCTGTAAAGGCTCCGGGCGCCAGCCTGGGATGACAGTTGGGCAACCAGATAGGGAGCTTGCAACGTTCCGGTTTGCAGCTCGACTAGCTCAACGCCCAGACGGGCAAGCAGTGCCAGGGTTTCCTTTTGCTCAGCGTTCAACAGCGCCGGATCAGCAATGCCGAGGCGGACCTTGAGTCGTTCGGCAATGGCCCAGGTCAGCACCTGTTCCCGGAAGCGAGGATGGTCGAGATCCCAATCCGCACAGTCGCCGTGGAGGCACAGCAGAATCGCTGCTGTCGGATCTCGGCGATCTAGCGAGTTGATGGCGGCACTCAGTTCGCGCAGCGGGCCAACCGAGCAATAGCGCGCGCCATGCAGGCCAGCAAATGTATCGGGCAAACCCAGATGCTCAATCAGCCGGGATTCGTTCAGCCACCGCAGTGCCAGCTTGCGATCCAGCTCTTCACGCTCGACACGGCTGTCCTGGCTGGCCAGGCAGTGCGAGCAGACATTCTCGCAGTTGGCCGGGCACTGCAGCCGATCCAGAGCCTTGCCCAGCAGCAATGCGATATCGCTCAGGCCGGCCAGCACGAAGCCGGCGCCCCCGCTGACTTCATCGAACAGCTGAATGACCGAGCGGCCTTGCCGGGAGTCGCGGTCGCGGTCGAGGCGATAGCTGAAGCCCATTTCGCTGCTGGCGACACCGAGCCGGTCGGCGATTACGTCGCGCATGGCAGCGCCGAGCGTTGTCGCAACCAGACGGCCCTCGGGAGTGTCGGGGAGCCATTCACCTGTGAGCGGATTTCTGAGGAACACCTCCAGCACATCGGTACGGATCTGGTAGCCCAGGTGCAGACTGGCCTTGACCGCTTCGCCCGAACAGTCACGATCCTTGCGGCTGCCAGCCAGTCCGCCAACCGGGCGGTGAACTGTATCGGGTTGCATATTCTTGGGCACTTCGCCCGAAGCGAGCATGGATTCCGCACGTCCACAGGTCATGCAGACGGCATAACCCTTTTCATGTTCGCCGGACGAATGATGGAAGACGCTGCCGTCATGGCCGAAGCGCACGAAACCGCAGCGCTGGTCGGGTAAGGCGATGCTTTCGCCATTCAGCTGTATGCGCGGTCGCTCGACGCGGATGAACTTCTGCGAAGTGACGTCGTTGGTGGTTTCCTCGTAGAAGTCGGTCAAGAAGCCAGCCGGACGCAGCACCATGCGGCGCTCGCTGGGGGGAATTGGTGTCGTACAGTGCGAGCAGCAAAGCCCCTCGTTATTGGCATAGGCGTTTTCGATCATGCCCGTGTTGCCGCATTCAGGGCAGCGCCAAGCAATGTCGAATTTCTGTGCTTCGTTGACCTGCCCATCGGCGTGCCACTGTAGGCTGACACCGGCGGAGCGGTATACCCGGCCGTCAATCACCACCTGAGCGCCGGGAGCATATTCACGAATGGCTATGTTCAGGCTGCGCGAGGGCATTTCCTTGTTGTCGAAGATGCTGTCCTCGCGACTGGCATCGCTTTTCCGCTGCTGATGCAGGAAGTCCTCGACGTTGTAAGTCTTGAGGCTCACCACGTCAGTCGGAAAGCCATAGCCCGGCAGGAATGCAGACGACGCCAGATAGCGGAGAAGGTATTCGTTTTCATGGCGCTGCTTCTCCAGTGCCAAGGCCTTCTTGTATGGTCCGTCGCTGGCGGCCTGCAACTTATGGTTGATATTGCGATACTCGCCTAGCCAGCGCTCTTCAAGGTCGCGCAATGCCTGCCGAGTTTCGCCGGTGATCGAGCTTAGGGAGCGACCTTCCAGACAGGTACCTCGGACCAACTGCTTTACGGCACGGTCAAATTCATCGGAACTTGTCTTGAGCCAGGCCATGAACCGCTGGCAGGGTGAGTCGTCTGGAGCGAAGAACCAGTGCAGGGTTAGCTTGGTGCGATCGCCATCATTGCTAGTGTGCATGCGCAGGAATAGCGCCAGTAATAGCGAATTGGCGTGCCGCTGCACGATCCGTGCAGAGCTGAGGGTAATGGTTGGTGCCGGAATGGCGGTTACAAACGGCCATTTGGGATTGGCGAAGGCGCGCTGGTTATGCGGGTCGGCCTTGCACAGCGTGTAGGCGATGGCCCGAGCCTCGCTGCGTCGCCCGGCTCGCCCGGCGCGCTGTAGATAGTTGGCCGGATGTGGCGGTAGGTTATTCATCACCACGGCAGAGATGCCGCCGATATCAACGCCCATCTCCATGGTGGTGGAGCAGTTCAGCACGTTGATATCGCCACGCTTGAACTCCTCGACATAGTGCTCCAGCCTTTCTGCAGACTGCTGCGCCGAGTGTTCTGCGGTTCGATAGTAGAAGCCCCCCTCGACCGTGCGGTCACTGATATCAGTCCACAGGCATTCCTTGCGCAGCCGGGCAATTACCGGATCTTTTGCGACCAACTGACGGATCTGTACCTGCTTGGGTACCGGGGAGCCGTCCGGCATCAGGCTGCTCAGGCTGGGAAGCTGGATCTTCTGGCAACGGTAGTCATGGCTCAGCAGTTTTTGAGGAAGATAGGGTGTCAGACCACGGAAGGTGGTATCGAAAATGCGCCGTGTTAACGGACAGACCCAGCCCTCGATAGGTAACGAGAAAGTGAGGGTTTCCAGACGCAAACGGTGACCGGTATCGGAAGACTCCAGAATGCCGGCATTGACCAGCGCCAGCCATGCCGCTTCGAGCCAGCTGTTGAGCTTGTCGGCATCCGCATTCATGGCACGATTCAGGCCGGTTGCCAGCTCTAGTAGCTTGATCAGGCGGTGAGGTGTGCCCGGCTTGATCTGCGGCCACTTACGGATGGTGCTGCTTTCCTGCACGTCGCTCTTGGGCGAGTAAAGTGCCTTGGGACTGAAGCGGCTGCCCATCCAGCGGCGCATCTTGTTTTCCATCGGGATGAAGGTGTTCTCCCGGACGTAAAAGTCGAGTGCCACCTTGAGGAAGTCGCGCCAGTCATCAAGCGTCAGCGCGCTTCTGGGGTCATTTGCAGCGCCGAGTGCGGGAATGGCGCGGGTATCGGTCCACAGTGGTGGAGTCGTCGTCACCTTCTCCAGTCCCTGATAGCCGACCTTGATTAGTCCCAGCGTTTCCGTGCTGTTCTGGTTCTTGGGTCGCCGCGAGAACTCTCGGGCCAACAGCAGACGCGCCATTGTTAGACCGCCTTCGTAGCCATCGAAAAGCGCCGGGTTGGCATAGCGGTTGTAGCGCAGGATGAACTGGTCGATATCCCTGGCCGCTGCGATGGTTTCGGCCATCCGTGACCAGGTAATGGTCTCGGTTTGATTGGCAGGCACTGCGCCACACTGTAATTGCTCAGCCCGCTTGCGGAGCTCCGCCGCCATGCCGGCCATGCCTATTTTTTCCAGGTTTTCTGCCTGGGCCAGAAGCTCGGTAGGATCGCCGCTGGGGGTGTCTTTGGGTGCGGCATCGGCCTTGGCTTGCGCATTCCTCAGTGTTTCAAATACCAGTCCGCGCAGTCTGGAGCGCTCCGCTTCCTGCTGCATCCTCACCGCCATGCGCGCGGTGCCCTGACGGCTGTCGGTGAAAGTGATCAGCTTGCGCCCACGTCCCGGAAGCTCTTCGGGCGAACGGCCTTCGCAATCTGCCTTATCAGGATCGGGGCAGAATTCAAGAACGGTTGGCACGGCGTTGGCGATGTAGAAGGGAGCACCCAGGTAGGCTTTTCTCAGGAAGTCGCTGCCGCCAAACGACGATTTTTCACAACGGCTGCAGCAGCCATCCGGTTGCTCGGTAACCACGATGCCGATATTGCGACTAGCGGCCACTACTCCCAGCTTCTGGCTTTCAAGATCGAGAGTGGTCGGGAAGTAAGGCTCATGCGCCATAGGCAAACCGGCAATGATCAAGCGTGTGCTGGCAGCACGTACTGTCAACGGTTCGGCTGGCGTGTCTTCGTCGCCATTCTCGTGATTGAGGGAAAACTCGTCGCCAGCATAAGGGCTGGGCTGGTGCAGTTCGCCATTGCGATCCTCTGCCAGCAGATGCGGCGTTTTACAATCGTCGCAGAATCCCAGCTCGTACACCGGCGCATGACACACGCAGCGTGCTCGCTGGGTCACATAGACATTGCCAAAGGGCCAGTCCTCCAGATAACTGGATTTGGCGCTGCACTGCGGGTCGACGCAGGCCCAGAGACCATGCAGCATGCGCTGGAACAGGTGGATGCGGAGCTTGAGGAACGGCGGCTGGCCTTCGTCCGGATGGGTGCCAGTCATGGTGTCGAGCCAGTCGAGCACCTCCTGCTGCTGTTCAAGGACGGTGCGTCCCTGTAACAGCTTAGAAACGGAACCAATCAGGTCATTCAGGTCGAGGGGCTTGTCGGAGCTAACCACTGCGTGGCGCAGATTCTTGGCGATAGTGCTGCTGCACAAGGCCTTGAAACGCTCCGCGGATACGGTTGCTTCCGGTTCGATATCCCGGATGGCCTGCAGACCGATATCGTTGTCTGCAGGATCGAACGTTAGATCTGGCCAAACGCGCGAGCCGCTAATCACTTCGACCTGATCAAGCGGTACACCCGCCAGGTCGGCCAGGTAGCGTTGCAGTCGCTCCTTGGCATCGGCGCCGGCGATGGTGGCTGAGGTGGCGATGAATCGAATTTCTTCGGACTTCCTGCCGAAGGCCTGAACCACCCTGCGCAGCAGTAGAGACATTTCCGCCGCTTGGGAACCTACATAGGTGTGTGCCTCATCGAGGACGATCCAGCGGAGGGATTTCTGCTGCCGTGAAATTTCCAGGATCGGGCTGTCGACCTGGCGCACCAGCATGTACTCCAGCATGGTGGCGTTGGTCATCAGAATCGGCGCCGGCTCCTTGCGCAGCAGTTCCCGCGAGAGGATCTGGTTGGGTTTCTGTTGCTGTTCTTTGCGGACCTTATCGGCACGTTCTTCGGTCTTGCCGTTGTACAGGCAGAAACGGATGTTACTGCCGTACTTGCGAGTCCAGGCGTCAAGGCGCTCCTGCTGCGAGTTGATCAGGGCATTGAGCGGGTAGAGGAACAGGGCGCGAACGCCGACCAATGGTGTCTTACTACGTTCGTGTTCCCGGATCAGATCCTCGAGGATCGGCACCATGAAGCATTCGGTCTTGCCCGAACCGGTGCCGGTGGTGATAACCGCCGAGCGGGGCTCTTCTTTGAGCAGGGTGCGCCAGGCCTGCAACTGATGGACATACGGGTGCGCCGTTTTTGGGAAGCGGTAGGCTGGTGCGTTGGCCAGTGTTTCGAGCAGGCTGGGCGACAGCAACCCCCCCGACTGCAGGTCTTGCAGGCGCAGCTCATCTTCCTGCCAACCAAAGGTATGCTCGAATACCGGCGAGGCAAGGAAACAGCCCTCGGCCCCTAAGGTGTTCACCATGCTTTCGCTCAGGTGGCGACGCAGGCCCGAATGATTGATACCTAAGATGCTGAGCGTGGCCTCACGGGTACGCTCAAGGCTTTGCTCGATCAGGCTCCTGAAAAAATGCACTGCAACTCCTTATGCCTCATCTTGGGAAGCGAGCAGATAGGACACCATCAAGGCATGCACCGGTACGAACCAGCCCTGACGGTCAAAGTCGGAAACCAGGCGAATGGCAAATTTCAGATAGGCCGGTGTCGCCGGGAGGTCGGTTATTCTGGCTCTGCCGGCGGTGACGAAGGCCATGAAGATTGGCAAGTAGGCTACGGCATCGGTGAACTCTACCAGTGAAAGGGCTTTCACCAGAGGGGGGAGCTGCTGTTTGTCGATCCAGTTGGAAAGCTCACGGCCGAGCAGGGTGGGCCAGTTCTGATTGGACTCGTGATGACGCCGCAGATCTTGGTACCAGATAGGAAGAACACTTTCCGGAGGAACATTGGTCAGCGAACAACGATTACCCGTGCTCAAATAGTTTCCCAGATAGTCGAAGCCGGAAACGATGCAACGCAGCACGTTGGCCCGATTTGATACGAGATCATTGATCAGCGCTCCGGGAAGCCCGGTCAGGTGCATGCTGTCGTGGAATAACCGATAAGCCTGTACCCATAGCGGCAGCGGAATGGCCTCCCAGATAACAGCAAGCTCGTCGCGTATGCGGGCACAGAATGCCTCATCCATTTCCAGCCGGAATACCGCAAAGCTCAGCGCCTCTTGATTGCGTGACAGGGCTTTCCAGGTTTCGAATGACGACAGGGGTAGGTGGCGGTAGTGCTGCTTCAGGTCGGCCAGATACTGCCAGCCACTATGGTTGAAGTCGGCCGCCATGGCGGCAATCTGCTGTTCAATAACATGCGGATTGTGCTGGGGGTGGAAAAGCTCGGCAGCGCGATGCAGCGAGCACACCTCGGACTCTAAGCTGTATCCCTGCGTTATATACAGGCTCGGGCGGAAGCGAACACTCGACCGTTCGCCCGGATAGATCAGCCATGGCCCCTGAGGCTGCATTTTTTGCGGAATCTCGAAGTAGCCAGTGCCCACATTCTCGCTGGTCTTCTCGGTCAGACTCAGCGGCGTGCGCTTGGGGTCTGACAGAAGCATCGCTTCCGCCTGAACGCCCTCCAGAATCGCAGCATTGGAAGCGTTGCAGATATAAAAGGAATGTCGCCCCTCCCACTGGAGTTGCCCACCATAGCGTCGGATATCGAGTTTAAATAGTGGCTGTTCGGTTTCTAGGGAAAGCCGGATATAGGCATCCTGTTCGTCAACTGCGCCAAGCATGTTTTGCATATCGCTCAGGTAGCTGAACAGGCTGAGTACCACAGGCGTAGAGCCCACCCGGATGCCGAAGGCGCGTTTCGGGTGCACTTGCTCAGCACAGATCAGCTCCAGTTCCATATGAAACGTCTGCCCCTGCGAAAGACCCGACGTCAGCGCTATGCGGTAGCCTATCAAGTCGGCCAGTGTCAGCTCGCGGGCACGCGACGGATTGCCGTTCGGGTCCAGAAGACGAGCCCCTTGGTAGGGGTAGGGGAGCCGGAGCTGAATAGGAGGCAGGCCCCGACCTGCCTCCAGAATGAAGGTCGTGGGGGGATTTTCCCCTAGATGGCGTAAGTGCAGAGCATGTTCGGTACGCTCCACCGCCAGACCATTGCTAACGACCTGCAGGTCAAGCAGTTGCGCGCCTTTGGTCATTAGGCGTGCGGGTTGCTGTCCCAGTCCCGGGAACAGGGAAAGACTGAATTCCTTGGGCAAGACGCCAAAGCGCCGCTGCAACAGTGTTTTGCCCGAGCGATTGCGGAGGGTATAGCGAACGAGGCCGTAGTAGGTGTTGTTCTGGCGGTCCAGCAGCTCGCCGTTAACGAACTCGCGCAGCTCATCCCTAGCATAGGGATAGTCTTCTGGTAGCTCTAAGTGAGGCCAGCCGAGGAAGACGATTGAAGGGGAGCTTTCGTAGAGTGCGTAGACGCCCGCCAGGGTAGGCTTGCGGCCTTCGCCGCCAGCCTGATTCAGCTCGATCTGGTATTGGTCAGCCCCCCTCGCTAGAAACAAGTCCGAGTGTATTTCCACCCAGCGACCATTCTCCGCATCACTTGCCAGGGTTTCTATCGTGGCTTCCTCACAGATGATGGAAAAGTCTTGGGGGATGCGAAGGCGAGCCAGCCCGGACGACACTGAGCAGCTGGATGTGCCCACCAGTTGCCAGCGTTCGGAGCGATTCTCGAATACTAGGGGAGCCTCCTGGTAATCAATTGCGCTACCGTCAAAAAATAGGCAGTGTACCGTGCGTCCGTTATCCAGCAGGCGTAGACTCAGCGGCTCCTCAAGTGCGCGCCGCTCCACGGTGACCTGGGGGTTGCTGAAACGTACCTTGATGCCGTCTACGGAAAGCTGGCCATAAACGGAACCACCACGGGCCAGCAGCCGGTCACCTTCGTAATAGGCTAGCTCCAGGCGGGTACTACCTAGGATCGTCGGATCCACCGCAAATGTTTCTTCAGGCGGAAGGATCAGATCGGTGCGTATTACCCATTGGGGGAGCGAGCCATGCAGAAAGTGCTCGCAGGTAAAAGCCCGACCCTTCTCAAGAGCCTCCTTGCGCTCCTGACGTTTCTGACCGGCATCGCGCAACCAGTCGTTGAGTAGTGTGCGGGCATTGCTTTCATCCAGCGGGATTGGGAAGGCATCCGTCCACCCGGGCGCGTGCTGATCTAGGTAGCTGGCTGGATCCTGTTGATCTTTGATGGGGTAGTGTTCGACCAGATACATGAGCTGGTCGACGATGCCTGCCAGCAGCCGGCGCGTCTCCAGATTGCGGAAAGCGGCCGGAAGGCCCTCCTCGAAGTCGGCCATCAGGTCAGCCGTGGTCCTCCGGTTGCCTTCGGTCCGGTAGAAGTGCTTGATGCCCCGGCGTACAGCCCGCCCGAAACCATGTGACTCGCTTTGCACCAGCGGCCAGGGCAAGCCGCCCTCGGTGAACAGCGAGCCCAGCCAGTCGCGGCCACTGTCCCGGAAACGTATCGGCCTCTTCCAATAGGCCAGCCCATCGTTGGTCAGCGCTGCATGCTGTTGCGGAGTCAGGGAAATCCCCAGTTCCGCCTCTGCTCCGGACCAGGACCAGGAGCTGTTGTAGTTGCGGCGATATTGTTCACTGACGAAAAGGCAGAAGCAGGCCCCTAGGTGCATGGCATGCAAGGGGTTGTCCGATCTTCTGAGTTGCTGTTTCAGCAGCTCAAGGAGCGATTTGTACTCCTCCTCGGACACCTGATAGCTATAGAGGGGTTTGCCATGCGGGCCTTTGAAAAGCTCGCGATTGAGCAGGAATTCGCTGAGCCAGGCTTTCAGTGGGTTGGGTGCATTCGACGATTTTTTTATAAGCATCAAGAAAGTCCTTTTAATGATCAGTGAGTCCTGAAGGACTCATTGGATCACTTTGTCCGAAAGCGGTGACCTGATATTTCCTCTGGTAAGGAATGAGCGACCGTGCCCCTTCGAGGTTTTCCGTTGCGACGTGAGGCCTGCTCCGATTAAAACTCCCGAGATACGGCAAAATGCCAGCATACAATTGGAGGCGTCGCATTTTCACCATACGAATGCTTTCCCTGCCATGGCTGATCGGGCAGGAAGAGCCCATCCGAGCCGCTCCAGCCGCACTCACCAGCCGGCGTGTTGCGTGCGCAGGGCTACATTACCGCCCACCCGGACGCGGCTGTAGATTAGTGGTTAATGCAGCGGCTCCAGCTGGATATGCAAGTTGTAAAAACAGTATTCCAGCGGTAAAGGGTGGTATGCGCCTATACGCCAGGAACCAGCATGTACGTGGAGGTCGACCAGTGCGGCCAATGGACGCCGAAATAGCCCTGATGCGACTGCCCGCTTCTGGCCGACTCCAGCCCATTGCTCGATTTGATACGCGCCTGAAAGCCGGCCATTCGATTCAAAAAAATCTCAGCCCTACATAACCGCAATGACATCACCTGTCAACGCCGACTGAAAACTGCCCCCCCCTTTGGACCTGAAACGCCGAAGTAAAATTGCCCCCCCCCTGGGCCGTAGGTTATGCCGGGGTTGCCGGCCTGGATGCTGTTCTGGTTCCGGCTTTCCGCTTGTCCTTCAGCCGGTAGCTCTCGCCGCTGATCTGCACGATGTGAGCGTGGTGCAGTAGCCGGTCGAGCATGGCGGCGGTCAGGGTCTGGTCATCCGCGAAGGTGCCGGCCCACTGCGTGAACGGCAGGTTGCTGGTGAGGATCAGGCTCCCTCGTTCGTAACGCTTGGCGACGACGTTGAAGAACAGGTTCGCCTCCTCTCGCCCGAAGGGCAGGTAGCCGATCTCGTCGATGACTAGCAGCTTCGGTCCCAGCACGGCGCGGTTGAAGTACGCCTTGAGCCGACCCTGGCGGTGTGCAGCGGTGAGTTGGAGCATCAGGTCGGCCGCAGTAATGAAGCGGGTCTTGATCGAGTTCATCAGCGCCCGGTAGGCGAGCGCGGTCGCCAGATGGCTCTTGCCGACCCCACTGGGCCCGAGCAACACGATGTTCTCCGCCCGCTCGATGAAGGCCAGAGTCGCCAGCTCCTGGATCTGGGCCCGGGGCGCGCCGCTGGCGAAGGCGAAGTCGTACTGCTCCAGAGTCTTGATCGCTGGCAGGGTCGCCAGCTTGAGCAGCGTCTGGCGCGTACGTTCCGCACGGGTGTCGGACTCGGCGAGAAGCAGCTTCTCCAGGAAGTCCGCGAAGCTTGCCTCGGTGTTCGCGGCCTCGTGGGCAAGGTGGGGCCAGTCAACGCTGATCCGTTCGAGCTTCAGACTCGTGCACAAGGCACCGATGCGTTCGTGCTGAAGGTTCATGCCGCGCCCTCCAGCAGTGCCTCGTACACCGCAAGCGGGTGCTGGAGGCTCTCGTAGGGCAGCACCTGGCCGGCGCGTTGCGGGGCCGCCGCGGGCACGGCCTGTGCCGCCGCCGGTAACGGCAGCAGGACCTCCCGTTCCTCGGCGAGCCGCACGGCTGGCTTGACGCCTGTGGTGCCGTGAACGCGCTGGTGGGCGACCTCCTCCAGCCAGCGGCCGACGTGCGCGTTGGCAGCTTCGACATCGAGATGCAGGCCGGCACTCTTGAGCGTGGCGGCCAGCGGGGTGACGAAGCTCTCCTTGAGGTAGCGGTTGAAGCGCTCGACCTTGCCCTTGGTTCGGGCCCGGTAAGGCCGGCAGACCCGCGGGCGGAAGCCATACTCCTCGGCAAGCGCGGCGAGTTCGCGCTGCCACCGATGTTGTCCTGCGCCGTAGGCGTCGCGCTCGGTGATGATGCTGCTCGCGTTATCGAACAGCACCTCCGCGGGTACACCCCCGAAATAGGCGAAGGCGCCGCGCAGGCCCTCAAGCCAGGCCGGACTGTCCTCCCGGACACTGAACAACACGAAGGTCGCCCGGCTGTAGCCCAGGGTGGCCACGAAGGCCTTGAGAGGTTCACGACCCCGGCGGATGGTGGTGAAGTCGGCCTGCATCTGTTGGCCGGCGTCGGTCTCGAAACGCACCACTGGCTCTGCTTCCCGCTTCTTGAACGGTGCCAGGAAAACCTTGAGCTGGCTGATGCCGCCCTCGTAGCCCCGCTCCTGGATCTCCCGCAACAGGACCGTTGCCGGGATCCAGCGTGGATGCGCTGCGGCAACACGCTCGCGCAGATAGTCGGTAAACGGATCGAGCTTCGTCGGGCGGGGTGTGCGTGACCGGTAGGCCGGCAGGTAGCTCTCGCCACGCAGGTACTTGCGCACCGTGTTGCGCGAGACCCCTAACTCTCTGGCTATCGCCTTGATCGAATGCCCCTGGCGGGCCAAGACTCTGATCTCCACTGATTGCTCCTGGGTCAACATAGGCGACGGCTCAAAAGCCGTCATTGTCGCCCAGGGGGTCAAATTTACCTCGGCGTCAGGGGGTCAGTTTTACTTCGGCGTTAACAATCACCATCAAGAAGGTTCACCTCATGTCATTGCAGTGCCCTCGCTGTCGTTCCCCAAAAGTCGCTTCCTTCCACCACGCCATGAAGATCGCCGCTGCTGTCGGCACGGTCGGCGGTGCTGCTCGTGGCATCAGTGCTGCGCTGGCTGGCGGTCAAGCCGGGGCGGCTGTTGGCGCTATTGCCGGCCCTGTCGGTATTACCGTCGGCTCAATCTCCGGAGCCATCCTCGGCGGACTGGCCGGCGGCGTCGGTGGCTGCGCGCTCGGCGCT
This sequence comes from Pseudomonas thermotolerans DSM 14292, assembly GCF_000364625.1. Classification (GTDB taxonomy): domain Bacteria; phylum Pseudomonadota; class Gammaproteobacteria; order Pseudomonadales; family Pseudomonadaceae; genus Aquipseudomonas; species Aquipseudomonas thermotolerans. The sequence continues at coordinate 13,625 of NZ_KB822632.1, forward strand.
CAGCTTGGCCACAAGCTCGATCGCCACGTCCTGGCTAACAACCTTTGCCTGCTCTGCGGGCATCGCTTCAATCTGCCGACCTGACCAGGCGGCTCCACTCCCTCTTTCTCTAACTCCCAGCCGGTGCTGCGCTCTGCGCGGCGCTTTATGCCGGCCCGCAACCAAAGGAAATTCGTCATGGCTCATCAAATCGAACAAATGGCCTACGTTGGCGCTACTCCGTGGCACGGCTTGGGCAACAACCTGCCTCAGAAACAGCCCATCGAAGTCTGGCAACGCGAAGCCGGCATGGATTGGCAGATCATGGAAAGCCCCGTGCACTTCAAGTCGGATGCTATCGGCCATCTGGGCGCGATCCACTCATTCCCCGAGCAGAAGGTGCTTTACCGGTCAGATACCAAAGCTCCACTGTCGGTGGTCTCCAGCCGCTATCACACCGTGCAGCCGCGGGAAGTGCTGGAATTCTATCGGGATCTCACCGAGGTCTCTGGCTACGAACTGGAAACCGCGGGCGTGCTCAAGGGCGGACGCAAGTTCTGGGCGCTGGCACGTACCGGGCAGGGCTCTGCACTGAAGGGTAACGATCAGATCAACGGCTATCTCCTGCTGGCCACGTCCTGCGACGGCACTCTCGCCACCACAGCAACGCCCACCACCATTCGCGTGGTCTGCAACAACACCCTGACCATAGCTCTGGACGGCACCAGCCGTGCGATCAAGGTGCCGCACAGCACCCGCTTCGATGGCGATCTGGTGAAGAAGCAGTTGGGCATCGCAGTCTCACAATGGGATGAGTTCATGTACCGCATGCGCCACTTGACTGAGCGCAAGGTGCGCTGGCCTGAGGCGATGAGCTTCTTCATGAATGTCCTGTGCGACGTCAGCCCAACGGGTGCAATGCCGGAGCAACTGCCGAACGAGCGTGCTCTGCGCAAGGTTCAGGAACTGTATGAAGGCCGGGGTCGTGGCAGTCAGCTGGAGTCGGCACGGGGCACTGCCTGGGGGCTGCTCAATGCCGTGACCGAGTACGTCGATCACGAGCGCCGGGCACGCAGCACGGAGTACCGCCTCGACTCTGCATGGTTCGGCCAGGGTGCCCAGATCAAGCAACGCGCCTTGGATACCGCCCTGCAACTGGTCGCCTGACCTTTTATCTATTCCACCCCATAACGCCCGACCCGCTTCGTTGCAGGTCGGGCGTTTCTATATCTGCAAGGTGAACACTATGAAAGCCACTTCATTGAACCGCAGCACCAGCAAATCCCGCCCCGCCCTGCGCTTGGTCAGCACCAAGGAGCTGCCGCGCGAGGACTGGCTGCAGATCCGCAAGCAAGGTATCGGCAGTTCGGACGCTGCGGCTGCGGTCGGTCTGAACCCCTATAAATCGCAGCTGGAGCTGTGGATGGAAAAGACCGGTCGTGATGCTGGCATGCCCAAGGCCGACCCACAGGATGAGGAAAGCCCGATGTACTGGGGCAACGTGCTGGAGCCCATCGTGGCCTGGCACTACAGCAAGCGCACCAA
>NZ_KB822633.1 GCF_000364625.1 Pseudomonas thermotolerans DSM 14292
TCCTTGTACTTGTCGTGCATGTCTGCACCGGTATCGCGCATGGTGCGGATCACCTGGTCCAGGGAGATGAAGTGCTCGCCGTCGCCGCGCAGGGCCATCTGCGCGGCATTGATGGCCTTCACCGCGGCTATGGCGTTGCGCTCGATGCAGGGCACCTGAACCAGCCCACCCACCGGGTCGCAGGTCAGGCCCAGGTTGTGCTCCAGGCCGATCTCCGCGGCATTCTCCACCTGCTGCGGGGTACCGCCGAGCACTTCGGCCAGGCCCGCCGCGGCCATGGCGCAGGCCGAACCCACCTCCCCCTGGCAGCCCACCTCGGCACCGGAGATGGAGGCGTTCTTCTTGCAGAGGATGCCCACCGCCGCCGCCCCCAGGAAGAAACGCACCACGTCGTCGTCGCACGCATCCGGGTTGAAGCGCATGTAGTAGTGCAGCACCGCCGGGATGATCCCCGCCGCGCCGTTAGTGGGCGCGGTGACCATGCGCCCGCCGGCGGCGTTCTCCTCGTTGACCGCCAGGGCGTAGAGATTGACCCACTCCATGGCGTTCATGGTCGTGCCGATCACGTTGGGCCGTTCCAGCTCCTGCAAGCTGCGGTACAGCCGGGCGGCGCGGCGCCGCACGTTGAGCCCGCCGGGCAGGATGCCCTCGGCGTTGAGGCCGTTGTTCACGCATTCCTGCATCACCGCCCAGAGACGCAGCAGTCCCTCGCGGATCTGCGCCTCGCTGCGCCAGGTCTTCTCGTTCTCCAGCATCAGCTCGGAGACCCTCAGGCCGTGGCGACGGCACAGCTCGAGCAGCTCGCGGCCGGTGGAAAAGTCGTATGGCAGCGTGCTGTGGTCCTGGTCGAGCAGGCCGCTTTCCGCCTGCCGAGCATCCACCACGAAGCCGCCGCCCACTGAGTAGTAGGTGTCGGCATGCAGCTCGCCCACCGCGTCGTAGGCGACCAGGGTCATGGCGTTAGGGTGGTACGGCAGGTTCTCGTCTAGCAGGCGCATGTCCCGTGCCCATTCGAAGGGCACCGGCAGACGGCCGGCCAGGAGCAGTTCGTTGCGTGCGCGCAGGTTGGCGATACGCGGCTCGATCACCCTGGGGTCGATGCGTTCCGGCCACTCGCCCATCAGCCCCATGATCACCGCGCGGTCGGTGCCGTGACCGACGCCGGTCGCCGACAGCGAACCGTACAGACGCACCTCGATGCGCCGCACGCGGTCCAGCAGCCCCCGCTCGTCCAGCGCCTGCACGAACAGCGCGGCGGCGCGCATGGGGCCGACGGTGTGCGAGCTGGACGGACCGATACCGATCTTGAACAGGTCGAATACGCTGATGGCCACGGGGCTTTCCTCCAGGTCGGGTGGTTGTACTGCGGATTTTCCATCATGGGCATTTCCCAACTGCCCGGACGCTCCACACCGACTTGCACATGTCCAAATGCGTCGCCTTGGCATCGCCCTTGCTTCCTTCTCTCCTCCCCGTAGCTGGCACCCTAGACGGCAACGGCCCCAATCACGCCAAAAAACGGCATGTCGTCACCCAGCACATGAAGGTCGCAAACCGACAATTGCCCAGAACCCAAGGCTTTATCGTTGAGTCACCCGATTCGTCGCTGCCGGCTCCGTGGGCCGGCAGACCGCGGCTCTCAGCCGCGGACCGAAGAGCAACAAGTGGCCGCCTTCCCCTCTCGACCCGAAGGCAGGCCTAGAAGAAATTTCGGAAGTACGGGCCTCCAGGAATGGAGGTCGCATTCTCAAGGAAGGGCTTCGTAACACTGCCAGAGGGCACCCGCCCTCGACATTGTTATTCACACAGGCAGTCGGCCTCACTGCGCCGCTCGCGCCGCCGTGCGCGTTCCGGCCTCCGGAAACGACTGTCTGGCTGTCTACTGAAGGGGACATATCCCATGCAGGCTGGAAAGATCGTGGTGCAGAACCTCTACAAGGTGTTCGGCCCACAACCACAAGAAGCGATCCAATTACTCAAGCAGGGCTGGAGCAAGGAAAAGATACTCGCCGAGCGTGGCGCCGTGATCGGCGTCAGCGACGTATCCTTCAGCGTCAACGAAGGCGAGATCTTCGTCCTCATGGGCCTGTCCGGGTCCGGCAAGTCCACCCTGATCCGCCTCATCAACCGGCTGATCGAGCCCAGCGCCGGCGACGTCTACATCGACGGGCAGAACGTCGCCCGCCTCTCCAGGCAGAAGCTCATCGAACTGCGCCGGCGCGACATGAGCATGGTCTTCCAGTCGTTCGCCTTGATGCCCTCACGCACCGTGCTGGAGAACGCCGCCTTTGGCCTGGAGATCGCCGGTGACGGCCGCAAGCAGCGCGAACGCCGCGCCATGGAAGTCCTCGAGCAGGTCGGCCTAGCCAGCTTCGCCGACAAGTACCCTCACGAACTCTCCGGCGGCATGCAGCAGCGCGTCGGCCTGGCCCGCGCCCTGGCCGTCGACCCCTCGCTGATGATCATGGACGAGGCCTTCTCGGCCCTCGACCCGCTCAAGCGCCGGGAAATGCAGGACATCCTCCTCGACCTGCAGAAGAAGCACCGCCGTACCATCATCTTCGTCTCCCACGATATCGAGGAAGCCATGCGCATCGGCTCGCGCATCGCCATCATGGAAGGCGGCCGGCTGATCCAGGTGGGCACGCCCAAGGAGCTGATCGAGAACCCCGCCAACGACTACGTGCGCAACTTCTTCAACACCGTCGACACCAGCCGCTACCTCACCGCCGGCCAGCTCAAGGCCGACAGCGTTCCGCTGTTCGTGCACAACGGCAAGGCGCCAGACGCCCAGACGGTGTGCAAGCAGCTGCTGTCCATGGACAAGCACTACGCCTTCATCGTCGACGAGAAGCACAGCTTCCGCGGCTCCATCAGCCTGGAAAAGATCGCCCTGCTGGTGGAAGGCGGCCGCAACCTGCCCCTCGAACAGGACCTGCTCAAGCCCGTCGAGCCGGTTCCCGAGGACCTGCCGCTGGACAGCGTGATCCAGCGCCTGGTGGTCAACGAAGGCCCGATTCCGGTGGTCGACCGGGAGGGCCGCTATTCCGGCGCGATCAGCAAGGGCCGTCTGCTAAGCCACCTGCGGGGAGAATGACATGAGCGAGAAACTGGATTTGGGTAGCTGGGTCAACGACTTCGTCCAGCACCTGCAGGAAAACTACAGTGGCGCCTTCGAGCAGATCGGCAGCCTGGTCAGCGGCTTCTCCGAACTGGTCGAGCAGCTGCTGATGTGGCCACCGGCCTGGGTACTGATCGCCATCTTCGTCGGCCTCGGCCTGTGGCGTATCGGCATCGGCTTCGCCGCTTTCACCGCGGCGGCCCTGGCGCTGATCGTCCACACCGGCTTCTGGGAGCAGACGGTGGCTACCCTCGGCCTGACCTTTTCCTCCACCTTCATCAGCCTGCTACTCGGCGTGCCGCTGGGCATCTGGGCGGCCAAGAGCGAGCGCGTGGCCACCGTCATCCGCCCGATCCTCGACTTCATGCAGACCATGCCGGCGTTCGTCTACCTGATCCCGGCGGCCATGCTGTTCGGCCTCGGCCGCGTGCCGGGAATCATCGCCACGGTGATCTTCGCCATGCCCCCGGCGGTGCGCCTGACCAGCCTGGGCATCCGCCAGGTCAACAAGGAGATCGTCGAGGCCGGCCAGTCCTTCGGCTGCAACGCCTGGCAGTTGCTGTTCAAGGTGCAGCTGCCGAACGCCCTGCCGTCGATCATGGCCGGGGTCAACCAGACCATCATGATGGCCCTGTCCATGGTGATCATCGCCTCCATGGTCGGCGCCGGCGGCCTCGGCAACGACGTGCTGGCCAGCATCCAGCGCCTGGACATCGGCCTCGGCTTCGAGAGCGGCATGGCCGTGGTGCTTCTGGCGATCATCCTCGACCGTATCACCGAAAGCTTCGGCACTCCGCGCACCGCGAGCCGTCGCCGCTTCGCCTGGCTGAGCATGCTGCGTTTGCAACGCCAGTAAGCCCCCTTTGCCCGTAACAACATCAGGGAGTTGCAGATGAAGAAGTCGCAAATCGCAGTCGCCGGCCTGCTGGCCTGGACCCTGTCCGCCACCACCTGGGCCCAGGAGCCGGAGAGCTGCAAGCAGGTGCGCTTCGCCGAGATCGGCTGGGCGGACATCTCCGCCACCACCGGGGTAGGCATGACGCTCGTCGAAGGCCTTGGCTACAGTCCGCGGAAGATCATGGCCTCGGTGCCTATCGCCTTCACCGGCGTGAAGACCGGGCAGATCGACGTGTTCCTCGGCTATTGGGCGCCCTCCATGGACGCGGTCATCGAACCCTTCCTCAAGGAAGATGCCGTCAAGGTGCTGCCCAAGGCCAATCTGGAAGGCGCCAAGTACACCCTGGCGGTGCCCACCTACACCGCCGAGGCCGGCCTGAAGAGCTTCCAGGACATCGCCAGGTTCAAGGACCAGTTGGGCGGAAAGATCTACGGCATCGAGCCGGGCAACGACGGCAACCTGCTGATCGACGGCATGATCAAGAGCAACCAGTTCGGCCTGGGCGAGTTCCGCATGGTGGAGTCCAGCGAGGCCGGGATGATCGTCCAGGTCCAGCGCGCGGTGAAGAAGAAGGAGCCGGTGGTGTTCCTCGCCTGGGCCCCGCACCCGATGAACACCCAGTTCGACATCACCTACCTGGCTGGCGGCGACGACGTCTTCGGCCCCGACTACGGCGCCGCCAAGGTCTATACCGTGGTCAAGCCCGACTACGAAAGCCGCTGCCCGAACGTCGGCAAGCTGCTCAACAACCTGCAGTTCGACGTCGAGATGGAAAGCCAGCTGATGGAGAAGGTGCTGGAGAAGGAAAACCCCACCACCGTCGCCCGCAACTGGATCAAGGCCAATCCCGCCGTGCTCGACCGCTGGCTGGCCGGGGTGACCACCTACGACGGCCAGGATGGCGTGGCCGCAGTCAAGAAGTACCTGGGCCTGTAACCCCTTCCCGACACCGGCAACCCGCGACGGCCACGGCCGCCGCAGTTCCGGCCGTGCACCCCCGCGCCAGACGGGGAAACGGAAGATACATCCGCTGCCGATTCCACCTGAGATGGAGCGATACACATGCGCAAGCTGAAATCCCGTTGTCTGCAAACCCTGGGGGCCGCCGCGCTGGCCCTTGGCATGGGCATGGCCGGAGCGGCCGACAAACCGACCCTGAAGATCGGCTACGTCAACGGGTGGGACGACAGCGTCGCCGCCACCTTCGTAGCGGGTGAGATCATCAAGGAGAAGCTCGGCTACCCGGTCGAACTGAAGCCCGTCGAGCCGGCCATCATGTGGCAGGGCGTGGCCCGCGGTGACCTGGACGCCACCCTCTCCGCCTGGATGCCCGCCACCCACGGCGAGTACTACGCCAAGCTGAAGGACAAGGTGACGGTGCTCGGCACCAACTACGCCGGCGCACGCATCGGCCTGGTGGTGCCGGACTATGTGGAAGCCAAAAGCATCGAAGACCTGAACCGGTACGCCGACCAGTTCGAGGGCAAGATCACCGGCATCGACGCCGGCGCCGGGGTCATGCGCCGCACCGAGGACGCCGTCCGCGAGTACAACCTGCAGCTCAAGCTGATGCCCAGCTCAGGCCCGGCCATGGCCACCGCCCTGGCCCGCGCCGAGAAGGCCCAGAAGCCCATCGTGGTGACCAGCTGGATCCCGCACTGGATGTTCGCCAAGTGGAAACTGCGCTTCCTGGAAGATCCCAAGGGCGTCTACGGCGAATCCGAGCGCATCGACACCGTGGCCAACCCGGGCCTGTCCTCCAAGGCACCGGAAGCGGAAGCCTTTCTCAAGCGCTTCTCCTGGGGCGCCGAGGACGTCGGCAGCGTGATGCTCGCCATCCGCGAAGGCGCCAAGCCGGAGCAGGCCGCCAAGGACTGGATCGCGGCTCACCCCGAACAGGTGGCCGGCTGGCTGCAGTAATCCCTTCCCCGCACATCCGCCTGACCACCCGGACTCCGCCCTCCGCTCTGGCGCGGCGGAGTCCGGGTTCCCCTTTCCGGCTCCCGGTTTTCACGTCATCCAGGTCGGCCGCCCGGACATCGCCCCAGACCTTGATTGATCGACCGGTCAAAAGCCGCCTAGACTTCGCCCCACCCCCAGCCCACATGGAGAGTCCGATGCCCAAGGTCGGCATGCAACCCATTCGCCGCTCGCAACTGATCAACGCCACCCTCCAGGCCGTCGACCAGGTCGGCATGGGCGATGCCAGCATCGCCTACATCGCCAAGCTGGCGGGCGTCTCCAACGGCATCATCAGTCACTACTTCAAGGACAAGAACGGCCTGCTGGAGGCCACCATGCGCCACCTGATGATGGCGCTGGCCAATGCGGTGCGCGCCCGCCGCGCGGCACTCGCCGACGACAGCCCGCGCGCCCATCTGCGGGCGATCATCGAGGGCAACTTCGACGACAGCCAGGTCAACGGCCCGGCCATGAAGACCTGGCTGGCGTTCTGGGCCAGCAGCATGCACCACCCGGTGCTGCGCCGCCTGCAGCGGGTCAACGACCGCCGCCTGTACTCCAACCTGTGCTGCGAATTCCGCCGCGTGCTGGCGCCGGCCGAAGCCCGTTCCGCGGCCCTCGGCCTGGCCGCGCTGATCGACGGCCTGTGGCTGCGCAGCGCGCTGTCCGGGGAGTCCTTCCAGACCGAGCAGGCTCTCCAGGTGGCCTACGAATACCTGGACCTGCAGCTGGCCAAGGCCCAGCCCGAGGACTGAAGCGCCCCGTCCTCGACGGGGCGCCACGCCCCTATCCCACGCCGCCCGGCCTGGCCGGCAGCGGCCCCGCCGCCAGAGCCTGCGGCGCGCCCAGATCGGCGCGCATCGTCTTCAGCAGGGCGAACATGTAGAGCACCAGCACCACCGAGAACGGCAGGCCGGCCAGAACCACCACCGTCTGCATGGCGGTGAAGCTGCCGGCGAACAGCAGGCCAATGGTCACCACGGTGACCACCAGCGACCAGAAGATGCGCAGCCAGTGCGGCGCGTCCTGGTCCAGATCGCCATCGCGGCGCGACAGGTTGGCGAGCATCACCGAGCCGGAGTCCGCCGGGGTGAGGAACAGCACGAAGCCAACGCAGATCGCCAGACCGATCACCGCTCGGGACCAGGGGTAATGCTCCAGCAGCAGGTAGACGGCCATCGCCGGCTGCTCCAGGGCCGCCGTGCCGAGCGCCTGGGCGTCGTGGTTCATCACCAGGTCCAGGGCGCTGTTGCCGAACACCGACAGCCAGGCCAGGGTGAAGCCCAGAGGGATCAGCAGCACGCCGGCGACCAGCTCGCGCACCGTGCGTCCACGAGAAATGCGGGCGATGAACATGCCGACGAAGGGCGCCCAGGAGATCCACCAAGCCCAGTAGAACAGGGTCCACAGCCCCATCCACGCTTCGCTCTTGCCGGACTGGCCGGTATAGACATAGAGGTCGAAGGTCTTCAGCACCAGGCCGTTGAGGTAGTCGCCGAGGTTCTGCACCAGGCCGTTGAGCAGATGGAGGGTCGGGCCGGCGAACAGCACGAATACCAGTAAGCCGCTGAACAGCAGGATGTTCAGGTTGGACAGCCGGCGAATGCCCTTCTCCACCCCCGACACCGCCGCCAGGGTCGCCACCAGACTCATCACCAGGATCACCGCGAGCAGCGCGCCCTGACTGTGCGGCAGGCCGAACAGGTGCTCCAGGCCGGAGGCCACCTGCAGCGAGCCGATGCCGAGATTGGTCACCAGCCCCAGCAGGGTCACGAAGATCCCGAAGCAATCCACCGCATTGCCCACCGCGCCGCGGCTCAGGCGCTCGCCGAACAGCGGGTAGAGCGCCGAGCGCAGGGCCAGCGGCTGACGGTGCCGGTAAGCGAAGTAGCCCACCGCCAGGCCGACCAGCGCATAGATCGCCCAACCGTGCACGCCCCAGTGCAGGAAGGTCAGCTGCAGCGCCTGGCGCGCCGCCTGCTGGCTACCAGCCACCCCCTCCGGCGGATTGAACAGGTGGTCGATGGGTTCCGAGGCGGCGAAGTACAGCAGCGAGATGCCGATCCCCGAGGAGAACAGCATTCCCGCCCAGGCCCCATAGCTGAATTCCGGGCACTCGTGGTCGCTGCCCAGGCGCAGATGGCCGAAGCGCGAGCAGGCCACGTAGAGCACGAAGATCAGGTAGGCGGCGATGACCAGCATGTAGTACCAGCCGAAGCTACGCGACAGCCAGCTCTGGGCCTGGCCCAGCCAGCGGCCGGCGCTGTCCGGAAAGGCGATGAGCACGCCGGTGAGGAGCAGGATCAGGGCGGTGGATCCGTAGAAAACGACCGGATTCAGACGCGCCCTCTCATTTGTTGTTGTTGGCGGAGAGGCAATACGCATTTGGAGTTGGGCTCCGAGGCAGTGAAGAACAGGCGCCGCTTCTGCTGGCGGCTGCCGGGTGACGCCCTCGCCCATCACGGGAGAGGATCGGTGAGAGGGAAATCCCCTCGCCCCGCCGTCGGGAAGACGGCCACCCGACGACTTTACCCGGGTGCGGCGAAGCGCCGCATCCGGATAGCGACAGGCAGCTTAGTCTTTATTGATTGAACGTTCAATAAAATTAAAGTAGGCTGGATTCCAACCCCGGCCGGAGGGGCCGCGACTCGCGCCAGGCCCCGTTCGACCAGCCTTGCGCGGCCAATACGAACAAGACGAGGAATCCCCATGCCCCGATTCGAAGAACAGAAGCTCTACATTGGTGGCCGTTACGTGGACGCCAGCGGAGGCGCCACCTTCGAGACCGTCAACCCGGCCAACGGCGAGGTGCTCGCCAAGGTCCAGCGTGCCACTAAGGAAGACGTGGACCGCGCGGTGGCCAGCGCCATCGAGGGGCAGAAGATCTGGGCGGCGATGACCGCCATGCAGCGCTCGCGCATCCTGCGCCGCGCCGTGGACATCCTCCGCGAACGCAACGACGAGCTGGCCGAGCTGGAAACCCTGGACACCGGTAAGCCGCTGTCCGAGACCCGCGCCGTGGACATCGCCACCGGGGCCGACGTGATCGAGTACTACGCCGGCCTGATCCCGGCCATCGAGGGCGAGCAGATCCCCCTGCGCGAGAGCAGCTTCATCTACACCCGCCGCGAGCCGCTGGGCGTGGTGGCTGGCATCGGCGCCTGGAACTACCCGGTGCAGATCGCCATGTGGAAGTCCGCCCCGGCCCTGGCCGCCGGCAACGCGATGATCTTCAAGCCCAGCGAGGTCACCCCGCTGACCGCTCTCAAGCTGGCCGAGATCTACACCGAGGCCGGCCTGCCCGACGGCGTGTTCAACGTGCTCACCGGCAGCGGCCGGGAAGTCGGCCAGTGGCTGACCGAACACCCACAGATCGAGAAGATCTCCTTCACCGGCGGCACCGCCACCGGCAAGAAGGTGATGGCCAGCGCCTCCAGTTCCTCGCTGAAGGAAGTGACCATGGAGCTGGGCGGCAAGTCGCCCCTGATCATCTGCGAGGACGCCGACCTGGAGCGTGCCGCCGACATCGCGGTGATGGCCAACTTCTTCAGCTCCGGCCAGGTCTGCACCAACGGCACCCGGGTGTTCGTGCCGCGCGCTCTGCAGGGCCGCTTCGAAGCCAAGGTGCTGGAGCGGGTCAAGCGCATCCGCCTGGGCGACCCGCTGGCCTCCGACACCAACTTCGGCCCGCTGGTCAGCTTCACGCACATGGAGAGCGTGCTCGGCTACATCGAGCGCGGACGTCAGGAGGGCGCCCGCCTGCTGATCGGCGGCGAGCGGGTCACCGAGGGCGAGTTCGCCAAGGGCGCCTACGTCGCGCCCACGGTGTTCACCGACTGCCGCGACGACATGACCATCGTCCGCGAGGAAATCTTCGGCCCGGTGATGAGCATCCTCATCTACGACGACGAGGAGGAAGTCATCCGCCGCGCCAACGACACCGACTACGGCCTGGCCGCCGGCGTGGTGACCCGCGACCTGGCCCGCGCCCACCGGATGATCCACCGCCTGGAAGCCGGCATCTGCTGGATCAACACCTGGGGCGAGTCGCCCGCGGAAATGCCGGTCGGCGGCTACAAGCAGTCCGGCGTCGGCCGCGAGAACGGTCTCGTCACCCTCGCCCACTACACCCGCATCAAGTCGGTGCAGGTCGAGCTGGGCGACTACGCCAGCGTCTTCTGAACCGAACCGCCCACAGCCAGCGGCAGGCCGGCGCCTGCCGCCCTACCTCAGGTGTCGCTCCATGGAATACGACTACATCATCATCGGTGCCGGCTCCGCCGGTAACGTCCTGGCCACCCGCCTGACCGAAGACGCCGACGTCAGCGTGCTGCTGCTGGAAGCCGGCGGTCCGGACTACCGCCTCGACTTCCGCACCCAGATGCCCGCCGCCCTCGCCTATCCGCTGCAGGGCCGCCGCTACAACTGGGCCTACGAGACCGATCCCGAGCCCTTCATGAACAACCGCCGCATGGAATGCGGGCGCGGCAAGGGCCTGGGTGGCTCCTCGCTGATCAACGGCATGTGCTACATCCGCGGCAACGCTCTGGACTTCGACAACTGGGCCAAGGCACCGGGTCTGGAGGACTGGAGCTACCTGGACTGCCTGCCTTACTTCCGCAAGGCCGAAACCCGCGACATCGGCCCCAACGAATACCACGGCGGCGACGGTCCGGTTTCCGTGACCACCCCTAAGACGGGCAACAACCCGCTGTTCCACGCCATGGTCGAAGCCGGCGTGCAGGCCGGCTACCCGCGCACCGACGACCTCAACGGCTACCAGCAGGAAGGCTTCGGACCGATGGACCGCACCGTGACTCCGCACGGACGGCGCTCCAGCACTGCGCGCGGCTACCTGGACCAGGCCCGCCAGCGGTCGAACCTGACCATCGTCACCCATGCCCTCACCGACCGCATCCTGTTCAGCGGCAAGCGCGCCATCGGCGTCGAATACCTGCACGGCTCCGGCAACCGGCCGGTGACCGTCCACGCCCGCCGCGAGGTGCTGCTCTGCGCCGGAGCCATCGCCTCCCCGCAGATCCTCCAGCGCTCCGGCGTCGGCCCCTCTGACCTGCTGCGCGACCTGGGGATCCCGGTGGTCCACGACCTGCCGGGAGTCGGCGCCAACCTCCAGGACCACCTGGAGATGTACCTGCAGTACGCCTGCAAGCAGCCGGTGTCCCTCTACCCTGCCCTGCAATGGTGGAACCAGCCGCCCATCGGCCTGGAGTGGCTGCTGCGCGGCAAGGGCCTGGGCGCCAGCAACCACTTCGAGGCCGGCGGATTCATCCGCACCCGGCCGGAGTTCGCCTGGCCGAACATCCAGTTCCACTTCCTGCCGGTGGCGATCAACTACAACGGCAGCAACGCGGTGAAGGAGCACGGCTTCCAGGCCCACGTCGGCTCCATGCGCTCGCCGAGCCGCGGCCGCATCCGCCTGAAGTCCCGCGACCCGCGCCAGCACCCGAGCATCCTGTTCAACTACATGTCCACCGAGCAAGACTGGCAGGAATTTCGCGACGCCATCCGCATCACCCGCGAGATCATGGCCCAGCCGGCCCTGGACCCGTTCCGCGGCCGCGAGCTCAGCCCCGGAGCCCACTGCCAGACCGACGCCGAGCTGGACGCCTTCGTGCGCAAGCATGCGGAAACCGCCTTCCACCCCTCCTGCTCGTGCAAGATGGGCAGCGACGACATGGCGGTGGTCGACGGCCAGGGCCGGGTACACGGCATGCAAGGGCTACGGGTGATCGACGCGTCGATCATGCCGGAAATCATCACCGGCAACCTCAACGCCACCACCATCATGATCGCCGAGAAGCTCGCGGACCGGATCCGCGGCCGCCAGCCGCTGCCGCGCAGCAGCGCACCCTACTACGTGGCCAACGGTGCCCCGGTGCGCGGCGAGCCGGTGCGCGCACTGAGTGACAAAAAGCTGCCGCTGCCGGCCTGAGCGGCCAGAGCGCGGGGGGCTCGCCGCCAGGCAGCCCCCCGCGCCGCTCCCTCACTTCAGCCCCAGCAAGCCGGCGCAGAGCAGCAGGAAGGCGCAGAACAGCACGCGCAGCAGACGCTCCGGCAGGGCATGGGCAAGGCGCACGCCCCAGCTGATGCTGAGCAGGCCGCCCAACGCCAGGGGCACGCCCATCCACCAGTTCACGTGGCCGTACAGTGCGTAGGTGAGCAGCGTCACCGCGGTGCCTGGCAGCGCCAGGGACAGCGATAGTCCCTGGGCCACCACCTGACTGGCGCCGAACAGGCTGGTCAGCACCGGCGTGGCCACCACCGCGCCGCCCACCCCGAACAGACCGCCGAGGGCACCGGACACGCCGCCCAGGGGAGCGAACCAGCCCCAGTGATGGCGCAAGCCGCCCGCCCCCGTGGTCGGAGCCAGGCGCAGCCGAGCCAGGTTGTAGGCGGCCAGTACCAGCAGGAAGACGACGAAGGCCCAGCGCATGGTGCTCACGTCCAGCCCCACCGCGTACAGGGAAGCCAGCCAGGCACAGGCGAAGCTGCTCGCCCCGAGCAGCAGCGCGTGGCGCGGGTCGATGCGGTTGCGCTGATGGTAGCGCCACAGCGCCAGCACCACGTTGGGCACCACCATCACCAGGGCGGTGCCCTGGGCCAGCTGCTGATCCAGGCCGAACAGGATGCCCAGCGCGGGAATGGCGATCAGACCGCCACCGATGCCGAACAGTCCACCCAGGGTTCCGAGGATCAGGCCGAGCACCAGGTTGAGGATCAAGTCGAATGGATTCATGGCACCTCCGAAAGGACCCGCGCATGGTAGGTGGCTGCGCCTAGCCCGGAAACGCACAGCCATGCACAATGGCTTTGCTCATCACGCAAAGGCACACACCCCATGAATCCCGATGCCCTGACCGAGCAACTGCAGCTCTTCCTGGACGTACTGGAGACCGACAGCTTCTCCGCCGCGGCCCGCCGCCATCCGCTCACCCCCTCGGCGGTGGCGCGGCGCATCGACGCCCTGGAGCGCGCCCTCGGCAGCCGTCTGTTCAGCCGCACCACCCATGCGGTACGCGCCACCCCGGCCGGGCTGGCCTGCGGATTCCACGGTCATCTGGCCACCCATTCCATGAGCATCTGACCACCGATTCCACGGTGATCCGGCCACCCATTCCACGCGTATCCGACCACTGATTCCACGGCCATCCGGCCACTCAACCGGGCAGGCAGTAACGCAGGATTTCTTCACTACCATCGACCTCTTTTTCGAAGCAGAGAGGTCGTCGTGGAGCGTTTATCCATGCGTAAGATTCGCGAAGTACTTCGTCTCAAGTTCGAGGTCGGGCTATC
>NZ_KB822634.1 GCF_000364625.1 Pseudomonas thermotolerans DSM 14292
GGGTTCTACCCCGTTAGCACGGACACTTTCGAGTAAGCTCACACCGAGCTGAAGGAGTGTTCATGAAGCGCAAGAAATACAGTCCCGAGTTCAAGCGGGAAGCTATCGAGCTGGTTCGTCGTTCAGGGGCGAGCTGCCGGCAGGTGGCCTTGGAGATTGGTGTGGCCCCCAACCTGCTCACACGCTGGGTGCGGGAGGCGCAACCAGGCACTGAGAAAGCCTTCCCTGGAACGGGAAGCCCGCGGGATGAGGAGCTTGCCCGCCTCAAGCGTGAGTTGGCCCGGGTCACCAAGGAACGTGATTTTTTAAGAGACGCGGCAGCGTACTTTGCCAAGGAGTCATCGAGCGGTACACGGTGATCCAGCGCTGCCGCAACGAGTACCCGGTACGCCTGATGTGCCGTTGCCTGAAGGTTTCCGCCAGCGGCTACTATGCCTGGCAGGATCGCGAGCCAAGCTCACGTGCTCAAGAGAATGCGCGCCTGGTGAGGCGCATTCGTGAGATTCACGAAGACAGCCGTGGTGTGATCGGAGCACCACGCATGCACGAGGATCTGCGCGACGAGGGCGAAACCGTCAGCCTGAACCGCGTTGCTCGCCTGATGGCGGCTGAGCAAATTCAAGGCTGGCCACGCCGGAAGCGGCGTGTCTTTGGGAGAGTGGCCAGCAGCCGTCCAGCAGGCGTGAAAAACCTGCTGGAGCGCGACTTCACCGCGCAGGAACCAGAGCGCAAATGGGTCACGGACATCACGGAAATCGCCACCCAGGAAGGCAAACTCTTTCTATGCGTGGTGCTCGACTTGTACAGCAAGCTGGTGATCGGTTGGTCGATGCACCACCGCCAGGATCGGCAGATGGTGATTCGAGCGGTGGAGATGGCGATCTGGCAGCGCCAGGGTGACTGGTCAGTGATCCTGCATTCGGATCGCGGCAGCCAATTCACCAGCGCCGACTACCAGCGCTTTCTGAATCGCAACACGCTGGTTTGCAGCATGAGTGCCGTCGGGCACTGCGGCGACAACGCTGCCTGTGAAGGCTTCTTTGGTCAGCTCAAACGGGAGCGCGTTGTCCATCAGTCATATCGAACTCGTGATGAAGCACGAGCGGATCTCTTCGACTACATCGAGCGGTTTCATAACCCACGAATGCGTCGTAGAGTCGCCCGGCAAGATCTGAAGTTTTCAGCCCTTATCAAACCGTCCGTGGAAATGGGGTAGAACCCGACTGCCGCCCTGCAGGACTGGGACGAAACCGCCTTGCCCGAGCCGCAGGCCTACGCGGCCCTGGCCCATAGCCTGGTGGCCGCCAGTGCCAGTGACGAGCTGGGCAGTGCCGCCCGCCGTCTGAATTTCTACGACCCTTCGATGCGCAGCCTGCTGTTGAAGACCGTCCGCAAGGTCAAGGGTCGGGACTCGGACGACTGGTCGGTGACCCTGCCGGAAATCGACCGGCGCTGGGCCGACATGGAGACCTGGCGGGTGCTGAAACGCGCCGCCCAGTCGCCCACCGCCGACTACCTGCTTGCCGCCTTGGACCATCGCGTCGACAGCACTGGCGCCGTGGTGGAGATGCCCAGGGAGGAGTCCATCTACCTGCAGGCCTTCCTGCGCACCATCGGCATCAGCGCCAGCGTCACCCTGATCTGTCTGCTGCTGGCCTATCCGGTGTCCTGGCTGCTCGCCAACCTGCCGACAGAGAAGAGCAAGCGCTTGATGCTGCTGGTCATCATCCCGTTCTGGACATCGCTGCTGGTGCGCACCACCGCTTGGTACGTGCTGCTGCAGCCCAACGGGGTAGTCAACAGCCTGCTCAGTGGCCTAGGGCTGGTCAGCCAGCCGCTGCAGCTGATGTTCAACCGCACCGGGGTGCTGATCGGCATGACCCACATCATGCTGCCGTTCATGATCCTGGCCATCTATTCGGTGATGAAGGGTATCTCTCCGGTCTACCTGCGTGCCGCCCAGTCTTTGGGAGCCAAGCCGCTGACCGCCTTCGTGCGCACCTACATCCCGCAGACCCTGGCCGGGGTAGGGGCGGGTTGCTTCCTGGTCTTCGTGCTATCGCTCGGCTACTACATCACCCCGGCTCTGCTGGGCGGGGCGGGCGATGAAATGATCAGCCAGCTGATCTCGGTGCAGACCAACCAGCAGCTCAACTGGGGGTTGGCGGGGGCCCTGTCCACCTACCTGGTGATCTTTACCGGCTTTTTCTACTTCGTGTTCAACCGCCTGGTGGGCATCGACCGCCTGCGCTTCGGTTAAGGGGAGCCTGCGCCCATGAAAACTCATTACTGGTCCCGTCTCGAACGCTGGAGCGCACGCTGGGTCCGCTGGCACACCGCCTTGGTCCTGCTGTTCCTGGTGGCGCCGATCCTGATCATCATGCCGCTGTCGTTTAACAGCACCTCCTATTTCTCCTACCCGATGACAGGCGTCTCGCTGCGCTGGTACGAGACGGTGTTCACCGACGGGCAGTGGCAGCGTGCCTTCCTCAATAGCCTGGGGATCGGTTTCGCCTCGACCCTGCTGGCCACGGTGCTCGGCACCCTGGCGGCCTTGGGCCTGAGCCGGGCCAGTTTCCCCTGGCGCGGGGTGGTGATGCCGTTGCTGATCTCACCGATGATCACCCCGATCGTGGTGGTGGCGGCCGGCTTCTACTACGTCTTCGCGCCGCTGGGGCTGGTGGACTCCTACCTGGGGGTGATCCTCGCCCACGCGGTGCTCGGCACCCCCTTCGTGGTGATCACCGTGTGCGCGGCCCTGCAGTCCTTCGACCATAGCCTGACCCGTGCGGCCAGCGGTCTGGGAGCGCGTCCCTGGGTGAACTTCCGCCGCGTGACCCTGCCGCTGATCGCGCCGGGCGTGGCCACCGGTGCGGTGTTCGCCTTCGCCACCTCGTTCGACGAAGTGGTGGTGGTGCTGTTCATCGGTGGCTCCGAGCAGCGCACCGTGCCGCGGCAGATGTGGAACGGCATCCGCGATCAGATCGACCCGTCGATCCTCGCCGTGGCGACCCTGCTGATCCTGGTGGTTCTAGCCCTCTACGCCTGCACCAGTTGGCTGAGCAAGCGACACAGCGGGGAAATCCCCGAGTAATCCGAGATTGAGCTTTCGTCCTTGGAGGTGTGCGACGATGTACTCGCAATTACGTGAAGATTTCGCCCGAGATGGAGTGGTCGTGATTCGTGGCCTGTTCCGTGACTGGATCGAGCCGCTGCGTGAAGCGGTAGCCTACAACCTGGAGCATCCGGGGCCGCTCTTCCGCAACTACAACCCGGAAAACAACTCGGGACGCTTCATCGGCGACTACTGCAACTGGCCGAACAACCCCGGCTACCGCGACTACATCCTCAACGGCCCGGCCGCGGGTCTGGCCAAGGCGCTGATGGGCTCCCAGCAGGTGCGCATCTTCCATGAGCACCTGCTGATCAAGGAGCCGGGCAACAGCAAGGTCACTCCCTGGCACCACGACGAGCCCTACTACTGCGCCACCGCCGACCAGACGGTGAGCATCTGGCTGCCCCTGGACCCGGTGTCGCGGGACAGCTCCCTGGAGTTCGTTGCCGGCTCACACCAGTGGGGCAAACTGTTCCGACCGCGCAAGTTCACAGGGGTGGACTACCAGCGGGATGTCGACGATCTGCATCCGATGCCGGACATCGACGGCAACCGCGACCAGTACCGCATCCTCGGCTGGGAGCTGGAACCGGGCGATGCCGTGGCTTTCGACCACCGCACCGTGCATGGCGCGCCGGGCAATCGTTCCCAGGAGCATTCGCGCCGTGTGGTGTCGACCCGCTGGCTGGGCGACAATGCACGCTACGTGGACCGTCGCGGCGAGACATCGCCGCCGTACCCGCATCTGGCCGCTTGCCTGCAGGATGGCGAGGCGCTGCCGGAAGACGAGTTCCCCTTCATCGCCACCCACTGACAGTTTCGTCCAGTTTCGTCGTTGCCGTCCTAGCCGAATGCCAGGTCACTCGCCCGGAGGGGGGGCCTGGCCATTCTCCAGCGCGGACGCCGGGACTCCTCGGAGTGCAGTACGGATGTTCGTTGGCAAAGCCCGGGCCGGTACCCTGTGCGGCGTGGCGGCCCTGCTGGTCTGGAGCACGGCAACCGCACTGATGCGCAGTTGCAGCGAGTATTTCGGGCCGATCGGTAGCGCCGCGCTGATCTACAGCTTCGGCGCCCTGTTGCTGCTGGTACTGCCGGGGCAGGGGAGTCTGCACCGGGCGTCGCGTTCCTATCTGCTGGCGGGTGGGCTGCTGTTCGTCACCTACGAGGTGTGCCTGTCGCTGGCACTCGGCTACGCCCACAGCCGTTCCCAGTCCATACAGGTGGGGCTGGTCAACAGCCTGTGGCCCTGCCTGACGGTACTCTTCTCGATCCTCATCAATCGCCAGCGAGTGCGCTGGTTCGTCTTTCCCGGAACGCTCCTGGCTCTCTTGAGGACCGTCCGAGTGGTGAGTACCGAGGGACTTTCGCTGGCCAGCTTCCTCGACAACCTGGCCTCCAACCCGCTCAGCTACGGCCTGGCGCTCACCTGCGCGGTCACCTTCGCGCTGTACTGCAACATCACCACCCGCTACGCCCGGGGCGAGAATCATGTGGCGCTGTTCTTCGCGCTGACCGCCCTGGTGCTCTGGCTCAAGTACGCGCTGAGCGAGGAATCCCTGCCGGGCTTCGCGCCGCGACCAACCCTGGAGCTAGCGGCGCTGGTGCTGGCCATGGCCGGAGGCTATGCGCTGTGGAACCTGGCCATCCTGCGCGGCAATCTGACCCTGTTGGCCACTCTGTCGTACTTCACGCCGGTGCTGGCGGCGGGCTTTTCCGCGTTCTGGCTGAGCGCCAGCCTGACTCTGCAGTTCTGGCAGGGTGTCGTGCTGGTCACCTTGGGCTCGCTGGTGTGCTGGTACGGCACCCGTTCCAACGTTGCGCCGGCTCAGGCGCTGGACGGTCGGCCGGGCGATGGGGCAGGGCAGCCCGTTCGCTCGTAGCTGGGGCACAAGTAATTGATTGTGCTAGAATGGCCGCCCTCTAGCGGTCTTGCTGGTCTAAGCCAATCGAATCAATGGCCTGTGTTCATGCCGAAGCCATCTCGCGGGTGCATGGGCGTTGGGCTTTGCCGTCAAACGCTGGTGTGTCGTGAGCAGCCTGGCTGCCGCGAGTCGTTAACGAGTTCCCCAGTGATCCTGGTTCGCTCAGGTTGTCCCTCTGGACCTGCCATCGTCTGGCAGACATACCGTCGAATCACTTCCTGGCTCATCCCAACCCATGTGGCCTTTGGTAGGGGTCACCACTAGGAGAGGAGGCGCCATGCCCATCATTACTCTTCCCGACGGCAGTCAGCGTTCGTTCGATCGTCCCGTCAGCGTGCTCGAAGTCGCGCAATCCATCGGTGCCGGTCTGGCCAAGGCGACCTTGGCCGGCAAGGTCAACGGCAGGCTGGTCGATGCCTGCGACCTGATCGACAGCGACGCCACCCTGCAGATCATCACGCCGAAGGATGAAGAGGGGCTGGAAATCATCCGTCACTCCTGCGCACACCTGGTCGGCCATGCCGTCAAGCAACTGTATCCGACCGCCAAGATGGTGATCGGTCCGGTGATTGAGGAAGGCTTCTACTACGACATCGCCTACGAGCGGCCCTTCACCCCCGACGACCTGGCGGCGATCGAGCAGCGCATGCGCGAGCTGATCGACAAGGACTACGACGTCATCAAGAAGATGACCCCGCGGGACGAGGTGATCGAGGTCTTCAAGGCGCGCGGCGAGGACTACAAGCTGCGCCTGATCGACGACATGCCCGACGAGAAGGCCATGGGCCTGTACTACCACGAGGAATACATCGACATGTGCCGCGGTCCGCACGTGCCGAACACCCGGTTCCTCAAGGCCTTCAAGCTGACCAAGATTTCCGGTGCCTACTGGCGCGGCGACTCGAAGAACGAGCAGCTGCAGCGCATCTACGGCACCGCTTGGGCGGACAAGAAGCAACTGGCCGCCTACATCCAGCGCATCGAGGAAGCCGAGAAGCGCGACCACCGCCGCATCGGCAAGCAGCTGGACCTGTTCCACCTGCAGGAAGAAGCCCCGGGCATGGTGTTCTGGCACCCCAACGGCTGGACCATCTACCAGGTGCTGGAGCAGTACATGCGCCAGGTGCAGCGCGAGAACGGCTACGTGGAAGTGCGCACCCCGCAGGTGGTCGACCGCATCCTCTGGGAGAAGTCCGGCCACTGGTCGAACTACGCCGAGAACATGTTCACTACGGCCTCGGAAAACCGCGACTACGCGGTCAAGCCGATGAACTGCCCGTGCCATGTGCAGATCTTCAACCAGGGCCTGAAGTCCTACCGTGACCTGCCGCTGCGTCTCGCCGAGTTCGGCGCCTGTCACCGCAACGAGCCGTCCGGCGCCCTGCATGGCATCATGCGCGTGCGCGGCTTCACCCAGGACGACGCGCACATCTTCTGTACCGAGGATCAGGTCAAGAAGGAAGCGGCCGACTTCATTAAGCTGACTCTGCAGGTCTACGCGGACTTCGGCTTCACTGACGTGTCCATGAAGCTGTCGACCCGGCCGGCCAAGCGCGTCGGCTCCGACGAGCTATGGGACCGCGCCGAGGGCGCCCTGGCCGATGCCCTCAACGAGTCGGGGCTGGCCTGGGAATACCAGCCGGGCGAGGGGGCCTTCTATGGGCCGAAGATCGAGTTCACTCTGAAGGACTGCCTGGGCCGCAACTGGCAGTGCGGTACCCTGCAGTACGACCCGAACCTGCCTGAACGCCTGGATGCCAGTTTCGTGGCCGAGGACAACAGTCGCCAGCGCCCGGTGATGCTGCACCGTGCCATCCTGGGCTCCTTCGAGCGCTTCATCGGTATGCTCATCGAGCACTACGCCGGCTCCTTCCCGGCCTGGCTGGCGCCGACCCAGGCGGTGGTGATGAACATCACCGACAAGCAGGCGGCCTTCGCCCTGGAGGTCGAGAAAACCCTTAACGGCTGCGGCTTCCGAGCCAAGTCCGACTTGAGAAACGAGAAGATCGGTTTTAAAATCCGCGAGCATACTTTGCTCAAGGTTCCCTATCTCTTGGTTATTGGAGATCGGGAGGTTGAGACTCGATCCGTTGCCGTGCGCACCCGCGAAGGGGTCGACCTGGGCTCCATGCCCTTGGATCAGTTCGTTGAACAGCTCAGGCAGGCGGTTTCCCGGCGTGGTCGCCAAGATTCGGAGTAATCATTATTAAGCGTGAAATGAGACAAGATAAGAGAGCTGCACCCAAGCCCCCGATTAACGAGAACATCACGGCTCGCGAGGTTCGCCTCATTGGTGCAGACGGCCAGCAGATAGGCATCGTCTCGATCGATGAAGCATTGAATGCTGCTGAGGAGGCCAAGCTGGACTTGGTCGAAATCTCCGCCGACGCCAATCCTCCGGTCTGCCGGATCATGGACTATGGCAAGCACCTGTTCGAGAAGAAGAAGCAGGCTGCTGCGGCGAAGAAGAATCAGAAACAGGTGCAGATCAAGGAAATCAAGTTTCGTCCAGGGACGGAAGAAGGGGATTACCAGGTAAAACTACGCAACCTGGTACGTTTCCTGACCGAAGGGGACAAGGCCAAGGTATCCCTGCGATTCCGCGGCCGTGAGATGGCCCACCAGGAGCTGGGTATGGAACTGCTGAAGCGGGTCGAAGCCGACCTCGCCGAATACGGTACCGTCGAACAGCATCCCAAGCTGGAGGGACGCCAGCTGATGATGGTCATCGCTCCCAAGAAGCGTAAATAACCTCCCAGGCACTGGCAGGCCTGATGGTTATCAGTTGTTAATGAATGCGGAGTACTGAACATGCCAAAGATGAAAACCAAGAGTGGCGCTGCGAAGCGCTTCAAGAAGACTGCTGGTGGCCTCAAGCACAAGCACGCCTTCAAGAGCCACATCCTCACCAAGATGACCACCAAGCGTAAGCGTCAGCTGCGCGGCACCTCCCTGCTGCACCCGTCTGACGTCGCTCGTGTCGAGCGTTCGCTGCGTCTGCGTTGATTTCTGGTTAAGAGGATTTACCCATGGCTCGTGTTAAGCGTGGCGTTATCGCCCGTGCTCGTCACAAGAAGATTCTGAAGCTCGCCAAAGGCTACTACGGTGCGCGCTCGCGCGTGTTCCGCGTTGCCAAGCAGGCGGTGATCAAGGCTGGCCAATACGCCTACCGTGACCGTCGTCAGCGCAAGCGTCAGTTCCGCGCTCTGTGGATCGCCCGTATCAACGCCGGCGCCCGTCAGAACGGTCTGTCCTACAGCCGTCTGATCGCTGGCCTGAAAAAGGCTTCCATCGAGATCGATCGCAAGGTTCTGGCCGATCTGGCAGTGAACGAAAAAGCGGCGTTTGCTGCGATTGTCGAGAAAGCGAAAGCCGTCCTGGCTTGAGTCCCCCGACAATCACCGGGGTAGCCCGGTGCTGAACGTCACCGATAGGGGAAGGGCCACCGTGCTCTTCCCCTATTTCGTATCTGGAGTCCGTACATGGAAAACCTGGATGCACTGGTCTCGCAAGCGCTCGAGGCTGTGCAACGAACCGAAGACATCAATGCCCTGGAGCAGATCCGGGTCCAGTATCTTGGCAAGAAGGGCGAACTGACCCAGGTGATGAAGACCCTGGGCGACCTGCCGGCCGAAGAGCGACCGAAAGTCGGCGCGTTGATCAATGTGGCCAAGGAACGCGTGCAGGACGCGCTCAACACCCGCAAGGCAGCCCTGGAGCAGGCGGCGCTGAGCGCCAAGCTGGCGGCGGAGCGCATCGATGTCACCCTGCCGGGGCGGGGCCAGGTTTCCGGTGGTCTGCATCCGGTGACCCGTACCCTTGAGCGGGTCGAGCAGTTCTTCACCCATATCGGTTACAGCGTCGCCGAAGGCCCGGAAGTCGAGGACGACTACCACAACTTCGAGGCGCTCAACATCCCCGGCCATCATCCGGCTCGGGCGATGCACGACACCTTCTATTTCAACGCCAACATGCTGCTGCGTACCCACACCTCGCCGGTTCAGGTGCGCACCATGGAATCCCAGCAGCCGCCGATCCGCATCGTCTGTCCGGGGCGGGTGTACCGTTGCGACTCCGACATCACCCACTCGCCGATGTTCCATCAGGTCGAAGGCCTGTTGGTCGATGAGGGCATCAGCTTCGCCGACCTCAAGGGCACCATTGAGGAGTTCCTCCGAGTGTTCTTCGAGAAGCCCTTGGGCGTGCGCTTCCGGCCGTCCTTCTTCCCCTTCACCGAACCGTCCGCCGAGGTCGACATGCAGTGCGTGATGTGCAGCGGAAAGGGCTGCCGCGTCTGCAAGCAGAGCGGCTGGCTGGAGGTGATGGGCTGCGGCATGGTGCATCCGAACGTATTGCGCATGTCCGGCATCAATCCGGAGAAGTACTCCGGCTTCGCCTTCGGCATGGGCGTCGAGCGCCTGGCGATGCTCCGCTATGGCGTCAACGACTTGCGCCTGTTCTTCGATAACGACCTGCGGTTCCTCACGCAATTCCGCTAGGACCGCACGCCCGTAACCGAATCGATTAGGAGAGCAGGATGAAATTCAGTGAACAGTGGCTGCGGAGCTGGGTGAATCCGCAGGTTTCCCGTGACGAGCTGGTGGCTCGTCTATCCATGGTCGGCCTCGAAGTGGATGCCGTGACTCCCGTGGCCGGCGTTTTCAGCGGCGTGGTGGTGGGCGAGGTGCTGAGCACCGAACAGCATCCCAATGCCGACAAGCTGCGTGTCTGCCAGGTGTCCAACGGCAGCGAGACCTTCCAGGTGGTATGCGGTGCACCCAACGTGCGTCCCGGCCTGAAGGTGCCCTTCGCCATGCTCGGCGCCGAACTGCCGGGTGCCTTCAAGATCAAGAAGGCCAAACTGCGTGGCGTCGAGTCCAACGGCATGCTCTGCTCGGCCGCCGAGCTGCAGATCAGCGACGACCACAACGGCCTGATGGAACTAGCCGCAGATGCGCCGGTCGGTCAGGACTTCCGCGCCTACCTGGGCTTGGACGACGTGAGTATCGAACTGGGCCTGACCCCGAATCGCGGCGACTGCCTGTCCTTGGCCGGCCTGGCCCGCGAAGTGGGCGCCATCTATGGCGTGCCGGTCAATCCGGTGTCCACCGCCGCGGTAGCGCCGGTGCATGACGAGGTGCGCTCCATCGAGGTGCTGGCACCCAAAGCCTGCCCGCGCTACCTGGGCCGGGTGATCCGTGGCGTCGATCTGTCCCGTCCCAGCCCGCTGTGGATGGTGGAGCGTCTGCGCCGTTCCGACATTCGCAGCATCAATGCGCCGGTGGACGTCACCAACTACGTGATGCTCGAGCTGGGTCAGCCGATGCACGCCTTCGACCTGGCCGAGATCCACGGCGGCATCCGCGTGCGCATGGCCAAGGAGGGCGAGAAGCTGGTCCTCCTCGACGGCCAGGAAGTCAGCCTGCGCGCCGATACTCTGGTCATTGCCGACCACCAACGCCCGCTGGCCATCGCCGGGGTGATGGGCGGCGAGCACAGCGGGGTGAGTGACAACACCCGCGACCTGTTCCTGGAAAGCGCCTTCTTCGATACCGTTGCGGTGGCCGGCAAGGCCCGTTCCTATGGTCTGCACACCGACTCCTCGCACCGCTTCGAGCGCGGCGTGGACTCCCAGCTGGCGCGTGCCGCCATGGAGCGCGCCACCGCGCTGCTGCTGGAGATCGTCGGCGGCGAGCCGGGCCCCATCGTCGAAGTGGCCAGCGAAGCCGATCTGCCCAAGGTAGCACCCATCACCCTGCGCGCCGAACGCATTGGCCAGATGCTCGGCCTGGAAATGGACGCTGCCGAGGTGGAACGCCTGCTGACTGCCCTGGGCTTGGGCGTCACTGCCCAAGGGGCCGGCACCTGGTCGGTGAGCGTACCCAGCCACCGCTTCGACATCGCTCTGGAAGTGGACCTGATTGAGGAGCTGGGCCGCCTGTACGGCTACAACCGTCTGCCGGTGCGCTACCCGCAGGCCCGTCTGGCGCCCAAGGCCAAGGCCGAGGCCCGTGTCGAGCTGCCAGCCCTGCGTCGCCTACTGGTGGCCCGTGGCTATCAGGAAGCCGTTACTTACAGCTTTATCGATCCCAAGCTGTTCGCCCTGTTCACCCCGGGCGTCGAGCCGCTGCAGCTGGCCAACCCGATCTCCGCGGATATGGCGGCCATGCGTGCGTCCCTCTGGCCGGGGTTGGTCAAGGCCCTGCAGCACAACCTGAACCGTCAGCAGAACCGCGTGCGCCTGTTCGAGACGGGGCTGCGCTTCGTCGGCCAACTGCCTGAGCTGAAGCAGGAGGCCATGCTGGCCGGAGTGATCACTGGCAGCCGCCTGCCAGAGGGTTGGGCCAACGGTCGCGAGAGCGTGGACTTCTACGACCTGAAGGCAGACGTCGAGGCGATCCTCGGTTGCGCTGGCGCGGCCAGCGAGTTCCGCTTCGTGCCCGACGAGCATCCGGCCCTGCACCCGGGGCAGACCGCTCGCATCGAGCGGGAAGGGCGCTTGGTCGGCTATCTGGGCACCATTCATCCGGAGCTGGCCAAGGCGCTGGACCTGGAGCAGCCGGTGTATCTGTTCGAGATGGTCCTCGCCGAAGTGGTCAACGGGCGGCTGCCCAGCTTCTCCGAGCTGTCGCGCTTTCCCGAGGTACGTCGCGACCTGGCCATCCTGGTGGACCGTGACGTGGCGGCCGAGGCGGTCCTGCAGGTCATCCGCGAGAGCGCCGGCGAGTGGCTGACGGAGCTCAGGCTGTTTGACGTGTATCAGGGTAAAGGCATTGATCCGCTTAGAAAAAGCCTGGCCGTCGGCTTGACCTGGCAACATCCATCGCGCACTCTTAATGACGATGAGGTGAGCAGTACAACCCAGAACATCCTTGCCTCGTTGGAAGAAAGGTTCAATGCCACGTTAAGGAAATAGCGTATGGGGGCTCTGACGAAAGCGGAATTGGCGGAACGTCTGTACGAAGAGCTGGGCCTTAACAAGCGTGAGGCCAAGGAGCTGGTCGAACTGTTCTTCGAAGAGATTCGCCAGGCTCTTGAGCTCAACGAACAGGTCAAGTTGTCTGGTTTCGGCAATTTCGACTTGCGCGACAAGCGTCAGCGCCCCGGACGCAACCCCAAGACAGGAGAGGAGATTCCCATCACGGCCCGCCGTGTGGTGACCTTTCGACCAGGGCAGAAACTGAAGGCGAGAGTCGAAGCTTATGCTGGAACCAAGTCATAACGACGAACTACCGCCGATCCCTGGCAAGCGCTATTTCACCATCGGTGAAGTCAGCGACCTGTGTGCGGTCAAGCCTCACGTTCTGCGCTATTGGGAGCAGGAGTTCAGTCAGCTCAACCCGATCAAGCGCCGCGGCAACCGGCGTTACTATCAGCGCCAGGACGTACTGATGATCCGGCAGATTCGATCCCTGTTGTACGACCAAGGCTTCACCATCGGTGGTGCCCGTCAGCGTCTGGCCAGTGACGAGGCTAGGGACGACACCACGCAGTACAAGCAGCTGATCCGCCAGATGATTGTCGAGCTTGAAGACGTGCTTCACGTTCTGCGCAAATAACCGGCCTCACAAAAAACTTCCATATTTCAGAAACTTAATGTATAGTGCGATCCGTTTTCAGGGCACAGCCCGAAAACGAATCTACTTGTCGGGGCGTAGCGCAGCCTGGTAGCGCACTTGCATGGGGTGCAAGGGGTCGAGTGTTCGAATCACTCCGTCCCGACCAAAAAACCCTAGAAAATCCAACCACTTAGCGGTGGTTGGATTTTTTTAGGTTCATCGCGTCTTTCCGGGGAAGGCGGCCTTGATCTTCAGGAAGAAATAGGCTGAATCCCGGAACCCGTAGGCCATACGCTTGATGACCTTAATGCGGTTGTTGACGCCCTCGAGAATGCTGGTGTTCAAGGGAAAGATGGCTGAGGCGAGGATGCCACGCAGGTACTTTCGCAGTCGCTTTGCAAAGGCGATCGCCGGCGCGATGCCGCTTTCGATCGCCAGGCGGTACCAGTCTTTCCATCTTCGGGCGCCGTCTCTGACCGATGGCGCAAACCAGATTTCCTTGATGGCGGTCTTCAGC
>NZ_KB822635.1 GCF_000364625.1 Pseudomonas thermotolerans DSM 14292
CCATGCGCAGGCCGGTGCGCGCGCCGGGCAGCACGTAGGGGGCCAGGCTCATGTTCTCCTGGCCGCCGGCGATCACCACCTCGGCGTCGCCGCAGCGGATCGCCTGGGCGGCCAGGTGCAGGGCCTTGAGTCCGGAGCCGCAGACCTTGTTGAGCGTCATGGCCGGCACGGCGTGCGGCAGCCCGGCGCGGATCGCCGCCTGGCGCGCCGGGTTCTGCCCGGCCCCGGCGGTGAGCACCTGGCCGAGGATCACCTCGTCCACGGCAGCGCCGTCCAGGCCGGTCTGTTCGAGCAGGCGGCGGATCACCGCGGCGCCCAGCTCGGGAGCGGGAAGGTTGGCCAGCGAGCCCTGGAAGCTGCCGATGGCGGTTCGGGTGGCGGCGACGATGACGACGTCTTGCATAGTTGTTCTCCGGTTCGGGACTGTCTGTCTCTGGGTGCGCCCGGGGCGCAGCCCGCCGAGCATACCAACACCAAGGCCCGCCCTCCGGCAGGGGAGGCGCGGGGCATGACGAGGGGTTACTCGCTTAGAACGCCATTTCCGGCACATGCTCCGGAACGATCAGCCGTCCGGCGGTCTTCTCGGCGATCTCGGCGACGCTCACCCCCGGGGCGCGCTCGCGGAGGATGAAGGCGCCGTCCTCGATCTCCAGGTAGGCCAGGTCGGTGAGCACCTTGCGGATGCAGCCGGCGCCGGTCAGCGGCAGGGTGCAGCGCTCCAGCAGCTTGGACTCGCCGTCCTTGGAGGCATGGGTCATGGTGACGATGATGTTCTCGGCGCCGGCCACCAGGTCCATGGCGCCGCCCATGCCCTTGACCAGTTTGCCGGGGATCATCCAGGAGGCGATGTTGCCCTGCACGTCCACCTCGAAGGCGCCGAGCACGGTGAGGTCGACGTGGCCGCCGCGGATCATCGCGAAGGACTCGGCGGAGCTGAAGATCGCCGCGCCGGGCAACGCGGTGACCGTCTGCTTGCCGGCGTTGATCATGTCGGCGTCCAGCTCCTCCTCGCTGGGGAAGGGGCCCATGCCGAGTAGGCCGTTCTCCGACTGCAGCATCACCTGCATGCCTTCCGGCACGTAGTTGGCCACCAGGGTGGGAATGCCGATGCCCAGGTTGACGTAGTAGCCGTCCTTGAGCTCGCGCGCGACGCGCTGAGCCATCTGTTCGCGGGTCAGTGCCATGGTCTTGTCTCTCTCGTGCGGTGGCTCAGGAACGCAGGGTGCGCTTCTCGATGCGCTTCTCGAAACTGCCCTGGATGATGCGGTCGACGTAGATGCCGGGCGTGTGGATCTGGCTGGGCTCCAGCTCGCCCGGCTCGACGATCTCCTCCACCTCGACCACGGTGATGCGCCCCGCGGCGGCCACCAGCGGATTGAAGTTCTGCGCGGTGTGGCGGTAGACGACGTTGCCGAAGTGGTCGGCCTTCCAGCCCTTGACGATGGCGAAGTCACCGGTGATGGCCTCTTCGAGGATGTACTTGCGGCCCTTGAACTCACGCACTTCCTTGCCATCGGCGACCGGGGTGCCGTAGCCGGTGGCGGTGTAGAAAGCCGGGATGCCGGCGCCGCCAGCGCGCAGCTTCTCTGCCAGGGTACCCTGCGGGGTCAGCTCCACCTCCAGCTCGCCGCTGAGCAGCTGCTGCTCGAACAGGGCGTTCTCGCCGACGTAGGAGGCGATCATCTTGCGGATCTGGCGGTCCTCCAGCAGCACGCCGAGGCCGAAGCCGTCCACCCCGCAGTTGTTGGAGACCACCGTCAGGTCACGCACGCCGCGCCGCCGGATCTCCGCGATCAGGTTCTCGGGAATGCCGCACAGGCCGAAGCCGCCGGCCAGAACGGTCATGCCGTCGGTGAGCCCGGCCAGGGCTTCTTCGTAACTGCCAACCCGCTTGTCGAGTCCTGCCATGCTGTTGTGCCTCTTGTACT
This sequence comes from Pseudomonas thermotolerans DSM 14292, assembly GCF_000364625.1. Classification (GTDB taxonomy): domain Bacteria; phylum Pseudomonadota; class Gammaproteobacteria; order Pseudomonadales; family Pseudomonadaceae; genus Aquipseudomonas; species Aquipseudomonas thermotolerans. The sequence continues at coordinate 1,929 of NZ_KB822635.1, forward strand.
TATCGGATGCCGCAGCCAGGGCTGCCGGGACGTGGAGGCAAGCATCCGCGCCGGACACTTATTTGTTAAGTTTGTTTTTTCAATCCACTATTCTTAAAAACAAATCAATCGCCCTACCCCAATCCGGGGCTTCCCCAACGGATGACCGCCAGGGATTGATTTGCTAGCTTCTGTCCACCCCCGCCATTGATCGCCAATCCCTATCGATGACCGTCAAGCAGCTGCGCGCCTTCCTCGCCGTCGCCCAGACCCTGTCCTTCGCCCAGGCCTGCGAGCGCCTGCACCTCTCGCAGCCGGCACTCAGCCTGGCGATCAAGAGCCTTGAGGAGTCCCTCGGCGGGCCGCTGCTGATACGCACCACGCGCAGCGTCAGCCTGACCCCGGAAGGCGAGATACTCCTGCCGCTCGCGCGCCGCCTGCTGGCCGACTGGGACAACGCCGAGGAGCTGCTGCGCCAGCACTTCACCCTGCGGCTCGGCAAGGTTTCCATCGCCGCCATGCCGTCCTTCGCCGGCAACCTGCTGCCGGTGGCGCTGCGGGAGTTCCGCGGCCGGCACCCGCGGGTCAACGTGGCGGTGCACGACGTGATCAACGAGCAGGTGCTGGAGATGGTCCGTGACCGCCGTGTCGAACTGGGCATCGCCTTCGAGCCGGACAGCCTCGACGGCCTGAGCTTCACGCCCTTCTACACCGACCGCTTCGTCGCCGTGGTGCCGGCCGACTCGCCGCTGGCCACGCGCCGCCGGGTGAGCTGGGCAGAGTTGCTGGAACACAGCTTCATCACCTTGCAGCGTCCCTCGGCGGTGCGCCTGCTGCTGGAGGACAGCGTCGCCGCGCGCCACGGCCGCCTGCCGGTGGCCTTCGAGAGTCATCAGCTGGTCACCGTGGGGCGCATGGTGGCCAACGGCCTGGGGGTCAGCGCGGTGCCGACACTCTGCCTGCGCCAGATGGAGGAGCTCGGCGCCCGCTGCCTGGCCCTGGAGGCGCCGACGGTGGAGCGTCGGGTCGGCCTGCTGCGTCTCGCCGATCACCGCCTGTCCGCCGCCGCCCAGGCGCTGGCCGACGTGCTGGAGCGCAGCACCGACCTGTTCACCGCCTCCCTGGCGGACCGCGCCTGAGCGTCGCTCACACCACTCTGGCGGCGCGCAGTTCGGCGATGCGTGCGGCATCCAGGCCGAGCAGGCCGCCGAGGACCGCCTCGGTGTGCTCGCCGAGGCGCGGCGCTGCGTGGCGGTATTCCACCGGACTGGCCGAGAGACGCAGCGGGCTGGCCACCGAGGGCACCACACCGGCCTGCGGATGGGGCAGCTCCAGGCGCAGGCCGCGGGCCTGCACCTGGGGATCGGCGAACACCTGGGCCAGGTCGTTGATCGGCCCGCAGGGCACCCCGGCAGCCTCCAGCAGGCGAATCCACTCGGCGGTGCTCTTGAACACCGTGGCCTGGCGCAGCAGGGGAATCAGCTCGGCGCGATTGGCGACCCGCGCCGCATTGGTGACAAAACGCGGGTCGTCGGCCAAAGCCGGAATGCCGGCGACCTCGCAAAACTTGCGGAACTGCCCGTCGTTGCCCACAGCCAGGATCATGTTGCCGTCGGCGGTGGGGAAGTCCTGATAGGGGACTATGTTGGGGTGCGAGTTACCCAGACGCTTGGGCGGCACCCCGGTGGTCAGATAGTTCATCGCCTGGTTGGCCAGGCAGGCGACCTGCACGTCGAGCAGCGCCATGTCGATGTGCTGGCCCTCGCCGGTCCGCTCGCGGTGTGCCAGGGCGGCGAGGATCGCCACCGTGGAATACAGACCGGTGAGAATGTCGGTGAGCGCCACACCGACCTTCATGGGGCCGCCGCCGGGCTCGCCGTCCGGGTGTCCGGTGAGGCTCATCAGCCCGCCCAGCCCTTGGATCATGAAGTCGTAGCCGGCGCGCTTGGCGTAAGGGCCGGTCTGTCCGAAGCCGGTGATCGAACAGTAGATCAGCCGCGGATTGACCTCCTTCAGGGAGGCGTAGTCGAGGCCGTAGGCAGCCAGACCGCCAACCTTGAAGTTCTCGATGAGGATGTCGGACCTGGCCGCCAGCTCGCGCACCAGGCGCTGGCCCTCGGCCTGGGTGAAGTCCAGGGTCACCGACTGCTTGTTGCGGTTGGCAGCGTGGTAGTAGGCCGCCTCGTTGGTGTCGCGGCCCTCGCGGTCCTTGAGGAAGGGCGGGCCCCAGCCACGGGTGTCGTCGCCGGTGCCGGGACGCTCGACCTTGATCACCTCGGCGCCGAGGTCGGCGAGGATCTGCCCGGCCCAGGGGCCGGCGAGGATGCGGGACAGATCGAGTACGCGGATATGGGACAGTGCGCCGGACATGGGAACCTCACGGGAAACTGACGCAGGGTGAATGCCGCTCTCGCGCCTTGGCGGAGAGCTGGGGGAGAGGGCTGCGACTGTGCAGCCCCCTCGCCACATCCCCTCGCCCAGGGCGGAGAGAAGCGTCGCTTAGAAGAACGCCTGGATGCCGGTCTGGGCGCGGCCGAGGATCAGCGCGTGGATATCGTGGGTACCCTCGTAGGTGTTCACCACTTCCAGGTTGACCAGGTGGCGAGCCACGCCGAATTCGTCGCTGATGCCGTTGCCACCCATCATGTCGCGGGCCAGGCGGGCGATCTCCAGGGCCTTGCCGCAGCTGTTGCGCTTCATGATGGAGGTGATTTCCACCGCGGCGGTGCCTTCGTCCTTCATGCGGCCGAGGCGCAGGCAGCCTTGCAGGGCCAGGGTGATCTCGGTCTGCATGTCGGCCAGTTTCTTCTGGATCAGTTGGTTGGCGGCCAGCGGACGGCCGAACTGCTTGCGATCCAGCACGTACTGGCGAGCGGTGTGCCAGCAATACTCGGCGGCCCCCAGGGCGCCCCAGCTGATGCCGTAGCGGGCGGAGTTCAGGCAGGTGAAGGGACCGCGCAGGCCGCGGACTTCGGGGAAGGCGTTCTCCTCGGGGCAGAACACGTTGTCCATGACGATCTCACCGGTGATCGAGGCGCGCAGGCCCACCTTGCCGTGGATCGCCGGAGCGGACAGGCCTTCCCAGCCCTTCTCGAGAACGAAGCCGCGGATCTGGCCCTCGTCGTCCTTGGCCCAGACCACGAAGACGTCGGCGATCGGGCTGTTGGTGATCCACATCTTGCTGCCGGTCAGGCGGTAGCCACCGTCCACCTTGCGGGCGCGGGTGACCATGGAGGCCGGGTCGGAGCCGTGGTTCGGCTCGGTCAGGCCGAAGCAGCCGATCAGCTCGCCGGAGGCCAGCTTGGGCAGGTACTTCTGCTTGGTGGCCTCGTTGCCGAACTCGTAGATCGGCACCATCACCAGGGAGGACTGCACGCTCATCATCGAGCGGTAGCCAGAGTCGACACGCTCCACTTCGCGGGCGATCAGGCCGTAGCACACGTAGTTCAGGCCGCTGCCGCCGTACTCGGTGGGGATGGTGGCGCCGAGCAGGCCCAGCTCACCCATCTCGCGGAAGATCGCCGGGTCGGTCTTCTCGTGGCGGAAGGCCTCCAGCACGCGCGGCGCCAGTTTGTCCTGGGCATACTGCTGGGCGCTGTCGCGCACCATGCGCTCTTCTTCGGTGAGCTGCTGGTCGAGCAGCAGCGGGTCTGCCCAGTTGAAACTTGCTTTACCGGCCATGTGCAAAATCCTCAAGTGGAATGTTTCTTGTGGGTCCGGGAGCCTCCTCCGCGACGGGCTGCCTGGGCAGCGCCGCAGTCGGCGGTGTCTCCTCTTCGATGGGCTGAATCCTAGGCCGGCACGGAGCCCCAGGCAAACGAGGATTTTGCATGGAATTGTGCGATTTACTCACTTCGAGCTAGGCTAGCTCCCGGTTTTTCCGCTTCCCGAGTGAGAACACCGCATAAATGCGCCGCAAGATTCCCAGTACCGCCGCCCTGGTCGCCTTCGAATCGGCGGCCCGCCACCAGAGCTTCACCAAGGCCGCCGAGGAGCTGGCCCTGACCCAGAGCGCGGTATGCCGACAGATCGCCGGGCTCGAGGCCTTCCTCGGCATCGAGCTGTTCCGCCGCTCGCGGCGCGGAGTCAAGCTCACCGAGGCGGGGCTGTCCTATGCCCGCCGAGTGGCCGTGCAGCTGGACGCGGTGGAGCGCGACACCCTTTCGGTGATCGGCCAGCACGGCAGCGGCCGTCTGGAGCTGGCGGTGGTGCCCACCTTCGGCACCCAGTGGCTGCTGCCGCGTCTCAAGGACTTCCAGCGCCTGCACCCGGAGGTCACCGTCAACCTGGCCAGCCGCACCCGGCCCTTCCTGTTCGCCGACACCGAGTTCGACGCCGCCATCTACTTCGGCGACGCCGACTGGTCGGGCACCGTCTCGCACTTCCTGATGCACGAGAACGCCCAGCCGGTGTGCAGCCCGGCACTGCTCGGCGGCCGCCGGCAGCTGGATGCAGCGACCATCGCCGGGCTGCCCCTGCTGCAGCAGACCACCCGGCCCTACGCCTGGCGCCAGTGGTTCGCCTCCCTGGGCATGAACGTCGCCCACGACATGACCGGGCCGCGCTACGAGCTGTTCTCCATGCTCGCCCTGGCGGCCAGTCACGAAATGGGCATAGCCCTGATCCCGCCCTTCCTGATCGAGCGCGAACTGGCCGACGGCCGCCTGGTGGTGGCCATGCCCCACAGCAGCGTCAGCGACCGCGCCTACTACCTGATGATTCCCGAGCGCAAGATGGAGTCCGCAGCCCTGCGCGCCTTCCGCGACTGGCTGCTGGAGGCCGCGCGGCAGTACCGCGAGGAACGCCAGGGGCACTGAATCCGCCGTTCCGGCCAGCCACCGCCACTGCGACCTTTCGCCGCGCCCCACGGGCCCCGAGCGCTCCGCCCAGGCCCTGGATCACACCCACACAGCCTGCTTCGGCTCCCTCGCGTCCAGCCGGGACGGCCTTCCCCCGGAATAAATTGACTCTGTAGTCAGGAAGTGCAAGGCTACAGCCTCACAGGCCTCGCGTCTCCCCGAAACCCTGAAAAACCAAATAAAAACAAATGCTTAGCTTAATAACTGGGAATCGCCACCCCATCCGTTCCGGCCCGGTCAGGCGCATGAACCGGGACTCACGCCAACCTCGACTGCCGACTCCCATCTGTGCCGGAAACGTGGCATCTTCCCCGGACTGCGCGGCCTTGCGAGCGCCGACGTTGAACAATCGGTCGCCAGATGACTTGTAGTTCGTGCTCGGTCGTCCTTCAAACGTCTTGAAGGGCACGCCGATCGCCTGCAAAATGCCGCGCCCCGCCGGTTTCACGCCCCGCGTCTGGCAGGAGGCGAGGATCCGCGCCGGGGCGCCAACGTAGTGCCCCGGCTCAATAAAAAAATGATTACGCAGGAGACTATTCAGTGCACATTGGTGTCCCCCTCGAGACCGCTAGCGGCGAAACGCGCGTCGCCGCGACGCCGGAAACCGTCAAAAAGCTGATCAGCCAAGGCCATCAGGTCACCGTCCAGAGTGGTGCCGGCGTCAACGCCAGCATCCCGGACTCCGCCTATGCCGCCGTGGGCGCCACCCTCGGGACTGCCGCCGAGGCCCTGGGCGCCGACCTGGTCCTCAAGGTCGTCGCCCCCAGCGAGGCCGAGCTGGCCCAGATGAAGCCCGGCGCCGTGCTGGTCGGCATGCTCAATCCGTTCAACGACGAGAACAATGCCCGGATGGCCGAGCGCGGCATCACCGCCTTCGCGCTCGAAGCGGCGCCGCGCACTTCCCGTGCCCAGAGTCTCGACGTGCTCTCCTCCCAGGCCAACATCGCCGGCTACAAGGCGGTGATGCTCGCCGCCAACCACTACCCGCGCTTCATGCCCATGCTGATGACCGCCGCCGGTACCGTCAAAGCCGCCCGCGTGCTGATCCTCGGCGCCGGCGTGGCCGGCCTGCAGGCCATCGCCACGGCCAAGCGTCTGGGTGCGGTGATCGAAGCCTCCGACGTGCGTCCGGCGGTGAAGGAACAGGTGGAGTCGCTGGGTGCCAAGTTCGTCGACGTGCCCTACGAGACCGACGAGGAACGGGAATGCGCCGAGGGTGTCGGCGGCTACGCGCGGCCCATGCCGGAGTCCTGGATGAAGCGCCAGGCCCAGGCCGTGCATGAGCGCGCCAAGCAGGCGGACATCGTCATCACCACTGCGCTGATCCCCGGCCGCAAGGCCCCCACCCTGCTCCATGAAGCCACCGTGCAGGAGATGAAGCCCGGCTCCGTGGTCATCGACCTGGCCGCCGCCCAGGGCGGCAACTGCCCGCTCACCGAGGCCGATCAGGTGGTGGTCAAGCATGGTGTAACCATCGTCGGCTACACCAACCTGCCCGCTCTGGTTCCGGCCGATGCCTCGGCCCTCTACGCCCGCAACCTGCTCGACTTCCTCAAGCTAGTCATCGACAAGGAAGGGCGCTTCCAGCTCAACCTCGAAGACGACATAGTCGCGGCCTGCCTGATGTGCGAAGGCGGCAAAGTCGTGCGCAAGAACGGATAACAAGGAGCCAGACAATGGAAGACATGCTGATCTCCCACGGCATCTACAACCTGATCATCTTCGTGCTGGCCATCTACGTCGGCTACCACGTGGTATGGAACGTGACCCCCGCCCTGCACACCCCACTGATGGCGGTCACCAACGCCATTTCGGCGATCGTCATCGTCGGCGCCATGCTGGCCGCCGCCCTGACCATCACCCCGCTGGGCAAGGCCATGGGCACCCTGGCCGTGGCCCTGGCCGCAGTCAACGTGTTCGGTGGCTTCCTGGTCACCCGCCGCATGCTGGAAATGTTCAAGAAGAAGGCCCCGAAGGCCCAGGCGGAGAAGTAATCGATGAGCATGAACCTGATCACCCTGCTCTACCTGGTCGCCTCGGTGTGCTTCATCCAGGCGCTCAAGGGCCTGTCGCACCCGACCACCTCGCGGCGCGGCAACCTGTTCGGCATGGTCGGCATGGCCATCGCCGTGCTCACCACGGTCGGTCTGATTCACAAGCTGGGCAACGAGCTGACCGTACAGGGCCTGGGCTTTGTCATCGTCGGCTTGCTGATCGGCGGCACCGCCGGCTCGATCATGGCCAAGCGCGTCGAAATGACCAAGATGCCGGAGCTGGTAGCCTTCATGCACAGCATGATCGGCCTGGCCGCCGTGTTCATCGCCATCGCCGCCGTGGTCGAGCCGCAGTCGCTGGGCATCGTCCAGGCACTGGGCGACGCCATTCCGACCGGCAACCGCCTGGAGCTGTTCCTCGGCGCGGCCATCGGTGCCATCACCTTCTCCGGTTCGGTGATCGCCTTCGGCAAGCTGTCCGGCAAGTACAAGTTCCGCCTGTTCCAGGGCGCACCGGTGGTGTTCAAGGGACAGCACCTGCTGAACCTGGTTGTAGGACTGGCGATCATCGCCCTCGGCCTGTACTACACCTTTACCGGCGACATCCGTGCCTTCGCCGTGCTGGTGGCACTGGCCTTCGTGATCGGCGTGCTGATCATCATCCCGATCGGTGGCGCCGACATGCCGGTGGTGGTCTCCATGCTCAACTCCTACTCGGGCTGGGCGGCCGCCGGTATCGGCTTCTCGCTGAACAACTCCATGCTGATCGTCGCCGGTTCCCTGGTCGGCTCCAGCGGTGCCATCCTCTCGTACATCATGTGCAAGGCGATGAACCGCTCGTTCTTCAACGTGATCCTCGGCGGCTTCGGTGCCGACGCCGATGCCGGCGCGGCCGGCGGCCAGCAGGTGCAGCGCAGCGTGAAGTCCGGCTCCGCCGATGACGCCGCCTTCCTGCTGACCAACGCCGACAGCGTGATCATCGTCCCCGGCTACGGCCTGGCGGTGGCCCGCGCCCAGCACGCGCTGATGGAGCTCTCCGAGAAGCTCACCGCCCGCGGAGTCAACGTCAAGTACGCCATCCACCCGGTCGCCGGCCGCATGCCGGGCCACATGAACGTGCTGCTCGCCGAGGCCGAGGTGCCCTACGAGCAGGTGTTCGAGATGGAGGACATCAACTCCGAGTTCGGCCAGACCGACGTGGTGCTGGTGCTCGGCGCCAACGACGTGGTCAACCCGGCGGCGAAGAACGATCCCAAGTCGCCGATCGCCGGCATGCCCATCCTCGAGGCCTACAAAGCGCGCACCATCATCGTCAACAAGCGCTCCATGTCCACCGGCTACGCCGGCCTGGACAACGAGCTGTTCTACCTGGACAAGACCATGATGGTGTTCGGCGACGCCAAGAAGGTCATCGAGGACATGGTCAAGGCCGTCGAATAAGCCTTGCCCCGCTTCGCGAAAACCCCGGCTCCATGCCGGGGTTTTTCGTTTCCGGCCAGGTACGCCGCCAACGGTTGGCCTGGCGGACAAGCTGGGGTCCAATTAGGCATCAGCCGTCCGGAGGTTTTTCCCATGAGCAGTCCCTTCTCTCCCCAGGTCGAACGCATCGAGATGGACGAACTGGTCTGCTGGCGGATCCGCACCTCCAGCGCCGAACTGCTGGTCGCCCAGCAGGGCGCTCAGCTGCTCCACTACCAGCGCGACGGTGAGCGCCCACTGCTCTGGCTCAGCGAGCAGGCCGCCTTCCGGAGGGGCCATTCGGTGCGCGGCGGGGTGCCGGTGTGCTGGCCCTGGTTCGGCGCCCTGGAGCGTAATCCGCAGGCCGTGCAGGCGCTCTACCGGGGCAATACCGCGCCGGCCCATGGCCTGGTCCGCAACCTGGACTGGGAGCTGGAGGAGGTCGAGGCCAAGCATGACGCCGTCGACCTGCAGTTCGCCTTGCACAGGCCCGCCCAGGGCCTGCCCGGCTGGCCCCATGCCGCCGACCTGCGCCTGCATATCCACCTGGACGAGCGCCTGCACCTGAGCCTGACCAACCACAACAAAGGCAGCCAGCCGCTGCATATCAGCCAGGCCCTGCACAGCTACTTCGCTATCGGCGACATCCACCATGCCTGCGTCCAGGGCCTCGCCGGCCTGCGCTATATCGAAACCCTGGAGAACTGGGAAGAACGCACCCAGCAGGGCGATCTGAACTTTACGGGAGAAACCGACCGCATCTACCTGCAGGTCCCCGAGCAGCTCTGCACCCTCGACGGTGCCTGGCAGCGGCGCATTCACCTGCACAGCAGCGGCTCGCGCTCGGCGGTGGTGTGGAATCCCTGGGTCGACAAGTCCCAGCGCCTGTCCCAGTTCGCCGCCGACGCCTGGCAGCGGATGCTGTGCATCGAGACCGCCAACGTGCTGGACGACGCCCTTCAGCTCGCTCCAGGTGAGACCCGCAGCCTGACCCTAAGCCTGTGGAGCGAGCCGCTGTGATACAGGAGCGCAAGGCTCGGGCTGGCTGAGCCGGCTCCTCCGGTCATCCGCCGCCCCCGATGCGCAGCGGCCGGCCACGCGGGCGGCAGGCTTTTCCATCGCGCAAAGAAGAACCCCCGACCTGAGACCAGGTCGGGGGTTCGGTATAGGCGCTTGACGATGACCTACTCTCACATGGGGAGGCCCCACACTACCATC
>NZ_KB822636.1 GCF_000364625.1 Pseudomonas thermotolerans DSM 14292
GGTGGTCAGGCCACCTCGGCTACGTCCCAACGCATGGTCTACCGGCTCTTCTGGCCCCCCTTTTTCCCGGCGCCAGAAGAGGCTCGGGTTGCTCGTACCGCTGTCGAGTCGATCATCCAGGTATCCAGATCAATCAGTCCTTCCTGATTCAATCGAATCTGCAAACGCTCAAGAACTTGGTCGAACGTACCGTCATCCCGCCAGTCACGAAACCGTTGATACACCGTCGACCATGGGCCAAACCGCTCTGGCAGGTCACGCCAAGCTGCGCCTGAGCACAGGATCCAGAGGAGGCCGTTGAGCATCAGCCGGTCATCACTGCGAGGTCGCCCCATTTTCTGCTCGGGGGAAACCAGATCCGCGATCAGCTCCCAAGCTGCATCCGAGAGTTCGTAACGCTTTGCCATGCGGGCCTCCAGCCGGTCATGGCGCCGATACTACCCGTTCGGACTTTTCGTACAGAACCTGGCGCCTGCCGCTGTCCGCCGGGCTGGCTAGTCGCATCCATGAGGACAGCGAGCAGATCGGCGCCGTGATCGATGGTCGCGACAACCGCCTGCGTGGCTGAGGCCGGAAGGCTGCGGGGGCATTGCACCGCGCCGGCGCAGCCGGCACCCTTAGCGCTTTTCCGGACAAGGTGGCGGCATGCGCGACTACCAATGGCTCTATCAGTACTGTCTGAATCGCTTTGGCTCGGTTGAGGCCCTGGAGGCGCGGCTGCCGCAGCCGAAGTCGCCCGAGGAGCTGCGTGCTCTGGGTGACGATCGCTATCTGTCGATCATTTCCCTGCGCATTTTCCGCGCCGGGCTCAAGCACAGCCTGGTGGATGCCAAGTGGCCGGCCTTCGAGGAGGTGTTCTTCGGCTTCGATCCGCACAAGGTGGTGTTGATGGGCGCCGAGCACCTGGAGCGGCTGATGCACGACGAGTGTCTGATCCGTCACCTGGCCAAGCTCAAGAGCGTGCCGCGCAATGCCCAGTTCATCCTCGACGTGGCCCGGGAGAAGGGCAGCTTCGGCGCGTTGATTGCCGACTGGCCGGTGTCCGACATCGTCGAGCTGTGGAAGTACCTGGGCAAGCACGGTACTCAGCTGGGCGGGCTGTCGGCGCCGCGCTTCCTGCGCATGGTCGGCAAGGACACCTTCATCCCCACCGATGACGTGGTTGCCGCCCTCAAGGCTCAGGGGATCATCGACAAGGCGCCGACCAGCCAGAAGGAGCTGGCTGCCGTGCAGGCCGCCTTCAACGAATGGCGGGCGCAGAGCGGGCGGCCGCTGTGCCAGTTGTCTACGCTATTGGCCCATACCGTCAACCACTGAGCGAGGCCGCGCGCCGGAACGCAGATGTACGAAATCATCGCCCGTACCGCCTGGAGCCTCCGGCGCGCCGAACGCATCCTGATCATCACCGGCGCGGGGCTCTCCGCCGATTCCGGGCTGCCCACCTACCGCGGCCTGGGCGGGCTGTACAACGGCTGCACGCCCGAGGGGCTGCCCATCGAGGACGTGCTGTCCGGGCCCATGCTGGGCCGTGATCCGGCACTGTGCTGGAAGTATCTGGCCGAGCTGGGCCGGGCGTGTCTCAAGGCCGAACCGAACGCCGGCCACCAGGCAATCGCCGAGCTGCAGCGGCTCAAGCCGCAGTGCTGGGTGCTGACCCAGAACATCGACGGTTTCCACCGCGCCGCCGGCAGCCCGCCGGAGCGGCTGATCGAGATCCATGGGGGAATAGCGCCGCTGTTCTGTCAGTCCTGTGGTGCGGAAAGCGACGATCTGGAGGGGCATCTGCAGCGCTCGCTGCCGCCGCTCTGCACTGCCTGCGGCGGGGTGCTGCGCCCGCCGGTGGTGCTGTTCGAGGAGATGCTGCCCGAGGCGGCCGTCGAGCGCCTCCACGGGGAGATGCGCAAGGGCTTCGATGCGGTGCTTAGCGTCGGCACCACGGCGAGCTTCCCCTATATCGTCGAGCCGGTGCTGCAGACTCGCGCTGCCGGCGGCTTCACCGCGGAGATCAATCCCACCGCCACCGAGCTCAGTCCCTACGTGGACGTCCACCTGCGTGGGCGGGCCTTAGACATTTTGTCGCAGCTACTGAGTCACATTGCGGGCGATTAAAGTTTGCAATCGAAGGCATAGGCAGGCATAGTCGCGGCTTCATAAAGGACTAAGACACGGTCGTGCCCATGCTCAAACGCTTCGCACCCCTCGTGCCTCTTGCATTGACTTTCTTTCTGGGGGCCTGCGCCGGATACTCGCCGAGCGCGCTGAACACCGCTGACCACGACGCCCGTGCGACGCTCGACCTGCTCGCGGTGGAGACCGAGGAAGAACTCCTGCCGGACTTCTCCAGGGACAAGCCCTACGAGCTGCCGAGCTTCGCCGACAACATCCTGGCTCACGGTCTGTCACTGGTCGGTACCCGCTACCGCTACGGCGGCAGCTCGGTGGACACCGGCTTCGACTGCAGCGGCTTCATCGGTTACCTGTTCAAGGAGGAAGCCGGCCTGAAGCTGCCGCGTTCTACCCGCGAGATGATCAACCTGGATGCGCCGCAGGTGGCCCGCCACGAGCTGCAGCCCGGTGACCTGTTGTTCTTCAACAACAACGGTCGCGGTCGCGTGAGCCACGCCGGCATCTACCTGGGGGACGACCAGTTCATCCATTCCTCCAGCAGCCGCAGCGGCGGGGTACGCATCGACAGCCTGGAAGACAAGTACTGGAGCCGCAGTTTCATCAAGGCCAAGCGCGCCCTGGTACTGGCCTCCAGCAGCCAGAACACCACCCTCAGCAAGCGCTGACGGCCTCTGGCGCGCGCAATTCCGGGCTTGCGCGCGCCGTCTGCCGTGGGCAGAGTAGTGGCATCTCAGGAACAGGACCGCCTGTCATGCCTGTACTGACCCGTTTCGCTCTGCTGTCCCTTTTCGCATTGCTGGCCGCCTGTGCCAGCAGGCCGCAGCCAACCGTCCCCACATACACCGCGCCACTGAATGCCTCCGGCAGTGCCGAGGACGTGCTGTTCCGCGCCCTCGGGCTGGTCGGCACGCCCTACCGCTACGGCGGCAACACCCCGGAAGGCGGCTTCGACTGCAGCGGGTTGATCGGCTACGTCTACCGCGATGCTGCCGGCGTGCTGCTGCCGCGTTCGACCCGCGAACTGCTGGCCCTGGGTGTGCCCAGGGTGTCACGGGACTCCCTGCGTTCCGGCGACCTGGTGTTCTTCGCCACCAGCGGCGGCAGCCAGGTCAGCCACGCCGGCATTTACGTCGGCGAGGGGCGCTTCGTCCATGCGCCGTCCAGCGGCGGCACCGTGCGTCTCGACAGCCTGGACATGAAGTACTGGCAGAAGACCTACCTGGGCGCCCGGCGCATCCTCCCCGAACCGAGCCTGGCCGGTCATCCCTGACCGGTTGCCGCCATGACCGGCCGCTCCATCAGCCTCGACGACGCGCTCTATGGCTACCTGCTCGAGGTGTCCCTGCGCGAGACGCCGCTGCTTGCCAGACTGCGTGCGGAAACCCAGGCCATGCCCATGGCACGCTGGCAGATCGCCCCCGAGCAGGGCCAGTTCATGGGGCTGCTGGTGCGCCTGCTGGGCGCCCGGCGGATCATCGAGGTGGGCACCTTCACCGGCTACAGCGCCCTGGTGATGGCCGAAGCCATGGGCGAGGGCGGCGAGCTGATCTGCTGCGACCTGCCCGGCGACTACAACGCGGTGGCGCGCCGCTACTGGCGCGAGGCGGGCGTCGAGGGGCGCATCGAGCTGCGCCTGGCGCCGGCCCTGGACAGCCTCGCGGCGCTGCTGGGCGAGGGCCAGGCCGAGCGCTTCGACCTGATCTTCATCGACGCCGACAAGGCCAACTATCCCCGCTATCTGGAGCTCGGCCTGCAGCTGGTGCGCCCTGGCGGGCTGCTGCTGTTCGACAACACCCTGTGGAGTGGCCGGGTGCTCGAAGCGAATCCGGCCGACGAGGACACTCGGGCCATCCAGCGGCTCAATCGTCAGTTGAAGGACGATGCCCGTGTCGAATTGTCGCTGCTGCCCCTGGGCGACGGCCTGACCCTGTGCCGCAAGCGCTGAGCGGGCGACTTTCGCGCATCCGGAGTGGTGCAAGGGGCTTGCCGGAAAGGCGCTGGCGCGTTACCTTGTGCGCCGCTTTGGGCCGATAGCTCAGCTGGGAGAGCGCCGCGTTCGCAATGCGGAGGTCGGGAGTTCGATCCTCCTTCGGTCCACCAAATCTCGAGGGCTCGGATATATTCCGGGCCCTTTTTCATTCCTGCCCGAAAAGTCCGGCAGCTGTACCGGTGATTCCCATCCCGGCTGTGATTGACCTGGGCTGGGCGGGAGTATCTGCTATCGCAATGGATACCTGCGCCCGCTCGCCGGGCGAGTTCTGACTGAGCAGAGGATTCGGACCTTGACTTCCTCATGGCGCACCACCGGCTGGGTGCTGTTCGGTGCTTCCCTGATTCTGGCCCTGTCCCTGGGCGTGCGGCATGGCTTCGGGCTGTTCCTCGCGCCGATGAGCGCGGAGTTCGGCTGGGGGCGCGAGGTGTTCGCCTTCGCCATCGCCCTGCAGAACCTGGTCTGGGGGCTGGTGCAGCCGTTCACCGGGGCTTTCGCCGACCGCTTCGGCGCCACCCGGGCGGTGGTGATCGGCGGCATTCTCTATGCCCTGGGGCTGGCCCTGATGGGCCTGGCGGATTCCCCCTGGTCGCTGTCCATGAGCGCCGGGGTGTTGATTGGCATCGGCTTGTCCGGCACCTCCTTCTCGGTGCTGCTCGGCGTGGTCGGTCGGGCTTCGCCCCCGGAGAAGCGCAGCATGGCCATGGGCATAGCCGCGGCGGCCGGCTCCTTCGGCCAGTTCGCCATGCTGCCCGGCAGCCTGGGCCTGATCGAGTGGCTCGGCTGGTCCTCGGCTCTGCTGGCCCTGAGTTTGTTGATCGCCTTGATCGTCCCCTTGACCTGGATGGTCGAGGACCGTCCGCATCCGGCCCTGGGTCAGGAGCAGACCCTCGGCGAGGCTCTGCGCGAGGCCGCCGGCCATTCGGGCTTCTGGCTGCTGTCACTGGGCTTCTTCGTCTGCGGCTTTCAGGTGGTTTTCATCGGCGTGCATCTGCCGGCCTATCTGGTGGACCAGCACCTGCAGGCAGAGGTGGGCACCACCGTGCTGGCCCTGGTCGGGCTGTTCAACGTGTTCGGCACCTACATCGCCGGCTGGCTGGGCAGCCGGCTGTCCAAGCCGCGCCTGCTGGCCGGACTGTACCTGCTGCGCTCGCTGGTGATCGTGGCCTTCCTGTGGCTGCCGCTGAGCCCCTGGACGGCCTATGCTTTCGGCATGGCCATGGGACTGCTGTGGCTGTCCACGGTACCTTTGACCAACGGTACTGTGGCGACCCTGTTCGGGGTGAGGAATCTGTCGATGCTCGGCGGTATCGTCTTTCTCTTCCACCAGTTGGGCTCATTCCTGGGCGGCTGGCTGGGCGGTTATCTGTATGACCGTACCGGCAGCTACGACCTGGTTTGGCAGATATCCATCCTTCTTGGCGTGATGGCCGCGGTGCTCAACTGGCCGGTCCGCGAGCAGCCTGTTCCTCGTCTACAGGTGGCGGGGGGGCTACAGTGAGCGCCAGGACCTTGCGCTGGCTCGGCCTGGCCATCGCCGTTCTGGCCCTGGCGCTGGTCTGGTGGGCCTGGCAGCAGGGCGGCCTGGCCCTGTTGCAGCTGGGCATCAGCTGCTAGCGATCCGCCTCAGCTCCGCAGGTTGTCGTGAAGGCCGGCTGAGCCAGGCGCGCCAGCAGCTCGGCGTGCGGCAGCGGACTGGCATACCAGAAGCCCTGGCCGAAGCGGCAGCCCTGCCGGCGCAGATATTCCACTTGGGCGAAGCGTTCGATGCCTTCGGCCACCACCTGGATGCCGGTGCTGGCGGCGATGTTCAGGATGCCTCGGACGATGGCCTGGTCGACGGGGCTTTCCGGCAGCGGGGCGATGAGGGAACGGTCGATCTTGATGCGGTCCACCGGCAGGCGCTTGAGCAGGGCGGGGGAGGAGTAGCCGCTGCCGAAGTCGTCCATGCTCACCTTCACCCGGAGCCGCTTCAGTTCGCGGATGTGCCGCGCGGCCTTCTCAAGGTCGTACAGTGCGGCGCTTTCGACGATTTCCACCTCCAGACGCTCGCCGGGCAGGCCGCTCTCCGCCAGCGCCTGCCGGATCAAGGCGAGGAAGGCGTCGTGCAGGAAGGTGTCGGCGCAGACGTTGATGGCCACCGGCACGTCGAGCAGGCCGGCGTCGATCAGCGCGCGGTTGTCCCGGCAGGCCCGCTGTGCCAGCCAGCGGCTGAGGGCGGGCATCAGGCCGTGGTCGGCCGCTAGCGGTAGGAAACGCTCGGGCGGGATCAGCCCAGCCTCGCCGTCGCGCCAGCGCAGCAGGGCTTCCAGGCCCGAGGGGCGATGGCTGCCGGACAGTTCGAACTGCAGCTGGTAGTGCACTTCCAGCTGTCCGTCCTCGATGGCCCGACGCAGGCGGGCGGCCATCCGGTAGCCGGGTTCCGGCCGCTCGGGCGGCGCGTCGTGGTCTGCGTGGAGGGCCTGTCCGCCTTTGGCCCGGGCCTGGTACATGGCTTGGATGGCGTCCTCCAGCAGGCGCTCCGCCGAGGTATCGGCATCCGTATGGGGGGCGATACCCAGGCTGGCTTTCAGCGCCATGCAGCGCTCGGTGAACTCGAATGGTCGGCCGAGCTGCTCGAGCAGCCGTTCGCCGAGCAGGTGGGGCAGGGCACGGCCTTCCGGTAGGGCGCTGGCGACCACGAAGCAGTCGTCGTCCAGGCGAGCCAGCAGGTCCGTGGCTCGCAGGTTGCCGCGCAGGCGTTTGGTGATTCTTTGGCGGAGTCGGCCGGCGATGTCACGGCCGTGTTCGTCGGCGATCTGCCGGAGGTCGTCCAGGCCGATGCAGAGCACTGTCAGCTGCCGCTGGTGGCGTCGGCAGTGCTCCAGCATGCGACGCAGATTGCACAGCAGTTGGTCGGAATCGACACAGTCCACGGGCATTGCCGGGAAGCCAGGTTTGCGCCGGCGTTCCTCGCCGGACGTTGCGCTCCAGGGACGGTCGGCGGCCTGCTGTTCAGCGGGTCCCGGTACTGCTTTGGGGCTGGTAGGCATGGTGGCGTCCTCGGTCTAGGGGCCTGCTCGGCCAGCGACGCTGGCGGGTTGCGAAGATGCGATTCAGAGGCGGATCACGGTCCGGCCGCGCAGGATGGTTTCGCCGTCCTCCTCCGGCAGGGCGGGGATGCTGATATTCAGCAGGCGCAGGGGCGGAATGATCATGCGCTCGCCGGCTGGGCCGTTGCGGTTGTACTTGCGTTGCAGGCAGACGTGCAGGATGTAGCGCGGGTCTTCCGGTTGGCTTTCGTCGCGCAGCAGGTGGCCGTAGGAAGCCTGGCCGCTGGCGGGCAGAGGCTGCCAGGCGCCCTGGTCCGGCGGAGGGCAGTTACCGTTGCGCCACTGCGCGGGCAGCCAGCTGGCTTCGACGACCCGCGAGACTTCCTGGCTCACGGTGGTCAGGTAGTCGGCCGGTGAAAGGGCCGGGTCCACCTTGATCGCGGCGCGGCTTGCCGCGGCGCTGACCTCCTTGAATGAGAGGGTGAGCAGCAGCGGTAGGCTGTAGGCGAGGATGGCGTAGAGGATCACGAAGAACAGCGCGAAGGTCGTGGCGAACTCGATGGCGATCGAGCCACGCTGCCGGCTGTGGGCGGGATGGCGGTGGTGTCGTGGGATCGGGGCTTTCATGACTTCAGCGGACCAGTTTCGGAATGCCACAGCTCACCGACTGCAGCTGCACGTCGGTACGCCCGATCTCGAGACCGAGCAGCTGATTGATTACGGAGTCGAGGAGGCCGCCCAGTGGGCTCAGCAGGCCGCTGACGATCGGCTTGAGGACGTTGACCAGCGGGTCCAGCACCAGCTCGACCAGATCCAGCAGGGAGCCCAGTACTCCGCCGAGCAGCCCTTCGCTCTTGAAGGCCGAGGGCTTGATCAGGTCCATGATTTCGTCGAGCAGGCGATCGACCGTCTTGGCCAGCTGGAAGTTGTTGGGGGCGGTGCTTTCCCGCTGGGGCACCGTCTCGAAGGCCAGCGGCGGTCGGGTGTTCGCCTCGAGGGCGGGCAGGTGGAGCTTGTGGTCCAGGGTGAAGCCGCCGACTAGCGGCAGGGAGGCCCTGATCAGTTCGGTGGACTGCAGGTCGCTTTCGCAGCTGCGGCTGTCCGACCAGCGCGCCGCTGCCGGGATGTCGCCGAGGCAGACGTTGCCGACCCGGGAGACGACGTCGATCTCGGCGAGCGGTTCCGCCCCTGTGCAGTCCAGGGATTCTAGTGTGCCGTGCCCGGTGACCAGGTCGATCCAGATAGGCAGGTGCACGCGCACGCCCAGGCCAGCGAGCAGACCGCCGAGGAGCGGAGTTTCCTTCGTGTCCACGCTTAGGTGCAGGCGGATCTGTGCGTTGTACGCGGTAGTGCCCACCGGACCGATGCCGATGGATGGCGGTCGGACGATGCCCAGCTCGAGCTGCGCGGTGTTGAGCAGGCCCTGGTGCAACTGCAAGCCTTGTTGGTTGGCGCCGATCAGCAGGGCGGTCTTCAGCAGTTCGCTGAGGTTGACCCGGGTGTCCAGCGCCGGGCCGATCTCGCCGTCGGGGGTGGTGGTGAGAGACAGCAGGCCAGGCTGGGTCGGAGTGTCGAACAGGGACAGGCGCACGTCGCGTAGGACCGGGTTGCCGAGGATCTGCTGGCGGACCAGTGCCAGATCGGCGCGTAGCACCGAGTCGGAAACCACCTCCAGGGACAGGTCCAGCAGCTCGTCGATGCCCAACAGGCCCACCTGGGTTTGGACCAGGTCCAGCAGCCCTTCCGGCGACAGGACCTTGAGCTGTTCGATACCGATGTCCACGCCGAGCGCGTCCAACAGCCCGGCAGGGCTGATCGAGGCGTTGGCCAGACCGTTGGAGTCGAGCACGGTGAGGGTCGCCGGATCCAGGCCGACCGTGGCGAGCAGGCGACCGAGCAGTCTGCCGTTGTCCAGGCGTAGCAGCTGGGCGCCGACACTGAAGCTGGCGCTGGGCTCCTCGCGTTCGGCGACGGCGCGGGCGCGCAGGGTGATCTGATTGGGAATGGATGGGCTGAACAGGCTGGAAGCCTGCATCACCAGGCTGGTCGGCACCCGGTGCTGCACCTCGACACGCACCGCCCGCCCGTGGCTGTCGGCCACGGCGTCGCGCAGGCCGCCGCTGGACATTGTGGTGACGCACTGTACGGCCAGGCTGCGGTCGTCGGCGTCGGGATCGAAGCCGTTGCGCAGGGCGTTCTCGCTGGCGAACTGCTGGGCATCGGCTGGCGCGGCCGAACAGTCGCCCAGCGGCAGGCGGGTGATGGCTTCCAGGGCAGCGGTGTCTGCCACCTTCTGCAGCCGGCGCTTTTCCAGGTAGAGGCGACCGCTGTCAAGCGCCAGTGCGAGAAAGCCCAAGACCAGCAGCAGGACGAGTGTAGTCAGGATGCTGAAGGCCCCCCTTTGGCTATGTGGGGAGAGGTCGATGGGGTGGCGCATGGAGCGGGTTCCTCTTCATTCCTTGAGTGCCGGACTAACGGATGCGAATGCTGGCCTCGCCGCGGATTTCCTCCGGCAAGGACGGAATTTCCCAGTCGAACAGTGCGAGGGGCGGCAAGATGCTGCGCGGAGCGTCGTGGCGCAGGCATACGCTCCATTCGGCCCCCGCGACACGCAGGTAGCTACCGGCATAGCCGGCGCAGGGCCTGGCCCAGGTGTCCGGCAGCCAGGACGCGGCGATCACCTCCCGGACGCGTGCCTCCTGGCTGGCCCGCAGGGCGGCGGGGTCGCCCAGCTGCAGTTCGTGGTGGCGGATGGCCTCGCGCAGGGCGTCGGAAGCCACTTCCTGATAGGTGGCGGCGAGCAGCAGGGGCACGCTGTAGCCGACCAGCCCGTAAAACACCAGGCGGCCGCAAAAACTGAGTGCAACACCTGACCTTTCCGGTACGGTGTTGCCCCTATGTCCTATTCCGAACTCAGCGTTGAAGAACGCGCCACCATTCAAATCGGTCATGCCCAAGGCCTCAGCCTGCGCAGGATCGCCAGCCTGATCGACCGCTCTCCCTCGACCATCAGCCGTGAGGTGCGTCGCAACCGTGACGCCTGCGGGCACTACTCGGCCCGGACGGCGCAGCGGCGAATGCAAGCCCGTCGCCAGGCGTGTCGGCCGACGCGCAAGCTGGTGCCCGGCACCGAACGCTT
>NZ_KB822637.1 GCF_000364625.1 Pseudomonas thermotolerans DSM 14292
TGTAGCCGAACCAGTTCTGCAGCAGATGCACACGCAGCATCGCCATCAGCGGATAGGCGGGACGACCGCCTTCACCCTTCGGGTAGTGCGGCTCGATCAGGGCGATCAGGCCCTGCCACGGCACCACCTGTTCCATTTCGATCAGGAACAGTTCCTTGCGGGTCTGCTTGCGCTTGCCGGCGTACTCGGCGTCGGCGAAGGTCATCTGCTTCATCGGAAAGCTCTGCGGGTGAAGTCGGCGGATTTTACCAAATCAGGAAGTCTTTTTCAGAGTTTCCTTAGGCATCGAGGAGGTGCATGGCGAGGTGAAACCGCAGGACAAGGAGAAATTAGTCGCCGAACTGCAGAGCTATGGCCGGCGTGTTGCCATGGCGGGCGACGGCATCAACGATGCGCCGGCCTTGGCCAGGGCCGACGTAGGCATCGCTATGGGCACGGGCACCGACGTGGCGATGAACAGCGCCCAAGTGACCCTGGTCAAGGGAGACCTGATGGGCATCCTGCGGGCGCGCACCTTGTCGGTGGCCACGGTGAAGAACATGAGGCAGAACCTTGCCTTTGCATTCCTCTACAACGCGATGGGAATCCCGCTAGCGGCCGGGCTGCTGTATCCGCTGACAGGACATCTTCTGTCGCCCTTGATCGCTGCTCTGGCAATGAGCGTCAGTTCAGCCTCGGTGGTTTTCAATGCGCTTAGGTTGAAAGCAACGGACGTTGGCTAGTCTGTTAGACAAGACGATGTGCCTACCTGCAGGGCGATTTTTAAAATGCGCATCTGACCGGAAAATACCGTACGGTAGCTTGCAACTTGACCTATCAGTCGCATCACCTGATGACGAGGGGACGTTCTATGGATCGTTCCCGCTGCGAGTAGGAGACTGACAGTCGTTACCCCATGAGGATTCTCCGTGGCCCGCATTCGCCGACTGCAAATTAGCAACTTCCGGTCTATCCAGGCGCTCGACTGGGTGCCGGCCCCCGGAATTAACTGCCTCATTGGTCCGGGTGACAGTGGGAAGTCCAGCATCCTGGACGCGATTGACCTTTGCGTCGGCGCCCGCCGAGGCGGCACGTCCGGCGACATGGACTTCTTCGCATTAAACGTCGATGTACCCATCACCATCAGCGTGGCGCTTGGCGATCTGCCGTTATCGCTAATGGATATCGATGTCTACGGCGAGTTCTTGCGTGGATTCCATCCCGGTACGGGGGAAGTCGAAGACGAACCGCGAGCGGGGCTGGAGACCGTCATCACCTTGCGTCTGCAAGTTGGTGCCGATTTGGAGCCTGTTTGGACACTTTTCTCCGAGCGCGCGGAGCAGCAGCAACTTGAACGCACTCTTCCCTGGAAAGAACGAGCGGCACTAGCGCCCGCCCGTATCGGCAGCTTTGCGAGCTCGAACCTGTCGTGGAGTCGTGGCTCAGTGCTCAATCGACTTACCGATGAGCGCGCCGAGCTTGGTGCTGAACTGGCGCGCGCCGCTAGGCAAGCAAGAGCGAACTTTGGCAATCAAGCAGTCGAACATCTGACCCAGACGCTTGAGGTCGTGCAACGCACAGCACAGCATCTTGGCGTTTCGGTCGGGGCTATGCCTCAGGCGCTCCTTGACGCACATTCTGTGTCGATTGGCGAGGGGGCGATCGCGCTGCACAGTGAAACAGGTATTCCGCTGCGCTCCCTTGGCACGGGCTCGTCACGCTTGCTAGTGGCAGGGCTTCAAAGGGCTGCGGCCAGCGCCGCGCCAATTGCCCTGGTTGATGAGGTGGAATACGGGCTTGAACCTCATCGGCTCATGCGATTCCTGGACTCGCTGGGTGCAAAGGACGCTGCCGCTCCGTTGCAAGTGTTCATGACGACGCACTCGCCGGTCGCGCTGCGCGAGCTGTCCGGCAGCCAGTTATTCGTTGTTCGGTCAGCACCTCAGCGCCACAGTGTTATGCCAGCTGGGGAAGCCAACGAGGTACAAAGTACCCTTCGGAAGGACCCCGAAGCATTCCTCGCCAAATCCATCATCGTTTGCGAGGGGGCCAGCGAGGTTGGCTTCGCGCGTGGCCTTGACCAATGGTGGGTCAGTCTTGGCGCTACCTCATTCCTGGCCCATGGCGGCGCGTATGTGGACGCCGGCGGGGGAAGCCCCGATAACAGTCTTATCCGGGGAACAGCACTTCTGAACTTGGGTTACCGCGTGATGGTTTTTGTAGATGCCGACAAGCCTTCGACCGCGGGGCTCGCTGAAGCATTCTTGGCCGCCGGCGGGCAAATTCTTACATGGCGACCAGGTCTCACTCTGGAGGACGAGATCTTCCGCCATCTCAGTGACCAAGCACTCGATGCACTTCTGGCGAAAGCCGAAACAATAGTGGGTGCCTGCATTCACAATGTCACTGCAAGGTCCGGCATGTCTCTGCTCAGTCCTTACGGCCTGAGCTAGCCCTATACAGCTGTTGTTTGCTCTCCTCGCTGATCCCCGTCAGGATGCCGCAGGCATTGATCTCCCGACCCTCGTTGCAACTCGCCCTCAGTGAAACGAGTTGTTGCTCAAGCGCTTGCAGAGCAGTTATCTGCGACCGCACATGAGAGATGTGGTCATCGAGCATGGCGTTGACGGCGGTACAGGGCTGGCGAGGGTCGTCCTGATAGCTCTGTAGCTCGCGAATCTCTGTCAGTGACAGGTCCAGAATTCGGCAGCGGCGGATAAAGGCAAGCCACTCGCCATGCTTCTCGGTATAGACACGGTAACCATTCTCCTGCCGTTCTGGCGGCGGCAACAGGCCCTGCTGCTCATAGAAGCGGATCGTCTGCGTGTCGATACCCGCTATCTGGGCTAACTGACCAATGCGCATCAGGCTTACTCCTCAACGGATCATCTGTCCCATTGACCTTATAGTAGCTATATAGTTTTTAATACTAGCAATCTATGTTGGTTAACTGGAGCCGTATCGTGAGTAAAGCCTGTGGTGGCCCATGTAGCTGCGATGCAACGCCTGCAGCGGATACCGATATGCCGGTCTCCTCCGAAGCGTCAGGGGAATGGGTCAGCGTGTATGCTGTGCCGAAGATGGATTGTCCCTCAGAAGAACGGATGATCCGCTTGGCGCTGAACGGCTTTGATGAGATTCGAACGCTGTCCTTCGACTTGTCGAACCGCCGATTGGAGGTCGTGCATGACGGCGAGGCTGAGCCCATTACCGCGAAACTGGCGACCTTGGGGCTAGGCGCCTCTCTTCAGGAAACCGTCATTGCCGACCCAGAGACGATCAAGGCCGCTGAGAGCTCGGCAGTCTCTGCTACGCAGGAGTCAGGCACTCTGCGCGTGTTGCTCGGTATCAATGCGATCATGTTCGTGGTGGAAATGACTGCTGGCCTGATCGCCCAGTCTACCGGCCTGATCGCTGATTCCCTGGATATGTTTGCCGATGCAGCCGTCTATGGCCTGGCTCTCTATGCCGTAGGGCGCAGTGCGAAAATGCAGGTACGTGCCGCGCATCTGGCAGGGGTACTGCAACTGATTTTGGCTATCGGCGTACTCGTCGAGGTGGTGCGACGCTTTGTTTTCGGTAGTGAGCCTGAATCGCTGATGATGATGGCGATCGCCTTCGTCGCGTTGATCGCCAATACCGGTTGCCTGCTGTTGATATCCAAGCACCGCGAAGGCGGCGCGCATATGAAGGCAAGCTGGATATTCTCGGCCAATGATGTGGTGATCAACATGGGCGTCATCGCCGCCGGTGCCTTGGTCGCCTGGACGGGGTCCAGCTACCCTGACCTGATTATCGGTACCATCGTGGGCCTGATCGTCCTCAACGGCGCTCGGCGCATCCTGGCGCTCAAGGGGTGAGGCTGCACGGTACGCAGCTATCGATGCCTGGGACACTTGATCGAAGTGGCTGTACAAGCGCGCTAGGCCTGAACGACAGCATATAGCGCGAAGGCTCGGAGCCAGCAAGGTAGCGTATCTAGGAATCAACCAAGGAAGGAAGATGATGGATAGTATCTGGCTGGTACTCGGCCTGGCGCTGTTGCCCGCCTTAGGCAATTTTAGTGGTGGGCTCGCTGCGGAGGCCTCCCGAACTACCGGGCGCCGTCTCAATTACGCCCTTCACGGCGCTGCCGGCCTCGTCATTGCGGTGGTGGCGGTTGAAATCATGCCGCGCGTGCTAGAGAACCTCTCAGCCTGGGTAATCGCCCTCGCTTTCGCGCTGGGCGGCATTGCTTACGTAGGTATCGAGAAGCTCGTTGAGAGTCTCCAGAAGCGACAAGGCCAGCAGGGAGAAGGCGGTCAGACGAGTGTCTGGATGATCTATATCGCCGTATCCATCGACCTGTTCAGCGATGGCCTCCTGATCGGGGCGGGGTCGGCGGTCTCACCGTCGGTCGCGATAATCCTGGCGGCGGGTCAGGTTCTCGCCGATGTTCCTGAGGGCTTTGCGACGATCGCCACCATGAAAGATAAAGGAATCCCTCGTAGCAAGCGGATACTGCTCTCTGCTTCCTTCGCGATTCCTGTGCTCTCGGCAGCCGTCTTTGCTTACTTCGTACTCAGGAACCAGCCGGAGGCATTTAAGCTAGCGGCACTGACGTTCACGGCAGGCCTTCTCACGGTCGCTGACCTGCCCCCAGCTTTAGTACCGTTTCCTAGTTAGTAGGCCCTGGGGTTGATATCGATTTTTCATGTCGAGGTTGCTGCTGGCTCGCCCGCCATTTCGCGGCAAACTCCGCTGGGGTGAGATTGCCGATAGCGCTATGCGGTCGGTGTTCGTTGTAATCCTTCCGCCAGGCCGCGATGCGAATTTTGGCCTCGGCCAGTGAGCAGAACCAGTGCTCGTTCAGGCATTCATCCCGAAACTTGCCGTTGAAGGACTCGATGAACGCATTCTGTGTGGGTTTTCCAGGCTGAATCAGCTTCAGCTTGATATCGCGCTGATAGGCCCATTGATCGAGTGCCTTGCCAGTGAATTCGGGGCCCTGGTCGGTGCGGATTGCTGCCGGGAAGCCGCGAAACCGAGCCATTTCATCCAGTGCGCGAGTAACGCGAAAGCCGCTGATGCCGTGATCCACGAGGATTCCCACCGCCTCCTTGGTGAAGTCGTCGACCACCGTCAGACATTTAATCCTCCGCCCCGTACTGAGCGCATCAAAGACGAAGTCCATCGACCACACCTGATTCGGCGCGCTCGGTAGGCTCAGGCGTTCGCGCTCCATGGCGACGCCGTGACGGCGCCTCCGCCGCTTCACCATCAAACCGGCAGCCCGGTACAGGCGATAGATCCGCTTGTGGTTGACCTGCACGCCAGCGCGCCGCAGCAGGATATGCAGGCGCCGATAGCCGAAACGCCGGCGCTCCTGTGCCAGTTCCACGAGTTGGGTTTGCAGCTTGGTGTTTTGCTCGCTGGCACGGGGTTGATAGTGCAGCACCGAGCGAGACAGCCCGATCAGCTTACAGGCACGACGCTGGGAGATACCGGTTCGGGCCTGCATCTCCTGCACCGCTTCCCGCCGAGCTGTCGGGCTTACCCTTTTCCCCGAGCGACCACCTTCAGTGCCTCGATATCCAGATGGGCTTCGGCCAGCAGCTTTTTCAGCCGGCTGTTCTCCAGTTCGAGATCCTTGAGCCGTTTGGCATCCGGTACGGTCATGCCACCGAACTTGGCGCGCCAGGTGTAGAACGAGGCATCACTGAAGCCATGCCGCCGACACAACTCCTTTACCGGCACACCGGCCTCCACCTGCTTCAGAAAGTCGAGAATCTGTTCTTCTGTAAAACGCTTTTTCATTACCGTCTCCTGCTCGGAAAACGGACTCTACTAAGTTCGGTGTGGTACTGAAATCGGGGGGCAGGTCAGAAGTCATCTACCTTACAGAAATGTAATCACCCGGATGGTTGAAATATGGCAGTTTCATACTGCTCATCGTCGGTAAGGCATTGTGCAATGCACCGACGTGGAAAGTTGAGGGGTAAATCCCCGACATTGAAGCAGCCATGAACCCGAGACCGGGCACACCATCACCGGCTCATTTGACGGATTGGACAAAACGGCATGCAAAGCAAAACCACAAGGCGCACCTTCGTCAAAGGCCTGGCAGCCACCGGTATTATCGGCGGACTTGGCCTGTGGCGCACGCCGGTCTGGGCGGTGAACAGCCCCGGCCAGCCCAACGTACTGACTGGTAACGAATTCGACCTATTCATCGGTGAAACCCCGGTGAACATCACCGGCGCAGCGCGCACGGCCATGACCATCAACGGCTCGCTCCCTGGGCCGATTCTTCGTTGGCGCGAAGGCGATACCGTCACATTGCGCGTGCGCAACCGCCTCAAGGAGGACACCTCCATCCATTGGCACGGCATCATCCTGCCGGCGAACATGGATGGTGTTCCTGGCCTGAGCTTCCATGGCATCGCCCCTGATGGCATGTATGAGTACAAGTTCAAGGTCAACCAGAACGGCACCTACTGGTATCACAGCCATTCTGGGCTCCAGGAGCAGGTCGGCGTATACGGTGCGCTGGTCATTGATGCCAAGGAGCCCGAGCCCTTCAGTTACGACCGTGATTACGTCGTGTTGCTGAGCGACTGGACGGATGAAAATCCAACGCGGGTACTGGCCAAGCTCAAGAAACAGTCGGACTACTACAACCAGCACAAACGCACCGTTGGTGACTTCATCGATGACGTAAGCGAGATGGGTTGGTCCGCCGCCGTAGCCGACCGTAAGATGTGGGCCGAAATGAAGATGAGCCCGACTGATCTCGCCGACGTCAGTGGCTACACCTACACCTACCTGATGAACGGCCAGGCACCTGATGGCAACTGGACCGGCATATTCAAACCAGGCGAGAAGATTCGTCTGCGTTTCATCAATGCCTCGGCTATGACCTATTTCGATGTGCGCATCCCAGGCCTGAAGATGACTGTGGTTGCGGCCGATGGTCTGCACGTCAAACCGGTCAGCGTCGACGAGTTCCGTATCGCCGTGGCCGAGACCTACGACGTGATCATCGAACCAGACAGCGAACAGGCCTATACCGTGTTTGCCCAATCCATGGACCGCACTGGCTATGCGCGCGGCACCCTTGCGGTACAGGAAGGGTTGAGTGCACCGGTACCAAGCCCTGACCCGCGCCCACTGATTGCCATGGGTGACATGGGCATGGACCACGGCAGCATGGGCGGCATGGATCATGGGAGCATGGCCGGGATGGATCACGGCAGTATGTCGGGCATGGATCATGGGAGCATGCAGGGTGGCATGGCCGGCATGGATCACAGCCAGATGGCGGGAATGGATCATTCGGGCATGGCAGGCATGGCAGGCATGGCAGGTGCCATGCAGGCACACCCAGCCTCAGAGACCAACAACCCGCTGGTCGATATGCAAACCATGACACCAACGCATAAGTTGGACGACCCAGGTATTGGTTTGCGAGACAACGGCCGACGCGTCCTCACGTACTCTGACCTGCGCAGCACCTTCCCTGATCCGGACGGGCGTGAGCCAAGTCGCACCATCGAGCTGCACCTTACCGGGCACATGGAGAAATTCTCCTGGTCCTTCGATGGCATCAAGTTCTCTGACGCCGAGCCTCTGCGCCTCAAGTACGGCGAGCGTGTTCGCATCACGCTGGTCAACGACACCATGATGGCTCACCCGATCCATCTTCATGGCATGTGGAGTGATCTGGAGGATGCGAACGGCAATTTCCTGGTGCGTAAACACACCATCGACATGCCGCCAGGTTCCAAGCGCAGCTTTCGGGTGACTGCCGATGCGTTGGGTCGTTGGGCCTTTCACTGCCACCTGTTGCTCCACATGGAAATGGGCATGTTCCGTGAAGTCCGTGTGGATGAGTAAAGGAGATTTCTGATGAGTACTTTTATGAAGCGTAATGCCCTGTTTGGCAGCGCAGCGATGTTCAGTCTTTTGGCTGTTCTGCACGCGCCGACGTCATTGGCAGGTGAGGGGCACAGCGAGCACGAACAACATGCTGCCGAGTCGGCTGCGCCCGACGCCAGTGACAAGCCTGCAGATCAATCGAAAGGCAAGGCCGCTGGCCAGCAGATGGATCATGGCGCCATGGATCACGGAGACATGAAGCATGACGGCATGAATCACGAAAACATGATGGATAAGCATGGCGGCACCGAAGCCGAAGCAGGTTCGAACCATGACCACTAGGTTTTCACGTCCATCTCTCTTGGCGCTGGCTGTGTCGCTGGGTGCGTTCAGCGGCGGCGTTACTTTGGCTGCGGAAGAAATGGATCATTCGGCAATGGGGCACGGCTCCATGTCGATGGACCACAGCCAGATGGGCCACGGTTCCGCCAAAGCGCCGATGGAGGGCATGGATCACAGCAAGATGGACCATGGTGCCATGCAGGGTGCTTCGGGCAGCATGGATCATAGCCAGATGGGCCACGGCCAGAGCCAAGAGAAGGCCCAGGCTATGGATCACAGCAAGATGGGGCATGGCGCCATGCAAGGACAGATGGAGGGCATGGATCATTCAAAGATGAACCATGGCTCCGCTGAAGCCCCGAGAACCACCAGCCGTACGCCGATTCCCGTTCTGACGGATGCTGATCGCCAAGCGGCTTTCCCGCCATTACCTGGCCACAAGGTTCACGACAGCGCCATCAACAGTTTTTTCCTGCTCGATCAGCTCGAATACCAGGACGCAGATGAGGGCAGCACCCTGGCCTGGGATGCGTCGGGCTGGGTAGGCGGTGATATCAACCGGGTCTGGTTCCGCTCCGAAGGCGAGCGTACCAACGGCGTGACCGAGGATGCTGAATTACAGCTGCTGTACGGCCGCTCGATCGGCCCTTGGTGGGATGTCGTCGCGGGCGTTCGCCAGGACTTCAAACCGGAGTCGCCGCAGACTTGGGCCGCCTTCGGTATCCAGGGCATGGTGCTTTACGCCTTTGAGGCCGAAGCCACGGCCTTCGTCGGCGAGAATGGCCAAACTGCTGCCCGACTGGAGGGCGAGTACGACATTCTGCTGACCAACCGGCTGATTCTCCAGCCAACTGCCGAAATGAACTTCTACGGCAAGAACGATCCTGAGCGAGGTGTGGGGTCTGGGTTGGCAAATACCGAGCTCGGCTTGCGTCTGCGTTACGAGATTGTCAGGGAGTTTGCCCCCTATATCGGGGTTTCCTGGAGCCGCTCCTATGGCAACACGGCAGACATGGTGCGCGACGAGGGCGGTGATGTAGACGAGGCGCGTTTTGTCGCCGGTATCCGGATGTGGTTTTGAGAACCTGACATGAAAAGAACAATTAAAACTTTGGTGGCGGCCGGCGTGGTCGGTAGCACAGCTGTCCTGGCCGGCGCCTACTTTGGCGTGGTCAACGTGGGGGCCGACGATCCCCATTTTCCTGCAGTGCATGCGTTTCTCACGATGGCCCGTGACCGCTCTATCGAAGTCCGTTCGCGGGACATCGAGGTTCCCAACCTGGATGATCAAGCTCTTATTCGCGCCGGTGCGGGCAACTACAACGCCATGTGTATCGGCTGTCATTTGGCGCCAGGTATGGCGGAGACCGAGCTAAGCCAATCGCTTTACCCTGCGCCCCCCAACCTCGCCAAGATCGGTGTCGATGGCAATCCGGCAGCAGCGTTCTGGGTGATCAAGCATGGCATCAAGGCAACGGGTATGCCTGCGTGGGGCAAGAGCATGGGAGACGAGTACATCTGGGGCATGGTTGCCTTCCTCAACCAACTGCCGACGATGGATGCCAAGCAATACCAAACACTCGTCGCATCCAGTGGCGGCCATCAGCACGGTGGTGGGGAAACGCAGATGCATAACCATGAAGGACAGCACGGCGACAACAAGCCTGGCCATCATGACAATAGTGGCGGTGGCGATGACCATCATGGATCAGGTGATGCTGGAGAGCCTGGTCATCACGATGCCGCGGCTACGGATAGCGAGGGTGGCTCCGCACCTAAGGAAACTCTGAAAAAGACTTCCTGATTTGGTAAAATCCGCCGACTTCACCCGCAGAGCTTTCCGATGAAGCAGATGACCTTCGCCGACGCCGAGTACGCCGGCAAGCGCAAGCAGACCCGCAAGGAACTGTTCCTGATCGAAATGGAACAGGTGGTGCCGTGGCAGGGCCTGATCGCCCTGATCGAGCCGCACTACCCGAAGGGTGAAGGCGGTCGTCCCGCCTATCCGCTGATGGCGATGCTGCGTGTGCATCTGCTGCAGAACTGGTTCGGCTACA
>NZ_KB822638.1 GCF_000364625.1 Pseudomonas thermotolerans DSM 14292
TACAGCTTCGGGCAGATCCTCAAGGCCTGGTCGCCGTTCCTGATCCTCACCGCGATGGTCACCCTCTGGACCCTCAAGCCGTTCAAGGCGCTGTTCGCCGCCGGCGGCCCGCTGGAGCATCTGGTGCTGATGATCGCCATTCCGCACCTCGACCAGCTGGTGCTGAAGGTCGCCCCCATCGTCGCCGAGCCGACCGCCATGGCCGCAGTGTTCAAGCTCGACCCGATCTCCTCCACCGGCACCTCGATCTTCTTCTCCGGGCTGATCTCCATGGCCATCCTTGGTATCGGCGTGAAAACCGGTCTGACCATTCTCAAGGAGACCCTCGTGGAGCTGCGCTGGCCGATCCTGTCCATCGGCATGGTGCTGGCCTTCGCCTTCGTCACCAACTACTCGGGCATGTCCACCACCCTGGCCCTGGTGCTGGCCGGTACCGGCGTGGCCTTCCCGTTCTTCTCGCCGTTCCTCGGCTGGCTGGGGGTGTTCCTGACCGGTTCGGACACCTCCTCCAACGCCCTGTTCGGCTCGCTGCAGGCCACCACCGCGCACCAGATCGGGGTCAGCGACACCCTGCTGGTGGCCGCCAATACCAGTGGCGGGGTGACCGGCAAGATGATCTCGCCGCAATCCATCGCCGTGGCCTGCGCCGCCACCGGCATGGTCGGCCGCGAATCCGACCTGTTCCGCTTCACCCTCAAGCACAGCCTGATCTTCGCCGCCTTCGTCGGCCTGATCACGCTCGTCCAGGCCTACTGCCTGACCGGCATGCTGGTGCACTGACAGGACTGCCCGCCGCTCCCGCCTGTGCGGGAGCCCGGACGAACCGTCTATGGTTTGGCTGGAGCCCCGCCCGTGCGGGGCCGACGGGTTTTCAGAAACCGGACTGACGACAAGCCCATCACCGACGAGAGTCCCATGATCATCTCCGCCTCTACCGACTACCGCGCCGCGGCGCAACGCAAGCTGCCCCCCTTCCTGTTCCACTACATCGACGGCGGCGCCTATGCCGAGTACACCCTGCGTCGCAATGTCGAGGATCTGGCCGGCATCGCCCTGCGCCAGCGCGTGCTGAAGAACATGGCCGAGCTGAGCCTGGAGACCAAGCTGTTCAACGAGACCCTGGCGATGCCGGTGGCCCTCGCTCCGGTCGGCCTGACCGGCATGTACGCGCGCCGCGGCGAGGTTCAGGCGGCCCGTGCGGCGGCTGCCAAGGGCGTGCCCTTCACCCTGTCCACCGTCTCTGTATGCCCCATCGAGGAGGTCGCTCCGGCCATCGACCGGCCCATGTGGTTCCAGCTCTACGTGCTGAAGGACCGCGGCTTCATGCGCAACGCCCTGGAGCGCGCCAAGGCCGCCGGCTGCTCGACCCTGGTGTTCACCGTGGACATGCCGGTGCCGGGCGCCCGCTACCGTGACGCCCACTCCGGTATGAGCGGCCCGAACGCCGCCATGCGCCGCTACCTGCAGGCGGTGACCCATCCGCGCTGGTCCTGGGACGTGGGCCTGCTGGGCCGCCCGCACGATCTCGGCAACATCTCCGCCTACCGCGGCAACCCCACCGGCCTGGAGAACTACATCGGCTGGCTGGGCGCCAACTTCGACCCGTCGATCTCCTGGAAGGACCTGGAGTGGATCCGCGAATTCTGGGAAGGCCCGATGGTCATCAAGGGCATCCTCGATCCCGAGGACGCCAAGGACGCGGTGCGCTTCGGCGCCGACGGCATCGTGGTCTCCAACCACGGCGGCCGCCAGCTCGACGGCGTGCTGTCCAGCGCCCGCGCCCTGCCGGCCATCGCCGACGCGGTGAAGGGCGACCTGACCATCCTCGCCGATTCCGGCATCCGCACCGGTCTGGACGTGGTGCGCATGATCGCCCTGGGCGCCGACAGCGTGCTGCTCGGCCGCGCCTTCGTCTATGCCCTGGCCGCCGACGGCGAGGCCGGGGTGCGCAACCTGCTGGAGCTGATCGAGAAGGAGATGCGCGTGGCCATGGTGCTCACCGGCGCCAAGTCGATCGGCGAGATCAACCGCGATTCGCTGGTCCGCGAACTGGGCGCCTGAGCCCGCCCCAGGAGACCGTCCCCGGCCAGGCCGGGGGCGAGGTCCGCAACCCCCCTGATTCCGGAGCACGCATGAGCCTGCCCATCCCCTTCCTCGCCGAAGCCGAACGTCTGATTCCCCGCGAACGCCGCTTCGACGACCCGCTGTCCACCCTGGCCTTCGGTACCGACGCCAGCTTCTACCGGCTGATTCCCAAGCTGGTGGTGCGCGTCGAGAGCGAAGAGGAAGTGATCGGCCTGCTCAAGGCTGCCCACGCTCACCAGGTGCCGGTAACCTTCCGCGCCGCCGGCACCAGCCTGTCCGGCCAGGCGATCAGCGATTCGGTGCTGATCGTCCTCGGCGACAACTGGAACGGCCGCGAGATTCGTGCCGACGGCCAGCAGATCCGCCTGCAGCCCGGGGTGATCGGCGCCCAGGCCAACGCCTGGCTGGCTCCCTTCGGGCGCAAGATCGGCCCCGACCCGGCGTCGATCAACGCCTGCAAGATCGGCGGCATCGTCGCCAACAACGCCAGTGGCATGTGCTGCGGCACCGCGCAGAACAGCTACCAGACTCTCGCCGGCATCCGCCTGGTACTGGCCGACGGCACCGTGCTGGACACTGAGGACCCGGCCAGCGTCGCCGCCTTCCAACAAAGCCACGGCGCCCTGCTGGAACGCCTCGCCGAGCTGGGCCGGGAGACCCGTGCCAACACCGAGCTGGCGGCGAAGATCCGTCACAAGTACCGGCTGAAGAACACCACCGGCCTGGCCCTCAACGCCCTGGTGGATTACGACCAGCCGCTGGACATCCTCAGCCACCTGATGGTTGGCTCTGAGGGCATCCTCGGCTTCATCAGCGCGGTCACCTACAACACGGTACCGGACCACCCGCACAAGGCCAGCGCGCTGATCGTGTTCCCCACGGTAGAGAGCTGCTGCCAGGCCGTGCCGGTACTCAAGCGCCAGCCGGTTTCCGCGGTGGAACTGCTGGACCGCCGCGCCCTGCGTTCGGTGGAGAACATGCAGGGCATGCCCGAATGGGTGAAGCACCTCTCCGCCGGCGCCTGCGCCCTGTTGGTGGAATCCCGAGCCGCCACCCGGAGCCTGCTCCACGAGCAGCTGGCGCAGATCAATGCCGCCATCGCCGAGTTCCCGGTAGAGAAGCAGGTGGACTTCAGCGAGGACCCGGCGGTCTACAACCAGCTGTGGCGCATCCGTAAGGACACCTTCCCGGCGGTCGGCGCGGTGCGCCAGACCGGTACCACGGTGATCATCGAAGACGTCACCTTCCCGGTGGAACAGCTGGCCGAAGGGGTCAACCGCCTGCTCGCCCTGTTCGACAGGCACGGCTATGACGAGGCGATCATCTTCGGCCACGCCCTGGAGGGCAACCTGCACTTCGTGTTCACCCAAGGCTTCGATTCCCCCGAACAGGTGCAGCGCTACTCGGCTTTCATGGACGAGGTGGCCCAGCTGGTGGCGGTGGAATACGGCGGCTCGCTGAAGGCCGAGCACGGCACCGGGCGCAACATGGCGCCCTTCGTCGAGCTGGAATGGGGCCAGGACGCCTACCGGCTGATGTGGCAGATCAAGGAACTGCTCGACCCGGCCGGCATCCTCAACCCGGACGTGCAACTCAGCCGCGACCCGCGCATCCACCTCAAGCACCTCAAGCCGCTGCCGGCTGCCGACCAGCTGGTGGACCGCTGCATCGAGTGCGGCTTCTGCGAGCCGGTCTGTCCGTCCCGCGGCCTGACCCTCAGCCCGCGCCAGCGCATCGTCATCTGGCGCGACATCCAGGCCCGCAAGCGCGCCGGCCTGGACACCGCCCAGCTGGAGCGCGACTACCAGTACCAGGGCATCGACACCTGCGCGGCCACCGGGCTATGCGCCCAGCGCTGCCCGGTGAACATCAATACCGGCGACCTGGTGCGCAAGCTGCGCGCCGGCGCCGCCAGCCACCAGGGCAGCGCCGACTGGCTGGCCGGACACTTCGCCACCGCCCTCAAGGGCGCGCGCCTGACGCTGCTGGCCGCCGACGGTGCCCGCCGCCTGCTCGGCGCGCCGCTGCTCGGCAAGACTAGCCGCTGGCTGCACCAGCGCGCCGGCCTGCCACTGTGGACCCCGGCCATGCCGCAAGCGGCCAAGCCACTGCAGATCAGCCCGCCAATCGCCGACGAACGGCCACGGGTGGTCTACCTGGCTGCCTGCGTGTCCCGCGCCATGGGGCCGGCGGCCGGCGACGCCGAACAGGTATCGCTGCTCGACAAGACCCGCGCGCTGCTGGAGAAGGCCGGCTACCAGGTGGTCTTCCCGGACAACCTGGACAACCTCTGCTGCGGCCAGCCGTTCGCCTCCAAGGGCTACCCGGCGCAGGCCGATGCCAAGCGCCAGGAGCTGATCGACGCGCTGCTCAAGGCCAGCCGCGGCGGTCTCGACCCCATTTACTGCGACACCAGCCCGTGCACCCTGCGCCTGCTCCAGGATGGTCTGGACCCGCGCCTGCAGCTCCACGACCCGGTGAAGTTCATCCGTACCCAGTTGCTCGACAAGCTGGATTT
Source organism: Pseudomonas thermotolerans DSM 14292 (assembly GCF_000364625.1). GTDB lineage: Bacteria > Pseudomonadota > Gammaproteobacteria > Pseudomonadales > Pseudomonadaceae > Aquipseudomonas > Aquipseudomonas thermotolerans. The sequence goes on from NZ_KB822638.1 coordinate 4,604, forward strand.
CGAACCCCAGGAGCAGCCGGTGGCGGTGCACGTCACCTGTTCCACCCAGCACCTCGGTGAGGCCCAGGGGCTGATCGACATCGTGCGTCGCTGCACCACCCAGGTGGTGATCCCCGAGGGCATCCACTGCTGCGGCTTCGCCGGCGACAAGGGCTTCACCACCCCCGAGCTGAACGGCCACGCCCTGCGCAGCCTGAAGGATGCGGTGCAGCATTGCACGGAAGGGGTGTCCACCAGCCGCACCTGCGAGATCGGCCTATCCAGCCACTCCGGCATCGACTATCACGGTCTGGTCTACCTAGTCGACCGGGTCACCCGGCCACGCGCCAGGCCGCTCGGCTGATTGATCCAACTCTCCTCGCCCCGCCCCGTGCGGGGATTTTTTTGCCTGGGGTTTGCCCAACCGCTGCGGCGATTCTCGTCTAGATTCACAGACAGCCCCGCCGACCGCGTGCCGGAAGCACCGGCGGCGGCACGCCAGTCGCCACCTGTTTGCCAACCGCACGCGAGCACGGGCACGGCGCTCGAGAGCGCCGCCGTGGAGGAGAAACGGATGAGCACACCCCTGACCCTGGCCGGACTTCGCCACCTGGCCGAACAGGACAAGATCGACACCGTGCTGGCCTGCATGGTCGACATGCAGGGCCGGCTGATCGGCAAACGCTTCCAGGTCGAGTTCTTCCTCGACAGCGCCCACGAGGAAACCCACGGCTGCAACTATCTGCTGGCCGACGACATCGACATGGAGCCGGTGCCCGGCTACGAGGCGGCCAGCTGGCGCAAGGGCTACGGCGACTTCGCCTTGCGCCCCGATCTCTCCACCCTGCGCGTGGTGCCCTGGCTGGAAGGCACCGCCCTGGTGCTCTGCGACGTGCTCGACCACCACGGTGAGGAACTGCCGCACAGCCCGCGAGCGATCCTCAAGCGCCAGGTGGCGCGCCTCGCCGAGCGTGGCTACAAGGGCCTGTTCGCCTCGGAGCTGGAGTTCTACCTGTTCGACGAAAGCTACGAGGCGATCCACCAGCGGGACTACCGCAACCCGCGCACCTCCAACTACCACATCGAGGACTACTGCATCCTCCAGACACTGCGCGACGAGCCGGTGCTGCGCGCCATCCGCCGCGGCCTGCAGGCCGCCGGCATCCCCGTGGAGAACTCCAAGGGCGAATGGGGCCCCGGCCAGGAAGAGATCAACGTGCGCTACGCCGACGCCCTGACCATGGCCGACCAGCACAGCATCATCAAGCACGCCTGCAAGGAGATCGCCCTGCTGCAGGGCAAGGCGATCACCTTCATGGCCAAGTGGCGCTACGACCTGGCCGGCTCCAGCTGCCACATCCACAACTCGCTGGTCAGTCTGAAGAACGGCAAGTCGCTGTTCTTCGACCCCAAGGCCGAGTACGGCATGTCCAGGCTGATGCGCCAGTGGGTCGCCGGGCAGCTCAAGTACGCCCGCGAGATCACCTACTTCCTGGCGCCCTACATCAACTCATACAAGCGCTTCCAGGCCGGCACCTTCGCGCCGACCCGCACGGTGTGGAGCCGCGACAACCGCACCGCCGGCTTCCGCCTGTGCGGCGAGGACAGCCCGGCGATCCGCATCGAATGCCGGATCGGCGGCGCCGACCTCAACCCCTACCTGGCCTACGCCGCGCTGATCGCCGCGGGCCTGGCCGGCATCGACGAGGAGCTGGAGCTGGGCGAGCCCTTCGCCGGCGACGCCTACCAGGCCGCCCGCCTGCCGGAGATTCCCAAGACCCTGCGCGACAGCGCCGCCGCGCTGAAGAACTCCCGGCTGCTCAAGGAGGCCTTCGGTCCCGAGGTGGTCAAGCACTACCTGCATACCGCCCACTGGGAGCAGCTGGAATACGACCGCCGCGTCACCGACTGGGAACTGCGCCGCGGCTTCGAACGCTACTGACCGCGCCGGACCCTCGCCCGGCCGCCACCGGAGGTGCACATGACCCGTACCGTCCGCCTCGTCTCCCCGGTCGACGGCAGCCTCTATGCCGAACGGCCCTATACCCCCGACAGCGCCGTGGCCCAGGCCCTGGATGCCGCCGAGCGCGCCCAGCGCGACTGGCGCCACCGGCCGCTGGAGGAGCGTGCCCGCTTCTGCAGCGCAGCGGTCGACGCCATGCTCGCCATGCAGGCCGAAATCGTCCCCGAGCTGGCCTGGCAGATGGGCCGCCCGGTGCGCTATGGCGCCGGCGAGCTGCGCGGCTTCGCCGAGCGCGCCCGGCACATGATCGCCATAGCCGCCGAGGCCCTGGCGCCCATCGAGCCGGAACCGAAGCCGGGCTTCCGCCGCTACATCCGCCGCGAGCCCCTGGGTCTGGTGCTGGTCATCGCGCCCTGGAACTACCCCTACCTGACCGCGGTGAACTCGGTGATCCCCGCGCTGATGGCCGGCAACGCGGTGCTGCTCAAGCACGCCAGCCAGACCCTGCTGGTCGGCGAACGCTTCACCGAGGCGTTCCGCCGCGCCAACCTGCCGGAGGGGCTGTTCCACAACCTGGTCCTCGACCACGACCAGTGCGCCGCGCTGATCGGCTCCGGGCGAGTCCAGCAGGTCAACTTCACCGGCTCGGTGGCCGGCGGCCACGCGGTGCAGATGGCCGCCGCCGGGCAGTTCATCGGCACCGGCCTGGAGCTGGGCGGCAAGGACCCGGCCTACGTGCGCGCCGACGCGGACCTCGAACACGCCGTGGAGAACCTGGTGGACGGCGCCTTCTTCAATTCCGGACAGAGCTGCTGCGGCATCGAGCGCATCTACGTGGACCGCGCCATCTACGCCGACTTCTGCGACGCCTTCGCCGCCCTGACCCGCCAGTACGTGCTGGGCAACCCGCTGGAGGACGCCACCACCCTCGGCCCGCTGGTCAGCGCCGCGGCGGCGCAGAAGGTCCGCGAGCAGATCGCCGAGGCGCTTTCCATGGGCGGTCGCGCCCTGCTGGACAGCCGTGACTTTCCTGCCGACACCCCGGGCAGCGCCTACCTGGCGCCGCAGGTGGTGGTCGACGTGGCGCACCGCATGGCGCTGATGCGCGAGGAGAGCTTCGGTCCGGTGGTCGGCATCATGCCGGTGGACGACGAGGCGCAGGCCATCGAACTGATGAACGACAGCCCCTACGGCCTCACCGCCTCGATCTGGACCCGCGACCTGGAGGCCGCCGAGCGCATCGGCGACGCCATCGCCACCGGCACCCTGTTCATGAACCGCTGCGACTACCTGGACCCGGCCCTGGCCTGGACCGGGGTCAAGGACAGCGGCCGTGGCGCCACCCTGTCCCGGGTCGGCTACGAATACCTGACCCGGCCCAAGTCCTTCCACCTGCGCCATGAGCTGGATCCCGATGCCTGAATGGCACCCGCCCCCCGGACTACCTGAACGCGAGGTCCCACCATGCCCAAGACCGCCAACTGGAACTACCCCACCTCGGTGCGCTTCGGCGCCGGGCGCATCGCCGAGCTGCCCGAACTCTGCCGTGCCCTGGGCATCCTCAGGCCGCTGCTGGTCACCGACCGCGGCCTGGCCGAGGCGCCCATGACCCGCCAGGTGCTCGCCGCGCTGCGCGACGCCAAACTGGGCGTGGCGCTGTTCAGCGACCTCAAGCCCAACCCGGTGGAGGCCAACCTGCAGGCCGGGCTGGCCGCCTACCGCGCCGGCCAGCATGACGGAGTGATCGCCTTCGGCGGCGGCAGCGGCCTGGACATGGGCAAGCTGATCGCCTTCATGAGCGGGCAGACCCGCCCGGTGTGGGACTTCGAGGACATCGGCGACTGCTGGACCCGCGCCGACCCGGCCGGCATCGCCCCGGTGATCGCCGTGCCCACCACCGCCGGCACCGGCTCGGAGGTGGGACGCGCCGGGGTGCTCACCGACGAGCGCAGTCACACCAAGCGGATCATCTTTCATCCGCAGATGATGCCCAAGGCGGTGATCAGCGACCCGCAGCTGACCGTCGGCATGCCGGCGAAGATCACCGCCGGCACCGGCATGGACGCCTTCGCCCACTGCCTGGAGGCCTACTGCGCGCCGGGCTTCCACCCGCTGGCCGACGGCATCGCGGTGGAAGGCATGCGTCTGGTGGCCGGGGCCCTGGAGCGGGCGGTGAAGACCCCCGACGACCTCGACGCCCGCGCCGACATGCTGGCCGCCGCGGCCATGGGGGCCACCGCCTTCCAGAAGGGCCTGGGCGGCATGCACGCGCTGTCCCACCCGGTGGGCGCGCTCTACGACACCCACCACGGCATGACCAACGCGGTGTTCATGCCCTACGTGCTGCAGTTCAACCGCCCGGCCATCGAGGAGCGCATCGCTCGCCTGGCCGCCTACCTAGGCCTGGGCAAGCCGGGGTTCGCCGGCTTTCTGGATTTCGTCCTGGAACTGCGCGAGGCCATAGGGGTGCCCCACAGCCTGGCGGACCTGGGGGTGGACGACAGCCAGGCCGAGCTGATCGCCAGACTGGCGGTGAGTGATCCCTCCGCCGGCGGCAACCCGCTGCCCCTGGACGAACAGGCCACCCGGGCGATCTTCGAGGCGGCCTATGTGGGGCGGCTCTAGGGCGTTGTTCCGTCTCCCCAAAAGGTTCTTCGCGGAATAGGGGGGGAAGAGCGGGTTGACAGTCAGGGAAGTGGGCAGATTGGCAGTCGTCAAACACACCGACCCGCACACCCACTTCCCGAAAGCGCGATGAACCTTTTTTAGAAGAAGCCCAGCGGGTTGATGTCGTAGCTGACCAGCAGGTTCTTGGTCTGCTGGTAGTGGTCGAGCATCATCTTGTGGGTCTCGCGGCCCACCCCGGATTTCTTGTAGCCGCCGAAGGCCGCGTGGGCCGGGTACAGGTGGTAGCAGTTGGTCCACACGCGGCCGGCCTTGATGCCGCGGCCCATGCGGTAGGCACGGTTGATGTCGCGGGTCCACACCCCAGCGCCCAGGCCGAACTCG
>NZ_KB822639.1 GCF_000364625.1 Pseudomonas thermotolerans DSM 14292
GGATGGTCGTCTCGTAGAGCGCTTCTTCCATGGCCGGGTCGCTGTAGCCGAACCAGTTCTGCATCAGATGGATACGTAACATGGCCATCAGCGGATAGGCTGGACGACCACCTTCACCCTTTGGGTAGTGTGGCTCGATCAGGGCAATCAATCCCTTCCACGGCACCACCTGATCCATCTCGATCAGGAACAATTCCTTACGGGTCTGCTTGCGCTTGCCGGCGTACTCGGCGTCGGCGAAGGTCATCCGCTTCATGGAAGAACTCGGGGGGCGGGATTACCGGCGTATTTCACCAGATTCTGGAAGTGTTTTTCAGACCATCCCTAGAAAACATGGCCAGGAGTGATGACTTCGATGCCTGGGTTCACTGCCGTATAGGCAGCCAAGAAATCCGGCGATGTAACCAAGTAGTTACGCGAACCGTTCACTGCCACGTAGGCCGTCCAGAAGGCCGTTCCCTGGAGCAGGGAATGGCCAAACCACTTCGCCGAGCTGACGGACAGTTGCGTATCCGCAATCCCGCCCATCAGGCCAGATCGTAGCCCTCGGCCAGATGCAGGTCCTTGAGCTTCACGTAGTTCTCTGCGCTGTAGGCGAAGAACGCCCGCTCCTTGTCGGTCAGCGGTCGGGCCTGCTTCACCGGGCTGCCGACGTACAGGTAGCCGCTCTCCAGGCGCTTACCGGGAGGCACCAGGCTGCCGGCGCCGATCACCACCTCGTCCTCGACTATGGCGCCGTCCATCACGATGCAGCCCATGCCCACCAGGATGCGGTTGCCCAGGGTGCAGCCATGCAGGGTGACGTTGTGGCCGACGGTCACCTCGTCGCCGATGGTCAGCGGATAGCCGTCGGGGTTGAAGGGGCCGGGATGGGTGATGTGCAGCACGCAGCCGTCCTGCACGCTGGTGCGCCGGCCGATGCGGATGCGGTGCATGTCGCCGCGGATCACCGCCTGGGGCCACACCGAGCTGTCGTCTCCCAGCATGACGTCGCCGATCACCACAGCGCTAGCGTCCACGAACACCCGCTCGCCGAGCTGGGGGGTCATGCCCCGGTATTTGCGAATGGCCACGATAGTCTCCTTCAAGCTGCGGTGAGCGCCGATTGTAATTAAGATGACGGGCATGCGGGCCGGCAAAGTCGGCCCATTCCAGTTCCGAATCCAGGTGAATGCCGTGACCGCCAGCAATCCCCTCCTGCAGGACTTCGACCTGCCGCCCTATTCCCAGATCAAGCCCGAGCACGTCGAGCCGGCCATCGACAGCATCCTCGCCGACAGCCGCAGCGCCATCGCCAAGCTGCTCGCCGAACAGCCGGCGACGCCCAGCTGGGAGTCCCTGGTGCTGCCGCTCAACGAGCTGGGCGCGCGTCTCGGTCGGACCTGGAGCCCGGTCAGCCACCTCAACGCGGTGTGCAACAGCCCCGAGCTGCGCGCCGCCTACGAGGCCTGCCTGCCCAAGCTGTCCGAGTACTGGACCGAGCTGGGGCAGAACCGCGCGCTGTTCGAGGCCTACCAGGCACTGGCCGCCAGCCCTGCCGCAGCGGGCTTCGAGGTGGCGCAGAAGACCATTCTCGACCACGCCCTGCGCGACTTCCGGCTGTCCGGCATCGATCTGCCGGCGGACAAGCAGAAGCGCTACGGCGAAATCCAGATGAAGCTCTCCGAGCTGACCAGCCGCTTCTCCAACCAGCTGCTCGACGCCACCCAGGCCTGGACCAAGCAGATCCACGACGAAGCGCAGTTGGCCGGTCTGCCCGACTCAGCCAAGGCGCAGATGAAACAGGCCGCCGAGGCCAAGGGCCTGGACGGCTGGCTGATCACCCTGGAGTTCCCCAGCTACTACGCGGTGATGACCTACGCCGACGACCGCGCGCTGCGCCAGGAGGTCTACACCGCCTACAGCACCCGCGCCTCCGACCAGGGCCCGAACGCCGGCCAGTTCGACAACGGCCCGCTGATGGAGGAGATCCTCGACCTGCGCCGCGAGCTGGCCCAACTGCTCGGCTACGGCAACTTCGCCGAGCTGTCCCTGGCCACCAAGATGGCCGAATCCACCGAGCAGGTGCTGGGCTTCCTGCGCGACCTGGCGCGGCGCAGCAAGCCGTTCGCCCAGCGCGACCTGGACGAGCTGCGCGCCTTCGCCGCCGAGCAGGGCTGCGAGGATCTGCAGAGCTGGGACGTCGGCTACTACAGCGAGAAGCTGCGCCAGCAGCGCTACAGCATCTCCCAGGAGGAAGTGCGCGCCTGGTTCCCCATCGACAAGGTGCTCTCCGGCCTGTTCGCCATAGTGGAGCGCCTGTACGGCATCCAGATCGTCGAGCTGCAGGACTTCGACAGCTGGCATCCGGACGTGCGCCTGTTCGAGATCCGGGAGAACGGCGAGCGCCTCGGGCGCTTCTTCCTCGACCTCTACGCCCGCCCGAACAAGCGCGGCGGTGCCTGGATGGACGGCGCCCGCGACCGGCGCCGCGACATTCGCGGCGAGCTGGTCAGCCCGGTAGCCAACCTGGTGTGCAACTTCACCCCGGCAGTGAACGGCAAGCCGGCGCTGCTCACCCATGACGAGGTGACCACCCTGTTCCACGAGTTCGGCCACGGCCTGCACCACCTGCTGACCCGCGTCGAACACGCCGACGCCTCGGGCATCAACGGGGTGGCCTGGGACGCCGTGGAACTGCCCAGCCAGTTCATGGAGAACTGGTGCTGGGAGCCGGAAGGCCTGGCGCTGATCTCCGGCCACTACGAGACCGGCGAGCCGCTGCCCGGCGACCTGCTGGAGCGGATGCTCGCCGCCAGGAACTTCCAGTCCGGGCTGATGATGGTCCGCCAGCTGGAGTTCTCGCTGTTCGACTTCGAGCTGCACGCCAGCCACGGCGATGGGCGCAGCGTGCTCGAGGTGCTGCAGGCGGTGCGCGACGAGGTGGCGGTGCTCCAGCCCCCGGCCTGGAACCGCTTCGCCAACAGCTTCGCGCACATCTTCGCCGGCGGCTACGCGGCCGGCTACTACAGCTACAAGTGGGCCGAGGTGCTGTCCGCCGATGCCTTCTCGCGCTTCGAGGAGGAAGGCGTGCTCAACCCGCAGACCGGACGGGCCTTCCGCGAGGCCATCCTGGCCCGCGGCGGCTCCCAGGAACCGATGCAGCTGTTCGTCGCCTTCCGCGGCCGCAAACCGCGCATAGACGCCCTGCTGCGCCACTCCGGGCTCAGCGAGGAGGCCGCATGACCACCACCCCGAAACGCTTCATCGCCGGCGCCGTATGCCCGGCCTGCAGCGAGATGGACAAGATCCAGATGTGGGAAGAGGACGGCGTGCCGCACCGCCAGTGCGTGGCCTGCGGCTACGCCGACACCCTGGACGCCCGTGGCAACTCCATCCCCAAGGAACTGCCCACCCGGGTCAACGTGCTGACCCCGAAACAGCCGGTCAACCCCAAGGTGCAGACCGTGCAGTTCTTTCCCAATCCGAAGCTGAAGAAACCGGAGTGACCGGCCGGCAAGAGGCCTAGCGCTTCGTCATACCCCAGAGGCCTAAGAGGCCTAGAAGAAAGGCCCTTCCCACGCTGGCGGGAAGGGCCTTTATACATACGAACGGACCGTTACCGCCAGCGGCGGCCCCGGGCGCTTTCTTAGCTGCCTATACGGCAGTGAACCATTCGTTGATGCTACAGGTGCTGACCTGTCTTTTCTTAGCTGCCTATACGGCAGTGAACCTGAGCGCCGACATTTTCACCCGCGCCGCTCTTTTCTTAGGGAAACTCTGAAAAAGACTTCCTGATTTGGCAAAATCAGTCGACTTTACCCGCCCGAGCTTTCCGATGAAGCAGATGACCTTCGCCGACGCCGAGTACGCCGGCAAGCGCAAGCAGACCCGCAAGGAACTGTTCCTGATCGAAATGGAACAGGTGGTGCCGTGGCAGGGCCTGATCGCCCTGATCGAGCCGCACTACCCGAAGGGTGAAGGCGGTCGTCCCGCCTATCCGCTGATGGCGATGCTGCGCGTACATCTGATGCAGAACTGGTTCGGCTACAGCGATCCGGCGATGGAGGAAGCGCTGTACGAGACGACCATCCTGCGCCAGTTCGCCGGCTGAGCCTGGAGCGTATCCCCGACGAAACCACCATCCTCAATTTCCGTCGCCTGCTGGAGAAGCACGAGTTGGCGGCCGGGATTCTGGCGGTGATCAATGGTTACCTGGGCGATCGGGGCCTGTCGCTGCGCCAGGGCACCATCGTCGACGCCACGCTGATCCATGCGCCGAGCTCGACCAAGAACAAGGACGGCAAGCGCGATCCCGAGATGCACCAGACCAAGAAGGGCAACCAGTACTACCGTAAGCTTCCCCGATCCGCAGACACCCCATAAGTAGAACTTTCTGGCATGTTTTCCCCAGCCAGGAGGTTCCATGAAGAAGTCCCGTTTCACCGAGACCCAGATCGTCTCGATCCTCAAGCAGGCCGACGCCGGCGTGCCGGTCAAGGACATCTGCCGGCAGGCCGGCATCAGCGTTCCGACCTACTACAAGTGGAAGTCGAAGTGCGGCGGCCTGGAGGCCTCCGAGCTGCGGCGTGTCAAGGACCTGGAAGCGGAGAACGCCAGGCTCAAGCGGATGTACGCCGAGCTGGCGCTCGACAACGCCGCGATGAAGGATCTGATCGCAAAAAAACTGTAGGGCCGGAGCAGAAGCGCGAGGCCGTGCGGTACCTGGTCGAGGTGCACACGCGGCCCCTGAGCCGGTCCTGTGATTGCGTTGGGTTGTCGCGGGCAGCGTGGTACCAGCCGCCGGTGCACTGGACGGTACGGGATGCCGAGATCATCGCGGCCCTGGCCGAGGTGGTCGAGAATCGCCCGAGCCGCGGCTTCTGGAAGTGTCGCAAGGTCCTGCGCCGTGCGCGTCCGGACTGGAACCACAAGCGAATCTATCGAGTGTACAAGGCGATGAAGCTCAATCTGCGCCGCAAGGCCAAGCAGCGGCTGCCCAAGCGCGAACGCGTACCGCTCTACGTTCCCCTGCTGCCCGATGCCGTCTGGTCAGCGGATTTCATGGCCGACGCGCTGGCGTGTGGCCGCCGCTTCCGGACCTTCAACGTGGTCGACGACTTCAACCGCGAGGCGCTGCACATCGAGGTCGACACCTCGATCTCGTCCACGCGCCTGGTCCGCATCTTCGAGCAGCTCAAGCGCGACCACGGCCTGCCGCAGGTCCTGCGTACCGACAACGGCCCGGAGTTCCTGGGCGAGGCCTTCATGCAGTGGGCCAAGCTCAACGGCATGGCCATCCGGTACATCCAGCCCGGCAAGCCCAACCAGAACGCCTACATCGAACGCTTCAATCGGACCTTCCGCGAGGAGGTCCTGGACCAGCACCTGTTCACCCGCCTCGACGACGTGCGCGAGGCCGCGTACTGGTGGATGCTCGAGTACAACGAGGAGCGTCCCCACGATTCGCTCGGCAATCTGACTCCGGCCGAGTACCGCCAACGCGTCGCCGGAAGTTCTACTTTTGAAATGCCTGCTTGACGGGGAAGCTTACGGGGCCATGCGTCCCCTCCTATCCCCCTTGAGTCATCCGGTTAATTCCGAATAGCATCGATTTGCATCAAAATGATGTAAAGTGCCGCATCAAATTCCGAGGAGATGCGATCATGCCCCCGAAACGAGGACGCAAGCCTACGGGTAAGCCACGTGCGGCCCGGGCATCCGTAAGTCTGCCCCCCGAAATTTACAGCACGCTTCAGGATATCGCGAAGCAGAAAAAGGTATCCACCGCGTGGGTCATCCGTGAAGCGGCGGAAAAGTACATAGCGGAACAGTGGCCACTGTTCGAGGTCGCCCGAAATGGGTAATACCCGCGACCCTTAAGAACCGCGCTTCGGGGACCTGCCCGTAGACATACCTGAGTAGCGAGCATTGTTCTCGGGCAGGAGCCAATACGTAGGCGTCGGACGACGAGTGCATAGGTTTAGGAGTTAAACGGTGCCGGACTTGGTAACGACTGCGAAGCGCTCCGAGATCATGCGAGCCGTCAAGTCCGCGGACACTGGCCCAGAAATAGCAGTCCGGAAGATGTTGCATCGGCTAGGGTATCGCTATCGACTTCACAGGAGAGATTTGCCGGGGACTCCTGACATCGTGTTTCCAGGCCGTCGAAAAGTCGTGTTTGTACATGGTTGTTTTTGGCACGGACATCTATGCCGCTACGGACGGTTGCCAAGAAGCAAAATTGAGTACTGGCAACCGAAGATCGAGGCGAACCGGAAACGCGATGTAAGGAAATTGCGCGAGTTGCGCCGTGCGGGGTGGGAGGCCCTAGTTGTTTGGCAATGTGAGTTAAAGCACGAAACAAGGGTAGTGCAGAAGCTCGTATCGTTTTTGGGCCCTTCCGGTCGGCGAGTTTAAAAACGAGATAGATAGATTCGCGAACTACAGGGGTACATATGGCAACAAAAGCAAGGGCTACCGAAGGAAAAGCTCGGCCAATCGGTATCGACTTATTCTCGGGGGCAGGCGGGCTAAGCCTGGGGTTTGAACAGGCCGGTTTCGATATCGTAGCTGCCGTCGAAGTGGATCCGATCCATGCAGCTATTCATAAATTCAATTTCCCAACATGCGCTGTATTGCCAAGGTCCGTAACCGAGTTATCGGCCGAAGATATTCGACACGCCGCCAACCTAGGAAGCCGGAGGGTCGATATCGTTTTTGGCGGGGCGCCATGTCAAGGCTTTTCGCTAATCGGGCAGCGTGCCCTCGATGATCCACGAAATACTCTCGTTCGGGATTTCGTTCGCCTAGTCTCGGAATTAGATGCTTCGTATTTCGTTTTCGAGAACGTTAAGGGTCTTACAATCGGCAAGCACAAAGGATTCCTAGAAGAACTCATTGAAGCATTCAAGGTTGTTGGCTACCACGTGCGTTTGCCTTGGAAAGTTCTAAACGCATCGCACTACGGCGTGCCGCAAGACCGCGAGCGGTTAATTCTCCTCGGGGCAAAGAGAGGCCTCCGGCTACCGGAGTATCCCGAACCGATCACAAGGCCGGCGGGATCGCCGCGGGATTTTCTTGGTCTTCCCGAAGGTCCATCATGCCGAGACGCGCTCGACGATTTGCCAGAGGCCGAAGCGTTCGAAGAGTTGTTCGAGGGCGATTCGATTCGGACAAACGCTTGGGGGAAGCCTAGCGCCTATGCGCGGCAGCTCCGGTGTCTTGGGAAAAACGCTTGGCACTTTGGTTATCCGCGCAAATGGGATCGAGCGTGGTTAACATCGAGTATGCGCACAAATCATTCGGAGATTTCGCGGCGGCGTTTTCGCGAAACTGAACCTGGAAACGTTGAGCCGATTTCGCGTTTCTTCAAACTCCCCGATTTTGGAGTCTCGAACACTCTACGTGCGGGAACCGACTCTGCGCGTGGCGCGTTCACGAGCCCGAGGCCGATTCACTATGATCGGCCTCGTTGCATAACGGTTCGCGAGATGGCGCGCCTTCATGGTTTCCCGGATTGGTTCCGGTTTCATGTAACAAAATGGCACGGCGCGCGGCAAATAGGAAACGCGGTGCCACCGCCCCTCGCAAGAGCAGTTGCGGCAAAGATTCTCGAAGCGATGGACGTTCAGCCGCAAAAGCCGGAATTGTCGATACCGCTCGGAGACCCGATGCTTCTTCGATTGGATATGTCTCAAGCAGCCGATTATTGGGGTATCTCGGTTCCAATCGGTCGCCGCGACCGCAAGAGCGGCGTCAAAAAGCGCAAACAGGAAGAGATTGAGGCACTTCGATTTGCTTCATTAGAGGAGGCGGCGTATGGCTGATACGTCGGACACAAGAAATCAAAGTCGGTACAAGGTGCTCATCGAGAAGATTTTCTTTGACCACTATAAGGATGGCCTAGAAGAGTTCGCATTCGCGCGCGACCAACTTCCTGTCGCCGCCAATGCTCTCGGGATCGAATTGCCGAAGAATCTTGGAGACGTGGTTTATTCGATTCGTTATCGAACACCAATGCCGGACAGCATTCTCGCGACGCAACCGGAAGGTAAGGAATGGATCATCGAGGGTGCCGGTAGGTCGCGTTATCTATTTAAGCTGGTTCCGGTAAACCGAATCGTGCCCAATGCCAATCTCCTAACGATCAAAATACCGGATGCCACGCCAGAAATAATCGCCGCCTACGCTTTGTCCGACGAACAGGCGCTTTTGGCAAAGGTGCGTTATAACCGCCTGATCGACATTTTCCTCGGAATCGCCGCATATTCGCTCCAGAACCACCTTCGAACTACAGTGAGCGGGATCGGGCAAATCGAAATCGACGAGATTTACGTCGGACTCGACCGACATGGCCGCCAATACGTATTGCCCGTTCAAGCGAAAGGCGGTAGAGATCAACTATCCGTGGTTCAAACGAAACAGGATATTTTGTGTTGTTCGGAAAAGTTTCCGAACTTGATCTGCAGGTCAATTTCGGCTCAATTCATGGCATCAGATTTAATCGCAATGTTCGAGTTGGCGGTGGAGGACGGCCACGTAAAGGTGGTGGACGAGAAACACTATCGTCTGGTTCCTTCCGACCAAATTGGTTCTGACGATCTACGCGCGTACAATTTGCGCGGCTGACTTTGTCTTCGTTGTTTTGCGGTGTGGTTAAGGATGGTCTGAAGTAGCTCCGCATTTCTGGCCGACTACAGACCTCGCTGTTTTTTGAAGCGGTCCATCGATCAAAAACTGCTCAGATCGACTACTTATGTAGGGCTTTTAGCCGCTACGCGTACCCCGTAGCAGCTATTCGCCGTGTTACAGGCGCACCTCTCCTGTGTTCGCGAGTAAATGCCGCCGCGCCATCCACAGATTCGACAGCGCAAACAGCGTAATCAGTTGTGCGGTGTTCTTGGCCAGGCCACGGAAGCGCACCTTGGTGTAACCAAACTGGCGCTTGATCACCCGGAACGGGTGTTCGACCTTGGCGCGCACCTGCGCCTTGGCCTTCTCGAT
>NZ_KB822640.1 GCF_000364625.1 Pseudomonas thermotolerans DSM 14292
GCTACGGGGTACGCGTAGCGGCTAAAAACCCTACATAAGACGACGATCTGAGCGCTTTTTGATCGATGGATCGCTTCAAAAAACAGCGAGGTCTGTAGTCGGCCAGAAATACGTGGCTACTTCAGACCATCCTTAGGGTCTCCACGTTGTGTGTGGAGGACTGTGCCGCATCAGGGCGACAGAAGATGTCGCGGCATTGAGTGTCTATGACTTCTCGGACTCAGAAGTCTCTTTCTGTTGAGCCTGCAAGAGTTCACAGGCCTGAAGATTCAGAGCAACGAATTCGTTCCACGTAAATTGCCTGGTATAGCGAAGTGCATACTGCCTATCTACCCGGCAAATGTCCGGACGTTGAGCGTAAATGCTGCAGCCTTTGTTTGCTGAGTCGTAGTGACGGCAGGTGCCGTCACCACGATCAAGAAATTGGGTTTCTTGAGCCAGGTGAACGTGCTGACAACACAGACCACATTGGGTACAGGGAAAGCTCTTAGGGCATGTCATGAGCGTTCTACAGCCGTGAAAAGAGGAAGGCCCGCCAGGGCCTTCTTTCACTTTTATGGAGTATCCAAGGAGTTTTTTTGGCCGCTTGAGACTAAAGAAATATCTCGCACTCGCTTCTCAGTAGAGAGAACCAGATTGCCATCTTGATCAAGAATAGCTGTATCTATCATGGCTTTAATCAGCTGCGCGTATTTAACTGAACGAAAAACAATTTGTTTGCTTTCCATGGAGAAATCTTGGAAATTTTCTCCGTGCTCTTCAATTGTGATTCGCATGTCGCGTGTAGCAAAGCGCAAATGCGAGGTGATCTCGGAGAGAGTTTTATTGGCAAGCAATGTAACCTGCTCAATAGCCTGAAGCTTACCTGCCATCAGCTCAGCCTGATCACTAATAGTTTTAGCTTGCTCCAGATTACTACGCGCATTATTTAGAGCCGCTTCCCCCTTATTCCCCACGATGTGCCCGAAGATAGCCAAAGCGGGGCCAGCGACGATCCCGCCGAGAACCATCATGCCGCCGGCCATACCGTAGCCACCGGTTGCAAGGGAGCCCCCGCCTAGCCAGGCCAGCGTGGCATTGGTAGCTGCAACTCCTCCGAGCGAAGAAATAGCTGTGCCTGTACTGGCAGTGGCAAGCAGCATGGTTCCATTGTAAGCGCCGAAGGCTAGTGCTGCCCCACTACCCATACCTGCTCCCAGGCCAAGCCCTGCATCCTTGAGTGCTTGATAGTCTTGGCGCAAACCAGTCAGGGCTGTAGTCGAGAAATCGCCGGCATTTAGTTTTTCCAGTTCGGGTGTCTGGATGAGTTCCACATTTTTCAGGCGACCAAAGATGGTGAGAAAGTCCGCTACGACTCCGTTAAAGACGCGTAGCTTGCGCTGTCCGTAGTTTTCCAGAGCTTCATTGGTATTCTTACGGCAACTGTCAACCTTCTGGTTGGCAGCATTAACCATGGCGCTGGCGTCATTGTTAAGGCTCTTGGCATTGCTGTGGTCGATCGCGCCGCTTACACCTTTGGCTGCACCGTAGAGGCCAGCTGCTGCGGCGGCCGCGCCGATGATGAGAGGAATGGGCATGGATTTCTCCTTTTATTCTAGAACTAGGGCGATGGTTTTGCTGACTTCGCTGTTCAAAGCTTCAGCACGATCTAGTAATTCTTCGAAGATAAAGTCTTGAATTTGATAGTGGTGCTGGAATGCTTTGAGCAGCTCACGCTCGATAGACGAGATTGATCCGTCACGCAGCGCCAACAAGATCATGTCAAACAGCATGATTTTGGGGGGTTCTGGCCGGTCCTTAGATTGATCTTCCAGAAGTTTGTCCAAGACTGCTTTTGCCGCCGCTACGCGAGTTTCAGGTAGCTCCATCTTGTGGATTGGAAAGGTCTTGAGCTCTGCTATCAGTTGCTCCTCGACAATCGATGTCGGTGCTTTCCCAGATTTCAGTCCCCCCGCCAGCACACCAGCAAGGACTCCCTCAAAACTCGAACTTCCGCGCAGGGATTGGCCTGAAGAACGCTCAAGGTCTGAGATCAGCTCACGCTCTAACTCATCCACCTGAATAGAAAGCTTGCTCAGATCGGTGTCTGATGTCAGCTCATCGTACCGTTTTCCGTCCCAGAGTATTGGGTTGTCGGAAAGTGCAAGCAGTTGGAGCAAATCGAGCAGAAGCCCCTTTTCAGGCTCCGGCAGCATCTTTATAAGCATGAGGTAGGTTCTCGCGTTCTCGTTACAGGATGAGTGGCTGGTCGGAATTCATGAAGTCCTCAAACTCGGACATGGATTGAAACTGCAGCTGTTTCCCTAGCAGCGTGGCGTACTCATTGATGGCAATTGCAAGGTCGTCAACATTGCTGGCGCTGCTCGATACAATATCGAACAGGCGTTGGGTTTCCTGGCGCAACTGAGGGATTTCGTGGCGAGTAAAGTTGTCCAGGGCCGCCTGCTCATCGGCAATGCGATCACGGGCCGCAGACTCAATGGCCCTGACGCGCTCCAGCTGTTGGCGCGAAAGCTCCAAGCTACGGGCCGCATCCAGTGCGCTCTTATAGAAGAATGAGGAAAGGGCGTAGCCGATCATTCCACCCACGGCGGCGCCGACGAATGGTACGGGAATGGCGAGTTGCCCCAGTGCGGCCATCATGCCGCTGGAGAGCATGCCTGCACCTTTTTCCCCGACTTCGCTAAGCAGTTGTGCTTCACTGATTTCGCCAGTGACGTAGCGCTTGATGGAGGTGCCCAGCGACATACAGATTGTGACGGCCAGCGCTGGGGCATTGGTACCAGCCAGGGTGCGTAAGGTTTGGTTGCTCGATTGTTGCATGCCACCTTTGAGCGCGGAGCCTGCGAAAGCGGTGGTGTATCCAAGTGCGCCGGCTTTAGCTGTATCGAGGGCCACATCCTGGGCAGCTTCACCCAACTGTTTTTTGTCTTGAGCAACATTGAACGCGTTGGTCAACAACGAAATTACGCCACCGATGACAGCGCCGTACTTCGCTCCCTCAATACCTGCCCGGTGGCTGGTGCGAGCGATATCTTTCATCGTCTCGCGCAGCGGCTTTTCTGCGTAGTCGATGGCCTGCTCGGTCGTAATCCCAAGGTCAACGATGTCTTCTTCAGCAAGCTGGTCGAACCTGTCGGCGCGCTCGCGGAATTTTTCGGCGAGCTCCGGTTTTCCTTTCTGCTCAGCCTGTAGTGCGTATTTTCTTAAGTTTTCCGCACGATTGCGGCAGTAGGTCTTGGCGTCTTCGACCTGTTCGCTGGGCAGTTCCAGCTTCTTACCGAAATATTTACTGTACTTGTGATCTTCATGGCTCACCTGGTTGGCAACTCTGTTTCCGCTGGCTTCCAACTTTGTCTGGGCTTCGTAAATGATCTTGCCGTTTTCATCCACGCGGACGCGATCCACCGCTTCGCGGTACTTTGAGTCGGTCTCAATACCGTAATGCTTCAAGTCATCGCTGCGAATCGTGCGCTCAGGCGATTTGCTGATGATCGCCTCAGCGTTGTCACGACTGGTGCTCGCCACTTCGCCCGCCCAACCCGCCCGCTGTTTGACGCCCGTATTTTCCTGGTTGATGCCTTTCAAGCCCTTGCTCAGCACTTTCCCGGCTTCATTGTCGACTCCGGTATAGGCTTTGACGTACTCGGCACTGGCACTGCCATAGCGGCTTACGGTTTCACTCGTGGAAAGTGCAGTTGCTGTGTTGCTTATATCCCGCTTGATTTCGTATCTGCTGTCGTCTTGCGCGCTGTCGCTTGAGGAGGGTGTAAGAGTGTTGCGGGACTTCATAGAGCCTCCTTGCAGGTTTCTCTATCGGTAATGGTGGCCTGCATATACAGCCTGCCCATTTTGGTCAGTTTTTCTTTGATTGCGTCTACCCACCGTTTGGGCTCATGCACGTGAATGCTCTCACCCAGCCCGAACAGCCACCAAAGCGTTTCTTGGTTTTCCGGTACCAAGGCGCGCAGGCGTTTCCAATCGCTGCCCCCCAGAGCCTCCAAACTCTGCTGCGTGCTCAGAGGGGTTTCCCCGAGCAGCCAGGCAATCTGCGGAGAGACGTCGGCAATCAGCTCCACCTGTTTGATAGGGGCTGCGCTGTTGAGATCGTTTCGAATGTAGTGGTCAATCTCGAAGTCGACGCGAGATCGGGCCGGAATATCTAGGCGCTCAGCCTGCTGGATTCGATGCAGTGCAAACTGGCGCAGGTCGTCATAGCCTTCGACACTACCAATCAGGTAGCTGATGGAGTGGCGTGAAACTAAGCCTGCGGGGTGGATTAGCAGTTTCTTCAACTCGGCTTTGCTGCGGCTCAAATAGCTGATCTGCAGCTGCTTACGCTCTACCAGGGCGGTAGAGGTCTGGTTCCAGACATGTGTGTCGATCTTTGCGGGTTGTAGTGACTTGCCATTGGGGATCGCCCGAACCTTGCGTGCCCAGTGCGCCAGACCGTTATTTTCCAGATTATCGAGATAATCGCGCGCCATACGAAACTGTGGTCCAAGCTGATCCAGCACGCTCTGAGGGAGCAGGGACTGGAGGTGGCTTTCCGCGAGGTACAGCGCCAGTGCAGTGGGGGTATCCATGGCCGACAGATCAATGGGCGCTTTGTCCGATAGGCTCCAGCGAAATGACGGGGAGCTTTCGTCGCGCAGCAGGGCAAACGGAATGGAAAGCCGATCAAGGTCGCGCTGGACAGTGCGCAGGCTTACCGAGAAACCATCATCCTTGAGCTTCTCCAGCAGGGTTGTGGTCGCAATGCGGCCTGGCTCTCGGGGAATCAGGCGTAATAGGGCAATGAGCCTGAGGAGCGTGTCCTTCGCTTCGGACATAGCTACTTCCTTGTCATACTGAAATAGAGTTACTTTTTTTGGCGCCACTTATATGGCGAACCTACACAGTTTAATATCAATTTGCCATACCGCGATAGGTATTAGCTGTGCCCAAGCGAGCGGCACTAGCCACGAGAGTCTCCAGACGGGTGGCCTGGCGCATAAAGAGCTCGGGGGAGCGACACCTGGGGCAATGATCGAAGCTCTCTTGCTGTGAACTTTTCGCGTCGCTGATTACCGAAGTCTGGTGCCAATCACAGCGGTGGCAACAATGAGTCAGGGCCTTACGCATGTGTCGCGCCTCCTTCTGTCATTCGGATGGAGGAGACATTACCAAGCCGTGACGTCAAATCCTGTCGCTGGCAGCTAACCGATGTCCAAACTGGCCCGCCTCGATTCATGTCATGCACTCGGGTTCTCTTGGAGATTTGCAGCCTCCCCCAGATCACCCAGATGTTTCTCACTCGGACTGGGGCTTTCTGCCCGACTATATCTCCTTTGTTCCAGGGTTGATGGCTACAAGGCCCGGGGGCTAACCGGCCCAGACTGTGGCCCGTCACGCCATTCGACTCGAAAAATTCTCAGCCACACATTACCGCAATGACATCAGCACCAAGGAGGATCTTCCCATGTCATTGCAGTGCCCCCGCTGTCATTCCCCCAAAGTCGCTTCCTTCCATCACGCCATGAAAGCAGGCGCGGCCATCGGCGCTGTCGGTGGTCTCGCACGTGGCGTCAGCGCTGTTCTGGCAGGCGGCAAGGCCGGCGCAGCGCTCGGCGTAATCGCCGGCCCTTTCGGTATCACACTCGGCTCGGTATCGGGCGCCATCCTCGGTGGCCTAGCCGGAAGCGTCGGTGGCTGTGCGCTCGGCGCTCAGCTTGGCGAATCGCTCGATCGCCATGTGCTGGCCCACAATCTCTGCCTGCTCTGCGGTCACCGTTTCAACCTGCCGGCCTGATCCGGCCACCGCTCTCTTCTTCCTTATCCATCACTGATTGCCGGTGCTGCGCCATGCGCGGCGCTTTATGCCGGCCTGCACCCAAAGGAAATTCGTCATGGCTCATCAAATCGAACAAATGGCTTACGTAGGCGCTACCCCCTGGCACGGCCTGGGCAACAACCTGCCGCAGAAACAGCCCATCGAAGTCTGGCAACGCGAAGCCGGCATGGATTGGCAGATCCTGGAAAGCCCTGTGCATTTCAAGTCGGACGCCATCGGCCACCTGGGCGCGATCCATTCGTTCCCGGAGCAGAAAGTGCTCTACCGCTCAGACACCAAGGCACCGCTGTCGGTGGTCTCGCAGCGTTACCACACCGTGCAGCCCAAGGATGTGCTGGAGTTCTACCGGGACCTGACCGAGGTTTCCGGTTACGAGCTGGAAACTGCTGGCGTGCTCAAGGGCGGGCGCAAGTTCTGGGCGTTGGCGCGTACCGGACAGGGCGCTGCACTCAAGGGCAATGATCAGGTAAATGGCTATTTGCTGCTGGCCACTTCCTGCGACGGCACCCTGGCCACCACAGCAACCCCCACCACCATTCGCGTTGTCTGTAACAACACCCTGACCATCGCCTTGGACGGCATCAGCCGTGCGATCAAGGTGCCGCACAGCACCCGCTTCGACGGCGATCTGGTGAAGAAGCAGCTCGGCATTGCTGTCTCGCAATGGGACGACTTCATGTACCGCATGCGCCATCTGGCTGAACGCAAGGTGCAGTGGCATGAGGCACTGGGCTTCTTCATGAACGTGATGTGTGAGACCAGCCCGACCGGTCCGCTTCCTGAACAGCTGCCGAACGAGCGCGCTCTGCGCAAAGTTCAGGAGCTGTACGAAGGCCGTGGCCGGGGCAGCCAGCTGGACTCAGCACGCGGCACTGCCTGGGGCCTGCTCAATGCCGTGACCGAGTACGTCGATCACGAACGCCGGGCGCGCAGCATTGAGTATCGATTGGACTCTGCCTGGTTCGGCCAGGGCGCGCAGATCAAGCAACGCGCCTTGGACGCAGCGCTGCAGCTCGCCGCTTAAGCTGATGCGGCATAAACACAACCCCTGATCGCCACAAGGGTGATCAGGGGTTGTTCAGCTGCTCTGCATTAAATGATCGCCCTTAATCAGGCGTTCACCCAATCCTCGACGCGCAAACCTGGGACTCGCTCGAACTCACGAAGATTATTCGTGACCAGAATCAGTCCCTGGGCACGTGCGTGTCCTGCAATCATCTGATCATACGGGCCAATAGGCTTGCCGATACGAGCCAACTCAGCTCGCAATTGCCCGGAATGAGCCGCTGCCTGAGCGTCGTAAGGCAGTACTTCCAAGCGCGCAGCGAAACCTTCAACGTCCGCCAGATTACGCTCGGGATTAGCGGACTTCTCGGCGCCGTAAATAAGCTCCATCAGGGTGACAGTGCTGATGCTCAGCTGCCCTGAATGGCGCTTGAAGGCTTCCCGCACCTGCTCAGGACGATTCTTGATCGTGAAAATGCAGATGTTGGTATCAAGCATGTACTTCAGCATCAGAACGCATCTCGCTCTTGATCTGCAGGCTGCTCGCGATCCGCCATGTAGTCAGCGGTCACACCTTCGCCATCGAACCAGACGTCCCAGGCCTCGCCTGCCGGCGTGATGATTCGGGCTCGACCAACTACCACTACATCCACCCGCTTCACATCCTCAGGCAGCGCAACCGCCTTGGGCAAACGCACCGCCTGACTGCGGTTGCTCTGAAAAACTGCACCTTGTTCCATGGAAACCTCCTGGGGATATGCCTTACGTATAGCCCATTGTGCCAATCAAGCGGGATATGTCAAAGGCATATCCCTAACTAGCCATCCACCTACCACCATAAACGCCCGGTCAGCCTTGTGCTGGCTGGGCGTTTTTATGCCTGCAGGAGAAACATGATGAAAGCTACTTCATTGAATCGCAGCACCAACAAAGCCCGCCCCGCCCTGCGCTTGGTCAGCACCAAGGAGCTGCCGCGCGAGGACTGGCTGCAGATCCGCAAGCAAGGTATCGGCAGTTCGGACGCTGCGGCTGCGGTCGGTCTGAACCCCTATAAATCGCAGCTTGAACTGTGGATGGAAAAGACCGGTCGTGATGCTGGCATGCCCAAGGCCGACCCACAGGATGAGGAAAGCCCGATGTACTGGGGCAACGTGCTGGAGCCCATCGTGGCCTGGCACTACAGCAAGCGCACCAA
>NZ_KB822641.1 GCF_000364625.1 Pseudomonas thermotolerans DSM 14292
ACGCTGACGGCAATCTGGCGAGCCGATAGCCCGACCTCGAACTTGAGACGAAGTACTTCGCGAATCTTACGCATGGATAAACGCTCCACGACGACCTCTCTGCTTCGAAAAAGAGGTCGATGGTAGTGAAGAAATCCTGCGTTACTGCCTGCCCGGTTGAGTGGCCGGATGGCCGTGGAATCAGTGGTCGGATACGCGTGGAATGGGTGGCCGGATCACCGTGGAATCGGTGGTCAGATGCTCATGGAATGGGTGGCCAGATGACCGTGGAATCCGCATATAACCAAGAAAATGGTCGCACAGCCTGTTCAATAACGGAGTTATTTCATGTCCCGCGTCACCCTGCAAACCCTGGAGAGCGCCCCGGCCGAAGCGAAGCCCTTCCTGGAGAACGCCCTGAAGAACTCGGGCTTCATTCCCAACCTGCTGAAGGTGCTGGCCAACGCTCCGGCCGCCCTGGAAACCTACGTGACCGTGTCCGGCCTGAACGCCAAGGCCAGCCTGAGCCTGCCCGAGCGTGAGGTGGTCCAGCTGATCGCCGCCACCACCCACGGTTGCAGCTTCTGCGTGGCCGGGCACACGGCCGTGGCCACCAACAAGGCCAAGCTGCCCGCCGAGGTGATCGAGGCGCTGCGCGCCCGCGGCGAACTGCCGGATGCCCGCTACGAGGCACTGGCTGCCTTCACCCGTGCGGTGATCGCCACCCGTGGCAACGTCTCCGACGCGGACTACGAAGCTTTCCGCGCCGCCGGCTTCAACGAGGGTCAGGCCCTGGAGGTGATTCTCGGCGTCAGCCTGGCGACCCTCTGCAATTTTGCCAACAGCTTCGCCCGTACTCCGCTCAACCCCGAGCTGGCCAAGTATCGCTGGGAGCAGGCGGACGCCTGAGGACGGAGGAATACCGATGCTGGAACCTGCACTGCGCGATTGGCTGGACCGACAGGCCGAGCCGCTCGACCTGGGTCAGGCGGACCCCGAGACGGTGCTACCGCGCCTGGCAGACGCCGGCCTGTTCCGCCTGGGGGTGGACGAGGCGCAGGGTGGCAGCGGTGGCGACGTGGTCGATGCCGTGGAGGCGGTCGCCCAGGTCGCCAGCCATTCGCTGACCGCAGCCTTCGTGTTCTGGGGCCAGCGAGCCTTCATCGAGTACCTGCTGCAGAGCGACAACGCCGCCCTGCGCGAGCGCCTGCTCGGCGACCTGCTGAGCGGTCGCCAGGCCGGCGCCACTGGGCTGTCCAACGCCATGAAGTTCCTCTGCGGCATCGAGGAGCTAAGCGTGCGGGCCCGGGAAGAGGGCGACGGCTGGCGCCTGGACGGGCGTCTGCCCTGGGTCACCAACCTGCGTAAGCAGGGCTTCGTGGTGGCCGCGGCGGTGGACCTGCCCGGTGGCGCACCCTTCATCGTCGCCCTGCCGGACGATCTGACCGGCTTCGCGCGCAGCGAGGACCTGCAATTGCTCGGTCTGCAGGGCAGCAATACCGCCGCGCTGAGCCTGGACGCCGTCCGGGTGGCGCGGGACTGGCTGATTGCCGCCGATGCGCGGAGCTTCCTGCCGCGGGTGCGGCCGTCCTTCCTCGGCCTGCAGTGCGGCATGTCCATCGGTCTGGCGCGGCGTGCCCTCGACGAGGTGAAGGCGCAGCGCGGTGGCGCCCGGGAGCTCCTGGACAGCGAGCAGGCGGCGCTGTGCGCCGAGCTGGCCGAGGTCGAGCAGCGACTCCGCCAGGGCCTGCGCGACGGCATCTTCGCCAGCCAGGCGGCGGCTCTGTTCCGGGTGCGCATCGCCCTGGCGGACATCGTCGCCCGCGCCGTGCAGCTGGAACTTCAGGCCAGCGGCGGCAAGGCCTACCTGCAGGCCCATGGCGCGGGCTTCGCGCGGCGCTGGCGGGAGTCGGCCTTCGTGCCCATCGTCACCCCCAGCCTTGTGCAGCTGCGCGCCGAGCTGTGCAAGCAGGAAGGCGGGGCCCAGGCATGAGTCAGCCGGTCCTGTCTGCTTCGGGGATCGCCCTCGGCTACCGCCAGGCCGGCGGCTGGCGCCGTGTGCTGGAAGGCTTCGGCCTGGAGCTGCGCGCCGGGGAGATCGTCTCCATCCTCGGCCCCAGCGGGGTTGGCAAGTCCAGCCTGCTGCGCGTTCTGGCCGGCCTGCAGCAGGCCGAGGAGGGCGAGGTACGGCTGTTCGGCGAGGCCCTGCGCGGGCCGCATCCGCGGGTCGCGGTGGCCTTCCAAGACCCCTCGCTGCTGCCCTGGCTGAGCCTGGAGAAGAACGTCTCCTTCGGCCTCGACTTCCGCCACCAGCCGCGCCGCGAGGCGGCCGAGCGCCAGGCGCTGGTCGACAAGGCGATCGCCGCGGTGGGCCTGGAGCATGCCCGCGGCCGCTACCCGGCGGAGCTGTCCGGCGGCATGGCGCAGCGCGCCGCGCTGGCCCGCTGTCTGGCCCGCGAGCCCCACGTGTTGCTGCTCGACGAACCCTTCGGCGCGCTGGACGAGGTGACCCGCGCGGACATGCAGCACCTGCTGCTGGAGATCATCCATGCGCGGCGCACCGCCGCCGTGCTGATCACCCACGACATCGACGAGGCGCTGCTGCTCTCCGAGCGCATTCTGCTACTGGGCGGAACCCCGGCGCAGGTGCTCGGCCAGTGGCACATCGACCTGCCCCAGCCGCGCGAGGAGCTGGTCGAGGAACTGGGCGCCCTGCGCATCGAGATACTCAAAACCCTACGGCGGGCGAGCCGCAACCCTGGAACCACTGATCAACTGCCGGAGGCTTGTCATGTGCCTGGACGATCCGCACCACTCCCGTCGTGACTTTCTCAAGCTCGCCAGCCTGCTTACCGTGGCTGGTGCCATGCCGCTGCTGAGCAGCCTCAAGGCGCGTGCCGCCAGCGAGCCGGACGCCCCGGTGCGCATCGGCTACCTGCCGATCACCGACGCCACGCCGCTGCTGGTGGCCCACGCCAACGGCCTGCTCGAGGCCGAGGGCATCCAGTCCGAGCGCCCGGTGCTGCTGCGCAGCTGGGCCCAGGTGATCGAGGCGTTCATCTCCGGGCAGGTCAACGTCATCCACCTGCTGTCGCCGATGACCGTCTGGGCCCGCTACGGCAGCAAGGTGCCGGCCAAGGTGGTGGCCTGGAACCACGTCGGCGGTTCGGGGCTCACCGTGGCGCCGAACATCACCGAGGTGAAGCAGCTCGGCGGGCAGAACGTGGCGATTCCCTTCTGGTATTCGATCCACAACGTGGTGCTCCAGCGGATTCTGCGCGAGGCCGGGCTGACCCCGGTGAGCAAGGGCAACGGCCCGGTGGCCGCCAACGAGGTGAACCTGATCGTGCTACCGCCCTCGGACATGCCGCCGGCTCTGGCCAGCCGGCGCATCGCCGGCTACATCGTCGCCGAGCCGTTCAACGCCCTGGCCGAGAACCTCAAGGTGGGCCGCATCCAGCGCTTCACCGGGGACGTCTGGCGCAACCACGCGTGCTGCGTGGTGTTCATGCACGAGCACGACCTCAACGAGCGTCCGGAGTGGTCGCAGAAGGTGGTCAACGCCATCGTCAAGGCGCAGCTGTGGACCCGCGAGCACCGCGCCGAGGCGGCCCGGCTGCTCTCCAAGGAAGGTGCCAACCGCTATACCCCGCACGCGCCGGAAGTGCTCGGCCGGGTGCTGGCGCCGGCGGCCGACGAGCGCCAGGGCTACATCGCCAGCGGCGCCATTCGCCATGCCGGGTGGGAGGACAAGCGCATCGACTTCCAGCCCTATCCGTTCCCCAGCTACACCGAGGAACTGGTGCGCCAGCTCAAGCAGACCCTGATCGAGGGCAACAACGGTTTCCTCGCCGAGCTGGACCCGGCGGCCACTGCCCGCGACCTGGTGGATGACCGCTTCGTGCGCAACAGCCTGGCGGCGGTCGGCGGGCTGGAGGCCTTCGGCTTCCCCGCGGCCTTCGAGCGTGACGAGGAGATCGCCGTTTGAGCGCGTTCAGCAAGCAACGCGGCCGCGCCTGGCTGCTCGGGCTGGGCGGCCTGCTCGGGCTGTTCGCCCTCTGGTGGCTGCTGATCCGCCTGTTCGGCGCGGACGACGGCCTGGCGGCGCTGTTCTCGCCACAGGCCACCTTCGTCAGCCTGGTGGAGCTGCTCGGCCGTGCCGATCTCTACGAGCACATCGGCGTCAGCCTCGGCCGGGTGCTGATCGGCCTGGCCCTGGCCCTGCTGGTCGGCGTGCCGCTGGGACTGCTGGTGGGCAGCTGGCGCGAGCTGGAGTGGGCGACCACCCCTGCGTTCCAGTTCCTGCGGATGATCTCGCCGCTGTCCTGGATGCCCATCGCGGTGATGCTGATGGGCGTGGGCGACCGGCCGATCCATTTCTTGCTGGCCTTCGCTGCGGTTTGGCCGATTCTGCTGAACACCGCCGCCGGGGTGAAGCAGCTGGACGCCCGCTGGTTGCAGTTGGCACGCAGCCTGAGCGCCACGCCCTGGGAGACGCTGCTCCGGGTGGTGGTGCCAGGGGTGCTCGGTCAGGTGCTGACCGGCGTGCGGCTGGCCATCGGCATCCTGTGGATCGTCCTGGTGCCCTGCGAGATGCTCGGGGTCAGCGCCGGGCTCGGCTACTACATCCTCGACACCCGCGACCGCCTGGCCTATTCGGAGCTGATGGCCATGGTCCTGCTGATCGGTGTGCTGGGCTTCTGTCTGGATGCCGCGGCACGCTGGCTGTACGGGCGCTGGAGCCACGTCCGCTAGGGGATCAGCCGGCCGGCGTACCCAGAGGATACGTCGGCCCTTTGCCTTACCAGAGCGCCAGGCTATAGCTGAGGATCAGGCGATTCTCGTCCAGATCGTTGCCGAAGTGACTGGAACGTACCGTGGCGTTGCGCCACCTGATGCCGAGGTTCTTCAGCGGACCGCTCTGCACCACGTAGCCGATGTCGGTGTCGCGCTCCCATTCCTTGCCTTCCGGGCGGCCGGCGCCGAGGTCGATGCCGTCACCGGACAGATAGCGGGTCATGAAGCTCAGGCCGGGCAGCCCCAGGGCGGCGAAGTCGTAGTCGTAGCGCAGCTGCCAGGAGGTCTCGTCCTTGTTGGCGAAGTCACCGATCTGCACGAAGTTGACCAGCGCCGCGTCGGTGCCGTTGATGTAGGCGAAGCCGGTGTCGCCGCGCATGGCCTGGTAGCCGGCGCCGAGGGTGTGGGCCCCGAGGCTGTAGGTGAACATGGCGCCGAAGGCGCGGTTGTCCACGTTGCTGCTGCCGTCGTGGCTGGAGTCGCTGTAGCGCAGGTCGGTCTTCAGCGCATGGCCCTCGGCGAGCGGCCAGAGGTGCACCAGGTTGAGGCTATGCTGGCGGTAGAAGCCGTCCAGGACGCCGTAGTGGTAGGCGGTGGTCAGCCGGTCGCTCCACTGGTAGCTGAGCCCGGCGAAGTCGAAGTGGTCGCTGCTGGTGCCGCTGCGGATGCTGATGTTCTTGGCGCCCAGGATGGTGAGAGTCATTTCCTCGTAGTTCGAGGAGTCGCGCTGGTTGACCCGACGCAGGCGTCCGGCGTCGAGGTTCAGGCCGTCGAGCTCCCGGGAATTCAGGTGCACGCCCTGGAAGGTCTGCGGCAGCAGGCGGGAGTCGTTGGCCAGCACGCTGGGCAGCTTGGGCTGCAGGGTGCCGACCTTCAGGGTGCTCTTGGAGGCGCGCAGCTTGGCGGTCATGCCCAGTTCGCCGTATTCGTCCTGGGCCTCGCCGGTTTCCCGGTCGCGCTTGAGCAGGCCGCTGCCGCTGCGCCCGGCGCCGGAATCCAGCTTGACGCCGAGCAGGCCGAGGGCGTCCACCCCGACGCCGATGGTCCCTTCGGTGTAGCCGGATTCGAGGCGCAGCAGGAAGCCTTGGGCCCATTCCTCGGCCTTGGCCTGTGGAGCGCCGTCCTGGCGGAAGTCGCGGTTGAAGTAGAAGTTGCGCGGTTCCAGCGTGCCTTTGCCGTCGGAGAGGAAGTCCGCCGCGGCTGGGCCGGCCGCCGCTAGTCCGCCGGTGGCGAGCAGCAGGCTGCGGGCGAAGGGGGAGCGGTGCATGGGGATGGCTCCTTGTTGTTGTGAGACAAAAGTCCCCCACCGGGCGCGCGGCGCCCGGCAAGAGGAGAAGGGAAAGCGTCAGCGTTCGATGGCCAGCGCCACCCCCTGGCCGCCACCGATGCACAGGGTGGCCAGACCCTTCTTCGCGTCGCGCTTGAGCATCTCGTGGAGCAGGCTGACCAGGATGCGGCAGCCGGAGGCGCCGATCGGATGGCCGAGGGCGATGGCCCCGCCGTTGACGTTGACCTTGGCGGCATCCCAGCCCAGCTCCTGGCCGACCGCCAGGGCCTGGGCGGCGAAGGCCTCGTTGGCCTCGATCAGGTCGAGGTCGTCCAGACTCCAGCCGGCCTTGTCCAGACAGCGGCGAGTCGCCGAGACCGGGCCGATGCCCATGATCGCCGGGTCCACCCCGGCATTGGCGTAGGCGGCGATGCGCGCCAGCACCGGCAGGCCGAGGGCGCGGGCCTTGTCGGCGCTCATCAGCAGCACCGCGGCGGCGCCGTCGTTGAGGGTCGAGGCGTTGCCGGCGGTGACCGTGCCGTCCTTCTTGAAGGCCGGCTTGAGCTTGGCCAGGGTCTCGGCGGTGGTGCCGGGGCGCGG
>NZ_KB822642.1 GCF_000364625.1 Pseudomonas thermotolerans DSM 14292
ATGCCGAGCACTTGCGTCAGTACTGCGACCGTTACCGGATGCAGCCTGTGATTCCGCTGCGAACCATGAAACGCAAGCCCAAGCCGGGACTACCAAGGCTGTTCGACCGCCCGAAATACCGACAGCGCAACATTATCGAGCGGATGTTCGGCTGGCTGAAGGAGAGCCGCAGGATCGGCACTCGCTACGACAAGTTGGCAAGAAGTTTTGCCGCAATGGTCACGCTGGCTTGCACGCTGCGGTGCCTACGGCAGTACTTTTCGTACAGAACCTAGAGGGCCTCGCGCCGCGCGGCGAACACCCCCGGCAGGGCCTCGACGCTGGCCTCCAGCAGCTTGCGCACCGGCGCCTGCTCGTAGAGCGCCGCGTACTCGCTCAGTTCGGCACTGGGGATCCGGCGGTAGGCGAAGAACATGAAGGACTCCACCGCGGCCCGGCTGGAGCTGCGCAGCGCCTCCAGCTGCCTGGCGCTCAGCTCCTCCAGGCGCCGTTCGGAGGCCGGCTGGCCGCGGGCGCGCAGAGCCAGCAGCAGGCGGGTCTTGTCCACCTCCTGGCGCAGCCGGGCGGCCAGCGCGCTGGTCTGCGCCGCCTGATCCAGGCGCTGCACCAGAGCCAGACGGTCGGCACGTGGCGGCGCGCTCTTCAGCTTCTCCCGGTAGGCGGCCAGCCCCTCGGTGCCACCGGCCTCGCCCACCGCCCGCTCGGCGGCGGTGAAACGCTGTGCCAGCGGGCTATCCAGCAGCCGCTCCACCTCGTGGACTTCGGCCACCTCCAGCTGGCCGGCCACCTGTCTGGCCAGCTCGTCGCACAGGGCATCGGCGGCGAAGGCCTGGGCGACCTTCTGCCGCTGCGCCTCGTCCAGCCCGTGCTGGATCAGCGGCGCGCTCTGCTCGCAGAGCAGGCGCAGACCCGCCAGCTGGAAGGCCCGCGGCAGATCGCCCGGGCGTGCCGGCTCGGCACAGACGAACAGAGGCAGGAGCAACAGCGCAAGGAGTGGCGACAGCACACGCATGGGCAGGGACCCGAGCGGACAGGACCCTGCCAGCCTAGCGAATCAGCCCGTGTCCCGGCTAGCTGGACACGGGCGCTTTGCGGATCAGGCCGCCTTTTTCTCCGCCGCCTTCTTCTTCGGCACCAGGTGCTTGGTCAGGCCCTGGAACCAGATCACCAGCGCCGGGTTGCCCTGGATCTGGATGTCCTTGTTCTGGATGCCCTGCATGAAGGCCAGCTGCTTGTTCTTCGCGGTCATGGTGGCGAAGCCGTAGGCGGCATCCTTGAAGCCGATGGCGAAGTCTGCGTGGGCAGCCAGACCGCGCTTGCTGACCACCCGCTGGTCCTTGACCACGAAGTGACGTGCCAGCTTGCCGTCCAGGGTATGCAGCTGGAAGGTCAGCGCCTTGCCTTCCAGCTGCTCGCGGAAGGCGCTATTGTCGCGGCTGGCCTTGGCCATCAGACGGCCCAGCATCCAGAGAAGAAAGCGGAATTTCATGCGCACGGCCTCGGAGGAATGGAAAACGGCCGCGCATTGTAGCCGGTCGACGCAGCGGCCACAGCCAGCTTAAGTTCGGAGATTGACGGAAAGATCGGGGAACTTGCCGCCCCGGAACGGCAGGCGGACGCGGACATTCGACGGCCCGTGGCCGCGGATCGGCCCTCCCGCCCGGAGCCGGGCGACTCCGGGCGGTGCGGCACTCAGTTGACGGCGTCGCGCAGGGACTTGCCGGGCTTGAAGGCCACGGTGTTGCTGGCCTTGATCTTCACCGGCGCACCAGTCTGCGGGTTCTTCCCGGTGCGGGCGCCGCGGTGGCGCTGCACGAAGGTACCGAAGCCGACCAGGGTCACGGTGTCCTTGCGGTTCAGGGCGTTGGTGATCTCATCCAGGATGACGTTCAGAACGCGGTTGGCCTGATCCTTGGTGAGTTGGGCCTTTTCCGCGATGGCCGCGGCGAGTTCCGGTTTGCGCATAGAAGCCTCTTTGACGTTTTGTTGTTGTTGTGTGTCTCACCGCTCTTCCCGAACGGCGTCCAAAGCGCCGCAGCGGCTCTACGCTGCGGCAGACAGCAGGGAGAATGGCATGCCTGCAGGCCTTCCGCCAGTGGCGTTTCGGCAATTTCCCAGGCGATCATCGGGGCGTTTCCGACACAACGGATGACGTTCACGCCAACAGGGCCGGAAGCTCCCGATTCAGAGCCAGTTTTTCCTGCACCGCTGCACCGGTGAGCGCGTAGCCGATCAGCCGTCCGCTGGCGTCCCGGCACAGCGCCTTGATATCGGCGCCACTGCCTTCCACCGTCCAGTCGCCGCTCATGCCGCGCGGCGGCGGCGACACCACTAGCGGGCAGACCGGGGTCTTGACCAGTACCGGCATGGGGCCGTAGCTGACCTCGGCGGGCTTGCCTGCCAAGGTCTGGGCCAGCGCGCGGGCACAGGCCATCAGCGGCATCACGAAGAGCAGGTTGAGGCCCTCCACTTCGGCGCAGTCGCCCAGCGCGTAGATATGCGGCTGGGAAGTCTGCAGGCGGCGGTCGACCACGATGCCGCGGTTGACCGCCAGCCCGGCGGCCGCGGCCAGCTCGGTTCGCGGGCGCAGGCCGACCGCCGAGACCACCAGGTCGCAGTCCACCCGGGTGCCGTCCGAGAGCTGCGCCAGCAGGCCGTCGCCGGCATGCTCCAGGCGGGTCAGCAGCGGGCCCAGGTGGAAGCGCACGCCGAGGCCTTCCAGACCGACCTGCACCGCGGCGGCGGCGGCCGGGTGGATCAGCCCGGGCATCAGTTGCTCGCAGGGCGCCACCACCTCCACTTGGTAGCCGCCACTGCTCAGGTCATTGGCGAATTCGCAGCCGATCAGTCCGGCGCCCAGGATCAGCACGCGGCGCTTGCCGGTGGCGGCGGCGCGAAAGCGCGCGTAGTCCTCCAGGTCGTTGATGGAGAAGATGGCGTCCTGGGCGTCCCCGTCCACCGGCACGCGAATCGGGTCGGCCCCCCAGGCCAGTACCAGGTCGCGGTAGGTCACGGCCTCTTCGCCGATCCACAGGCGCTTGTGCGCCGGGTCGATACCGGTGACCCGCGTGTGGGTACGCACCTCGGCCTTGAGCTGCTCGGCCATGGTGCCCGGTTCGGCCATGACCAGGCCGTCGGCGTCCTTGCCCTTGGCGAAGCCGGTGGACAGCATGGGCTTGGAATAGGACCGGCCGTCATCGGCGGTGATCAGCAGCAGCGGCGAGTCGCCGTCCAGCTTGCGGAACTCCTTGGCCAGGTTGTAACCGGCCAGGCCGGTGCCGACGATCACTACGGGTTCGCTCATCTCGTCACGTTCTCCAAGGGCAGGCTCAGTCAATGGCGATCATCTCGAAGTCCTGCTTGCCGGTGCCACAGTCGGGGCAGACCCAGTCCTCGGGGATGTCCTCCCAGCGGGTGCCGGGCGGGATGCCTTCCTCGGGCAGCCCCTCGGCCTCGTCGTAGATGAAGCCGCAGACGATGCATTGCCATTTGCGCATGGTTCGACCTCCGCAACGCGAATATGGATGACCCCTAACGGATTCGCACTCGAGCCGCCAGGCGCGGCCACCTGCATCAGTCTAGAGAGGGCTGCCGGAAAGGCTACCGCGCAGGACGCGGACAGGGCCACCGCGGCCTGCCGGCCGCCGCGCCCGCGAAGGGAGATCAGGCGATCTCGATCATCTCAAAGTCGGACTTACCGACCCCGCAGTCCGGGCACACCCAGTCCTCGGGCACGTCTTCCCAGGCGGTGCCGGCGGCGATGCCCTCTTCCGGCCAGCCCAGCCGCTCGTCATAGATCAGGCCACAGACCACACACTGCCACTTCTTCATGGACTCACTACCTCGACTCTTCAGGCACGGCCGACAGCGGAACGGGAATGCGCCGGCCAGGGCGCCCTTGTACTGGGCGCAGCCCGCCAGTGCAAGTGCCGCCCGGCCGGGCCAACCGAAGGACTGGGCCACTCAGGTCCGCGGTGCCGCAGCTGAAACATGCTAAGCTCGCCGCGCCTGTCCAACCGATAGCCGCCGCCATGCCCCACGCCGTCCTGCCCCATCCGCCGCGCTGGCTGAGTGCCGCGCAACTGCACCCACGTCCCACCGAGACCGTGCTCGACTGGCTGTTCGACCAGGGCTCGCTGACCCGCCGACTGATCGCCCTGTCCGCCGACCACTTCAGTGTCAGCCCGCTGCTGGAAGGCTGGCAGAGCCTGCGTCACGACGAATGCCAGGCCCTAGGCGTGGCCGCCGGCAGCCAGGGCTGGGTGCGCGAGGTGTACCTGCGCGGCCACGACCGGCCCTGGGTGTTCGCCCGCAGCGTGGCGGCACGCAGCGCCCTGGAAGGCTCCGGTTTCGACCTCAGCCTGCTTGGCAGCCGCTCCCTCGGCGAACTGCTGTTCAGCGACCAGGCCTTCGCCCGCGGGCCCATCGAGGTGACCCGCTACCCGGCGGCATGGCTGCCCGCCGAGGTACGCGAGGAGCAACTGTGGGGGCGCCGTTCCTGCTTCGTGCGAGGCGACCTGGTGGTGCTGGTCGCCGAGGTTTACCTGCCGGCGCTGTGGGCCGAGATCGGCGGCCAGACGCACGCCGGCAACCATGCCTGAGCCGGTCCCTGGCCGTATAATCCGCGCATTCGCCCGGGAGACGCCGCGATGTACCAAGACCTGCTGAAATCCTTCAACCGCCTGCACCCGCGGGCCTGGGACTTCATCCAGCTGACCCGCATGGACCGGCCGATCGGCATCTACCTGCTGCTCTGGCCGACCCTGACTGCCCTGTGGATCGCCGGCGAAGGCGCGCCTTCGCTGAAGAACCTGCTGATCTTCACCCTCGGTACCGTACTGATGCGCGCCGCCGGCTGCGTGGTCAACGACTACGCCGACCGCAATTTCGACGGCCACGTGGAACGCACCAAGAGTCGGCCGCTGGCCACCGGGGCGGTCAGCGTCCGGGAAGCCATGCTGACCTTCGCACTGCTGCTGGCGCTGGCCTTCGGCCTGGTGCTGCTGACCAACGCGACCACCGTCTGGCTGTCCTTCGGCGCGGTGGCGCTGGCCGCCTGCTACCCGTTCATGAAGCGCTACACCTTCTACCCCCAGGTGGTTCTAGGCGCGGCCTACTCCTGGGGCATCCCCATGGCCTTCACCGCGGAGAGCGGCGCGCTGCCGGCCGCCGCCTGGCTGCTGTACATCACCAACCTGCTGTGGACAGTGGCCTACGACACCTACTACGCGATGACCGACCGCCCGGACGACCTGAAGATCGGCGTGAAATCCACCGCCATCCTGTTCGGCGACGCCGACCGGGTGATCATCCTCACTCTGCAGGGCCTGTCGCTGCTCTGCCTGCTGCTCGCCGGGGCGCGCTTCGAGCTGGGCGGCTACTTCCACCTCGGCCTGCTGGCGGCCGCCGCCTGCTTCCTCTGGGAGTTCCACAGCACCCGCAGCCGCGACCGCCAGCTGTGCTTCCGGGCCTTCCTGCACAACCACTGGGCCGGCCTGGCGATCCTCGCCGGCATCATCCTCGACTACCAGCTGTAACCCGGGCACCCCACCGCACGGCCGCCGGTGGGCTGTCACAGGACTGCAATAATTTCGTTATCTAGGTTCTGTACGAAAAGTCCAAACGGGTAGAATCGGCGCCATGACAGGCTGGAGGCCCGCATGGCAAAGCGTTACGAACTCCCGGATGCAGCTTGGGAGCTGATCGC
>NZ_KB822643.1 GCF_000364625.1 Pseudomonas thermotolerans DSM 14292
GCTACGGGGTACGCGTAGCGGCTAAAAACCCTACATAAGACGACGATCTGAGCGCTTTTTGATCGATGGATCGCTTCAAAAAACAGCGAGGTCTGTAGTCGGCCAGAAATACGTGGCTACTTCAGACCATCCCTAACTGCTTCGCCACGGCTCTTGCTGTGGTGAGGCCATCGCCAGTGGCCATGATGACCTTTACGTCTTCGCTTTGAAGCTTGGAGACAGCCTGTTGAGAAGTAGGCTTGATCGGATCGGAAACGGCCAGGAGTCCCGCCAGGCGACCATCAACGGCCAAATAGATGATGCTGATGCCTTCCAGACGCAGTTGCTCGGCGCGATTGCGCAGCGGGGTAATATCGACGCCCGCCTCGTCCATCAGTGCGGTGTTGCCGAGCTGCAGCTGATGGTCATCGACCTGGCCGCGCACACCAATACCCGAGCCAGATTCGAAAGTGTCCGGTTTGACCAGTGCAATGCCCTGACCGCGCGCATGATCGACGATGGCATGAGCCAGCGGGTGCTCACTACCCTGGTCGAGACTAGCAGCCAGGCGCAGCACTTCATTGGAGTCGTAACCGCCTGTCCCTTCCGCACTATGAAATACGGGACGCCCCTCAGTCAGGGTTCCAGTCTTGTCGACGATGAGCGTGTCGATCTTGCATAGATTTTCGATGGCGCTGGCATCGCGGAACAACACACCGCTGCTAGCGGCCTTGCCAGTCGCAACCATGACGGACATCGGGGTTGCCAGACCCAGAGCGCAGGGACACGCAATGATTAGCACCGCCACCGCATTGATCAGGCCAAATACCCAGCCTGATTCCGGCCCTAATAGCCCCCAGCCGAAGAAGGTCAGAATCGCGATCAGGATCACCCCGACCACGAAATACCCTGCCACCGCATCAGCCATACGCTGCATGGGGGCCTTGGAACGTTGGGCTCTGGCCACCATCTGAACGATCTGCGACAGCATGGTCTCGGCACCGACCTTCTGCGCCTCCATCACCAGGCTGCCGTGGGTGTTCAGGGTGGCACCGATAAGGGCATCCCCTACCCGCTTGGTCACGGGTAACGGTTCTCCGGTAAGCATCGACTCGTCGACGGCGCTCTCCCCCTCTAGAACCGTACCGTCCACCGGGACTTTCTCTCCCGGCCGGACACGTAGGTGGTCGCCCTGATGGACATGTGTCAGCGGAATATCTTCTTCCTGGCCATCGGGCTTGATGCGACGCGCAGTCTTTGGTGCCAGCCTCAGCAGTGACTTGATGGCTGCCGAAGTCTGCGAGCGGGCCTTGAGTTCGAGCATTTGGCCCAACAGCGTGAGTGAGATAATCACCGCGGCTGCTTCAAAATAGACGCCGATACGTCCGTCCTGGGCAAAAGCCGCCGGAAACCACTGCGGAACCAAGGTAGCGGCCACGCTGTAGAGGTAGGCAGCGGCCGTTCCCAAACCGATCAGGGTCCACATGTTGGGGCTGCGGTGGCGGATGGAGTCAATGCCGCGGGTGAAGAATACCCAGCCACCCCATAGCGTCACGGGCGTCGCCAGAGCCAGCTCGACCCAGTTCTGGGTCGTGCCATGAAACAGTTGCAAGGAATGGCCGGCCATCGCCAATACGGTCACGATGACGGTCAACGGTAGGGTCCACCAGAACCGCAGCGAGAAGTCCTTCAGCTCTGGATTTTCCTCCTCTTCCAGCTCCGGGATGACAGGTTCCAGCGTCATCCCGCAGATCGGGCAGTTTCCGGGAGCCGGTTGACGGATTTCTGGATGCATCGGGCAGGTGTATTCAGCACCTACAGGTGTCGATGTGGGTGCTGGAGTCGCGTGCTGGTGATGCTCCCCATGAGACTGATGGCTCATGTACTGATGAGGATCTGCTTGGAATTTCTCTAGGCACTTCGCACTGCAGAAATGATAGGCCTTCCCTTCAAAGCTCTCGCGATAAGGGCCATCAGGTTTGACCTCCATGCCACACACCGGGTCGCGCTGGCTCTCGGAGTGGGCGTGCGAGTTATGTGAATCATCCTGGTCATGATGGCAGGAGGTCTTTTGCATGCGATCTATGTCCTTTCTTCGTCCTTGGAAACAGCGGTGCTGCTGGAGTGGGAGTGCCCGCCGTGATTGTGGCCAAACAGATGCATCAGCGGGCATAGCAGCAGGATGAGGTACGGCAGGGCCTGCGAAAGATGACCGTAATGCTCACGCGCTACATAGAAGATGCCGATTACGGCCAGCATGATCAGCGCAATGCCAATCTTGCTCTTCCAAAAAGGCGGCTCAGTGGTACTGGTGTGATGGGTATGGTCCACGACAATAGCCTCGTTTCAATGGCGGCCGGATCACTATAGGTGTCTCAGACTGGACGGAGCTGGCGAGTATCAATAAACGTCAGCGTACGGTCACCTTACCGACCATTCCCGACTGATAATGTCCTGGAATATTGCAGGCGAACTCCAGTTCGGTGGCGGCGGAGAAGGTCCAGATCAACTCTTCGCGTGCTCCAGGTTCGACAAGAACACTGTTGGGGTCATCGTGTTCCATACCGACCATCTTCATGCCGCCCATGGCATGGCCCATATTGCTCATGTCATGTGCACCTGTAGGGGACAGCGTGCCGTTCTGAAACATCGCGGCCATCTCTTTCTGGTGCGCGGCATGGGATGCCGCTTTGCCAAGATTGAATTCGTGTAGCAGTGCACCGTCATTTTTCAGGACGAAGCGAACTGTCTCGCCTGCTTTGATCTCCATTGCTTTGGGTTCGAAGAAGATGTCCCCCATCCGGACTTCGATGGTGCGATCTACTGCCTGACCGTCTCCCGGTTGCCCAATACTGTCTTTCTTGTGGCCCGGGCTGGCCAGCGCATTGGCAGCACTGAGCAGCAAGCCAAGGGTGGTGATTATGAAAGCGGGTCTGAGTTTCATGGTGTGCCTCTGAGGTGTTGAGGAGGGATGAGTCCCGATGCTAATGAGGTGCAGCTGGCGGTACGCTGACGTGAAAACTACATCGCAGTAAGGTTCGTCAGATCGGTGCTACCCAGCTCGCGGCCAACGGGTAGCACCGATGCCGGACTAACGCAGAGCAAACTCACCGACCATCCCCGCCTGGTAATGCCCAGGCAATGTACAGGCGAAGCTCAAACTGCCCGCCTTAGGGAAGGTCCACACGAACTCTTTGGTTGTGCCGGGCTCGACGAGAACCGCGTTCGGGTCGTCATGCTTGGCTTTGATGACTTCCGGATAGCCTGGAGGGTTGGAGTCTCCCATGCCATAACGCTCATGCCAGACAATGCGCTCGGCCATGCCGGTCGGGGTCAGTGTGCCGTCCTTGAACAAGGACGCCATCTTGCGCTGGTGCTCCAGCTGGGACGCTGCCTGCCCGATGTTGAACTCGTGCATCAACGCGCCCTCGTTCTTCAGAACGAAGCGCACGGTTTCACCTGGCTTCACATCGATCGTTTTCTGGCTGTAGTTGATGTCGTCCATCTTTACCAAGATGGTACGAGTCGCTGGCGTCGCCTGGGCCTGCTGCCCAATGCCATTGCTACTGCCGCCGACCTCGGCAAATGCCGGAAAGGTGGTGCTGATGAACAGTGTGCTGATCAGCAGCTTAAGAGGGATGCGTTTCATGGTGAGACCTCGCTAGGTAGGCTGGAAATCTCATGCTATTCCCCGCTTCCTGCCAGGCCGCTGACCCCAAAACTACAATTGCGTCAGCTGGAAAAAAGCACGGCGCCATTGAGGCGCCGCTAGGCCAAAGGAGCAATCACGGAAGGCCTGGAAGATGGGGGAAACTCTTACTTATGGCACTCTTTGTCGGCCATCATTAGCTTGTGCTCGCGGATCATTTGAGCCAGCACGTCGTCTACCAGCTTGTCATGCTTTTCCATCCAGGCCAGATGCTCTTCGGCAGACATGTTTGGCGCGGGATGTTCGTTGTGCAGCTGGCTCATGATGTCTTCGAGCATGTTCATATGCTCCTTCATGTGCACATGCCGCTCGCCGACCGGGGCCTTCTCCGCCTGGATCAGCACGGCTTCTGCTTTGTCGCGCATCTGCTGGATGCGCTCGAATACACGGTCGCCGCCCCCCTCGGCCCAAGCCATAGAAGAGAGCAGTAGCGAGCCAACCAGAAGCAAAGGTTTCAGCGATTTCATGGGACAGTCTCCATCAGTGCAAACTATGGCCGGCACCTCTGCTTTTGGTCTGTCGAGGGCCGAGAGCACAACCTAGTGCTCATGCTTGCACCTTAGACAAGCCACCCTGTCAGCGAGCTGAAGCCAGAATTACATTTTCGTAAGCTTCTGGTTGGGGCCGCGGTTTGCCTGCAAACTCAGGCCACCCGATATTTGGAGTCTGCTCGCATGAAACTACTGGTAGCTGAAGATGAACCCAAAACCGGTACGTACCTCCAGCAAGGTCTCACCGAGGCTGGGTTCAATGTCGACCGGGTTATGACCGGTACAGATGCCCTTCAGCATGCACTTAGCGAAGCCTATGACCTGCTAATTCTGGATGTAATGATGCCTGGGCTGGACGGTTGGGAAGTGCTGCGCATGTTGCGCGCAGCAGGAAAAGACGTCCCCGTACTGTTCTTGACGGCACGCGATGGTGTGGAAGACCGCGTTAAAGGGTTGGAGCTGGGTGCGGACGACTACCTGATCAAGCCATTTGCTTTCTCAGAGCTTCTGGCCAGGGTCAGAACGCTGTTGCGCAGAGGTAATGGTTCGCCGACGCAGACCACCATGAAAATTGCCGATCTGGAAGTCGATCTGATGAAGCGGCGTGCGATCCGTGGCGGGAAAAGAATTGACCTGACCGCGAAGGAGTTTTCACTGCTGGAACTGCTACTGCGCCGGCGCGGCGAGGTGCTCCCGAAGTCGCTGATTGCCTCTCAGGTTTGGGACATGAATTTCGACAGCGACACCAATGTCATTGAGGTTGCGGTACGCCGGCTACGCGCAAAAATCGATGACGATTTCGATCTCAAGCTGGGCGGCCGCAAAAACTGAGTGCAACACCTGACCTTTCCGGTACGGTGTTGCCCCTATGTCCTATTCCGAACTCAGCGTTGAAGAACGCGCCACCATTCAAATCGGTCATGCCCAAGGCCTCAGCCTGCGCAGGATCGCCAGCCTGATCGACCGCTCTCCCTCGACCATCAGCCGTGAGGTGCGTCGCAACCGTGACGCCTGCGGGCACTACTCGGCCCGGACGGCGCAGCGGCGAATGCAAGCCCGTCGCCAGGCGTGTCGGCCGACGCGCAAGCTGGTGCCCGGCACC
>NZ_KB822644.1 GCF_000364625.1 Pseudomonas thermotolerans DSM 14292
TCCATTTCGATCAGGAACAGTTCCTTGCGGGTCTGCTTGCGCTTGCCGGCGTACTCGGCGTCGGCGAAGGTCATCTGCTTCATCGGAAAGCTCGGGCGGGTAAAGTCGACGGATTTTGCCAAATCAGGAAGTCTTTTTCAGAGTTTCCCTAGCGAACGGAAAAGCAAGCTACATCAGTGGCTTAGCGTGCTGGGCGAAGGGGGAAGAACTGAGCGCTGTACCGCAGTCTCACCTCATTCCTACCCCCGTCAGCCGTTCAGGTGGTTACCCCGTGACGCGACAACGACCAAGTCGACGACAACGCCTCCGCCTGCCTTAACACCGTCTGCACGGCGGCATCCTGGAGGTCCGGCGGGTAGCCGTACTTGCGCAGGATGCGCTTGACCAGCACCCGCATGCGGGCGCGGGCCGATTCCCGGTGCGCCCAGTCCACCGTCACGTTCTCGCGCAGGCTCATCAGCAGCTCGTGGGCGATCACCTTGAGCTGGTCGTCGCCCATCACCTGCACCGCGCTTTCGTTCTCGGCCAGGGCGTCGTAGAAGGCGATTTCTTCTTCCGACAGGCCGGACTCCTCGCCGCGCTGGCGCGCCGCGCGGATGTCCTTGGCCAGTTGGATCAGTTCCTGCAGCACCTCGGCGGTGGTGATGGCGTTGGCGTGGTAGCGGGCCACCGCATCCTCCAGCCGCTCGGAGAACGCTTTGGTCTGCACCACGTTGGCCTTGCTGCGCGAGCGGATGCCGTCGTTGATGAGCTTGCGCAGGGCCTCCAGAGCCAGGTTTTTCTTCTCCATCTGCTGCACCTCGGCGAGGAACTCGTCCGAGAGGATGGAAATGTCCGGGCTCCTGAGCCCGGCGGCCTGCAGGATGTCCACGATCTCGGTGGACACCACGGCGCGGCTGACGATCTGCTGGATGGCCAGCTCGCGCTCCTGCGGGGCCACGCCCGGTCCGGTGCCGCTCTTGACCAACGCGGCGCGGATGGCCTGGAAGAAGCCGACCTCCTCGCGGATTTGCTGGGCCTCGTCAGAGGCAGACGCCAAAGCGTACGCTTTGGACAAGGCGAGCACAGCGTCCTGGTAGCGGCGGTGGGCGTTCTTCTTGCCTTCTTTGGTTGTCTCCTTGGCCGCCAACTGTTGCTGCAGGTCCAGAATCCATTCGATGGCGCCAGCCATCATCGCTAGGCGCTCCTGTGGCGTACCATTCAGTGCGATGCGGTAGTCGAAGCCGTGAAACATGTCGCGTACGACCTCGTACTTCTCCATCATCACCGCAATGGCCTCGGCCTCGTCGATGCCGGTGCTTTCGCGGTCCTTCGGCGAGTACTGCGCCAGCGCCGACTTCAGGTTCTGCGCGATGCCGATGTAGTCCACGATCAGCCCGGCAGGCTTGTCGCGGAACACGCGGTTGACGCGCGCGATGGCCTGCATCAGGCCGTGGCCGCGCATCGGCTTGTCCACGTACATGGTGTGCATGCAGGGCGCGTCGAAGCCGGTCAGCCACATGTCGCGCACGATCACCAGCTTGAGCGGATCCTTCGGGTCGCGCGCGCGTTTGGCCAGCAGGTCGCGCCGGGCCTTGTTGCCGATGTGCGGCTGCCACTCGGGCGGGTCGCTGGCCGCCCCCGTCATCACGATCTTGACCGCGCCGGCGTTGTCGTCCGGGCTGTGCCAGTCCGGCCGCAATTTGACGATCTCGTTGTAGAGCGCCACGCAGATGCGCCGGCTCATGCACACCACCATGGCCTTGCCGTCCAGCGCGGCCACGCGGCTTTCGAAATGCTGCACGATGTCGGCGGCGACGAGTCGCAGGCGTTTGTCCGCGCCGACGAGCGCCTCCACCGTGGCCCATTTCTGCTTGACGCGCTCGCGGGTAGGCTCCTCTTCGTCTTCGAGGATGTCCTCGATCTCGGCGTCGATCTTCGGCTTTTCCTCCTCGTCCAGTTCCAGGCGCGCCAGGCGGGACTCGTAGTAGATCGGCACCGTGGCGCCGTCTTCGACCGCGCGGCTGATGTCGTAGATGTCGATGTAGTGGCCGAACACTGCCGGGGTGTTGACGTCATCCGCCTCGATGGGCGTGCCGGTGAAGCCGATGAAGGAGGCGTTCGGCAGGGCATCGCGCATGTACTTGGCAAAGCCGTAGGAGACTTCGCCGGTCTTCACGTCCACCCTGGCCCTGAAGCCGTACTGGCTGCGGTGCGCTTCGTCGGCAATCACCACCACGTTGCGGCGTGTGGTCAGCGGCTCCGTGACTTCGCCGAACTTCTGCAGGGTGGTGAAGATCACGCCGCCCGACGCCCGGTTGAGCAGGGACTGCAGGTGCTCGCGGCTTTCCGCCTGCACCGGCGTCTGCCGGATCAGGTCGCGGCACATCGAGAAGGTGGCGAAGAGCTGGTCGTCCAGGTCGTTGCGGTCGGTCAGCACCACCAGTGTGGGGTTCTCCATCGCTGGGTGCTTGACCAGCTGCCCTGCGTAGAAGGCCATCAGCAGGCTCTTGCCGGAGCCCTGCGTGTGCCAGATCACCCCCGCGCGCCGGTCACCCGGGCGCTGGGTCTTCACGCTCGGCAAGCCATATTCGGCCGGGTCTTCCGCCACGCCTTGCACCAGCATGGCCGCGCGCACCGTGGAGTCCACGGCCTTCTTCACCGCGTGGAACTGGTGGTAGCCGGCGATGATCTTCACCAGCCCGGAACCCGTCTCGCCAAAGACCGTGAAGTCGCGCAGCAGATCGAGCAGCCGCCGGTGCTCGAACACGCCTTCGATCAGTGTCGGCAGTTCCGGCGCGCCCTTGGGCGCGATCTCCATGCCGTCCGTGGTGCGCCACGGCATGAAGCGCTCCAGGTCGGCCGACAGCGATCCCACCCGGGCGGAAATGCCATCGGACGTGACCAGCAGCGCGTTGGTATGGAACAGCTGGGGGATCTGCTGCTTGTAGGTCTGCAACTGGTTGAAGGCACCGGCCAGCGTGGCGTTCCCGCTACCCGGCGCCTTGAGCTCGATCACCGCCAGCGGTAGGCCGTTGACGAACACCACCACGTCGGGCCGGCGGGTGTTCTGGCCATTGATCACCGTGAACTGGCGCACCGCCAGCCAGTCGTTGCTCTCCGGCTGTTCGAAGTCGATCAGTGCCACCTTGCCGGCGGTCAGCGTTCCGTCGTCGGCGTAGTACTCGACGTCCACGCCCTCCGTCATCAGCCGGTGCAGGCGGCGGTTTTCTTCGAGCAGGGCGGGCAGTTCGGACTGCGTGACCCTGCGGATCGCGTCCTGCCGCGCCTCCGGCGGCACGCCGGGGTTCAGGCGGGCAACGGCGTCCTCGAACCGCCCGCGCAGCACCACCTCGTCGTGGCTCTCGCGCTCAGGACGATGGCCGTCGGGGCCGATGTCCTCTTCGCGCTCGATGCGATAACCAAGCGCGCGCAGCTGATCCAGCAGCGCGCTCTCAATCTCGGCCTCGGACAGAAATGCCATGCGTCTATCCCTCGTCCCCGCCGCCCGGCAGGGCGAGCATGTTCTCGATCAGGCGGATCATCACGTCCTTGTTCTTGGCGTCGGACTCCGCCACCAGCAGCGCCAGCGCCGCCAGGCCCACGTCGTTGATCACCGGTTCGCCGTTACGCAGCAGGCGCCCGTTGCGTGCCAGAAAGTCCACGAACAGGAAGGCCCCGCTGCGCTTGTTGCCGTCCGCGAATGGATGGTTCTTGATAACGAAATACAGCAGGTGCGCAGCCTTGGTTTCCACCGTGGGATAGGCCGACTCGCCGAACACCGTCTGGTCCAGATTGCCGAGCAGGGCCGCAAAGGCATCGCCGCGCTCGCGCCCGAAGAGCTCGGAAGCCTCGCCACGCGCCATCAGGTCAGCCTTCAGTCGCGCAATGGCGGCACGGGCCTCATCCAGTGTCGGCAGCACGCCGCCCGGACTGCCCGCCGGTGCGGTCAGCAGCCCCTCGTCATAGCGTTGCAGCCACAGAAAGGTCTGGGTGTAGCGCGCAATCACATCCACCAGCCCGCGGCCCTGCTCGGCGGTCAGCGCCTCACCGGCAGCGGCCTTCTTCACCAGCGCTAGCGCCGCTTCCAGCTCGGCGGCGTTTTGCTCGAAGCGCTGCCGGTCCAGGCTGTAGCCCTGGGTCAGATGCTCGCGCAGCACCCGCGTGGCCCATTGGCGAAAGCGCGTGGCGCGGCTGGAGTTGACCCGGTAACCCACCGAGATGATGGCGTCGAGGTTGTAGTGCTTGAGGCGACGCTGCACCTGCCGACGCCCCTCGGTTTGAACTGCTAAGAAATCCTTAGTGGTTGCCGCTTCCTCCAGCTCGCCATCTCGGAAGATGTTCTTCAGGTGCATGAGCACGTTTTCCGGCGTGGTGGCAAAGACCTCGGCCATCTGGCGCTGCGTCAGCCAGATGGATTCGCCCTCCAACCGCACCTGCACCGGCTGTCCGCTCGATTCGAAGATGACGAGTTGGTTGGGCGTGGTCATGGTTTTCTCTCCCTGAAAAACGATACGGCATCCTTCACCCAAGGTTTGCCGGAAATGGGCCAAGCCTCGGTGAGGTGGATCATGCCAAAACCAAGCCAGGTTTCAGACCGAGCCGCTCACGAAACTCCGGTGGAATATCGCCCCAGTGTTCGATCAACAGATCGACGAGCTGGCGCCCGTTGATTGCGGATTCCACGGTCATCTGGCC
The DNA here is from genome assembly GCF_000364625.1 of Pseudomonas thermotolerans DSM 14292. GTDB lineage: Bacteria > Pseudomonadota > Gammaproteobacteria > Pseudomonadales > Pseudomonadaceae > Aquipseudomonas > Aquipseudomonas thermotolerans. Next base: position 4,678 of record NZ_KB822644.1, read on the forward strand.
ACCCATTCCATGAGCATCTGACCACCGATTCCACGGTGATCCGGCCACCCATTCCACGCGTATCCGACCACTGATTCCACGGCCATCCGGCCACTCAACCGGGCAGGCAGTAACGCAGGATTTCTTCACTACCATCGACCTCTTTTTCGAAGCAGAGAGGTCGTCGTGGAGCGTTTATCCATGCGTAAGATTCGCGAAGTACTTCGTCTCAAGTTCGAGGTCGGGCTATCGGCTCGCCAGATTGCCGTCAGCGTGCAGATCGGTCGTGTCACCG
>NZ_KB822645.1 GCF_000364625.1 Pseudomonas thermotolerans DSM 14292
CCTACATAAGACGACGATCTGAGCGCTTTTTGATCGATGGATCGCTTCAAAAAACAGCGAGGTCTGTAGTCGGCCAGAAATACGTGGCTACTTCAGACCATCCGTAGAGCTTTGCGGCAATTTTGTAGCCGCGAAGCGGTGGAGAAATTGTCCGGCAAAAGCGACTGGTTATGTAACAAACCCCAATATTGCATTCGTGAGCTCCGGCATAATCACAGACTCTGCTACGAAAAGATAAATAAGCAAGCTCAAAAGCTTAACGAAACTGCCCGCCACACCGCGTGTCTTCTGAGTAAAATAAAGCAAAAGCGCGGGCAGACCTATGATACTTGTAGCCAGAAACACAATGGCGAATTGCAGGCTTACGAATGCGGAGCCTGCGGCGAAGAACAAGCATCCGGCCATAACCCAGTAGATAAAAAAGTCTTTCTGTTCGAGGGGGAAAGGAATCTTCACGGCTGCTGGCTTCTGCTTGTTACATAACGTTTGGTTAAGGGGCCGGCTTTAGCCGGTCCCGAGTGAGCGAAGCGAGCGACTTGAACCATTTGTTAGGAAATGGCCTGCACGATGTGCTTCGTTATCTTTTGCCAAGGCCGGGGGCGCCACCCTGAACGGGGCGTTTTCCAGGGGTGACTTGTGTTTTAAATTTTTCAAGTTGATCTCGTTTGCTTTTGACTTCCTTGATTTGTTCTTCTTTTCTTCGAGATTTAGCGTTTTTGGCTAGAATTTTACCTGCCGCTTTTACGCGAGCTTCAATTTGAATTAGAGCCTCTTCAAAGGTAATGCCGGTTTCTGCTGCTAACTTGCTAGCACGCTCACGCCGTTTGGATTCGCGATATGCGGAATTTTTGCCCATAGCAGAACCTTTAAGCTACTCCCTAACGTTTGGTTAAGGGGCGGGCTTTAGCCCGTCCCAGAGAGCGAAGCGAACGATTTGAACCAGTTGTTAGGCATTGCGCTTACTTGAATAGCTCTGGAACTATTGCCTTGCTGGTTTCAGACATTTCTTTTCGTAGGTTATTTTCGGCGATCTCAAGTGTCGACATGCATGTTTTAAATTTGTCCTCGAATCTCTGCTTGTTATTTGTCTCTTTTAGCTCATTAATAAAGGCAGAAGCTTTTTGCATGGATCGACCTGTTTCTTGAGTAAATTTATTGTCATCATTAAAAGCTACTTGAGCATATGCGATTGATGCCGTTGATAGGTTCTTAGAAAATTCTGCTTGTTTTGTATTGGCTTGGGATAGAAGACCGAACAAAGCGCCGCAATCTGACAGTTTTTCCCCTATTCTTACCCGTTCAGCATCTTGGGCGGCGGCCAGGTGCTGCATCTGCAAAGCAACCAGAATGGCGAATATATATTTGATTTTGGAGTTCATGGGTTATTGCCTAACGTAGAGCTAACCGGCGCTGCGCCGTTTTATGGCGCAGCGTCCAGCGACCAAAGGGAGCGAGGTTGAGCGCCGGGTTAGGGCGTTACTTCCGAAAACTCAGGGGCTTGAAAATGCTGAGCCTAGCCGGTTACTCACTCCACCGGTCGTCAATGAGTGTGTTTCCGCTGTTATCTTTTTGAACAAGGTGAAAGCTTCGACGAAACGGCGCCTTAATAGAGGTATGTTCTATGTATTGTACTGAACTAGTGACTTGCCCCTGAGGGTCAATTGCCGAATAAAGCTCAACTTCCTCTTGACCGAGATTCCCCTTCTCATACTTCCTGTCGAATCGAAGCGTTTCACCTTCTTCGAGTTTTAGTTTATCTTTCCACATATTTGTATTTCCTTCTGCCTTCCTAAATTGATGGAAAAAGAATAACCCTAACGCCGCACTCTGCGGAAAATTTTGAGCGCAGCGGAAAATTTGTCCGACAGCAGTGCCTTGTTATGGCTTACTCTCTCAACAACCATATAAACATTACTCCAAGTGGTGTTAATAGCGCAGATAAAAATAGCCATGCAGAAGTAGTAAACAAACTATACTTAAGCGCTGCTATTCTTGAATTGATAACTATCTGTTCAGCCATTTTTTCGGCTACTTTATTATCATTGCTGCGCGATATGCCTAAAAGCTTAAGGTAACTATAAGAATCATATTTACACGCATCAACAAAGTAGAACGGGTTGTCATCATTGCTCTTTTCATTGCTCTTTAGCCAGAACGGCTTTTTTAGCCTTGGTATAAACGAACTTAATGCAATCACTAATGAAATGAAGGAAAAAGAAAAAAAGGCCGCAAGGTAAAATAGTAAATAGCTAGGCACTTCATCTAAATTCACTACTATTCTATTTACTCCAAACATAACAGAACAAACAACAGCAATGATCGCACCATTTTTCGCTTCCGCAAACTTAAGCCATTCATTGGTCTTTGAAAGAGTCTTGTCTAATAAATCAATTTCGTCTTTATTCATAGATCTTCAACCACTGAAAAGATGACATCCCCACCATAAATATCGCCATCATAGTCTCTGACATCAAGGTTCCTCTTTGACCACCAACCATTTTTAATGGAGTCAGCATTTGGTCTGGCTTTCTTAAAACCATCAAATACAGATTTAGTAAAAAGTATTGGGCTGTGAGTCTCAGAATGAGACATAGTTGTTTTAAAAAATGTATTAAAATGCTCATCTTTGTGCTTTAGCATCCTAGAGCTTGTTGGTTCCAAGTCGTCGACAAACTGCTCATACGGTTTACTTTGCCAATGCCAATCCTTGATGTATGGGTAATAGTTACCCTGGTGAATTGCAGGGATGGTGTAGATTTCAGTTTTATGCGCGAGGTCTGTTAGTCTTGATGCTGTATTTGCAGGCTTTCCAAGCCAAACAAGACTTCGGTAAAACTCTTTTTCATCTCCCTGTCGAATTGCACCCGACTTAGTAATCAGCATCTTTCCATAATCAATTCCTATTCCTGCGCGAAATTCAAATGACGAAATTCGTTTATTGAGAATGTGCTTGCATACACTATTCATTAAAATTGCTGTATCAATTGCATTTTCAAAGCATTTCGCCTTATCAAATACAACCATTACACGATCACCTACGATATTCCTAACATGGCCACCATAGTAACGAGCACATGCAATCATAGTGCGAACAAAACTTGAGTACATTTTTGCAAGGGTTTTTGGCTGTCGTTCTGCACTTATCTTCGCGGAACTCCTAATGTCTACATAAAGAACGCAGCTTTCTAGCAGCTTACATTTTTTCTTTTTAGTATCCAGATTATCGTAGGTAATACTTGCGTCTGAAAAAGATGGTACAAATTCTGTTTCGATTATTTCGACTTCAAAATCAGAGGATGTCACAACTTTTACGCTGTCATCCAAGTCTTTCAAAAAATCCTTTAATGCCACAGGAATTCCTTAGTAGCCATAACGATTAAGCTAACGGGCAGACAAAAGCGCAGCTTTTGGCTGTCCAGCGAACGAAGTGAGCGATAGTTAAGCGCATTGTTAGCTTTACTTTGCACTGCGGGTTTGCGGGAATAGATTTCGAGCAATTATATAAAGAAGCCCTATGAATTGAATTGGTGTTTCAATTATTAGGGCAGTAATTGCTATTTCGGAAATTCCCCAGTTGTAAATTGCGTCGAGGATAACTATTGCGTATGAGGCCACTGTAAAAATGCAGGTTAGAACAAGAAAGGCAATGCCAAAATTCACCTTTAACTTTCTGTCTAGCTCATTTGTTAAGAGTGTGTCGAATGTTTCTGGATCGACATCTAGTTTGGCCAGTTCCCGCATCAGCTCTGTTTTTTCCTCAGCCAGAGATTTTTTCCTCTCGCTGGAAATAACGATGTCGGGGAATGGGAAGAAATTCGCGGACATTATATTTGCCACCGCTTTAGCCAGTAGCGGTGTAGTGACTTTTGTAATGGTCACTATGTCTCCAGCAATTGAGTTGCTAGCTGACTCGCTTCCCTTTGCTGTTGTGTCCTTGATGTTTTCGTCGGTCACGAAGTTTTCCTAGTGAAGCTAACGTTTGGTTAAGGGGCCGGCTTTAGCCGGTCCCGAGTGAGCGAGGCGAACGACTTGAACCAATTGTTATATGGCACCTGCATGAAAGCGACTATGCAAGCGACATATTTCATCGACTATTGGCTGCGCCTCAAATTTGTGGCCGAGTATTTCGAATATTGCCGTGTCAACGTAAAAGGCTCTAAACAAGTGTACTGGCACGCCTTGGCTATTAATGGAGCCACCTACGTATGCAGGTATGACATGACCAACAATTGGCTTACTATTTAGGTATATATCGAGATTCTCATCAAAATGTTCCAGTTTATTTCTTAAGTTTCTATCGCGCAGGGGGCTTTCATCGGAAAGCTCTAAGAGCTGCTTTAACTCTAGCCCCCGATTGGCGTGTAAATTTTCTTTACCTGCCTTGGATGGCCAGGCATATCTGGATATAGCGGCTGCGTGTACGAATATATTTTGCAGATGGTTCAAAATTGCGTCTTGTAACTCCCCGTCTATTTCGTAATTCCCTTCTGCTTCGTTTGTCATTGAGGCAAACTCAGCGAGGAAATCTTGATCTTGCCCAGCAGTCGTGGACACAGGTTTAAGCACTCATCCGGGCCTCGAAGGCCTCCGGGCTGATGTGCCCCAGCGTGCTGTGTCGCCGCTGGCGGTTGTAATCGGTTTCGACGTATTCAAACACGGTTTCACGCATCTGGGCGCGGCTCGTGAAGCGCTCGCCGTGGATGCACTCGACCTTCAGGCTGTGGAAGAAGCTCTCTGCACAGGCATTGTCGTAGCAGTTGCCTTTGGCGCTCATGCTGCATCGCAAGTGATG
>NZ_KB822646.1 GCF_000364625.1 Pseudomonas thermotolerans DSM 14292
CTCGCTACGACAAGCTGGCAAGAAGTTTTGCCGCAATGGTCACGCTGGCTTGCACGCTGCGGTGCCTACGGCAGTACTTTTCGTACAGAACCTAGCGTTGGACGTTTCCTTTTTCCGCCGCTTCCCTGGCCGAAGGGTGGCGGTGTGACTTGCAGGTTAGAGAGGCTGGTCCATGAGTCTTCCGTCATGCGGAGGGCAAGTCGACGTAGCCCGTGCCATGCCCTGCGAGGCTTCGGCAAGTGCCCTCCTGGCGGAATGGCTGAGCTCCAGCTGGCAGGCATGTTCGCTGTTTCTCGATGTCGACGGCACCCTCCTGGATATCGCTGAGACACCCGATGCGGTCCGCGTCCCGCCCGAGCTGCTCGCGGCCCTGGCCACCCTGCAGCGCCGCCTCGGCGGGGCCCTGGCCTTGGTCAGCGGCCGTTCGCTCGACAGTCTGGATGCGCTGTTCGCGCCCCTGCGCCTGGCGGCCAGCGGCGGTCACGGTGCCCAGTGGCGACAGTTGGCCGATGAGGCTCCCCGTCATGCATCGAACGCGCTCGACGCCGCGCTGCGCGAGCGGTTGGCCGTTCTGGCGCAGCGCCATCCCGGCGTGCTGGCCGAGGACAAGGGCAGCAGCTTCGCCTTGCATTACCGCGCCGTGCCCGAGGTGGCGCCGGCCCTAGCCGCCGCGCTGGACGAGCTGCTGGCCGGGCCGCTGGGCCGGGGGCTGCGCCTGCTGCCCGGCAAGATGGTCTTCGAGGTGATCGGCAGGGGCTGCGACAAGGGCCTGGCGATCCGCCGCTTTCTCGCAGCACCGCCGTTTCGAGGACGATGGCCGCTGTTCATCGGCGATGACGTGACCGACGAAGCGGCCCTGGCCGTGGTGGCCGAGCTGGGCGGACTGGGTCTGTCGGTCGGGCGAGCCCTGCCTGGGGCCCGGGCGGTGTTCGCCGATGCCGCGGCATTGCGGGCGGCGCTCGTCGAGGCCGCCGGAGGGCTGGCGCGATGAAGATGTGGCGCCGTCTCCAGCGGCTTTCTCGATACCGGAAAAACCATCGGATGGCGGGGGCGCGCGACTTCGCCATGCGGCTATCCAGCAGTTGGGAGGAGAGCCCATGTCTCGGCTGATCGTGATTTCCAACCGGGTGGTGGTGCCGGAGGAGGGCAGCCCCGTGGCGCCTGGCGGGCTCGCCGTGGCGGTGGACGCCACCCTGCGCGAGCGGGAAGGGATCTGGTTCGGCTGGAGCGGTCAGGTGGCCGACGAGCCGCCGCCGCCCGTGCATATCGAGCGCGGCAGCCTGAACTACGTGATCACCGACATCCGTCCGCAGGACTTCCAGGAGTACTACTACGGCTTCGCCAACCGGGTGCTCTGGCCGATCCTGCACTACCGGGTGGACCTCGCGGAGTTCAGCGAGGCCGATTTCAGCGGCTACCTGCGGGTCAACGAGTTCTTCGCCGAGCGCCTGAGTCCGCTGTTGGAGAAGGATGACATTATCTGGGTCCACGACTATCACCTGATCCCCTTGGCTCAGTCCCTGCGCGCCCTCGGCCATCAGAACCGCATCGGCTTCTTCCTGCACATCCCCATGCCGCCGCCGGATCTGCTGATCGCGCTGCCCCATCATCTGGAACTGATCCGCGCGCTCACCGAATACAACCTGATCGGCTTCCAGACCGAGAACGATGCCGGCAACTTCTCCCGCTACCTGACCCGGGTGGTCGGCGCGGCGACTCCGGACGGTCGCCACTATCACCTGGGCAACCAGCATTTCCGCGTCGGCGTGTTCCCGGTGGGCATTGACACCGAGCGCTTCCGGCGCATCGCCGAGATGTCCATGGGCAGCACCGAGGCGATGGATTTGGAGGAAAGCCTGGCCGGCCGCGCGCTGATCATCGGCATCGACCGGCTCGACTACTCCAAGGGCATCGTCCACCGCCTCGACGGCTACGAGCGCTTCCTGGAGAAGTATCCGGAGTGGCACGGACGGGTCACCTACCTGCAGATCGCCCCCGGCAGCCGCCAGGAGATCCCCGAGTACGCGGACATAGACGCGGCGGTGAGCGCCAAGGTCGGGCACATCAACGGCCGCTTCGGCGCGGTGTCCTGGGTGCCGCTGCGCTACGTGAGCCGCAATCACCGGCGCGAGGACATCGCCATGGTCATGCGCCTAGCGCGCATCGCCCTGGTCACCCCCCTGCGCGACGGCATGAACCTGGTCGCCAAGGAGTTCGTCGCCGCCCAGGATCCGGCCGACCCCGGCGTGCTGATCCTCTCCCAGTTCACCGGCGCTGCCGCGGAGCTGGGCGCCGCGCTGATCATCAACCCGCATGACCGCGACTCCCTGGCCGACGCCATTCACGCCGCGCTGTGCATGCCCCTGGAGGAGCGCCGCAGCCGCCACCAGGAGATGTTCTCGGTGCTGGAGGCCAACCACATCCGCTACTGGGGGCAGAGCTTCGTCGATGCCCTGACCCGCCCGGGGCGGGTGATGAACTGGCTGTCGAACCAGTCCACCAATTGAGGTGGCAGAAGCACCCGGGCCGCGCAGTGCGCGGCCCGGGTGTCCCTTGCAGGCGATGGTCTACCAGGTGTACTGCAGGCCGATGCGCCCGCTGACGCCGTGGGCTCTGCTGTTCTCCAGGCTCTGCTCGTAGTCCACGGCCAGGAAGGCGTTCAGGTTGTCCCTGAACTGGGTGTTGAAGCCGGCGCCCACCTGGCCCCAGGTGCCGCCCAGCCCGGTGTGCAGCTTGACGGCATTCTGGCCGTCCGGGGCGGAGAAGGTGGTGTCGGCCTCGGCCCCGAAGTCATGCCACAGGTTGGCGCGCAGCCAGAAGGCGTGTTCGCGGCCGTCCTCCTTTTCCCAGTTGCGGGCCAGGCGGGCACCCAGACGGCCGTACAGGGCATCGGAGTCCTTGAAGTCGATCCTGCCGTAGCGGTCATGGGTCGAGCCGCCCAGGTCCACGTACTGGTAGACCAGTTGGGCCTGCGGCTCCAGGGACCACTTCTCGTCCAGCTGAAAGGGGTAGCCGCCTTCCAGCGAGGCGGCGAATCCCCAGCCATCGGGCTTGACGGTTTCGCCGCCCGAGGCCTTCGCCCTGACGTTGTCGTAGCGAGTCAGCTGACCCACGGCGTCCAGGTACCAGCGCGACGGGGCGAGGTGGGTCCAGTAGGCGCCCAGGGAGTAGCCGTCCATGGAGACCTTGCCGCCCTGGCCGCCCTGTATCGCGTCGATGTCGGCCTTCATGCGCGAGGCGGCGAAGTAGGCGCCGGCGATGTTCCGCGCGCCATCCTCGTCCAGGCTGCGGTGCAGATCCAGGCCCAGCTGGATGCCGTCGAGGTCGTAGTCATAGCGGGGGCCGTCCTTCTGGAATTCCCGGTGACGGCTCTGGAGGCTGCTGCTGTTGTCCCCGGCCTTGCCCGAGCTGGTGAAGGCGCGGGCCCAGAGGCGATGCTCGTCCTCTTCCGGCGGCTGGTAGCCTTGCAGCACGTTGCCGGGAGCCGACAGCATGTAGTCCTCGCCTGCCCGGTCGTGATAGGTGCCCAGCACGGCCAGGCCGAGGCGATGTAAGCGCTCCATAAACCCCATCTACAAATGACCCGCCGTCTTCAGGATGCTGCGCTCCCCATTTTCCATTGGAGCCCGCCATCCATGATGCGTCCCGACGCCAAGGTCCAGAAGGTCTACCTCTATCCCAAGCCCGTCGACTTCCGCAAATCCATCAACGGC
>NZ_KB822647.1 GCF_000364625.1 Pseudomonas thermotolerans DSM 14292
CGCTACGACAAGTTGGCAAGAAGTTTTGCCGCAATGGTCACGCTGGCTTGCACGCTGCGGTGCCTACGGCAGTACTTTTCGTACAGAACCTAACGCCCCAGCTCAGCCGTGAAAGACCGCGTAGCGGGCTGACATCGGCTGGAGCGCAGTGTTATGCGCAACCTATCCCGTTAAACGTCGGCCTGGAGTCGTGCATCTCGGTACCGCCTCACGACTATGTACCGGGACGACCCACACCAAATGACTGGCTTACCGGTTGCAGCGTAATAGCAAGTCCCCGCGACCAAAACATGAGCACCCGTAAGCTCTTCGAGATCATTTACACCGAACATCTGCAGAAACTCGTCCACGATCTCAGGAAAGATTGCGACACTAACCCCTTGGTGACGATCAGATGAGTTCAGCCATAGCTTCCCATCTGCCGTCATGCCCGCCGATGCGATAGGCCCCCAATAAAGCATCTGACGATTTGCATGCCTCTCCGGGGTTATGTCAATAAAGCCTGCGACGACGTCTCTAACCGCACCGGCCACTAAGACTTCCGTGGCGTTACGGTAAAGGACAACTTGTCTGTTGGAGTTGCGGAACGCCGGACTCTGAACAAGCCTCAGAAGTATCCTCCGCATTGTAAAGTGCTGCGCGGTTTCTCTCTCGCCGCCAGGCACGACAAATGTTCTACCACCTGTACCAACGCCCGGCGTCGGCGGTCGCTGGATCTCGGCCACGTCGATTTGGCCGCCCAGCTCTTGGTCGAGATGGACAATTATGCTGTCACCAGCATTGAGTTCTTCTTCCTGAATAGTTGCGTCGTCGCGCTGTTCGCCCACTGCTACGTACTCAACCCGAAGGCCGCAAGTATTCAAATGGTGAGCACAAAAATGAGGGGGGCGGCCGTGCCTACTTGCCCTACGGAACCAAGCGAATTCGCCGCACTCGGCACACACGAGATTTCGGCGCATATTCTCCAATTCGGGCTCAGGCAGCGCCGCGAAACGTTCGGCTTCCCATACTTGATTATCGATCGTGCATCTTGCGTGCTGCATTCCGTGTCACTCCTGCTTTCGCCCTAATGCATAACGTTTGGTTAAGGGGCCGGCTTTAGCCGGTCCCGAGTGAGCGAAGCGAACGACTTGAACCAATTGTTATAAGGCGCTAGCGCTAATTATTGCTTTGCAGTGCTCTATGAATTCGCTCTTGTTAAAGATTTTGATGCCAAATAGATTTTCAAGTTGTTCACGTCGACCATGCTTTACAAAACCACGCTCATCGTTACTGACAAAAATTCTCCGACCAGCTCGAATATGTGATTGGAGAATTAATGCATCTCTTCGATGGTTCAATTGCTTGGGCGTGAGATTGTCTCGGTCCTTCGGGTGGCTGCCACTCGTAATAATGTGCAGGATTTTTTCGAAATCATCTGCATCCTGTATGCCTCCGAACATCATTCGCCCAAAACTGCCTTCGCCGAAGTGAAATGTTTCAGGTATTTCCGGGAGTTCATTGGCCTCAGCCGATAGGTCTGTACCTTCAAGCTCACGATTAGTGACCGAAACCACTTCGGCCGAATAACCTGCCTTGCTCACTAAGTCTGCTATGTCCGCAATAGGGAAGATATTTGTGTCTAGTGTGACGGCTTCCATGCGTATTTCCTCGTGACTTATAACGTTTGGTTAAGGGGCGGGCTTTAGCCCGTCCCAGTGAGCGAAGCGAACGGTTTGAACCAGTTGTTATGCATTTTTATGGAGTGCCGTTGAAATATATTCGTCTACTGGCATAGGTAGTACTGCATCGTTGAGTCTCAGAATGGCTCTGAGTAGGTGTTCTCTAATGCCCGATCTTGCTTTTTTATCCGCCGCGTTATTTATTGCTTCAGATATATCGCAGAATATTGATGAGATTATTTTGCAGTCTTTTTCGTTGTATGATTTTTTGTAAATTATGTCGTCTATCACATAATTTTTATGTGGCTTGTTTTTGGTGGAGCAGGGGCATGTACTTATACGTTCTCCTTGAAATAATTGATCTGCTCCCCATACAAACTGATCGTCTTGATAGGGAATATCTAAACCGTACCTATTCTCTGTTGGGTAGCCTTCATGTGCTGAGCGTGCGCAGCGTGCATACCTAGTGACAACGTATATTCCGAATTCTTTTGCTTTTACTATGTAATCTGCAAGCAGTGACTCTAAACGAATTTTTATAAGATAGTTTGGCGTCGTGTTATCCCATGAGAAGTAGCCATTTGAGTCTTCTACTCCAGAGATTTGTTTTAGAACATCTTTTCTGAGGTTGGTATAGAACTCGAATAGCGTCATGATTCCCTCTTGATGTATAACGATTAAGCTAAGGGGCGGGCTTTAGCCCGTCCCAGTGAGCGAAGCGAACGATTTGAGCGACTTGTTATGCATTTACAAAAGCCCCAGGAGAGCTGCCGCCCCTGCGCCAACAATACTTGCGACTGTGCTGTTTTCCAGCAGTTTTCTTAGCGCTGATTTCGCCTCTTGGTCACCACTTTTTGCGACAGCTTCAACAAGATTTTGAACGCTAATATTTACAACCTGTGAGTTGTTGTTTCCTACCTGCACCTGCTCGCCAGTAATTGAGCCAATGTTAAAAGTAGAGGATTGAGTGTTTGTCGTATGCGGCTGCGCCGTAAGATTTTCCACTTTAAGTGTTAGCAGGTTCTTATGCCTGGTTCCTACGCCAAGAGTTCCACCAGCCTGGAATTGAGCATCAATGACCTTGAGTTCGATTTCGCGCTTTCCAGACTTTTGAATGATTATGTCGCCTATCCCTACGTCCGGTTCGTCAGTATATGGAACTAGTAATGTGCCTTTCGACATATTGCGCTGACCGCTGAATTCAGAGCCGGCGATTATGATTTTCTCTGGATAAGCAAGTGCGTCAAAATTCATGCGGTCTTCCTGCGGTTTATTTGTGCATAACAGTGATTAGATGGATGGCGGTGCTAATCCGATAGTAGAGCCTTCCATATAACTCCGCATCATCCTCATAGCTGCCCTGGAAAAATTCCTTTCAAATCATGGTCTTACCGGCCATCTTTCTATGTCTGGGCGTATTCGCTTGACTTCCTATTTTTGCTCTACCATTACTACTGTACAAAAATACAGCCAGGGAGTCGGCCATGGAAACCTCCACCAAACCTCGCCTACAAGAGCAGTTCAGGGCGGTGATGCGCTTACATCATTACAGTATTCGCACAGAAAAATCCTACTGGTACTGGATTCGCTATTTCATCCGTTTCCATCAACTGCGTCATCCATTGGAGCTTGGTGCTGCCGAGGTCAACGCCTTTCTCACCTGGCTAGCAGTTGAGCGCCAGGTGGCAGCCGCGACCCAGAATCTGGCACTTAGGTTCTGTACGAAAAGTCCGAACGGGTAGAATCGGCGCCATGACCGGCTGGAGGCCCGCATGGCAAAGCGTTACGAACTCCCGGATGCAGCTT
>NZ_KB822648.1 GCF_000364625.1 Pseudomonas thermotolerans DSM 14292
CGACGATCTGAGCGCTTTTTGATCGATGGATCGCTTCAAAAAACAGCGAGGTCTGTAGTCGGCCAGAAATACGTGGCTACTTCAGACCATCCTTAAGGGTGGGCTGGCGGTGGTCGGGGTGCAACAGCGGGAGACTGGTGAAGTCCCAAGAGGTTTCGTAGGAATCCCAATCACACTGCGAGATAGATATGTTTCTTGCGGAGATAGCACTCGCAGCCGAGGTAGGTGCCTTGTTATATGGCAGGTTCAGAGCGTGCCCAGGCTGAAAACGAATGGCTGGAGAAAGCACTTTCATGTACTCCGAAGCCACAACACTATTCAAATACGCAACCACTCCAAGTCGGTCAGAGTCAGGGGCAACGAACCCCATTGAGCCAGTTGTATCAAACATGTAGCCGCCAGCGACATTTCTAACTGAAAATCCTTCGCCGGAAACGCTAGACCAGGTTATTCCTGGCTTAAACGCCCACTCCCCGTTGTAGTTGTGGGATCTTACTCTGCCTGTTTTCTGATCAATGAAGTTGAGGATCCCCTCCCCATCTTTTTCCCAGTCGACCAAATACTCATTGTTGCCAGCCCAGCGCCGATATTCTCCGCCCTTGAGGTAAGCTTGCCATTTGGCATTCTTCCTTACGTTGCTAGGCAAAGATGTTTTGGATGTCGGCACCTCAAACCAAAGACGGAGAAATGTTGCATTGCTGCCAGTAGTGAGGCCTTCCCTAGTTGAAAGTATGTCGCCCAGTTTTGGGAAGGCTTCAAAACTCGAAACGAATCTATGCGTCAGCCAATAAGCAATCGGGCTGTCAGGTATGGATCTAAAGTCAACAGCAGAAGCCCGAAAAAAATATTTCTCAACGTCCTGTTTGCGGGCGCTGCTCCGGTTATCACTCATTCTCTCTCTCCCGCCGGCAATACCTTGCGACCAAAATCAATTTCAAATCCATCCGGCACCGGTTTGAAGGGTTTGGCCGGTGAGCGATAGCTGCTCTGGAACTGGCGTAGCGCCTGAACGTCAATCTCGCCGATCACGCAATAGTCGGTCACACCGCCCTTAACTCTCAGCACATCACGCTCCCAGCTGTCTTTTGCGGGGGCGCGGATGCGGCTATCACCATATTGGCGGTCATTGCACTGGATGATGTAAGCGTGCATATCCAGCGCGGCAGACTCCACCAGGGCATTGAAGGTTTCGGTGTCCTGGTTCCACTCAGGCACAAACAACGCGTCCACCTTGCCGCGCAGGGCGGCGCGATAGCTGATATTGGTCAGCTCACTACAGATCAGTAGGGCAAATCGTAAGTCACCGTGCTGCAGAATGGGCGGTGTTCGCCACACCTTGTCAGCTCTCAACTCCAAGCCAGCCAGACGCTGCAGCTCCCGTTCCTCATGCAGGGCTGGGCGCTGTTTGTCCTGCCGATAGATCATCAACGAAGGGAAGCCCAGGCCATCGTGCGACAGCGCAGCCCAAACCTGGTTGCGCACGCGCCCTTTACTGGCGTGCAGGTATTCAATGCCAGTGATCAACGAAATGCCACGCCCCTGAAGCTTTCGCGCAATACGGATGAACCAGTGCGCGGGCAAGGCCAGCTCGGGCAGAACCAAGTAGCGGCTTTCCCTTGGCTGAGCAATCACGCCATCCAACAGACGGCAAAGGCGTGCGTAACGCTCGGCATCGGGATCGGACATACGCATGACCGAGGCCGTCCAGCTCGCCATCTGCGTTTTCCAACTGGCGACCGCTATGCCGTACTTGCGCTGCGGCTGGCCATCCGGGATCTGTAGCACGCCGTGCTTATCGAAAGCAGGCGCTGCATCACCAAGCTCGAAGCCGCGCACAGCGAGGACGACAGCTTGCATGGCCCCGTGCGCCGCAGCATCGTAGGCCGCCTTGTTCAGGATAAACAGCTCCGGCAAGTTGTAAGGCCGGGTGGCAAACAGCAGCCCGTGCGGCAAACCTTTGAAGCGGATCCATTTGGCAAGCACTTGGCTACCATCAAGCACGGCTTTTGGTAGCAAATCGGCCGCATGGGTGCAGGATGCTGCAGCCTTCTTCGCAGGGATACCACTCTGGGCCACCATTTCCTTGGGCAGACCGAGGAAACGGAACGGCATATGCGCCAAATCAAATTTGAACAGCCGTGCTTGCTGAGTTTGGAAGCCCTTGATGGGGAACAAATACCAATTCAGGAAGGCATCGACATTCGCCGGTGCGTAGCCCTCCATATGTGCCAGCCAGGCCGCCTTACCGCCTTTCGACAGCCGGGGCGGAAAGGCGGCGCTGATGCTCTCGCGGACCGTGGTGAAAAGCTGCTTTTGCCAACGATCCAGCATTTCGCTGTGGCTTGGTTTGTCTTCTGTAGGGCAAGCCTTGATGCTGAGTTCGCAACCTTGTGCCACTTGCGTACAGAGTTGCTCCAGCCCACGCAAAATCTGGCGTAGGGCGGCAAAGTCTTCGCATGCCGTGGCAAGGCGAATGACCCGTGGCAAATAGACCGCCAGATCGAAAAACTGCGGCAGCACCAGCACATGCTGAACAAAGGCACGGAAGAATGCCTGCCGATGCTCGCGCCACGCGTCTGGCTGCAGGTCACGTTCGTAGGCTTCAAAGTCGCGCAGCTTGATGGCAAAGCCCGCGCGGCGCATGGTCAGGGCATCCGCCTTGCGCAGGTTGTCGGCGGCCTCACCGTCGCTTTGCGTGGCGGCTAGCAGATCGGTAGCCACGTGGCTGGCTGCGCGCGGCAAACGGGGCATGGCGCGCCATTCGCTGGCGCGTTGGTGGATCTGGTGGGCGATGGCATCCACCAGGGTTTTACCCGGCTCGCCCGCCAACATGAACACCTTGTTCTTGGCGTTGGCAAAGCGGATCTGGCTGTCGCTCAAGTAGCTGGGCTGAAAACCGATCTGCTTATGCTCCTCGCTCGGCACCCACGCCAGCATGCCGCTGGAGCGGGCGAATAGCCACTCCCACAGCTCAGCCGTGGAACGAAAACTGGCACCGTTCTCCATGACCAAGAGGATGTCGTCTACATAGCGTCCGTAGTACAGCGGCACAATCTGCTGCTCGACGACGCGGTCCAGCTCAATCAGCGCAACGTTCGCCACCACGGCTGAAGCAGGCAGACCAACGGGCAGACCCTTCTTCAACGGCGTGGCTGCCGCCCATGCCTGCAGCGCCTGAATGAAGAGTCGATGCAGCTTAGATTGCGCGGGAGACAACTCCAGCCCTAAAACATCCGTAACGAAGGCTGGATTGAGCATGAAGCCAGGATTCAGCTCATGATAGAAAGAGCTGACTGATCTTGCCCAGCAGTCGTGGACACAGGTTTAAGCACTCATCCGGGCCTCGAAGGCCTCCGGGCTGATGTGCCCCAGCGTGCTGTGTCGCCGC
>NZ_KB822649.1 GCF_000364625.1 Pseudomonas thermotolerans DSM 14292
GGTGGCGCGTTCTTCAACGCTGAGTTCGGAATAGGACATAGGGGCAACACCGTACCGGAAAGGTCAGGTGTTGCACTCAGTTTTTGCGGCCGCCCGACTTAAAGCCTGTAGGTCTTCCGGCCAAAGTGATGGCTGCACATCAGGAGGACTGCGTAATGTTCAACACACTGATCTGGCCAGGTGCGGCAACGCCTGGGCAGGACCAAACAGAGCAGCTGAAACTGCCAATTCCGGATAGCGTGGCGATTGTGATCACGCAGCGAGTCGGTGACGCTATGACCGCCATGGCTGCCGAGAATATTTCGTCCATTCAGGCACAGTTACTCTGCAACGCGCTGCTAGAGGCAACGCCTCAACTGGCCACTGTTGGTCAGGCTCAGCGCATTTGCGAAGATCACGGTGCCATTTTTACCAGTGCCGTAGCTCGCTCATTCAGCGCGGCCGAGTGCGTCTACTTCTATGGCGAAGATTTTCTGATGGAACACTACAGCGCGATTGGCCACTGGATTGAAAGCAGTCTTGGCGAACTGGACAGAGTCCGTCTGGAGTTCGTCGAGGCAAGCGTCTCCCTGCCATTCGCAGTATGCGTGTGTTCCAGATGAATGACGTTCGCGAACCAGGCAGCCCGGACATCCACAAAATCGGCGTGTTCTGGGTTTATGCAGGAGCAGTGCTGGGTGTTGCGCATCCGCTTGGCCTGGGCGAAGAGTGCGTAGCCGGTCTGGTGGACTCGCCACTTGATCACGTCGAGATCTGGGATTCAGCATTTCATCTTCGGCATGGCTTCCACGAACTGAACCAGGTTGAATACCAATGCGTGCCGAGGGGGCGCGTGCTGCATGCCAGAAATCTAGGGCCATTGGTTTATCTGGATCGCAGCCTGCTGAATAAGCAGGCAAAGCGCTTGATTGCTGCATTTTTTGGCTTCTCAGTGCGGGCTGCTGTTTGGCGGGCGGACCCGCACTACACAACGTCACAGCCTGAACTGGACAACCTTTTGGGTGAACTTTGACTTGGATGGAAACGCTTTATGGATAAGCAAGGAATACTAGCAGTCGCTCAAAATTCGCTGTCAGAGCTGATGTCTTTGCGAGGCGGGATTTTGTATAGCAGCTTCAACACCCTGAAGCCTGGCGATGTCTACTTCTTGGGATACAACCCCGGCGGTGAAGATGCTGAAGGGTCAACCCTGGCAGAAAGTCTGGAGGACTTACCGTCGAAAACTTGCAACGACTATACGGATCTGGAGTGGACGACAGCAGCAGGCCAATCAACTCTGCAGTTGCGGGTTAGGTGGTTACTTGAGGCTCTTGGGCACACAGTAGGAGAAGTCTGCAGCAGCAATCTGATTTTTGTTAAGAGCCGAGATGCGAAAGGTGTGCCCGAGCGTTACGCTGATGTTTGCTGGCCTGTGCATGAAGCGATCTTGGCTCTGGTAAAGCCCAAGCTGATTCTATGCTGCGGAAATTCGCAGGTATCGTCCTTCAGTTACCTGAACCGTAAATTGGGCGGTGAGATTCTGTACTCACCGAAAGGTGTTGCCATGCATGGGGACTGGTCAATCAAGGCATTTCGATCGGAACTCAGTGGCCAGGCGGTGTTGGTGGTTGGTTTTCCTCACTTGTCCCGATACAACCCCATCGATAAGCCACAAATTATCGAGTGGATTAAGCAGCTGTAACGAAATGAAGGGCGGGATCATTGCAATTGAGCTTGCGGCGATGCCCCCGCCTTATTGACTGTTTCGACCTATGGCTGTCGTCTTCAGTGGTACAACCACCCCTGCAATTCATCCAAATTCACCACCACAATCTGCTGTGCTGTCGGCTTGGTGTGCACCTTGGTTGTATCGATCTGATAGCGCTGCAGCACATACTGCACAAGAGCACCTCGGGTCTCGATCACCAGCTGTCCGTCACGCATGCCGTAGTCGGCTTCGATGATCGCGCGCTGCTCGGGTTTCAGGCGCGAGTCCGGTTCAATGATGACCTGCACCAGGCTGTTCCAGCCCGGATCGTGCTCACGGGTGTTTTCGGTTTCGTCGTCCATCAACTCGGGCTCACCACGAAAACGGCTGAGCACAAAGTCCCGGTAATCTCGATTCTTCTCGCAATAGGCGCGCACGTGCCAGCGCATACCGGTGTAGATCAGCGTATGCGGCGCGATCAGGCGGGTTTCGCCGTCCGGCGTGGTGAAGGACACATACTCGCACTCCAGTCGCAGCCCATCGCGGCAGGCCTTGAGTAGTGGGCGCAGCACCTCCGGGCGCACTGAGCGATCCGGCACATCCAGTACCTCAGTGTGCGCATAGGCCAATGCCAGCCCTTCGATGTGCGGTGCCCGGTCGTGATTTTGGTTGAGCAGATACAGGTAGGCGCTGGCGCTGTCGTCAATGAACAGTGGCTTGAAGTGGCGGCTCGGTACATACCCCTTCAAATGCTTGTCGTATTCCAGGTTCTTCGGCGCGTAGTCGGTGATGTAGGAATTGATGTCCTTCGACGCCTGCTGCCTGCTGATGCCGAAGCTCTGCATCAGATGCCCGGTGGTTAAACGTCCTTCCCACCACACCACCGTTTCGATCAGGCGATAGCGCAGCGCCAGATCCCAGCGCACGGACTCGATTTCCTGTTTGCGTTTCATGCCGGCCTCACTTGCTCGAAAACTTTACCTGTACGAACGCACACTCTAGATGCGTCAAGCCACGCTACATATCTTGATCCTGACAAACAAGCCGGCCAATCCGGGCTGGCTCAGGAAGTGCAATCAAGGAGTAGTGAAATGGCATTGATCAACTGCGGCGAGTGCGATCGCATGGCCAGCGACCAGGCGGTTGCCTGTCCGCATTGTGGTGCGCCTATCGCTAAGCAGACTGCCACCGTTCAAATGCATCCCGCCCAAGCTATGAGCCGCAACGTCGGCTTCTGGCTGGGCGTCGGTATTTTTCTGTTTCCGGTCATCTTTGTTTGGTTCCTGCTGCGCCAAGGGCATAGCACTACCAGCCGGGTGATCGGCTTTGTCTGGCTCGCGCTGATGGTGGTTGCGATGGCCTCGGGGGATCGTCCGTCCAGCAAGCCTGCTCCAGCCTCAAGCAGTCAGAGCCAACCGGCGAAAGTGGTTGCTCCTGTTGAGCCACTGCTAGAAGTGAGTGATCTTGCCCAGTCCCAGTGGACACCCCGTTAAGCGATACACTGCACGAGGTGAACCATGGCAAGACC
The DNA here is from genome assembly GCF_000364625.1 of Pseudomonas thermotolerans DSM 14292. Lineage (GTDB taxonomy): Bacteria > Pseudomonadota > Gammaproteobacteria > Pseudomonadales > Pseudomonadaceae > Aquipseudomonas > Aquipseudomonas thermotolerans. Next base: position 3,216 of record NZ_KB822649.1, read on the forward strand.
AGCATCCCTGATGAAACAGACCCGCA
>NZ_KB822650.1 GCF_000364625.1 Pseudomonas thermotolerans DSM 14292
GACGATCTGAGCGCTTTTTGATCGATGGATCGCTTCAAAAAACAGCGAGGTCTGTAGTCGGCCAGAAATACGTGGCTACTTCAGACCATCCTTAGCTGCAGGTAGTCCAGCACATTGGCCAGGATGTCGCGGTTGTCTTCGATGACCAGAATACGCATCGGCTGATTACTCTTTGATTTTGACGCTTTTTTCACGTCGCTTTGACAGGCTACTAACAGAGGCAAATGCAGACTGCGGCCCGTTCATCCAAAAAGGATCATACGATGCCCCAGCTTCATTATGCGCAAATTCGCTACTTATCCATCGTCGTGCTGGCGTGGCTAACGGTATTCACTCTGACTCGGAGCCTGTTGCTGGTTAGCCACCTGGCAGATGCGAATATCAGCATTTCGAACCTTATGGGCTTGTATGCCATAGGGATGATCTACGACTTGAGCTTCCTGCTTTACGCGACCTTGCCAATGGCGCTTTACCTGCTGCTTTGCCCGCGCGCGATTTGGCAGCAGCGCTGGCACAAAAAGTTCATGGCCAGCGCCATGGCCCTCAGTCTATTCGTCATGCTGTTCACTGCTGTTGCGGAATGGCTGTTTTGGGACGAATTCGGCGTACGCTTCAATTTCATCGCCGTTGACTACCTAGTGTACTCCGAGGAGGTGATCAACAACATTCTTGAGTCCTACCCGATTTACCCCTTACTGGCATTGCTCGCCATCTTGGCCATTGGTCTGACATTCATCCTTCGCCGCCCCCTAGCAGCTGCCTTGGATGCCCCACGCATGGCACCTAAGCAAGCTTTATATAGTCTGGGTGTTTTGCTCTTGCTGGCCGGGCTTAGTAGCGCTTTTGTTGGGCAGAACTCCCCCCGTGGAATAGGTGGTAATGCCTATCAGCGCGAGCTGGCGAGCAATGGGCCTTTCCAGTTCTTTGCTGCGTTTCGGAATAACGAACTGGACTACCAGCAGTTTTACTCGACCCTGCCGGAGTCCGAAGTCGCCGGGTTGTTGCGAAGCGAGGTGAGCGAGCCCAATGCCCGTTTCATAGGCAGTGATCCGCTAGACATTCGCCGTGAAATCGATAATCCAGGGCAACCAAAACGCCTGAACGTAGTACTGGTGACCATCGAGAGTTTGAGTGCCAAATACTTGGGCAGTTTCGGTGACAACCGCGGATTGACCCCGAATCTGGACGCGCTACGCAAGCAGAGTCTGGCATTCAGTAACTTTTACGCCACGGGTACCCGAACTGACCGTGGCCTAGAAGCCATCACCCTGTCTATTCCACCAACGCCGGGGCGTTCGATCGTCAAGCGTATTGGTCGTGAAGCTGGTTATGCAAGTCTAGGTCAGCAGTTCGCCGCCCAAGGGTATGACAGTGTATTTCTCTACGGCGGGCGTGGTTACTTCGACAACATGAATGCTTTTTTTGGCGGCAACGGCTATCGCATCGTTGACCAAAGCAGCGTGGCCGAGGCGGATATTGCTTTCAAAAACGCCTGGGGCATGTCGGATGAAGACCTCTATAAACAAGCCCTCAAAATTGCAGATGCCGACCATGCAGCCGGCAAACCTTTCTTCCTGCAATTGATGACCACCTCAAATCATCGACCCTATACCTACCCTGAAGGTCGCATCGACATACCTTCCGGTGACGGTCGCGAAGGAGCGGTGAAGTATACCGACTACGCCATTGGCCAACTCCTTGCCCAAGTGCGGGAAAAACCCTGGTTCAAGGACACGCTGTTCGTCTTCGTCGCCGATCACACTGCAGGCAGCGCCGGTAAGGAAGATCTGCCGGTGGCCAACTACCACATCCCGCTGTTTATTTACGCTCCGGAACATATCGAACCTAGAGAGTTCACCGATGTTGTCAGTCAGATCGACCTGGCTCCAACTTTACTGGGCATGCTCAATATCGACTATGTCTCAACGTTTTTCGGGCGCAACGTGCTGCGAGAGGATCGCACTGCTGGGCGCGCTCTGGTTGGCAACTACCAGCACCTAGGACTGTTCGATGGCAATAATCTGGCCATTCTCAGTCCAAGGCGTGGCATGCGCAAACATGAAGACGCATTGGGGTTGAGCCATGAGTCGATCATTGGCACCGATGACGGGCTGCTGCGTCGCGCTATCGCCTACTACCAGGGTGCTAGCTATGCCTTTCAGAAGGGACTTATAGCTTGGCGGTCAGGGTTACTGCCAGATGAAAAGTTGGGCCTGCGTTAACCCACTCATGCATTACAGGCACCGCCTGGCGGTGCTTTGATTTGGAGCTACTGAAATGACGGCCGACCGCTCAGAAAGCGCTTCTCGGTACTTTGATTTCCGTCTTGCGATAGGTATTCCATTAGGGCTTATGGCCTTACTGTTGTTGCTTGACCCTAGTGGAGTTGATTTCGCTTTGGCAGAACTGTTTTACGAGCCGGGCCAGGGCTTTATCGGTCGTCACAGCTTCTGGCTGGAAGACATACTCCATGACCGGGCGAAGCAAGCTGTTATTTTCGTGGGCGTAATGGCCATTTTCGGTTTCGTACTAAGTCTGATGCCAACCAGGTTAAGTCCCCTTCGTCGTCAACTAGGTTACCTGGTACTGGCATTGGCTTTATCAACCAGTATTGTCACTCCGCTGAAAACACTGACTGGCGTGCACTGTCCATGGAGTTTGAGCGAGTTCGGGGGAGCAGAAACTTTTACACCTTTGCTTAGTGAGCGCGCGCCAACCGAAAAGCCAGGGCGCTGTTGGCCAGGGGGGCATGCCTCGGCAGGGTTCTCTCTGTTGGCTCTGTTTTTCGCACTGCGCGACAGGCGTCCTCGCACCGCTCGCATTGCTTTAGTTGTTGCGTTGGGACTGGGAGCCGTGTTTTCGCTAGGTTCTGTACGAAAAGTCCAAACGGGTAGAATCGGCGCCATGACAGGCTGGAGGCCCGCATGGCAAAGCGTTACGAACTCCCGGATGCAGCT
>NZ_KB822651.1 GCF_000364625.1 Pseudomonas thermotolerans DSM 14292
TCATGAGCGAGGTCGTGCAGAAAGCGATCGCTATGCGGCATGATGCTCCGGCTTCAATTCAATGACTGTGTTGCACTCAGTTTCTGCATCCGCCCAAAGTTACATCGCCGTAATGCTTCCTGCCGCGTTACCCGGGCGAGTCAGCTTGGCGCGTGGCTTGCCCGGGTTTGTAAAGCTATATCTCCTGTGGTGCGCGAACCTTCTGTGTACGCTGCCTTCGCATCAGCCAGTAGGCGGCCGGCAAAACCAGCATGGACATCAGCGGCGCGGTAATCATGCCGCCGACCATGGGCGCGGCGATGCGCTTCATCACTTCGGAACCGGCACCGCCGCCCCAGAGGATCGGCAGCAGGCCGGCGATGATCACGGCCACCGTCATCACCTTAGGCCTCACGCGCAGCACCGCGCCCTCACGAATGGCCTCAAGCAGGGCCGGATCACCGCTGCGTCCAGAGTCCAGCCGAGCATGCCAGGCGTTCCTCAGATACAAGAGCATGATCACCCCGAACTCGGCTGAGACGCCGGCCAGGGCAATGAAGCCGACCCCAGTGGCCACCGACAAGTTGAAGCCGAACCAATAGAGCAGCCAGATGCCCCCCGACAGGGCGAAGGGCAGGGTGGCCATGATCAGCAGGGCCTCGCTGAAGCGGCTGAAGGAATGGGAGAAGCTGGGTCATACGGTGCGTGAGCAGGCAAAGAAAAAACTGCGTGAGCGGCTGGAAGCACCAAAGGTACAGGCTGATGCCCTCAGGGATCTGCCTGGGCACTACAAGATCAAGCTCCGAACAGCAGGCTATCGATTGGTCTATCGGGTCGAAGATGATCGGGTGGTTGTGATTGTGGTTGCAGTGGGCAAGCGTGAACGAAGTGCAGCTTACAAGGCAGCAGGTAAGCGTTAGCTACCAGGGCAAAAGAAGAAGTGAGAGCCATTGCAGGCAGTCTTTCGACTACCCACGCTGGCTCACCGTTCAAGGGTTCATTCTTACTTTCTGCTTCCGGTAGATCCAGCACGCCAACACCACGGCAATCAGCAATGGTAGAAAGCGCACCATCAGAATCACCAGCAGCAACATTGCCAGGCAGCCAGCGAGGATGCCGGCAAATACGAATACAGTGGCGAAGGTGCGTAGCAGTAACTTCATACCGCCTCCTTACAGATAGCCCTGCTCTGCTAGTGATGTACAACCTTCATGCCCTACCACGATGTGGTCGAGCGTCCTGACGCCGACCAGGCTCAGTGCGTCCTTCAGCTTGCTGGTTAATACACGGTCGGCCTGGCTGGGCTCGGGATCACCTGAGGGGTGGTTGTGCACCAGGATCATTGCGGCAGCGTTGTGCTCAAGGGCGATCTTCACGACCTCCCTCGGGTAGACACTGGCTCCGTCCAGGGTGCCGCGAAACACTTCCTCAAACGCTACCACCCGGTGGCGGCTGTCGAGCATGAGCAGGGCGAACACTTCATGCTCGTAGTCGGCCAGCAGCGCCTGCAAGTGGCTGAACACCTCTTTAGGAGAGGTCAGTGCGCGTCCCCGGCGAAGGCGCAGAGTGGCTAACTGGCGGGCCATCAGCAGGATGTCGGTTTCAGTGACCGGCGATTCGACCAGGTAGGTGCCGGTCGTTTCATTGGCTTTGAGCTTGTGCAGGCGCATGGCGGCCTCCTTGGTCTTGATCTGAAGATGAGGTTTGGCGAGCAGCTTGTGCGTCGAGCTTTTCAGCCAGGCTGGGTTTGGTGGGGTTGAGTGGAGCGGTGGGCGCTGCAGCAGGTGCTTCAACCTCGGGGTAAAACTCTTCAACGAGGGCGCCGACATCCTCCTCGCTGTCCTCGAAGGCACCATTGCTGAATCCGCGTCGTGCAGCTTCATCCAGCGCAACCTGATTGAAGCCTGCAACCTGTCGTTGTGAATCGAGTTCATTGGCTGTTACCAATGCCTCGGCCATATCCATGCCGCCACGTACCGTTAGGTCGGCGTAGAAGATCGGCGTGCCGTGGCTTTGTCGCGTCGACTTCCCCCGTAGACGCAGTTCCAGTGGCAGGCAGGCCAGGCGATTGCCCGAGATGGCCTGGAAGTAATGCAGGCGAGCGACGAGGGTGCGGATGCTGTTGAAGCCGGTGGTGCGGAATACGAAGCTACCCAGCGGGTCGTCATCGCCAATGACAACGTTCAGCCGGCCATAGGGCTTGCAGGCACCGCCTTTGGCCAGCGGGCAGGCATCCGGTGAAGGGCAGGGCAGCGACTGCATGCCATCCTGCGTGAGCCGCTTGCAGGTCTCGCCATTGCCCACGCACAGCGGCCGCCCGGACTGCCGGTCGAACAGGGTGTAGTCGGCCCGAAAATTCAGCTCGGGTTCGTTGAACAGCAGGCGTACCGGGATGCTGCGCAGCTTGTCGTCCTTGCCCTGGCGCAGTTCGTCATTGAGCGGGTGCAACAGCCAGCCGTCCTTGCCTTGTACCTGGGAGGTGATGGTGAACTGGTCATCCTTCTCCGGCAGGCGCTTGCCGTTCTTCTCGACGACCTTGCCTATCGAGATGCGTCCGAGCACCGGCGGTGTGATAGCCAAACCTTTGAGCATGGTGGTTCTCCTGAAAATGAAAAAAGGCCAGCCATGCAGCGCGAACTGCATGGCTGGCCAAGGGGAGGGAATGGTTGAGAGAGGTTGAAATCAGCCGACCAGGAAACGCCGCGCACCGGGTTTCCTCAGTGGATACCTGGCCTGCAGGTAGGGCTTGTCCTGGAGCAGTTGAGCTACATCGAGACCGATGCTGTCCTTGGCCTTGCGCCAGGAGATGTAACCGCTGGAGAACTCTGCCCTGCTGGCATCGCCCATGGCCTGCTGCAGCATCTGCTTGAGCTCAGCCTCGCGCTTTTCCTTGTCGGCAATCGACTGGCGCAGCGCCTTTAACTCGATGAAGGCGGCGGTGAGTCCCGC
>NZ_KB822652.1 GCF_000364625.1 Pseudomonas thermotolerans DSM 14292
GCGTCGGCGAAGGTCATCTGCTTCATCGGAAAGCTCTGCGGGTGAAGTCGGCGGATTTTACCAAATCAGGAAGTCTTTTTCAGAGTTTCCCTAAATGTCAATGCCGCCTCTGCCTCGCACTTTCATCTGCCCACAATGTGGCTGGCGGCGCACAACCGCTCCAGCCAGTGACGCTCTCCAACTGAATATCGACTGGTTCTACCGCTGCCCGGTCTGCCAGCGCACGGAGTTGGAAACCCGCCCGGCCAGCCGCACGGAAATCATGCGGTCACGGCTAAGCCAGCTCTTTCGTAACTCACGTTTCTAAACGAACACAGGGATTCATCATGCACAAACCAAGCATCCTGCTGCTCTGCAGCCTGCTCGCCGGCACAGGCGCCCATGGCGGCACCTACGAATGGACTTCCGGCTGGGGCATGGGCGTCAGCGAGCATCTGGTGGACGACGGCAATGGCAATGAGCTGAACATCTCCTGCCCAGACTACGAGGAGGATGGCTACGTCCGCGCCTACGCCAGCGTCGGTGGTCGGCAGTACAGCTCCGAAGAGGGCGGCGGCTTCGACGTGATCGTCGACGGAGAGACCTACAACAACCCCTTCTTCACCGATTGCCGAGTGTGCGGGGCCAACTTCCCCAGTTTCTGGGAGGCCCTGCGCCAAGCCAACCAGCTGAAGCTCATGGTAGACGGCAAGACCATCAATCTGCCCACCAAAAACATTTCCAGCGTACTCCAGCCGCTGGGCAGCCCGGAAAACAGCTGCCGCTCAGCCTGGTAGGGCAGCCAGAACGACACAATCTGTCGCCGCAGGCTGTCACTCTGCATCACGCAATCAATCGAATCGAGGAGTGAGTCGATGTCCGATGCTCAAATCAGTACGAGCCAGTGGTTCTATGAGGAAAAAGGTGAACGTAAGGGGGGCGTGAGCGAACAGGAGATGATCGAGCTGATTCGCGAAGGCCGCCTCGGCTATGGTAGTTCCGTGTGGGCGCATGGCTTTACCGAGTGGTCGAAGCTGGAAAACACCCCGCTGCGGCAACACCTGCAGCACATCCCGCCGCCGCTGGTTGGCAGTCAGGCGAACAACACTCTGGTCTGGGTGCTCGCTTTCGCGCCCATCATCGGCTACTTGATGGAATGGTTCGTCGCAGGCGCCGTCAATGGCAGCGAGGCAGCAGCGGCGCGAGCGATGGAAAACGCCAGCTACTGGTACATCACGCTAGCACTCAATCTCCTGCTGTCCTTCTTTGACGAGAAGCGATTACAAAAGGCAGGACACAATACCAGTCGCTTCAAGGGCTGGGTCTGGCTAGTGCCTGTTTACCTTTATCAACGCGCCCAAAACCTGCAGCAGAACCTGGCCTACTTCATCGTCTGGCTGGTGTGTTTTGCATTGGTTTTGCTGGCCTGAAGGAGCCCACAACATGCTCAAGAATGTTCTAGCCACCATAGGCTTGGCTGTAGTGCTAAAGGCTGCCTTCGAGCACTACCGCGAGTTCCAGGCGCTGAAACGCGAGAAGCAGGAGCGCACAGTACCTCCCTCCTGAATTGCCCCCAGATAGTAGCCGCATTTGTTCTTGCCCCGGCCGCAATCGATTTACTGCGCGGGTGATTCACTAATCCCGGACTGCGCTGTAAGGATCGACTCCAGCCTCTCGCTCAGCAATCGCCATGCCTCGGTTTTTTCCTTGGCATAATCGTGATGTAGGTAGTGCCTGCGTACTTTGGAGCCGCCCAGCAGGTGGTTCTGGCAGCGGTCGATGATCTCAAGTTGGTCATTTTTCTCTGGTGCAGAACTCGGCCCATTCGTAAGCGTCCGCTCTCTACCGTCTTGACCCTCAGACTTTAATCCGCTTCAGACGCTGATTGATGTCGTCGCGGTCAAATGCCGTGGGATCGAAGGTATCGCCGTACCAGTCGAGCATGTCCAAGTATTCGGGATGTTCGGGGTCGGCAAGCGCGTCCAGAAAATCCGCGTAACCCGGTGCACCGCCGACATCCTCCGGCGGGCTGGCATTGGCGCCGTCGATGCAATACAGCACATGCGGGCACGCAATGGCCGGCAACAGCCGCTCGATCTTGATCCGGTGCTCCCAGTTGTCGCCAAAGTCATAGACGTAACGAAACGCCTTCGACCCATACAGCACCTTTGTCAGCGTCTTGCGCTGTTCCGAAACGACCGGAGGGCCCCAGTCGGGATCGGGAATACCGTAGCTTTCGCCAGCGATTTCAAACTCATGAAGATGGGTGTCACTCCAGCCCATCACCGCCTGAATAACCTGGTGCAGTTTGCTCAGGGTGATGCGCTCGGGCACGGCGACCCGGCGCCAGATGGCGGGTTTTATCCACGTCAGTTCGATGTGCAGTTGCAGGAGACGGTCGTTCGCCGGCTTGGGCAAACGGGTGACGTTGGGCATGGGTCAAGCGGCCTCATGTTCTAGGGTAGGCAGAGCAATATTCCAGGGCAGCAAGTCGTCGAGCTGATTGATTGGGTAGTCGGCGATGCGCTCCAGCACGTGCGTCAAATAAGCCTGTGGGTTCAATGCGTTGAGCTTGGCTGAACCGACCAGGCTGTAGATCGCCGCCGCTCTTTCTCCGCCTGCGTCGGAACCGGCGAACAGAAAATTCTTGCGACCCAGGGCGACTGCACGCAGGGCCCGTTCGGCGGCATTGTTGTCGATTTCAATGCGGCCATCCGCGCAGTAGCGCGTCAGCGCCTGCCAACGTGCGAGGGCATAGTGGATCGCACCGCTCAATGCCGATTTGGGCGGCAATTGCGTCAGCGTGTGATTAAGCTGCGGATTCCACGGTCATCTGGCCACCCATTCCATGAGCATCTGACCACCGATTCCACGGTGATCCGGCCACCCATTCCACGCGTATCCGACCA
>NZ_KB822653.1 GCF_000364625.1 Pseudomonas thermotolerans DSM 14292
TGCTTGCGCTTGCCGGCGTACTCGGCGTCGGCGAAGGTCATCTGCTTCATGGAAGAACTCGGGGGGCGTGATTGCCGGCGTATTTCACCAGATTCTGGAAGTGTTTTTCAGACCATCCTTAGAGGCACTGACAGCCCAAGATGACGGCAAGGTCTTCCGTGAGGATGGAGGATTGGTTGCCGAGGTGCGCGCCGGGGTTCGCGGAATCACAGTTCAGTTCAGCTATGAATTCAAGCTGGATGGAGCGCGAACCAGGAAGCGCTTGGGTAGCTGGCCGAAGAAAAGCTTGGCGCAAATTCGGTCTGAGCGCGACGAGGCCCGGGTACTCGTCACCAAAGGCCTGCACCCTACCCTTGCCGCCAAAGCTGCACGGATCGAGGCGCAAGCGGCAATCGCCACCACTATTGCTGAAGCAGAGCGTGAAGCCGCAGAAAACAAGACAGTCTCCGATCTCTTTGATGAGTGGATACGTGACGGCGTCTCCCGTCAGGACGGCAACGCCGAGCTGATCCGCAGCTTCAAGAAGGACGTACTGCCGCTGATTGGCAAGAAGCCGCTGCGCAACCTGGGCGAGAAGGATCTGCTCACCGTCCTGCGATCGGTGAAATCTCGTGGCCTGAACCGCACTGTTGTCATCCGCAGCAAAGATATCGGTCAGATGCTTCGCTGGGCCGAGAAGCGCAAACCATGGCGCGGCCTAATGGCTGACGGCAATCCGGCCGACCTGATAGACGTCAACAAGCTGCTCGACCATGACTACGAAGAACAGCGGGATCGACTGCTCTCCCCTGACGAGATTCGAGAACTGCGTGACATCCTCGAACGCCTGGAGAAAGACTACGAAGAGCTTCCTGCTGGACAGAAGTATTCAGGCATTCGCCCGGTCAACACGCGAGTACAGTGTGCTCTGTGGATCTGCCTGAGCACCCTCTGTCGTATCGGCGAGCTGCTTAAGGCCGAGTGGCGCAACCTGGACCTGAAGAAAGGCACCTGGTTCATCCCGGCCGAGGCCACAAAGGGCCATAAAGGAAAGCGCCAAGATCACCACGTGTTCCTGTCAGCGTTTTCCATTGCGCAGTTCAAACGCCTTCAAAAAGAAACCGGTGATACGCCGTTCTGCTTCCCCAGCAAGGATGGTAAAAGCCACGTTGATACCAAGACTGTCAGCAAGCTCATCGGAGACCGCCAGTGTCGGTTCAAGAACCGCAGCAAGCCACTAGCCGGCCGGCATCATGACGACTCACTGGTACTGAGCAAGGGAACCAAGGGTGAATGGACCCCGCATGACCTGCGCCGCACGGGCGCGACGATGATGCAGGAGCTGGGTGTAACGCTGGAAATAATCGACCGCTGCCAGAACCATCTGCTGGGCGGCTCGAAGGTACGTCGACATTACCTGCACCACGATTACGCCAAGGAAAAAACCGAAGCCTGGCGCTTGTTGGGCGAGAGGTTAGAGTCGATTCTTGCCGAGAGCCCGGTAGCTGCTGTCCAGCCTCAGTAGCCAGCTTCTTTTTGATGGCGAAAGGCCAAGACATAGGCGGTGTCATCGGCGCGCTCATAGCGGTACAGCGCGACGTAACCTGAGTCACCAAACTCGATGATGAGCTCACGCAGCTCCGGCAGATCAGGAAATGGACGCCCTACTTCCGGACTTTCCTCCAATCGAGCGAATTGTCGCTCGATTGCCTGTGCAGCACGGCGTGCGACCTGCGGATCTTTATCAGAGAGGAATCGCCGGCAACGCTCCAAGCCCTTCGCCGCGCCTTCAGTGACAATCAATCGTGGCACTTGGGTAACTCTGCCTCAGCATCTGTACCCCAGCTACCAAGCCAGGTGCGAGCCTCCTGGCCGGTCAAATGCTGGCCGGTTTCCTGGTATGCAGCCCAAGATGCCAGCGCTTCTTGTTTGAAGCTCTCACGGGCCTCCTCACGTTCGACGTACTGGGTGATCGCCTCACGCATGATCCAGTGAGATGAGCGCTGCCGCAAACCAGCCAAATGCTGAATGCGACCTTTCAGATCGTCGTCAATTTTGATGGAAGTGGCCATGGTCAGCCCTCCGTTATCTAAGGGTATTACCTTTGAATATCGTAGCAGAGAAGAAACTGTGCTGCCTATCAAGACGCCGATGGGCAAAACACTGGATGGCCGAATCCAAGCCCGAGCATCTGCTGCTTAAAGGTCATCCAAGGAAACCTGGATGGATTTTTCAGCTGCCCGAGCCTTCGCCAATGAAGCCAGCTCGAAATCGTCCAGGCGCTCGAATTTTTGTTCGTACAGCGTCGCTGGCACCAGATATGCCATAACACGATCCTGTTCGAGCAAGGCTACAGGGGCACCTGCGGCTTCAGCCAAAACGCGGGATGGGTTTTTCTTAAGCTCAGTAATGCTGACTGCTGCCTTAGGGAAACTCTGAAAAAGACTTCCTGATTTGGTAAAATCCGCCGACTTCACCCGCAGAGCTTTCCGATGAAGCAGATGACCTTCGCCGACGCC
>NZ_KB822654.1 GCF_000364625.1 Pseudomonas thermotolerans DSM 14292
TGGTCGGATACGCGTGGAATGGGTGGCCGGATCACCGTGGAATCGGTGGTCAGATGCTCATGGAATGGGTGGCCAGATGACCGTGGAATCCGCACGCTGTCTGCGTAAGGGGACTCTGAACCGTGCTCGTCGCGGATAAGTGAATGCGAAGGCTACTTAGCTTTTGCGACCATTAACTCAGACCAGCGAGTGGTGTAGGCGGGGGATAGCAGTTTTCTTCGCATAGCCCACTCGACTGGCTTGGCAATTCGTCCTGGCTGGAGTGTACCGCGACCCCAGCGGTTGTTGATCGCGTCCAGAGTGCTCATCAGTCGCTCGGTTTTCACGGGCTGCTCGGGGGCGAACAGATCCGGGGTGTACTCATTCTTGCGACACAGATCCAGGAGCAGCACTTGGGCCTTGGCGTAGCTGAAACCCTCTCTGAAGACCTGCTGTAATCCCGCCTGGACGGCCTTGATGATCAGCCTGCTGTCATCGGTTGGGTAGGGCAGTTGGCAGAGAACGCCGTCGGCGTATTTGGCCTCAGAGGGATTGAACATCCCGGTGCGCAAACTCACACGCACCTGCCTGCAGAGTGACTCCTGCTTGCGCAGCTTTTCAGCGGCGCGCGTCGCATAGCTGGTGACAGCCTCCTGAATGGGGGCTAGCTCACGCAGGCGCTTGCCGAATGATCTGCTTGAGCAAATCTCTTGCTTGGGTTCGATTTCGTTCTCGATTTCCAGGCACGCCACACCACGTAGTTCACGCACGGTTTTCTCGACGATAACGTTGAAGCGCTTGCGCAGCGTCCAGGCATCCATCTGTGCCAAGTCCCAAGCAGTCTTGATTTCCATGCCTTCCAGGTGAGCACGCATGCGGGGACCAACACCCCAGACTTCCTCTACCGGCATGGCCTTGAGCAGCTTGTCGCGACGCACGGGGTCACGGATGTCCACGACGCCTCCGGTCTGCTTCTGCCAGCGCTTCGCGGCGTTATTGGCGAGCTTGGCTAGTGTCTTGGTGGTGGCGATGCCTATGCCAACTGGGATGCCTGTCTTCTGCCTGATGTCTGCCTGCACCTGACGGCCTATCGACTCCAGAGGTTCAGGGAGCCCGGTCATATCGGCAAAGGCCTCGTCGATGCTGTAGACCTCGATGCTTGGAAAGCAGCCCTCCAGGATCGTCATCACGCGCTCGCTCATGTCGCCATAGAGGGCGTAGTTGCTGCTGAAGGCGACGATCCCATGGCGCTTGAGGTCGCCTCTGATCTCGTGGAAGAGGGCGCCCATTTTCACGAACGGCTTGGCATCGGCAGAGCGGGCAATCACGCAGCCGTCGTTGTTGCTGAGCACCACGATGGGCGTGCGCAACAGGTCAGGACGAAACACGCGCTCGCAACTGGCGTAGAAGCTGTTGCAGTCGACCAGTGCGTATGCCGGCTCAGCCATGAGTTAGGTGATTCCGCAGGCTGTGAGTGACGACGCCCCAGATCGTCAGCTCATCGTTCTCTAGGATGTAGCGCGGAGAGTAGGCCAGGTTATCCGACTGCAGGATGAACTGGCCCTGTTTCTGTGCCAGGCGCTTTACCAGGACATCGCCGTTGAGGCAGGCCACTACCACGTGACCTGGTTTGGCTGGGATAGCGCGGCTAACGATCAGGTAGTCGCCGTCGAAGATGCCAGCCCCGATCATGCTGTCACCGCTGACCAGCGCGACATAGGTGTGCGGTGCATTGATATCCAGCAACTCATCCAGAGACAGCTTGTTTTCCATGTGGTCCAGCGCCGGGCTGGGAAAGCCGGCTGGAATGTGTGCGTCAAAATAGGGTAGGCGTGCGCTACTGGCTTGGAGTGCGCCAAGAATCTGGGCATTGCTCATGGGAAATTGCCGATAACTGTATTTATGTACAGTATCGGGCGATTTTGAAATCCTGCAAGGCGCGTCCGTCGGTGCCGATAGGCATGTGCTCTAAATGTTTACGGGTGAAAAGTTTACGTATCGCCTCCAGCGGTGCAGGTGCTTATGGTTGATGCATCTCAACCCGAGGAGGTTCGCCATGATCATGCTGACTTCGATGACTGACCATCTGGTGCTGCTCAGTGTTCTACTGCTGATGATCGGTCTGGCCAGGCTGGCCTATGGTGGGCGTCAAATCTGAATACTTCCGCGCAGCCATGCTTGCATTCGGTCATTGAGCGAAGAGCCGAGCGAGTGATGCCGTGCAGTCATGAAAATTCTTTGCATGATTTGTGCGGTGCATCACGTTTTTTCGCGGACCTTAAAACGAGGCGGATGCAGAAACTGAGTGCAACACAGTCATTGAATTGAAGCCGGAGCATCATGCCGCATAGCGATCGCTTTCTGCACGACCTCGCTCATG
>NZ_KB822655.1 GCF_000364625.1 Pseudomonas thermotolerans DSM 14292
CCCGGCCGGATGGCCGTGGAACAGGTGGCCAGATGGCCGTGGAATGCCTGGCCAGATGAGAGCGGACTGGGTGGCCGGATGGCGTGGAATCCGCAATTAAGCCAGATGTGCATGTGCGCCAGCAGCGGGCTGGCTCGCCGCTGCCGCACTGCGCGTCGTTGATCGGGCGGCTGTCCGCGAATTTCCGCCTCGATGGCGTATAGCGCGCCAATCCGTTGCAGGGCCTCAGCCGCAATCGGCGAGGCCAGTGCCTTGTGCAGGTCGAAAAACTTGCGTCGAGCATGTGCCCAGCATGCCGCCTCGTGAATCGTGCCCGAGGCATAGAGTTGCGCGAAACCGGCATAGCCATCGGCTTGCAACGTCCCGGCGAAGCCCCGGAGATGGGCTCGGGGGTGCTCGCCTTTGCGATCCGGCGAGTAGGCAAACCAGACCGCCGGCGGCGTGCTACTACCTGCGGGGCGCTCGTCGCGCACATACGTCCACAAGCGTCCGGTCTTGGTTTTACCCTGGCCGGGGGCGAGCACGGCGATCGGCGTGTCGTCGGCGTGGACTTTGTTGGCGGCCATGATGTGCTGTCGCAACCGGCTGACCAATGGCTGCAAGAGCCGGCTCGCTTCGCCGATCCAGTCGGCCATGGTCGAGCGCTCCAGGGACACGCCCTCACGCGCATAGATTTCGGACTGCCGATACAGCGGCAGATGATCCACGTATTTGGACACCAGCACATGGGCCAACAATCCCGGCCCGGCAAGACCCCGGGAAATCGGTCGGCTCGGGGCCGGCACCTGCACGATCCCGTCACAGCAGCGGCAGGCCAACTTGGGCCGCACGTGGCGAATCACCTTGAAGCGCGCCGGCACGTACTCCAGAACTTCGGCCACGTCATCGCCCAGATGACGAAGTTCGCCGCCACAGCCTGGGCACTGCGCATCGGGTCGATGGACGTGGATTTCACGGGGCAAATGCTCGGGCAATGGCTTGCGGCGTACGGGTGTACGTGGGCGCGATTGGGCTGGTGGTGGCGAGGCCAATGCGGCCTGGCTGACCTGCAACTCTTCGAGCGTCAGTTGCAGTTGGTCGAGCATGCCATCGAGTTGCTCGGAACGCCGACCGAACTGCATGCGCCGCAGCTTGGCGATCATCAGTTTCAGGTGCTCGATTTCCCCGCGCTGGGCGGTAACCAAGGCTTTCAAGGCCTGGATGTCGTCAGGAAGGAAGTCGGTCGCGCAAGTCATGGCGCGATGTTACTGGTGTTCTCAAGCGTTGAACATCAGACTGCTCGTACCGGTGCGGTGCGCAGCGGTCGGCGCCAATCGATGCCCTCCAACAGCATCGCGAGTTGTGCCGTCGTCAAGGAGACGCTGCCGCTGGTGGCTTGCGGCCAGACGAAGCGCCCCTGCTCAAGCCGCTTGCAGAACAGGCACAAGCCATCGCCATCCCACCACAGCAATTTGATCCGGTCACCGCGCCGTCCCCGAAACACGAAGATCTGGCCGGAGAACGGATCCGCCTCAAGTTGGGTTTGCACCAGGGCCGCCAGGCCATCGAACCCCCGCCGCATGTCGGTGGCTCCAGCCACGATCCAGATGCGAGTCCCGATGGGCGGGGCAATCATCGCAACACCTGCTGCAAAACCAGTTGCAAGGTTTGCGGGTCGGGCACGCCCTCAATGCGCAAGGTGACCCGACCGCACTCCACAACCAGTCCGCCCGGACTCGACGGCAGTGGCATTGCCTCTTCCGCTGAGGGCGTCGGCGCCTTGCTCAGGTTGACCGGCAACAAAGTAACCTGGTGGGCAACTGGCCCCAGCTGCCCCTCCCGATAGTGACGGCGCCATTTGAAGACGAGGTTGGCGTTGACCTCATGCTCTCGGGCGATCAACGCGACGGATGCGCCGGGCAATAGCGTGGCCTCGACGACACGACGCTTGAACTCCACCGAAAAGTTGGGGCGGCGACTGCGGCGAGGAGTAGAGGGGGGCGTATCCACAATGGTGTCCACTAAAAAATGGTGGGCACCATTGTGGCTATTCGAGGCTAGGGCAGGCAGTGGGTGCAGGGCGGACGCTTACGCCCATTCCGCCATCAGTGCCCGGCCCAGTTAATAAATAAAAGTCTGGCCTATCTATATTTGAAAGGCCGTGTGGTCTTAAAGTCTATCCAAGCTAAGGCGCTTTTCATCCTGACACTTGCTACGACCAGTCGGGTAGTGGCTCAAAGGTTTTCTATGCAAAAGTCCCTTTCTAAGGATGGTCTGAAGTAGCCACGTATTTCTGGCCGACTACAGACCTCGCTGTTTTTTGAAGCGATCCATCGATCAAAAAGCGCTCAGATCGTC
>NZ_KB822656.1 GCF_000364625.1 Pseudomonas thermotolerans DSM 14292
CCCTGGGCGTGCCCTACACCGATGAAGACATTGCCGGCGCTCGCGAGGCCGTCAAGGGCAAGACCGAGATGGATGCCCTGGTCGCCTACCTGCAGGGCCTCGGCACCGCAATCAAGAGCAAGAGATAACCGCGACCCGGCCCGACGGGCCGGGGACCCACAGGATTCGTGGAGCCTGATCACATGACTTCATTCTGGAGCTGGTACGTTACGCTGCTGACCGTCGGCAGCCTGGTCGCCCTGCTGTGGCTGATATTCGCCACCCGGCGTGGCGAGACCCCGAACGGCGGCAGCAAGACCATGGGCCATTCCTTCGATGGCATCGAGGAATACGACAACCCTCTGCCGAAGTGGTGGTTCCTGCTGTTCATCGGCACCATCGTCTTCGCCTTCGGCTACCTACTGCTTTACCCCGGCCTGGGCAACTGGAAGGGCGTCCTGCCCGGATACGACGGCTGGACCCAGGTCAAGCAGTGGGAGCGCGAAGTGGACGCCGCCGACAAGGCCTACGGCCCGCTGTTCGCCAGCCTCGGCGCCACCCCCATCGAGAAGCTGGCGCAGAACGAGCAGGCCCTGAAGATCGGCAACCGCCTGTTCGCCACCTACTGCGCCATCTGTCACGGCTCGGACGCCAAGGGTTCCCAGGGCTTTCCCAACCTGACCGACGACGTCTGGCGCTGGGGCGGCGATCCGGAAACCATCAAGACCACCATCCTGCACGGCCGCCAGGGCGCCATGCCGGCCTGGGGCGAGGTGATCGGCGAAGCAGGCGTGAAGAACGTGGCCGCCTATGTGCGCGCCAACCTGGCCGGCCTGCCGCTGCCGGAAGATCACGGTGCCGACCTGGCCGCCGGTCAGGAAGTGTTCCAGACCAACTGCGTCGCCTGTCACGGCCCGGACGGCAAGGGCATGGCCATGCTCGGCGCGCCTGACCTGACCCGTCCGGACGCCTTCATCTACGGCAGCAGCCTGAGCCAACTGCAGCAGACCGTGCGTAACGGCCGCAACGGCCAGATGCCAGCCCAGGAACAGTACCTCGGCAATGACAAGGTCCATGTTCTGGCTGCCTACGTGTACAGCCTGTCCAAGGGCAGCGCGCAATAAGCCGCAGCCCGGCGCAGGGGTCGCCCGACGGCTCCTGCGCCCCCCTTCCCCGCCTCGCCAGCTCGCCGCTCGCCCGAGTGCCGTTCCCGGCGCAAATTTATGCGACCTAGTGTCGCACCTCACGTCCGTGCGTCTGCAGGGCTAACCTTTCCCCAGGCCTATCCCGACATCGGGCCCCGCCGGCAAGGGCGCTGCCCTTGCGCCATCCGGGCATTAAATAACCGCTGGAAAAATCCGCCTTATGGGTCTGAAATATCTTGTTGCAGATGCCCGGAGGCCTTGTAGTTACGGGTTCCGGCGTTGCAATGGATACCTGCTTTCTCCATACTTGCCGCCGCTTTTTTCCCTGCAAAACACCCCAAACCGTGGAACCTTAGAATGAGCACAGCAATCAGTCCGACTGCTTATAACTATAAGGTGGTCCGCCAGTTCGCCATCATGACGGTGATCTGGGGGATCCTTGGCATGGGCATGGGCGTCTTCATTGCCTCGCAACTGGTCTTTCCGGAGCTGAACTTCGGTCTGCCGTGGACGAGCTTTGGACGCCTGCGCCCCCTGCATACCAACCTGGTGATCTTCGCCTTCGGTGGCTGTGCTCTGTTCGCGACCTCCTATTACGTCGTGCAGCGCACCTGCCAGACCCGGCTGATTTCCGACGGCCTGGCCGCTTTCACCTTCTGGGGCTGGCAAGCCGTGATCGTCGCCGCCGGCATCACCCTGCCGCTGGGCTACACCACCACCAAGGAATACGCCGAGCTGGAATGGCCGATCGACATCCTGATTGCCGTGGTTTGGGTGACCTACATGGTGGTGTTCTTCGGCACCATCCTGAAGCGCAAGACCAAGCACATCTACGTCGGTAACTGGTTCTACGGTGCCTTCATCGTGGTGACCGCGATGCTGCACATCGTCAACAACCTGGAAATCCCGGTCACCTTCTGGAAGTCCTACTCCCTGTATTCCGGCGCCACCGACGCCATGGTCCAGTGGTGGTACGGGCACAACGCCGTGGGCTTCTTCCTGACCACCGGCTTCCTGGGCATGATGTACTACTTCGTGCCCAAGCAGGCCGAACGCCCGGTCTACTCCTACCGCCTGTCCATCGTCCACTTCTGGGCGCTG
>NZ_KB822657.1 GCF_000364625.1 Pseudomonas thermotolerans DSM 14292
CGACGCCACGCTGATCCATGCGCCGAGCTCGACCAAGAACAAGGACGGCAAGCGCGATCCCGAGATGCACCAGACCAAGAAGGGCAACCAGTACTGTGTGTCACGAACACAGGTCAGATGACCTGTGCTGCTGTGCCGAAGATGGAAGTAGGCCTTCCGAAGTCGGCTTGCAGGAGCGGACTTCAAACCACCCGGTGCTGCTGCATCCAAAAGGTGTGGTGGTGAGCGACCGAGGAAAAGTCATCCCTGAGGATGGCAGGTGAGTATGGAGAAGATGAGCGAAAGCAAACCGTCCGATGACGCATCGTTATGCCCAAGGTGCTGCCGAAACTGAGGTGGAGTACTGGCTTCAGGACAAGTCGGGGCGTTACCTGCTTACGGACCCGATGGCAGCCGGTGTATAGGCGGCATGATCTTCATACAGGCTTTGGTACGGAACGTGAGAACCTTGTTCCAGATGCGAAGGAAAATGACAAATGGCCAACACCATGAGGAAGAATACCGATGCTGGAACGAGGGGCGGAGCCTCCCGTAGTAGCGATGAAGCCTCTGTAATGGAGGTGGAGCGAAGGGGCGGCGTTATCCGGCCGACGAGCGTTGCCAACCTCCGGGGATGAGTGGCGTGAGCTCGGCGAAACCTTATGACATAGCGAAACGCACGGTATGGGACGCCTACCAGCAGGTCAGGGCCAATCGCGGTGCTGCCGGCATCGACGATGAAACCATCGCCGATTTCGAGCGGGATCTGTCTAAGAATCTCTACAAGCTGTGGAATCGGATGTCGTCGGGGTCGTACTTCCCGCCTCCGGTCAAGCAAGTAGAAATTCCCAAGGCATCGGGAGGCACGCGCAAGCTGGGAGTGCCCACGGTTGGTGATCGTGTCGCGCAAACCGTGGTCAAGCTTCTCATCGAGCCGGAGCTGGACTCGATCTTCCACTCGGACTCCTATGGGTACCGGCCGGGACGATCAGCGAAGCAGGCGGTGGCGATCACGCGTGAGCGCTGCTGGCGATACGACTGGGTGGTGGAGTTTGATATCAAGGCAGCCTTCGATCAGATCAATCATGGATTGCTGATGAAGGCGGTGCGCCTGCACATCAAGGAGGACTGGATACTTCTGTACATCGAGCGGTGGCTGGTTGCGCCGTTCGAAACGGATGACGGCATGCACGTCCCACGCGAACGCGGCACCCCGCAAGGTGGAGTGATCAGTCCCCTCCTGATGAATCTGTTCATGCACTATGCCTTCGACACCTGGATGCAACGTACCAGCCCCAACTGCCCGTTTGCCCGCTACGCCGATGATGCGGTGGTGCACTGCCGCAGTCGAAAGCAAGCGGAGTACGTGATGCGCTCCATTGCTTCACGGCTGGCAGCCTGTGGCTTGACGATGCACCCGGAGAAATCGAAGGTCGTGTACTGCAAGGACAGTAACCGTCGCGCAGGTTATCCGCATGTGAGCTTTACCTTCCTCGGCTTCACCTTTAGGCCGAGGAAGGCGCTCAGCAAACAAGACCAGCTCTTCACGAGCTTCCTTCCGGGAGCGAGTGCGGATGCCTTAAAGCGGATGCGGCAAGCGGTACGCAGGTGGCGACTCAATCGCCAAACCCACGTGACGCTGGTCGACGTGGCTCGGCTCTACAATCCAGTGATACAGGGGTGGTGGCAATACTATGGCTCGTTCTATCGGACAGCCATGCTTGGCATCTTCCAGCACATTGACCGCGCGCTTGAACGCTGGGCCCGACGAAAATACAAGGCCCTTCATAGGCGCAAGCGGCGCATTAGCCAATGGCTGGACAAGATGCGGACTGTGGTACCCCGGCTGTTTCATCACTGGCGAGTGACCGGGCAGCAAGGTTGGATAACGGGAGCCGTATGACGCGAGAGTGTCACGTACGGTTCTGCGAGCGGCTGCGGGGGCAGTTCCCGCGGCCGACTCACCACTTCGGGATGAAGGCGCACATCGGCGCCGACAGCGAATCCGGCCTGGT
>NZ_KB822658.1 GCF_000364625.1 Pseudomonas thermotolerans DSM 14292
GGCGTCGGCGAAGGTCATCTGCTTCATCGGAAAGCTCTGCGGGTGAAGTCGGCGGATTTTACCAAATCAGGAAGTCTTTTTCAGAGTTTCCCTAGCGTTCAGACTTCGGTAGCCGATTGAAGATCCAGCACGCCAGCACCACAGCCACGAGCAGTGGCGGAAAGCGCACCATCAGAATCACCAGTAGCAATATCGCCAGGCAGCCAGCCAGTATCCCGGCAAACATGAACGCGGCTGCGAACGTGCGTAGCAGTAGCTTCATATCGCCTCCTTACAGGTAGCCCAGTTCAGCCAGTGACACGCAGCCTTCGTTCCCCACCACGATGTGATCGAGCGTGCGCACACCGACGAGATTCAGCGCGTCCTGCAGTTTCGTGGTGAGGTTGCGATCCGCCATGCTAGGCTCAGGGTCACCCGAAGGGTGGTTGTGCACCAGGATCAAGGCGGCGGCGTTGTGCTCCAGGGCGAGCTTCACAACCTCCCTGGGATACACGCTGGCGCCATCGAGAGTCCCCCGGAACAGCTCCTCGAACGCAATCACCCGGTGCCGGCTGTCGAGCATGAGCAGGGCGAACACTTCGTGCTCATAATCAGCCAGCAGCGCCTGCAGGTGACTGAACACCTCCTTAGGCGAGGTCAGTGCTCGGCCCTTGCGCAGGCGCAGACTGGCCAGTTGCCTGGCCATCAGCAGGATGTCGTTTTCCGTCACCGGCGACTCGACCAGGTAGGTGCCGGTCGTGTCACTGGCTTTAAGCTTGTGCAGGCGCATGGCGTCCTCCTTGGTCTGAGGGTGTGTTTTGACGAGCGGCCTGTGCATCGAGCTTTTCAGCCAGGCTGGGTTTGGTTGGGTGGAGTGAAGCGGTGGGTGCTGATGCAGGTGTCTCACCCTCGGGGTAGAACTCTTCCACGATGGCGCTGACATCCTCCTCGCTGTCCTCGAAGGCACCATTACCGAAGCCACGTCGTGCAGCTTCATCTAGCGCGGCCTGATTGAAGCCGGCTGCCTGACGCCGTGAGTCGAGTTCGCTGGCTGTCACCAGTGCTTCAGCCATGTCCATGCCGCCGCGCACTGTCAGATCGGCGTAGAAGATCGGCGTGCCATGGCTCTGTCGTGTCGACTTGCCACGCAGACGCAGTTCCAGTGGCAGACAGGCCAGGCGGTTGCCCGAGATGGCCTGGAAGTAATGCAGGCGAGCGGCGAGGGTCCGGATGCTGTTGAAGCCGGTGGTACGAAATACAAAGCTGCCTAGAGGATCCTCATCGCCGATGACCACATTCAGTCGGCCATAGGGCTTGCAGGCACCGCCTTTGGCCAGCGGACAGGCATCCGGTGAGGGGCAGGGCAGCGACTGGATTCCGTCCTGGGTAACCCGCTTGCAGGTCTCGCCATTGCCAACGCAAACCGGTCGGCCCGATTGCCGGTCGAACAGCGTGTAGTCGGCCCGGAAGTTCAGCTCCGGTTCGTTGAACAGCAGGCGTACCGGGATGCTGCGCAGCTTGTCGTCCTTGTTCTGGCGCAGCTCGTCATTCAGCGGGTGCAGCAGCCAACCATCCTTGCCCTGCACTTGGGACGTGATGGTGAACTGGTCATCCTTCTCCGGCAGGCGCCTGCCGTTCTTCTCGATGAACTTGCCGATGGAAATCCGCCCGAGTACCGGCGGGGTGATAGCCAGACCTTTGAGCATGATGACTCTCCTGAAATTAAAAAAGGCCAGCCATGCAGGGTGAGCAGCATTGACTGGCCAAGGGGGAGGGATGGAGGAGGTGTGGTTCAGCCGATCAGGAAGCGCCGTGCACCAGGCTTTAGCAGCGGGTACTTGGCCTGCAGGTGCGGCTTGTCCTTGAGTAGCTGCGCGACATCGAGACCGACGCTGTCCTTGGCCTTGCGCCAGGTGATGTAGCCGCTGGCGAACTCCGCCCGGCTGGCATCGCCCATGGCCTGTTGCAGCATCTGCTTGAGCTCAGCCTCGCGCTTTTCCTTGTCGGCAATCGACTGGCGCAGCGCCTTTAACTCGATGAAGGCGGCGGTGAGTCCCGC
>NZ_KB822659.1 GCF_000364625.1 Pseudomonas thermotolerans DSM 14292
GGCAAGTGTCAGCACGGGAGACACACGGCGGGTGCTAACGTCCGTCGTGAAAAGGGAAACAACCCAGACCGCCAGCTAAGGTCCCAAAGTTATGGTTAAGTGGGAAACGATGTGGGAAGGCTTAGACAGCTAGGAGGTTGGCTTAGAAGCAGCCATCCTTTAAAGAAAGCGTAATAGCTCACTAGTCGAGTCGGCCTGCGCGGAAGATGTAACGGGGCTCAAACCATACACCGAAGCTGCGGGTGCATCGCAAGATGCGCGGTAGAGGAGCGTTCTGTAAGCCTGTGAAGGTGAACCGAGAGGTTTGCTGGAGGTATCAGAAGTGCGAATGCTGACATGAGTAACGACAATGGGTGTGAAAAACATCCACGCCGAAAGACCAAGGTTTCCTGCGCAACGTTAATCGACGCAGGGTTAGTCGGCCCCTAAGGCGAGGCTGAAAAGCGTAGTCGATGGGAAGCAGGTTAATATTCCTGCACTTCTGGTTACTGCGATGGAGGGACGGAGAAGGCTAGGCCAGCTTGGCGTTGGTTGTCCAAGTTTAAGGTTGTAGGCTGGACGCTTAGGCAAATCCGGGCGTTCAAGGCCGAGAGCTGATGACGAGCTTTCTTTTAGAGAGCGAAGTGGTTGATGCCCTGCTTCCAAGAAAAGCTTCTAAGCTTCAGGTAACCAGGAACCGTACCCCAAACCGACACAGGTGGTCGGGTAGAGAATACCAAGGCGCTTGAGAGAACTCGGGTGAAGGAACTAGGCAAAATGGCACCGTAACTTCGGGAGAAGGTGCGCCGGTGGAGGTGAAGGATTTACTCCGTAAGCCCCTGCCGGTCGAAGATACCAGGCCGCTGCGACTGTTTATTAAAAACACAGCACTCTGCAAACACGAAAGTGGACGTATAGGGTGTGACGCCTGCCCGGTGCCGGAAGGTTAATTGATGGGGTTAGCGCAAGCGAAGCTCTTGATCGAAGCCCCGGTAAACGGCGGCCGTAACTATAACGGTCCTAAGGTAGCGAAATTCCTTGTCGGGTAAGTTCCGACCTGCACGAATGGCGTAACGATGGCGGCGCTGTCTCCACCCGAGACTCAGTGAAATTGAAATCGCTGTGAAGATGCAGTGTATCCGCGGCTAGACGGAAAGACCCCGTGAACCTTTACTGTAGCTTTGCACTGGACTTTGAGCCTGCTTGTGTAGGATAGGTGGGAGGCTTTGAAGCGTGGACGCCAGTTCGCGTGGAGCCGTCCTTGAAATACCACCCTGGCATGCTTGAGGTTCTAACTCTGGTCCGTGATCCGGATCGAGGACAGTGTATGGTGGGCAGTTTGACTGGGGCGGTCTCCTCCCAAAGAGTAACGGAGGAGTACGAAGGTGCGCTCAGACCGGTCGGAAATCGGTCGCAGAGTATAAAGGCAAAAGCGCGCTTGACTGCGAGACAGACACGTCGAGCAGGTACGAAAGTAGGTCTTAGTGATCCGGTGGTTCTGTATGGAAGGGCCATCGCTCAACGGATAAAAGGTACTCCGGGGATAACAGGCTGATACCGCCCAAGAGTTCATATCGACGGCGGTGTTTGGCACCTCGATGTCGGCTCATCACATCCTGGGGCTGAAGCCGGTCCCAAGGGTATGGCTGTTCGCCATTTAAAGTGGTACGCGAGCTGGGTTTAGAACGTCGTGAGACAGTTCGGTCCCTATCTGCCGTGGACGTTTGAGATTTGAGAGGGGCTGACCTTAGTACGAGAGGACCGGGTTGGACGAACCTCTGGTGTTCCGGTTGTCACGCCAGTGGCACTGCCGGGTAGCTATGTTCGGAAGAGATAACCGCTGAAAGCATCTAAGCGGGAAACTTGCCTCAAGATGAGATCTCACTGGAGCCTCGAGCTCCCTGAAGGGCCGTCGAAGACTACGACGTTGATAGGCTGGGTGTGTAAGCGTTGTGAGGCGTTGAGCTAACCAGTACTAATTGCCCGTGAGGCTTGACCATATAACACCCAAACAATCTGGCTG
>NZ_KB822660.1 GCF_000364625.1 Pseudomonas thermotolerans DSM 14292
CTTGAACTCGGGACTGTATTTCTTGCGCTTCATGAACACTCCTTCAGCTCGGTGTGAGCTTACTCGAAAGTGTCCGTGCTAACGGGGTAGAACCCGGGCCCTGCAGAGGTAGCCAGAGAGCATTCAGAATGGGAAAACCTGGCGATTCAGGTAGGGGGTCGAGTCCTCCAGAGGCAAGGCTCGGACTGCCGGAAAAGCGCACAAAAGGCATTGAGCGAGGAATGGGCAGCGCGACCGAGGCCAGGCACACGCCGAGCGGAGAGGTGCGGTGCTGCCGCACGAGCCGCTCTCGCGCGACCTGAAAGACCGAAGACCGCAAAAGGCTGCGGCGGGGGCTCCCCTCCGATCGCCAGATCGGTATGGCCCCCACCGCTATTTCTTGGTGCGCAGCCTAGACTGACTGCGCCGCTGAGATCTGGGCGTCGAAGTCCCGGCGTACCTTCATGTAGGTCACCGGATCGTTGATGGCATCCACGGCCAGCAGTTGCTCGCCCGCGTAGTACCACACCGACTGCGCTCCCGGGCGGTTGCCGGACTTGACCTCGATGCGGTCATAGCCCTGGTTGAGGCCGGCAATCTGCAGCTTACACTCGTACTGATCGGACCAGAACCACGGCGTCTTCTTCGCCGGCGGCTCCAGGCCCAGCATCGCGCTGGCGGCCGTCTCACCCTGCTCGATGGCGTTGTGCACCGACTCGATGCGCCGCCTGTTGCCCCCGGCATCAACGACGGTGGCGCAATCGCCGACGGCATAGATCGCAGGGTCGCTGCTGCGACACAGCTCGTCCACCAGCACCCCGTTGTCACAGGCCAGACCGCACGCCTGCGCCAGCTCATCGTTGGCCAAGGCACCGATGCCCGCCAGGACGAAATCGACGCACAGTTCCTGACCGTCCGAGAGCCTCGCCTGAATGCCGTCGACCGTCTCGCTCAGGGACTGGATCCCCACCCCTTCACAAATCTCGACGCCACGACTCAGGTGCAGAGCGCGGAAATATTCCGCGGTCTGCGGCGCCGCCACCCGGCCGAGAATGCGCGGCCCGGCCTCGACCAGGGTCACCTTGAGCCCGGCCTTGCTGGCCGAGGCGGCGAATTCCAGGCCGACATAGCCACCGCCGATCACCAGCACGCGCCTACCCTCCTTCAGCTCATCGCGCAGGCGCAGCGCATCGTCGATACCGCGCAGGGTGTAGCTGCGACTGGTGGCAAGCGACGCCGGCAGTTCGCGAGCGCGCGAGCCGGTGGCCAGCACCAGCCTGTCGTAGGCCAGCCGTTCGCCGCCGGCCAGCCTGACTAGGCGCTGGTCCCGGTCGATGGCAGTGACGGTCTCACCGGTGCGCAGCTCGATCCGCTGGTCGGCGAACCAGGTCTGCGGACGCAGGGCAAGACGCTCGATGGTCAGCTCGCCAGCCAGGAACGCCTTGGACAACGGCGGGCGCTGGTAAGGCAGGTGCGTTTCCGAACCGATCACGGTGATGAGGCTGTCGGCGGACAGCGCTCGCAGCCGGGCAGCACAGGCCATCGCAGCCTGCCCTGCCCCGACGATGACGATGCGCTCAGCCATGGTCAGGCCACCGTCTCGAGGACGATGCCGTCCAGCTCGTCGTTGACGCGGATCTGGCAGCTCAGGCGGCTGCGCGGAGTACGCCCGCCCGGAACCATCTCCAGCAGATCCTCCTCCATCGCGCTCGGCGCGCCGACCTTGGCGTACCACTCCTCGTCCACCACCACGTGGCAGGTGGCGCAGGACATGGCACCGCCGCAGTCACCGTAGATACCGGCCACGTTGGCGTTCACCGCAGCCTCCATCAGACTGACGCCGTTGGGCACCTCCGCGGAAACCGTAGTGCCGTCAAAACATTTGGTTCTTCGCGCGATCTGGGGGAAGTAGTGGTTGACGGTTCGGAGGTTGGTAGATTGGCAGTCGCCAAACAAACCGATCCCCTTCCTCTTCCCCG
>NZ_KB822661.1 GCF_000364625.1 Pseudomonas thermotolerans DSM 14292
CTTGAACTCGGGACTGTATTTCTTGCGCTTCATGAACACTCCTTCAGCTCGGTGTGAGCTTACTCGAAAGTGTCCGTGCTAACGGGGTAGAACCCTCTCGGCGCATATAGACCTCGTTTGCGTTGCTGTAGTCGGCATCCCAGCCCTGAGCATATCGAGTCATGAAGCTCAGTCCGGGCACACCGAAAGGCTCCATATCCAGGTCATAGCGCACCTGCCATGACTTCTCCTTGGGCGAGTTGAAGTCACTGTACTGAATGGAGTTGTCGAGGTAGATGGAGTCAGATTGGCGCAAGTAGTCGAAGTCGTCATCGCCGTTGTTGCGCTGGAGTCCAACCAGGACGGTGTGCGCGCCGAACTGGATGCCGACCTTACCGCTCCAGATGTTGTTATCGAAGCTCCCGAGGAGCTGCTTCCCTTCATCAACTGCCTTGTAGTAGTTCAACCCACCGATCAAGGCGACATCGTCCGCAAGCGGATAGCTCAGCGTGGTGCCCGCATAGTATTGATTCCAGGCATCCTTGAGCCGACTGGTGTAGAGACTGAAGCCCAGGTTGTCGTTGAGCGTGTAGTCACCGCCGAAATAGGCGATCCATGGAGAGTCGACTTCGCCCGCGTAGAAGGTGGCGAAGCCGTCACGCATGCTGCTGCTGTTGGGTTGGCTCATCGAATGAAGGCGACCGCCTTGAAGCGACAGTCCTTCCACACTGGTGTTGGCCACGGTGATGCCGCGGAAACTCTCCGGTAAAAGCCGCGCATCACCGTACTGGACGACCGGGCTGACAGGAAAGACATCGCCTGCCTTGATTTCGGTATCCATGAACCGTGTTTTTACTGCACCGCCCAGCTTGGAGTAGTTGTCCTCAGCCTGCCCGAGGCTGTTGTAAGGCAGCACATCGACTGAGCCACCGGCTCCTGAACGGCCGTCGCCAGTGTCAAGTTTAAGTCCTAGCATGGCAAAGGCATCGACACCAAAGCCTACGGTGCCTTCGGTGTAGCCAGACTCGAATCGGCCGATCACGCCATGCGCCCACTCTTCCGAGTAGCCGTTACCTGAGCTGCTGGACTGGCCGTTGCGGAAGTCACGGTTGAAGTAGAGGTTTCGATTGAGAATGGTCAGGCTACTGCCTTCGATAAATCCCTCGCCTTTCTCGCCAGCGGCCATTGCAGCTTGCCCGGTGCTGACACTTAGAGCGATCAGAGAAAGTCCAAACAGGACCTTGTTGTTCATAAATGCTCCTGATGTTATTGGCAGTTTCATTGTGTTGTTGGATATATGCGCCAAGCGCGCCGGCATAGCCGAGCGCGCTTTTGTCATATTTCCACATACCAAATAACGTCAGGGTGACTTGGAAATTACATTTCCGTCAGCGCGATGTCATTTATTAGTTCTGGTTCCGGCAGCCTGTCCCGGCTACCCGGTATTCCAGAATATTCAGATCGCCATTGGAGTCCTCGTAGGTCATCTGGGCCGGCATCACACCGCAGCTAGAGTCCGTTGAGGTAATGGCCACGACCCTGGCGATATCGAGCTTCATGCCGTAGCGGTAATGAATAACTTCAGGCGGATTCTTTCCGTTAGCGGCAGCATACTCTTGCATGGCCTGCTCATTGGCCTGAATCATCCGACCATAAACACGATCAGCGCCGCCTTCTGCCAGAGCGGCAGAGGAAACAACCATAACGGCAAGGGCTGCAATAACTTTGAGGCTTTTCATATTTAATCACTCCTTCAAGGTGGTGATTAAAATATATCCGCTCAACCTGTCATAAAAATGAAGTCAAGGCGGCCGCAAAAACTGAGTGCAACACCTGACCTTTCCGGTACGGTGTTGCCCCTATGTCCTATTCCGAACTCAGCGTTGAAGAACGCGCCACC
>NZ_KB822662.1 GCF_000364625.1 Pseudomonas thermotolerans DSM 14292
GGCGTCGGCGAAGGTCATCTGCTTCATCGGAAAGCTCTGCGGGTGAAGTCGGCGGATTTTACCAAATCAGGAAGTCTTTTTCAGAGTTTCCTTAGACACTGCAAAGAAATCGCACTGAGCGAACTTTAAGATCATCAAGAGATAAAAAATTGAGAAAATTACTCATAGCAATAGCCATATTGATCTCATGCCCAGCCATCACACACGCTGAAAATTATAGATTCGACGGGCTTTATGAAATATCCGCCCCAGGAGATTGGCGCGTTGTATCTAGCCCTCATGCGACCGAGCTAATGAGGCAAGCGAGCAAAATCGCTAACACGGCCAAAGTAGAGCTCGATGTAGATCTAAAGGATATCGCCACCCCTTTCATGATCTACAAAGAAAATAGCAATGAAGCATTCCTAACAAGAGTTATGGTCGGGCCTCCAGAGCTAACAAAAGAAGAATTTGATGGCCTGACAGTTTCAGACATTAACACTCTAGGAGAAGAGCTCTCCAAAAGACAAAATGAAATCATGAGAGCTTCTGGGATCAGGCTAATTTCATCGCAGTCCGGCACAGGCACATTCAAAGGCACTCCTGCAGTTCGGACTGAAAGCATATATTACAACTCTAAGGGCTTTAAGGTTTCGCGGGCGCAGTACATTGTGTACCGCACATCCGCAACCCTGATAATTAGCTTAGAGCACACTGTACTCATCGGCGAACCAAACTACAAACTAATAGAAAACCAAATATCCAGCTTCAATGTCCTAGCGCAGTGATGAACTCGAAACTATCGTGCAAGCAGCGTCTAACAACTGGTTCAAGTCGTTCGCTTCGCTCACTCGGGACCGGCTAAAGCCGGCCCCTTAACCAAACGTTAGCTGTTTTATCATCCATTATCGTATTAACAGAGGAAAAGAAATATGGCTTATCGTGACGACGCTGATCTTGAGTTTCTTGGTCAAATGGAATCTCAAGATCTCAATGATCTTGTCTACTGCCTCACTCATGACAAAGATGGAGACGTGAGACTCACAGAAGAGCTGACAATGAATGAGCTGTACAAAAAACACTATCCAGACCACCAAAAATACTGGGAAATGATTGCGGCTGAAATTCAGTGCTTCGGCGCAAACACTTTCATGACCGTGTTTCGCGGCGGCAAGGGGGTTGAGTATAAGGAGGTCTTGATGGATGTCTGCGATAAGATGAAAGTCAACTACAACAAGAGCTCGAGCGTGGAGAAGATCGAAGGAAATCTTCTGATGAAGATTCTCGAAGATGCACTTGAAAAGATGAGCCCCGAAGAACTCCGGGAGCTGGCCGAGGCGACTGGAGTAAAGAACACAAGTGGGATCACGGCAGAAGCAATGGTCGGTGTATTCCAAGCTGTTTTTCGCATGGGTGGGTTTAAGTCCTATCAGCTGACCCTCATTGTCGTCAATGCTATCTCTAGAGCTTTGATTGGTCGGGGGCTTACCTTTGCAGGTAATGCGGCGCTAACTCGAACCATGGCTATTCTTACTGGGCCGATTGGCTGGGTTATTACCGGTCTCTGGACAGCGATTGATGTCGCAGGGCCCGCCTATCGCGTTACCATTCCAGCAGTAATTCAAGTTGCGGCGCTTCGTCAGAAGCACCTCTATGAGCAGAATGCAAAAGAGATAAGTTTTTCCTAGCCTGAGGTCGGCAGCTAAGGAAACTCTGAAAAAGACTTCCTGATTTGGCAAAATTCGTCGACTTCACTCGCCCGAGCTTTCCCATGAAGCAGATGACCTTCGCCGACGCCGAGTACGCCGGCAAGCGCAAGCAAACCCGTAAGGAATTGTTCCTGATCGAGATGGATCAGGTGGTG
>NZ_KB822663.1 GCF_000364625.1 Pseudomonas thermotolerans DSM 14292
GTCATGAGCGAGGTCGTGCAGAAAGCGATCGCTATGCGGCATGATACTCCGGCTTCAATTCAATGACTGTGTTGCACTCAGTTTCTGCATCCGCCAGGTGTTAGGTGCGATTACGAGTAATGCCCCCAATCTCTCTGCACAAACCATTGAGTATCCCACGTCACGAACTCTGCCGGATCAAACAGCTCCGGAAGAACCTCAACGCGAATTACTTGGTTTGGAAGAAGGCTAAGCACATGCTGAGCACTGTCACTTTCGTAATCCCAGAGATGAAATCGATCAGATTTATCTTTGGCACGCCGACTAGGGCCGTAGTCCATTGGTGCACAGACTCTAACGAGAGGGCGACCATCCTCTTTCGAGTGGAATGTAAGGCGAACCTTGTTTTTGCTCTGAATCGCTTGGACAAATTCGTCTTTCATTGCCTTTCTCCTTGCTATTACCACTAAGTTATGAGACACCTAACGCCCGCAACACCGGACAATTTGAAGCAAAGCGGAAAATTGTTCCGTGTGCTTGCGATTGTTATATCTTGTGGTTCTACACACGCACTATTCCCGAACCTGGCGTTCTGAGTTCTTTGAGCCACTTAGCAAGGCTGTCTTTATTTACTTCTTTTATGGGGTAGCTTCGGGCTTCTATTGTAGAACGAGCCCCTACGCTAAATTCAGAAGATGTTACCAGCACCCCGAGTTTACATCCTTCATGCAATACATCGGCGTACAATCCTTTAATCGTAACCTTATCAATTTTTGATTTAACTCTCTTGCATTGAATAATAAACTCGGGCGTCCCCTCTTTTTCATTATTCCATACTCTTAAATCAACACCATCGTCATCACTTCCGGGCCCTAGGTCGACAATATAACCAAATCGCTGAAAGCATTCAGCAGTTAATTCTTCAAATTTTCTCCAATGTATTTCACCCAGTTTTTGAAGATTGTTTGAAAGAAAGTCTATAAAACGCTGATCAAGGAATACACCCTTCTCTGCAACTGGATTATACTGTTCGAACAAATCTGCTAAATTTACAATTTCAGTGTACTGGTGAAATTTCATTGCAGTATGTGGGCTATGCTTCATCAAGTCATCATACCCTTGAATCAGCGTCATGATTGCATCTAAGCCTGCCTTTCCATGCACCTGGACGGCTTCTCTTATCATCCCCTCTGGGTCTAATGATTTTCTTCCCCCTTGCAAAGCCTTCTTCGTTTCAATCTCTATATGTCGACGATAAATATCTTGAATAGAGCGAGCGAAGTCAGCACCATTTCTACGCTCCATTTCCCGCGATATTTTAAATATCTCAAATATCCCATCTAACGGTCTGTCGGTAACCCCAATTTTATGTAAAAGGGTGTAATAGAGGGTGTCATAATCTTCGGATCTAATTCGAATCCCGCGCTCCTCAGAAGAAACAATTTCGTCATCAAATCCTGTTCCGCTAAGTAGATCGCACATATGCTCAATTGATGCGGCGACCCCAGATTTATAGCCAACAATCTCATGTAGGTGGTCGGCAAAATCATGCTTATCAAACCAAATTGCTCCCATACCTAGCCCTTAGATATAACAGTGATTAGATCGCGTCGATGCTAAGGAAGGTCTGAAATAGCCCTGTATTTCCGGTCGACCTCAGCCCTCGCTGCTTTTGAAAGCGGGCCGTCGATCAAAAACCGGCCAGATAGCCCACTCATTTCTCCTTTTTTGGCCGCCGCGAGCACCTCGCA
>NZ_KB822664.1 GCF_000364625.1 Pseudomonas thermotolerans DSM 14292
AGCTGCATCCGGGAGTTCGTAACGCTTTGCCATGCGGGCCTCCAGCCTGTCATGGCGCCGATTCTACCCGTTTGGACTTTTCGTACAGAACCTAAGCATCCACAAGGAGCAAACCATGGAATCATTTGCGAGAGCATTATCTGTACTTGCCATTCCCCTAGGAATTATCAATATGTTTGGCGGTATCGTCTCTGGCATATGGCTGGCTATTCTTGGTGAGTGGGGGTTGATCGGTTACGGCATTCTGGCGCTAATTGTGTCGGGTATGGGTATCGGGTTAGCCATGATGCCGGGCATGATTTTCGCGGCTCCCGCAGCTGTCATGCTCGAAAAGGGCAACAAATTCGGTGGGTACTTTTTTGGCTTTCTTAGCTCGCTTTATACTATTGGCGTTCTTGTCGCTTGGTGTGTATTGGTTCTAATTTATTACACTAAACAAGCAAACCACGATTCAATAATTCCTGTTTTAATTTGGTCATATGGCATTGCTACAGGGCCAATTACGTGGCTTGCTCAAAAAGATCTACAGGGTGGCAATGAGTACGCAATGGTGTCTACATTCTTTATTCAGGTGGCATATCTGTTAACTATTCTGGGCATTATTTTTGTTGGCATGTCGCTGCTAAACGTACTTGTTCTATTTGGTGTAATTATGACTATTGGGCTAGTCGCCCAATTCTCAATGGCCTATCTCATCGAAAAATCACAGAGTTACTACTAATGCTTAACAAGGCGCTGCTGTCGGACAAATTTTCCGCGGCGCTCCAAATTTGCCGCAGAGCGCGGCGTTATGCCCTTTCTGGAGATTGTGCATGATCAATGAATATGCAGACGATGCCCATCGCGAGCAGGCGGAAGAATTCATTATGGAGCTGGGGAAATTTGTCCTAGCTTTCGAGCGCGTTTGCGACGCAATGCGGTACATAATTATGTTCATGCTCCGCTCCCAGGGCCTGAAAAACCAAGGCATGGAGCAGGTTCTCATCGGCGACAAAGCCTCTGCAGAACTACAAGTGCTACTTGGTGCGCTTTACTGTGAAATCCCAGGCCAGGATGACGAAGACAAGAAACATGTAAAAGAGCTATTAAAAGGCATCAAAGAAATAACGGAAAAAAGAAATATTTTGCTTCACTCCTCATGGAATTTAGGAAGCAAAGCTGCCGCAGCTGACGAAGAACTATATGCAGCAACTGTCCGATTCAGAGCCAAACAAAACCTAGGTTCTGGTGCTGAAGTACACGGTTTCTCTGCCTCATATATCCGAGAGCTTTCCTTGGAGCTAAAACGGATTCAGGTTCTACTTCAGCGACTTCAATACTGCGTCACGCAAACCGGATTTAAAGTCGCAACTGAATTCACGCGCCCAATGTAAAGCATAACAATTGGTTCAAGTCGTTCGCTTCGCTCACTCGGGACCGGCTAAAGCCGGCCCCTTAACCAAACGTTAGGTTCTGTACGAAAAGTACTGCCGTAGGCACCGCAGCGTGCAAGCCAGCGTGACCATTGCGGCAAAACTTCTTGCCAACTTGTCGTAG
>NZ_KB822665.1 GCF_000364625.1 Pseudomonas thermotolerans DSM 14292
CCGGCCGGATGGCCGTGGAACAGGTGGCCAGATGGCCGTGGAATGCCTGGCCAGATGAGAGCGGACTGGGTGGCCGGATGGCGTGGAATCCGCAGACAGCGTGCCCCTGCAGGTTTCAAGCGCAGGTGCTGATCATCCTTGACTAGGTATTTCATGGCGTAGTGCGTATGTGGCCGTCTCGACTGATCCTCCCGCTGGATAAGGCCGATTCCACGCCTATCGCCATATCCCTCCTTGTCGTGGTTGCAGCTATGGGCATAGCCCTGACGACGAGTGATCTCCTCCCACAGTTTGCCGATCCTAGTTGCCTTACAGACATCGCGGCACACTATGTTGCCATTGAAGTAGTAGGCCGCATGGATGTGGTACCCACGCCCCTCCTTGCAATCCCCCTGCTCGACTGAATAGGTGTACCCAATCAGGTGCTCGAAAGTCCGATGACGGCTGTGTTGGTCGATCAGATCATCCAGGTGATCGAATACCTGCTCGACGCGCTGCCTAGCCTGAGCTTCAGGGCGGTAGTACAAGTCCAGCCGGATTATCGTAGTGCGTGAGTAAAGGCTCATCACTGCATCGTTGTAAGCGATGATCTCCTTCGCTTGCTTGCGTGCCTCATAGGCTCGATCCCCAGCTTTGCGCTGATACCACCGCTGACGGGTCAACTCACGGATCCGTTCAGTAAGGACATTCATGCTCTGCTCATGACTGAGCCAGTACGTCCCCGTCTCGCTCATGCAGACAGGACCATTGGGTGAACGCTGAAGGCCAATGTCGTCACAGGCCTCTCGGAACGCTAACAAGTGCTCGCTGTAGTCGTATGGCACTTGATCATCGAACAGGTTGTACATCTGCTGCATGTGGGTGAAGTGGCGGGAGAGTCTGGTCTCTTCGACCTGCTCATAGCCTGACCGTTTGTGCGTGATCCGGAATGCAGGTGTATCGCTGCGCTCGATAGCCTGGACGAGTGATTCGATATGCAGGGCTACGTCAGACTGGGAGAGGTGGGTGTTTTGCTTGCGGTTGTTCATGGTGTGTACCTGATTGGTTGGGATGCATATCAGGTACGTGGTGTGTTTTTTTTAACCGGACTCCCTCTCTCTCCAGTCGTAGATAGGCTGTGGCTATTCACTATCGATTTAAGCAATTAAATAGCCAATTGCTATATTGCTATTTCATTAGATGCAGCCCACCCTCTGAAGAACCTCCCCCGTACAGTCGAGCAATGAAGGGTTACTCTGCCCGACCTGATGAAGCAATTGCCACGAACAATGCCGGGAGAGTTAGCTGAGTACGTACAACCAAAGCCTCCTCCCACCACATGGGAAAGCGAGGTCACCCCGCAAACCCGGGGAGAGTTCAGATATGCGCTAACGGTGACCTAACGGTGACCAATTCGCTAAAGACGACGAGAAGGGGAGCAATGGAGAGGCATAAAAAAAGGTTCTTCGCGCGATCTGGGGGAAGTAGTGGTTGACGGTTCGGAGGTTGGTAGATTGGCAGTCGCCAAACAAACCGATCCCCTTCCTCT
>NZ_KB822666.1 GCF_000364625.1 Pseudomonas thermotolerans DSM 14292
GTCATGAGCGAGGTCGTGCAGAAAGCGATCGCTATGCGGCATGATACTCCGGCTTCAATTCAATGACTGTGTTGCACTCAGTTTCTGCATCCGCCCTGATTCATACCGCCCGCGGCATGGGATACATGATGGATGCTCCGGAGTGAATATGAAGCACCTTTCGCTGACCGCACGCATGAGCCTGATGTTCATGTCCGCGGTAATTGCAGTCCTGACGGTAGCAGGGCTGAGTTTCAATATGCTCAGCCAGCACCACTTCAAGATGCTGGATCGGCAGGCCCTGGTGGAGAAACTCGAATCCGCCAAACATATCCTCAACAATGCTCGCGGTGAAGCGAGCCTTTCGGAAGAATTACCGCAGTTGCGAGCTTTGCTGGGAGCCCATCAGGATCTGGCCGCCACTATCCTGGCCAGTGACGGTTCTGTACTGTTTTCCGACCCCAGAGCAGTCGAAGTACCTGAGCGTTTCAGACGTGCAAATGAGCAGAGCATGTGGGAGTGGCAGAACGGCCAACACATGTACCGTGGCATGACGGAGCAAATCTCGGTAGCCGATCAGGCTGAGCCGCTCACTGCGTTGCTGATTCTTGACGTCACCAATCACACACACTTTTTCGACACGCTGCAACGATGGTTTTGGATTGGATTGGTCATCAGCGCCCTGTTCAGTGCCGCACTCGGCTGGGTGGTTGCTCGCAGCGGCCTTAGGCCTCTGCGGCAAGTCACTCATGTGGCCTCCGGGATGTCCGCTCGCTCGTTACAGGAGCGAATCCCTCTCGAACCAGTGCCGCGGGAACTTCAGCAACTGGTTCTCTCCTTCAATGCGATGTTGGCTCGGCTAGAGGATGCCTTCGTTAGGCTCTCCAATTTTTCGGCCGACATTGCCCACGAGCTACGAACTCCAGTCAGCAATCTGATGACCCACACCGAGGTCGTGCTGAGTAAAAAACGCGATATCAATGCCTATGAGGAGAATCTGTACTCCAACCTGGAGGACTTGAAGCGCATGTCTCGGATGATTGATGACATGCTGTTCTTGGCCAAGGCTGATAATGGCCTGATCATCCCCGAGCAGGCCAGGATCGAACTGGCTGACGTAGTCTTCAAGCTGTTTGACTACTACCACCTTCTGGCCGAAGAGCGCGGCATTGAGCTATCGCTCACAGGCAAAGGCCAAGTGCTGGGAGATCGGCTGATGCTTGATCGCGCGCTATCCAACTTGCTGTCCAATGCGCTGCGCTACACGCCGGCGGGACAGACAATTTCGGTTCTGATCCGCGAGACAGAGGACTCCACTACCTTCAGTATCGAGAACCCAGGGGACACAATCAGCTCAGAGCATCTAGGGATGGTCTGAAGTAGCCACGTATTTCTGGCCGACTACAGACCTCGCTGTTTTTTGAAGCGATCCATCGATCAAAAAGCGCTCAGATCGTCG
>NZ_KB822667.1 GCF_000364625.1 Pseudomonas thermotolerans DSM 14292
GTATTCGGAGTTTGCATCGGTTTGGTAAGTCGGGATGACCCCCTAGCCGAAACAGTGCTCTACCCCCAGCAGTGATACACGAGGCGCTACCTAAATAGCTTTCGAGGAGAACCAGCTATCTCCGAGCTTGATTAGCCTTTCACTCCGATCCACAAGTCATCCCCTACCTTTTCAACGGGAGTGGGTTCGGTCCTCCAGTCAGTGTTACCTAACCTTCAACCTGCTCATGGATAGATCGCCCGGTTTCGGGTCTATACCCAGCGACTAAACGCCCTATTAAGACTCGCTTTCGCTACGCCTCCCCTATTCGGTTAAGCTCGCCACTGAATATAAGTCGCTGACCCATTATACAAAAGGTACGCAGTCACCCAACAAAGTGGGCTCCCACTGCTTGTACGCATACGGTTTCAGGTTCTATTTCACTCCCCTCTCCGGGGTTCTTTTCGCCTTTCCCTCACGGTACTGGTTCACTATCGGTCAGTCAGTAGTATTTAGCCTTGGAGGATGGTCCCCCCATATTCAGACAAGGTTTCACGTGCCCCGTCCTACTCGATTTCACTCAAAAGACCCTTTCGTATACGGGGCTATCACCCACTATGGCCGCACTTTCCAGAGCGTTCTACTAAAGTCTTTCAAGCTTAAGGGCTACTCCCCGTTCGCTCGCCACTACTAAGGGAATCTCGGTTGATTTCTTTTCCTCAGGGTACTTAGATGTTTCAGTTCCCCTGGTTCGCCTCTTGCACCTATGGATTCAGTACAAGATACCTGGGTTATCCCAGGTGGGTTTCCCCATTCAGAGATCTCCGGATCACAGCTCGTTTGCCAGCTCCCCGAAGCTTTTCGCAGGCTACCACGTCTTTCATCGCCTCTGACTGCCAAGGCATCCACCGTATGCGCTTCTTCACTTGACCATATAACCCCAAGCAATCTGTCTCTCGACAACAGCCTCGGATCGATCAGTGAAGACGACATTCGCCGAAAATTCGCGCTTGAACTCGCAAATTTTGCCTTGATTAACTGATTGCAGTGAAAACAATCAGCTAGTCACTTCTATCACTTTCCCGAATTTTTAAAGAACGATTCCAGACAAAGTCCAGAAATCAACATTCGATCCCGAATGCTCATTTCTAGCCTCTACCGCCGAACTGGTGGAGCCAAGGAGGATCGAACTCCTGACCTCCTGCGTGCAAAGCAGGCGCTCTCCCAGCTGAGCTATGGCCCCAATGTCGGCTGGCCTTACGACCCCGCGACAATTGGTGGGTCTGGGCAGATTTGAACTGCCGACCTCACCCTTATCAGGGGTGCGCTCTAACCAACTGAGCTACAGACCCAATCGCCTCTCGCAACTGAATCAAGCAATTCGTGTGGGTACTTATGAAGAAGCCAGTGTCTTCGATT
>NZ_KB822668.1 GCF_000364625.1 Pseudomonas thermotolerans DSM 14292
CCAGATTGCCGTCAGCGTGCAGATCGGTCGTGTCACCGTCGGCGATTACCTCTGTCGCTTTGCCGCCAGCGGTCTAGCCTGGCCCTGTTCGTTGTCCGATTCCGAGCTGGAGCAGCAACTGTTCCCGCCACCGCCGGCGGTACCCTCCGAGCAACGACCGCTGCCCGATTGGGCCATGATCCACGCCGAGCTACGCCGGCCGGGCGTGACCTTGGCGCTGCTCTGGCAGGAGTATCGCTTGAGCCAGCCGAAAGGCTTTCAGTACAGCTGGTTCTGCGAGCACTACCGAGCCTGGCAGGGCAAGCTGGACGTGGTGATGCGCCAGGAACATCGCGTTGGCGAGAAGTTGTTCGTCGACTACGCCGGGCAGACGGTGCCGGTGATCGACCGCCACAGCGGCGAGATCCGCCAGGCGCAGGTGTTCGTCGCGGTGCTTGGTGCATCCAGCTACACCTTCGCCGAAGCCACCTGGTCGCAGCAGTTACCTGACTGGCTGGGCTCACATGCCCGCTGCTTCTCCTTTCTCGGCGGTGTGCCGGAGATCGTGGTGCCGGACAACCTGCGAAGCGCGGTGAGTAAGAGCCATCGCTACGAGCCGGACATCAACCCGAGCTACCGCGATCTGGCCGAGCACTATGGCGTGGCGGTGGTGCCGGCGCGGGCGCGTAAGCCGCGCGACAAGGCTAAGGCCGAGGTCGGCGTGCAGGTGGTCGAGCGCTGGATCCTCGCCGCGCTGAGGAACCGCCAGTTCTTCTCCCTGGACGAACTCAACAGCGCCATCGCCTTATTGCTGGAGCGGCTCAACCGACGACCGTTTCGCAAGCTGCCGGGCTCCCGGCACTCGGCCTTCGAAGCCCTGGATCGTCCAGCGCTGCGCCCACTGCCGGAGCAGCCCTACGTCTATGCCGAGTGGAAGAAGGCGCGGGTGCACATCGACTACCACGTCGAGGTCGATGGGCACTACTACTCGGTGCCGTACCAACTGGTGAAGAAACAACTGGAAGTACGCCTGACAGCGCGCACGGTGGAGTGCTTCCACGCCAATCAGCGGGTGGCCAGCCACCTTCGCTCACCGCACAAGGGCCGGCACAGCACACAGGCCGAGCACATGCCCAAGAGTCATCGCGAGCACGCCGAGTGGACGCCACAACGGCTGATCCGCTGGGCTGAGCAGACCGGGCCGAACACGGCCGGCGTGATCAGCCACATCCTCGAACGGCGCATCCACCCAACCCAAGGCTACCGGGCCTGCCTGGGCATCCTGCGCCTGGGCAAGATCCATGGCGAAGTGCGCTTGGAGTTGGCCTGCCGTCGCGCCCTCAGCCTCGGCGCGTGCAGCTACAAGAGCCTCGAATCGATCCTGCGCCAGGGGCTG
>NZ_KB822669.1 GCF_000364625.1 Pseudomonas thermotolerans DSM 14292
CTGTTTCATCAGGGATGCTGGTCTTGCCATGGTTCACCTCGTGCAGTGTATCGCTTAACGGGGTGTCCACTGGGACTGGGCAAGATCAGTCAAACAACGCTTTTCAAGGTTACGCTGAAGCATGCTCCCCCACCGGGTAGGTTCTGAACCGAGATCGTCCAACCCTGCTTGCTACAGATGCGTTTTACTAATGAAAGACCCAGCCCCAAACCATCCCCTCGCGCCTGTGTACCACGTACAAAGGGCTGGAAAATCTGCTCGTGCTGCTCGAAAGGAATGCCGCTGCCACTATCCTCTACGCGGAACTCTCCAGATCCTATTACTAGGCGTACAAACCCCCTCTCGGTGTAATGCAGTGCGTTTCGCAGTAGGTTGGCCATCACCGCGTTGAGAAAAGTAGGATTGTAGCGACCATCATCCGTACCCTCTTCAATGCACTGGAAATCCAGTTTTTTTTCTCTGAACATTGGGCCCCAACGCTCGGCTTGCTCGGTGGCCACCTTGGCTAAACTGCTACTCGCGACAAAGGCTGTCTCATTAGCTTTATCTCTGGCTAGTTGCAGGAAGGTCTGGACCAGCTCGCGCATCTCCTCGCAAGCCCGGTCTATACGTTCAATCTGCACACGCTCGCGCTGCTCAAGCTTCACCTCTGCAAGCAACTCACAGGAAGTGGCAATGATCATGAGTGGGGTGCGCAATTCATGGCTGACATCACTGGTGAATAGCCGTTCACGCTCCAGTGACTGACGCACTTGGCCCAACGTGCTGTCAAAGGCAGCTGCCAGTTGACCAATTTCGTCATCAGGGTAATCGGGAGCAAGTGGCGGAGCCAAAGAGTGCAATTGGTCGCGATGACGCACCTGCTGAGCCAAGCGACTGATGGGCGCCATCACCTTACGCGCCATGACTAGCCCGAGCCCCCATGCGGCTGCGATGGTCAGTAGAAAGCCTGCTAGTACTACATCGAATAGAACTTGCTCACGGGCCTCGAACTCGTGTTGTTCTTGCACCAATAGATAGGTCTGATTGTTGATTTCCTGGACATAGACATAGAACGCCTCATTGCCATCGACGACCTCATTGAAGCCTTCTTCCAGATTTGCATACTGCTCGGGAATGGCATATTCGGAATGGCTAGGGATGGTCTGAAAAAGTCCTTTCTCGAAAAATGCTGCCCAGTAACCATGCGGGATACAGGGCAGCGGTTTCGCGAAAAACGGGCTTTTTC
>NZ_KB822670.1 GCF_000364625.1 Pseudomonas thermotolerans DSM 14292
GCCGGCGGGTGCAGGTAGCAGTGATGTTCATGGCAAGTCCTCCACATGTGGGAGGACAAGCATGGCTAGCCAGAGAAGTGGTCGCTAACCGGCCAGAAGCAGCCTTTAAACCTTTCCCGTTAGGCCAGTATGCTGCTCCACGCCACTGCGATGACAATCAACGCAACTAACTGTGCAGCGCTTCCCATGTCCTTGGCCTGCTTAGAAAGTGGATGCACCTCCAGAGATACCCGATCTACTGTCGCCTCAATTGCAGAGTTAATCAGCTCCACAATTAGTGCGAGCAGGAGCACGCAAACCAGTATCGCTCGCTCGACGCTGCTGACATCCAAAGCTATTGCCACAGGGATGAGCAGCGCATTGAGCAGCAATAGCTGGCGAAACGCCGCCTCGCCTCGAAAGGCCGCAATCAGGCCTGCAATCGAATAACCCAGAGCCCGCACGACACGGGTCAACCCTTTCTGTCCCTTGAGCGAGCGTGCATCTAGTTCGGCAGCTTCCAAATCATTCATTTGGCAGATCCCGCTTCATGGCAAGATTTAGCCAAAAGCCGGCCGTGCTCCTGTAGCAAGTGAATGCAATCAGGCTCCGGGATTGGCCCGCGATGGCGCCATAACTGGCTCAGGTCATGGCGCGCAGCATCCTTGCTTCGGAGACGTCGCCGACTCTTCTCCAGATCAAGGATTGCTGTTTCAACAACGGGAGGCTCGGTATTGCGTGGCGCGATTTTGACGAAGATATGCTTCGGGTAGCAGCAGCCGTGCTGCCAGCCTGCTCTGTGCAGGGATGCGAGCATTGAGGCGACTTGGTTCATAACCAATCCCCGCAATGACTGATCCGGTGTATGAGTGCCGTACCATTGCTCTAGGCTAATAAAGCCAGACAAGGCCTCCGTGACCAACAGGGCCTGCCATTGCCCTGCATGCATGCGAGCGGCCCCGTATACCAGTTTCGGCACACGAACACCCAGATGCGCAAAAGCCCTGTATGCCTTTATCTCGCGTAATACAGTGGGCTGCCCCAAGGGGTGCAATAGTGTTCGATAGGTATGTCCAGCCTGGCGTTTGCAATAGAGCTGTGGACGCGTGGGATCACGAGATTGCAACAGCAGCACTGCGGATTCCACGCCATCCGGCCACCCAGTCCGCTCTCATCTGGCCAGGCATTCCACGGCCATCTGGCCACCTGTTCCACGGCCATCCGGCCGG
>NZ_KB822671.1 GCF_000364625.1 Pseudomonas thermotolerans DSM 14292
TGGTCGGATACGCGTGGAATGGGTGGCCGGATCACCGTGGAATCGGTGGTCAGATGCTCATGGAATGGGTGGCCAGATGACCGTGGAATCCGCAAGCAGCACACCGCTTTCACCCCCACGCCTCTTGTTTGTGGGCTCTACCCACACACCTTGGCTATGCCACCAGCGATCGAACTCGGTGCTCTGCGGGGCTGGTTGCGAATGGCTGATCAGAATGCCCATCGACTAATCCTCCAGCTTGCGCAGAACGTATGTACGCCACATGGCATAGCCCGGGAGGAAATCACGATGGCCAATGACTCTGAATCCTGCCGCTTTGAACTCTGCTTCGATCTCCTCGCGCCTGACCACAAAACGATTTTGGTTCTTTCCTTCCAGCCCCCTTGCAGCCCGGCGACGTTCAAGGCGCTGACGCCGCCAGGACTTGTAGTTTCCGTCTACCCAAAGGGAAATGATCACACTGTCGCGCGTGACCCGGTGAAACTCTCGCAGGATGGCCAAACGGTGTTCGGCTGCTTCGATGTGATGGAGGAGCCGAATGCAGAAGATGCAATCGACTGCGTTGGCTCCAAGGTCAATGTCGAATGCAGAGGTTTGGAACGTCTTGATGCGCGCCACTATTTCGGAGGGCTGCCCAGCACGGGCAGTGGCCAACATATCTGCCGAGTTATCTGCGGCCAGAATGACTCGATTCTTATTCTGCGCCAGCATTGGCCAGAAGCGCCCTGCACCACAGGGCAGGTCCAACAACAGATTGGGTTCACCCGCGAGTCGCAATGCCTGTCGAGCCACCTGCAGGTCACGCCAATGTGATAGACGTCGAGCCAGCCCATCCTGATGCTTGTTCAGATACTCAACGGAGTGCTGGTGATCATATTTGCGGGAAAATTCGAGCTCGATGGGGGTGTTTTTTGACATGGCCTGGCATCCTCCTGGGGAATGCCCGCCACGATAGAAACGGGGCCGTGATGGCCCCGTCAAAAGAATGTGAAAAAAGCGTCAAACGCGATTCTGCAACACAACCCTAAAGCAACTCCCACCAAGGGGCAGTTCCTTAAGGAAGGTCTGAAGTAGCCCTGTATTTCCGGTCGACTTCAGCCCTCGCTGCTTTTGAAAGCGGGCCGTCGATCAAAAACCGGCCAGATAGCC
>NZ_KB822672.1 GCF_000364625.1 Pseudomonas thermotolerans DSM 14292
GACGATCTGAGCGCTTTTTGATCGATGGATCGCTTCAAAAAACAGCGAGGTCTGTAGTCGGCCAGAAATACGTGGCTACTTCAGACCATCCCTAAGGCAGGTCACCATTCGGATATGAGTGGCGATGACCACCATGCTGGGGATGAGGCGTCGTCCAACGGAGGTGATCATCACGCCGAGCAGGCTCCGAACGCCTCGCCCAAGACCCACACCCACTCCGATGGCAAAGAGCACGTTCATGAAAGCTAAATATCTGGCCCTGCTGGCCGCTCTATCCGCCACATCTGCGGTTCAAGCAGCTGATGCCCTGACGATCGATGTCCATCGTGATGCCAATTGTGGGTGTTGCAAGAAGTGGATCTCGCACCTCGAAGCGAATGGCTTCAAAGTCGTCGACCATGTCGAAAGCAACATGACAGCAGTGAAGCAACGACTGGGCGTCGCGCCACGGTTAGCGTCTTGCCACACCGCGGTGATTGACGGCAAGTTCGTCGAAGGTCATGTACCGGCTGCTCAGGTCCTCGAACTCAGCAAGCGCAATGATCTGGTTGGTATCGCGGTTCCCGGGATGCCGGCGGGCTCCCCCGGCATGGAAGTCGATGGCGTACAGCATGCCTACCAGGTCATTGGCTTGACCAAGACGGGTTCTGATCAGGTCGTTGCAGAATATCCCGCCCAGTAGTACTGCCTGCCAGCACGGCCGCTTGTGTGTAGTGGCCGACTCATTTTCATACGTCCTTTAACCTAAGTAAAAAAGGCGCCCTAGGGCGCCAAGGGCTGTCTCCAAACCAAAGGAGCACTACGAGGGGACAGCAGGACCAAGGAGCGAGCGGGCAATCAACCCGCTCGCTTGCCAGGGTTAGAGAACTTCCAGCGGGTACTCGACAATCAGGCGGAACTCATCCAAATCCGACTCGAAGTCGGTGGCGCGAGTCGTGGCTTGTCGAATGCGAAAGGACATGTCCTTCAACGACCCAGACTGCACAACGTACTTGGCCTCGATGTCACGTTCCCAGCGCTTCTGGTTGGTCAACGGATCGCCATTGTCATCTGGGTTCTACCCCATTTCCACGGACGGTTTGATAAGGGCTGAAAACTTCAGATCTTGCCGGGCGACTCTACGACGCATTCGTGGGTTATGAAACCG
>NZ_KB822673.1 GCF_000364625.1 Pseudomonas thermotolerans DSM 14292
ATTGGAGCCCGCCATCCATGATGCGTCCCGACGCCAAGGTCCAGAAGGTCTACCTCTATCCCAAGCCCGTCGACTTCCGCAAATCCATCAACGGCCTGGCCGCCCTGGTCGCGCTGGATATAAAAGTGGAGGTGTTCAACCCGGTGTTGTTCGTGTTCCTCAACCGCACGCGCAATCAGGTGAAGATCCTCTACTGGGAGCGCAACGGCTTCTGCCTGTGGCTCAAGCGGCTGGAGGCCGAGCGTTTCAAGACCCAGCCCGATGCCGGGGACGCGGCCATCGAGCTGACGGTCGATGAACTGAACTGGCTGCTCGACGGCATTGACCTGTGGCGCAACCGCCCGCACCGCATCCTGACGCCGCGTTTCGTTGCCTGAGCCGGTATAATCCGGCGCCATGATTCCCGCGCCCGAAACCCTCCCCGACGACCCGGTTCTGCTCAAGCAGATGCTGCTGTTGGCGCAGGGAAAGGTGGCGCAACTTCAGGAGCAAGTGGCCCTGCTGCGCCACAAGCTGTTCTCGCCAAAATCCGAGCGCAGCCCCGAGGATGCCGACTCGCCGCAGCTGGCCATGTTCAACGAGGCCGAAGAGCTGATCGAACAGCCGGCGGCGGTCGATGAAAGCGAGGAGCAAGCCGAAGACGTCGTCGCCCCCGTCAAGCGTCGTGGCAAGCGCAAGCCGCTGCCGGCCAGCCTGCCGCGCGTGGAGATCGTCCACGAGCTGCCCGAACACGAGCGGACCTGTGCCTGCGGCGCCTGCAAGCAGGTCATCGGCGAGGAAGCCAGCGAGCAGCTGGAGATCATCCCGATGCGGGTGCGCGTCATCCGCCACATCCGCAAGACCTACGCCTGCACGGCCTGCGAAGCGGCGCCGGTCACCGCCGACAAGCCGGCGCAACTGATCGAGAAGAGCCTGGCCAGCCCCAGCGTGCTGGCGATGCTGCTGACCACCAAGTACGCCGATGGCATCCCGCTGTACCGCTTCGAAAAGATGCTCAGCCGCCACGGCGTCGACATCCCGCGCCA
Organism: Pseudomonas thermotolerans DSM 14292; assembly: GCF_000364625.1. Lineage (GTDB taxonomy): Bacteria > Pseudomonadota > Gammaproteobacteria > Pseudomonadales > Pseudomonadaceae > Aquipseudomonas > Aquipseudomonas thermotolerans. Next base: position 1,026 of record NZ_KB822673.1, read on the forward strand.
GACCCTGGCGCGCTGGGTGATCCAGAGCGGCGAACAGCTGCAACCGCTGCTCAACCTGCTGCGCGACACGCTGCTGGACCACCCGGTGCTGCACTGCGACGAA